>CACNTW010000031.1 GCA_902623495.1 uncultured Pelagibacteraceae bacterium | reverse complement strand
ATGAGCCTAAAGGTGTGTGTGCATTAATAACACCGTGGAACTGGCCAATAAATCAAGTTACTTTAAAAGTCATTCCCGCATTGGCCTCTGGTTGTACTATGATTTTAAAACCTTCAGAACTAGCACCTTTATCGGCAATGATCATAGCTGAGTTAATAGATGAAGCAAAATTTCCGAAAGGTGTTTTTAATTTAGTAAATGGAGATGGGGAAATAACTGGAAATGCATTAACAAGTCATCCAGATGTAAATATGATTTCATTCACTGGCTCTACAAGAGCAGGGGCTTTAATTTCTCAAAATGCCGCAAAGGACTTTAAAAGAGTAAGTTTGGAGCTAGGAGGAAAAGGTGCAAATATTATATTTGAAGATGCTGATGCTGAAGCAATTGAAAGAGGTGCATTTAGATGTTTTAGAAATTCAGGACAATCATGTAATGCCCCTACAAGAATGCTTGTTGAAAAATCAATTTATAATGAAGCGATAGAAAGACTGAGAAAATACGCAAATGAATTTAAAGTAGATGATCCAAATAAAAATGGAGAGCATATTGGTCCCGTAATTTCTGAAACTCAATTCAATAAAATTCAAGGTTTAATTCAAAAAGGAATAGATGAAGGAGCAAAATTAGTTGCAGGTGGAGTTGGAAAACCAAACGGATTAAATGATGGTTATTATGTAAAACCGACAGTTTTTGCAGATGTAAAAAATGAAATGGAAATTGCAAGAACAGAAATATTTGGTCCTGTTTTATCTGTTATTCCATTTGAAACTGAAGAAGAGGCAATTAAAATTGCAAATGATACTGATTATGGATTAACAAACTATATTCAAACTCAAGATAAGGAAAAGGTACAAAGAGTTGCCAGAAAACTTAGATCTGGAATGGTTGATGTAAATGGTGCTGGTATTGCAGTTGATGCACCTTTTGGAGGTTTCAAACATTCTGGAATTGGAAGGGAAGCGGGTAAAGAAGGATTGCTTGAATTTCTAGAAGTTAAATCTGTAGGTGGTTGGAATTAATTTATAGATTTATCTTTTACACCTTTTAAAAAGTCTAGACATTTCTTTAATTCACTAAGTTCTATATATTCATCAATTTTATGAGCCTGTTCAATCGAACCGGGCCCACAAACTACAGTGCTAATACCAACTTCTTGAAAGAGTCCAGCCTCTGTTCCAAATGAAACAGCTTCTCTTGAATTGTCACCAGTTATACTAGAAACAAATTCACAAGCCTCAGAATCGTTCAATCTATTAAATCCAACTACTTCGCCTATAATTTCTTTTTTAATATAAGCATCTGAAAAAACTTTTTTCATTTCTGGCAACAGTTCTTTATCAACATAATCGTCTATTATTTGATTTACAAAATCTCCATCTTCTCTGACAACTGGTCTAGTTTCCCATTCAACTTTACATTTATCAGCGATAACATTATGAGCTATACCACCTGAAACTCCACCAACTGATAATGTAGAATGTGGTGGATTAAATATACAATCTTTAGGAGCTCTATCTTTTAGTTTTGATCTAATTTCTAGTAATTTGTTTACATACCTCGCTGCATATTCAACTGCATTAACACCTTGGCCCGGTTTAGAACTATGACCAGCTAAACCTCCAAAGTGAACTGTATATTCATTCATACCTTTATGGGCATCAATAATTTTCATATTGGTTGGTTCACCAATAATGCAAATTCCATCTTTAATATCTCTTTTTTTTAATTCTTTTATTAATAATGGTGCGCCGATGCATGCGGTTTCTTCATCGAATGTAAATGAAAAGTGAATGTCTCTATCTAAATTATTTTCTTTAAATACAGGAGCATATGCTAGAGCACATGCAATAAAACCTTTCATGTCACAAGAACCTCTCCCAAATAATTTCTCATTTTTTATAGTTGCAACAAATGGATCAGTAGACCAGCCTTTTGAAACCGGGACTACATCTGTATGACCTGAAAGAATAATAGGTTTTTTACCATTTCCATTTTTAGA
>CACNTW010000030.1 GCA_902623495.1 uncultured Pelagibacteraceae bacterium | reverse complement strand
GGCGTTTATTTCAAGTTGTCATCAAAACACAAAATAGATTAGTAAGACCTGATATGAACGGTGTCCCATCACCTTCATTATCAACAGATTGGAGTGCTAATTCTGATGCAACTGAATGGACATTTAATTTAAGAAAAGGAATATATTTCCATGATGGGTCAGCTTTTGATGCTCCAGATGTAAAATATTCTCTAATGAGAGCTAAAGATCCTGATATCGGATCTCCGGTAAGAAAAAGTTTAAATGTAGTTGAAGATATTGAGGTAGTTGATCAGCATACTGTTAAAATGAAGTTATCAACTTCATTTGCTGACTTTCCGTTATTATTAACAGACTACAGATTAAGAATGATACCTGAGGGATCAGGAGATACTATTGGACAAACTGGAGTTGGTACCGGACCATTCATGGTTGATAAATTTGATCCAGAAGGAACTACAATTCTAAAAGCTAATCCAGATTATTGGGAAGGTGCACCAGGAGTTGCGGAAGTTCATGTCATTGCGATTCCAGATGCTCAAGCAAGAATTCAAGCGCTTTTAACAGGTCAAATTGATATGAACAGATATGTTCCTTTCAATCAAAAAAAGATATTTGATAGTAATTCTAAATTTACAACAACTGTAATTCCAACTGGAAACTGGAGAGGTGTGGTTATGAGAACTGATACTGCTCCGTTTGATAATCCTAAAGTGAGAAAAGCTTTTAGGTTAGCAGTTGATAGACAAGAACTTGTAGATCTAGTTATGGGCGGCGCAGCAACTGTTTCTTGTGATACCCCTGTAATGCCATCTGATCAATACCGTTTACAAATGGATTGTCCTCAAAATATTAGTAAAGCAAAAAATTTACTAAGAGAAGCGGGATTTCCAAATGGAATTGAATTGACTGTTTACCCAGCAACTTTAGAACCAACTTGGCCTACAATTGCAGAAGTCGTTCAGCAGCAAGTTGCAAAAGCTGGAATAAAAGTTAATATTGAAATGGTACCATCTAAAGGCTATTGGAATGAAGTATGGATGAAAAAACCAGTTTCAATGACACGTTGGAACCAAAGACCAGCAGACACAATCCTGCACGAAGCTTATCATAGTGGAGCTAAATGGAATGAGTCTTACTTCAAAAATGCTGACTTTGATAAAAATTTAGCTGATGCTAGAAGTGAGTTGGATTTCAATAAAAGAAAGAAAGCATATCAAAATGCTCAAATGACTTTATGGGAACAAAGTGGAACAATGATCCCATATCACGTATCTAGACTTGTAGTTACTTCATCAAAAGTTAAAAACCTTGATGCTGTAGATCACTTTTCTATACAGTGGCATAAAGTTAAAGTCGACTAAAAGTATTTAGATAAAGGCCGCATATAAGCGGCCTTTATTTTATTTCTATTTAATTTATTTTTGTTAAAAAGTTCTAGTTAATCTTATGCTTTTATTAATTTTAAAAAGAATTGGACTAGGGCTCATCACTTTATTTATAGTATCATTAATTACATTTGTAGGTGTTGAAGTTTTACCTGGGGATGCATGCACAACATATTTAGAAAGAGAAGCTTATGGAGCAGCTCTTGATGCTTGCATAAAAAGACTTGGTCTAGATGTTCCTGCTTATGAAAGATACTTGGACTGGGCATCAAATGTTGTACGAGGTGATTTTGGTTACTCTTTAAGTGGAGAAATGCCAATTAATGAAGTACTAGGTCCAAGAGTTAAAAACTCCTTAGTTTTAGCCTCTGTTTCAATACTTATAGGAATTCCTTTAGCAATTGTGCTAGGAATAATAACTGCTCTTTGGAGAGATAAGCTTCCAGATATTATGATCTCAACTATCACAATTTTTTCAATGACTATTCCTGAGTTTATTAGTGCTACTTTACTTATTTTAATTGTTGCAATTTGGCTTGGTTGGCTACCAGGCATCGTGATTATACCATCTGATGCAACTTTTTATGAATTACTCTCAAATATAATTTTACCTGTTGTTGCAATTTCAATGATTATGACCGCACACATGGCAAGAATGGTACGTTCAAGTGTAATTCAAGTAATGGCTAGTGATTATGTGCAAATGGCAATTTTAAAAGGTGTTCCATATTGGAAAATGGTATTTAGACATGTATTACCAAATGCATTATTACCAGCAATAAATGTAGTGGCTTTAACAATTGCTTGGTTGCTAGGTGGTGTTGTTGTTACAGAAGTTGTTTTTAATTATCCAGGTTTAGGCAGACTGGTAATTGAGTCTATATCAAATAGAGATTTACCTGTTGTTCAAGCATTAGCAATAATATTGGCATCAATCTATGTGGGAATAAATTTAATAGCAGATTTAATGACACTCATGCTTAATCCAAGATTAAAAAGTTTACAGATAAGAAAATAAAATGGAGAGT
>CACNTW010000029.1 GCA_902623495.1 uncultured Pelagibacteraceae bacterium | reverse complement strand
CAACAATTCTACCAGGCATCGATCTTTTATACTCGTCTTTAGTTGCAAAAAATGCTGCATGTGGACCTCCATACCCCATTGGTATTCCAAATCGCTGAGAGCTCCCAACAGCTATATCAGCACCAAGTTCTCTTGGTGTTTTTAATTTTGCTAATGCTAATAAATCACAAGCTAATACAGCCTTACCGTTTTTTTTATGAATTTTGCTAATTGCTTCACTAGGATCTTTAATATCTCCTAAAGTTCCAGGATATTGTAAAATTCCACAAACTAAATCCTCTTTTAATTGATCTAAAACTTCATCTTCTTTTCCAACTAAAACTTTTAAACCCATTGGTTCAGCTCTAGTTTGAATTACATTTATTGTTTGAGGATGGCAATCCTCAGATACAAAAACTAAATTGCTATCTTTTTTATTTAATCTATGACTAAGACCCATGGCCTCTGCTGCTGCTGTACCTTCGTCCAATAAAGAAGCATTAGCAATATCCATACCAGTAAAATCAACAATCATTTGTTGAAAGTTTAATAACATCTCAAGTCTTCCTTGAGCTACTTCAGGTTGATAAGGTGTATATGATGTATACCAACCTGGATTTTCTAAAATATTTCTTAAAATTACATATGGCGTATAAGTTCCATAATAACCCATTCCAATAAAGTTTGAGTAAACATGATTTTTTTTTGAAATTGCTCTTAATTTTCTTAAAGCCTCATATTCTGAATTAGACTCTCCAATATTAAGCTCACCTTTAAACATTATTTTTTCTGGAACAGTGTCATTCATTAAATCATCTATTGATTGATAATTTAATTCTTTTAACATTTTTGATTGGTCTTCTTTAGAAGGTCCAATGTGTCTTTTTATAAAATCTTTTTCTGAATTTGGTAACATTATGCTGATGTCTCCTTTGCAAATTTTTCATATTCTTCTTTACTCATAAGACTATCCATTTCAGATTTGTCTTTTATTTTAAGTTTAAAAAACCATGCAGACTCTTCTGGGTCTTCATTTATTTTTGATGGATCATCAACTATCATTTGATTTGTATCTATAACTTCTCCACTAACAGGAGTGTAAACATCACTAGCAGCTTTCGTTGACTCAACCACTCCAGCAGTTCCATCTTTATCGACATTTGAACCTTTCTCTGGGAGTTCTGCAAATACTATATCCCCAAGCATTTCTGTTGCATGCTTGGTTATTCCAATTGTAGCTTCTTCTCCATCTAGTTTAATCCACTCATGTTCTTTTGAATATTTAACTTCAGACATTAATTTCCCCTTTTACGTAATTTTTTTTATAAAACGGTAAGTTACAAATATTTGCGGGAATTTTTTTTCCTCTAACTTCAAGAAATATTTTTGTATTTACAGTTGAATAACTATTATCGACATATCCCATTGCTATTGGATGTTCAACGCTTGGTCCAAATGTGCCACTTGTTACTTTCCCAATTTCTTGATTTTTATCATTGTAAATTTTGGTATTTCCTCTAGCAATTACTTTGCTGTCTGGTTTTATGCCAACTCTCAATTTTTTTACTCCGCTTTGAAATTGGTTTTTTAAAACTTCTGATCCAAGAAATTCAGTCTCAATTCTGCTCTTAGGTATTGCCCATTTTAGATTAGCTTCGATAGGACTTGTATCGTTGTCTAAATCATTTCCATACAAGCAGAGTCCAGCTTCCATTCTTAATGTATCTCTTGCTCCTAAACCAATCAATTTAGATCCATTTTCTATCAAACTTTCTACAAAAGTTTCAGCATCACTATTTTTTATAGAAATTTCAAATCCATCCTCACCAGTATATCCTGATCTAGTTATGTATACTTTTTCATTTTTATAGACATGGTTGTTTCCGTTCATAAATTTTAGACTGTCACAACCAGGTATAACTTTATTTAAAACATTTTTTGCTTCGGGGCCCTGCAATGCAATTAATGACAATGACTCGTCAAGATTTAATTTATATTGATTATCAAGTTTAGATTTTATTACTTCATAATCATTATACTTGCATGCAGCATTCAAGATAATTAAAAATCCATCAGATGTTTTGGTAATTATCAGATCGTCCTGAATTCCTCCTTTGTTATTCATTAAAAATGAATACTTACTTTGATTAGTTTTCAATTTTTTCAAATCCGCAGGAAAAATCTTTTCAAGATCATTTGTAAGATCATCACCACCCGATATAAATAATTGACCCATATGAGAAACATCAAAAATACCAGAATGTGAACGTGTGTATTTATGCTCTTGTATAATTCCATCTTTATATTGGATGGGCATTTGATATCCAGCAAACTCTACAAGCTTTGCGCCGTACTTAATGTGGAGATTATTTAACGATGTTTTTTTTATATTCATATTAACTCTATATGCCCCCTCTGTCTTTTTGCCTGAGAGATTTGCTCCTTCGGCGAGAATTATTCTCTTTCCAGAGTTAATATGTACGGTCCATTTGCCTGAGAGTTTCCGGGGTGGTTGCTCCTTCGGCGCTACAAAAGTAGTCTCTCCCGTATAAATTCTTATAACATAACTAATATAAATTTATAGCTCTAATTTGTTGCACTTTTTTTTTTCATAAGTGAAAGAAATTGTATTAAAACTGCAAATATCACTATTAAACCACCAATTAAAACGCTGGTTGGAGGATT
>CACNTW010000028.1 GCA_902623495.1 uncultured Pelagibacteraceae bacterium | reverse complement strand
CTAGACCGTAATTAAATGTAATACCTAAAAAAAGTTGAGGCCAGTAAGTAAATCTTTTCATAAGTGGATATGTAAAAGCTAATGGCATTGAAAGAAGAGCCATATAAATAGTAAATTTATTAAAATTTATCAAAACTAAAAACGCGATTAAACATAAGATTGCTGCATATATTGCAGCATTAAATACTGAAATTTTTTCTGATGCGATTGGTCTATTTTTTGTTCTTTTGACCAACTTATCAATTTTTCTATCACTTATATCGTTAACAATACATCCTGCTGATCTCATTAGAACAGATCCAGAAAAAAATAAAAAAGCATAAATAAAATAAGTATTTAAAGATAGAGAAAAATCATAGGAAATTGTTAGTCCCCAAATGCATGGCCAAAATAGAAGCATGAAACCAATTGGTTTATTAAGTCTTGTTAATTCAATAAAAATTTTAACCTTTTCAGACATAATTTACTTGTAAATAACAAAGCGTAGATTCATAATCAAACTGATTCGCATGAATATTGATTACACTGTTACCGCATTAATGTTTCCCGCCATTCCTTTGATTATGGCTGTATATAGTAACAGATTTCATACATTAAGTGGTTTGATTAGAAAAATACACGACGAATACGTTTTTGAAAAGCATACTCCACCAGAGTGGAAGCAGCAGCTAATTAATTTAAATGATAGAGTAAAAAATTTAAGGATTACTATACTTTTTGCGGCATTTGGTTTCTTATTTAATATGCTTACTGTTTTTGCTCTTTATTTAGAGACATACTTTTTAGCTAGAATAATTTTTGGCTCTTGTTGTTTATCGATGATGGTATCAATAATATTTTTTATAAGAGAAATACAAATCTCGACTAGAGCGTTAAGACTTCATCTTTCAGATATGGATGACCAATTTAAGGAATAATAACTGCCGGTCCTGTTAAAACCCTATTCTCCAAATCTATGTGAGCTTGTTTAGCTTCACTTAATTTATATTTTTTAGAAACTTCAATTTTTATTTTCCCTGAGAGAACTGCATCAAAAACCAATTCAGCAGATTTTTCTAATTCATTTCTTGTAATTGTATAATGCATTATTGAAGGTCTTGTAAAAAAAAGACCTTTTGTATTTATATGTTTTTTGACATCAATTGTGTGAACATATCCTGATGCATTTCCAAATGCTACCATCATTCCTCTAATTTTTAAACATTCTATTGATCCTTCAAAAGTCTTAGCTCCCACACCATCATAGACAACATCTATTCCATTTTTACCTACTATTTTTTCAACTTCTTCGACAAAATTATGATCTGTATAATTGATAACATGATGACACCCATTTTTTTTTGCTATTTCAACTTTTTCTCTAGATCCAACTGTTCCAATAACTTCACATCCTAAAGCATTAGCCCATTGGCACAATATTTGACCAACACCACCAGCTGCAGCATGAAATAAAACTTTATCTCCTTTTTTAACAGCATATGATCTGTGTAATAAATATTCTGATGTTATTCCTTTTAGTAAAATACAAGAAGCTATTTCATCTGAAATACCTTCAGGCACGGTAACTAACTTTTCTTCTGGCATTATTTGTTTTTCCGAGTATCCACTTATTGGAGCAGATGCATGACTTACTCGATCTCCAACTTTAAAAAGACTTACTTCTGAGCCAATTTCTTCTACTAATCCAGATGCTTCTAATCCAAGTCCACTAGGTAATTCAATCGGATACAAACCTGTTCGATGGTAAACATCAATATAATTAAGTCCAACTGACAAATTTTTAACTAGAACTTCCTTTGGACCAGGTTTACCAATTTCAATATCCTTGTATTCTAAGACTTCTGGACCTCCAAACTTTTCAAATCTTATAGCTTTCATATTTACTTTACGAAATTACCATTATGGTAATCATCAATTGCTTGAAGTATTTCTTGTTTGGTATTCATGACGAATGGGCCACCTCTTGCAATCTGTTCTCCTATCGGTTTTCCAGATATTAGTAAAAATTTAGCGTTTGTTAAAGCAGTTACTTTCAAGTTTTCACCTTTAGATAATAAAATTAAAGTAGAGTCTTTAACACTTTCATGTTTATTGTTTCCAATTTCTATTTCACCTTCAATTAAATATATGAATGAATTGTGTGTGGATGGAACTTGATGATTAAAAATTTTACTTTTATTTAATTCTACATCAAAATAAATTGGATCGACATTGTGTTTTTTTATTGGACCTTCTGAATTTTCAAACTTTCCAGCTATTACTTTTATAAATTTATCTTCATCCTTATGTGTGCTCATTTTATCAGAGTCTATATAATGGTATTCTGGTTTGCTCATCTTTTCGCTAGCAGGCATATTAATCCATAATTGAAAACCATGAAGTTTTCCATCATTCATAGCTGGCATTTCAGAATGAATTATTCCACTTCCAGTTTTCATCCATTGTACATCTCCTGCAGTCATTTTTCCTTGACCACCTGTGCTATCTTTATGTTCAAAACTCCCAGCTAACATGTATGTAACTGTTTCAATTCCTCTGTGTGGATGAGGAGGAAAGCCTGCAATATAATCATCTTTATTTTCTGATCCAAATTCATCTAACATTAAAAATGGATCATAATAATTTGGTTCAACACCAATACTTCTTTTTAATTTAACTCCTGCACCATCTGATGCTGGTATTGGATCTATAATTTTTTTTACTTCGATATTTGTCATTTTGTTCATATAGGATATATCTAAATTAAATCAAGCAATTCTGATAAATTACTTATTTGCTGCTTTGGTTCAA
>CACNTW010000027.1 GCA_902623495.1 uncultured Pelagibacteraceae bacterium | reverse complement strand
AAGTGCGCAGCATCTCCAGCAATGAATATTCTCCCTTTTCTCCAACTTTTACTAATTGCAGATTTGAATGTGTATATAGTTTTTCTCTCTAGTTTAGCATCTTTTTTACTAAGCCATGGTTTAAGGAAATTCCATATGTACTTTTCTGACATAATGGTTTCTTCTTTTTCTTTGTTATTAATCACAAATTCCCACCTTCTTCTTCTGCCTACATTTCTGCAATATGTTGCAGGTCTTATTTTGTTAGAAAATTGAATTGTACGATCTGGAAGATTATTTTTCTTTTTATTCAAAATTAAATCAACCACTGCCCATTTTTGAGTAAATCCTAAATTACTCATATTTGTTTTTATTTGATTTCGGACCGTTGAGTTTGCACCATCACAACCAATTAAATATTTAGCCTTAATATTCAGAATTTTATTTTTTTTTATGTCTTGGTAAATTATTTGAACACTATTTTTTGTATTTGTAGCTTTTAAGAGTTTAGTATTTTGTTGGATATAAACCTTTTTAAAAGATTTAAGTCTATTTCGTAATTGCCTTTCTAAATCAGGTTGGTGAAACCTATAACTCGGATACCATCCGTTTTCAGTAATTTCTTTTGGTCTAGGCCAATCTAAAATTACATTGCCCTTTTTATTTACAAACTTAGTACCTTTATTAATTAAAGTATATTTTAGAAATTTATCTGTAATTCCAATTGTTTGGAATACTCTCATAACCTCATCATCAAAATGGACTGCTCTTGGAAGAGGGTAAAAACTATTCTCTTTTTCTAAAATTAAAATGGAATAACCTTGAATTGCTAATAAGTTTGCTAATGTTCCTCCTGTTGGACCTAATCCAACAATTACTACATCATATTCTTTCATTAATTTTTAAATTTATTTCTTTTTAGCTATATTGGAATATAGCCAAGGGCAATCAACTAATAAAGGGGCTTGTTTACCTTCTGCAGCAGTTTGCATTCTTTTATCTCTAAATTTTTTTCTTTCCTCTTCTGGTAGATACAATCTTTCATGTCCCCAAAAACTTGGGCCTTCGAAAGTTTCAACAGCTTCCCACGATTTAGGGTCAATTATTCTTCCACCCCATCCATTTTCTACAAAAAATCCTGAAGGAGTTATTGAATAAAATGAAGTCATGTAATCATTAGTATGCCTTCCCATTGTATAAGCAATTTTATCATCCTTTAAATTCATTAAGTCATATCCCTGTCCAACATCATCTAAAGAATTATACTCAACCATAAAATGATGAAATCCTTGTTGGCCCGATCCAAATAACGCAAAACTATGATGTCTACCATTAACGTGAAAGAAACATAATGATATTGGTGTATTGCTATAATCGCTGATTTTAAAATCTAAAAGGTCTTTATAGAAAGGAACAAGTTTATCAAAATCTTTAGCATGTAAAACAACATGGCCCATTCCTAATGCGCCAGTTTTAAATCCTGAAATTGGTCTAGATGGTTTGAAAGGATCACTATCTTTCATTGGATCAAATATTAATTCTATCTGATTACCCTGAGGGTCTTTAAAATAAATTAAATCTTTAACAAATCTTTTATCTGCAAATGAAGATTGTCCATGAGTTACTTGGATATTATTATTCTCAAGACGATCAGCATACATTTTTAAATCTTCTTTTTTCTCAACTTCCCAGCCCATGAAGGCCAGACTATCTCCAGTATCTCCAGTAACAACTAATCTTTGCTTTTGATCATCCATTCTAAATGAAAGAGAGTCTTTTGCCCTATCCACTTGCTGCATTCCCAAACATTTTCTAGAATAATCTGACCAGTCTTCAATTCGATCTGAATTAACGCCGATGTAGCTTAATGCATTTATTGCCATACAATTATTATACAGGATTAAAATTGAGCCTGCATTATTTAATGCAGGCTCAAAAATTAGGTTTAAATTAACCGTCTATTTTAGATATTATTTGTCTTGCTCTTTTTAGAACTGCGTCACCATCAAGGCCTTTGCCTTTCATTTCAGCAAGCCAGTTTGCTTCGATAGGTGCTAATATTTTCTTATATTCAGCTATAACATCATCAGAAGCTACTATGATCTCATGTCCAGGTTTATTCTCTACCTCAACTCTCATTTTAGCATTTTGACTATCTATTAATCCAGATGCCCAGTCACCAAACCACTGACCACTAAATTTATCTACACATCCTTTGCCTTTAGCTGATAATCCATCGTATTTACCTTGGTTCATTATCAAACCAAATGTTGCATTAGTTATATTAACTTCCGTGTGATATTTAGTTACATCAAATAGTCTAAAAGATCCGATTGCAGTGTAAGGAAATGGAGTTCCATCAATTACACCTTTGTTAAGTGCTTCCGATGTTCCAGGAGCTGGTACTCTTACACCAGTTGCTCCAAGAGTTTTTAAAATTGTTCCAGCAATTTTACTTGGTACTCTCATTTTCTTACCTTTGAAGTCAGCAGGTCTTACAACTTTATCTGACTTCATATGTATTTGATAACCAGGATTAGAATGTAAACCAATTAGTTTAATTCCTGCCATCTCTTTATCTAAGTAACCTTCTTCATAAAGAGTATTTAAAGCTCTAGATCCTGCTTTTGAAGTTTTTGTTAAAAAAGGTAATTCAATTACAGAACTCAATGGAAACTGTCCCCCGATATATCCAAGTACCGTCCATGAAATGTCTGCTACACCTTTTGTAACAATATCATATTGTTGTGGTGGTTTTCCTAATACACCTCCTGCAAACATTTTAACATTAACTGCTCCAGCTGAACATTCGTTTACTTTGTCAGCCCATGCAGCAAGAATTTTGCTTGCGATAAATGCTTTTGGTGGTTCAAATGTTGCAAGTTTAAGTTCAGTTGCTGAAGCAGCATTTACTATACCTAAACTTAAAACACCAAAAACAAATCCAATTATTTTGTTTTTCATATTTCTCCCTCTAAAATTTATATTAAAATTTTAACTCTAATTTGAGATTATTTCATCCTTAATAGTGTTA
>CACNTW010000026.1 GCA_902623495.1 uncultured Pelagibacteraceae bacterium | reverse complement strand
ATCAAAAAGAAGTTAACTACTAAAGAAATTGAAGATAAAAATATTCTTAATTCTGAAACATTTATAAAATCTTTAAAAGACCTTATTTCAAAAAATTCTATTATAAATTTGGAAAATTTAGTAAATTTAAAGTGTTTTCCTGTATTTGTGAGCACTGAATTACCCTCATTAAAATACCAAAATACTTTTTTAAGTGGAGATGCTTTATTTGCTTTTCCACCTTCTTTTGCACAAGGTGCTTCTCAAAGTATTGAAACAGCAAATGGTATTTTTGAAAATATTACAAGTTCAAATAGTATTTATAAAGATAAGGTAAGTAAAATATTACTAGTAAATAAAAGATCAAAATTAAACCATTTTGCCTTCCATTTAACTAATCCAATAATAATATTAATTAGAAATATTGTTTTGAAATTTTTATCAAAAAATAAAAAATTTCTAGAGAGTTATCTTGGAAAAATTTATAGAAATTAAGTAGTTGGCCTTAGTCTTTGCCTCAAATCATCAATTGGTTTGAGTGAATTACCTGATTTATAATACCAAAAAGTCCAACCGTTACAGCTCTCAGCACCTAATATTTGTGCAGCAACTTTATGAATTGATCCTTCTGATTTCCGATATTTTATACTACCATCAATCATAATTTTCGCATTGATTTGTTTTTTTTGATCAAAAATTTCAGTACCAGGTTTAATAATTCCTAATTCAACCAAAGATCCAAATGGCACTCTTGGTTTGGATCTATTATTTTTTATAGTATCTAAATATTCATCTTCTATAATTTTTGTATTTTTAATTCTTTTACTTGCAGCTTCAAAATAGTTTTTTTCTTTTTCTACCCCAAAATAATTTCTACCTAACTTTTTTGAAACTACAGCAGTTGTTCCTGTACCAAGAAACGGGTCCAATATTAAATCACCTTTATTCGAGGATGCTAATATAATTCTGTGCAATAAAGATTCTGGCTTTTGCGTTGAGTGAACTTTATTACCATTATTTTTAAGTCTTTCTTTTCCATTACATATAGGTAAATTCCATGTAGATCTCATCTGTAGATCATCGTTTAAACATTTAAGTGATTGATAATTAAAAGTATATTTTGAGCCTTCACTTTTTGAAGCCCATATAAGTGTTTCGTGCGCATTCGTAAAACGTGTTCCTCTAAAATTTGGCATAGGGTTATTTTTATTCCAAATCACATCATTTAGTATCCAAAAACCTAAATCTTGCATTTTTGAACCAACTCTAAAAATATTATGATAACTTCCTATGACCCATATAGATCCATTTTTTTTTAAAATTCTTTTACATTCTTTAAGCCATTGAACTGAAAACTCATCATAACTTTTAAAACTATCAAATTTATCCCACGCATCGTCTACAGCATCGACTTTAGATCTATCAGGTCGACTTAATTCTTTTTTCAGTTGAAGGTTGTAAGGTGGATCTGCAAATATAAGATCAAAACTTTCAGCCGGAATTTTTTTTAATTCCTTAATACTATCTCCGTTAACAATTTTATTTTTTATGCTTGAAATAATCATTTTATATTTTTGAATTAGACTCCAGTCAGGAGTCCACGTCAACCTGTGATTGAATTTATTGATTGATAATTGTTATGATTATTTTTTAAGACTCAATATCTTGTGTATTGGTTGGAAGGTTTTTCTATGAAATCTAGTCACTCCAAATTTTTTAATAGCTTTAATATGATCCTTAGTTCCATAACCTGAATTATTATCCCAGCCGTATTTTTTAAAAGAAAAAGATATCTTTTTCATTAGCTTATCTCTTTCAACTTTAGCAATAATCGATGCGGCTGAAATTTCAGGAATTTTTTCATCACCTTTTACAATAGTTTTAATCACATAATTTTTTAAGTCTGGTGGTTTATTGCCATCAATTAAAACTTTTTTAGGTTTCAATTTGAGTTTCTTAATTGCTCTTTTCATTGAAAGTAGGCTAGCATTTAAAATATTAATTTTTTCAATTTCCTTTATTGATGCAGTTCCCAACGCCCAAACTGAATTTTTTTTTATATATTTAGCTAAAGTTTCCCTCTGAATTTTGTTAAGTTTTTTTGAATCTTTAAGAATTTTTCTATTAATTTCTTTATTTAATATAACAGCAGCTGCATAAACTGGTCCTACAAGGCTTCCTCTTCCAACCTCATCAACTCCAGCAATAATTTTTTTCATATTAAATATTATTAAAAATTTAAATCTCTAAACCATTTTCATCTATTTTTTTTCTAATTTCTTTAAGATCTGCCCAAGAGTATTTTTTTTGCTCTGCTTGTCTTAGCAGATATGCTGGGTGAAAAGTTATTATTGTTAAATATGTTTTATTATTAATTATTACTTCTTTCCATTTTCCTCTTTCTTTAGAAATTCTAATTTTATTCCCGAAGAGCGCTTCCATTGCTGTACTTCCCATTAAAATAAGTATTTCTGGATTTATAATCAAAATATGTTTTCTTAAATATTCAGAGTATCTATTTATTTCTGATATTTCAGGCTTTCTGTTATTTGGAGGTCTGTAATTTACAACATTAGTTATATACACATTAGTTCTATCTAAATTAATAGCTTTTAACATTTTATTTAAAAGCATTCCTGCATCACCAACAAAAGGTTTTCCTAATTCATCTTCTTTTTGTCCAGGTCCTTCACCTACAATCATTATTTTTGAAGATGAATTTCCATCACTGAAAACAAGATTTTTTGCACTATTTTTTAGTTCACAATCTTCAATATTTTCTATTTCAACTCTAAGTTTTGCTAATTCCTCAGATTTTTCTTCATTAGAAGCATTATTTTTAAATCTATTTATTGGCTCATCACTAAATTCATATTCAATACCTAGTTCGTTTAATAAATCATTATCAAATATGTCATTTTGATTTTTTTCATTTAAAGTCATAAAGTAAAAAATGTTCTTAAAAATTTTTTGTTTTATAATATTAATTCTATATCAAACAAATCTCTATTCAAAAGCAGCGAATGAAAAAGAATTCAACCAGAAGTATCTATCAAATTATCTTTCAGCTTTATTATCATTTGATAACCAGAAAAATAAAGATGCTCTTAAGTTTTTTGAAAATTCAAAAAAATTAATTCAATCACATGATAGTTTTTTGCAAGAATATGTATTTTCTTTGCTTTTGGATGGACAGGTTAAAAAAGCAATTAAAAAGGTAAAATATTCTAATTCCTCAATAGGAGGAGATTTTTTTGAAGGAAATTTATTA
>CACNTW010000025.1 GCA_902623495.1 uncultured Pelagibacteraceae bacterium | reverse complement strand
AGGGTCTCAATCGATAAAACTAAGCGATAACATTTTAAGGTCTGAAACTGCAGTTATATCCGCGTTATCTGTGATCAATTATTTGCAAAATTGATAAATTGTCGCGAATTCTCTAGTATTTTTTATAATATTTTCGATCTATATAGAAAATAAATGAAGAAACTATTTTTTGTTTTTATAGCATTAATTTACTCAGTTGAGGCGTTTGCAAACCAACCAAAAAATTGGCAATTAGGTTTCCAAGAGCCTGCATCGCAAACTATGAGAGATATAGTTTGGTTTCATGACTATATGTTAGTACCAATCATAGTTGCTATAAGTGCGTTTGTTTTATTTTTAATGCTTTATGTGATGGTAAGATTTAGAGCATCGAGAAATCCTAATCCATCTAAAAGAACACATAATGTTTTAGTTGAAATTGTTTGGACATTAGTTCCTTGTTTAATCTTGATCGTGATGGCAGTTCCTTCATTTAAAGTTTTATATTCACAAGATGCAATTCCTAAAGCTGATGTAACTATAAAAGCAATTGGATATCAATGGTATTGGGGATACGAGTACCCAGATGAAAATATAATTTTTGATGCTTATATGATCGAAGACAAGGATTTAAAAGAAGGTCAGCCAAGATTGTTAGCAACAGATAATGTAGTCGTTGTTCCAGTAAATAAAGTAGTTAAAGTTTTAATTACAGCAAATGATGTGCTTCATGCATGGGCATTACCAGCATTTGGAGTTAAAAGAGATGCGATGCCAGGAAGAGTAAATGAAACTTGGTTCAAAGCTGAAAAAGTTGGCACTTATTACGGACAATGTTCTGAGTTATGTGGAATTAAACATGCTTTTATGCCAATTGAAGTTAAAGTAGTTTCAGAAGAAGATTACCAAATTTGGCTTTCAGAGGCGAAGATAAAATTTGCAAAAGATGAAAATTTAATTAATAAAAAACTAGTAGCGAGTAAATAAAAATGAGTTCAGAAGCAGCACATATTCACGATCATCATACCCCAACAGGTTGGAAGAGATGGGCATATTCTACAAATCATAAAGATATTGGAACAATGTATTTAATTTTTGCAATCATTGCAGGAGTTATAGGTACAGCTTTTTCAGTTTTGATGAGAATGGAATTAATGCATCCTGGTGATGATGTTTTAGGCGGTAACTACCATCTTTATAATGTTTTGGTTACAGGTCATGGATTAATAATGATTTTCTTTATGGTGATGCCAGCAATGATTGGTGGTTTTGGTAACTGGTTTGTGCCGATAATGATTGGAGCGCCAGATATGGCATTTCCAAGAATGAATAATATTTCTTTTTGGTTATTACCTGTTGCTTTTATTTTATTACTTTCATCAATTTTTGTAGATGGACCTCCAGGTGCACAAGGTGTCGGTGGTGGCTGGACGATTTATCCACCTCTATCTTCTACTGCAGGTCAACCAGGTCCAGCAATGGATTTAGCAATCTTAAGTTTACATGTTGCAGGAGCTTCTTCAATTTTAGGAGCAGTCAATTTTATTACAACAATATTGAATATGAGAACGCCTGGAATGACTTTGCATAAGATGCCATTATTTGCATGGTCAATATTAGTTACTGCATTTTTATTATTACTTTCGTTACCGGTATTAGCAGGAGCAATTACTATGCTTCTAACAGATAGAAATTTCGGTACAGCATTTTTTGATGCACAAACAGGTGGAGACCCAACATTATTCCAGCATTTATTTTGGTTTTTTGGTCATCCAGAAGTTTACATTCTAATCTTGCCAGGATTTGGAATGATCAGTCATATAGTATCTACTTTTTCAAAGAAACCAGTTTTTGGATATTTGGGAATGGCTTACGCGATGGTAGCAATTGGAATAGTAGGATTTGTTGTTTGGGCTCACCATATGTACACAGTTGGATTAGATACTGATACTAAAGCGTATTTCTTAGCAGCAACGATGATCATTGCCGTTCCAACAGGAATTAAAATATTTTCATGGATAGCTACAATGTGGGGAGGTTCTATATCATTCAAAACCCCAATGGTTTGGGCTTTAGGATTTATATTTTTGTTTACAGTTGGAGGAGTAACTGGTGTTGTTCTAGCAAATGCAGGAGTAGATACGGCATTGCATGATACATATTATGTTGTAGCTCACTTCCACTATGTATTATCTTTAGGAGCTGTTTTTGCAATATTTGCAGGCTTCTATTATTGGTTTGGTAAAATGTCAGGGTATGAATATTCTGAGTGGATGGGTCAACTTCATTTTTGGTTAACCTTTATAGGTGTGAATTTAGTTTTCTTTCCACAACACTTCTTAGGATTAGCTGGGATGCCAAGAAGATACGCTGATTATCCAGATGCATTTGCCGACTGGAATTATATTTCTTCAATCGGTTCATATATTTCTGTAGTTGGCTTAGTAGTATTTTTCGCTAATTTAATCTACGCTTTTGCAAAAAAGAAAAAAGCAGCACAAAACCCATGGGGAGAAGGGGCCACAACATTAGAGTGGACAGTTCCATCACCACCAAATTTTCATACTTTTGATGAATTACCGAAGTTTGAAGATTATGAAGGCACTGAAAAATCTAGTAGTTAGTAACGTCTTAAGATATAAAAATTAAAATGGCTACGACGTATTCTAAAGTAAAAAAATCGTATTATGAACTAGGTATTATTCCTGAATTATTAAAATTAATGAAACCAAGGGTAATGTCTCTTGTTATCTTTACTTGTGCAGTTGGTCTATTAACAGCTCCTACTTCAGTCTCATTTCAGCAATCAGTGATTGGGATATTAATTGTAGCCTTTGGTGCAGGAGCAGCAGGAGCACTTAACATGTGGTATGAAGCTGACTTAGATAAACTAATGTCAAGAACTTGCCTGCGCCCAATTCCAAGAGGAAAGCTGAACAGAAACCAAGCATTATATTTTGGAACATCTCTGTCAGTTATTTCAGTTTTAAGTTTATACTTTGTTACAAATGCTTTATCAGCATTTCTATTATTGTTTACGATATTATTTTACGTATTTGTTTATACAATCTGGTTAAAAAGAAAAACTCCACAAAATATTGTTATAGGTGGAGCATCAGGAGCTTTGCCACCAGTAATTGGGTGGGCAATAGCAACAAATTCTATTTCTTTGGAACCGATTGCTTTTTTCTTAATAATTTTCTTTTGGACACCATCACACTTTTGGGCATTAAGCTTGTACAAAGCTGATGATTATAAAAAAGCAGGTATTCCAATGCTTCCAGTAACTAATGGAATTCAGGATACTAAAAAGAATATTCTAATTTATTCTTTACTAATGATACCTACAATTATTTTCCCATATTATATTGGATTTGTCGGCGAAGTATTCTTAACACT
>CACNTW010000024.1 GCA_902623495.1 uncultured Pelagibacteraceae bacterium | reverse complement strand
AAAATTAATATAAAAATTGCAGGTATTGAAAAAAAAGTTGCCGAAAAAAAAGCAAAAAAATTAGCTAAAAAGAAAACCAGTGAGAGTCCTGCGTCTGTAAATAATTAATGTATAAAAATTGTCTCTCCCCTTTTTTATAAAAAAAAGGGGAAGTTAGTTAATCAACAAAATTTTAAACAAAGAGGAAATGAAGATGTTTTATTATTTAAAATTTTTGTTAATTATTTTTAATAAACTTTAATGACAAAAATATTTATAGATTGTTACAATTTAATTAAAATAATTTAATCCCAATCACACCTATTAAAATAAATAAAATTGATATGATTTTTTTTAAATTGATACTTTCATTTAATAAAAAATATCCAATAAATATTGATAATAAAATACTTGTTTCTCTTAAAGATGTAACAACGGGTATTGGAGCTTTTGTAAATGCCCATACAGCCAAGGCATAACTAGCATATGATAATGTTACACCGTAAAAAAATATCATTTTACCCTCTCTATAAACCCTTTTAATAATATCCTTTTGACCTCTTAAACTAAGAATAAATGGGAAAATCATAGCGTTTAATATGAAAGACCAGCTGACAAAAGATATTGCAGAATTACTCACTCTTGCTCCATATCCATCTACAAGTGAGTATGAGCCAATAAACAAACCTGTTGTAAAAGAAAATTTAATTACATTTAAGCTACTGTTTTTATAATCAGAAATACCAAGAAAAAAAATACCAAAACATATTAAGAAAATAGAGATCAAAATAAACTTATTTAAAACAACGCCTAAAAATAAAATTGAGACTACAGTTACAAATAAGGGGCCTGTGCCTCTTGCTATAGGATAGACTTTTGTCAAATCTCCAATTTCATATGATTTAAGCAAGAACCATTGATAGCCGATGTGAACAACAATACTTGCGAAGATATAAGGTATACTTTCTATTGAGGGTGCGGGTAACAAGATGATTGCAACAATTGAAAAAGGTATATGACCTAAAATTATACCTGCTAGAGCAACTGCTTTATCCGAGTGCTTTTTGACCATGCCATTCCAAGTGGCATGAAGTAGTGCTGCCAATAAAACGACAGAAAATACCAATGTATCCATAAAGAGTATTAATTAACTCTACCGTAAATATCTTGATATCTAACTATATCTGTCTCTTTTAAAATAGGTCCAGTTTGTATTTCAATAATTTTTACTTTTTTCTTAAATTTATTTTCTATTCGATGAATTGCTTCTCTTGGTATGAATATTTTTTCTCCGGGTATTTTAAAGAAATTTTTCTTATTTAATGTGATTAGAGGTTTTCCATCAGTAATAGTCCAATATTCAGATCGATGAAAATGCTTTTGCAAGCTTAATTTAGACTTAGAATTAACTACTAATTCCTTCACTAGAAAGTTTTTACCTTCATATAGATTGGTATATCTGCCCCATGGTCTATGAAAAACATTTTTTTTCTTAAAGTATTTGTTTTTGTTTTTTTTATATATTTTTGATATTTCAAACCAATTTCCAAGATCTGACCATGGAATACTAAGTTTTATTGCATTTATATTCTTTGATTTTTCAAGAATTGCATAATCAAAAGAAATTTCCTTACATTTATCAAAGAATTTTTTATTCAAAAAATATGTATTATTTCTAATCTTTGATTTTTCTAATGCTTTTAGACACGATTTATAAATGCCAGGTTGATATTTTTTAAAGTTATTAATTATTGATGATTTTTTTAAGTAAAACATACCAGAATTCCAATAGCCTCCAGATCTGATTATCTTTTTGGCTTTTTGCTCTGTTGGTTTTTCAATAAATTTAGTTACTTTATTTAACTTATTAATACTTTTAGTTTTAAGATATCCGTACTCATTAGATGGTCTTGTAGGTTTAATCCCAAATATAAATATATTTTCATCACTTAAATTTTTAACATTAGTTTTTAAAGATCTTGTTAAAATACTTGGATTTTCAATCAAATGATCTGATGTAAAAAACATTATTGGCTGATCAAATGGAATTTCTTTAATTAAAGCACTTACTAAAATTGCTGGTGCTGTGTTTTTTTTTGCTGGTTCTAATATTATTTTATATTTTTTTATTTTAGATTTTTTTAATGTTTTCTTAACATCCTTTAAATACTTCAGATTTGTACTGATAATTGGAAAATCGTAAGAATTGTTATTTATTCTTTCAAAAGCTTTTTGTAATAAATTCCAACCGCCAAAATCAATAAATTGTTTTGCTTGAGTATTTTTTAAATTTGGCCAAAGGCGTGTTCCTGCACCACCACAAAGTATTACAGGTCTAATTTTCATCAAATATCAGCGTATGTTTTAACCTCGTTTTTACCACCTGGATGCGTAGGTGCTCCTAAGTAAGCTGGACCTACTGTTTGAGCATATTTCCAAAGAGTTCCGTTTCCAAAGTTCATTTTTCTTTGTTTCCATTTCTTTTTTCTCAAACTAAGCTCTTTTTTACTTAATCTAACGTTAATAGTTCCCTTTTTTGCATCTATATCAATTATATCTCCGTTCTTTAAAAGGGCTATTGGACCGCCTATAGAGGCCTCAGGACCTACATGGCCGATACAGAAGCCTCTGGTAGCCCCAGAGAACCTACCGTCCGTTATAAGGGCTACTTTCTCCCCTTTTCCTTGTCCATAAATTGCAGCTGTTGTCTGCAACATTTCTCTCATTCCTGGACCACCCTTTGGACCTTCGTATCTAATTATAATTATATCACCGTCTTTGTATTTTCTTTCTTTTACAGCTTTGTAAGCTTTTTCCTCAGAGTCAAAACATCTTGCTCTTCCAGTAAATTGTAATTTTTTCAAACCTGCAATTTTAACAATTCCACCTTCCGGAGCTAAATTACCTCTTAATCCAACAACGCCACCGGTTGGCGTGATTGGATTTTTATAACTTCTCATTACTTTTTGTTTTGGATTAAATTTTACATTTTTTAAATTCTCTTTCATTGTCTTTCCTGTAACGGTCATACAATCTCCATGGATATATCCTCCATCGTAAAGAGTTTTTAAAAGCATTGGAACACCACCAGCTTCCCACATATCTTTTGCAACATATTTTCCACCAGGTTTTAAATCGGCAAGATAAGGAGTTCTTTTAAAAATTTTTGCAACATCCATTAAATCAAATTTAATTCCAATTTCATTTGCAATAGCTGGTAAGTGCAAACCTGCATTAGTAGATCCTCCTGTTGCAGCAACAACTGTAGCAGCATTTTCTAATGCTTTTCTTGTAACAATATCTCTTGGTCTGATATTTTTTTCTAAAAGTTTCATTACCGCTTTACCACTGTTAATTGCGTACTTATGTCTTTCTTTATAAGGGGCAGGAGTTCCTGCTGAATAAGGTAGAGCTAATCCAATAGCTTCTGAAACGCATGCCATCGTGTTTGCAGTAAATTGACCCCCACAAGCGCCTGCACTTGGACAAGCTTTTAATTCTAATTTTCTAAGGGCATGAGCTGTCATTTTTTTTGATGTATATTTTCCAACACCTTCAAAAACATCAA
>CACNTW010000023.1 GCA_902623495.1 uncultured Pelagibacteraceae bacterium | reverse complement strand
TCCGCTAATTCTAGCAGGAATTTTTGTCTTAATGTTGGGATTATCTTTTGCAGCAGTTCCTTTGTATGATTTGTTTTGCAGAGTAACTGGCTTTGGCGGAACAACACAAATATCGAAAGAGGCTCCTAATATAGTTTTAGATAAAAAAATAAATGTAAGGTTGGATACCAACGTTAACAGTGCTCTTGATTGGAATTTTGATGTTGATCAAAAAACAATGGATGTTCAGCCAGGCAAGGTATACAGAATTAAATTTGAAGTGGAAAATACCGGAGATGAAATTTCATCTGCTGTAGCTACATACAATGTTTCTCCATCATCATTTGGAGCATATTTTAATAAATTAGGCTGTTTTTGCTTTGAAAAACAAACTTTAGATCCTGGGGAAAAGGCAAGTTACACCCTGGTATTCTATTTAGATCCAGAATTAGTAAATGATCCAAAAACATCTAGAGTTGAAGATGTTACTATGTCATATACTTTTTTTTCATCTGAATATTATAAAAACGAAAAAAAAGAGAGTTAAAATAAATGTCTGCATCAGGTCAAAAACATGATTATCATTTAGTTGACCCTAGTCCTTGGCCTTTAGCTACATCTATAGCAACACTAGTTACAGCTGTTGGATCTGTTTATTATTTTCACAGTAAAGTTATGTGGGCGATGGTCTTTGGTTTTTTACTTATAATTTATTGTGCCTTTATGTGGTTTAGAGATGTTGTAATTGAGGCTGAACATAAAGGTCATCATACACCTGTTGTTCAAATTCATCACAGATATGGAATGACATTATTTATTGCATCTGAAGTAATGTTTTTTGTTGCATGGTTTTGGGCATACTTTGATGCAAGTTTGTTTCCAAATGAATTTATGGGAAATGTATGGCCACCAAAAGATATTGAAACTTTTGATCCATGGGATATCCCGCTTATAAATACTCTTGTACTACTTTTATCTGGTACAACAGTAACTTGGGCACACCATTCTTTATTAGAGGATGATAGAAAAGGATTCATAAATGGTCTAATCTGTACAGTAATTTTAGGAGCATTCTTTACGTTATTACAAATATACGAATATCAACACGCTACATTTAGTTTTTCAGGTCACATTTATGGAGCTACATTCTATATGGCCACAGGGTTTCATGGTTTCCATGTTTTAATAGGAACTATTTTCTTAGCGGTCTGCTTATGGAGAGGCAAATTAGGACATTTTACTAAAGAACATCACTTTGGTTTCGAGGCCGCTGCTTGGTACTGGCACTTTGTCGATGTTGTCTGGTTGTTCTTATTTGCAGCTATTTACATTTGGGGAAATTAATAGTTCTTGAAAAATAAGTTATCTTTTTCAATTTTTGTATACTTTTTTATTTTAGTTTTTTTGGCATTAGGTACTTGGCAAATTATAAGACTAAATTGGAAGCTTGATTTAATAAATTCAATTGATCAATCTTTAAAAAGTGATCCAGTAGAATTTAATGGAAGTAATCCAATTAACTTTAAAAAAATCAAATTTGAAGGAATACTAGATAATGCAAAAATAATTTATCTATATTCCTTAAATGAAAAAGGAGAGCCAGGATTTGATATTATAAATCCAGTAAGTATTAACAATAAAAGCTATTTAATAAATCGGGGTTGGGTTCCAAGAGACCTTAAATCTAAAAAGTATGTTTCAAATGAAAGTAAATTCGAGGGAGTTTTAAAATTAAAAAGCAAATTTAATTATTTTAAGCCGGATAATGACGTTAATAAGAATTACTGGTTCACCCTTAAAGATGAAGATTTATTGACTTATACAGGCAAAGAATTTTCTCCATTCATTATCAACAATATTAGCAAGCAGGAAGGAATTTATCCTAAGTCAAAACAAATAGGAGCCAATATTTCAAACAACCACTTAAAGTATGCTCTTACATGGTTTTCATTAGCTGTTTCCATTTTTTTAATATATTTATATTTTAGAAAAAAAAATTACTGATGGAATATATAAGCACTAGAAATAATTCAGATCATTTTTCATTTAAAAACGTATTTCTTAAAGGTTTAGCTGATGATGGAGGTCTTTTTGTACCAAAATCAATCAAACCATTTAGTAAAGATGAATTAACCAAACTGAATGGTCTTAGTTACAATGAATTAGCAGCTGAAATAATTTTCCCATTTATTGGTGATTTTATGTCTAAAGAAGAGTTAATTTCTATAGTATCAAAATCTTATTCAAATTTTAGAGCAGAGGATGTTGTAAAAATCTCTAATTTAGGAAATTTAAAAATTTTAGAGCTCTATCATGGCCCAACACTTGCTTTTAAAGATATTGCAATGCAATTGATAGGAAATTTTTATCAATATCATTTAGGAAATGAGCAAGAAAAAATTAATATTATTGTAGCAACTTCAGGAGATACAGGTGCAGCTGCTATTGATGCTTTAAAAGGCAAAAAGAATTTAAATGTTTTTGTATTACATCCAAATAACAGAATTTCACCAGTGCAAAGAAGACTGATGACAATCCATGAAGAAAAAAATGTTTTCAATATTGCTATTGAGGGTAACTTTGATGACTGTCAAAATTTAGTTAAAGCCATGTTTAATGATGAAAAATTTTCTAGTTCAATAAATATGTCAGGCGTTAATTCAATTAATTGGGCAAGAATTGTTGCTCAAGCAGTTTATTATTTTTATGTTTATTTTAAAATAGGAAGTGGACAGCCACTGTCTTTTTCGGTTCCGACTGGAAATTTTGGAGACATTTATGCTGGTTATTTAGCAAAAAAACTTGGACTTCCAATTGATAAACTTATTGTAGCTACTAACAAAAATGACATCCTTCATAGAGCAATTTCAGGCGGGGATTATTCTCAGAAGAAAGTTGAGGAAACAAATACTCCTAGCATGGATATCCAAATAGCAAGTAATTTTGAGAGACTTTTGTACGATGTTAAAGACTGTAGTTCAGAATTAACAAAAGATGTAATGAGCAGAATAAAAAATAATACTTATCAAATCAATAATAAGGATTTAGATGAAATAAAAAAGAATTTTACATCTGAAATGTTAGATGAAAACGAAACTATCCAAATGATAAAAGATATAAATAAAGAATATAAAGTTGTGGTTGACCCACATACTGCAGTTGGAATTGGTGTTGCAAAAAAACTTGGGCTAGAGCAAAATTGTGTTGTTTTATCTACAGCACACCCATGTAAGTTTCCAAAAGCAATAGAAGATGCAATCTCAAAAACTGAAGAATTACCAGATAGTCTTAAATATGTTTATGATAGAGAAGAAAAATTTGAAGTTTTATCAAATGATATAAATAAAGTTAAAGATTACGTAATTAACTCAATATGAAATTAAAAATAAAAGATCAAATTCCAGACATAGAAATTTTCCATCTATTAAATGGTGAACCACAAACTAGTAAAATTAGAGATATGTTAGGAAAAGGTAAAGTTGTTTTATTTGGGTTGCCTGGTGCTTTTACTTCTACTTGTTCAAAACTTCATCTTCCTGGATATGTAGCTAATGCAGATAAAATTAAATCAAAAGGAATAGAAAAAATATTTTGTTTATCCGTAAATGATCCATTTGTTATGAATGCCTGGGGAGAAGCGAATAATGCTGGAGACAAAATTACAATGTTATCAGATCCGTATCTATTATTTACAAAAGCAATTGGTGCAGAAGTAGATAGAAATTCAAAAGGAATGGGTATTAGATCAAACCGATATGCTATGATTATAGAAAACTTAGAAGTCATTAATATTCAATTAGAAAAAGAGACTAAACAATGTGGTTTATCTTCAGCAGAGAGTGTATCAGATTTATTATAATTTGTAGGGCAGTTTGTTGCGAGGCGTTCCAAGACCCCGTTTGCTTACATACTCACCTTATAAAGTACTAGTTGCTAGATTGGCTGCTGCTCAAGCTGAATTAAAAAATTAGATTAGTTAATTAATTCTTAATTTTTTAATTTCATTGTATATTTTATTAGAAATAAGTTTGTAACCATTTTCGCTAAAATGATCACCAGTTTTATATATCTCAAATGGGTAAAAAGAATTTGGTTTATCAAAACTATTAATGAAATTCTTAATATCTATAACATTAATTTTGTTTTTTAATAAATAATCTAAAG
>CACNTW010000022.1 GCA_902623495.1 uncultured Pelagibacteraceae bacterium | reverse complement strand
TCAAATAAAATTTTAGAATTAGTATTTTCTACAGATTTATCACTTTGACCACAACTTGATAATAAAAGTAAAAAGACGAAATATAATACTATCCTACTCACTGAAACTTGATCTTAGCCTTTTTTGAGCTTTGGTTTTTATTTTAGAGTTATTATTTTCAAGACTAACTATTTGCTCAAAAAATTCTTTTGATTTTTGCATTTGATTTTTTGATAAATAATATTCTGCCATAATATAAAGACTATGTGGTTTCCATATACTATCCGCTTTAATTAAAGGATTAAAAATAGCTAACAATTCATTTTCATCAGAAAAATCTGAATTATATAAGCCTTTTTTAAAGATTGTTAGCTCTTTAAACTTTTTATCCAAGCCAATATCATTAATTAAAATATCAAAATAATTGTTAATTTCATCTTTTGAATTTATCAAATCGTTATCTAGCAAAAAATAGAAAGCTAGAGGAGAATATGTTTTGTCTTTAGCATTAATCACCTCTTTAAGATCCGGGATCACATTATATTTATTATCAGCTTCATATCTTATTACAGCTAAGTCGTATTTATCAGCTAATTTTTCTCTTTTGCTAGATTGATATTCTTCAAAAGAAAAGTAACCAATTAAAGCCAAAATAATTATTACTAATATCGAAATTAAAGAATTTTTATTATTTATGAAAAAGTTTTTAATTTTTTCATTACGTGTTTGGGTATTTATTATTTCAATATCTTCATCCATTAAATCATGTTCCTAAGTACATATTGTAAAATTCCACCATTTTTGTAATACTCTAATTCGTTCTTAGTATCTATTCTACTTAACATTTTAATTCTCTTGATGTCTCCAGAGACATATTTGATTTCAACATCAACTTCATCTCTAGGATCTATGCCTTTTTCTAAGTCAATAATAGAAAATAGTTCTGAGCCATCTAATTTTAGATTAGTTCTATTTATTCCATCTTTAAACTGTAATGGTAGTATACCCATTCCTATAAGATTTGATCTATGAATTCTCTCAAAACTTTCTGCAAAAACAGCCTTTACACCTAAAAGTTTGGTTCCTTTGGCCGCCCAATCTCTAGAAGAACCAGTTCCATACTCTTTACCACCAATTACAACTAAATCGGTACCTCTTTTTTTATATTCAACAACTGCATCATATACTGGCATTACTTTTTCCTCAGGGTACAACTTAGTAAAACCACCCTCAGTACCAGGTGCCATTTCATTTCTAATTCTTATATTTGCAAAAGTTCCTCTCATCATAACCTCATGATTCCCTCTTCTTGCTCCATAGGAATTATAGTCTTTTGGAAGTATTTGATGTTTCATAAAATATTCTCCAGTTGGACTATCTTTTTGAATTGATCCAGCAGGTGAAATATGATCAGTTGTAATACTATCACCCAATATTAATAGTGGTCTTGCATCCTTAATTTCTTTAAATCCTTCTGGTTTATCAGGAAGGTTGTCAAAAAACGGAGGTTTTTTTACGTACGTTGAATTATCTTCCCAATTATAAATATTGGTTTCCTCTGTTTTAATTTTTTGCCATTGTTCTGGTCCTTGAGAAACATTTGAGTATCTTTTTATAAACATTTCTGCATTTAATGAATTTCTCAATGTTTCTTCTATTTCTTTGTTAGATGGCCATATATCTTTTAAAAAAATATCTTTACCATCTTTATCTTTACCTAATGGATCCTTATACAAATCAAATCTCATAGTTCCTGCTATTGCATAAGCAACGACTAATGGCGGAGACGCTAAATAATTTGCTTTTATTAAAGGTGAAATTCTTCCTTCAAAGTTTCTGTTTCCAGATAAAACCGAGACAGCATAAATATTATTATTTTTTATGGAATCTGAGATATTATCGGCTAATGGACCTGAATTACCAATACAAGTGGTACATCCATAACCAACTAAATTAAAACCTAACTTATCTAAATAAATATTTAGCCCAGCTTTTTCTAGATAATCTGTAACTACTTGTGATCCAGGTGCCAAAGATGTTTTTACCCAGGGCTTAGTCATTAAACCTTTTTCAATTGCATTTTTTGCTAGTAAACCTGCTCCAATTAGTACACTTGGGTTGGAAGTATTAGTACAAGAAGTGATTGCAGCAATTAACACATCGCCATCGGTTATTTTAAAATCTTCTTTTTCAACATCATAAATATTTGGCTCATCTTTTTTTGTAATTTCTGAAAATACTTTTTTAAAATTTGATGATGCGTTAGTAAGTAGAACTTTATCCTGTGGACGTTTTGGTCCAGAAATAGTTGGCACTATAGTTGACATGTCTAAAGATAATGTGTCTGTAAATTCAACATCTAAACTTGCCCAAAGTCCTTGTTCTTGAGCATACTTTTTTACAATTTCAACATTTTGATCATCTCTTCCCGAGAATTTTAAATATTTTAAAGTTTCATCATCAATTGGGAAAAAACCACAAGTTGCACCATACTCAGGTGCCATATTTGCTATAGTAGCTCTATCTGCTAAAGTCAGATTTTTTAGTCCTTCGCCATAGAATTCAACAAACTTTCCAACAACTCCCTTGTCTCTCAACATTTTAACTACTGTTAAAACAAGATCAGTTGCTGTAGTACCCTCTGGCATTTTTGACTTCATTTCAAATCCAATAACTTCGGGAATTAACATTGAAATAGGTTGACCTAACATTCCAGCCTCAGCTTCAATTCCGCCTACTCCCCAACCCAAAACAGATAAACCATTTACCATAGTTGTATGACTATCTGTTCCAACCAAAGTGTCTGGAAATATGTATTCTTCATCTTTATATTTTTCATTCCAAACAACTTTTGAAAGGTATTCCAGATTGACTTGATGACATATCCCAGTTCCTGGAGGAACTATTCTAAAATTATTGAATGCTTGTTGACCCCATTTAAGGAAAGAATATCTTTCTGCATTCCGATTAAATTCAATATCAACGTTTTCTTTTAAAGAATTTTTATTTGCAAATTTATCTACTTGTACAGAGTGATCAATTACCAAATCAACTGATGATAATGGATTGATTGTACTTGGATCTTTATTTTTTTCTTTTACAGCCTCTCTCATTGCAGCTAAATCTGCAACTGCAGGAATTCCAGTGTAGTCTTGAAGTAACACCCTCGCAGGCCTATATGCAATTTCTGTGTTAGAACTTTTAGATTTTAACCAATCTTTAATAGCTTCAATTTGATTCTTATTAACCGTTATATCGTCCTCAAATCTTAACAAATTCTCAAGTAAGACCTTCAATGATTTTGGAAGCTTTGATATGCCTGCTAAACCGTTTTTCTCAGCCTCTTTCAGTGAGTAAAAATTATAACTTTTGCCGTTAACTGAAATTTTAGTTAACGAATTGAACGAGTTTTTGTCTCCTGGTTTCATATTTAATAATAAAATGTAGCTATGCAGCCTAATAAAAGCGCTGACATAACATAATTGAACCATTTAATAAATTTCTCATTTGTCGCGAATTTTCTCATAAATTTACCAATTAAAGTCCAAAATAAAATGCTAAATATAGCAAAAAAAAAGGCAGAAGTTAGGAGCCAGAAGGAATAAATAAAAAAGTTATCTCCAGATTCGATATAAGTTGATACTGCAATAATTGCAACGATTACTCCTTTAGGATTTAAGAATTGAAAAAGAAATGTTTCTATAAATTTTACAGGTTCAAGCTTTTCTTTCTGATTTGATGATTTAGAAAATGAAATTCTGTAAGCCAAGTAAACTAGAAACGCAGAGCCTGTAAAAACTAAAATTTTTTGAATTATTGGATATAATTTAAAAATGTTAATTAGCCCAAAATTGACTAAAGATAACATTGAAGTAAAACCAAATATAACACCTAACATTAGAGGTATAGTTTTTTTTACTCCATGATTAAAACCTGAATGAGATGCAACAATATTATTTGGACCAGGCGAACAACTAGTAACAAAAAAAAATAAACTTAATGATAATAATTCTGGATGCATTTAAGCAATCGGTAATCCATTCTCTGCTTCTTGAGATGGATGAACTAAAGTTACTCTACCCTCTGCATCTATAGCTCCAAGAATTAATACTTGCGAAACAACTCCAGCAATATTTTTTTCTGCAAAATTACAAACACCGATTACTTGTTTTCCTTTAAGATTATCTTCATTATAATAATGAGTAATTTGAGCTGAAGATTGTTTTATCCCTATCTTTTCTCCAAAATCAACTTCTACAACTAATGAAGGTTTTCTTGCTTTTTCATTTTTTCTTACAGAAATAATTGTTCCCAATCTAATATCTACTTTATCAAAATCTTCATACGTAATTTGTTCTTTCATAAATTTAATATATAATGA
>CACNTW010000021.1 GCA_902623495.1 uncultured Pelagibacteraceae bacterium | reverse complement strand
CATACCATGTTATACTTATGATTTATTAGTATGGAAATTAATATCAATTGTGATTTGGGTGAAAAATCAAAGCATCATTCAGATGAAAATGATCCAAAATTACTGGAAATTGTCAATTCAGCTAATGTTGCTTGTGGTTATCATGCTGGTGATGAAGATAGCATGAACCAAGTTGTAAAAATTTGTAAGAAAAACGGTGTGAGCATAGGTGCGCATCCATCATTTAATGATCCAGAAAACTTTGGACGTAAAAGACTAAATTTATCGTCAGATGAAATAAATAAATTGTTAATTGATCAGTATGAAATTTTACAAAATATAGCTGAAAAACATGGTGAAATCGTTACACATATTAAACCACATGGTGCATTAAATAATATGGCTTGCGAGGATATTGAGCTTGCAACTGTCATTGCAAAATCAATCTGCAATTTTAATAAAGATTTAATCTATTTGGTACCGACAGGTTCAAAAATGGAAGAGGCTGCAAAGAAATTTGATATGAGGATAGCATGTGAAATTTTTGCCGATAGAAATTATGAAGATAATGGAAATTTAGTGTCTAGAAAAGAGCCTCATGCACTTATTACAGATCCAGATAAAGCAAAAAGTCACGTTTTAAGCATGGTTCAGAACCAGGCCATTAATTGTCACAGTGGAAAGCAAATACCTTGTGAAATAGACTCTGTGTGCATACATGGGGATAATGAAAGTTCACTATCTACAGCTATATCTATAAAAAATAATTTAATAGATAATGGCTTAGAACTAAAAACACTAACTAACTTAAGGAAATTTAAATAATGATAAAAAAAATATTTTTTTCAATGTTCTTTTTAATTTTTTTAGCAGGAACATCTTTTGCTGCTGGTTCAAGTGACTCGAGCTCAAAGGAAACGTTATATGATAAAGCTGTACAACAAATAAAAATGGCAAAAAAATTAGAAAAAAAAGGTAAAACCGAGAAAGCGATTAAAAGATACGAAAGAGCAATTAAATTTTTGGTAAAGTCAAATAAGATGAAACCAAATAAAGCAGACACTTTAAACTATCTTGGATTTGCAACAAGAAAAATTGGTGATTTTGAAAATGGTGAGAAATATTATCTTCAAGGTTTAGCGATTGAGCCAAATCACATAGGAATTAACGAATATTTAGGTGAATTATATGTTGCAACCAATAGAATGAATTTAGCAAAAGAAAGATTGAATGTTCTAGAGGGATGTAATTGTGAAGAATACAATCAGCTAAAAGGTGTTATAGACGGATCTAAAAAATCAAAATACTAGTTTATATTTTTTATCATTTGCTCAGGCATCCAAAGAGCAATTTCTGGAAATATCACAACCAAGATAACAGCAAAAATCATTAGCAAGAAGAGTGGAAACGCGCTTCTTGCTATATAACCCATATCTTTATTAGCCATACCCTGAAGAACAAAAAGATTAAAACCAACCGGCGGCGTGATCTGAGCCATTTCGACAACAATAACTAGAAAAACACCAAACCAAATCATATCAAAACCTGCTTGTCTAATCATTGGTTCAATTATAGCCATTGTTAAAACTACAGCAGAGATACCATCAAGAAACATTCCAAGAATTATATAAAAGATCATTAAAACAAAAATTAAAACATAAGGAGAAAGTTCCATTCCTTCAATCCATAGAGCAAGATTTCTTGGCAATCCTGTAAAACCCATTGCCAAAGATAAAAAAGTGGCTCCAGCTAATATAAAAGCTATCATGCAAGAAGTTTTAGTAGCACCCAAGAGAGACTCTTTAAATGTTCTTAAAGACAAACTCTTTTGAAAGTATGATAAAATTAATGCACCTACTACGCCCAAAGAAGCTGCTTCGGTTGCGGTTGCTATACCAGTATAAATTGAGCCAATAACTGAAACTATTAATAATATTACAGGTATCAGTTTTCCTGATTTCCTTACCTTTTCCATAAGTGAGAAGTCTTGTTTAAAAGTAGGCATGGATTTTTTATTTATTAACGACCAAATCATTACATATGTCATAAAGATCAACGCAATCATTATTCCTGGGACAATTCCTGCAATAAATAGTTTTGCTATCGACTCTTGGACAGTCACACCATAAATAATTAAAATAATTGAAGGTGGAATTAGAAGACCCAGCGTTCCTGAACCAGCTAAACTTCCAAGCAGAATACTTTCTGGATATTTTCTTTTTCTTAGTTCTGGAATAGACATTTTTCCTACTGTGGCTACAGTCGCTGCAGAAGATCCTGAAATAGCTGCAAATAAAGCACATCCAACTACATTAACATGCACTAAGCCACCAGGTAGTTTCTGCATCCATGGAGATAATCCTTCAAATAAATTTTCAGATAACTTCGTCCGAAATAAAATTTCACCCATCCAAACAAATAAAGGAAGTGCAGTTAAAGTCCATGAAGATGAGGCTCCCCAAATTGTTGTTGCCATCGCATCACCAACTGGCCTTGTAGTGAACAGCATCATTCCTATTGATGAAACTCCAACCATGCTTATAGCAACCCAAATTCCCGATCCTAAAAATATCAAGAGAACACTTATGAAAAATATAGTAAGTAAAATTTCAGTCATTTTTTTTTGTTTGTATTTTCAAAACTAATTGATGAGATACACATATGAAAAATATTAGTGATCCTAAAGCAACACTAGTTTGTGGTATCCAAATTAAAATTTCGTCAGCTCCTTCACTTCTCTCTTGAAATTCATAAGATATTTTTAGCATTTTCAAAAAATAAAAAGCTAGATAACCAGAAAATATAGTTGCAACTATCAAACTCCATAATTCCAAAAATCTCTTTTTAATCCCAGTAGCTTTTTCTAAAAATAAAGTAATTCTAATGTGACCACCTTCTACGAAAGTATAAGATAAAGCAAAAAAAGATGAGGCAGCCATACAATATCCAGAATATTCAGCTAGGCCTCTTATATAAAAACCAAATATTCTTGATGAAATTCCAATTAAAATAAAAACTGCAACCAAAATAAGAAAGAATGCAGCGATATAGCCTGAGTAACTATAAAGATTATTTAGAAATTTATTGACTTTAGTAAACATATAAAAAGGCCGTTTAACACGGCCTTTTTAATTATAATGATTTAATTATAAGCAGCAAGAACACTAGCACCTCTATCGCCAGCTTTTTTCTTCCATTCTTCTGCCATTGTAGCACCAACTTTTTTGAAATGACTTTCAAGGGCCGCATTTACTTTGCCTACTTTCATTCCAGCATCAGCTAAAGCTTTTTTATCAGCAACATTTCCTTTTTTTGAAAGTGCCCAACCTTTTTTCTCAGCAACTGCTGCCTCTTCCATAATCATTTTTTGTGTAGCTTTATCTAATTTATTCCAAGAACCTCTGTGAGCTACAATCATATTTTTTGGAAACCAAGCCGCAATATCATAAAAATACTTTACTCCATTTTCCCAAATTTTACTGTTCTTACCAGTAGTTGGTGAAGTAATCATACTTTCAACCGCACCAGTTGAGAATGCTTGGCTTATTTCAGCTGCTTCTATTTTTGTAGGTGCCATACCTGTCAATTCAGCCATTCTAATAGTTGCAGAATTATACGCTCTAAATTTTAAACCTTTTAAATCAGCAACACTGTTAATCTCTTTTTTACTATAAAGACCTTGCGCAGGCCATGGTACAGCGTATAAAAATACAAGACCTTTTTGATCTAAACCTTTGATTATTGCAGGCTTTGATGCTTGATACAATTTCATAGCATCATCATAAGATGTCGCAAGAAACGGTTGCGAGTCAATCTCTAATAACGGATCCTCTTTACCTAGAGCCGACATAAATCTCTCACCAATTTGAGCTTGTCCAGTTCTAACAGCCCTAAATATCTCTCCACCTTTAAATAGAGATCCACCTGGGTGTGTTACTATTGTTAATTTCCCCCCACTTTTTTCTGAAACATTTTTAGCAAATTCAGCTGCATTAGCAGAATGGAAGTTGCTTGCACCATATGCTAGTGCCATATCCCATTTTTCTGCGGCAAAAGCATTAGCAGATAAAATAACAGAAAATAAAACAGAGAGCAAAATTTTGAAAAGTTTCATAAATCCTCCATATTTCTAAAAAACATATCTCATTATGTATTAAAACTTAAATCAATAAAAATTTTTGATGTTTTATTGAAAAATAATAAATAATTACTATTATAATAACATCTTGATCGAACAATCACTTATTTTACTGCAAATTATATTTATAGATATTATTCTTGCGGCAGATAATGCAATAATAATAGGATTAATAGCAGCTAATTTTGTCCCAAAAAATAGAAAAAAAATAATATTCTGGGGAGTAGTTGGAGCGTTAGTTTTCAAAGTTATATTTGCAATATTTGCAACATATTTATTTAAGTTTTACTTCATTAAAATTCTTGGTGGATTACTTTTAATTTGGATTGTTAATGACTTAAGAAAAGATTTATTTGAAATTCAAAAAATTAAGTCTCCTAAAAAGAAATCTATGGAACCTTCATTTATCAAAAGTATTTACAAAGTGTTATTTGCGGATATTACGATTAGTTTTGATAACGTTATTGGCGTTGTGGGAGCGGCCAAAGGTAATTTTGGTTTTATGATTTTTGGCTTAGTATTATCAGTAGTCCTTACTGGAGCCTTAGCTACTTATTTAGCAAATTATATACAAAAACATCTATGGATAGCTTATATAGGTTTAGGCTTTATATTATTGGTTGCTATTCAATTAGTAATAGGTGGATTAGTCGATTTAGAAATTTTAAATATTAACGAAAAATATATAAAGTATTTCTAATATTACCAAGTTCCAGTATTTTCCATTGATGACCAGGGCTCTTTAGGAGGAAGATTTCCCTCCTGAAGTATTTCAATTGATATTTTATCTGGTGATTTCACAAATGCCATATGACCATCTCTAGGTGGTCTATTAATTGTATAACCCATATCCATTAATCTTTGGCATATTTCGTATATATTTTTAACTTTATAAGCTAAGTGACCAAAATTTCTAGATCCCTCTCCTAAATTATCTCCATCCCAGTTATAAGTAAGTTCAATTTCTGCATCATTGTCGTTTGGTGCGGCTAAAAAAATTAATGTGTATCTACCTTTTTCATTTTGCATTCTTTTTGTCTCTTTTAAACCCAGTCCATCACAAAAAAATTTTAAAGACTCCTCAATATTAGAAATTCTGATCATTGTGTGTAAATATTTCATAATAAAATTATAATTTATTTTTATTCTAGTTCAATAGTACTTGGTGGTTTAGAGGTCACATCATAGACTACTCTATTTATACCTCGAATGTTGTTAACTATTTTATTTGATACCATTTGCATAAATGATTTATTAAATTGAAAATAATCTGCTGTCATTCCATCTTCAGATGTTATTGCTCTTAGCAAGCATAAATATTCATAGGTTCTATTGTCTCCCATTACACCAACTGTTTTAACAGGTAGTAATGCGGCATAAGCCTGCCATATCTTATGATATAGATTGTGTTCTCTTAATGCATTTACAAAATAATTATCTGCTTCTTTTAAAATTTTTATTTTTTCTTTAGTAATTATGCCTGGCATTCTAATTGCTAAACCAGGACCAGGAAAAGGATGTCTAGAAATAATTTCTTTACTTAAATTTAATTCTAGGCCTAACATTCTAACTTCGTCTTTAAACAAATATTTCAATGGTTCAACTAATTTTAATTTCATTCTTTTTGGCAAACCACCGACATTATGATGAGACTTAATTTTTGAAGTTTGACTTCCTGTAACAGACTTACTTTCAATTAGATCAGGGTATAGAGTTCCTTGAGCTAAAAATTTTACATTTTTTATTTTTTTTGCGTATTTTTCAAAAAGTTTGATAAATAAATTTCCAATAATTTTTCTTTTTTTTTCTGGATCTGTTACATTTTTTAATTTGCTTAAAAATAATTGTTCAGCATTTACATAAATTAAATTCAATTTAAATTTTTTTCTAAAAGTATTTAATACTTGTTTTTCTTCGTTTTTTCTGAGCAGACCAGTATTTACGAATATACAAGTTAGGTTTTTTCCAATCGCATTACTAATTAATTTTGCTACTACACTACTATCTACCCCACCAGATAATGCACAAATTACTTTAGAATTTCCAACCTGTTCTTTAATTTGCTGCATAAGTTTAGATTTTTGATTTTTTGATGTCCAATTTTTTTTAATTTTACAAATTTTAATTACAAAGTTTTTTAATATTACTTTGCCTTTAACTGTATGGGAAACTTCTGGATGAAACTGTATGCCATATATTTTTTTTTTTACATTTTCTATCATGCATAATTTCGAATTTGAAGATTTTGCTATTACTTTAAAACCTTTAGGTAATTTAATTACCTCATCTCCATGACTCATCCATACATTGGTAGATTTTTTTGAAAAGAAATTTTCGGTTAAAGCGCTTTTTTTTAATTTTGTAACTTTTGCTAACCCGAATTCTCTTGATTTTGCTCGTTTTACTTTACCTCCTAATTCTTTAGAGATTATCTGGTGGCCAAAACAAATACCTAAAATTGGAATATTTAAACTTAATATACTTTTATTGAATTTAACTTTTTTATTTTGATAAACATTTAAGGGACCACCTGATAAAATAATACCTTTCACATTTTTTTCATTTTTGTAGTCTTTAAGTTTGTTGTGACTTATAATTTCACAAAAAACATTTAATTCTCTTACTTTTCTTGCAATTAACTGTGTAAACTGAGACCCAAAATCGATTATTAAAATTTTATCTAGATTATTTTCAAGACGCATCTTTTTTTTCAAACTCTTTTAGGCGTTTGTTAATAGATGCGATTTTATCACAAAGGTTCGAGCATATTTTCTTAAAATCTTCTCTAAGTTCCTCTGCTTTAGAAAAATTAGATCTTTCTAACTCAATATCTA
>CACNTW010000020.1 GCA_902623495.1 uncultured Pelagibacteraceae bacterium | reverse complement strand
TCATCTTTGTCAACTCTATAACCTTCAGTATATAACTTAAAGTGATGGATCAATGCTTCCATAGATTGTTTTATTTCTTTTTTTGGTGGTGGACTAATTTTTCCATCGTCAGTTTTAATTGGTCCAACAGGTAAATTTGCCAGGCATTGGTTTATTATATTTACACTTTCTTTCATTTCTTCAATTCTGCATAGATATCTGTCATAACAATCACCATTTTTTCCTACTGGAATTTTGAATTCGAATTGTTCATAGCAATCATAAGGCTGGGATTTTCTTAAATCCCACGGAACTCCTGATCCTCTCAACATAACACCAGAAAAAGAATAATCGAGAGCATCTTGTTTTGATACTACTCCTATATCAACGTTCCTTTGCTTAAATATTCGGTTATCTGTTAAAAGTAATTCTAAATCATTTATTATTTTTGGAAATCTTTCACAAAATTTTCCGATCTCTTTGTCTAATCCTTTTGGTAGATCTTGATGTACTCCACCAGCTCTAAAATAATTAGCATGCAATCTAGAACCAGAAACTTTTTCATAAAAACCCATCAATATTTCTCTCTCTTCAAATCCCCACAAAGTTGGAGTTAATGCACCAACATCCATTGCTTGTGTTGTGACATTCAAAATATGGCTTAGTATTCTTCCAATCTCACAAAACATTACTCTTATGTATTGAGCTCTTATCGGAACTTCAATTTTTAATATTTTTTCAATTGCTAAAGCAAAAGCGTGTTCCTGGTTCATTGGGGCGACATAATCTAGTCGATCAAAATACGGAACAGCTTGGGTATAAGTTTTGTTTTCAATTAATTTTTCTGTCCCCCTATGTAATAAACCTATGTGTGGATCTGCTTTCTCAACTATTTCACCATCTAACTGCAATATTAATCGCAAAACTCCATGAGCAGCAGGATGTTGAGGTCCAAAATTTAGATTTAAAGTTTTAGTTTCTTTTGCCATTATTCTTTAGTTTGTTCTTTTATATACTTGGTTCCTTCCCAAGGACTTTCATAATCAAAGTTTCTATAATTTTGTTCTAATTTTACTGGTTCATAAATCACTTTTTTAGTTTCATGACTGTATCTAACTTCATTATGACCTGTTAAAGGGAAATCTTTTCTTAATGGATGTCCTTCAAAACCATAATCTGTAAGTATTCTTCTTAGGTCTGGATGGTCTTTAAAATCAATTCCATACATGTCAAATACCTCCCTTTCCATCCAATTTGCAGCAGGAAATATAGATGTTATTGAACCAACAATTTCATTTTCTTTTACATCTATCTCTATGATAATTCTTTGATTAAATTCATGACTTAATAATAAATAAACTAATTTGAATCTAATTTCATTTTCAGGAAAATCTACAGCTGTGATATCTATCAATTGTCTAAATTTAGTCTTTGAATTTGTTTTTAAGAATAAAATAACTTCTGTTAAGTCCGCCTCATCAATTTTTAAGTAAATCTGATTATGTTTGATTAAAGAACTTTTTATTTTAGTATTTAGTTCTGAATTCAAAATTTTTTCTAAATCCTGGATGTTTTGCATTTTTATCTTTCCAGAGAACCTTTGTTCCTGATTTTCTTTTGAAGTTGCATTATCCCATATAAAAGTGCTTCAGCTGAAGGTGGGCACCCAGGAACATACACATCAACTGGTACAATACGGTCACATCCTCTTACTACAGAATAAGAGTAATGATAATATCCTCCACCATTGGCACAACTTCCCATAGAAATTACATATCTTGGTTCTGGCATCTGGTCATAAACTTTTCTTAGTGCTGGAGCCATTTTGTTAGTAAGAGTTCCAGCAACAATCATAACATCTGATTGTCTAGGTGAAGCTCTTGGGGCAGCACCAAATCTTTCCAAATCATATCTTGGCATAGAAGTTTGCATCATTTCAACTGCACAACATGCAAGACCAAAAGTCATCCAATGTAATGATCCAGTTCTAGCCCAGTTAACTAGATTATCGAGTGATGTTGTTATAAAACCATTATCACTAAAATCTTGTGCTAATTGTTTAAATTCTTCTGGAATATTTTTTTTTCTTTCTTCTAAATTCATTTTATTCCCAATCTAATGCTCCTTTTTTCCATTCATAAATAAACCCAATAGTAAGAATAAATAAGAAGATCATCATTGATGTAAATCCAAATATTCCGATTTTACCTAGAGATATTGCCCAGGGAAATAGAAAAGCGATTTCTAAATCAAATATTATAAATAATATTGCAACAAGATAAAATCTAACATCAAATTCCATTCTAGAGTCATTAAATGGTTCGAAACCGCATTCATATGCTGATAATTTTTCTGGATCTGGATTTTTTGGAGATGCCAAATAATTGACCGCCACAAATGCAACGCTTAACACAAGTGCAACTAGTAAAAATACAATTATTGGCAAATAATCTTTTAAAAATTCCGCAAGCATGATGAGTCTATATAGCACCTTTTAGATCAACTAAAAGAGCAGATAGGTCACATTTTAAAGCTCTATTTTATTCATTTATTTGATGGCGGGAGTGAAGGGACTCGAACCCTCGACCTATCGCGTGACAGGCGATCGCTCTAACCAACTGAGCTACACCCCCGTGTTCTGGTGGGCAGTAAAGGACTCGAACCTTTGACCCCCTCGGTGTAAACGAGATGCTCTACCAACTGAGCTAACCGCCCAAAACATGGTACTATTACATCAACGTTTTAATAATGTAAATTGTTTATTACTGAATACTGGCTTGAGATTTATCGTCTTTTTTAGTCTCAGTTAACTTATCTACTTCTGTCCACTCGGTTGGTTTTAATTCTTTTGTAAGAGCAATTTTTATAACTTCATCTGCTGTCTCTACAGGAATAATTTCAATATCATCTTTAACTTTTTTTGGAACATCTACTAAATCTTTTTCATTTTCTTTTGGTATTAAAACTTTTTTAACACCCGCTCTATGAGCAGCTAATAACTTTTCTTTTAGGCCACCTATAGGCAACACTTGACCTGTGATTGTTACCTCTCCAGTCATTGCAATTTCTCTTTTTACAGGTACTTTTGTAATTGAAGACACTATTGATGTAACCATAGCTATTCCTGCAGAAGGTCCATCTTTAGGAGTTGCACCTTCTGGAACGTGTATATGAAAATCTTTTTTCTCGAATAGTGGTGGCGTTACACCAAATTCTAAACATTTTGATCTAACATAAGATTTAGCAGCTTTTACAGACTCTTGCATTACATCACCTAACTTACCAGTTATTTGCATTCTACCTTTACCGGGCATGTTAACTGTTTCAACTTTTAATATCTCTCCACCAAACTCTGTCCAGGCTAAACCTATGACAATTCCAACTTTATCTTTTGTTTCTAGTTCACCAAATTTAAATTTTTTAATTCCAAGAAAGTCGGGTATATTTTTTTCATTAACATCAACACTCTTTTCTTCATTATTTACAACTTTTTTAACAACTTTTCTTGTTACTTTTGAAATTTCTCTTTCTAAATTTCTAACACCACTTTCTCTTGTATAACTTCTTATAATTTCTTTAATTGTATCGTCAGCTAACTTCATTTCACCTTCTTTAACACCGTTGTCTTTGATTTGTTTAGGAAGTAGATATTTGTTGGCAATGTTAATCTTCTCATCTTCTGTATATCCTGGAATTCTTATGACTTCCATTCTATCTAAAAGTGGGGGAAGAATATTTAATGTATTTGCTGTTGTTACAAACATAACATCTGATAAATCATAATCAACTTCAAGGTAATGATCATTAAATGTGGTATTCTGTTCAGGATCTAAAGCCTCTAATAAAGCCGATGATGGATCACCTCTATAATCATTTCCAACTTTATCTATTTCGTCCAATAAAAATAAAGGATTTTTAGTACCAGCTTTTTTCATCATTTGAATAATTTTTCCAGGAAGGGAACCAATATAAGTTCTCCTATGACCTCTAACTTCTGCTTCATCTCTTACTCCACCCAAAGACATTCTTACAAATTGTCTGTTAGTTGCCTTTGCTATTGACTTACCTAAAGAAGTTTTTCCTACACCTGGTGGACCTACTAGACATAGAATAGGGCCTTTTATTTTATCCATTCTTTTTTGAACTGCTAAGAATTCTATTATTCTTTCCTTAACTTTTTCTAACCCAAAGTGATCTTCCTCTAGAATTTTTAGTGCTTTGTTCAAATCTATATCCACTTTATCTTTTTTAAACCATGGCAAATCTATCATCCAATCTAAGTAGTTTCTTACAACAGTTGCCTCAGCTGACATTGGACTCATATTTTTTAATTTTTTTAATTCTGACATACATTTCTTTTCAACTTCTTTTGGCATCTTTGCCTTCAAAATTGATTTTTTTAAGCTTGTAGTTTCATCCTTACCATCTTCAATTTCACCCAATTCTTTTTGAATAGCTTTTAACTGTTCATTTAAATAATACTCTCTTTGAGTTTTCTCCATTTGAGTTTTAACTCTTCCTCTAATTCTTTTCTCAACACCAATGATGCTTGCCTCATTTTCCATGATTTTAATCACACTATTTAATCTTTTCTTTACATCTAAAGTTTCGAAGATTTGTTGTTTTTCAGAGATGCTTGCATTGATGTGTGAAATAATATTATCGGCAATTTTTGATGGATCTTTTAATTGTTTAATATTGTTAATTGTCTCGGAAGATATTTTTTTATTAACTGTAGTAAGCTTTTCTAATCTTTTTATAGCAGTTAAACTTAATGGGAGAAGGTCGTCATCCTTTGAAATAATATCTTTTTGATACTCGAATGAACATTTAATAAACTTTTCATCATCTTTAAAATCAATTATTTTAACTCTCTTGGTACCCTCAACTAATACTTTAACAGTTCCATCTGGAAGTTTAAGTAACTGTAAGATATTACTTTCACAACCATAAATGAAAACATCATTTTTCTTTGGGTCGTCAACTTCAGAATTTTTTTGTGTGACAAGAACAATTTTTTTATCACCTTTCATTACTTCATTTAATGCAGTGATGGACTTATCTCTTCCAACAAATAAAGGGATTACCATACTTGGAAAAACTACAATGTCTCTTAATGGTAATAACGGTAATGTCACTTTTATATCCATCAAAGAAATATGGATATTATATTTTATAATGCAATAGGAAATTATGGTTTATTAACGTGAAATTATGCTGCTGAAGTCTTATCAGTTTTAGTTTTGTTCTTCGAATGAACAATAACAGGCGCTGATACACCTTTCGCCGCACCAGAATCAATTATAACTTCTTCTATATTATCTTGACTTGGAAGATCAAACATTGTTTTCAATAATATGTTTTCTAGAATCGATCTAAGTCCTCTTGCTCCAGTTTTTTTAGATATAGCCTTGTTGGCAATGTCTTTAACTGATTGATCTTTAAAAGTTAGTTTGACACCCTCTAATTTAAATAACTCTTGATATTGCTTGATTAAAGAATTTTTTGGCTCTAATAAAATTTTAACTAAAGATTTTTCATCAAGATCATCTAAAGTAGCAGTTATAGGTAATCTTCCTATAAATTCTGGTATCAGTCCATATTTTAATAAGTCTTCAGGCTCAAGATTTTTCATCCACTCACCTACTTTTTTATCTTCTAAACTTTTAACCTCAGCACCAAACCCAATAGATGAACCTTTGTCTCTTTGTGAAATTATTTTATCTAAGCCTGCAAACGCACCACCACATATAAATAGAATGTTAGTCGTGTCTACTTGTAAAAATTCTTGTTGTGGATGCTTTCTTCCGCCTTGTGGGGGTACACTAGCAACTGTTCCTTCCATTATTTTTAATAAAGCTTGTTGAACTCCTTCTCCAGAGACATCTCTAGTAATTGATGGGTTTTCTGATTTTCTACTAATTTTGTCTACTTCATCAATGTAAACAATTCCTCTTTGTGCTTTTTCAACATTGTAATCTGCTGCTTGTAATAATTTTAATATTATGTTTTCAACATCTTCACCAACATAACCAGCTTCTGTTAATGTAGTTGCATCTGCCATTGTGAAAGGTACATCTAAAATTCTTGCTAAAGTTTGTGCTAATAGCGTTTTTCCACATCCTGTTGGTCCAACTAATAAAATATTTGATTTTGAAAGTTCAACATTTTTGCTAGTTTTATTTTCGTAATTTAATCTTTTGTAATGATTGTGGACTGCAACTGATAAAACTTTTTTTGCATGATCTTGTCCGATTACATAGTCATCAAGAACTGCACAAATTTCTTTTGGTGATGGCAATCCATCTTGATGTTTTACAAAAGTATCTTTGCTCTCTTCTTTGATGATGTCCATACATAATTCAACACACTCATCACAAATAAAAACTGTTGGTCCAGCAATTAATTTTCTGACTTCATGTTGACTCTTTCCGCAGAAAGAACAGTAAAGAATATTTTTATTATTGTTGCTCATAGTTTTTTATAACGAATCAATTTGAATACTTTATTACAAAGATTACTTCTTAATCAAGTATAGGTTGTGAATAAACTATATATTGTTGTCTAGTCTCTTTTTTCCACTACTTTATCGATCAAACCAAAATCTTTTGCGTTATCTGGAGTCATAAAATTGTCTCTCTCCAAAGCATCTTTGATTTGATCAACTGACTTACCTGTGTGTTTAGAATAAATTTCGTTTAATCTTTTTTTCAAAGACATAACCTCATTAGCATGAATTTCTATATCAGTTGCCTGACCTTGAAAACCTGCAGATGGTTGATGAACCATTATTCTTGAATTTGGTAATGATAATCTTTTTCCTTTAGATCCTGCGGCTAACAAAAATGATCCCATGCTTGCAGCTTGACCAATACACAATGTGCTAACTTCAGGTTTGATATATTGCATCGTATCATAAATTCCTAAACCAGCTGTCACTAATCCACCTGGACTATTTATGTATAAAGAAATTTCTTTTTTTGGATCTTCAGACTCTAAAAATAATAATTGAGCGGTAACCAAAGATGCAACTGCATCATTAATTGGTCCAACTACAAAAACAATTCTCTCTTTTAATAATCTTGAATAAATATCATAAGCTCTTTCACCACGGCTTGATTGCTCAACTACCATTGGTATTAAAGTACTTAGATGTTCAGGAATTTTTGTTGTCATAAGTGATTCGATTTACTTATACAACTTGTGATTACTTTTTGCTAACTTTTTTTTTTGATTTGGTTTTTTTTGCTACTTTTTTTGGAGCTTTAATTGGTTTAGCTGTTTTCTTTTCTTTTTTCTCTTTTACTTTATCATCAGCTCCTTCAGATAGTTTTGTTAATTTCTCTTGCTCTTTTAAATTTTTTTCATTCTCTTCCTTTAATATTTTTTCAGCTTCTTCC
>CACNTW010000019.1 GCA_902623495.1 uncultured Pelagibacteraceae bacterium | reverse complement strand
TCACTATTACATTCAATTACATAGTAACCAAGATCACACCATTCGATAGGAGTCCTAGGAGCTCCGTCTGTAAAACTACTCATCAGTACCCCCAGAATCTACTTCTTTAAGTCTTTGCTTTAGATCGTCAACACTTCCAGAATTATCAAACTCTCTAATATGTTTTACTAAATCATTAAAATCATTTACCGAGTGTAACCATAACTTTCTGTGAAAAATATATTTGTGTTGAAATTCCTCATACCTTCTCAGGTAATGCATAAATAGCTTATGCACCATTTGGAATTCATTCTCTTTTAATTGAATGATTCTTTCTTGTATTTTGATTATTTTTTTTAGGTCTTTTATTTCTTGTATTTTTGATTTCGACATTAAAACTCCTTTCATTGTGTTTCGTCTTCAAATCTGAAAGTGTTTATTTGTCTTGAGCTTAAGACTTCCGACAAGCTCCTGGTTGACTTTTATTAAATATTTAAAAATTTTACCAATGCTAATACGGAATTGTTACCTCGAATTAGCTATGCGTATTTGGTAACCTTTAAACTATAGGATTATTTTATCGCTACAATATTATTTACTTTATCTAATAAGTCCTCAGGTTTAATTCTTGTATATCTCTTTAATTGTGACCAATCCTTATGACCAGATAGGGCAGATACCTCAGGTATTGTTAAGCCACTCAATAAAGCATTAGTACAAAAACAAGCTCTCAAATCATGTAGTCTAAAGTCTTTAATGTTTGCCTGAGCTCGTGCGATTCTGAAATGTTTTTCTAATCTAAATGGAGATATTGGAAACATAACTTCACCAAAAGGATATTTTTTTAATATTGAGATTACATAATTAGATAAAGGAACTGTTCTGTCCTCACCATTTTTTGTATCGTAAAATGTAAGTAACTTTCTATCCCAATCTATATGTCTTTTAGATATTCTTAGGAGCTCCCCTCTACGACAACCAACCAAATAAAGAATTTGAATAATATCTTTTAATTGAGGAAGGTTAGATCCTTCGGCATGAAACAATAGATCCTGGTATTCAGTTTTAGTAAGAACTCTATCTCTAGAATCATCATATTTATTTAGTGTTACCATATCGCAAGGATTATCTTTTGGAAGATTGATACCCCATTCTCTTTTAGCAACACGCCAAGCATGACATATAATATTTACATATTTATTTACAGTATTTGGTTTTCTGGTCTTACTGAGCTCGTCCATAAATCTATGAATATGAAAAGACTTCAACCGCATTAAACTATGCAAAGAAACATTGTGTTTAATAATTAAATTTATTTTAGAAGTTTCTTCTCTAGATCCTTTTTTAAGAATAGTTTTCTCGTCCCTGTATTTAATTAATACTTCTCTCAGGGTAGTGCCCCCACCAGAATAATCTTCAAAAGTATTTTTTTCCATTTGGAGCTCAATTTCTCTAGCCCACAATCTTGCAGATTTTAGATCCAGAAATCTTTTAGCTAATCTAGGAAAACCTTTTTTATTAATTGAAACTTTATATTTTCCTTTAAGTTTTTTTATATACGCCATAACACTTTTTCCTTTCTTGTGACGCCACCATGACGCCAACTAGTTATTACTTTCTAATAAGTGTTTATTTTTCTAGCGAATCGAGAATCAGGAAGGGGCGTTCTGTTGCCAGGTGCCCCGGACCCCGTAACTTAATTAATAAATTAATTAAGCTGCAAGTGCGTAACTTTCGTTAGCATTTATAAATTAGCCCTTCACGGCGGAACAATACCGAACGAAAGAATAACTTTTAGTCATCCGTCGATCCTAATTCACCCCCATAAGTTGAAAATGGTGGAGGTGGTGGGTACTGCCCCCACGTCCGTAATGGTTATTACGAAATTCGTTTATCGTCATAGTTGGAAAACCAACATTAATAATATAAAACCAAATTCAATAGATTCAATAAATTATTCATGAAGTTAACCGACGAACAAATAAAAGAAATAAAAGACCAACAATCTCAGCAAAATTCAACAAAAAGAGTGACAGCACCAGAACTTGAAAAAATTCTGTACGATGCAATTCCAATATTAGACCACGGTTTTATAAGAGTTATTGACTATATGGGCGATGACACCTCTGTAGTTCAATCAGCAAGAGTTTCTTATGGAAAAGGTACAAAAAAAGTTTCCACTGACTCTGGTTTAATCAAATATTTAATGAGACATTGGCATAGTACTCCTTTTGAAATGTGTGAAATAAAATATCATGTAAAGCTACCAATATTTATAGCTAGACAATGGATTAGACACAGAACAGCAAATGTAAATGAATACTCCGCAAGATACTCAATTTTAGATAAAGAATTTTATCTACCAGAGCCACAACATCTTGCTGCTCAATCACAAAGTAATAGACAAGGTAGAGGTGATATCTTAGATGGAGAAAAAGCAAAAAAAGTTTTAAATTTATTAAAAGGAGACGCTGAGCAAACTTATAATAATTACGAAACAATGCTTAATGAAAGATATGATGGATCAACAATAGACGAGAATGCTGTAGGTTTAGCAAGAGAACTTGCTAGAATGAACTTAACACTAAATACTTACACCCAATGGTATTGGAAAACAGATTTATTAAATCTCATGAATTTTTTGAGACTCAGAGCAGATCATCATGCTCAGTACGAGATTAGAGCTTATGCAGATGCTATGCTTGATACTGTTAAAAAATGGGTACCAATAACTTATGAAGCATTTATGGATTATAGGGTTGGTGGAACAGAAGTTTCTGCAAAAGGAAAAGTTATTATTCAAAAACTTATAAAAGGTGAAAATGTTTCTATTGATGAAACAGGTTTATCGAAACGAGAGTGGAACGAACTTATGGAAGCTTTTGATCTTAAAGATAAATTGATTTAATTTTTTCAGCAAACTTAAAATATATTTTAGATATCTCATGCTCTGGTTTACTTTGAACAATAGGTGAACCCAAATCCCCTTGTTTTCCAACTTCTGGATCAATTGGTATTTCACCTAGAAAATTTTTTTTAAATTCATCAGCAGTCTTTTTGACACCACCTTCACCGAAAATTGCATATTTTTTTCCATCATCTCCAATGAAATGACTCATATTATCTATAAGTCCTAATATTTTTACTTTAAGTTTATCAAACATCCTAATTCCACGTTTTACATCCTGTAAGGCTATTTCTTGTGGTGTAGATATAATAATTACTCCATCCATGTTAATTTCTTGCGCAAAAGTCAATTGTGTATCTCCAGTTCCTGGCGGCATATCAACAATTAAAAAATCTAAATTTTTCCACAAAACTTTTTGTGTAAAAGTTTTTATCGCAGAAATTACCATTGGACCCCGCCAAATCATTGGTGTTTGCTCTTCTGTTAAAAATCCTATGGACATACATTGAATTCCATATTTTAGAATTGGCTTTAAATTTTGCCCATCACTTTCAGGCTTTTCATTTATTGAAAATAATTTTGGAAGCGATGGTCCATATATATCTGCGTCAAGCAATCCGACATTTAGGTCCATTTTTTTTAATGCCAAAGCAAGATTCGAGGCAAATGTTGACTTTCCAACTCCTCCTTTTGCACTTGAGATTGCAATTGTAAACTTTGTTCCAATAATAGGGTTCCTTCTAAAGGTTTTTGGCTCAGTTTTTGCCTTTGTTGTGTCACTTAAACCTACTTTTTTATTGTCCATAATTTACCATTACCTTGTTTTTACTAATAAAGACACTATATAGAGTGTCGTATTATGAGTGATTTTAAAAATCAAAGCCCATGGGGAACACCTCCGGGAGGAGGCGGTAGTGGAAATGGTGGATTTAGAAAAGGTCCTACTCCCCCAAATATCGATGAAGTAATAAGTAAACTACAATCAACAATAAATAGATTTTTAGGTGGCGGTAAAGGTGGTGCTAAGCCAATAATAATTGGTCTTATTATTCTTTTAATTGTTTGGACTTTAAGTGGTCTTTATAGAGTTTTACCTGATGAACAAGGCGTTGTATTAAGATTTGGAAAATTTGTTAAAACTACTCAGCCTGGATTAAATTATCATTTCCCTTTTCCAATTGAAAATGTACTAACTCCTAAAGTTACAAAAGTTAATCGAATGGATATTGGATTTAGGTCAGAAAGAGATAGTGGATTTTCCTCAGGTGGAGTTGCAGATGTTCCAGAAGAAAGTTTAATGTTAACAGGGGATGAAAACATAGTTAATATAGATTTTTCAGTATTTTGGGTAATTAAAGATGCTGGTAATTTTTTATTTAAAATTCAAGATCCAGAAGGAACAGTTAAAGCAGCTGCAGAAACAGCTATGAGAGAGGTTATTGCACGATCTGATATTCAACCAATTCTTACCGAAGGTAGATCTCTAATAGAAGCTGATACTCAGGAAATAATTCAAGAAATTTTAGATGAATACACAAGTGGAATTCAAATTACACAAGTTCAAACTCAAAAAGCTGATCCACCAGACCAAGTTATTGATGCATTTAGAGATGTCCAGGCAGCTAGAGCGGATATGGAAAGATCTAAAAACGAAGCAGAAGCATATGCCAATGATGTAATACCAAGAGCACGAGGAGAAGCAGCGAAAATTCTACAAGCAGCAGAAGCTTATAAAAAAGAAGTTGTTGCTAAGGCAGAAGGAGAAGCAAGTAGATTTTTATCAATTTATAATGAGTATACAAAAGCTAAAAAAGTAACTCAAGAAAGAATGTATCTTGAGACAATGGAAGAAGTATTAGCTGATATTAATAAAATAATAATCGACAAAAATTCAGGTGAAGGTGTAGTACCGTATCTGCCATTACAAGAATTAAAGACAGGAAATAATTAAAATGAAAGCTGGAAAATTTCTATTACCAATAATCATACTAATTGCTGCAACAATTTATTTTTCAGTTTTTATAGTGAAAGAAGTAAATCAAGCAATAGTTTTGCAATTTGGTGATCCTAAGAGAATTATATCAAATCCTGGAATTAATTTCAAAATTCCGTTTATACAAAACGTTGTATTCTTAGATAAAAGAATATTAAATCTAGACACTCCACCAGAAGAGGTAATTGCTTCAGATCAAAAAAGATTAATCGTAGATGCATTTGCGAGATTCCAGATAATTGATCCGTTAAAGTTCTATATTTCTGTCGGAAATGAGAGAGTTGCAAGATCTAGGTTGGCTACAATTATAAATTCTAGAATAAGGAACGTTCTTGGTCAACAAGAGTTACAAACTTTATTATCTGAAGATAGAACTAAACAAATGTCTTTAATTCAAGAAGGTGTAAATAATGAAGCTGAGAATTTTGGCATTAGCATAGTTGATGTAAGAATTAAAAGAGCAGATCTCCCACAAGCAAATAGTGATGCAATTTTTAGAAGAATGCAAACTGAGAGGGAAAGAGAAGCAAAAGAATTTAGAGCAAAAGGTGCAGAGATGGCAGTAACAATTACCTCAACTGCAGATAAAGAAGTAACAGTTATACTTGCAGACGCACAAAAAAAATCTGAGATCATGAAAGGAGAAGGTGACGGTTTAAAGAATAAAATATTTGCTGATGCCTTTGGACAAGATCCTGAATTTTTTGCATTTTATAGAGCTATGCAGGCATATCAGAAAGCTTTAATTGGTGGTGAAACTTCAATGATACTTTCACCAGATAGTGAATTTTTTAAATTTTTCGGAAATATTAATCAAAAAGTAGAGTAAATTTAATGAGAGAATTGATCATTGCATTTGGTCTATTTCTTTTTATTGAAGGTATTCTTTACGCCATATTTCCATCAAAAATGAAAAATATGATAATGAAATTAAAGGAAGCCACTGACAATCAACTAAGAACTGGTGGATTAATATTTGCAGTGATTGGTTTTTTTATTATTTGGTTCTTAAAAAGATGAGATTCATAAAGATTTTATTACTAATATTATTTTCAATTAATATTCAAAATACTACCAACGCAGCAAATATGCCTGCATCTTTTGCAGATCTAGCTGAAAAATTAATGCCGTCAGTAGTAAATATCTCGACTACAACTACAATAACCACAAGATCCAATCCATTTCCATTTGAATTTCCTCCAGGCTCGCCTTTTGAAGATATGTTCAAAGATTATGGAGCTCCTCAAAAGAGACAGACAAGCGCCCTTGGATCAGGTTTTATTATTGATGAAAAAGGAATTGTTATTACAAATAATCACGTAATTCAGGGTGCAGAAGATGTTTTTGTTAGAGTTAATGGTGAAAAAAATATAAAGGCAAAAGTAATTGGAGCTGATCCCGGTATGGATTTGGCAGTTCTTCAAATAGAGTCAGATCAGAAATTTACTCCAGTTAAATTTGCAGATTCTGATACCGCAAGAATAGGTGATTGGGTTATTGCAATTGGAAATCCATTTGGCTTAGGTGGAACGGTTACTGCTGGAATAATCTCAGCAAGAAACAGAAGTATTGGTCTTTCTAGGTATGAAGACTACATTCAAACTGATGCATCTATAAACCAAGGTAATTCAGGAGGTCCGTTGTTTAACATGGATGGCGATGTAGTTGGAATTAATACTGCAATATTAGGTCAATCAGGCTCAATTGGAATTGGTTTTGCAATTCCTTCTAATAGTGCTCAAAAAGTAATTAATCAATTAATTGAATTTGGCGAAACTAAAAGAGGATGGCTAGGCGTAAGAATTCAAACTGTAACAAAAGATATTGCAGATGTTGAAAAATTAGATGAACCAAGAGGAGCACTTGTTGCCAGTGTAGCTGAAAATAGTCCATCGGATAAAGGAGGAATTAAAGCCGGAGATATAATTTTAGAATTTGATGGTAAAAAAATTAATGAAATGAGTGAACTTCCGAGAATAGTGGCAGAAACTGAAGTTGGAAAAAAAGTAAAATTAAAAGTATGGAGAAATAAAAGGGAATTAACTAAGGAAATTATACTTGGAAGACTAGAAACATCTGAAGATTTTAAATCCCAAGGTTTAGTAACAGAAAAACCGAAAGAAGATACAATAGATGGTTTGAAAATAAAAGTGAGATTACTAAATAAAGATGATATTAAAGAAAGAAATTTACCAAAAAATACAACAGGATTAGTCATCACAGAAATCGATAAAGATAGCCCAGTTAATTATCTTCAAGTAAATAATATTATTGTTGAAGCGCAAAAGAAAAAGATTAACACCATTGGAGATCTAGATAACATTGTAAAACTAGCTCTAAAAAGTAATGATAAAAGTTTACTTATCGCAATTTATAATAATAATAACCAAAGAAGATATATTGGTGTTAAACTAAATTAATGGACTTAAAGTCCAAAATAATTCTTATTTCAGGACCAACAGCATCTGGAAAATCAAAATTTGCCATAGAGCTTGCAAAAAAAATAAACGGAGAAGTGATAAATGCTGATAGTATGCAAATATTTAAAGAACTCAAAATTCTTACGGCAAGACCTAAGCGCATTGATTTAAAAAATATTAAACATCATCTATATGGATTTAAAAGTGTTAAGGATAATTATTCTACAGGAAATTGGCTTAAAGATACAAAGTTAAAAATTAACAATATTAAGAAAAAAAATAAAATTCCAATTCTTGTTGGTGGCACTGGTTTGTATTTTAAAGCACTTATAGATGGTATAGTTAAAATCCCAGATATTCCATTTATTATTCGAAATAGAATAAGAAAAAAACAATCAAAAATAGGACAAATTAAATTTTATTCTGAGCTTATTAAACTAGACCCACTTTGCAAAGAAAAAATTAACAAAAATGATACACAAAGATCAATTCGAGCCTATGAAGTTAAAAAGTTTACAAATAAATCTTTGTTTGATTGGTATAATGAAACTTATTCTGATTTTACTCAGGACAGTTTCATAAAGTTACTTATCGATTATCCTAGAGATAAGTTAGTAGAAAGAATTTCTTTAAGAACAAACGAAATGTTGAGAGATGGAGCGATTAAAGAGGCTGAGAGATTTTATAAATTAAGAGTAAAGAAAGATTTGTCATCCAATAAAGTAATTGGTCTAAGTGAGATTAAAGAATATCTGGACAAAATAATAGATCTCAGTGAACTGAAAGAAAAAATATCAATAAAAACAAGGCAATATGCCAAGAGACAATCTACTTGGGCAAGAGGCCAGATGTCTGATTGGCAAAAAATAAAATTTAACAGACTTGAAACATTTTTAAAAAAATTTCCTAAATCTTCATAGATAGCTTGACCTTTTAGCACAACTTCAGCTAGATTGTATGAATGTCAAAATTATACTCAGGTGCTGAAATTGTATTTAAGTGTATGGAGGATCAAAATGTTGATCATATTTTTGGTTATCCAGGAGGTGCAGTCCTACCAATTTACGACGAATTACAAAATTTTAAATCAATTAAACATGTTTTAGTTAGACATGAACAAGGTGCAGGTCATGCCGCTGAAGGATATGCAAGATCTTCCGGTAAACCAGGTGTAATTTTAGTAACCTCAGGACCAGGTGCAACAAATGTGGTTACAGCTTTGACTGATGCGTATATGGACTCCATTCCATTAGTTTGTATTTCTGGACAAGTTCCAACTCATTTAATTGGTACAGATGCATTTCAAGAATGTGATACAACTGGAATAACTAGACCTTGCACAAAACATAATTGGTTAGTTAAAGATATAAATGATTTAGCTAGCACAATACATAAAGCATTTGAGGTAGCAACTACTGGTAGACCAGGACCAGTTTTAGTAGATATACCAAAAGATATTCAATTTCAAAAAACAAAATATAAGAAACCCAAAAAAGAAAAAAAATTAAATGGAAAGTCTCACAATCATTTTACTCAAAATAGTATTGATCAGCTAATTGATTTAATGAGCAAATCTTCAAAACCTATTTTTTATACAGGTGGTGGAGTGATTAACTCTGGACCTAAAGCTAGTGAACTTTTAAGAGAACTTGTTTATGCAACAGGTTTTCCTATTACATCAACTTTACAGGGATTAGGATCTTTCCCAGGTGA
>CACNTW010000018.1 GCA_902623495.1 uncultured Pelagibacteraceae bacterium | reverse complement strand
TTATTGATATTACTTACAATACCTAATTCAAAAATTTCCTCTTCATCCCCAAAATTTTCATAATTTGTAATGTTAATTTTTGGATAACTAAAAGTTTGCTTTTTTATATATCCAGCAATTGGGAATTTTGAATTATTGATTTTAATGTTATTTAATTTTACCTCAGATCCATCTTTAATTCCAACACCCATAAACGAATTGTTTATATTTAAATTTTTTCCTCTTAAAACGCTGTTTTCACCAGAACTAATGCTCTTGTCTCCAATATTAGAGCTTTTGAAGTTTTCTAAATTTAAACTTGTATTTGATATATCTAAACCATCATTGCCGCACCCATCAAATTGAATATTTTTTATTTCTCCGATTGAGTAATCAATATCTAAACAGTCAGATAAAATTTTTTCAAATAATACATTCTCAATACTAAACTTAGAACTAACAAAATTTATACCATCATCACCTTTCAAATTTTTATAAAATAAAATATTCTTCATTTTGATTTCTGAATTATAAACATTAAAAGACCCTTCTGAGTTTATTCCATTTTCATAACAATGTTCTAATTCAAAAAAATTGACATTTTCAAAAACTGATACTTTTTCACTTTCAGATATTATGAGACATCTTCCACCTTTTCCCAGAAAGTTAATTGATTGGTCGCTTTTCCCTATAGCCTCAATCGGTGATTTTGAAATAATTCTAGCTTTATTCGTTAAAATTATATTTGCACCACTTTTTATTATTAATCTTTTTCCTTTTGGGATAACAAGATCGGTATTTATAAACCAATCCCCTTTATTGATGATATAACTATTTTTATTTTTTTTTATAAAGTTAAAATTACTTGTTGTATCTATATTTTTAGATAGCTTTGTAAAACTTTCACTTTTAAGTTTTAATTCTGTAAATACAATTGGTTTATCTATTTTTTTAATTCTCAATTTTTGACTGCCTATAATTCTATAATTGACTAAGATTTTTTCATAATAATCAAAGGGAGGTTTATCTATTAAAGTTTTAGTGTACTTTACTGGAGATTTATCAAATTGGTTTCTATCAAATATTTCCAAACTTCTTGGTTGAATTTTTTTGTTAATAACTTTCTCAAAGATTTCATTTTCTGGACTTACGAAAATAATTTTTTCAATATTTATTGGTAATATATGCTGATTTCCAATTTTAATTAATAAACTCTTATCATCATTTATGGTTTTCAATAACTCAATGTAAACTGGGTCATGGTGGTTTACAAATTCTCTAACTGCTCTGGCCTTATTAACAATCAGGTAGTCTGGGAAATTATAATATGGACTAGATTTATAAATTTTATTAAGATTTGAATTAAATTCTCCACTGATTTTTTCGTTAAAATTTTCTATATATTCATAATTTGAATATTTTTCTAAATAATGAATGTATTTTTCCAAAAAAACTTCAGATCTAAAAATTTTTTTGTAAAAGTCACCATAATTGTAAAGATCTAGTATCCTAATACCTCTAAATTCATCATTATACTCAGATATGAAGCCTTCATTATACCAATCTTGAAAAATTGGCTCAAACTTATTTTTAATAGGATTAAAATAAAAACTTAAATTTGTCCAATTTATACCATGCCACCCGTCTAATATATCGGACGCAGCAAAACCCCTTGCCATTTGATCAACATCAAATATGTCCTCAAATTTAAGAAAATCATCCCGAAATTTTTTAAGTAAAAATGCGCTTATATAATATGAATCTAGTTTATCTTTATCTGGTCCTAAAATAACCTTTTTTTCTTCTCCGTTAATATTAAAATAAGCTAATACGTTTTCTCCTAATAAATTTGAGTTTGTTAAAGCTTCTGTTTTAAAATTTGCAATACTATCATTTAATAAATCTATTTGAGATATTGAAAACAAGTTGTCATATGATGCAGATCTAATACTATTTTTAAATGCTGGATCATTATTATCCAATGCATATTGATTATCAAATCTTACAGCTAAACCGTTTCTTCTATTATTAAGCGTTAGTGTTGTTTCAGTAAAATTTTCATCTAAAACATAAGTTCCATAATCATTTCCATTAATAAACAAATTAACTAGTTTGTATTTTAAATGAATTAGACCTTCATTTTTTAAAAATTCTCTTGCATACCACTCTAATAAATATCCTCTTCGTCTTAAATCCATTAGATTAAATTCTCTAAGACCTAAAATATTTCCCTTCTCCTTTTTTTTTATTTTAATTTTATAAGAGATATTTTTATTTCTCATCGTTGAATTCAAATGATTGTCAGCTATTCTACCTTTTAATCTTATTTTGGATTCAAAATTTTGGTTTTTATATTTTAAATTCGCTGTTACCCACTCGTTTTGTTTATTTAGAATTTTATTTTCTTTAATAAATAAAGTTCTATTTTTATGAATTTTTTCGTAATTTTCAAAATTTATATCTATGTAAATTTTATCAATATTTTGAAATTTTCCATTAAAATATTTTTTCAAATACTTTACATTCTCGAATATTAAAGGTTTTATAGTTGTGTAAAAAAAATGATTTTTTTGCATATATGCTCCAAGTATAAATATTAAAGCATATCCAAAAATTAAAAAAAAAATTTTAAGTTTTTGATTGATAAATCTTGAGGTTATATTTTTTTTTCGCTTAATAAACATCTAATAATTAAATTATATTTTGCTTATTGATAAGATTCAATTCTAGACCCTTATATTTTGCTTTCAGACTTTTAACTAATGAGTTTAGTTTTTTCTCATTCTCAAAATTTACTATTAGTCCAATTTGATATTTTGAGTTTGAAAAATCAAAATCTCTAAGATAAACCTCTGAACAAAAACTTTTACATATTAATAATATCTCTTCTAGATTTAGTTTTTTTGTTGAGTATAAAGTTAAATAAATAGTCTCATTAGACAATTCTTTTGTATCAAATTTGCTTCTTATTAATATAATAATAAATATAAACACAACTGCTATAACAGTAACAATTCTATAGCCAGCACCCAAACCCAGACCAATCCCAATACAAATAAATAAATAGGATAATTCTTCTGGCTCCTTAATAGCTGTTCTAAATCTGATGATTGATAAAGCTCCTACCAAACCTAAAGATAGTGCTAATGACGATTTTACTATAGAAATTATAAAAGCTGTAGTTGTTGCAATTAAAATAAAATTCTTACTAAAAACTTTTTTATTGTTAATAGTTTGGCTGTAATTAATAAAAAAATATTCAAGCGTCCAGGCTAGTGCTGCAGCAATTATAAGATTAAAAAATAAGTCTATATATCCTAATTCAATTACTATATCCGACTGAAAGCTAGATAATAAATCCATAGTTAAATACTTATAATTTTTTATAATATTTAAATAAATAAATATATTTTATTATATACAAATTGTTCTATATATTTCTAAAATAATTCAATATAAAACAGCTCCTAATGAAAATTAATTATGTTAGCTTAAACAAGCAATCTAAAGATCAAAGTCAAAAATTGCTAAAAATTTTTAGAGATTGTCTAAATAAATCTATATTTGTAAATGGAGATGAAGTAAGCAAATTTGAGAAAAAAGTCTCAAGAAAATGTGGAACTAAGTATGCTGTAGCTCTTAATAGTGGCACCGATGCATTAACATTGGCTTTAAAATTGGTTGGAATAAAAAAGGGAGATGAAGTAATAACTCCTCCTAATTCGTTTATCTCCTCAACTTCATCAATTATTCATCTTGGAGCTAAACCAGTGTTTGTAGATACAGCGGAAGATCAAAATATAGATGCCAATAAAATTGAAAAAAAAATAACAAAAAAAACAAAGGCAATCATGCCCGTCCATCTAACAGGTAGAATTTGTGAAATGAATGAGATAATTAAAATTTCAAAAAAATATAAAATTCCTGTTATTGAGGATGCAGCTCAATCTATTGGTTCAAAATATTATGACAAGCCAGCAGGATCTATAGGGGATATAGGATGTTTTTCAACACATCCTTTGAAAAATTTAAACGCTTGTGGCGATGGTGGTTTTTTAACTACAAATAATAAGCAATATTATATTCTGGCAAAAAGTTTACAAAATAATGGAATGTTGGGAAGAAACGAAGTTAAGCATTTTGGATATCTATCTAGGATGGATGTTTTACAAGCTTCGATCCTTGACTATAGATTAGACAAATTAGATGAGGTAATAAAAAAAAGAAGATCAAATTTTCGTTTATATAAAAAATTACTTGATAGAACAAAAATTTTTTTCCCCGATGAAAAAAAATATCAATTTAACACTTATCACACATTTGTAATACAGGTAGAAAAAAGAGATGAGTTAATAAATTTTTTAAAAAAAAAACATATACAAACTGCCATCCACTATCCCATACCTATTCATAAACAAGCAGCTTATATTAATAAATTCGGTAAAGAAAAATATTTAAATACAGAAACACAGTCAAAAAAAATTTTAACATTACCAATAAACCAATATTTGACGGAAAAAGAGATTATATACATATCTAAAAACGTAAATAGTTTTTATAAATAATGACTAATTTTGAAAATGCATCTAAGAAAATAAAATTAGATAGTAGATCTAAGTACTTAAGAAAGTTAGTCCTAGAATGTTTATTTGGAGGTGATAGGGGTCATATGGGCTCAGCGATGTCTCTTATAGAAATTTTAAGAGTGCTATATGATAAAGTTTTAAAATATAACTCAAATCAACCTTTGTTATCAAACAGAGATCGATTAATATTAAGCAAGGGACACGGGTGCCTCGCTTTATATGCTATACTTTCAGATAAAGATTTTTTTAGTAAAAAAATATTGAAATCATCGAGCAGGTTTTATTCGATATTAGGTGGTCACCCTGAGTTTGACAAAGTTCCTGGTGTAGAAGCATCAACAGGAGCATTAGGTCATGGATCACCAATTGGATTGGGGATTGCTCTAGGCGCTAAAATAGAAAAAAAGAAATTTCACACTTATGTTATTGTAGGAGATGGTGAAATCAACGAAGGTTCATTTTGGGAGGCATCCATGATTGCCAGCAAACACAAACTCTCAAATTATCATATAATAATTGACTACAACAAGATTCAATCATATGGACAAACAAAAAATGTTATGCAACTCGAACCATTAAAAGAAAAATTATCTTCTTTTGGATATAAGGTTGATCAAGTAAATGGTCACGATATTAGACAATTGGTTAAATACTTTAGGAAAATAAAGAAAAATAAGCGACCTTCAGCTTTAATTTGCCATACAATTAAAGGAAAAGGTTTCTATTTTGCTGAGCAAAATCCGTTTTGGCACCACAAAAATTTTTTTACTGATGAAGAAAAACTAAAACTTTTAAAATGTTTGGAAATATAAAATGAGAAAAACTTGTCTGGAAACTGTTTATGAATTAGCAAAAAAGGATAAGAAAATTTTATTTATTGGATCAGATTTAGGTCCTGGAGTTTTAGACAATTTTAAAAAAAAATTTCCAGAAAGATTTTTTATGGAAGGAGTTGCCGAGCAAGCTATTATTGGTATGGCTGCTGGTTTAGCAATGCAAAAGTTTAGACCATATGTAAATACAATTGCAACATTTATAACAAGAAGAGCCTTTGAACAAGTTGTAGTTGATTTGTGTTTGCATAATTTACCTGTGACTTTAATTGGTAATGGGGGAGGGCTGGTTTATGCACCTTTGGGCCCTACCCATCAAGCCATTGAAGACATTTCAATTATGAGGACTTTGCCAAATTTAACAATCCTTGCTCCTTGTGATGCTAATGATATGAAAAGCTTAATTTTGCAAACTCCAAAAGTTAAAGGTCCGATATATGTAAGAATTGCAAGAGGTGGTGAAGAAATAATAACCTCAGGAAAAAAATCTAAAATAGGAAAAGGATTAATATTAAAAAAACAAAATAAATATAATTTCATTACAACTGGTATAACTGCTCAAATTGCTTTAAGCGCCTCTAAAATTTTAAAAGATAAATATAACTTAAATATTGGTGTTATTCATTTTTCAACAATTAAACCTTTAGACAAAAAATTACTAAAAAAAATTGTTTCAAAATCAAAAAAAATTATGACTATAGAGGAAAACGTTATAGATGGTGGGTTTGGTTCATCAATATTAGAATTTTCATCTGATCTTGGTGTAAGGAGAAATAATATTAGAATTTTTGGATTAAAAAATAAATTCCAAAATAAATATGGAAACCAACAAGAATTATTAAATTATAATAATCTTACTGATGAATATTTAAGTAAAAAAATGTATAAATTTATAAAAAATGATTGATTTTAAAGATAAACAAGAATTATCGATCTCAGAGGAATTTAAAAAAAATGGATATCTAATATTCAAATCGAACAATGTTGAGTCTTTAGAATACTTAAGGCAAGTAATTATAGATAATATCTGTAAGATCTGTCATTTAAAAAAACCAAGGCGTAATGATTATAATGAATTATTAAATAATTTTCACAAAAAGATAAAATTAAAAGATCTTAATAATATAAGATTAAAAATTATAAATGCATTAAACAAAGATAAAGAATACAGAAAAAATTATTTTTTAACTTCAAAAAAAATACTTTATGAATTAGTTGGCAATGAATTATCTATGCAAAATAGAATAAATTTAAGCATTCAATTGCCTAAAGACAAAAGTTCGTTGCTTCCTTTACATTCTGATATTTGGTCAGGAGATTCACCTTTTGAAGTAGTTATTTGGATACCTCTGGTGGATTGTTACAATACAAAAACAATGTATTTGCTACCTCCTAAAAACTATAAAAAAGTGGAGAAAAATTTTAAAAAATATTCAGGTAATTCGTCTGAAGATTTTTTTAAAAAAATTAAAAAAAATGTTAAGTGGATAAAAATAAATTTTGGGGAAGTACTTATATTTAATCAATCTCTTCCACATGGAAATATAGTGAATAATGAAAAAGAAACTAGATGGTCTATGAATTGTCGGTTCAAAAGCGTATTTTCTCCCTATGGCGATAAGAAAATAGGCGAGTTTTTTGAACCAATCACTTTGAGGGTCGCTTCTGAGTTAGCTATAAAGTACAAACTACCAAAAATTAAATGAAAAAGATAAGAGGCTATATGTTTAGCAGATCATTTATGGGTGAAAGAGTTCCCCAACATATACAAAATCAAGTAATAAGAAATTATTGTTTACAAAATAATTATCATTATTTGTTAAGTGCGGTTGAATATTCAATGGAAAATTCAATTTTGATTCTTAATCAAATTTTTAATGAAACCAAAAATTTAGATGGAATTGGTTTTTACAGTTTATTCCAACTTCCTGAAATCGATAGTGAAAGAAGTAAATTTTTGCGCAAAATTTTAAAAAAAAAAAAATTTGCTTTCTTTGCAGTAGAAAATATTATTTTATCGTCATTTAGAGATATTGAAAGAATTGAGAATATTTGGTTTATAAAAAAAATATTAAACACCTGTTTAACAAAAGAAGATTTCAAATATCATGGAAAGATTTTTCCTTCAAAAAAATCATAATTCAACGAAAAGAAATTATCTGCAACGAATGATAGATGAAAAAGTTATATGCATGAAAATTGCAAAAAAATATGAAAAACAATACTGGGATGGTAATAGAAGATATGGTTATGGTGGGTACAAATATATTCCTAGAAGGTTGACACCAATTGCAAAAAAAATAATTAAAGAATTTAAATTAAATTCTAAATCAAAAATATTAGATCTTGGTTGTGGCAAAGGTTACTTACTATTTGAAATATCAAACCTAATACCAAATATTAAAATAAAGGGAGTTGAAATTTCAAAGCATGCGGTAAAAAATTCACATCATAAAATTTCTAAATATATAAGAAATGCAGATGCAAGGAAAAAATTACCTTTTAAGACTAAAGAATTCAATTTAGCCATATCCTTTGGTTTATTCCATAATTTTAATTTATTAGAATTAGAGAAAACCTTAAGAGAATTTAATAGAGTTGCTGACAAAAAATATTTAATGGTTGAAAGTTACAGAAATGATAAAGAATTATTTAACTTGCAATGTTGGGCTTTAACATGTGAAACATTTTTAAGGCCTGAAGAGTGGAAATGGCTTTTTAAAAAAGTTGGATATAACGGAGACTATGAGTTTATCTACTTTAAATAAAAAAATTTTAATTATAGGTGCTTCGAGCAGCATAGGAAAATCTATTTTTAAATACGATAAAAAAAATAAACTAGTTGGCACATATTTTAAAAATAAAATTAACAAATTAATTCATTTTAATCCAGCAAAAGAGGATATTTCAGAAAAATTCAATTTAGATAAATTTTCATTGGTAGTACTTCTTCAAGGAATTACAAAAAATGATGATTGCATGAAAGATAAAATAAAATCAAATTTTGTAAATATTGATCTAAATAAAAAAATGATAAAAAATTTAATAGCAAACGACAAACCATTTATATTTTTTTCAACAGAATGGGTGTATCCCGGTAATAGAAAATTGAATTTAGAAACAAGTCCTGTATTTCCAGTAAATTTGTACGCAAATCAAAAATATAAAATGGAAAAATACATAATAACAAATGCTAAAAAATATTATATTTTGAGACTTGCTAAAACTTATACAAATATTTTAAACGACAATAGTTTTTTAAATAACTGGAATAAAATGATAAAAAAAAATCAATTTGAGTTTAAATGTTATAAAGATCAATACTTCTCACCTGTTTTTTCAAAGGATATTTATAGATTTATTTTATTTGTTGAAAAAAAAAAATTATATGGTTTATACAATTTTGGAGGATCCGAACGTTTTTCTAGAATTGAATGTTTAATGTCTTTCTTAAAATTAAAAAATATTAAAAATTTTAGATTAATTGAGCAGAAAATTCCGAAGAAGGTACCTAAGGATGTATCAATGAATATTAGTAAACTTAAAAAAATAAAATTTAGAACAAGTAAGTTTAAAAAAAATATTTCTGAACTTTATTAATTAAATGAATATTTTAAAATGGAAATAGAAAAATTTAATTCAAAACTAATTGAGGACAAGTCAGGGAGATCTAAATCATTTTACTTTAAAAAAAAAGAAGAAAATGACATAGAATTTATAAAAAAATTTTTAATTAAATTTTCAAATTTAAATAAAGCAGATGCTAGAGTTTGTTTACATTCTGATTATAAAGATACTTTGCAAGATATGGTCCTCATACAGCACTCAAAAAATTTTTATCCTCCACATAAGCATGTGAATAGATATGATAGTTATTTTGTTCTTAAAGGATGTTTGGGTGTAATCATCTTTAATAAAAATGGCAAAATAAGAAAAAGCTTTAAGTTACAAAGAGGGTCAATTTATAAAACGCCAAAAGATCAGTATCATTTGACAATACCTATATCAAAAAAAGTTATATATCACGAGTATAGATCTGGAACATTTAATAGAAAAACAAATTGCGTTTTTCCAATTTGGAATCCGAAATCTGATGAAGAAAGAGAAAATTTT
>CACNTW010000017.1 GCA_902623495.1 uncultured Pelagibacteraceae bacterium | reverse complement strand
ATTCACCTATCAGGAAATTTTATCGAGGAGTTAATCTTAAGTTTTTAGAAAAAAAGATAAAAATAAAAAAAATAGATATAAAAATAAATAAAATTAATGAGTTTGATGAAATTTTACTTGTCGGTTCGGGCAAAGGTATTGCTACAACAAAAAATATACAATCAAATAAATGGAAAAGACAAAGCTTTAGTTCATTCCAAAAAATAAGTCAGATCTATAAAAACGAAATAAAAATAAATAAGCAGTATGTCTTTTAAGTTACTAAAAAATTATATTAAGAATAAAATGAGAATGTCTCACATATATCAGCCAGTAATGATTAAATCTTTAATCAAAAATAATGGAAAAAATAATTCAAAAAATATTGCTAAGGAATTTTTAACCTATGATCCTTGGGCAATTAAGTATTATCAAGATATTGTTAAAATAATGCCAGGAAAAGTTTTAACAAAAAATTTAGATATTATTCTAAAGGACAAAGATTTGTATTTTTTAAAAGAATATAATTTTTTTTCGAATGAACAAAAGCAAGAAATAATAAAACTATGTGAAGAGAAAATTGATAGCTTTTTGAAAAAAAGAGGAAAAAAAACATTTGAACATCGTTCTAAGTCTTCAGGTAAAATACCAGGTTCGATCAGGTGGCAAGTATTAGAAAGAGCAAAAACAAGATGTGAGTCCTGTGGAATTTCTAATGAAATAAAAGCATTAGAGGTAGATCATATTTTGCCAAAGTCTTTAGGTGGAAAAGATGAATTAAGTAATTTTCAAGCTTTATGTTTTAGCTGCAATTCAATGAAGAAAAATAAAAGTAAAACTGATTTTAGAAAAGTAAGAGATAGTTTTAACGAAAGAGTTTCAGGATGTCTATTTTGTAAAAATAAAGTTAAGGGTAAGTTTATTGAAAATGAATTAGCTTATGCAACTTTTGACAGTTATCCAGTTAGCAAGTTTCATACTTTAATAATTCCAAAAAGACACGTTAAAGATTATTTTGGTCTATTCCAAGCAGAAGTGAACTCATGCAATGATTTAATAAAGAAAATGAGGGAAATTATATTAAAAAAAGACAAAAAGGTTTTAGGTTTCAACATTGGAATGAACGCAGGAAAAATTGCTGGCCAAACCATAATGCATTGTCACATTCATTTGATTCCAAGAAGAAAAGGTGATGTAAAAAATCCTCAAGGTGGTGTGAGAGGAGTAATCGCGTCTAAACAGCATTATGTTAGAAAAAAGTAAAGTTTATTAACATTTTTTTCTTCAGATGAGATTATTAGTCAGTTGAACTAATATTTTTTATAGATTATGAGCTTAGATTAGTATTATATTTAGCGGAGATAATAATATGTTCACAACAAATCCATTTGCTGTCCTTTCCTCAACAGTTCCTTCAATTGCTTTGCAAGCATTTGTTTTGTTGATGTTAGCATTAGTAGTGATTGGAACACTAATGGATATTATTCATAAGAAGAATGTAAAATATTTTTTTAATAATGCTAAAAAAGCAAAAAAAGCAGCAAGTAGAGAATTAAGTCTTGGAGAGAAAACAGCTATAATTTCTAAAACAGTAGTACATGATATTGGAACTACATCTGAATTAGGTTTGGGCAAAAGAAGATTTGCACATGTATTAGGAATGTATGGAACTATATTATTTTGGATCGGGTCAGGTGTTATGATATTTGGATATTCTTCTCCTAATGCTATAACCCCATCTATATGGCCAATCATTTGGCACGCTGGAGCAATTTTAACTTGCCTTGGAGCTTATTGGTTTTGGTTTTTTTTAAGAGTAGATGTATCTGCTGAAGCTCACTCGGTTTTTAGAATCATAAAAGCAGATTTATTTGTTTTAGCTTTAGTATTATCTTCTACGTTTGGTTTAGCTTGGTCGTACTTCCAATATTCAGGATCTAATGGTTTAAGTATTTTATTTTTAATTTTATTTGCGGTTGCTAATATAGTTTTATTTGGAGGAGTTTACTGGTCTAAATTTGCTCATATGTTCTACAAACCAGGTGCCGCAATCCAAAAAAATTTAGCAGAAGCAGATGGTTCTAGAGATAATTTACCTCCACCTGCAGATGCTCCAGAACAATTTGGACTTGGAATTAAACGTGAGGCACCAAAGCACTATTAATATGATTGATAAAATTTTAAAGAAAGGTAATAAATAGATATGTCAACTTTTGTATACATGACAAGATGTGATGGATGTGGTCATTGTGTAGATATATGTCCATCAGATATCATGCATATAGACGAGACTATTAGAAGAGCAAAAAATATAGAACCAAATTTTTGTTGGGAATGCTATTCATGCGTTAAGGCGTGTCCAAATCATGCAATTGATGTAAGAGGGTATGCTGACTTTGCTCCAATGGGTCATAGTGTTAGAGTTAGAAGAGAAGAAGAAAAAGGAACTATTTCTTGGAGAATTAAATTTAGAAATGGAACAGAGAAAAATTTTGTATCACCAATAACAACAAAACCTTGGGGAAAATTTATACCAAAATTAGCTGAAGCTGATACTCCTAATCAAGGAGAGATTAATTCACAAATTTTATATAATGAGCCACATGGTTTAAATACTGAAAAAGATTTACCAACTTTAGATAAGAATTCATTTAAGCAAGGCGTTTATTATTAATGGCTAAGCACAAAACAATCATTGAAGAATGTGATGTACTAGTTGTCGGTGGAGGTATGGCTGGAACAGGCGCTACCTTTGAGGCAAGACACTGGGGAAGAGATTTAAAAATAATCTGTGTAGAAAAAGCAAATATAGATAGAAGTGGTGCAGTTGCACAAGGTCTTTACGCTATTAACTGTTATATGGGAATGCAGTGGGGTGAGAATATGCCAGAGGACCATGTAAGGTACGCAAGAAATGATTTGATGGGTCTTGTTAGGGAAGATTTAGGTTATGACATGGCACGTCATGTAGACTCTACTGTTCACATGTTTGATGAATGGGGTCTTCCAATGATGAAAAACAAAGAAACTGGAAGATATCAAAGAGAAGGTAAGTGGCAAATAATGATACACGGTGAGAGTTACAAACCTATTGTAGCTGAAGCTGCAAAAAAATCTGCTGATAAAATTTATAACAGAATAATGATTACTCATCTTTTAAAAGATGAAAAAAATCCAAACCGAATAGCAGGTGCAGTTGGCTTTAATGTTAGAACTGGAAATTTTCACGTATTTAAATCTAGAACAGTAGTTGTTTCTGCAGGAGGAGCATCGCACATATTTAAACCAAGAGCAGTTGGTGAAGGTATGGGTAGAACATGGTATGCACCTTGGAGTAATGGATCTGCTTATGCATTGCCTATTCAAGCAGGTGCAAAAATGACTCAAATGGAAAATAGAATTGTACTTTGTAGGTTTAAAGATGGTTATGGTCCAGTTGGAGCGTATTTCTTGCATTTAAAAACTTATACTCAAAATGCAAATGGCGAAAATTATGAGAAGAAATGGTATGATGCAACTAAAGAATTAGTAGGCGAATATATAGACCATCATCCAACACCAACTTGTTTAAGAAATCATGCTTTTATCCAAGAAACAGCTGCAGGCGGTGGACCAATCCACATGGTCACAAAAGAAGCATTCCAAGATCCACACTTAGAAACAGTTGGATGGGAAAATTTCTTAGGAATGACAGTAGGACAAGCGGTTGTATGGGCATCTCAAAATATTGATCCAAAATATACAAATCCTGAATTAACTACATCAGAACCATATGTAATGGGATCTCATGCTACTTGTTCAGGAGCATGGGTTAGTGGACCAGAAGATATAGCACCTGATGAATATTTCTGGGGATACAATAGAATGATGACTATCGATGGATTATTTGGAGCAGGAGATGCAGTTGGTGGAAGTGCTCATAAGTTTTCATCTGGTTCATTCACAGAAGGAAGGTTAGCGTCTAAAGCTGCTGTTAAATATATTCAAGATAAAAAAGCTGATGATATCGAAGTTTCTGATACACAATTAGAGAAGCTTAAAGAAGAAATATTCAAGCCAATTGAAAATTATACAGTGGGAAGAAATGAAATTACTGGAGGAACTGTTTCTCCAAGCTATATTTTACCTATACAAGGGTTACAAAGATTACAAAAAATTATGGATGAATATTGCGGTGGATTAACAAATAATTACATGACAAACGATAATCTACTTAAAAAGGGCTTAGAACAGCTGCAATTACTCCAAGAGGACTTAGATCATGTTGGAGCTGAAGATTACCACCAATTGATGAGAGCATGGGAACTTAAACATAGAGCTGTAACTTCAGAATGTGTTGCTCATCATACATTATTTAGAGAAGAAACACGTTGGCCAGGCTACTATTATAGAGGCGATCATATGAAGCTTGATGATGAAAATTGGCACTGTTTAACCGTATCTAGAAGAGATCCTGAAACTGGAAAATTTGAAATGGAGAAAAAGCCTGTTTATCATATCGTTGATGATAAAGAGAAGAAGCAAGCTTCCTAACCATTTTAGATGAGTATTGTCGACAAATCAGACGAAGAAATCATTAAAATTGCTGATCCTATCTGGGATAACATGGTTAGATGTTCTAACATGAAAGATTATGGTGGTTTTACAAGGGATTTATCATCACAAATGCTCTATGGGGCAAACGAAGTAGAGCTTGGCAAGCAATGGGCAAGCAATAAGCTGATCTCAAGCCTTAAAGAAGGGTGTAAAGCTATTGGCTGTCTAAGAAGAGGCTTGTACGTAACTGTTATCTATAAACAAAACAGTACAGAGATACCTGGGGACTTTTTAGGTCGACTTGTCCTTGGAGAAGAGGGAGATGAGGTCAAAGTTTTTGGGGCAACTATTTTTTAAATTAAATTAAATATTATTTGCATTTATTAAAACTTGTGGTATTTCGCGGATATGCTTCAAGTTTTTAATCAAAATATTAAAAAAATCCCATTACTAATTTCAAATCAGCTTTCTAAAATAATTAAATCATTTCTTTATCTTTTTATATTTTTTACTTGGGCAATTATAATTCTAGGGACATTTCAAAATTTTATTTAATTTGTTCTTATAATCATTGACTTTAGATTATGAGAGGAATAGTTAGATTATATGGAATATTTTCTTCCAATAGCTCAAGTCGAAATTAACATACTCTTTATATTTGGTTTAAGTTTAGCAGTTGGTATTCTTTCAGGATTGTTTGGTGTAGGTGGGGGTTTTTTAATGACACCATTTTTAATTTTTTTAGGTATTCCACCAGCTTATGCAGTGCCAAATGAAGCAAGCAATATTTTGGGTACATCTGTATCTGGTTCAACTACTCATTATTTAAAAGGTACATTAGATTATAAAATGGGATTGATGATTGTAGTCGGAGGAACTATTGGAACCTTACTAGGGATCTTAACTTTTTCCTATTTTCAGGATATTGGAAAAATAAACATCGTTATCTCTTTAGCCTATATGTATATCTTAGCTATACTTGGAACTTTAATGCTTATTCAAGGAGTATCAGAAATTGATAAGGCTAGAAAAAAAATTGTTGTTAGAAAAAAATTACATACTCATTATTGGATACATGGACTACCCTTTAGAATGCGTTTTAAAAAATCAAAAGTTTATGAAAGTGCATTTACTCCAATTATTATTGGTTTAATTGTTGGATATATTGCAGCAATTATGGGAGTGGGAGGTGCATTTATATTAGTTCCTGCAATGATTTATATTATTGGAATGCCAACCAAATTAATTCCTGGCACATCTTTGTTTGTCACAATATTTGTAAGTGCAATCGTAACAGTTCTTCATGCTTTTAATTACGGAACAATTGACCTTATTTTAGTTTTTGTACTTATACTTGGCTCAATTATTGGCGTTCAGTTTGGTCAAAAAATTGGTGAAAAAGTTGATAGCTCAGAATTTAAAACAATATTAGCAGTACTTTTATTATTAGTTGGAATTGCAATTGCTTATGACACTTTTATTAAAGAAGATGTAATCGTTGAAACAGTGGAAAATGGAACTAAAAACCTCAGTAATATTGCACAGTTTATTTTGGATTATTCAAAAGACCTTCCTGTGTTTTATGGACTTACATCTGTTGTATTAGCAGTGGTTCTTGGAATTGGAGCTGCAATTTTAAGAAATTATATTTCTAAGTGGAACAAAGCAAGAGAAGCTAAGCTTAAAGCTTAAGCACTTCTGTATAATTTAGTCATAACAAATTCTCTATGACCTAATGCTTCAGCGCAAGTTAATCTTCCGTTTGCAACTCTTATCGTAGCTTTAATTAATTCGTCACCCGCTTCATCTAAATTCATTTCTCTTGATAAGATTTTAGATACATCAACATCAATATGCTCACTCATGGTTCTAGCAGTTAAAGGATTGGCAGTTAGTTTTACTACTGGTTCAATTGGGTTTCCAATTATATTTCCTTGCCCAGTTGGAAATAGGTGAAGATTAAATCCTCCTGCAGCTTGTAAAGTAACACATTCAGCAGCTGCTGATGAGGTATCCATAAAGTATAAGCCTGGACCTTTAGATGGTTCTTCTGCTGGCTCTAGAACATCAATGAATTTGCATCCTCCAATTTTTTGGAAGTTTCCAAATGCTTTTTCTTCAATTGTAGTAAGTCCTCCAGCTATGTTTCCAGCTGTTGGTTGACTTTCAGATAGATCATCTGTTGCTTCTTTTAAGATGAAATCATTATACGAACTCCACGTTTTTCTAAACTTTTCTTGAGCCTCAGGAGTTTTTCCTCTTTTTTCACATACAGTTTCAGCACCTGTTAGCTCAGATGTTTCACCAAAACATAAATGAACACCAAGCGGCTCTAATTTATCCATTAAATTTCCAACTGTAGGATTTGATGCTAATCCTGAAGTTGTATCAGACTCTCCACATTTAACAGATATCCATAAATCACTTATAGGACGTTCTTCTCTTTGTTTCTCAGATGCCCAAATTGAGAATTCCTGCGCTTTCTTTGAAACTTTTGCAATGGTATCTATATCTCCTACACCTTCTATACTAAAACCTTCAACTGGTTTTCCAGTTGTTGCAATTGCATCAACAATTCTTTTTGTCCACTTAGGCTCAATACCAATTACTATAACTGCTGCAACATTTGGATTTTTTCCTGTTCCAATCATTGTTCTAAAATGAAGCTCTAAGTCTGCTCCAAATTGTAATCTTCCATAAGAATGAGGGAGTGCAATCGTACCTTTAATATTATTAGCTACAGCTTCAGCACAAGCATTTGAAATATCATCAACAGGTAGAATTATTACGTGATTTCTTGTACCTGTTCTTCCATCTTCTCTTTTATATCCTAAAAACGTTTTTGGAATTTCCATTTTACCACTTTTTAGTTTTTACGTTGTGAACATGTACATGCTCACCTTTCTTAATTGATTTTACTACTTTACCTATATCATGACCGTACTTTAATATTGTGTCTCCTTCATTAAGATCAGTCATAGCAATTTTATGACCCAAAGGTATTTCATCCATCGATTGAATTTTTACTGATTTATCATTTTCCATAATCCAGCAATGACAGTCTTGTTTGGGAGTAATTTTTTCAATAACTACAACACCTACATTGTCTTTTTCATCGTGAATTATAATATCAGTGCCAGCCATTGTGACGATTTCTTTGTTTGAAATTCGATCCAATTTATATATGAATTGGGCACTTTGACAATTAAAATATAGAATTAAGAAGAATTGATATGGCTAAAATGACAACCGAAGAAGCTTTTGTAAAAGTTTTACAAATGCATGGAATTGAACATTCGTTTGGAATTATTGGTTCTGCATTCATGCCTATTTCTGATCTTTTCCCAGAAGCTGGAATAACTTTTTGGGACGTTGCTCATGAAACAAATGGAGGATTGATTGCTGATGGTTACACGAGAGCAACTGGAAAAATGTCAATGGTGATTGCTCAAAATGGTCCAGGTATAACAGGACTTGTCACACCAATAAAAACCGCTTATTGGAATCATACTCCATTACTTTTAGTTACACCTCAAGCTGCAAACAAAACTATCGGCCAAGGTGGTTTTCAAGAAGTAGAGCAAATGAATTTATTTAAAGACATGGTGTGTTATCAAGAAGAAGTTAGAGATCCATCAAGAATGGCAGAAGTTTTAAACAGAGTAATAGAAAAAGCATTTAGAGGTTCAGCGCCTGCACAAATAAATGTCCCAAGAGATTTTTGGACACAAGTTATAGATATAGAATTACCTCCAATTGTAAGATTTGAGAGACAAGGTGGTGGAAAAGATGCTGTTGATAGAGCTGCGAAATTATTATCAGAAGCAAAATTCCCAGTAATTTTATCTGGTGCTGGAGTTGTTATAGGCGATGCCATTGATGATTGTAAAAAATTAGCAGAAAAATTGGATGCGCCTGTATGTAATGGTTATCAACATAACGATAGCTTTCCAGGAAGTCATCCATTAGCTGTTGGTCCGTTAGGTTACAACGGATCTAAGGCTGCAATGGAATTAATTTCAAAAGCTGACGTTGTTTTAGCTTTAGGAACAAGATTAAATCCATTTTCAACATTACCAGGATACGGGATTGATTACTGGCCAAAAGATGCAACAATTATTCAAGTAGATATGAATCCTGATCGTATTGGTTTAACTAAGAAAGTTACAGTTGGTATTAGTGGTGACGCTAAAATGGTAGCTCAACAAATATTAGAAAAACTTTCATCAAATGCTGGTGATAATGGTAGAGAAGATAGAAAAAATCTAATTCATCAAACAAAATCTGCATGGTTGCAAACTCTTACAAGTTTAGATCATGAGGATGATGATCCAGGAACTGTTTGGAATAAAGAAGCAAGAGAAAGAGATAAAGATAGGATGTCTCCAAGACAAGCATGGAGAGCTATTCAAGCTGGGGTGCCAGAAGATGTTATAATTTCAAGTGATATCGGAAATAATTGTGCAATTGGTAACGCTTACCCAACATTTGAAAAACCGAGAAAATATTTGGCACCTGGTTTATTTGGACCATGTGGTTATGGATTTCCATCTATTCTTGGAGCAAAAATTGGATGCCCAGATACTCCAGTTATAGGTTTTGCTGGTGATGGAGCATTTGGAATAAGTATGAATGAAATGAGTTCTTGTGCACGAGAAGAGTGGCCTGCAATAACAATGGTAATTTTTAGAAATTATCAATGGGGTGCTGAAAAAAGAAATTCAATTTTATGGTTCGATGATAATTTTGTTGGAACAGAGTTAGATCCAGAATTAAGTTATGCAAAAGTTGCTAATGCATGTGGTTTAAAAGGTGTTATTGCAAATACAATGGAAGAAACCACTAAAGCTATTAAACAATCATGTGAAGATCAGAAAAAAGGTATTACTACATTTATCGAAATAATTCTAAATCAAGAATTAGGTGAGCCATTCAGAAGAGATGCTATGAAAAAACCAGTTAAAGTAGCTGGTATAAGCAAGAGTGATATGAAGCCTCAAAAGTCTCTTGTTAGTTGAGATTAGTAAAATTTCATTATAAAAATAATTAACTGTCAGGAAATAAATGAAAGTTAAGAATATTCTTTTTATAATGGCTGATCAACTTAGGTGGGATTACCTTTCATGTTATGGTCATCCACATTTAAAAACTCCTCACTTAGATAGTTTAGCAAAAAAAGGTGTAATGTTTGCGTCTGCTTATGTTCAAGCACCTGTATGTGGCCCATCAAGGGCATCTTACTACACAGGCAGAACAGTATTTAGTCATGGCTCTACATGGAACCAAGTACCACTTCCAATTGGTGAATTAACTATTGGTGATTATTTGAGGCAGTCAGGAATAAAAACTTGTGTTGTCGGCAAAACACATATGAGACCTGATATTAATAGCATGAATAGATTAGGAATTTCAAAAACAACAGAGATTGGTTCTGTTGTAATGGAGCCTGGGTTTGATCCTTATGAAAGAGATGATGGTCTACATCCAAACAACATTATGAAAAAATCTGAAAAAAAATTATCCTATAACGAATGGTTAAATAAATTAGGATATGAAGGAGATAATCCATGGGATAGTTGGGCTAATTCAGTTGAAGGAAAAAATGGAGAGGTTCTAAGTGGATGGAGATTAAGAAATTCAAATAAACCATCTAGGTTACCGGAAAAACATTCAGAAACTGCATTTATGACTAATAGAGCTATCGACTTTATAAAAGAAACTAATGAACAATGGTTTTTGCATCTATCATATATAAAACCACATTGGCCTTATATTGCACCCGCTCCATATCACAATATGTATTCGCAAAATCAATTTTATCCTGTTCAAAGATCAAACTCAGAAAAAAATATTAATCATCCTGTTTATAAAGCTTTTATGGACAATAGTATTTCAAAAACATTTTCACAAGAAAACGTAAGAGAGACAGTTCTTGCTGGTTATATGGGTTTAATAAAACAAATTGATGACAATCTAGGAAGACTTTTTAAATTTATGGAAGAAAATGGGAATATGCAAGATACTATGATTGTCTTTACATCAGATCATGGTGATTATCATGGTGATCATTGGCTTGGTGAAAAAGAACTATTTCATGAGCAAATAGTAAAAGTACCGATGATTATTTATGATCCAAGTGAAGAAGCAAATAAAACAAGAGGAAAAAAAGAGAAAAGATTTATAGAGGCAATTGATTTACTTCCAACATTTTTAGATGCTGTAGAAAGTAAAGCGAGCAAACATAGACTTGAAGGTTCCTCTTTACTTCCAATTCTAAGAGATGAAAAAATTAGCAAATGGAGAGAGAGTGTATTTAGTGAGATAGATTATTCATTTAATGAAGCTAGAAAAATTTTAAATATAGGCGCTTCAGATGCAAGAGCCTATATGATTAGAAACGATAAATGGAAATATATTTATTATAAAGGTTTTCCACCACAATTGTTTGATTTAGAAAAAGATAAAGATGAATTTAATGATCTTGGTCAATCTAAAGATCATCAAAACATACTAAATCAAATGAAAGATATTTTACTAGAAAGATTAACAGATCGAAAAAATAGAACTGCCGCTGACGATGAATTTGTTTTGAAAGAGAGAGATTACTCTGAAGATGGTGGTATAATGATTGGTGTTTGGTAATCTAAGGATACATTAAACTCGGCAAGTACAAACATAAAGCTGGAAAAGCAATTAATAACGCAAGTCTAATAACATCAGTAATTAAGAACGGCAAAGTACCAAACCAAATTGTTTGAAGAGGCGTTTTGTTCATTACTCCTTTAATTACAAACAAATTCATACCTACTGGTGGTGAAATCAACCCAAATTCAACGACAATTACAGCAAATATTCCAAACCATACTGGATCAATTCCAGCATCAGCAATTACAGGATAAAAAACTGGAATAGTTAAAAATAACATTGCAAGTGAGTCCATTACTGTTCCAAGAACTAAATAAATAGCGCAGATAACTAAAATAATCCCTAATGGAGTTAATTGAAGGTCATTAATAAAATCTACTACCGTGAAAGGTAATTGAGTAACTGTTATTAAAAAATTAAAAACACTTGCACCAATAACAATTAAATAAAGAGCACCAACAGTTTTAACAGTATCCCATATAGAATTTCTGAGCAGTTCAATTGTTAGCTCACCCCTAAAAAAAATAAATATGATCACCAAAATAACCCCAACTGCTGCACTTTCAGTAGCTGTAAAGAAACCAAGATAAAGACCACCCATAATTATCGCAAAGATTAAAAATATTGGAAAAACTTTTGTTAGAGCAGATATTCTATCTCTTGCAGTCATTTTCTCTCCATGACCGCCTTGATCAGGGTAAATTACTAAATAAACTCTAATAGCAATCATATAAAGAACTACAGCAATCAATCCTGGTATTAGAGCTGCAAAAAATAGTTGTTGTATAGATTGCTCAGTTAAATAAGCATAAATTATCAGTATTACACTTGGTGGAATTATAATTCCTAATGTTCCACCTGATGCAACGGAACCACTTATCAATGCATCGCTATATCCGTGTCTTTTCATTTCCGGTCCAGCCATTTGTGACATCGTAGCAGCTGTAGCAATTGAAGATCCACAAATCATTCCAAAACCAGCACATGCACCTACAGTAGACATTGCTAATCCACCTTTATAGTGACCAACTACTGCATAGGCTGCATCATATAAATTTCGAGATAAGTTTGCTCTATTTGCAAGATTTCCCATCAAAACAAAAAGAGGTAATACAGATAAAGTATATTTAGAGACAGCTTCAAACGGAGCAGTTCCTAAAACAAAAAGGGCTTGTTCAAAACCGGTTATTAAAGCAAAACCGGTAAAACCAACTACTAACATTGAAATACCTATTGGTACATTTAATGCCATAAGAATTAGTACAACTAAAAATGATAACGAACCACTTACAATAGGATCAAAGCTCATGAGTTTTCACTCCTTAAAGCACTAATTAACCAAAAAACTATAGCAACAACACTTAACCACATGCCAACCGACGCTGCATAATAAAAAGGATAAAAATATATTTCTAAATCAATAGTTACTCTTTCATTTTTAAAAAAAGCCATAGCTTCTTTTGTTGTTGCATATGCCATCATGGACATAATCACTATCATTAAAATAAATCTAAAAATGTTTATGAAAATTTGAAA
>CACNTW010000016.1 GCA_902623495.1 uncultured Pelagibacteraceae bacterium | reverse complement strand
ATTCATTCCTTTTGTCTTTTTTTCAATCATTTCTCTTGCTATTAAATCAATTTCATTTTGTCTAAGATGTAATTCTTGTGAATAATTTGGATTTTCAATATATTTTTTTAAAATCTTATTTTTTATCTCAGCATTATATGAGCCAAAATCATTTGGATAAAATATCCAAATTACATTTTTAAATTTTCTTATTTCAAAATATTCTTTTAATGTTGCGAATTCTAATAAAGTTCCATTTCCTCCATATCCCAAATTAATTACACTACTTCCACTAATTTCTCTTAATTGACTCGCAATATCATCTGGTCGATTTACACATGCACCATGCGCAAAAGAGTCTCCAATTATTAAGTATTCTATTTCTTTATTATTCCATTCATAATCAGGATTGTTAAATCCATATCTGTCACTTATATATTCTGAGTAAAAGCCACTTTCATTACAATTAATTGTTTTAGAGTTAGAAACTCCTGATAAAGGAAATAATTCATAATTTTCACTTAAATAGTTTTTTGGAGGAACAGTTACTACAATATTATTAATTAATTTCTTTTGCTCAACATAAAATTCAAATTTGTTTTTTAAATTGTATTCAATATTTTTTTTTTTTAATTCATCAATTTTAAAATCAATATATGGATCATCTTTAGGATCAGTCCCCCATTTATTTTTACTCTTAAATAAAAATATTCCCTCAACAATATATGAACCAATTAAGGTTGAAAATAATATTATAAGAATATTTTTCTTAATTGCATTATTCAAAAAAAATGAAAGAAATGACAAACACAATAGTGTAGTTGAAAATATATAATATTGAAAATAGTATTCAAAAAGTTTTCCTTGCCAAACTATTTCAGATTTATAGAATGTATAAGCAAGTAATAAACTTGGTAAACCTACTAAGAGCAATGAAACAAGATTAAATTTTTTCATTAAAAATTGAATATTTTCATTTATTTTATATAACATAAATAAATTTGGTTCACCTGAATCAATCAGTGATATTTTTTTAATAACGTTGATACTGCAAACTAATTTACAAATGAGAAGGGGCGTTGTTTTGCCAGGTGCACCTATATTGCTACAGAGGACCTTGCCAATAAATCCACTTCATTATTAAGTTTATCTGTTGAATGTGCCTTTACCCAGCTCCATTTAATCTCAAATGTGTTTGAAAGATTATCTAATTCTGTCCAAAGTTCTTTATTCTTAACTTCTTTTTTGTTAGCTGTTTTCCAGCCATTTTTTTTCCAATTATGTATCCATTCAGTTATCCCAGATTTTACATATTTAGAGTCTGTAAATATTTGAACTTTGCTTCCTTTTGGAATTTTCTTTAAAGCTTTGATAGGGGCAAGTAATTCCATTTGATTATTAGTTGTTTCTTTTTTGCTTCCTTTAATTTGAGTTTTCTTTCCATTTTCAATAATAATTGCAGCCCAACCACCATTTCCTGGATTTCCAATGCATGAACCATCTGTGTAAATTTTAATCATCAAGAATAATCCTTAAATGAGATCAGATTTCTATGAAAATTCAATTTATCTATATATTCCTTTGGATCTTTGATTTTAATGACAGCATTTTTAGGAGTATTTAAATAATCATAGGATCTAGTCAAAAGATATCTCAAAGCCGACCCTCTGCATAATGTATTTAAATTTCTTTTTTCAATTTCAGTTAATTTTCTAACAGATTGGTATCCCTTTAATAAATTTGAGGATCTTTTTTTATCTAATACAAATTTTCTATTTTTCTTTTTAAAACATAAAGCGTTAATGCAGGTTGCTAATTCATAAGATAGGAAATCATTAGCTGAAAAGTAAAAGTCTATAAATCCATGAAATCTACCTCTATTGAAAAAAATATTATCAATAAAAAGATCGCTATGAATTATTCCATTAGGCATCTTTTTAGGCCATTTTTTTTTTAGATCTCTCAAATCATCTTTCATTAAATCTTTTAGGTTTTTTGACAATTTATTAATTTTATTGTCTATTTTATTCAGAATTGATCCCCATGAATTAATCGATAGAGAATTTTTTCTATATAATTTTAATTTTTTTGAAGCCTTATGTAGAAGTGCTGCATTTTTTCCAACTATAAAACAATCTTTACTATTTAGTTGATCTTTATCTTTTCCTTCTAAGTAACTGACAATACATGCCTTTTTACTTTTTAAATTAAATAAATATTTGCCATTTTTGTCTTTTATAGGAACTGGACATTTTACTTTTAATCTAGATAGACCAGACATAAGATTTACAAAAAATGGAAGATCTTTTTTCTGAACTCTTTTTTCGTAAATAGTTAAAATATATTTATTTTCCTTTGTCTTCAAAAGGAAGTTGGTATTCTCGATACCTTTTTTTATGCCTGAATAATTTATAATTTTCCCAATATTATATTTTTTCTCGATAAACTTTATCTGCTTATTATTAATTTTAGTATAAACAGCCATTAATTTAATTTTCCAGGAATTTTAAAAGTAATATTTTCTTTTACGATTTCTACTTCTTCTATGTGGACTGTAAATTGATCTTTTAACTCTGCTATAAACTTTTCAACAAGTATTTCTGGTGCTGAAGCACCTGATGAAATTCCAATTGTTTTACATTCTTTAATCTTATCTATTGGCACTGAACTTTCTGAATGAATTAACTCAGCAGAATTGCAACCAGAGTTTTTAGCAACTTCAACTAATCTTACCGAGTTAGATGAATTCCTACTTCCAATTACAAAAAACATATCACATTTATCTGCTATTTCTTTAACTGCTGATTGTCTATTTGTTGTTGCATAACATATGTCATCTTTTTTAGGCTCTTTAATATCTGGGAATTTAGATTTTAAAGCTGCAATTATATCTTTGGTATCATCTACAGAGAGTGTTGTTTGAGTTATGAAAGATAGCTGTTTATTTAAAATATTTTCATACTTATTTGCATCCTCAATATTTTCTATCAAATCTATTGAACCTTCTGGCAATTGACCCATAGTCCCAATAACCTCTGGATGGTTTTTGTGACCTATTAATAATATATGATGTCCTTGTTTATTTAAGTTTTCTGCTTCTCTATGAACTTTAGATACTAGAGGACACGTTGCATCTACAAACATCATATTTAAATTAGAAGCTTCCTCTGGAACAGATTTTGGCACTCCATGTGCTGAGAATATAACTGGTCTAGACTTATCTTTGATTTCATCTAATTCTTCAACAAATATCGCTCCTATCTTTTTTAAATTTTCTACAACATGTTTGTTATGTACAATTTCGTGTCTCACATAAACTGGAGCACCAAATTTATCTATACTCTTTTTTACAATTTCAATTGCTCTATCAACGCCTGCACAAAATCCTCTTGGTGCCGCTAAATAAATTTTTAAATTTTTGTTACTCATTTTTTTCTACCATGAATTCAAGTAAAATATGAGGGAAGGTCAATGAAGCCAATCCAACAAATATTATTTTAATAATACTTTCATCTATACCAAATTTTTCTGAAATAAAATAAAAAACTATTAAATACATTATTGCTGTGATTACTGTAAGTGGAATAATTTTTCGTAAAAAAATAGGAAATCCTTTCATCAAATTTTTATTTATTTCACTAATTAAACTTAGTGAGTGTCTTATAGAATGAAGAAAGCAGAAATAAATTGTAAAAGCCAATATAGGATTAAAAAAATAGTTTAAAATAATTATTGAAAAACTATCTAAAAAAAGAATTGATCTTAAATCATTATTATTACCTCTATATATAAGAAAATTACTTAGCACTGATAATATAACTAAAGGAATTAAAAAATTATTAGCCACTATATTTTCGTCTATTGAAAAGTTTAACATTTTAAAAATTTCGATTGTCTCAGCTTTATGAAACAGCAAGGGTGTTGAAATAACTAATGATCCTTTAATAAAATAAAAAATTTCTAATAAATTAACATTTTTTGTTTCGATAAAGTCACTATCCTCTTTGCCAAAATGATATGCTGCAACTATTAAAAAAAGCGAAAGCAATAATATTGGACTTAAAATCCAAATTAAAATAACAAAAATAGCAATACCTATATAAGTTATATAGAACACTTCTGTATTTTTAATTTTATAAATTTTTAAAAGTTTTTTACCCTTTTCATGATCCAGCGCACCATGAGAGATTCCAATTGTAAGAATTAAAAAAAAACTAAAAAGTATAAACGAATTATCTCTCAATACCTCAAAGGCAGAAAAAAAAATACAAATATTAAAAAAAATAATAGAATGAAAAAAATTTATTTTGTTGATCATTATTTAAATACAGCTTTAATAAAAATCCATTTTGGCATCTTTAATATAATGGATAAGTCCTCAAAAATATTACTTTTATTGGAAAGGAAATTAATTACTGTTTTTGACTTGCTTTTAAACATTTTGAAGAAAATATTTGGCATTATCTCCGGCTTTTCAGCTAGTACTTTCAAAAAAACGTTATCTAAAAACTTATACTTACTTTTTAAATTGAAAGCTCTAGTTTGCGTTATTTTATCAATGTTTTGGGTAATATATTCTGCTTGTTCTTGGATATTTAGGAAAGTATAGCCAGTACTCAAACGCGTCATACCTCCGGCAGTTCCAATATTAATCGTATTTCTGTCGTTTTTAAATTTTGGATAAAATAAAGGTATAGCCCCAACTTCTTTATAATTAATTTTATATTTTTTTAATTTTAAAGTGTTTTCGATATAATCAGTAATTTGTTTATCATAATCTTTTTCACTGTCATCTTCCATTTTTGAAAGCCACGTAGTTTCGATTAAAGCTGATTTTTTTGAATAGGGTAGTGTATAAAAAAAATGAACACTTTTTTTTTGATCACAATCAAAGTCCATTAAATTCATTATTTGATCATCAAAAAAATCTTTTTCAGTTTCAATCTCTACACCTTGAAAGTGTTGCCATAAATTAGAATCTTTATTCTCAAGATTTGGCAAACTGTTAAATAAAATTGCGTTTTCTGTATTTACTTCACTAATATCTTTAAAGAATTTAATATTAGGATTTTTATTGATTTTATTTAAAATCTTTTTGTAGAATAGTCCACTATCAATACTTTCATAAGGAGTTTCTTTACAGTCTTTATATTCAACATTTCCTTTAAAGTTGATTGTATAATCTTTCCATCTTTTTTTTACACAGTCATCAAACTTGTGAGGTACAGTTTTCCAATATGACCAAGTTTTATCTCTTTTATATTCATCTCTTTTTTCAATAATTGCTAAAGTCTTATTTTTAAGTTTATCGTGATATTCTAACTCATAAGCCAATGTTAAGCCTGCGCAGCCACCTCCAATAATTATGTAATCAAAATCTTTCATTATACTCAATATCTTGCATTATTATCTCATGCTCCTTTATTGTAAGTTTTTTATCCTCTTTTACAAAATATAATTTAATTAAATCACCAATAGATAGTACTGTATGTAAGACTTTTCCCAAATTGTTTACATAAATTTTTCCTGATTTATTATAATTTTCTAAGTTTTCTTTTTTTAAGATTTCATTTCCAATTTGTCTATATACTCGTCTTGCAACTAAAATTGAAAATCTTAAAAAGAATGGAATTTTTTTAATAGATATAAAAGAATTATTATAAAATTTGTCAGCAATTTTTAGAATTCTTTTAATTTCATCAAAACTCTTTTTTATATAAAACCTATTATTGCTTTCATCTTCAATAACATCTCTTGAAATATTTGTTAATTGCATCGCAATACCCAAGTCAATTGCTCCTAAAAGTGCTGATCTTTCTTTGACATTTAAAATTTTTGCCATCATTAATCCAACCGTTCCAGCCACTCTATATGAATAAACATACAGATCTTTGTCAGTTTTGATTTCTACTTTTGATTTTATATCAGCCTCGACTCCATCGAATAAATCATCAATTATTTTTTGTGATATTCCAAATTTATTTATTAAAGCCCACATGTTTTTAATTATTTGATTATTTTTATTCTTTAATTTGAAATCTTGTTTGAAATTATTGAAATTTTTTAATTTTGTATCAAGATCACCTTTTTCATCTGCTAAATTGTCTATGTATCTACAAAAATCATACAAATTAGAACATTCAGAGTAGACTTGTTTTGGCAAAAAGAAACCTGCCCAATTAAAAGATTTAGCATATAACGATAAATAATTTTGTTCATTCATCACAAAATTTTATCTAAGACCTTGGCAGATGATAGTACTCCTGGTACACCTGCCCCAGGATGAGTGCCTGCTCCAACAAAATATAAACCTTCATAAACCTCAGATTTGTTATGAAATCTAAAGTATGCTGATTGAGAAAATTTGGGCTGAATTGAAAAACCCGAGCCATATTTTGTATTTAATTCATTTTCAAAATAATCAGGGGTTAAATAAAAATCATCTACAATATTTTCTCTTAAATTTGGTAATAAACTTTTTTCCATTTTATCTATTACAAGTTTTTTTAAATTCTCACCTTCGACTGACCAGTCTATTCCTGATTTATTATTAGGTACAGGCACTAATACATAAAAGCAATCATGGTCTTTTGGTGCCATACTTGAATCTGTTGCGGTAGGTCTATGTAGGTAATAGCTTATATCGTTATTTAATTTTTTGTTTACAAATATATCATCCAAGTGTTCTTTGTACTTATCGCCAAACTTTATAGTATGATGCTCAACATTTTGATATTTTTTTTTCGTTCCAAAATAATAAACAAATAATCCCATTGAATATTCCATTCTATTTATCTTCCAATTAAATAAAGTGTTATATTTTTGATTGTTTAGCATTTTGGAATAAACGCCGGGAGGATCTGCGTTACAAACTACGTTATCTGCTTTAATTTCCTTATCTTCACTTGTCACAACTCCGACAACTTTTTTATTTTCTGTAAGCAAGTTTTTAACTTCTTTACCTTTAATAATTGTAACATCTTCTTCTAACATCAATTTCTCAAATCCTTTTATGATTTGTCCTGTTCCACCCATAGAGTAATGAATTCCCCATTTTTTTTCTAAATATAAAATTAATCCATATATAGAGGTTGTAGTAAAAGGGTTTCCACCCACCAATAATGGGTGCATACTAAATAGCCTTCTTAGTTTTTCATTTTCAATAAAACCGCTAACCAAAGAATAAACAGATTTATAACTTTTTAAACTTAGCAATGCAGGAATTTGCTTAAACATAAATGAAGGTTTATCAAATGGCACATCTGATAATTCTGAATAACCCTTATCAAATATTTTTTTTGTAAATTTAAGTAAATTTCTGTAACCCGCAACATCTTTATGATTAATTATTGCAATCTGTTCTTCCATTTTCTTTTCATCGGCTGAGTAATCAAAATGGCTTCCATCTTCGAAAACAAATCTGTACCAAGTATCTAAATCTTTTATTTTTATATAATCATCTGGATTTTTATTAAAAAGTTTAAAAATTTCATAAATTAAATAAGGAGCAGTTATTACAGTTGGTCCACCATCATAAGTAAACCCATTACTTTTAAATACTCTCGCTCTTCCACCTAAATCTTTTTGTTTTTCAATTAAAGTAACTTTATGACCTTTTGCTCGAAGTCTGAGAGCTGCCGCCATACCACCAAAACCTGATCCAATTACAATGGAATTCATATTTCTTAATTTACATTATTTTTATAAAATTTGATAAACTATCTTAGTTTACGAACTTATTTTCTTTAATTCTGTCTTTGTTTCTTCAAGATTTTTATTAAACAAATTGTCAAGTTTAGACTTATCGACAGATGTTGTAATAATTTTTTTCACAGATTCTACAGCAATGTTAATTGATGCATCTTTAATTTCTTTAATGGCATTATCTTTCATTTGCGAGATTTTGGTTTCTGCCAGACTTTTCTTGAGTTCAGCTGATTTATGAAATTTGTCATTCATTTCAATTACAAATCTTTCAGTTTCATCTTTTGACTGCTGCATAATCTTTTCACTCTCAATTTTTGCAGTATCTAGTTTCTTTTGCGCCTCATCTAATAGTCTTTTAGACTCAGCTCGGAGTTTTTCACTTTCATCAATTTCATTTTTGATATCAGTAATCATTTTGCTCAATAAATTATTAACATTTTGTGGAACTTTTAAATAAATTAGCGCTCCAAAAAATATTACAAAAGAAACTGCTACCCAAAATGTTGCATCAAATGCCATTATGTTTTTCCATTTCTTTTTTAGAAAGATCTTCAACTATGGCTGAAAGACTACTTTTATTTATGTCTTCACCAATTAATTGTTTAACTAGATCGGAGGATGTCTCAATTGCAATTTTAGTAATTTTCTCTTGAGAAGTTTTTTTTAATTGGTCTATTTCTTCTTCAGCTTTTATTATTTCTTTTTCGATATCCTTTTCTAAAGATAATCTTTTATTGTTTATATCGTCCAAAACTTTTTGTCTTTCACTATTAAAAAAGTTTTTTGCTTCGACTTTTGTATCATTGATAATTTTATCAAATTCTTTAACTTTTTTTTCAGTTTCTTCCCGTTGCTTGTCTGCAGTTTCGATATTCTCTAAGATTTGTGATTTTCTGGTTTCAAGATTGTTACTAATCTTTGGTAATATGAACTTAGATAAAATTATAAACAATAATCCAAAGGTAAGTACTAACCAAAAAATTTGAGATATCCAAAACTCTGGATTAAGCTGGGGCATACCTCCACTCTCAGCGCTTTGAGCGCTATAAGTAAAGATAAGACTTAAAGCTAGAAATTGAAAAATTATCTTTTTCAACATTAATTAAAACGCGAAAAGAATAATTAATGCAACAACTAATCCAAATAAACCAGTCGCTTCCGCTAATGCAAAGCCTAATAGCAAGTTTGGAAACTGCTTTTGAGCTGCAGATGGATTTCTCATTGCACCTGAAAGATAATTTCCAAAAATTATCCCAATTCCAACTCCTGCACCTGCAAGTGCAATTGCTGCTAGTCCTGCTCCTATCATTTTTGCTGCTTCTAATTCCATTATATCCTCCTTATGTTAATTAATGGTGTAAATTTAATGCATCATTCAAATAGATACATGTTAAAATTGCAAATACATATGCTTGAAGAAAAGCAACTAATATCTCCAAACCTGTTAATGCAACTGAAAAACCTAGTGGTAGCCAGCCCCCAACAATTCCTAAGCTAACTACGAAACCTCCAAAAACTTTCATCATCGTATGGCCTGCCATCATATTTGCAAACAATCTAACTGATAAACTAATTGGTCTACTTAAGTATGAAATTATTTCTATAACAACTATTAATGGCAATAAAACCATTGGAACACCACTTGGTACAAAAAGTTTTAAGTATCCAAGTCCATGTTTAATAAATCCAATTATTGTTACTCCTATAAATATAAATGCTGCTAATACAAAAGTTACAATTATGTGGCTAGTGACAGTAAAAGAGTATGGTATCATCCCAAACATGTTACAAAATAAAACAAACATGAATAAAGAAAATATGAAAGAAAAGTAAGGCTTAGCTTTCGATCCAGCTGTATCACTTATCATTTTTGAGATAAAAGAGTAACTGAGTTCCGCAAGTAATTGAATTTTATTTGGTATTATAGATCTCTTCGTGCCTAAATTAAAAATAATTAATATTGCTAGTGAACTTATGACCATAAACAAACTCGCGTTTGTGAATGAAATATCTATGTTATTTATTTTAATTTCTGGACCAATTCGGTACACGTTGAATTGGTACATTGGATTTGCTGCCATTTGCCTACTATTTTTGCATTTTTTTTGCTGATCTAATAACGTTCATAATTCCAGCTATTACACCAATAAAAAAAAATATTAAAATTAACCAGGGTTTAGTACCAAACCAATTGTCTAAAATAAACCCAATAATTGTCCCAACAGCTACTGCAGATACCAATTCCGTGCTCATTTTGAAGGCTGACCCCATACTTGAGCCTTTATTTCCCTCTTCAGATTTTTTGTCTTTGTCAGTTTTATTTTTTGCAATTTTTAGGCGAGTTTTAAACTGGTCTTCATCCATTATTAAGCAACCATACTCTCTGCTTTTTGAAGATCTACAGCAACTAGTTGGCTAATTCCTTTTTCTGGCATTGTTACGCCGTATAGTCTGTCCATTTTAGACATGGTTAGAGCGTGGTGAGTTACAATAATAAATCTTGTAGATGTAATTTTAGTTAGTTCCGTCAAAAGATTGCAAAATCTTGTTACATTCGCATCATCTAGAGGTGCGTCTACTTCATCGAGAACACATATTGGAGCTGGATTAGTAAGAAACACTGCAAAGATTAAAGATAAAGCAGTCAGGGCTTGTTCACCTCCAGATAATAAAGTTATTGATTGTAATCTTTTTCCTGGTGGACTTACCAACATTTCTAATCCTGCATCTAAAGGATCATCAGAGTCTACTAGCTCTAGTTTTGCACTACCCCCATTAAATAATTTGGTATAAACTTCATTGAACTTTCTATTCACTTTCTCAAAAGCATCTAGAAGTCTTTCCCTACCTTTCTGATTGAGTTCAGTAATACTTTCTTTTAACTTTATAATTGCAGTTACTAAATCTTGTCTATCTTTTTCCATTTTCTTAATTTCATCTTCATATTTTGAAGTCTCTTCATCTGCTCTTAAGTTAACCGAGCCTAATTTTTCTCTTTCCCTTTTTCTTTCATCAAGTAATTCCTCTTGTGTTACTGTATCTGGATATTCAGATACATCTTTTAAGTTTGAAAAATTCAGTATCTCTTCTTCTTTTAAATTAAGTTCTGTTGATACTCTTTCTAGCAAATCATTTCTTCTTTTATTCAAACCATCGATTGTTGCTCCAGAGCTTGCCTTTCGTTCTCTTATCTCAATAGACTCTTCTTTTGTTGTATTTAGATTACTTCTTAATTCGTTAATCTCTTTATCTAGCTCATCTATTAATATTTCATTATCACTTTTTTCTTTTTCAGAAATTCTTAAACTTTCTGATATTTGTCCTTTTCTTTCAGCTTGTGTTTGAGGTTGTTTTTCAAGGCTATCTAATTTTTTTTGTTGAGTATCTTTTCTACTATTTAATTCATTAATCATTTTTTCAGAATTTACCAATAAGTTTTTCCAACTTTCTATTTCTTGGTCAATTATTTTAATTCTTTCACTTCTTTTTATTGACTCTTTTTTAATATTTTGATTTGTACTAAATGCTTCAGCGTATTCTTCTTGTAGACTTTTGATTTCTTCGTTTTTCTTAGTTACTATTATCGCTAAATCGTTGTCATGCATTTCATTAATTTTCATTTTTAAAAATGAAAGATTTATTTTGCATTCATCTATTAAATTAGTTGCACCATTGATATTATTCTCTGAGAGCATTTCTTTTGCTTTATCTAACTGCTCACTTGCTAAATCAATAGTTTCTGAGTTCTTTTTTAGAGTATCAAGGTTTAGATTTTCTAGTATTCTCTCTAATTTATCTTGCTCATCTTTTAATTTTCCTTTTGCATTTACCAAATCTAAACCTGACAATTTTTCAGTTTCATAATATTTTGAATCGACTGTAATTAAATTTTCTTTTTCTTCTCTAAGTCTTTTTTCATTAGAGTTTGCATCAATGATTATGCTTTTTTCTCTAACAATATCCTCATCAATTACACCTAAAGCCTTTCTAATTGATTGTATTTCATCATTAACCCTGTCTTTTTCCTCATCTAAACTTTTTAACTCTAGATTTAATCTTTGAATTTTTGACAAGTTTTCTTGATTTTTTTCTCTTATAGGATTTACATTTTTATTCTTTTCAATAATTTTCATGCTTAAATCCTCTAATTTATCATTGAAGGACTTAACTTGATCATCAGCCTCATTGTTGATCTCATTCTCTACTTTAATTTCATTATCAATTTCTAAAAGACGTAAATAATATAAACCTGCCTCAACTTTTTTTATTTCTTCTGAAATAGATTTGTATTTTGCAGCCTCTTCAGCTTGCTTTTGCAAATTTGCTAATTGTCTTTCCTGTTGTCTTCTTAATTCATCTGCCCTTTTTAAATTATTTTCTGCTGCGCCTAATCGTAATTCTGCTTCGTGTCTTCTAACATGTAAACCTGCTATACCAGCTGCTTCTTCTAAAATAGCTCTTCGATCTGAAGGTTTTGCCGTAACCAATGCTCCAATTCTACCTTGACTAATAATCGAAGGTGAATGAGCACCTGTTGACAAATCTGCAAAAAACATTTGAGCATCTTTAGCTCTAACTTCTTTCCCATTTATATAAAATTTTGAGCCTTTATCTTTTTCTATTTTTCTTCTTATTTCAATTTCATCGAGCTCATTATATTGTAAAGGACCATCCTTGTTGTCATTTGATAAGCTCACCAAAACTTCTGCAATATTTTTTGATGGTTTGTTTGAAGTTCCAGAAAATATAACGTCTTCCATTCCTGAACCTCTCATACTTTTTGCCGATGTCTCACCCATACACCATCGCAACGACTCCACTATATTTGATTTGCCACAACCGTTTGGGCCAACTATTCCAGTTAAACCTTCTTCAATGAGGAAATTTGTTTTTTCAGCAAAAGACTTAAATCCATTTATTTGGATTTTTTTAAATTCCATTCACTGACTTATATCAGTTTTTCAATGTATTTTTTTAATTTTTTGTAGTTTGAGTGATTTTCAAACTTTTTTCCGTTAATTATGACTGTAGGAGTAGAATCCACTTTGTACTTTTTAACACCTTCGATTCGGTCTTCTAAAATGTGATCCTCTATCTTTTTATCAGCCAAGCACTTATCAAAATCAAGATTATATTCAGTATTATCAATAAATTTTTTCATTGCTTGATTTGCTTCTAATTCATTTTTTCCCTTGATCCACTTATCTTGATTTAAATAAAGGTGATGCAAAATTTCATGCTCACCATCATTTCTACAATGCGCTAATTTAGTTGCATTAAATGCAATGATGTCTAATGGGAAGCTTTTAAATTCTATTGAGATCAATCCTTTATCAATAAAATCCTCTTTTAGTTTAGGATAAATATTTTTATGAAAATTTGCACAAAAACTGCAAGTTAAAGATTCAAAAACCATCAACTTAACTTTTGAGTCTGCATTCCCTACTAAAATTGGTTTAACTTCAGAATTAGCATTAATGAAATTAAAAAAAATTAAAATTGAGACAAGAATTATTTTTTTCATTTTATTTTAAAATGTTTACTTAGCTCTAACAGTGAGTTTTTTATTTTGTCATTTTTAATATTATTTATGCTCTTTATATGTTTATTTTTTGTCGCATTAATAGCGGTATTTTTA
>CACNTW010000015.1 GCA_902623495.1 uncultured Pelagibacteraceae bacterium | reverse complement strand
ATCATTTAGAATTTCCTGGGATAGTTTAAAAATAATGAAAAAAGACACTACTACAAAAATTTGACTCAAAAAATAGTAAGCCCAATCTTGTGGTCCGAATATTTGAAAAAAAACTTCCGTAAAAAAGGCTTTCAATGGAGGATGTTTATTAAATCCCCAATCTAAATTACTACCCCAAGCCAAAGCTTCAATTGTATCTAAAGGTAAATTTGAATTTGTAATAGTTGGAACAATTGTCCATAGAATTAAATGTGACGTTACAAAAATATAAAAAATATTATTTATATTTCTTTTATTTAAGGCCATTTTCATCAATCTATATGAATAAACCGTTCTTGACACTCATTTATTCATGAATATATTCACCAACTCAAAATAGCTTAGTATGGTAAGAATTTCAAAAACTTATACTCCAAAAGAAAAGGAGAAATACATGTGCGCTAAACATTTAGCATATTTTAAGATGAAATTAATGGAGTGGAAAAAAGATTTAAAAAGATCTAACAACGAAGCCATCTTTCAAGCATCTATGGATGATAATAGTGCATCAGCTGACATTGTTGATCAAGCAAGTTCTTATACAGAAAAAAATGTTGAAATGAGAGCTATTAATAGACAAATCAAATTAATTTCTAAAATAGATGGCGCATTAAAGAAAATTCAAGATGGAACTTATGGTTTTTGTGAAGAAACCGGAGAGCCTATTGGTTTGAAAAGATTAATGGCAAGACCAGTTGCAACTCTTTGTATTGCAGCTCAAGAAAAACACGAAAAAGACGAAAAAGTTTACGCTGACGACTAAGGAAAATCTATCTCAGCATCTTTGTTTAATGCCTTAAAGCCTTTGATTACAGCTGGACGTTCAGCAATTTCAACAAACCATCTAGATAGGTTTTCAAAATTATTTAATCCAATATCGTGTCTTTTATGTCTTGCAATCCAAGACCATGTAGCAATATCAGCTATAGAATATTGATCATTTGCTAAAAACTTACTTTGATCCAATCTTGCTTCAAGATCTTCATAAATTTTTCTGGTGATTTTGAAGTATCTTTCCTCACCCCACTCACTTTTTCCTTGGTGATAATAATGAAATTGGTGATGTTGGCCTATCATTGGACCAACGATAGCCATTTGAGCCATCAACCACTGATTTATCTCTAGCCTATCTGCTTCAGGATAGAGTTTCTTACTTTTCTCACCTAAATACATAAGTATAACTCCAGACTCAAATACGGTCTTATTATTCTCATGATCTATAATTACAGGAATTTTATTAAAGGGACTTATTTTTTTAAATTCTGGTTTAAATTGATCTCCACTTAAATTAACTTTTGTTATTTTGTATTTAAAATCAATTTCCTCGAGCATTATGCTAATTTTCCACCCATTAGGAGTATCAGCAGTAAAGAGTTCAATCATTCTTTAACACCCAATCTATCTTTGATAGTGCTGGATGCAGTTGTAAATTCAAATCTATATTTTTCATCAGGTCTTGCATATTTAAAGCAGCCTCTTGCAGCTAAAGCTCCTTCATGAAAACCTGAAAGTATTAACTTTAATTTACCTGGATAAGTACAGATATCCCCAATTGCAAATATTCCTTTTTTATTTGTTTCAAAATTCTCAGTATTTACGGGAATTGTTTTTTTATCTAAATTTAAACCCCACTCCGCGATTGGTCCTAATTGCATTATTAATCCAAAAAAACCTAATACATAATCGGCTTTTATAACTTTACTTTCACCTGATTCACTTTTGATTTCGACACTTTCTAATGAGCCATTTCCTTTAACATCTTTAATTGAATATTTGGTAATTAAATTGATAGTTTTATTATCACTTAATTCTTTTATTTTTTGAACACTTGCGGGAGCTCCTCTAAACTCATCTCTTCTATGAACAAGTGTTACTTTAGATGAATTAGATAATTCTATAGCCCAATCAAGTGCACTATCTCCACCTCCAAATATAACTACTGATTTATCTTTAAATATAGTTTTGTCTTTTATTGAATATAAAACTGATTTTCCGTGATACTTTTCGGTGCTTTTGGTTGGAAATTTTCTTGGTTCAAAAGAACCTACGCCACCTGCTATGACAATATTAGGTGTTTCAAATTCTTTTCCATTTAATGTTTTAACTAACCATTTATTGTTTTCATTTTTTAATTCTTGAACTCTGTCACTTAAATGAAAGTTAAAATTAAAAGGTTTTATTTGTTTAATTAAATTATTTGTAAGCTCTTCTCCTGTACATTTAGGAACTGCAGGAATATCATAAATTGGTTTGTCTGGATAAAGCTCAATACATTGTCCTCCAATTTTATCTAAATTGTCTACAATTTCACATTTTAATCCGATTATCCCTAATTGGTGTGCACAGAATAAACCGGTAGGTCCTGCTCCAATAATGACTACATCTGTTTTAATCATTAAACTTGTTTCTCCGGCATATGGACTGTCAATCCATCTAAATCATCAGAGACGATTAATTGGCAACTTAATCTGCTATTAGATTTGGGTTCAAAGGCTTGATCTAACATATCATCTTCACCCATTTCTTTTTCTGGGAGTTTTCTGAACCATTCGTCATCATTAATATATACATGACAAGTTGCACATGACATTCCACCTCCACAATCTGCATCTATGCCTGGAATATCATTTTGTATAGCACCTTCCATTACACTAAGACCATTAGCAACATCTGCTTCGTGTTCTGTACCATTAAATTCTATATATTTGATTTTTGCCATATTTAATAAATAATTCTTATAAACTAATTTGCGACTGCGGCAAATTTTTGAAATTTAGCATTTTCATTTTTAGACCAAAAAAAAAGGCAGGTATGTTTTAGCATACCCGCCCTCTTTTTAATATTAAAAGCTAATTATCTAGCTCGTGCTCCACCTTGTGAAACTGCTGCTGACCAGATTACTAGACCAAAAGCAATTTTGTTGATGAAGTCTGCTAAGTTGTAAATCACGTTCAATGAGTTAGCGTCTACTCCACCTACTAGGTAACCAAAAATGTAACCTAATGGGTAAATAGCCCAACCGATTGTTACGATCATTCTCATAGCACCCCATGCAGTTGCTAATGGCTTGTTTCCAGTTTTAGCTGCAATTTTTCCAGCTTCACCAGAGAATACTTCATATAAGATGTAGATCCATCCAGCCATACCGACTATAAAACCAAGCATAGCATTGATGTAACCTGCTTCTCCTAAGTATCCACCAATTAACATCACAAGCGAACCAATTAATAATCTCCAGAAGATTGCTCCTGGGATTTTCTTAACTGCTGCTAGAATTAAGTAAAACTCGATCATCTGTAATGGTACAGTGATTAACCAATCAATATATCTATATACTGTTGGAGAATCTCCAGTCATTACCCATACATCTCTCATGTACATGTAGTGAATGAATGCAACACCAGTTACAAGACCAGCTACTGTTACTGAAGTTTTCCAGCCTGCTGCAACAGTATTTCTTTCCATGAAGAAGAATACTGTAGCTGCTGCCATACCCATTGCGATTACCCAAAAGGAAATCCCAACGAAGTCGTCAGAAGCTAACATAGCAGTTGCTGCGTTTGCTGCACCAGTAAGACCAAATAGAGCCGCTGCTGCTAATGCAAACATTTTAAGTTTTTTCATAAAAAACTCCCTCTCGTTAGTTTTTTTTAGTTTAAATTTAAACTACGGACAAACCACAAAGGTTTCTCCAAAGTTAGGGGCTTAATATCAAATTAAATTGGTTTGTTGAAGACTTTTTGCCGCGTTATAAGTGTTGATTTTACTGACTTTTTAAAATTAAATACAACCTGTTGCATAAATTCAATAGAAAAATGACACCAAAAAGCAAATCAAAATGAACAGAAAATACAAAGAAATTTACCACGAATCTCTAAAAAATCCTGAGGAATTTTGGCGGAAAGTTTCTGAGGATGTGTTTTGGTTCAAAAAACCAACTAAGATTTTAAAAAAAGACAACCCTCCTTTCTATAAATGGTTTGAAGATGGTGTAACAAATACATGCTACAACGCCTTAGACCTTCACATTGATCAAGGAAGGGGTGATAAAACTGCTTTAATCTATGACAGTCCTATAACAGAAAGTAAAGCAAAGTTCACTTTCAAAGAATTAAAAGAAAAAGTTTCAAAATTTGCAGGTGCTTTAGATAAGCAAGGAGTTAAAAAAGGAGATCGAGTAATAATTTATATGCCGATGATACCAGAAGCGGTGGTTGCGATGCTTGCATGTGGGAGAATTGGAGCAATTCACTCTGTTGTATTCGGTGGTTTTGCCTCAAATGAATTAGCTAGCAGAATTGATGATAGTAAAGCTAAAATTTTAATTACAGCATCATGTGGATTTGAGCCTGGAAGAACAGTTGAATATAGACCACTTGTAGATGGGGCTTTAAAATTAGCAAAACACCAAGTTGAAAAAGTAATATTATTTCAAAGAAAAGGACACGAGGTAAAATTAAATAAACCATTAGAAATAAGTTGGGATGAAGCACTATCTGGAGCAGATGATAAAGATTGTGTTGAGATGGGTGCCAATGATTATGCTTACATCCTTTATACTTCAGGAACCACTGGTATTCCAAAGGGGATTGTTCGAGATATTGGTGGTCACATAGTTGCTCTTAAATGGACAATGAAAAATATTTATAACATTGATCAAGATGATGTATGGTGGTCAGCAAGTGATATTGGTTGGATAGTAGGACATTCCTATATTGTCTATGCTCCGTTATTCAAAGGTTGTACAACTCTTTTATTTGAGGGCAAACCTGTTGGTACTCCTGATGCTGGAGTATTTTGGAGAATAATCTCAGAATATAAAATTAAATCTTTATTCACAGCGCCAACTGCATTTAGAGCAATAAAAAAAGAAGATCCAGAAGGTAAGTTTTTTTCTAAATATGATTTAAGTTCATTTGAGTCATTATTTTTAGCAGGTGAAAGAGCAGACCCTGATACTATTAAATGGGCTGAGAATTTACTTAAAGTTCCCGTAATTGACCATTGGTGGCAAACTGAAACGAGTTGGGCGATAAGTTCAAATTGTACTGGAATAGAAATGCAAGAAACAAAATATGGATCTGCTTGCAAAGCGGTCCCAGGTTATGATGTAAAAATAATTAAACCCGATCAAACAATAGCTAAACCAAATGAGATGGGAGATATTGTGGTTAAACTTCCACTTCCTCCAGGTACTTTTCCAACTTTATGGAATGCAGATGAGAGATATAAAGAAAATTATATGTCAAATTATAATGGCTACTACCAAACTTACGATGCAGGGCATATTGATGATGATGGATATATTTGGATTATGTCTAGAACAGATGACATAATAAATGTTGCAGGTCATAGACTTTCAACTGGTGCAATAGAAGAAGTTTTGTCTGAACATCAGTCTGTTGCTGAGTGTGCTGTTATAGGAATAAAAGATCAGCTGAAAGGACAATTACCAATTGGTTTAATTGCTCTAAAAGCAGGAGTTTCTAAGGATAATGAGACTATTTCAAAAGAGTGTGTACAAATGGTTAGAGATAAAGTTGGACCTGTTGCAGCTTTTAAAATAGCAATTGTAGTTAAAAGATTACCCAAAACTAGATCTGGAAAAATATTAAGAGGAACAATTAGAAAAATTGCTGACAAAGAAGAATATAAAATGCCTGCAACGATTGATGATCCTGCTATCCTTGATGAGATAAAAGAAAACTTAATAAATAGCAATATTTTAAAATAATGCTTAAGACATATCTTTTTTTAGTAGGAGCAATTATCTGTGAAGTTTGTGGAACAATGCTTCTTCCTGTCACTCAAAACTTCACAAAAGTAACACCAACAGTATTTTTGGCTGGATTTTATTTATCTGCTTTTTATTTACTTACGTTTGTTGTCGATAAATTACCAATTGCAATTGTTTATGGAACATGGAGTGGACTTGGTATTTTTACAATTGCAATATTGGGATATATTTTTTTTAAACAATCTTTAAGTTGGCAAGCTATATTAGGTATGTTTCTAATAGTTGTTGGAGTGACACTTGTAAATATGTATTCAAGTAAAACTATATAAATTAATCAAATAATATTGGTTTACCAGAAGGATCTCCTAAAATTTCATCTTCTTTCATTTTAACATCTCCATTAATAATTGTATAAACAGGTGAACCTTTAAATTTATAGCCATCAAACGGGCTCCATCCACATTTACTGTGAATATTTTCGTTTTTTATTTCAATTGTTCTATTCATATCTATTATTGTAAAGTCTGCATCATAATCTTTTTTGATAAATCCCTTATTTTTAATACCAAATACTGAAACTGGATTTTCACAAAGAAGTTTGATTAGCTGATCTAAAGTAAGTTTTTTGTCATTCACATGATTTAGCATAACGGGTAATAATGTTTGCACACCTGGCATACCAGATGGTGATTGAGGATATTCTTTTAATTTGTTTTCTTTTAGGTGCGGTGCATGGTCTGAACCGATAGTATCATTATAGTTATTTCGAATAGCGTACCACAATCTATCATAATGAGACTTGTCTCTCAAAGGAGGGTTCATCTGCGCAAAGGTTCCAAGTTTGTCATAACAATCTGGTGCAAATATTGTTAGATGTTGTGGAGTAATTTCAAAAGTTATGTTTCCTTTATTTTGAGAAAGAAAATCTACTTCTTCTTTTGTTGTAACGTGTAATATGTGTGCTTTTTTATTAAGTCTTTTAGCAATCCTAACAATCCTTCTTGTAGATGACATTGCACATTCTTCATTCCTCCATACAGGATGAGTCTGAACATTACCTTTTTCAATTAATTTTTTTCTTAAATTAATTATTTCTTCATCTTCAGAATGAACTGCAACTATTTTTGAAGTATTTTGGAATACCTTTTCAATATCTTCTTCTTTATCAACTAATAAATTTCCAGTTGAGGAACCCGCAAAAAGCTTTACTCCACAACATCCATCTATACCTTTAAGCTTTGCTAAATCAGTTGAATTATCAGGAGTTGCTCCAAAATAAAAAGCATAATTTGAATACATCCTATTTTTAGCAAGATTTAACTTGTTATTAAATTCTTTCATATTTGCTGTTGGGGGATTTGTATTTGGCATCTCAAATACACTTGTTATACCACCGGCAATAGCTGCTTTACTTCCAGTATGTAAGTCCTCTGCATTAGTTGATCCAGGCTCACGGAAATGAACTTGGGTATCCATGCAACCAGGTAAAACTAATAAATTGCTTGCATCAATAGTTTCTTTACTTTGTTCATTGTTTAAATCACCAATTATTGAGATTTTTCCATTCTGAATTCCAATATTAGTCTTATTAATTTTTCCGTCGATATAACACTCTCCATTTTTTATAATAAGGTCTAACATTTTATGAAATCGTTACTATATTATTATCTTAAACCAATCAATCATGAAAAAAAATAATGTTTATATCTTAGAGGACAGAGGACTATTGTATGTTTCGGGTGAAGACTGTAAAGAATTTCTACAAAATATAGTCACAAATAATATCAACAAAGTAGATGAAAAAAATTCGTGCTATTCTGCTTTACTTACTCCGCAGGGAAAATATCTGTATGACTTCAATATATTAAAACATAAGTCTGGATATTTTTTAGATTGTGAGAAAAAAAATATAGATAATTTATTTAATCAATTAAATTTATACAAACTAAGATCAAAAGTAGAAATTTTAAATTTAAGTAATGAATTTGTTGTTGCAGTTATTAGTAAAGAAAAATTTTTGGACATGAAAAATTCAAATTCTAATGCTGGTTGTACAATTAAATTTAGAGAGGATAGTATTTTTTTAGATCCTAGAAATATAGAGCTTGGAGCAAGATTAGTAACTAATTTAGAAAAATTATATTTATCATTAAAAAAACTTGGGCTTCAAAGTGCAGATGAAAACGAATATTACAAATTGAGTCATGAAATTGGTATTCCACAAAAAAATACTGATAAACTTCAAAATAAACTTTTTGGTATTGAGTGTAATTTTGATGAATTGAAAGCAATAGACTTTAAAAAAGGTTGTTACGTGGGTCAGGAGAATACCGCTAGGATTAAATTAAAAGATAAGTTGAATAAACGTCTTTTTCCAATTGAAGTAATAGAAGGTGATCTAAAAGATGATGTGATATCTTTTGAGAAAGATGAAATAGGAAAAGTACTAATTAAAGATGATTACCCTTACGCTATAATCAAAATAAAAAATGAAAAATTTGATTTTGATAAAATATTAAATTGTGGTTCCGCCAAAATAAAAGTCAAAAAACCAGATTGGCTTCGAATTACTTGATATATTTAGATAAGTCTGGTTTAAAATAATTCGGACCTTTCATTACTTTACCTTGATCATTATAGATTGGTTTACCATCTGATCCAAGTTTACTCATATTAGAATTTTGAACTTCATCGAAACATGCGTCTAAATCAATTCCAAATGCATGTCCTGCTCCATATGTTACATATAAAATATCTGTTAAAGCATCAGCTGCTTCCAAGATATCATTATTATCTAAAGCTTGTTTAAATTCATCTAATTCCTCTTTAATCAAATTATATCTAAGCATATTAATTTTTTCTGAACTGAAAGATGGTCTGGATTTAACTTCTTGGCCAAAAGTCTCCATAAAATTTTTTACTTTTTGAAAATTTGTCATTTTACTCCTGTAAGATTAATAAAAACTAGTATATAAATTATTTAGTTATTTTTTCAAACAAATGAAGACAAGAAAAGAATTTGATAGCATAGGCGGTATAAAAGTGCCAAGTGATAAATATTGGGGTGCTTCAACTCAAAGATCGAAAAAATTTTTTAATATTGGTAGAATATATGTGCCAGAATCAATAATAAGATCTATTGCAATCATTAAAAGGAGTGCTGCTATAGTTCATGAAAGAGACGGATTAATTTCACGCAATATTTCAAAAGCAATAATTAAAGCATCAAATGAAGTTATAGGTGGTAAAATGAAAGAAAATTTTCCTCTAAAAGTCTGGCAAACAGGCTCTGGTACACAAACAAATATGAATGTTAATGAAGTTATTGCAAATAGAGCTATAGAAATTATGAAGGGTAAAAAGGGATCGAAGAAACCTGTACACCCTAATGATCATGTTAATAAATCACAATCAACTAATGATGTTTTTCCAACTGCAATGCATATCTCAATTGCAATTGAAACTATTAATAAACTTTTACCAAGTTTAAAATTATTAAAAAATTCATTAGCAAAAAAGAGTAATGAATTTAAAAAAATAGTAAAAATTGGTAGAACACATCTACAAGATGCTACACCTCTTTCACTAGGTCAAGAATTTTCTGGATATCACGAGCAAGTAAAAAAAAGTATAGAAAGAATAAATTATTGTCTAAATGACATTTATTATTTGGCTCAGGGCGGGACTGCAGTTGGAACAGGTATAAATACGAGTAGGAATTTTGATAAAAAAATAATTAAAGAAATAAAAAAATTTTGTAAAATAAATTTTAAACCTGCTCCAAATAAATTTTCCGAATTAGCGGCTCATGATGCAATAGTAAATTTTTCTGGATCTTTGAACTCATGTGCCGTAGCTCTAATGAAGATTTCAAACGATATAAGATTTTTAGGTTCTGGACCTCGGGCAGGCTATGGCGAACTTTTGCTTCCAGAAAATGAGCCAGGGTCTTCAATTATGCCTGGAAAAGTTAATCCTACACAATGTGAAGCGGTTACAATGGTTTGTGCTAAGGTTATTGGAAACCACACTGGCATAACTGTTGCAGGTAGCCATGGACATTTTGAATTAAATGTATTTAAACCTTTAATTGCTTATAACATTTTACAATCAATTGAAATTTTAGGTGATAGTGTAAAAAACTTTAGCTTATACTGCGTTAAAGGAATAAGAGCCAATAAAAAAAGAATTAAAGAACACTTGGAAAACTCATTGATGCTAGTCACTGCCTTAGCACCCAAAATTGGATACGATAAAGCTGCAGAAATTGCAAAAAATGCGCTGAAAAATAACACTAAACTTAAAGACGAAGCAATAAAATCAGGTTTAATTAAAGAAGAAGAATATAATTTACTAGTTGATCCTTTAAAAATGATTAATCCAGCTAGTTAATAATTTGTCTTATATGTGACCTTAGATTTTGAATATTTTTTACCTGAAAAGTTTGATTTTGTAATTCTTTTTTTTCTTGATTATTAACTTTAACATTGGAAATTGAAAAGTTAGTATCGCCGATATTTTTTTCTAAATCAAAATATAAATGTTTAACTTTTTTAATTTTTTTTGAGCTAATTTGAAAAACTTTTGCAAATTCAATGTGATTTTCAATATATAAAATATTTTTTGATAAAAATTTAATATCTCCTTGATCATTTATGTAATTAATTTCTGTGTTCATTTTACCAATTTTATCTAAATTAAAATATGCTTTTTTTGATTTTATTTTTTGTTCATTAAATACAAAATCTATTTCTCCGCTATTTATTAATTTGTTTTTTAGATCTTTAAATTTAATTTTCAAGATACCATTAATATTACCCAAGTAATCTTCGTCATATAAAAATAGATTTAATAAAACATTATCAATTATTTTTTCTATTTTTTTATTTTTTATAGTAAGTTCACCATTTAAGTAAAATGGATTAAGATTGATATTGGCATCTATATTAAAATTTGTTTTGTCAATTTTTGGAGATGTAATATTAATGATATCATTTTTAAAAATTATATCATATTTCATTTTATCTTGAATATATTCTATTTCTGTTTGCCCAAGAAAATTTTTTGAATTCCTAAATTTAAATATGTTTTTAATAAATATATTTGGATTATATATTTCAATATTATGATTACTTATTTGAGGATTTTCATAACTTCTTTTCCAATCAGATTTAAATGTTAATCCAAAAATCTCTCCATCTATTGTAAAATTTTTAACTTTGGTTTTATTATTAATTTTATAATTAATTTTTTTAGTTGGGGAGATTATAATTACTTCTTTATTTTTATTTTTTATAAATATTTTACAATTATTAAATATAATTGGGTTATTAACACTTTTGTATAAATGTTTTCTAATTTCCTTTAAGTCAGACAATTGAAATTCTAAATTCGAATTTGATATTTCTATTGAAATAAAATTATTAAAAGATCTTAAAAAAATATCTCTAAGGGAGATAAATATCTTTAAATTATTTACATTTAATAAACTTTTATTCTCTTTATCATTTGATTTTAACAAATTAATTGAGGCATTTTCTACTAATAGGTGTGGCTTTGGAAATGGTTTATATGAAACATTTCCTTTTGAATTTAGATATAACTTAAAATTTTTGTAAAAATTTTTTTCTATTATTGTAACTTTACTTTTATAATTAAATAAAACTGGTAAAGATAAAACTGTTAATGAAGAAAAAGTTATCAAAATAGCTATTAAGATTAGGGAAAAAGTAATTTTATTTTGCTTAATTTTATTCATTAAATTAATAAGGCTTTATACAATAAAATATATGTTAAATTCAGATTATTTGTTAAATTTAAATGAAAAGCAACAAGAAGCAGTGTTGCATTTAAATGGACCACTACTTATCGTTGCGGGGGCTGGATCAGGTAAAACAAAAGTATTAACATCAAGAATTGCTCATATAATTAGAAGTCATAAAGCTTTTTCTAGCCAGATTCTTGCAGTTACTTTTACTAATAAAGCAGCAAAAGAAATGCAGATAAGAGTTTCAAGACTTCTTAGAAAAGATGCTACTGGTCTTCCATGGTTAGGAACTTTTCATTCTATAAGTGCAAAAATTTTAAGAAAACATGCTGAGGCTGTTGGGCTAAAATCAAACTTTACAATTCTTGATCAAGATGATCAGTCAAGATTGATTAAAAATATTTGCAAAGGAGAGAATATAGATATCAAAAAAATTTCACCGAAATATATTTTGGCAGTAATAGATAAATGGAAAAACAAAGGTTTATATCCAGAGGATGTGATTTTAAAAAAAAAAGAGATATTAGAAAAAAATTTTTTAAAAATTTATAAAATCTATCAACAAAAATTAATTGATTTAAATTCGGCAGATTTTAGTGATTTAATTTTACATACAGTTAAGATTTTTAAAAATTTTAATGATATTGCATCTATTTATTCTAAAAAATTTAAATATATTTTAGTAGATGAATATCAAGATACCAATTTTATTCAAAGCGAGTGGCTAAAATATTTGTCTTCAGCTTATAAGAATATTTGTTGCGTAGGAGATGATGATCAATCAATTTATAGTTGGAGAGGTGCTGAAATAAAAAATTTCTTAGATTTCGACAAAATATATATCAATACTAAGATTATTCGATTAGAAAAAAACTATAGATCAACTCAAAATATTTTAAATGTAGCTTCCAAACTAATAGAAAACAATCAAAATAGAGTTGGCAAAACATTATATACAAATCAAGAAGAAGGTGAATTTATTACACTTGATTGCTTTAGAAATGTAAAAGATGAAGCCACAGAAATTAGTTCAACTATAGAAGATTATAAATCAAAATATTCACTAAATGATATTGCAATTTTGGTTAGAGCAATTTTTCAAACTAGAGAATTTGAGGAAAGGTTTTTAAAGGTTGGAATACCGTATAGAATTATAGGCGGCATCAAATTTTATGAAAGAGCTGAAATAAAAGATTGTATAGCTTATTTAAGGTGTATACATCAACCGAAGGATGATTTGTCTTTTGAGAGAATAATTAATGTTCCAAAAAGATCTGTTGGGGACACAACAATCAAAAATATTTCTGAGTATGCCAAAATCAATAAATGTTCTTTAGAAGTTGCTTCAAAAAAATTAATAGAGTTAAATAAAATTAAACCAAAAACAAAATTTGGTTTAATTTCTTTGTTGAACCTGTTGGATAAATGGAGGTTTGATCTAAAGAAAAAGACTAATCATAATAAATTATTGCAAATTATTTTGGATGAGTCTGGATATAGTGAGATGTTGAAAAATAAAAAAGACTTAGAAAATGAAAATAGACTTGAAAATATCAAAGAGTTACTAAATGCCATGAAAGAGTTTGATAATTTAGATAGTTTTTTAGAACACGTTGCACTAGCTACTTCATTAGATCAAGACTGGGAAAATGAAAAAGTTAATTTGATGACTCTTCATGCTTCTAAAGGATTAGAGTTTAACGTAGTCTACTTGCCTGGTTGGGAAGAGGGGCTTTTTCCACATCAAAAAAGTATAGAAGAAAAAGGTGAAAATGGTCTTGAAGAAGAAAGAAGACTTGCATACGTTGGAATTACAAGGGCAAAGAAAATTGCTAAAATCTCATTTTCTATGAATAGATTTTATCAAGGTGATTGGATGGATAGTATGGCTTCTAGATTTGTAGATGAGCTTCCAGACGAATTTATAAAAAAAAATAATAGTTTTAACGATCAAGAGGAAAATGATTTTGAATTTAACCAAGATGTTGAGTTTGAAAATGAAATTAGAAGCCCTGGTTGGTTAAGATATCAAAAAAAATTGAAGTGATTCAGAAAATTAAAAAATTTCTTAGAAAAAATAATTTAGATGGATACATAATACCAAAAAATGATAATTACTTTACAGAATACTCTGAAATAAATAATTTATTTAAAGTTTCTAATTTTACAGGATCTGCTGGTTTCGCCTTAATATTTAAAAATAAAAATTACTTATTTGTTGATGGCAGATATACTCTTCAAGCCAAAAAACAATCAGGCAAAAATTTTAGTATTTTAGAAATTCCACATAAATGGCCAAAAGATTTATTAAATATTAAAAATAATAGAATAGGATTCGACCCAAAACTATTTACAAAAGATACACTGGAAAAATATTTCGATAATAAAGTAAATTTATTTCCAGTTAAATTTAACTTTAATAATACATATAATAAAAAATTGAATACATTTTATAAATTAAAAGACAGTATTACTGGAGAGAGTTATTATTCAAAGTTAAAAAAAATAAAAAAATACTTAAAAACAAATAAAATAAATTATTTATACGTTAGTGCTAGTGAAAATGTAAATTGGTTATTAAATATACGGGGTAAGGATTTGCCTAACAGCCCAATAGCAAATTGTAAACTAATAGTTACTGATAAAGGAAAATTATATTTTTTTAGCAATATAAAAAAAACTTCCAATTTAAAAAGAAAAAATTTTAAAGGTTTAAAGTTTTATGATGAGAAGAATTTTTTTGAAGTAATTGCTAAATTTAAATATAAAAAATTTTCTATTGATAAAAATACATGTTCAGTATTTGAGCAACAAATAATAAAAAGCAAATTTGATATAATTAGAGATATAGATCCGATATATGATTTAAAATCACTTAAAAATAGTATCGAAATTTATAATACTAGGAAAGCTCATCTTGAGGACGGAATTGCTTTAACAAAGTTTTTATATTGGTTTAAAAAAAACAAAAAAATAGTTACAGAAAAAACAGTTGAGCAAAAACTAAAAAAACTCAGAAAAAAATCAAAAAAATATTTATATCCAAGCTTTGATACTATAGCTGGTTCAGGTCCAAATGGAGCTATTATACATTATAAGTCTACTCAAAAAACCAATAGAAAGATTAATAAAAATGATATTTTATTAATTGATTCTGGAGGGCAATATAAATGGGGGACAACAGATGTTACGAGAACTACCTGCTCAGGAAAAGTTCCAAAAAATATAAAAAACAATTTCACAAAGGTTTTAAAAGGACATATTGCAGTAGCTACTTGTAATTTGAAAAAATATTCAAGAGGATACTTAATTGATAAGTTAGCAAGAAAATACCTAAATGATTCTGGTTTAGATTATGCTCATGGGACAGGGCATGGTGTAGGTTTTTTTTTAAATGTTCATGAGGGTCCTCAAGCAATTTCAAAATACAATAAAGTTAAATTAAAAAAAGGAATGATATTAAGTAATGAACCAGGATATTACTCAAATAATAAATATGGTATTAGGATTGAGAACTTAGTCTATGTCAAAAAACTAAAAAATAATTTAATTTTTAAAAATCTAACAATTGTTCCGATTGATATTGATATGATTAATTTTAAAATGTTAAACTCTAAAGAAAGAAATTATTTATTTAATTATCATTTAGAAATTTATACAAAAATCTCAAAATATTTAAATAAAGATGAAAAAAAATGGTTAATAAAATCAATTAAGTAATTTTATTAGTTCTTCCTGTGAAATAATTTTAATTCCTAGACTTCTAGCTTGATCAATTTTTCTCTTTGTTGGTTTGTCTCCGGCAATAAGATAATCAAGATTTTTGCCTACATTACTTAAGGTAACTCCTGAATTTTTTTCTATTAGAGATTTGGCCTCAGCTCTACTTAATCCGTTTAATTTACCAGTAAACATAAATTTTTTATTTCTAAATATACCATTTTTATTAACTTCTTCTGATTGAATTTTTAAAATTGAATTTAATTCCTCAACAATATTTATATTTGATTGAATAGAAAAAAAATTCTTCAATGATTTAATTTGTGTTTCTCCGATTCCGTCAATATTCAAGAATTTTTCAAATTTTTTTTTTTTTATAATTATAATTAAATTTGATATGTTTTTTATGTTTTCACTTATCAATTTTGAGTTTTCGATACCTATATGCCTTATACCTAAAGAATAAATAAATCTTTTTAATGAAACTTTTTTTGAATTTTCAATTGAATTTTTTAAGTTAGAAACTGATAATTTACCCCAGCCCTCTTGATTTTCAATTCTTTTAAAGTTTAAGTTAAATATATCTTGAGGTTTTTTGATTAATTTTAGATTCCAAAATTTTTCAACTACTTTTTTCCCAAATCCTTCTATATTTAATGCCTCTTTTGATATGAAATGTTTCATCTTTTCTATAGCAATCCTCTCACATCCATATCCATCATTATTACAACGTCTTACAGCATCATATTTTTTTGTAATTTCATTATATTCTTTAAATGTGTCTGAGCCACAAGATGGACATTTTGTAGGAAATATAAATCTATCTAAATTTTTATTTCTTTTAGATTTATCCACTGCAATCACATGAGGAATTACGTCTCCAGCTCTCTCGATTTTGACTACATCTTCTACTCTTATATCTTTTCTCACTATTTCATCCTCATTATGCAATGTAACATTTGAAACAACTACACCTCCAATATTTACTGGCTCAACTTTTGCTACGGGTGTCAAAGCACCTGTTCTTCCAACTTGAATTTCAATATTTAATATTTTTGTAGTAGCGCTATCGGCAGAAAATTTATGCGCAATTGCCCACCTAGGTGCATTAGATGTAAATCCTAATCTATTTTGTAATTCTAAGTCATTAATTTTATAAACAAGACCATCAACATCATAATCCAAGTCAAATCTTGTATCCTCAAATTTTTTATGGAATTTAACTAATTCTTTAATATTTGGTAAAAGCCTATTATTTTTATTAATTTTAAAACCCCAATTTTTTAATTCATTTAGATAGTCTGATTGAAATTTAAATGGGTTATTTTTAACATAACCAAAAGTATATGCTATAAAATTGAGAGGTATTTTTTTCGTTTCGTTTGGATCTTTTTGCCTTAAAGTTCCAGATGCAGCATTTCTAGGATTTGCAAAATCATTTTGAAATTTTAAAAAATCATTTTTTTTAATGAATACTTCACCTCTTATCTCAATTTCATCTGGAAAATTCGGGTAATTGATTATTTGTGGGATATCTTTTATTGTCTTTAAATTTTCTGTGATTATCTCTCCTACTTTGCCATCCCCTCTTGAAACTCCGTAGGTTAATTTTTTATTTTTATATGTTAATGAGGCAGAAATTCCATCAATTTTTGGCTCAACACTGTAATCAAATCTTAAATTTTTATTTAAAAAATTTACGATTTTTTTTTCAAAATTCTTTAAATCTTCTTCATTAAATGCATTTGATAAAGATAACATAGGAACTTTATGTAAATATTTTTCAAAAGATTTTGATGATTTATATCCAACTTTTTTACTTGGTGATTTTTTATTTCTTAAAAATTTATGTTTTTTTTCTAAATCAAGTATTTCATTTTTTAATTTATCATACTTTGAATCTGAAATAATTGGTTTGCTATCATTGTAATATAATTTATTGTGTTTATCTAATTCTTTAATCTTTAAATTATACTGTTTTTTAATATTTTCATTGCTCATGAATTAGATTTCTAGAGAAAGAGTTTTTTAAATCTTGTTAGAATATTACTCTTTTCATTTGAAGGAATAATTTTTCTTTTTTTATAATCTCTATTAAATATTTCATAACTAGCTTTGTACCATTCACTTGACTTGTAGTTATATCCTAACAAATTTGCATATTGTTTTGCTTCGGAAACTAAGCCTAGTTTATAGTGTAACTCAACAAGTCTATGTAAAGCCTCTTCTATATATATGGTTGTGCTATATTCATTTACAACTTTTTTATATCTATTTATTGCAGGTATCCATTTTTCTCTATCTGTATAGTATCTTGCTAAATACATTTCCTTTGATGCAATTATTTCAATTATTAATTCTAATTTAAATATAGAGTCTGCAGCATATTCAGTATCAGGATAATCTTTTATTATAATTTCGAAATACTTTTTAGCTAACTTAATTTCATTAAAATCTTTTTTTTCATCAATTATCTGATTATAGTGACACAGTGCAAGTAGATAATATGCATAATCAGTTTGTCGATGGTTTTTATATTTGATTAAAAAACGCTCTAAATCATTAATAGCATAGCTGTAATAATTTTGCGAGAAATGAACATAAGCTGACATTAAAGCTGCTCTTGGGGCCCAGATAGATTGTGGATATAGTAACTCAGCCTCACTAAATTTTTTTGCAGCAAATATCACATCTCCTTTTTCAAATTCTTCTATCGCTTGTTTATAAACTTCAATCATCTGAGTTTCTAAATTTTTTTCCTCTAATATTGTGATTTGCTCCTCTTTTTTTGAACAAGAGAAAAATAAAATAAATATTACAAGATAAACAAAATTATAACTTATCTTCATTATTTTGTTTTATCAGAATAATTTGAAATTTCTAACTTTTAAGCAATTGATTTGAGATTCTGATAGTTTGTAAATGTATGAGGTAGTTGTTTTCCTTTAATTTCTATCAGAGAATAGTTTGAATTATCACTAAATAATTTTCTCAAAAGTTGATTTGTTAGACTATGTCCACCCTGTGATGATTTTAAAGAACCAATAATTTTATGTCCTGATAAAAATAAGTCTCCCATACAATCAAGAATTTTGTGATTGACAAATTCAAGTTCATTTCTCAAGCCATCTTCATTTAAAATTTTATCATTTTTAATGACAATTGCATTATCCAAGCTACCACCTTTACCTAGATTTAAATTCTTTAATTTTTGAATATCTTCATATAAACAAAACGTTCTCGAATTAAATATTTGTTCAAGATCATCTTCAAAAATATTTACTTTATTTCTTTGTTTTTTGATTAATTTGTTATCATATTTTATTTCAAAATCTATTTCACTAGTTACATTGGACTTATCTATAGATATAGTTTTGTTACCATCTTTAAGTTCAATAAATTTATTTATTTTTATAATCTTTATTGGTTGATCACTGAATTTTAATCCGACATCTCTAATATGTGAAATGAATGTTTTTGCTGATCCATCTAATATTGGAACTTCTTGAGCATCAATTTCAACTAGTGCATTGTCAATACCAAAACCATAAAAAGCACCCATTAAATGTTCAATGGTTGAGACCTTTGCGCCATAGTTATTTGATATTGTTGTACACAATGTAGTATCTATGACATTATTGTATATAGGATAAATAATATTATTATTTTGTAGATCAGTTCTTTTAAAAGTAATTCCAGAATTTGGAGGCGCAGGGTGAATATTTAAATTAACTTTTTTTCCAGTATGTATTCCTACCCCTTTTAAGGAAATTTTTTTTGAGATGGTTTTTTGAGTTAAAATTGACACGATCAATTTATACAAAAAGTAACTATATGAAAGTACTCAATAAATATTACAAGAAACTACCATTATTTACTAAATAAATTGAAGAATTTTTCAAATATACCTAAGTTTTTGTTTGTTTTTCTCTGAATTTCATAATTGTTTACATAATATCTTAGAGCCGACTCGCAAACTTGGTTGTCAGTTTCGTCATAAAAATTTATGGATTTAAATTTAAAATTTTCGTCAATGTGAAAGGAATTATTATTAAAAAGTAAAGATCCATCCCCAATTAGAAATAGATCTGTCTCTTTAAGACTAAGTCTCTTATTATTTTTTTGTAAATTTTTGAATGTTAAATCTATAATTTCTTGTACTCTAAATAATATCACTTTCTTTAATAAGTCTATCGAAATATTTTTATTAATTATATCACTTACTTTTATATTTTCTTGATTCAACTTTTTTTCATATGAAAATTCAGTATCTGATTGATTAAAAGATTTTTTAATTTTTTCTGCATCCGATATAGAAATTTTTAGTATTTTTGAAATATCTTTAGTTATGTGAAAACTGCCAATTGGTATCGATTGTATAAATTTAAGTTTACTGTTTTCAAAAATTATAAATGTGGTTCTTTCCCAACCAATATCTAAAAAAGAGTTTTTGCTGATACCTATTTTGTTAGAGTAGAATAAAGACTTAATATAACTAGTACAAAATATATTTTTAACATTTAAATTTGTTTTATTGAAATTTGTCTCAATGAATTCTAAGAATTTTTTTTTAAAACATATTATTTTAAATTCAATTTTGAAATTATTTGCTTTATTTATATTTTTCGGTAACTCTAAATAATTTTTATCATCGATATAGCATTTATCTAATATGATATGTAATATTTTATACTGACTGTAGTGTAAACTAATTAATCTATTTAATTCTACTATTAAATTACTGTAGATTTTTTTTATATTAGTTTTTACGTTAAGATCCTTTTTAAGTGCTATATTTATAGTAAATAAATCTTTTGTATCTAAAGTTAAAATAATATCTTTAATATGCGATGATATTTCTTTTTCTGCTTTTTTTATATTTTCGTCAATAATATTAAAATGATTAGAAAAATTTTCATTAATTGAAACACTATTTGACTTAAAGAAAATTTTATTAAGCTTGTTATCAAATACAGAAAATCTAATTTTTGAAGAACCAAAATCTATTATATTTATATAATTCTCTTTACTCATTTGTTATTATCAGTCTATTGGAAATTCTGAGATCTATTATTGAATTAGGTTGAATATTTTTATTTTTAATAAATTCATTGTAAATTTTTAAAGATTTTCTTATATTTTTATCTGGCAATTTCATCAAAATATTGTTTTCAAAGAATAGATCCCACCTTTTATTTTTATGAAAAAAGTATTTATTAATATTATTTAAATTTATATTATTTTCTAGAAGTTCTCTTTTTAAAGAAATAAAGTTTTTTATCTTAAAATCACCAAATATAGTTGGTAATTTTTTATTATTTTGAATCTCTTTAAATTTTACAAAATTGCCATTAGCTCCAACAAAATATTTTTTTTGATTAATAAATGTAATAGCTATTATATCTGTTTGCTTACCATCAATAATAATAGTTGAGGGTAGTTTTTTTTTTATTGAAAAACTATCGAATAATTTAAGCTCAATTAATTTTTTTATTACA
>CACNTW010000014.1 GCA_902623495.1 uncultured Pelagibacteraceae bacterium | reverse complement strand
GGTTATAACAGATTTGTTTCTTGATAAATCTCCATAAATAATTATCAAAATAATATAATACATTAATTTTAGCCTACTTAAATCTTTAAAAACATAGGTTATTAATCTATCATCAAAAATGTTAGACTTATTTATCTTATGATGACCAGCATAATATTTGGTATTAGAACTTAATACCCAATCAGCTTGATATTTTTGACCATCAAAGAAAACATCAAGTTTATTATTTTTCATAAATAAAAAATGCTGAAACCCTTTTAAACCAAATATTATCTTACCAAGTATTTTTTTTATACGTGTATCAATAGAGTGAACAATTTTAGCATCCCAACCAATACCAGCCATTAAAAAAAAATAATTTTTATTTATTTTTATAAGATTAGATTGTTTATAATTATTTGATGTTAAAATATTACAAATATCGTCTACTTTTTTATTTATCGATAACTCTGCTTGAAGTAAATTGGCTGTTCCAGCCGGTATGTACCCAATTGCAAATTTATCATTAAAATTAAAGTCATTTTTTATCAATTCATTGATAGCAAATGATACTGATCCATCTCCACCAGCAACTATCAATCTATCATAATTTTTATTTTTAAATTCCAAAAATATTTCTTTCGCCTCTTTTTCAGATTTGGTTTTGAAATAATCTACAGAGTTGTTAATTTTTAATTTTTCATAAATCTTATTTACAAATTTTATTTTTTTCCCTGTTGAAGAATTAAGGTTATAAATCAAACAATAATGCATAATTTTTTCGTAACTAATTTTTAATAAATCTTTAACATTTCAATGACATAAGAATTAAATGATTCGAGTTACAGTTGTGTTACAAAATAGGTTTTTTTAATGCCTCCGTTATTAAAATATAAGAGTATATTTATATCTGATGTGCATCTTGGCACCAAAGGTTGTCAAGCCAACAAGCTTTTAGAATTTTTTAAGAATTCAAGATCCGAGAACCTTTATTTAGTTGGAGATATAATCGATGTTTGGGCAATGCAAAAGAGTTTCTATTGGCCTCAAGAGCATAATGATGTCATACAAAAAATATTGAGAAAAGCCAGGCACGGGACAAAAGTATTTTACATAATTGGAAATCATGATGAGGTATTTAGAAAATTTATTCCAATGCATTTAGGTGATATTAAAATAGTAAATAGAGTTATTCATGAAACGCAGTTAGGAAAAAAATATTTAGTTGTTCATGGTGATGCTTGGGACGGAGTAATGAAATATGCTAAATGGCTTTCTAAATTAGGAGCTATTGCCTATGAAATATTACTTAAAATTAATGTTATTATAAATTTTTTTAGAAAATTGAGAGGTAAAGACTATTGGTCATTGGCAAAATATTTAAAATATAAGGTAAAAAATGCTGTAAAATTTATAGGTGAATATGAAAACACACTTTCTTCATATGCAAAAAGGAAAAAATTTGATGGAATAATTTGTGGACACATACATCATGCTGAAAATTTAAATCTTGATGGTGTTAATTATTTAAATTGTGGCGATTGGGTTGAGTCATGTACATCCTTGGCAGAAAAATATGATGGAACTTTTGAGATAATTTATTGGGATAAAAAAAGAAACGAATATATTTCAGAAAATATTGATAATAACAGGATCGGTTCATTCAAAAAAGCATCTTAAAGAATGAAAATATTAATTGTTACCGATGCTTATTACCCTCAAGTTAATGGTGTTGTAAGAACTCTCCACGAAACTGGTGAAATTCTTAAATCACAAGGTCAAACTATTGAATATATTACTCCTCAACAATTTCTTACCGTGCCCATGCCAAAATATAATGAAATTAGATTGTCCTTAAATGTTTGGCCCCGTGTAAGTAACTTAATTAAATCAATTAAACCTGATGCAATACATATTGCAACAGAAGGACCCTTAGGGTTTATGGCACGAAGACATTGCATTAAAAATGGCTTAAAATTTACCACAAGTTTTCACACAAGATTTGATAAATACATGAAACTTTATATGCCTATCATTCCAGCTAAATGGTCAGAAAAATTTTTATGCAATTTTCATAATAAAGCTGAAAGAATTTTAGTAACAACAGAATCTATGCGTGAAGAATTAATTTCTTTAGGTATTGATAACAATAAAATGGTTACATGGACCAGAGGAGGTAATCATGGTGCATTTAAAAACCCCATTAAGAAAGACTTACCTTATAAAAGACCTATATGGATATATGTTGGAAGAGTTGCTGTTGAAAAAAATATCAAAGCATTTTTAGATTTAGATCTTGAAGGTACTAAAATTATAATTGGTAAAGGTCCTGATTTAAACAATTTAAAAAAAAAGTTTCCAAAAGACATTTTTTTAGGTGAGAAAACAAATGGAGAATTAGCTTCTCATTTTGCATCATCTGATGTTTTTGTATTTCCAAGTAAAACAGATACGTTTGGTATAGTTGTCTTAGAGTCTTTAAATTGTGGCACACCAGTCGCAGCTTACCCTGTACCGGGACCTAAAGATATATTAGGGGGTACTAATATTGATACTTTAGATAATGATTTGAAAACCTCTGCTTTAAAAGCTTTGAAGGTAAGTCGTCAAGATTGTCTTGATTTTGCAAAAAAATATTCTTGGGAGGAAACGGCAAAAATATTTTTTGAAAATATTTCACCTAATAATTAAAGACAATATACATTACATTTGTTAAAACATATCCATGTTTTGGGCAGAGTTGATACTTATAGTTATAATAATCATTTTATTATATTTTTTATTTAAAAAAAATATTAAGCCAGAAAACACAGCACCAGTTGTAAACAAGACTAATAAGGATGATTTAGGAAAAAGAGTAATTATTGAAGAATTAGAAGATCAATTCTTTGCTTTAGATAAATATAATTTAATCAAATATCTAAACAAAAGTGCAAAACAACGTTTTGGAGAAAACTTAATTGATAAAAATATTTCAAGTGTAATAAGAGATACAAAATTATTAGAAACGATTGAAGAGGCTATCAAAGATCAAACTACAAAAAATGTCAATGTAGAAATAAATTTACCATCTTATCAACTTTACAAAATCTATGTTATTCCTGGTCCGACCTATTTGTTTCCAGAAATAAACTCTGTCGTATTGTTTCTAAAAGATTTTACAGAAATAACAAAAGCACAAAAACTAAAAACTGATTTTGTTGCAAATGTGAGTCATGAATTAAGAACACCTTTAGTTTCGATTAAAGGTTCTTTAGAAACTATTCTTGGACCAGCTTCAAAAGACCAAGAGGCGCAAAAAAAATTTATGTCTATCATGTCTGATCAAGTATTAAGAATGGAAAACCTAATCAATGATTTATTGATTTTAAGTAGAATAGAATTGGAAGAACATATCAAGCCTAATAAAATTGTGAACTTAAATGATCTTTTTACAAATATTAAAAGTAACTTTGAATTAATTCTTAAAAAAAAGAAAATCAATTTACATATTGAACTTATGGAACCAACCTTAGTTTTTGGTGATAATGATAAATTGTTAACTGTATTTTCAAATTTAATTGATAATTCAATTAAATATTCACAAGATGGAAAAAATATATACGTAAAAAGTCAAAATAGTGAAGGTAAATTAATTGATAAAAATATTGCCATTAGCATTAAAGATGAAGGTGTCGGAATACCTCACCAGCTAATTCCAAGAATAACTGAGAGATTTTTTAGAGTAGATACAGAAAAAAGTAAAAAGGTTGGTGGTACAGGTTTAGGTTTAGCTATAATGAAACATATTATATCTCAACACAGAGGTGACTATGAGATTCTCAGTAAAGTTAATGAAGGTACTGAAATTAAGATATATCTTCCAACAAAATAATTAATTTAAAAAATTGTTTAAAATTAACTCTTATTCAACCAAGATTTAACAAATCTTTTGTTGATTCGTATCTTAGTTTATTTAAAATTAGTTTATGATTAAGATATTACATAGTATTTTAATTATTATTTTTTTTTTAATGTCGATCATTACTAAAAGTAATGCATCTGATATTTCTACAATTTTAAGAAACCAGCAATTAACTGTTTTTGATATTGGTATCTTTAGATTACAGGAAGACTTAAAAAGTGCATATCCTGAAATAAAAAAACATAAAGATGTACCATACGAAGATATATATATAGATGTTCTCAGTTCCTATTGGAGAAATACAGTAGATTTAATTGTTTCAATTCCAGTAAATGAAAATTTAAAAAAAGAGAACTACATGTCAGATTCATTGAGATGTCGAAACATATTTAATTCTGTTAGAGATCATTTACTGAGAAATGAAAATATGAGTAATTATAGGTTTACTATGGCGACAAGCTATTTAACATCTATTTTTTCTACTCCTACTAGTTGGCCAAAATGGCGTTATGACCAAAGTGTTCTTGAGGAATTAGTTAATTTGGTAAAACTGGAAGTTGTCTTAAGACCAACCCCAGATCTTGCTTTTAAGGATAACGTAAATCCAGTTTCATGCAAAGGTGGTCTAGAAACTGAAAATAGTGAGATTATTGTCTCAATGAAATACAACTAAAAAGTTAGGTTTTTAACAAAACTGTAATAATTCTGTAATATTAAAGATTCAATAAATTTATACGAGTCAGGCATCTTTTAATTAATAAATAACGAAAGGATTAAAGATAATGAAAAAACTAACTATAGTGATTGCTTCTTTAGTTGCTCTATCAATAGCAACTGTTGCTCAAGCAAGAGATCAAATTAAGATAGTTGGTTCGTCTACAGTATTCCCTTACGCGACTGTTGTTGCTGAAAGATTTGGTGGTTCAGGATTCAAAACTCCTGTAATCGAGTCGACTGGTACTGGTGGAGGAGCTAAACTATTCTGTGCTGGTGTTGGTGAGCAACATCCAGATATTACAAATGCATCAAGAGCTATGAAAGACAAAGAGAAAGCCCTATGTAAGAAAAATGGTGTAAATGATATTGTTGAGATCGTAATTGGTAACGATGGTATTACATTAGCTTACAGCAAAGATGCAAAACCAGTAAACTTTACTAAAGAACAATTATATTTAGCATTAGCTGCTCATACAGTAGTTGATGGTAAGTTAGTTCCAAATATTTATAAAACTTGGGACCAAATTGACCCTAGCTTACCAAAACAAAAAATTTCAGTAATGATCCCACCAGGAACATCAGGAACTAGAGATGCTTGGAATTCTTTAGTAATGAAAAAAGGTATGACTAAAGAAGCTAAAGCTCTTTATAAAGCAGGTTTTGAAGCTGGAAATAAAAAATACAAAAAACCACAAAAACTTTACAGAGAAGATGGAGCTGCTATTGAAGTAGGAGAAAACGATAGTTTAATCATCCAAAAGTTAACTCAAGATAAAGATATGTTTGGTTTCTTTGGTTTCAGCTATTTCTTAGCTGCTAAAGATAAATTACAAGCTGCTAGCATAGATGGTGGACAACCCTCTCTAGCGAGTATTCAAGATTATAGTTATGCAGTTGCAAGACCATTATTTTTCTATGTGAAAAAAGCTCACGTTGGAGTAATCCCAGGATTACATGAGTTTGTGAAAGAATTCACAACTAAGAAAGCTATTGGAAAAGGTGGTTACTTAGCAGATATTGGTTTAGTTCCATTAGACTCTAAGCTGTATAAAACAACTAGAACTAATGCTACGAAGCTAGTTGCTATGGGTAATTAATTATTACTCTGTTAACAAATAATTAAAAAGGGGGTCTTTTTAGACCCCTTTTTTTTGAAATAAGAGTAAAGTCCTCAATAAAGGAGATTCTTTGAACTTAATATTGTTTACATTTATTGTTCTTCTGGGTTTCACAAGTTATTATTTTGGACGTAGAAAAGCATATACAATTCAATCTACAAATAAAAGATTAACTGCATTACCACAATTTTATGGTTATTATCTTGCAATTTGGTGTGCAATACCAGCTTTTATAATTTTTTCTTTATGGGCAATTTTTGAGCCCACAATTGTAAAATTATTAATCTTAAGTGATTATTCAAATCAAGGCTATCTTGATGATGAATTAAATTTAATTTACGAAAAAACAAAAGCATTGTCTCGAGGACAATTTACCGGAGAAATTACACCTTTTATTGAGGCTTCAGCTGAAAAATATTTAAGTCTTCGATCAATAGCTCAAAGTTCAAAAGCTGTTATAGTATTATCTATAATTATTGCCTCTGTTGCTTACGCTTATAAAAAAATTTCATCTAATTCTAGAACAAGAGAACCAGTTGAAAAATTTTTGAAAGCAGTTTTATTTACAGCTTCTTTAGCTGCAATATTAACTACTGTTGGAATAGTATTTTCACTTATATTTCAAACTATAGATTTTTTTAAAGTAATTCCATTATTTGATTTTGTCTTTGGAACTCATTGGTATCCTGCAAAAGCTTTTGTTAGAGATTCTTCAGAGGCTTTAGATCCGACAATGTACTCCGATACTTTTGGAGCAGTCCCTATTTTTGCTGGTACTTTTTTTATTGCTTTCATAGCTATGTGTGTTGCTATTCCTATTGGACTAATGAGTGGAATTTATTTGGCTGAGTATGCATCAGTTAAAGTTAGACAATACGCAAAACCTTTAATTGAAATTTTAGCTGGTATACCAACAGTTGTTTATGGATTTTTTGCTGCTCTAACAGTTGGACCTTTTTTAAAGGAAATAGGTAATAGCATGGGTTTAGATGTTTCAGCTGAAAGCGCTTTAGCGGCAGGCGGAGTAATGGGCATTATGATTATACCATTCATTTCAAGTTTAAGTGACGATGTGATTACAAGTGTACCTCAAAGTTTAAGAGATGGAAGTTATGCCATGGGAGCAACTAAATCAGAAACAATAAAAAAAGTTATTTTTCCTGCAGCATTGCCTGGTATAGTTGGATCTATTTTGCTTGGTGTTTCAAGAGCAATTGGAGAAACAATGATAGTTGTTATGGCCTCTGGTTTAGCTGCTAATTTAACTTTAAATCCATTAGAATCTACTTCAACAATTACAGCGCAAATTGTTGTAATATTAATTGGAGATCAAGCTTTTGGCGACCCAAAAACGCAAGCTGCATTTGCTTTAGGTATGTCATTATTTTTAGTAACGCTCTGTTTGAATATTGTGGCCTTAAGAGTAGTTAAAAAATATAGAGAAAAATATGAATAAAAATAAAGAACAATTATTAAATAAAAGATATAAAGCTGAAAAGAGATTTCGATTATACGGTCAAAGTGCAATTTTTATGGCACTTTTATTTTTAACAATCTTTATTTTTAAAATTTTTTCGACAGGCTATTCAGCCTTTCAAAAAACTTGGCTTATTGTTCCAGTTACTTTTGATGCTGAATTAATGATGTTAGAGCAAAATCCTTCTAAAGAGGATTTAAAAGATGCTGATTATTACGATATAGCATTAAAATCAATGGCTGATTTGGATCCAAATGCTAATGAGGATCAAGAAAATGAGCTGAAGAGAATGGTCTCTTACTTTTTCGAAAGAGAGATTAAAAGGGAACTTTTAAACGACCCTTCATTAATTGGAAAAACTAAAGATGTTTATTTAACTGCCTCAGATGATTTAGATCAAGTATTTAAAGGCAATTATCCAAGAGATTTACCTGAAGATCAAAGAAGAGTTACGGATTATCAATTAAAGATTTTTGATCAACTTGTAGAACTAGGAAAAGTTGAAAGTAAATTCAATTTAAGTTTTTTTACATATCCTGATTCAAGAGAAGCTGAATTAGCTGGTATAGCAAGTTCATTTATGGGATCAATATTTTCTATACTTGTTTGTTTAATGATAGCTTTTCCTGTAGCAGTTCTAGCAGCTATTTATTTAGAGGAATTTGCTCCTAAAAACAGATTTACTGATTTTATTGAGGTAAATATAAATAATTTAGCAGCAGTACCTTCAATTGTTTTTGGTCTTTTAGGACTGGGTATTTTACTTGCTGTATTTCAATTACCTAGGTCAACACCTCTAGTCGGTGGAATAACTTTATCGTTGATGACTTTACCAACAATTATTATTGCTTGTAGAGCATCTTTAAAAGCAGTTCCTCCAAGTATAAGAGAGGCAGCACTTGCAATGGGTGCTAGTAAAATGCAAACTACAATGCATCATACAGTTCCGTTATCTATGCCAGGGACTTTATCCGGTACAATAATTGGTTTGGCCCAAGCTTTAGGCGAAACCGCACCTTTGATATTGATTGGCATGGTGGCTTTTGTAAATACAATACCAGGATCTCCTTTAGATCCAGCTGCAAGTTTGCCAGTGCAAATTTATATTTGGGCAGAGAGCGCTGAAAGAGGTTTTGTCGAGAAAGTTTCTGCCTGTATTATGGTTCTATTAGGATTTTTAATTATAATGAACTTATTTGCACAAATAATTAGACATAAATTTGAAAAAAAATGGAGTTAAGATGATAAAGATAAATTCAAAAAATGTAGATGTTTTCTATGGAAAAAAACAAGCTCTATTCAATATAAATTTAGATATTGAAGAAAATCAAGTTACAGCACTGATTGGGCCTTCAGGTTGTGGTAAATCTACTTTTTTAAGATGTCTAAACCGAATGAATGACGTTATTGATATATGTAGAGTAAAAGGGCAGATTATAATTAATGATTTTGATATCAATGATAAAAGTTGTGATGTTGTTAGATTAAGAGAAAAAATTGGTATGGTTTTTCAAAAACCAAATCCTTTTCCTAAAACTATTTATGAAAATATTTCTTATGGTCCAACAATTCATGGTATGGCTCAATCAAAGAATGAAATGGATGAAATAGTTGAAACTAGCTTAAAAAAGGCAGCATTATGGGAAGAGGTGAAAGATAGACTTCATGAACCAGGTACTGGTTTGTCTGGTGGTCAACAACAAAGATTATGTATAGCAAGGGCAATTTCAGTTAAACCTGAAGTTATTCTAATGGACGAGCCTTGTTCTGCTTTAGATCCTATTGCTACAGCTCAAATAGAAGAACTAATTGATGAGTTAAAAAAAGACCATACTATTATAATAGTCACTCACTCAATGGCACAAGCTGCAAGAGTTTCTCAAAATACAGGTTTTTTTCACCTTGGAGAATTGATAGAACATGGTTCTACTGATAAAATATTTAAGAATCCAGAAAACAAAAAAACTCAGGATTATATCACAGGGAGGTTTGGATAATGACCGAAGCACCACATACAGTAAAGTCTTACGAAGAAGAGCTTAAAAATTTAAATAGCAATATAATTAAAATGGGTGGATTTTGTGAAGAAGCTTTGGGTAAAGCTATTCAAGCAATTACTACAAGAAATAGTGATAATGCTGAGGCAGTAATTAAAGATGATGAAAAAATTGATAAATTTGAGACTTTAATTGAACAGCAAGTAGTAAATTTAATTGCTTTAAGACAACCTATGGCCATAGATCTTAGAGAAACAGTCACTGCTTTAAAGATATCTTCTGACCTTGAGAGAATAGGTGATTTAGCAAAAAATATTTCTAAAAGAACTCTTTTGTTAAATGAAAATTTACCAAAAAATTTAGTAGATGCTATTATAAGAGTATCTTCGGATGCTCAAAAACAATTGAAATCAATATTAGATGCATATTTAGAAAGATCTTCGAGTATGGCAATTAATGTATGGGAAAGCGACGAACAAATTGATGATTTAACAAATTTATGCATGCAAGAAGTGATTAGATATTTAAAAGATAACGAAAATAACTTAAGTGATGGAACCCACTTATTATTTGTAACTAAAAATATAGAGAGAATAGGTGATCATACAACCAACATTGCTGAGCAAGTATATTATTTAGTTAAGGGAGAATATCTAGAGGGTGATCGACCAAAAGGCACAGAACCTATTGTTACTGGAGAAAAGTAAAATATGTCGGCTCATATTTTTATAGCTGAGGACGAGGCTGCTATAATAACTCTACTAAAGTATAACCTTGAAAAAGAGGGTTACAAAGTAAGTTTCTGTGAAAATGGTGAAGATGCGCTTAAACAAATTAAAGATAAGCTTCCTGACTTAATATTAATGGATTGGATGTTGCCCGATTTGTCAGGCGTTGAAATATGTAAAAATTTAAAAAAAGACAAAAAGCATAATGACATACCAGTAATAATGTTAACAGCAAAAGGCGAGGAGGAGGACAAATTAAGAGCTTTTGATACAGGTGCAGATGATTATGTAACAAAACCATTTAGTCAAAAAGAACTTAATGCAAGAATTAAATCTTTACTCAGAAGATCAAAACCACAATCCACCGTTGATGTTGTTGAGTTTACAGATCTAAAAATAGATAGAATAACAAAAAGAGTTTATAGAAATAACATTGAAATATCTCTAGGACCTACAGAATTTAAATTATTAGATTTTTTTATCAAAAATCCAAAAAGGGTATATTCAAGAGAACAACTCTTAAACAATGTTTGGGGAGAAAATATTTACGTTGAAACTAGAACTGTCGATGTGCATATCAGAAGATTAAGACAGGCTATTAATATAGATAATACTAAGCCTTTAATTAGAACTGTAAGATCAGCAGGTTATTCTTTAGAATCTTGAAGGTCTTTAGGTCTAGTAAATTCTTTAATTAAACCATTTCCATCTAATTTATTCCATTCATTAAAATCAAAATAAATTTTTGCAAATGCTGATGTCGGAAATTTGTAGTTTAATAATTTAAAATGGTTGTTGTTGTGATTTTTTGTCAGTGATCGTATTAGATTTCTAACAGTAGGTTCATGGTTAATTAAAAGCACTGATTTATATTTTTTTGGTATTTTTTTTATTATATCTATAATTTTATCTTCACTTGATAAGTATAATTTTTTTGAAGAAATAATTTTTTTTGGTTTATCTATTTTTTTTAATAAAATTTTTAGGGTTTTCTTTGTTCTTTTTGATGATGAAAGTAATATGTAATCAAACTTATAATTTTTTTTAACAAAAAATTCACAAATCTTTTTTGCATTTTTCTCGCCACGCTTACTTAATGGTCTTTCATGATCATCAAGATTTGGGTGGTCCCAGCTAGATTTTGCATGACGCATAACGTATAATTTAAGCATAAATTTTAAATATATGACTGCATTAAAAAAACAAGATAAAGAAACACTAAAATCTAAATACATAAATAGAGAGCTGTCTTGGCTAAAATTCAACGACAGAGTTCTTCTTGAGGCCCAAAATTTTGAAAATCCTCTTTATGAAAGAATTAAATTTTTATCTATAGCTGGATCAAATTTAGATGAATTTTTCATGGTTCGTGTTGCAGGTTTATATAGTCAAATCAAACAAGATGTAGATTCACTTAGTTCTGATGGTCTTACTCCTGATGAACAAATGAGTGAAGTTATTTTGGAAACAAATAATCTTCTTAATAAACAAAATAAAATATATAGAGATTTAATTCTTCAATTAAAAAAAGCAAATATAAGTATAGTTAAACCTGAAAATTTAAATAAACCTGAACAAAAAAGATTATTTAAAATTTTTAATGAAGAAATTTACCCTCTGCTAACCCCATCAGCAATAGACCCAGCTCATCCCTTTCCATTTATTGCAAATCAAGGAAGAGCATTAGTTATGAGATTAAATAAGAAAAATAAAAAAAGGACTTTAAATGCAATAATAGTAATTCCAAAAGCTTTATCAAGATTTATTGAAATAGATGGAAATAAAAGTTTTAAAAAATTTTTAATTATAGATGATGTTATAAGTTTTTTTGCCTCTGAAATATTTCCTGATCATGATTTAGATAAAAAAATGTTATTTAGAGTTATAAGAGATAGTGATGTAGAAATTCAAGAGGAGGCCGAAGATTTAGTAAGATCTTTTGAATTGGCTTTAAAAAGAAGAAGGACAGGTGACATAGTACGTTTAGAAATTTTAAAAAATAGTAATAATGACCTAATTAAGTTTATAACCAATAAGTTAAACGTAAAATCTGAATACATCTATGAAATTGAAGGCATTGTTGGAATTCAAGATATAGACCAAGTTTGTAAAATTAAAAATTCTAAATTAAGATTTAAAAATTTTAATCCCAGGGAGGTTGAGAGATTAAAGGAGTTTAATAATAATTTTTTTGATACTATAAAAAAAAAAGATTTAATAGTTCATCACCCTTTTGAAACATTTGATGCTGTCGTTGAGTTTTTAAATCAAGCTGCATATGATAAAAAAGTTATAGCAATTAAACAAACTCTATACAGAACAACGCTAGATTCTCCAATTGTTAAAGCCTTAATAACAGCAGCTGAAAATGGAAAGACAGTAACCGCTTTAATAGAGATCAAAGCAAGATTTGATGAAGAAGCAAACATTCAACTTTCAAGAAGTTTAGAAAATGCAGGAATTCAAATAGTTTATGGTTTTGCAAAATATAAAACACATGCAAAATCATCTTTAATATTAAGAAAAGAGCAGGGAAAAATTCAAACTTATATACATCTGGGAACTGGTAATTATCACCCAGTTAATGCAAAAATTTATACTGACTTATCTTTATTTAGCTCTGATAAAAAAATAGCAACTGATGTGGAAAAATTTTTTAATTATGTAACTGGTTATTCAAAACCACGAAATCTTAGTAAAATATCTATATCACCAATTAATCTTAGGGAAACCTTGAACAAATGTATTGCTAACGAGATAACAAATGTCAAAAAAGGTAAAAAAGGTGAAATATGGGCCAAAATGAATTCCTTGGTAGATCCAGCGATAATTGATAAATTTTACGAAGCTTCAAATGCTGGAGTAAAGATATTTTTATTTGTAAGAGGTGTTTGTTGTTTAAGACCTGGAGTTAAAGATAAATCTGAAAATATAATAGTTAAAAGCATGATTGGAAGATTTTTGGAACACTCAAGAATTTATTGTTTTGCAAATGGAAAAACAATGCCTAGTAGAGATGCAAAAGTTTTTATTTCATCAGCAGATTTAATGCCAAGAAATTTAAATCGAAGAGTAGAACTTCTAGTTCCAATTGAAAACCAAACAGTCCACGAACAAGTTCTTGATCAAATTATGTTAGCTAATTATTTAGATAAAAAACAAAGTTGGGAACTTGATGCTAGTGGAAATTATAAAAAAATTAAATATAGTGAAGATGATTCTTTTTCAGCCCATGATTATTTTATGAATAATCCTAGTTTATCTGGAAGAGGTAAAGCTAAATTAAAAATGAAACCAAAAAAATTAAATTTAAGATTAATTAAAAGTGGAAATTAAAGTTTTAAAAAATAATCAAAATTTGAAATTAAAACCTGCTAAATTAGCAGTAATTGATATAGGTTCCAATTCTATCAGGATGTTAATCTATGAAGATTTTAACTCATCTCGTGTGCCTTTTTTCAATGAAAAAGCCGTTTGTGAACTTGGTAAAAATTTAGATAAGTCAAGAAAACTTCATAAATCTGGTGTGGATTATGCCCAAAAAGTATTGAAGAGATTTTCAGAAATTTTAAATGTTTCCAAAATTGTTAATTTAAAAATAATAGCAACTGCTGTTTTAAGAGAAGCAACAGATTCAAAACCCTTTGTTGAATACGTAGAAAACCTTTTTAAAAAAAAAATAGAAATCTTAAGTGGTGACGAAGAAGCAATTTGTTCAGCTGAAGGTGTTAAAATTGGATTTGATAATGTAGATGGGTTAGTTGCTGATCTTGGTGGAGGAAGTTTAGAATTGGCTAGAGTTGAAAATGGTTTGATTACTAATAAAACATCTCTCCCCTTAGGTGTTTTAAGACTACTTAATAATCCAATTGTAAAAAAGAGAAACCTTTCTAAATATATAAAACAACTTTTGAGAGAAGAGAAATGGTTATCTAAAAAAAAATTTGAAAATTTGTATTTAGTTGGAGGAACATGGAGAGCTTTATTTAAACTTCATCTGTTTCAAAATAAACATCCTGTCCATATAATTCATCAGTATTCAGTAAATTATGAAACTATATCATCATTTGTAGAAAAAATAGCATCGTTTAATAAAGCAAAACTAAAAACAGTTGAATATATATCTAAATCTAGAACACCTTATCTACCATATAGCTCTATTATTTTAGATGAGATCATGAAAGTCACAAATCCAAAAAACATAATTTGTTCTATAAGCGGTATTAGGGAGGGATCTTTGACGAAAGATTACTTTAAAAATATTGATAACTCTCAGGTTTTTGAAAAATCATTAGAATATATTTCTAAGAAAAGAGGTGATTTGGGATTAACTTACAAAAAGTATTATGAATTTATCAAACCTGTATTTGATGGTAATGAACATTTTAATGAAAAATTACTTAACTTAGCTTGTGTTTTAAGTCATATGGATTGGGGACTAGGTGCTTTTCAAAAGGCAGAATTAGTTTTTCAAGAAACATTAAATACCCCTTTATTGAGACTTTCACATAAAGAAAGAATTCAAATAGCTCTTTCATGTTATTGGAGGTACTGCAGTATTAAATACAATCCAAAAATAGAATATTTGACTTTTTTAAATAATAATGAAATTTTTTCTAGCAAACAAGTTGGTGCAGCCTTAAGATTTGCTCACTCACTAACATCTATTTCAACTATCTTTTTAGAGGAGTTTAAATTGTATAAAAGAGGTAACTCTGTATTTTTAAAAATTCCAGCACAACATCAAGAAATAATTTCTAAACAAGCCGCAAAAAGATTTAAAGCTCTGGCGAGAGAATTATTTTTAGAACCAAGAGTAATTTATTCAAATAATTAATATATAATTTAATTTATTACAACTTACAGGTTAGTGATTTTTCTTCTTTAATATATTTTTAATTTTACTGAAACATATCTTTAATCCAAATGTAATATTATTCTTTAATTAGACTATAAACATTAAACCCCTGAGATACGCTCGGTATTATTATTGAGCGTATTTCTTTTTATAAAACAAATACATTCCTATATGAGATGCATTGTTAAATTTACCATTCTCAATTAATTTAATTATTTGTTGAGTGGAAACTATATGGATTTTAATTCCTTTTTCAGGCTTTGAAATTTTAATAAGATTATTACAAAAAAAACCAGTAATTTTAGTGGTGAGTCGACCTGGTTCAGAATAAAATGAAGTAATTTTTCTTAATTTATTTCTTGATTTATATCCTGTTTCTTCAATTAATTCTTTTTTAGCAGATATTAAAGCTGTTTCATGTTTTTCAATTATACCAGATGGAAACTCAAAATTAATTTGATTTATAGGAATTCTTTTTTGTGAAACCAAAATATACTTGTTCTTAATTTTAGGTATTACTATTGAAAGGTTTGAGGTTTTTAAAAAATGATAAAATTCTTTTTTTTTAAATTTTTTATTAATTAATTTAATATTGTTTGTTAGTTTTAAATTTTTCAATCTTTTTCTAAGAATAATTTTTTTGCGATATAAACAGCAATTAACATACCAATTAATTCTGCAATTATATAAAAAGGAGTGTTTAAATAACTTATACCAGTAAACGAATCTGTGAATGTTCTTGCTATTGTTACAGCAGGATTTGCAAAAGAAGTTGACGAGGTAAACCAATAACCAGCAGTGATATATAAACCTACTGATCCAGCAACAGCTATTTTACCTGATCTCATTGAACCAAAAATTATTAAAATAAGACCCAACGTAGCAACTATTTCAGAAGTAAAAATATAAATCCCACTCCTTGACTTTGTTGATAATTCAAAAACCTGATGTTCAAAAAAGAAATTAGCTAATGCTACACCTAGCAAACATCCAAGTATCTGAGCAGAAATATAAAAGGGTAGAAGGTTTTTTTTTAACTTTCCTGTAATTGTCATAGCAATACTTACAAATGGATTGAAATGAGCCCCAGATACATCAGCAAATACTGTTATTAGCACAAACAATCCAGCTCCTGTTGCCAATGTGTTGGCTATTAGCATTACTGCTATATCATTAGTTAGATTTTCTGCCATTAAACCTGATCCAACTATGATCATGACCAGAAAGCAACTTCCAATAAACTCTGAAAGAAAATATCTATTTTTATTTTTCATCTATCCAATCTTTAATTTTATTACTTATAATATTGAAAGTTTTTCTAATGATTATTTGCTTTTCTTCGTCATTTGCATTTTGAAGTTTAGCTACCGGATCTTCTATATCCCAGTGTATAATTTGATTTTTATCAGGCCAAATAGGACATACCTCATTATTTGCGTTGTTGCATACTGTTATTACATGATCCATTTTTAATTCTTTATTAATAAATTCTTCAAAGTTTTTAGAACTATAATTAGTTAGATCATAACTTTTATTTTTTTCTAAAAAACTTTTAACATCTTCATTGATTTTTCCAGATGGATTACTACCAGCACTGAAAGCATTAAATTTATTTGAGTATTCGTTATTAATAATACTCTCAGCAATAATGCTTCTCGCTGAATTTCCTGTGCATACAAATAAAATATTTTTCATTAAAAAATAATTTTATAAATACCAATTACAAACAAAGGAATTTGTAATCCAAAATTTGTTAAAATTGCCTTATCTTTTGAGATGAAGCCTGCAATCGTCCAACCGACTACACCAAGACCATGAAAATATATATTAATTGGATATATATTTAAATTTGTAAGCAATATTCCGGTTAAGACTAAAAACGTACTTATCCATTTGAGATATTTTTTTAAAAACATAAAACTCCTTTCTCTATACTTATGACAGTTATGTTAAAGATTTATTAAAATTATTATTTTATATTAAATTGATTATGTATCTATGGATAAAATATCCTCCGATTAGCAATATTAAACCTGTAATATAAATTATAAAAAAATTCATATTAAAAGATTTTGCAAAAAAGAAGGGTACAAAGAATAAATAACTTGCTGGTACTGCAATAAATATACTTTTTGTAAACATTACTGTTTTTTCTGTATCATTATGCTCATAATACGAAAACAGTATCGCTATTAGTGATACCAAGGGTAATGCAATAATAAATCCAGCGAGCTTAGGATTTTGACCAGCCAACCAGCTAGAAAATGCAATAATTAAACCTGCTGCTACAACTTTAAAAATAAAAAATAACATCTGTTTTTAGCTTGTTGCAAATTCTTTAATTTTCTCAAAACTGAAGTGATCGGCTATATCTTTCTTGGCGTAGTATACTTCATCAACTGTGCCTTGTTCGTTTATCAAAACATCTGTAACAGCTATATCAAAATGACCTTTAATTTTTAAAGGAATATATCCCTTTAACATTGCAGGTATTATTTTATGAGATTTAAATAGCATTGCAGATAATGTTTTCATCATTGATCTTTCAATTTCATATTTTTGAAAATATTTAAAATCTTCATCGGCCAGTACAGTAAAAGGTAAATTGTTATGTTTTTTCATATATGATCTTAAATTATCAACCGGCGAGTGAAATATTGCAACATGTGTAAAATTATTTCCTAACTCATTAAATCTTTTATTAATTTCGTTTAATCTAAGATTGCAAAAACTACACCCAGCTATTCTGTAAAAAGTTAAAAGAACTTTCTTTCCATGTGTTTCTGATAAATTAAATGTAGACCCGTCATCTCTTGGAAGTGTAATTTCTTCTATTTTATCTCCTTTGGAGATCTTCATTTGATAGAGCATTTTTTACAAAGCCCAAAGAATTCAAGATTATATTTATTGAATTTCATACCCGCTTTGTCTTGAAAATTTTTTAAATATTTTGAAAGTTTGCTGTCACTAATTTCACTTACTTCTTCACAGTTTTCACATATTGAAAATGCTGTTGCCTTTGAAATCTGACAATTTGAATTTTTACATGCAACGAAAGCATTTCTACTTTCAATTTTGTGAATTTTTCCAATTTCAACCAATTTATCAAGCGCTCGATAAACCTGAAGAGGGGCTTTAATACCTTTTTTTTGTACATTATGTAAAATTGAATAAGCTTTTATGGGCTCATTTACTTTTTCAATGTAATCAAGAACTATTTGTTGATTTTTTGATAGTGTTTCCTGTTTAAGCATAGTTTTTCTTTTATCAATTTCCCATTAGTTTTTCAATTGTATCGTCTGTTTAATTTTAAATAGAGATATTACAAATAATAATAACGCTGCAGCAATGATAGATGGACCCGAAGGAGTATTGAATTGCAATGAAGAAAATAAACCCATGATTACTGATAATAATCCTCCACATATAGAAAAAATTACCATCTTTTTGGGAGTATCTGATATGTTACGAGCCATAGCCGTTGGTATAATTAACATCCCAGTTATTAATAAAAGTCCTACAATTTTTATAGAAATTGCAATTATTGCTGCCATTAAAATAGTAAATATTGCTTTTGCTCTATCAGGATTTAATCCTTCTGCTTCTGCAAGTTCATAATTTACTGTTGAAGCAAATAAAGGTTTCCAAATTATTTTTAATACAATTAAAATTATTGCTCCTCCTCCCCATATAATTATCAAATCATCAACATTAACAGCTAATATGTCTCCAAATAATAATCCCATGACATCAAATCTTATAAATGAGAGAAAACCAATTACCACTAAGCCAACTGCTAATGCTGAGTGAGCTAAAAGACCAAGTAAAGCATCACCGGGCAAATTAGTATTTTTTTCAAGTTTAACTAATATGATTGCTATTACTGATGAAATGATAAATATCGAAATTGCTATATTAATTTCGAATGCCAATGCCATTGTAACACCAAGTAATGCTGAATGTGCTAATGTATCTCCGAAATAAGATAATCTTCTCCAAACTACAAAGCAGCCCAAAGGACCTGTTACAAAAGCAACACCTATACCAGCAATTAAAGCTCTTATAAAAAAATCATCAAACATTTAATTTTTTTTTATATCTCCATCATTTGAATGAACATGATCATGCTTATGTTCATATATAGAAAGAGTTTGTGAAGCTTGTTCACCAAATAACAGTTTATACTCATTATTCATTGCAACGTCTTTTGGTGTTCCTGAACAACACACGTGGCCATTTAAACAAATAACATGATCTGTTGCTGTCATAACAGTATGCAAATCATGAGAAATTAATAAAATTCCACAATTTAATTTATCTGCTATTTCTTTTATTAATTTATACAATGCAATCTCCCCAGTAAAATCAACTCCTTGAACCGGCTCATCCAATACTAAAAGATCAGGTTTTTTTGAAACTGCTCTTGCAAGAAGCACTCTTTGAAATTCTCCACCAGATAAATTTCCTAAATTCTGGTTTTTAAGATGATCTGCACCCGTTAATTTTAAAGCTTCATTTATTTTTTCTTCATCGAGTTCATCTGTTAAAACCATAAAATCTCTCACTTTAAGTGGCAATGTCCAGTCAATTGAAATCTTTTGAGGAACATATCCAATTTTATCAGTAAATTTTTCTACATTGCCTTCTATATTCTTATGAAGTCCTATCGCAATTTTTGCAGTTGTGCTTTTGCCAGAACCATTCGGCCCAATTAATGTTACTATCTTTCCTCTTTCAACAATTAAAGAAACGCCTTTTACAAGCCATTTATTCCGTTGTTTTAATCCAACTTCATTTAATTTTACTAATACATTGTTCTCAATTGTCATTTATTACCTTGACTTATTAATGTTATATTATTACACAATGTTATATTATAACAATTAACACTAAATTAAATTATGAAAAACTTAAAAAAATCAACATTAATAATTACAATATTATCTTTTTTAGCTCTTTTTACATCAGCAAAAGCAGAAATAAAAGTTGTAGCTTCAATTAAGCCTATACACTCTTTAGCTAGCTATCTGATGGATGGAGTTGCTAAACCAGACCTAATAGTCGATGGATATTCTTCACCACATGGATTTGCCTTAAAACCATCTCATGCAAAGATGTTACAAGAAGCTGATCTTATTTTTTGGGTAGGTGAAGATGTAGAAAACTTCATGGAAAAACCATTAGATTCAATTGCAAAAAAAGCTGAAAAAATTGAATTAATGGAAATTAAAGGTCTTAATAAATTAAAATTCAGAGAACGAAATATTTTTGGTGATCATGATGATCATGACGATCACGGACATAAAAAAGAAGATGGCCATAAGGAAGATGATCACGATGATCATGACCATAAAAAGAAAGATGGACATGACGATCATGATGATCACGACCACAAAAAAAAAGACGGTCATAAAGAAGACGACCACGATGATCATGACCATAAAAAGAAAGATGGGCATGACGATCATGATGACCATGGACATAAAAAGAAAGATGAACATGATGATCACGATGATCATGCAGGACATGAAGGTCACCACCACGGTGAGCATGACCCACATATTTGGTTAGATCCAATGAATGCTAAAGTTATATTAAATGAAATGGCAGAGCATTTAATTGAAAATGATGCTAAAAACGCATCAAAATATAAAAGCAACTTAAAGAAAGCACTAAAAGATATTGATAAACTTGTTAGTGACGTCTCTTCTGAATTAAATCAGAGTGTAGCATCAATTGTTTTCCATGATGCTTACCAATATTTTGAGAAAAGATTTAATGTTAATATATTAGGTGCTTTTACAGTCAATACAGATGTAATGCCAGGAGCAGAACAATTAGCAGAAATCAGAGAAATAATTGAGCATGATAAAGTTGCTTGTGTATTTTCTGAACCACAGTTTAATCCAAATATCATTAAAGCTGTAGCAAAAGATATGAATATTAAAACTGGTGTTGTAGACCCATTAGGAGCTACTTTGGATCCTGGAAAAGACTTATATTTTGATTTAATTAGAAATATGTCTAAATCTTTTAAAGGTTGTTAATTAAAAATTGAACTTTTGTCGTAAATAATATCTAATATTATTTATGACAACTGTTCCTTTAACTTTAGAAGAAATTTTCCATTTAGCTAAAAAAACGTTAATAGCTAATGGTTGTGATGAAGAAACAGCAGATACCTTATCCACTTTAATCAAAAATGCTGAAAGAGATGGATCATTATCACATGGTCTATTTAGATTACCCGCTTATATTTCTGGTTTAAAAAGTGGAAAAATTAATGGCAAAGCTAGACCAGTGATTTCAAAATTAACCGCTAGTGTTGTTAAAGCAGATGGAAAAAATAGTCTTGCCCCAATGGTTTTAAAATATGGAATACCAGAACTTGTTAAAGCTGCAAAAGAAAATGGAGTAGCAGTTTTAGCAATTACTAATTCTCATCATATGGCTGCGATGTGGCCTGAGACAGAAGCAATAGCACAGCAAGGACTTGTTGCTTTTGCTTGTACATCATACAAGCCAGCAGTTGCACCAGCAGGAGCAATTAAACCTTTATTTGGAACAAACCCAATTTCATTTGCTTGGCCAAGAAAAAATAAACCACCTGTAGTTTATGATATGGCTACTGCATCAATGGCAATGGGAGAAGTTCAAGTTGCAAAAAGAGAAGGGCACAAGGTTCCAATTGGGACTGGTCTAAATAAAGACGGAAAAGAAACAACAGATCCTGGTGAAATAGCAGATGGTGGAGTTTTGTTGCCATTTGGCGGCTATAAAGGCTCAGGAATAGCAATGATGGTTGAATTACTTGCTGGAGCCTTAGTAGGAGATAATTTTAGTTATGAGACGGCTGAGAAGGATACAGATGATGGTGGACCACCAAGTGGTGGAGAGTTTATTTTGGCAATATCTCCTGACAAAGTAACAAATTCTGATTGGGATAGTCATTCAAATAAATTCTTTGAGAAAATGAAATCAATGGGAGAGGTTAGATTACCAGGTGAAAGACGTCACAAAAACAGATTAGATAAGGGACCTAGAAATATTAATGAGCAACTTGTTAATAAAATAAAATCTTTAAGTTAATTCAATTTCAATTGGTGTGTGATCCGAAGGTTTTTGTCTTCCACGAGGAAATTTATTAATTTTTACATCTTTCACAAGATTTATAATTGAGTTTGAAACTAAGAAATGATCAATTCTCATACCATTATTTTTTTGCCATGCACCACTTGTATAATCCCAAAACGTATATCCCTCTTTATCAGGATGAATATATCTATATGCATCATGAAAACCCAAACTTAATAATTCTCTTAATTTTTTTCTTATCTCTAGTCTAAACAATGCATCATTTTCATATCCTTTAGGATTATGAACATCTTCCGCAGATGGAATTATATTAAAATCACCACCAATGATTATATTTTCTTTTTTTTTTAAATAAGCTTTTAATTTTTTAATTAAACTTTCTAGCCAATATAATTTGTAAGTATATTTTTCCGTATCAACAGGATTTCCATTGGGTGTGTATATATTTATTAATTTAATTGTTTTTGATTTATGTTTTAGATCTGCTGTAATAATTCTAGATTGTTTATTTTTGTCTTTAAAAATATCTTTTTCAATTTTGTCTAATTTTTTTTTAGAAATTATCGCAACTCCATTATATGATTTTTGACCAAATACATAATTTTGGTAATTTGATTTTTCAAAGTCTTCGTAAGGATAGTTTTCATCCTGAGCCTTGATCTCTTGCATCATTAAAATATCTGGTGAATATTTTTTTAGATACTCTTTAATATTTTCAATTCTTGCTCTTACAGAGTTAACATTCCAGGAACTAATTATCATTAAAGCGAAAAAGATACGCCACAACCACAAGAAGATTTGCTTTGCGGGTTGTTTATTTTAAAAGAATCTCCGATCAATTCTTTTACAAAATCAACTTCAGATCCTTTTAGTAAATCTGCCGATGTTTTGTCTATAAGGATATTATCTTGTTGTAGATCATCCTCCTTGGCAGAGTTATCAAATGAGAAATCATATTGAAATCCAGAGCATCCACCGCCTTTAATAGCGATTCTAAAAAATGATCCTTTATCTTTTGATGATAGAAGATGGTTTATCTGCTTTATAGCATTATCTGTAAATTTAATTTCTTTAATCATAATTAAACATTGATAAAAACAATATAATAATATTTTGCCATTTTTAAAGAATGAAAAATTACTCAAAATTAGGAACATTTGCTTCAAAAGGTAGACTGTTCAAAGAAGCGAGCAATCCTTTTAGATCACCTTTTCAAAGAGATAGAGATAGAATAATTCATTCTACCTCTTTTAGAAGATTGAAGCACAAAACTCAGGTATTTGTGAATACTGAAGGAGATCATTATAGAACCAGAATCACGCATTCCATTGAAGTTTCACAAATTGCTAGAACAATTGCTAAATACTTAGGTTTAAATGATGATTTAGCTGAAACATTAAGCTTAGCTCATGATTTAGGTCATACCCCTTTTGGTCATGCGGGAGAAGAGTCCCTAAATGAATGTATGTATGAATATGGGGGATTTGACCACAACCTTCAAACACTTAGGATAGTAATGTTCATTGAAAATAAATATTTTAAATTTGAAGGTCTTAATTTAACATTAGAAACATTAGATGGACTTATTAAACATAATGGTCCGGTAACAAAGCTAGTCAAAATAAATAATTTAATTGGTTTGAAAAATTTAAAAAATAAAATTAATTTTTCAAAAAACTCCTCACTG
>CACNTW010000013.1 GCA_902623495.1 uncultured Pelagibacteraceae bacterium | reverse complement strand
TTTGTATTGGTACAGCATCAGGAACAGATGCATTATATTTAGCTGTTAGAGCTTTAGATATAGGTAAAGGGGACGAAGTAATCACTTCACCAATGACTTGGGTTTCAAGCACAAATTCTATAATTATGAACAATGCTAAGCCAGTGTTTGTTGACATAAAAAATGATCTTAATATTGATGAGACAAAAATAGAAAATAGTATAAATAAAAAAACAAAAGCAATCTTATATGTTAATTATACAGGCAAAGTTGCTAATACAAAAAAAATTTTATCTGTAGCAAAAAAATACAAATTAAAAGTAATAGAAGATTGTGCCCAATCCTTCGGTTCAAGGAGATATGGCCGACCAAGTGGCTTTTTTGGCGATATTTCATGCTTTAGTTTTAATCCTATGAAGGTTTTGCCAAGTTTGGGTGAAGCTGGGGCTGTCTTAACAAATAGTAAAAAAATTAATGATAAACTTAAAATATTAAGATACGCAGGTACAATTTCAAAAGAAAATTGTGTTGAACCTAGTCTTAACTTTAAAATAGATACTATCCAAGCATCATTTATTTTAGAGTATTTAAAAATTGTAAATAAATTGATTAACAAAAGAATAAAAATTGCTAAAAGCTATAATGACGGCTTGGTTAATAAAATTGTTAAGCCTATGACAGAAAAAAACTGTCTAGACTCATATTATACCTATACCATTCAAGTAAAAAATCGTGACAAATTATTAAAATATCTAAATTCTAAAGGAATCGAAGCAAGGGTAAAACACCCCATTTTAGTTTCGGATCAAATAGCTTATAAAAAATATGATAGGGGAAATTTGCTAAACGCCTCTAAAATAATAAAAAAAATAATTTCTTTGCCAATAAATGATAAAATTACAAAAAATCAAATAAATTATGTAATTAAGACAGTGAATGATTTTTATAAATGAGTGTTCTAGACTACTACAAAACTAATAGTTTTAATCCTGTACCTATAAAGTTTGCAATTAAATCAAATATAAAAAAACACTATATAAAAAGAATTAATTTATTAGAGAATCATCTAAAAATTCATTTATCATTATTAAAAAATAAAGATGTTTTGGAGTTTGGCTGTAATGGCGCTGAGAATGCTTGTTTATTGTCAGAATATGGAGCTAATTTGTATTTGGTTGAGCCACACAAAAAAATACATAAAATAATAGTTAATAATTTCAACAAAATTAAAAAAAAAAATAGACTTAAACTTTTATCAGATGATACACTTGAGAGTTTTAAAACTAAAAAAAAATTTGATATAATAATTGCAGAGGGTTTTTTAAATACTCTAGAAAAAAGAAACTTATATTTTAAAAAAATTTCGAGGCTATTATCTCCCGGTGGGCTACTAATAATAAATTACGACGATATTTACGGGGGTTTCTTTGAGTATTTAAAATCATACACTTTAATAAAATTGTGTAAGAAAACTAATATTAAATCTGATAGTAAAGAAAGCTTAAATTTAGCGAAAACTCTTTTTAAAAAGGAATTCGATAAATTAAGTAAATCAAGAAGCTTTACAGCTTGGTGGAAAGATCAGTTGATAAATCCATATGCTGCAAAGACTTGGAGCCTTATAGATTTAATCAAGATCGCAAATTCCCAAAAATTAATTTGTAATTCTACATCCCCAATATTTTATAATACAAATTTTTTTAAATGGTATAAAGACGCAAATTTAAAAGATTTTAAATATATAAATCAAAATAAATTATATACTGAGGCATGGAAAAGAAACTTTCTAAATTTTTTTATTGGTTCAAAGTTTAAAACCAAAAAAAAAATAGATAACAAAACATTAAGAAAGCTAAAGTATTTTATAAAAAGAATGAATTTATGTTTCGAGAATAAAGGATTAGATAAAAGCTTATTGATTCCAAGAGAATTAAAACAATTACTTAAAAATAATGGACTTAATGATTATTACAAAGAAATAGATATATTATTAAAATTATTGAATTCAAAATCTCAAAACTCAAAACAAATTATTAATTTTTACAAAAGATCAAAAAAAATTAAGATAACTTGGGGAAATTTGTTACATTATGTAGTGTTTAAGAAAAATATAGTTTTATGACAGTTCTTAACGCTCATCCCTATTTAATGAATGCTTTAAAAACATTCATTAATAAAAAATGTAATAAATAAAATGGTTGTAATTTTTTTAAATAAATAAATTTAAAATTATAAGATGATATTAAAAAAAATTAATCTTAACTCTTTATTAAAACCCTTTGGATATTTATTAGCCTTACCAGCCTTGATAATAATTAGACTTATATCTCCTTTCTTTTTAATACGATGGTACTGTACATTTTCCACAAGAATTGGTCATTATGCAGAAAATATACAAATATATATTGCTATGAAGGAACAAAAAAAAATTTTTCAATCTAAAAAAAAATTCTTTGATATTTTTTATGATAGAAAGCATATTTGCAATAAGCAACTAAAGAAAATGTGGTTAAGAAATAAGAACTTATTTTTTTTACCATACTGGATTATGGAACCAATAAACAATATTAATGAATTTGTTTTAGATAAAATAATCGACACTAAAAGTATTCATTATATTGGATATTATTATGACCCAAAAAAAATTATTGACCATAAGGTAATTCCTATACAAGCTGTTGATAAATTTAATTGTGTTGATAAGGCAGATAATTGTATTTCCTTTACAGATGATGAAATTAAACACGGAGATGAGCAATTGGAAAAAATGGGAATTAATAAAGATGATAAATATGTTATATTAGTATTAAGAGATGCAAATTACTTAAAGAAACAATATCCAAAAATTAATTGGGAGCAACATATTAATAGAGATACAAAAATAGAATATTACTTTGAAACAATTAAATTTCTTCAAGAGAAAAATTTTAAAGTAATCTTGATAGGAGCCGGAGCATTAAAATTTAATAAATTATTTCATAAAAATATCATAAATTATGAAATCTCTAAATTTAAATCTGAATTTCTAGATATTTTTTTATTCAGTAAAGATAATTGTAAATTTGTTATAAGTTCAGTTACTGGTGTGGATGCATTCGGTCTTATGTTTAAAAAAAATGTTTTAGAAATTGGTGTAGTACCATTTTGTTTTGCAAGAACATATTCAAAATACTATTCATTCATATTCAAAAAATATTATTCAAAAACATTAGATAGATATTTGACAATGAAAGAGATATTTGAACTCGGTTTATCAAAAACCTTAGGTAATGAACTAGATTATGAATTAGAATTTATACATCCAAATCCCCAAGAAATACTAGATTCTACCAAAGAACTCTTAAGCAGAATAGAAAAAAATTTTAATTCAAATAATGAAGCAAAAAAACTTCAAATAGAATTTTCCAAAAAATATAAATTATATATTGATAAATATCATCCTGAAAGATCAAATGAGAAAATACCTGGCATGGTATCTGAAAATTATATTTTGCAAAATAAATATTTATTAAATTAATGAAAATTTCAGATGAATTAAAAAAAATTTCAAGTCTCTTAAATAAAAATGAGATAATTGGCCTATTTTTTGTTTTTTTTATTTATTTAACGAATATATTTTTTGATTTAGTTGGCATTGGTATGATTATTCCAATAATAAATATTATACTTGGAAATGAATTTATACTTTTTATAGATATTCCAATTTTACAATCATTTTTTTTAAATAATTCTCAGAGCACTTTATTATTTTATTCTATGATTTTCTTTTTATCATTTTATATTTTAAAAACTTTTTATACGACTTTTGCAATTTGGTATCAAAAAAGATTTATATTTTATACTAGTAAAAATTTTTCCAAAAGACTTTTACAGAAATATCTAAATATTAAATATTTAGATTTTTTAAACAGAAATCAATCCGACCTAGTTAGAAATATTGTTTTTGAGTCATCTATATTTGTGACATCAATACTACAAAGTTTAATTGAATTAATTGTTGAAATATTTTTGATCATCGGAATTGCTTCTCTTCTTATTTTCTACAATCCAGAAAGCTCATTAATTTTAATAACAATGGTTTTAGTACTTGGAGTAATTTATATTTCTGTATTTAGAAAAAAGTTGACGTTACTCGGTAAAGAGAGACAAACCATCACATCTAAATTATTAAAAGTTATAACTGAAAGTTTTATTTTACAAAAGGAAGTAAGAATTTTACAAAAAGAGGATTTTATAATTAATTCATTTGAGAAAGATGCAACAAAAATTGCAAAAATAAGCATTTTTGAACAAGTAATAAATGCTATACCAAAAGTTTGGTTTGAATTCGTTGCAGTTTTAGGTCTTTCATCTGTGGTATTTTATTTCATTTTTTTTGATGTGAAAATTGATTTATTAGTTCCACTTTTGGCTTTATATGCCGCTGCAATCTTTAGATTGTTGCCCTCAATAAATAGAGTAATAGGCGCATCAAATAATATCATTCACAATTTGCCGGCTTTTCAAGTAATTTCAGAGGAATTATTAAACTCAAAAATAATTTTTGAAGTTAATAGAAATAAGGATTATCAAAAATTTGATGACTTTTTGTTGAAAAGTTTTAATCCTGAAACTCTTTCATTGAAAAATATAACATTTTCTTACAGTAAAAAAACAAATGTTGATTTACTAAAAAATATAAATCTAGAATTTAGACAGGGAGAAATTACTGGAATAGTTGGTAAATCTGGTAGTGGTAAATCTACAATTGCAAATATTATATCTGGATTAATTGATGATTATCGGGGCACAATTGAAATAAATAATAATGCAGAATTTAATATTCATATTTTGAGAAGATCAGTTGGTTATGTTCCACAAATAACAAATTTATTAGATGACAGTATAAAAAATAATATATGTTTCGGCATTATTGATCAAAAAATAGACGAAAATAAACTAAAAAAAATTATTGATGAAGTGGAACTTACAAGTTTAATTGAAAGTTTAGAAAATGGCTTAGACACAATCATAGGAGATCAAGGTTTAACACTCTCAGGGGGGCAAAGACAAAAAATAGCTTTAGCAAGAACATTGTATTTAGATCCAAAGATAATAATATTCGACGAGTCAACTAATTCACTCGACAAATTAACTGAGAAAGCTTTCTTTAATAATATTCTATCTTTAAAAAAAAATAAGATTATTATTTGTATTACACACGACGAGGTTTTATCTGTTTTTTTTGATAAGATTTATAACTTAAGCAATAAAACAACAAAATAGAACATAAAAAATGCCATTTAAAATATTTAATCAAAAAATTTTTTTTTCTAAAAAAAATGTAAAAAAATATTTATTAAAAAATAAAAATTTGTATTACACAACTGATTATAAAAAAAGAAATATTGAAAAAAACAAAATATTTCTCTCTAAATTTGATTATGATTTAGATTATAATTTTTTATATTTCATAGCAGGCTTAAGTCTACAAAGAAAAGAAATTTCTGTTCTTGATTTTGGAGCAGGTGTTGGCAATACTTATATCAAATATAGAAAAAAGGGGTTTTCAAAAAAAAATATTATTTATTCTATATTTGATCAAAATAAAGATTTAACTAAAAGTGCAGAAAAAATGATAAAAAAAAATTTTAAAAATATCAAAAATTTAAATATAATTTATGACTTTAAATCTATTACTTTTCATGATGCTATTCATTTTGGGAGTATGTTTGAATATGTAGAAGATTATAAAGAATTAATTAAAAAAATTTTTAATAAAATGAATAGAAAACCTGAATATATATTTATTTCGGATTTATTTGGTACAAATCAAAAAAACTTTTACTTAATTGCTAATTATTATGGCCATAAATATTTTGTTAAATTTCACAATTTAAAAAATCTAATATCAGAATTTAAAAGATTAAATTATAAATTAATTTATAAAAACCCTCATTTACCAAATATTAAAGGGAAGTTTCAATTTTTTGATATGTCAAATTTACAAAAAAAATTTCAAATTTCCCACACTTGGAATTTATTTTTTCAATATGACAACAAAAGATAAATTTATTAAAAGTTTAAATAAATTTTTTTCAGAACCTGTTTTAATTTTAACTATATTTCCGGCATTACTATTATTTTTTTTTGTTATTTTGTTAAGACCATTTATTTTATTCAGATTTGGTTTTTTCCACTCAGACAGACTTGGCCATTTTACAGTGAATTCAGAGATTTTTTTTTGTGAAGACTTGCAAATCAGAAAAGAAAAAAAAGTTATTGATTTTTATTATTTTCCTACAAAACCATGTAATTACCAAGTGGCTAAAATGATTAATAGAAAAGTTAATGTTTATCCTAAATTTTTAATAAGACCCTTTTGTTTAATTTCTAGAAGTTTATCATTCCTTTCTAGTCATGTTACTGGAAGATCAAGTAATTCTGATTATGATACAAGTCATCTTTTAGATAAAACTAAATTTCAATTAAATTTATCCAAAAAAGAAATTGAAATTGGTGATAAAATCATGAAAGAGAACAATTTAAATAAAAAAAATATTATCTGTATTGGCGTAAGAGATAGTTCATATTTGAAGAAAGCTTTTAAGAAGCAAGATTTTAGTTACCACAATCATAGGAATGACGACATAAAAAAATATATACCTGGGATAAAATTTTTATTAAAAAATGGTTACACAGTTATAAGAATGGGGTCAATAACTGATAAAAAACTTTATATTAATCACAAAAATTTCTTTGATTATTCAAATAGTAAGATTAAGTCGGATTTTATGGATGTTTATATTTCTTATATTTGTAAATTATTTATATCAAATAATACAGGTTTGGACGGCATTGCTGTAATGTTCAGAAAGCCAATATTGCATATCGGTTCTTTACCATTTGGAGCTATTAGCACTTTTTCAAATAGATATTTCAATACAATGTCTAATTATTATTCTTATGAAAAAAAGAGATTTTTGAGACAAACTGAAATTTTCAATTTTAATGTGCAATACTTATGGAGAAAAGATGATTTCAAAAAAAAAAAAATTAGAATAATTCATCCTACTAAAAATGAAATTTTAAAATATTTTAAAGAAACAATATCAATGCTTACAAATTATAAAAAAAATAAAGATCATATGTTGTTAGAAAAAAAATTTAAAAAAATATATTCTAAATATGTAAAAAAATATCCTGATGGAAAAAAACAATATCATAATATTATTAAAACAAATATTCTTTATTCCTTTCTTCTGATCAATAAACATTTATTAAGATAAAAAATGAAAAAGTTAATTTTTTTTCTTCTTAAGAAACATCTAAAAAAAAATATCAAGTTTAAAAATATAGCAAAAAATGAGGAATGTTTAATTTTTGGAAATGGCGCATCTTTAAAAAATTATAATCTTAAGAAATTCTCAGAATATGATGTAATAGTGACAAGTATGATGTATTTGCATAATGAATTTAAATATTTAAATGTGGTTGCTGATTGTGAAATCGCTCCATTCATTCTTTATAAGTACTGGAGGAATCCTTACTCAAAAAAAATTGAAAAAAATATGAAACTAGAAATGCTGAATAAAACTAATAGATTTGATCATAATCATAATTATTTCCTTTCTCTTACGAATCTTTTTTCAAAAGTAAAAAGAAAAAACTTTAATTATTTATATAATTTCAAAAACAAAAATTTTTTACCAGAAATTGATATCTCAAATAATTTTTCTTATTTATCAGGGTCATTATTTAGCATGATAGGTATTGCTAAATATATGGGTTATAAAAAAATTATATTAATTGGTACAGATTATTTGTTAGATACCCCAATAATTGGACATTTTTATGAAAAAAATAGTTATAAAATTAATAAAGTAGTATTTAAGGAAGAAGAGATAAATTTTTTTAAAAAAATTAAAAAAGAACTCGATGTAAAAATTATAGTTCCTGAAAACTATTCATCTAAATATTTTCATTCAATAAGCTATAAGAAATTCACTAATGAAAATGAAGTTAAAAAAAATAATTCTGAAATAGTATCACATGAAAATTTAATGCTATTAGATGGTTTAAATATGAAATATAAAATCTTTAAATGAAAAAATTATCAATCTGTATCCCAACATACAACAGATCATACCATTTAAAAAATTGTTTAAATTCTATATTACTAAATGGAAATGAAATTAAAAATGTTGAGGTTTGTATATCAGATAATAATTCAACAGATGATACTAAAAATATCGTAAATTTCTACAAAAAATATATCGATATAAATTATCACTCCAATACAGAAAACATTGGTGTTGCTAAAAATATTTTAAAAGCTGTTGCGATAAGTAATTCTGAATTTTGTTGGGTTATAGGCGATGACGATATGTTACTAAAGAATTCAATTGAAGAAGTTTTAAATTTGATAAAAAAACAGGAAAAAGTAGATTATTTTTATATTAACTCTTATCATTTTGACTCAAAATTATTAAAAAATTATAGTTATCCAATAAATACAAACGATTTACCTAATAATTTAGAAAAATTTTCAAATTTTAATAGCGATTTTAAAACTAAATTTATTGAATTAATTAATCCAGAAATATCATTTGATTTTCTTGGAGGATTATACCTGTCTGTTTTTCGAAAGAATAATTGGGACAAAAACTTAAACAAGTTAAATCAAAAAAATTTAAATAATAATTTATTATTTTCAAACATAGATAATACGTACCCACATATAAAAATTTTTTCTTATGCGTTTAAAAATTCTGAGGCTTACTTTTGTTCAAAAGCACTGTCAATTAATTTATTCGGCGTTAGAGAATGGACGTCACTATACCCTATAGTGAGGTCTGTTCGTTCAGTTGATGCATTAAACTTTTATTATAAAAATGGTCTGCCATTAATTAAATTGTTTAAATATAAAAATTATGCTTTGCAATATTTTGTTCCAGATGTTTTAAAATTACTGATTAATTTCAAAAATTCTTATCCATATTTAATAGAAATTTTAGTCTTTTACTTAAAAAACTGTTATTATCCAAATTTATATTTATCTATTTTTTATCAATTAGGAAGGTCAATAAAAAAATATTTTAAATGAAAAAAAATTGTGAAGTTTGTGGAAATAAAAAATTAACTAAAATATTAGATTTAGGGAAAAACCCGTTATGTGATGATTTAATAAAAATAGGTTCAAAAAAAAACAACAAACTATACAAAATTCAAATATTATTTTGTAAAAAATGTTTAACTGGATTTCAAAAATATGAGGTAAAAAAAAAAGATCTATTTCCAAAATCATATCATTATAGAGCAAGATTTACTAATGATGTACTAAAAGGTTTTAAAGAGATAATAAAATCTTCAAAAAATATTTTAAAAAACTTAAAAAATAAAACAATTTTAGATATCGGATGTAATGATGGAAGTTTATTAAATTACTTTAAGAAAAATGGAGCTAAAACGGTAGGAGTTGAGCCAACAAATGCAGCTCTAGAAGCCAAAAAAAATGGACATTTTATATACCAAAAATATTTTGATGATGATGTCTCAAGTAAAATAAAAAAAAAATACAAGAAAGTAGATCTAATAATATTTACAAATGTTTTTGCACATATTGAAAATTTAAATTTGTTAATTTCCAATTTAAGAAAAATTATTGATCAGAATACTTTTTTATTAATTGAAAATCACTACTTTGGGGCAATATTAAAAAAAAGACAATTTGATACTTTTTATCATGAGCATCCTAGAACTTATAGCGCAACATCATTTATTGAGATTGCAAAAAAGCTAGATATGACAATCGATAAAATTGAATTCCCAAAAAGATATGGGGGAAATATAAGAGTTTTGTTTTCAAGAAAAAAAAATAAAAAACTAAAATTTGCCTCTATAAGAAAAAAAGAACTTTCGTTATTAAAGAAAATTTTACAAATACAAAATGATGTAAATATATGGAAAAAAAATAAAAAAAATTTGATCAAAAATTTAAATAAAAAATATGGCCCACTTACTGCTAAGGCATTTCCTGGCAGAGCGGCAATTTTAATTAAATTATTAAATCTAAAAACAAAGCATATTGAAGTTGTCCACGAAAAAAATGGATCAATGAAAATTGGTCACTATGTTCCTGGTACCAGAATACCAATTAAGAGCGACTTTGAATTATTTAAAAAATTTAAAAATTTAAAAGTAATTTTAAATTTCTCATGGCATATATCAAAAGAAATAAAAAACTATTTAAGAAATAATGGATATAAAGGTAAAATATATAACATTCTTGAAAATAAAGATTTTACAAAACGTGGAAGTAAACATAAATTAATATAATACTTAATCTATGCTGGAAGATCTTAAAAAATTTTATAAAAACAAAAGAATTTTTATAACAGGAAATACAGGTTTTAAGGGATCCTGGTTAACTATGATTTTAAATTCCTTCAACTCAAATTTATGCGGATACTCTTTAAATGAAAATTTTAAACCCAGCATGTTTGAATTATTAAACTTAAAAAAAAAAATTAAATTAATTAAAGGTGACGTGAGAAACTTTCAACATTTAAACAAATCGATTAACAAATTCAAACCGGATATTATCTTTCATTTAGCTGCACAGTCATTAGTAAAAAAATCTTATATTGACCCATTATTTACAGTTTCAACAAACACTGGAGGTTCAGCTAATATTTTAGAAAGCTGTAGATTATCTAAATCTTTAAAATCTTTAATATATATTACTTCAGACAAATGCTATGAAAATGTTGAATGGATTTGGGGATACAGAGAAAACGATAAGCTTGGAGGATATGATGCTTACAGTTCATCCAAAGCTGCTGCCGAAAATATTTTCTCAGCCTATTTAGAGTCTTTTTTTAAAAAGAAAAAATTAGGCGCAGTATCTGTAAGAGCTGGAAATGTTATTGGAGGTGGTGATTGGTCAGAAAATCGAATAATTCCTGATGTAATTAAATCTATAGAGAATAAAAAAAAAATAATAATTCGCAATCCCAAATCTACGCGTCCATGGCAACACGTACTAGATCCACTTTTGGGATACTTAATTTTAGGTATGAAAGCTTATAATAATAACAATTTTTCTGGTTCATATAATTTTGGTCCTGACAATGATGCCGTCTTAACAGTAAAAGATGTTGTAAATCAAATTTCAAAACGGCTGAATATTAAAAAAAAAAATATTTTATTTAATAATAAAAAATCAAAGTTCAAAGAAGCCAATCTTTTAAAACTAAATTGCGATAAAGCCAAAGATCGTATTAGATGGTGCCCAAAAATATCTTCAAAGATGAGCATTGATTTAGCGTGTGATTGGTATAAATCGTATTTTGAAAAAAAAAATATGACTAAAGTTACTGAGTTACAGATACAAAAATTTTTAAAAAAATATGAAAAATAAAAAAATTATTGATGGTGTTAAAATAACTCCTCTAAAACAAATTATTGATGAAAGAGGAAAAGTTATGCTTATGATGAGAAACGATGACAGAGTCTATAAAAAATTTGGTGAAATATATTTTTCTTGTACTCATCCAGGAGTAGTAAAAGCTTGGCATATGCATAAGAGAATGACCCTTAATTATGCTATAATAAGTGGTCAACTAAAAATAGTTCTATATGACAGTAGAAAAAAAAGTCCAACAAAAGGTCTCCTGCAGGAGATATATATGTCAACTGAGAATTATTTTCTATTAAGTGTCCCACCTTTGATTTGGAATGGATTTAAAGGTATAGGAACAAAAACATCAATTATTGCAAATTGCTCAGATATACCTCATGACCCCGATGAAATGATTAGAATAAGTCCTAATAGTAAAAAAATTCCATATAAATGGGAATTAAAACATAGATAATAATGAAAGTAGTTATTTTAGCAGGAGGTTTTGGAACTCGTATCGCAGATCACTCAAATTTGCCAAAGCCTATGATTTTAATTAATGGCAAACCAATTATCGCCCATATATTGGATATCTATATTAAGCAAGGTTTCAATGAATTCATCATTGCAGTTGGTTTTAAAGGTAATGTTATAAAAAAATATTTTAATAAAAATTTTAAAAGTTATGATATTAAAATTATTGACACAGGTCAAAAAACTCTCACTGGCAATAGAATAAAAAAACTTAAAAAGTATTTGAACGAAAAAAATTTTATGCTCACTTATGGTGATGGTCTGTCAAATGTGAACTTGAAAAAACTTTTAAAATTTCATTTAAAACATAAAAAACTTGTAACTGTTACAGCAGTTCATCCTCCCGCAAGATTTGGTGAATTAGAAATTAATGACAATAAAGTTACAAATTTTGAAGAAAAGCCACAACTACAAAGGGGATGGATCAACGGTGGATTTTTTGTGTTTAAAAAAGAGTTTTTAGACTTAATACCAAATAAATCAGTAATGTTAGAGAGAGAACCTTTAAAATATGCGTTAAAGAAAAAACAATTTGTTGCTTACAAACATAAGGATTTTTGGCAATGTATGGATAATAGAAGAGATCACTCAAATTTAGAAAAATTAAGTAAATTAAAAACACTACCCTGGATGGAATTTTAATAATGATACCAGTTTTTAAACCATTAATTTCAAAAGAGGAAAGAAAAGCGGCTGACCGATCTTTAGAAATTGGATGGCTTGGTATGGGAAAATTTGTAAAAGAATTTGAGGAACAAATTTCTAATATAGTAGGAAATAAAAAAAAATATGTGGTTGCTGTGAATACAGGACATTCTGCACTGCATCTTATAATGTTACTTTTGGAGTTAAAAAAAGGTGATGAAGTAATAACTCCTTCATTTAATAATATTGCTGATCTCCAGGCAATAATCGCAGTTGGAGCAAAACCAGTATTTTGTGACATAGATGAACAAACATTATGTATTGATCTTAAAAAAGCAGAAAAACTTATAAATAAAAAAACAAGAGCTATAATTGCGATGGATTATGGTTCTTGTTTGGCAGATCACGATAGAGTTAAAAAGCTTGCAAAAAAATATAATATAAGAGTAATTCATGATGCAGCTCATTCTTTAGGATCTAAATATAAAGGAAAAATGATAGGAAGCTTTTCAGATGTAGCAATGTTTAGCTTTGATCCGGTAAAAACTTTTACATCAATTGATGGCGGTGCAATTGTAGTAAATACTAAAAAAGAGATGTTAAAGCTGCATGAAATGAGACTAATGGGTATGTCTCAAAAAGCTAATATAATGTATAAAAATCAAAGGGCATGGTTTTATGATGTCAAGAATGTTGGTTATAGGTATCATCTTGCTAATTTACATGCAGCAATAGGTGTTGAGCAATTAAAAAAATTAAAAAAAATTAAGAAATCTAGAATAGCTTCATTTAAGAGATATAATCAAAGGCTACAAAATATTGATAATATTATTACTCCTTGTTATCATGTGGATACTATCCCATTCCATTACTGCTTGAGGATTAAAAATAATAAAAGATTTGAAATGATTAATTATTTGAGATCTAAAAAGGTTGATACTGGTATCCATTGGCAACCAAATCACACTTTTACTTTGTTTAAGAAAAATAAGTCAGGAGATTTATCTGTAACAAATAAAATTAAAAATGAAATCTTAACATTACCTTTGCATTCAATGATGAGCAATAAGGATATTGATTATATTACATCAAAAATAAAAAATTTTTTCTAATTTAATTTATTTTAATGAACGAATTAATATCAATTATTATACCAACTTATAATCATGCCCATTATTTAGAAAGATGTCTTAAGTCTATAGAAAATCAAACCATTAAAAATTATGAGATTATTATAATTGATAATCATTCAATCGATAATACTAGACAAATTATAAATAAATTTAAAAGTTTGCCAATTAAATATTTTCTTATAAAAAATGATGGAATTTATGCTAAGTCAAGAAACCTGGGAATTAAAAATTCTTCTGGAACTATAATAGCTTTTCTGGACTCAGATGACTGGTGGAAAAGTAATAAATTATATGAATGTTATGAAATTATAAAAAAAGGTTATGATATGATCTATCACGATTTAGAACTTATTGATCAAAATAATAATCGAAAACAAATATATTTAAAAGGAAGGCATTTAAAATATCCGAAATTTAAAGATTTAATAATCAATGGAAATCAGATTAATAACTCCTCAGTTGTAATAAAAAAAAATGTGCTAGCCAAAGTTAAATATATAAATGAAAATAATCATATGAAAGCAGCTGAAGATTATAATACTTGGATTAAAGTATGTTTAAATAATTTTAAAGTATATTACCTGAATAAAAATCTTGGTTTTTATGAACATCATGAAAGTGGAGGATCAAGAAAAAATATGAGTAATTGTACGTTAATAGCAATTAAAGAATTTAAAAATTTACTAAGCAAAAATGAATATAAAAAAGCGCTTTCTAGAATTATTTACATTAATGCTAAATTCTTGTTCGAAAGACAAAATTATTCACAAAGCATTCTTAAATTTAAATTATCTTTATCAAATGGCACTAGCTTCATAAAGTTAAAATCATTATTTTATATAATTATTTCAAAAATAAAAAAGTGATATTCGAACATAAAAAAATTCCTTCATTAAAATCAAAATTTAAAAATATAAAAATGTCTTTGATATTTGTGGGTGGAGGTCGGTGGGCAAATATTATTTTAAATGAATTAGCATTGAATTTTAAAAATCTCCAAAAAATATTTATAATTACCAAAAATAAAAATATTATTGATAAACTGCCACTTGCAATAAAAAAAAAAATTTACGTCAGTAAAAACTTAAATAATATTAATTTAAAAAAAATAACCCACGGAATTATTGCAAATAAAAATAGTGATCATTATTTATATTCTAAAAAAATTTTAAAGAAAAATATAAATATTTTGGTTGAAAAACCTTTGGTAAAAAACATAAAAGAATTTGAAATTTTAAAAAAGTATTCCAGACAAAAAAAAAAAATAATACATGTAAGTATGCCATTTTTTTTTGCTTATTATTTCTATTGTATTAAAAAATTAATTAGCAAAAATAATATTCAATTAACTTTTGATTGGCATGACCCTAAAAATGATAAAAGACATGGAATAAAAAAAAAATATGATAAATCAATTAGTTACTTGGAGGATACAATATATCATGTTTTTGGAATTTTGAATTGCTTATTTGGATCAAAAAAAATTATTTATAAATTCTCAAGAAATTTCATAAACAAAGGACATTTAATTTTTAGTTACGGTAAAATTAATGTTAAAGTCAACTGTTCAAGGAACCAAACTTATAAAAGAATAAGAAAAATTAATGTAAGTACAAATAATAAGATTATTAAAGTTAATTATAGCAATGATAATAATGTAATTGCTTTTGTAAATGGAAGGAAAAAAAATCTTAATTTCGATTTTAATCAAAACACTTTAAAATACCAGCTATTTAACTTTTTAAACACTCAAAATTATTCTAAAAATTATTGCTTAAATGATATAAGAAATCTTGATAGTTTATTTTACTTAATAAAACAAATAAGGTGAATTTAGATGAAACTTTTGTCAGTTTGTATTCCAGTTTACAACGAAGAAAACAACGTTCTAAATACATACGAAACTATTAAAAAACTACTAGACGAAAAATTAATCAATCTAGATTACGAAATAATATTTGCAGATAATCACAGTATAGACGGAACAGAGAGTATTATTGAGAAAATTTGTTCTAAAGATAAAAAAGTAAAATATATAAGATATAATAAGAATATAGGATACGATAGATCTATACTACAAGCATACATTAATTCTTCAGGTGATGCAGTAGTTTCAATTGATTGTGATTTACAGGATTCTCCAGATCTTATTCTAAACTTTGTTGAAAAATGGAAAGAAGGATACGATCTAGTTTACGGTGTTCGAAAAAAAAGATTGGAGGGGGGAATGTTTACTTTTTTTAGAAGAATTTTTTATACAATAATAAATTATTTTTCTCAAGATAAGTACCCAAAAGATGTTGGAGATTTCAAATTAATAGATAAATCAATTGTTAGCATTTTAAGAAATATAAATGAGCCTTATCCTTATGTAAGAGGATTGGTTTATTCAAATAGTAATAAAAGTTTTGGCATAGATTATAATAGAAATAAAAGAGAATACGGTGAGAGTAAGTATGGTTTTTTTTCTGCTCTAAAATACGCATTAAATGCAATCTTAGAAAATTCTTATTTTTTTAACGCCCTTTTTAGATATTTTAGTTTATTTATTTTATTATTAAGTCTATCAGTTTTTTTATTTAGTTTGATTTCTGGAAGCTCAAATATATTATTATTATTTTTTATAGTCATACTTTCATTTGGTTTATTAATATTATCAATAATTTTGGAATATATAACAAGGATTTATTTTTTTCTTAAAAAAAAAAATATATTTTCTTATGAAAAAAAATTAAACTTATAAAATGAAAAAATTAATCAGAGATTACGAATTAATTAAAAATAATTATTTTACAAAAAAGTATCCTATTAGTTTAGTCCATTTTGTCACAAATAGATGTAACGCGCGGTGCTCTTTTTGTTTTATCGATTTCGATAATCCAAATACGTTTAGAAATGAACTAACATTAGAAGAGATAGAAAAATTTTCTAAAACTCTTGGTCCAAGTATACAAAATATCAATCTTACTGGCGGAGAACCATTTGCAAGAAAAGATTTTACTGAGATTTGTAAAATATATTTAAAAAATACTAATATAAGATCGTTATTTATTACATCTAATGGTAGCCTTCCAGAGAGAATAAACAAATTTTTAGAAGAGCTGGCAGAAAGAAATTTGGATAAAAAGTTTATATTCTCTTTTTCAATTGATAATATTCCATCTAAACATAATAAAATTAGAAAAATAAAAAACTTATTTCAAGATTGCTTAGAATCATATCAAATAGTTAATAGTACAAGCGAAAACTGTTTTGCAAATATATCAATTACAGTTTCTCTAGAAAATTATCAAGATATTGACGAAATATATTATGAATTACTGAACAGATATAATGTTAAAGCTATAACAGCATGCCTGGTAAGAGATGAGGGAGTTTATAAAACACCACCTGAAGATAAAAAAAAAATATTAGAAGCTTATGAAAATTTAGTTAATAAAATTAAAAAAGATACAAAAAATGGTATTTTAAAAGGATACAAACCTTCTTCAATACAAGGAAGAATGATGAATAAAAAAAATGAAATTATGTATCAAAATATTATTTCAACTTACTTAGAGCCTCATTTTATATCACAGTGCTTTGCAGGCTCTCTTTTTGGAATAATTTCGGCTGACGGAAAAGTATATCCGTGTGAAATATTAAAAGATTCAATAGGAGATTTAAGAAAATATGACATGAACTTTTTAAATCTATGGCAGGATCATCTTGCACAAAAGACTAGAAAGTGGATCAAAGATACAAATTGTAATTGTTGTTATGAATGTGCTTGGTCTTTCAATATATTAGGCAATATGAGATATCAAAAAGATTTAATTTTGGCAGCAATTGGAAAAGGAAAATAATTGACAGATAGTTGTTCAATTATAATTCCAACCATTAATTTTAACAGAGAACTAGAGGATTGTATTAATGGATGTTTAAAATTAAAAAAAGTAAAAATTAAAATTTATATAATTTCAGATACAAAAATAAAAAAAAAAATTAAAAATACTATTTTCTTATCCTTTGGCAAGATTAATATGAGTAAAAAGAGAAATATAGGTGTAAGCTTATCTAAAACAAAATATGTAGCTTTTTTGGATTCAGATTGCTATCCAACAAAAAATTGGATCTACAATGCTATTAAAATTTTAAAAAAAAATAAAAATATAGGTTTAATTACGGGACCAGATTTTCCTTTTTCAAATCAAACTGGTTTTCAAAAAACAATAGGAATTGCACATAAAAGTTTTATTTTATCAGGATCTAAAATTTTTAGAAAAAGTTTAAAATCAAAAAAAATAGTTAAACAAGCTTCGTCATGTAATATGATCCTTGAGAGAAAAACTTATAATTTTGTAAAGGGTATGGATCCTCATATTTATATCGGAGAAGATGTTGATTTTTGTAATCGAATTAATAAGTTTTATTATATTCTATATAACCCCAATGTTAAAATATTTCATAAATCCAGAGAATTTTTACCATTTTTAGCTCAACGTTATGCATATGGTACTTGTATTTTTGATACTATGAAATTTACCAAAACTTATAAAAACCTTCAATATTTTGTGCCCTTATTTATAACAATATTTTTTATACTAAGTTTATTTTCTTATTCGTATAATTTTCACTTAAGCTTTATTTATATTAACATTTTTTTTCTTTTATTGGTTTTTATAGAAAGTTTGAGATTATCCAAAAATCCTTTTGAAATAGTTAAATTAAATATAATTTTAACTCTTGGTGTTGTCTTTTTTGGACTAGGCTCAATATCTAAAATTTTAGGATTTTCAAAAAACCTCAAATCGATATACACTTATAGATAATGGACAACAAAACAAATAAAAATTCCAATAGGTCATTTGGTATAGTTTTTTCAATTGTATTTCTAATAATTGCATTTTACCCTTTAATAAATAATGATGACATAAGAAAGTGGTCTCTTATTATTTCTATAATATTTTTGGTTTTAGGATACTTTAAATCAGGTATTCTAACACCTCTAAATAGTTTATGGTACAAATTTGGAATTTTTTTAGGAAAAATTGTATCCCCAATTGTTCTTGGAATGATTTATTTTTTTATAGTTACACCTACCTCAATTTTAATGAGGGTATTTAAAAAAGATTTGTTAAATTTAAAATTTAGTAATAATAACAGTTATTGGTTAAAAAAGCAGGGTCCAAAAAGTAAAATGAAGAATCAGTATTAAAATGAGCTTTTTAAAAGAATTTTTTGAATTTCTACTTATTAGAAAAAAATTTTGGCTATATCCTATAATTATTATATTACTAGTATTTGGTGGCTTGATAGTTTTGACACAAGGTAGTGCAGTTGCACCATTTATTTACACTTTATTTTAGTGAAATCAATACTTGGAATATCAGCATTTTATCACGATAGCGCAGCAGCTTTAATAGTTGATGGCAAAATAATAGCAGCCGCACAAGAGGAAAGATTTACAAGAGTAAAACACGATGCAAGCTATCCATCCAATGCCATAAATTTTGTTTTAAAATACTCAAATTTGAAGTTATCTGAAGTAAACCAAATAATATTTTTTGAGAAACCTTTTTTAAAATTTGAAAGATTGTTAGAGACTTATGTAGCAATTGCGCCAAAAGGTTTTTTTTCTTTTGTAAAATCAATACCACTTTGGTTAAAATATAAATTATTTCAAAAAAACTATCTTTATAATCAATTAAAGCAACATGATATTAATTTTAAAGACAAAAATAAAATTTTTTTTTCAGAACATCATCTCAGTCATGCTGCAAGTGCCTTTTATCCTTCTCCATTTGATGAAGCAGTTGTTCTTACCGCAGATGGTGTAGGAGAGTGGGCAACTACAACTGTTGCAATCGGCAAAGGTAACAATCTAGAAATAAAAAAAGAAATTCACTTTCCACACTCTTTGGGATTACTTTATTCAGCGTTTACTTACTACTTAGGCTTTAAAGTAAACAGCGGGGAATATAAATTAATGGGTTTAGCTCCTTATGGAAATCCAATTTATGTTGAAAAGATTTATAATATGTTAGATATCAAAGAAGATGGATCATTTAGACTTGACCAAGATTTTTTTAATTACACAACTGGCTTAACTATGACTAGTGAAAAATTCCATAATCATTTTGGTGAAAAACCTAGAAATCCTCAGAATGAAGATTTGAATCAATTTCACATGGATATAGCGTCATCTATTCAAAAAGTGACCGAAACAATAATAATTAAAATAATTAAATCACTTAAAAAAGAATATTCAATTGATAATTTATGTTTAGCAGGTGGAGTTGCTTTAAATTGTGTTGCTAATGGAAAAATTCTTAAAGAAAAAATTTTTAAAAATATTTGGATACAGCCAGCATCTGGTGATGCTGGAGGTTCTATTGGAGCAGCTCTAGCTTTATGGCATATAGATCTGCAAAACCCAAGAAGTGTGAATAAAAACGATGATATGAAAGGTTCATATTTAGGACCTGAATATACTTTAAAAGAAATTGAGAAAGATTTAAACCGGTGTGGTGCGTTATATGAAGCTTTAAGTGATAGTGAAATTATTGAAAAAGCTGCTAATGACCTTGAAAATGGTTATGCTATTGGATGGTTTCAAGGAAGAATGGAATTTGGGCCTAGAGCGCTCGGAGCAAGATCCATAATTGCAGATCCAAGGTCGCCTGATATGCAAAAAAATTTAAATTTAAAAGTGAAATTTAGAGAAAGTTTCAGGCCTTTTGCACCATCAATTTTAGAAGAGGATTTAGAGGAATGGTTTAATCTGAATGAAAAAAGTCCTTATATGTTATTAGTTGCTGAAATAAAAAAAGAAAAAGTTGTCAAAATGTCAGAAGAAGAAGATAAATATTTTGGTATAGACAAGTTAAATGTGAAAAGATCAGAAGTTCCAGCAATTACACATGTAGATTATTCTGCAAGAATACAGACTGTAAATAAGAATATTAATCCTATATATCATAAATTAATTTCTAAATTCAAAGATAAAACCGGTTGCCCTATATTGGTAAACACATCTTTTAATGTTAGAGGTGAGCCTATTGTAAATACTCCAGAAGATGCTTTTAGATGTTTCATGGGTACAAACCTTGATAAAATGATAATTGGTAATTTTTATCTAGATAAAAATAAACAGGACAAAAAGTTAAAAAAAAACTATAAAAATTTATTTGAATTAGATTAATGAAAAAAAATATTATTTATTTTATTTTAAGCTTTATACTAATAATTTCTTTTTTAGAAATATTATCAACAGCATTTTATCCAGAATTATCAAAAAATCAAATTCATAAGTATGTAGATGAATATAGAACTATTTCTAAAAGTAAAAATACTTGGTATAAAAAATTTGAACTCAGTGACGACTTTCATATAAAGTTTAGACACCATAAAAATACAAGTGAATTCTATAGTGAAAATAAACTCAACTTAATAGATAGAAAAAATAATATATTTCTTTTTGGGGATAGCGTAACAGGTGGATTTGGTGTAAATTTACAAGACACATTTTTCCATCATGCTGAAACACTATTAAATAAAAATATTATTAATAATAATCCTATAAAAATATATTCAATTGCTAGGTTTGGAAATAATTTCAGAGATATGCAAAAAGGGATTAAGTATTTGTCTGAAATAACAAAAAAAAATGATATTGTCTTATACCAATTTAATTTTAACGATATAGTTGAAGTCAATTATGCTCCACCAGATTCAACACCTCATGTTCAACCATCAAGAATAAAAATTTATTTTAATGATTTAAGGAAATCTTTTTTAAACCACTCTACATTTTTCAGATTACTTCAGCATAAAGCTGGAATTTTAAAATGGAAATTGCAAAAAATTTCATTGAAAAATCTATTAACTAATCAAGAGTTGTTTAAAAAATGTGGAAATTTAGGTTTTTCAACTTTAGGTCAATATACATATAGCTATGGTGCAAAGCAGTTTAAAGATAAATCGAACAAAATTTGGGATCAATTTGAAAAAGAATTAATATCATTAAATAATTTTTTAAAATCCAAAGAATTAAAATTTGCAATTATTATATCACCAATTTCTTTACAAATTCCTTATCACGAAAAAATAAATCACAGAGCATTAAATTTTAATTGTTCAACTATTGATGCAAGAAAAAAAATAACTGAAATTGTTAGCAAACAGTCTATTGATTTAATCGATCCTACTGAGGATTTTATAAGATATGCAGAAATTACTAATCAAAATGATAATGTTAACTTGTTATTTCACCCATACGACACAAATCATCCCAATGAATTTGGACATTTATTGATAGGCAACAAATTATACTTATACTTAAATAATGTGCTAAAATCGCAAAAATGACAGAGAAAATATCAGTTATAATACCCTGCTTTAATGAAAGTGAAAATATTAACAATACTTATGACAGAATAAAACAAAATATTAAAAAAATAACAGAGAATTTTGAGTTAATATTCGTTGACGATGGCAGTACCGACAACAGTTTCTCAAAACTATTTACTTTATCTAACATAGATGAAAATTTAAAAATTATAAAATTAAGTAGAAATTTTGGACATCAAAATGCTATTTTTGCAGGTTTAGAAAATGCATCAGGAGATTGTATAATTATTATAGATGCCGATCTACAAGATCCCCCTGAATTATTTTATGAAATGTTTAAAAAATGGAAAGATGAAAATTTTCAGGTGGTCTATGGTATTAGAAAGAAAAGAAAAGGTAATTTTTTTAAATTAATACTATATTCATTTTATCACAAATTATTTAAATTATTTTCAAATTTAAATAATAGTAATGATTTAGCAGATTTTTGTTTAATTGATAAGAAAATTAAAAATTATTTAATAAGTTTGAAAGAGAAAAATATCTATTTTAGAGGTTTAAGAAGTTGGGTTGGGTTCAAACAAACTGGAATAGAGTATGAGAGGGAAAACAGGAACCTAGGAAAATCAAAATATAGCATTTTTAAATTATATGGGTTGGCCTTAAATGGAATTACAAACTTTTCTACAAAACCATTGTCATTAATTTTATTTATAGGTTTTATTATTTTTTTCTTATCGATCTTTTTAATTATTTTTTATATTGTTCAAAAAATTCTTAATTTTGAATTTCTCGGAGTGCTACCAGAACAGGTGCCGGGCTTTTATACAATTGTTATAATTCTAATATTATTTGGTTCATTTAACTTAATCTGTCTTGGTTTAATTGGAGAATACGTAGGTAGACTTTATGAAGAAGCAAAATCTAGACCAAAATATTATATAGATGAGAAAATTAATTTTAAAGAGTAACTCAAAGTTAATTTTTTTATATACGTCTATTATTTTGCTAATTTGTATATTAGTTGGTCTTAGCTCCTTAGATTTTTTTAGTGGAGAGCAATATGGATATTGGTATTTTAATAAAATATTTCTTAATGAATATTTATTTCCTGATATATCCCGAAGTCCAATATATGTAGTTTATTTATCATTATTTAATTGGCTTGATACACCCTATAATTATTATGCAGATGCTATAACAACCAATTTTTTATTATCTTTTAGTTTATTTTATCTTTTTAAAAATGAATATAATAAATTTTATTTATTTTTAATTATTTCTCTTTCAATTGGTTTTTTTTTTAATTTAATTCCTTATCCACAAGCACTAGCACTTTCTTTGTTAAATTTTTCAATAATACTAAGAAGAAAAAAAAATATATTTGTGTACATATTCTCTTATTTGCTAATAATTTTTGCAATATATTGCCGGATTACATATATAATAGTATTTGTATTATTTATTTTATTTGATTTAACTAAATTAATTTTAGAGTTCAAAAAAAAAACAAAATTTAATCATAAAAAGAACTTCGCAATTTTATTTGTAGTACTGTTTTTTATTTCAGCTGACTATTTATTTAAATCTAATGTATCAGAAAGTAGATTTAATAATGGATATTTTCAATCTCTTGAATGGAAGCCATCAAAAAGTAATTCCAATATTGATATTGCATTCCAAGTAAATTTTAATTTTCTATATTATGAAAAAAATAAAAAACAAATTGATGATGATAAAAAAGATTTTTTTTACATTAACAAAGTTGCATTTGGTGGGTCAGAGACATTAATAGATTCTATATTGAATAATCCTAAGTTTGTATTGTGGGGTATATTAAAAAATACATCTCATTTAGCACCAATTATATTGAATAAGTTTAATAGTAGAGCATTTTTTCCGAGTTGCTCAGGTATCGGCCATTCATGTTATACAAATTATATTTACATAGGTTCAATATTTATTTTGTTCTTCTTTTTTAATTATTATTTCTTTTTAAAAAAAAAATATGAAAATGATTTTGATATAAAAATATATGCATTAGTAAATTACGCTCTTATTTTATCTACTGTTTTAGCAATGCCAAAAATTAGATATATGGCACCT
>CACNTW010000012.1 GCA_902623495.1 uncultured Pelagibacteraceae bacterium | reverse complement strand
ACCTAGACGGTAAGTGGGACGGTAAACAACTTATATTAGACGAAAAATTTATTTGGAATGATGGTGAAATACAAAATAGGCAATGGGTGATAGATAAAATTGATGAACATAATTATGAGGGAACTGCAGGCGATGTAGTTGGTAAGGCTAGGGGATATTCATATGGCCCAGCATTTAAATTTGAGTATGTTTTGTTAGTTCCGGTGAAAGGAAAAAACATCAAAATTACTTTTGATGATTGGATATTCATGCAAGACGAAAGAGTAGCTATCAACAGAGCGAAAATGACAAAATTTGGAATTAAAGTTGCTGAGTTGACTGTAATGTTTGTTAAAGATTAATTTTATTTTTTTTGTAATTTAGTTAATTTTCGTATTAAATAAAAATATAGTCGATCAGGTATTATTTTTAAAAATTTAAGGATCAAAGTTAATTCTTTTGGGTAGTGTATTTCAAAATTAGAACCATTAATAAGTCCATCGTAAATTTTGTCTGCTGAGAATTCTGGAGTTTTTAGAAAAGGCATCTTAAAATCATTCTTATCAGTCATTGGTGTTTTGATAAAACCTGGAGAAACTAAACAAACCCTCACGCCATATCTTCCAAAATCAAAATGTAAACTTTCAGCAAGATTACTTAAAGCAGCTTTCGATGGTCCATAGCCACTTGAGTTAGGTAAGCCTTTATATCCTGCAATCGAAGATACAATGGTAATAATACCTTTTCCTCTTTCTCGAAAATGAGTTTCAACTGCTTTTATACAATTTAATGTTCCAAAAAAATTTACTTTAAATACATTTTCAATTTGCTCTACATCAATTTCTTTTTCTTTTTTTGGATCCCAAGTTCCCGTAGAAAAAAAACAAATTTCGATGTCACCAAGTTCCTTTTTTATATTTTCAAAAACAGACTTACACTTTTCCTTATCATTTACATCAAGTGGAAAAGATTTAATATTTTCATGCTTATCTTCGATTTCTTTTAATAAATTTTCTCTTCTTGCAGAAATAGCAACTGTCCATCCATTATTAGCAAATTTTAACGCAAGTGCTTTGCCAATTCCTGTACTTCCGCCGGTGATCCAAATTACTTTTTTATTCATATTTAACTGCTGTATAGTACTTAAATGCTAAAAAATAAAATTTTATCTTTTATTCTCTTTGCAATTACTACGTTTTCGGCTTCATTTATTGGAGGTTTGGTTACTATAAATTTTAAAGAACCTTGGTATTCAAATTTATCTAAACCTCAATACAATCCACCAGATTGGATATTTGGGCCAGTATGGACATTACTTTATTTATTTATGACAATAGCCATATGGAATGCGTGGCATAAAAACACAAAAAATTTAAATATTGTATTTTTATATTTCATTCATCTTTTTTTTAATACAACTTGGAGTGTTGTTTTCTTTGGTTTCCATAATATTTCTTTAGCAATTTTAAATCTTGTTGTGTTAATTATATTTATTGTTTTATTGGTATTTAAATATAAGAATATAAGTCAATTAAGCATGTACTTGATGATTCCATATTTGTTATGGTGTTGTTTTGCGTTGCTTTTAAATATAAACATTTTTTTGATAAACTAATATGGATGATGTTGTAATAGTAGGTGGTGGTATAATTGGAGCTGCAACTGCATACTTTATGTCCAAAGAAGGCAGAAAAGTAAAAGTCATTGAAAGGGATCCAACTTATAAAACTGCATCATTCCCATTATCACTTGGTGGATTTAGACGACAGTTTTTTCAAAAAGAAAATATTCTTTTAGGAAAATTTGCAAGGGAATTTATATTTCAAATACCAGAATTATTGAAAACTGAAAAAAATCCAAATCCAACAGCTAGCATGGTGCCCAATGGATATCTTCTAATGTTTGGACCAGATCATGCAGAAGAGCAATACAGAGCTTTAGAAAATCATAAAGAATGTGAAGCGGGTACAAAAAATATTAAGGGTTCTGAATTGAAAAACTATTTTCCTTACATTAATGAGGAAGGAATTGAAACTGCAACATTTACTGATAACAAGAGTGAGGGATGGATTGATCCATTTTTATTTCATAGTGCTTTAAAGCATAAAGCAATTGATCTTGGGGCAGAATTTATTAAGGGAGAGGTTAAGAGCCTATCTGAAATTAATGCAAAGACAATTATTTCCGCAGCTGGATGCTGGACTAAGGAACTACTCGAAGATATTCCTGTAGTACCTCAAAAACATACAGTCTTTAGAGTTAAATGTCCTAAACATATTCCAGAGATGCCATTATCCGGAGATCTAACAACAGGAGTATATTGGCGACCAGAAGGTAAAGAATATTTAGCAGGTTCTCCAATTTCAGTTTTTGATGCAGAAGATCTCGAACCTGCATGGAATGATTTTGAAGAATTAGTTTGGCCTGCTCTTGCAAAAAGAATACCAGCATTTGAAGAACTCAAATTAACAGGTGGATGGGCTGGATATTATGATTGTAACAAATTAGATAATAATGCTGTAGTTGGAAAACATCCAAAATATGAAAATGTTTACATGGCCTCAGGATTTACTGGCAGAGGTTTAATGCAAGCACCAGGAATTGGTAGAGCTCTAACTGAATTAATAACTACAGGCAGTTATCAAACTATAGATATTAGTGTTTTCGCAGTCGAAAGAGTATTAAATAGTTCTGCAAGACCCGAGCCCTACGTCTTATAATTTTTTTACGTAAACTCCCATAATCCCATTAAAAAAAGATACGGCAATTATAAGAATTTGACCTTTTAGTGAGTAAAAATCAAATGATGGATAAAAACTGATAGCTATACTCAAAAAAATATAGGTTAATAAAAAGGGTCTATAAAATTTCTTTAAAAATTTCATAAAAATTCTAATTAAATTTTTACAAGCATTTTTCCTATGTTTTTACCTTCTAATAAATCAATGAAAGATTTTGGCGTATTTTCTATACCCTCGTAAACAGTTTCTTTAAATTTAATTTTATCTTCTAATAGCCATTTAGCCATATCGGTTTCAAACTGTTCTCGATCATCTTCATGATCAAAAATTATAAAACCTTTAATAGTTAGTCTTTTTACAAGAACATGAGCCATATTTTTTAAACCAGAGCCAGGATTAGTTGCATTCATTTGGGATATCCTTCCACAAATTACAATTCTTCCAAAGTTCTTCATTTGAAAAATAGCTGACTCTAAGAAATCGCCACCTACATTATCAAAATATAAATCAAATCCTTCAGGACAAACTTCTTTAAGATGCAAAACAAGATTTTCAATTTTTTTATAGTTAAACGCATGATCAATTTTTAAATCATTTTTCAGCCATTTAACTTTTTCATCAGATCCTGTACTTGCAATTACTTTACAACCCATATTTTTTGCAATTTGACAAACAGTAGATCCAACACTACCTCCAGCTGAAGAAACAAGGATTGTTTGACCTGGTTTTAATTCACCATGTTTAAAAAGTCCTATATAAGCTGTATGACCTGTCATTCCAAGTGGACCCAGATATGTTTGTATAGGAATATTCATTGGCTCAATTTTTTTTAGATCATTGGAATTACAAACAAAGTAATCTCTCATTCCAAAATTACTAAAAACAATATCTCCTTCTTTAAAATTTTTGTCTTTAGACTCTTTAACTATACCTAAAGCATAACCTTCCATCTCTTCACCAATATTAAAAGGCGGTTTATAGTTTTTTCTTTCAGTCATCCTTGCCCTCATATAAGGATCAACTGAAATCCATAAATTTAAAACCAATATATTGTTCTTAGTATCTAAAGATATCTCCTTAGTTTTTATTTCAAAGTCAGTTTCTTTTGGTAAACCTGTAGGGATATAGTTTTTTAAAGCTACAAATTTGCTTGTTACAGGCATTAATTATGATCCCCAAATAATATCAAGTATTCTCTCTCTTTTGCATGCTTTCTTATATTTTAAATAATTTTCTAAATATACTTGATAGTAATCTTGATGTTTATCCTCTGCTTTGTAAAAAATCTCAAATTCTTTAACATATGTGACTACCTTCTTTTTAAATTTCTTTTCTAATCTTTTTATATCTTTATCAATTAAATCTTTCTGATAATCGTTTTCATAAAATGCTACAGATCTGTAGCTGTATCCTTTATCGCAAAACTGGCCATAAGCATCAAATGGATCAATATTAAGCCAGAAATTTTTTAAGAGTTCTTTATAGGATATTTTCTCTTTGTCATAAATTATTTCAACAACCTCAAAATGACCAGTATCTCCATAAGTGACTTCCCTATATGTTGGATTTGCAGTGATCCCTCCTGAGTAACCAGATATAACTTCTTCTACACCTTCCAACATTTCAAAAGACTCTTCCATGCACCAGAAGCAACCTCCTGCAAAATACGCTTTATCTTTTGAATGAGAGAATGATGTCGAGATAAGAAATAATAAAAAAAAGTAATAAAATAACCTCATATACAAAATATATAATAATGAGGGTTTAAATCTATGGTATTAAAGGTAGCTACTTATTTAAGTAGCATACCTTTAATAAATCTATTTTATTTTTTTTGATATTTAGCAGCCTCTTCTGATCCACTAGTTGCAGACCCTTTACTGTAAGAGTGCGCACCCATTCCTGCTAATTGGCCATCTTTTACGATCAAATATTGATTTCTAATTTCATTTCCTTCAAAGAAACATTCTAATATTTCTCTGACACCATCTGCATATCTTGCTTGAGCAGATAAAGATGTACCAGAAGTGTGTGGTGTCATTCCATGATTTGGCATTGTTCTCCATACATGGTCATTTGGAGCAGGCTGTGGAAACCATACATCGCCTGCGTATCCACTTAGCTGTCCACTTTTAAGGGCTTTAGCTATTGCATCTCGATTACAAATTTTACCTCTTGCAGTATTAACTATGTACGCCCCTTTTTTCATTTTACTTATCATTTCATCATCAAACAAATTTTCAGTTTCTGGATGAAGTGGACAATTGATTGTAACAACGTCGCAAACTTTTACCATAGACTCCACAGATTCATGAAAAGTTAAGTTTAGTTCTTTTTCAACACTGTCAGGTAATTTATGTCTATCAAAATAGTGTAAATGAACATCAAACGGTTTCATTTTTCTAAGTGCATCTAAACCGATTCTTCCAGCAGCAACAGTTCCTATATGCATTCCTTCAACGTCGTAACTTCTCTGAACAGCATCTGCAATATTCCATCCACCTTCATTAACTATTCTATGTTGATTGTGATAATCTCTAACCATTGAGACAATCATCATTACTATGTGTTCAGCAACTGATCTAGAATTACAAAAAGTTACTTCAACAACATCAATTTTATTATCCATTGCTGCTTGTAAATCAACGTGATCAGAACCTATTCCTGCTGTAATTGCCATCTTAAGGTTTTTAGCTTTAGCGATTCTTTCTTTAGTTAAATAATAAGGGAAAAATGGTTGAGAGATAACAATGTCAGCATCAACAATATGTTTATCCGCTTCGCATCCATCTCCATCTTTACTGTTAGTAACAACTAACTCGTGTCCATTGCTCTCTAAAAATTTTCTCAAACCAAGTTCACCTGAAACACAACCAAGTAATTGGCCTGGTGTAAAATCTCTTCCTTTAGGTGATGGCAATGTCATTCCATCTGGATATTTCTCTAATTTTGGTAAATCCGACAGAGGATAAGATTTAGGCATTCCTCCTTTTGGATCATCATACAATACACAAAGTACTTTCATTTTTACTCCTATTACTAGCTTCTTAAAGCTGAATTATTAATTATTATTTGAAAAGACTAGCACAAGTTAAATAGGACTAGCAAACAAATTGTGTTTATTTTGGGTAATTCCTTTTAGCAATAAATTTATTCAAGATTATGCCGAAAACAATCACAATAATTGATCCACTTATAACTGGGGATATTAAATATTCAAAAGAAACTGATCCCATGATCACAATTATCGGATTTCCACCTGCAGGAGGGTGGGTAACATTAAGAATAATCATTAATCCGACACCTATTCCAACAGCGACAGGTATAATAATATATATCGGGAGTGGAACGAAATTCACGAATATCACACCAACAAGCGAGGTTAAAAAATGACCAAAAAATATATTTTTTGGTTTTGCAAAAGGACTTTCTGGATACCCATAAAGTAAAACCATGGTAGAACCAAAGGAAGCAATCAAAAATAATCCGTAAGGTGTTTTATAAGTAAGCAATGACAAAACCCCAATTGTCAAAGTAGAAAATATTGCAGCGATAACAGGTTTTTTAATATCTAAATTATTCATCAATGCTGAGTTTCTTAAGTGCAATTAATGGCATTAATACACAGTTTTTTCTAGATATATTTTTTTTATTAAACAATTTATTAAATTTATTTAGATTTTTTGGCAAAGGTTTAATTTCATTTTCAAAATAACCGATAAGATTTTTTAATAAGTAATTCACTTTATTTTTACTTTTTTTGATAAGTTTATGAGATATTAGGCTTGCAGAAGCTTGACAGTAAACACAGGACTTTGTCTGATACCCAATATCTTGTATTATGTTTTTCTTAATATTAACTCTCATTTCAATTATATCACCACAAGTTTTATTTTTATATTTCGATCTATGAGTGTAATCTTTCAATATTTTATTATTAGTTGTGTCGGATGCAATTTTTATTATATCTAAATCCATATTTATTTAATAATATCACTAAAAATTTATAAAAAATAAATTAATTTATGCCTGATTTAAAAAATCCTAAGGTAGCTATTCCAATTGTTTTATTTGCAGGCATACTTTGGTCATTTGGACCATATGTTGTAAGACATATAGATCAACCTGAAACTGTCCCTTGGCAATACTTGTTTGCAAGAGGCATTGTTATTTTTTTATTGCTCAATATTTACTTATTCTTGGAAGAAGGAATTTCATTTTATAAAAATTATTTAAAAATTGGGATATCTGGAATTATAGGTGGTGTTGGTTTAGGAACAGCAATGATAACTTTTATTTGGTCAATTACTAACACGACAGCAGCAGTAACTTTATTATGTTTAGCTGCAATGCCTTTTATAACCGCGCTACTTGGTTTCCTATTTTTGAAAGAAAAAATTTCAATCACAGTTTGGATATCAATTTTAGTTGCTGCATTTGGTATAATAGTAATGGCCTACGGTAATACCGAAGAAAATTCTTTAATGGGTCTAATATTTGGATTAGTATCTGCACTAGGTTTTTCAATTTTTTCAGTAAGTCTGAGATGGAGAAAACAAACCCCCAAGTTTACAACAGTTGCTATAGCAGGCTTATTTTGTTTTTTATTTTCAACAGTTATGCTTTTAAATAATGATGCAAATTTCTTATCTTCAAATAAAAATGAAGCATTATTTGCTACTCATGGAACACTTGTTTGTATGGGTTTAATTCTTTACTCAATTGGATCAAAACATATTCCAGCAGCTGATTTGACTTTACTATCATTGACTGAAGTAATAGGAGGAATATTTTGGGTTTGGCTTCCTTGGCTTGGAATAAATGAAATTCCTTCAACAAATACAATTATTGGTGGCTTCTTTATTTTTTTAGCTATTTTTTATTATAGTATGATAATGCAATCTAATAGAAGATTTATTGGATTAAATTAATTTTACATGGTTCAAAATAATAAGATTGTTAATAGTTGGAATGAATGGGATCCATTAAAACATGTAATTGTTGGAAGAGCAGATGGTACTTGTATTCCAGCACCTGAACCTGCTTTAGATGCTAAAGTTCCAGAAGACTCTGATATGCGAGGAACTTATGGTCCAAGAACTAAGGACACTGTCGATAAAGCTAATGAACTATTAGATAACTTTTCAAATTTGCTTGAAAAAAGGGGAATAAAAGTTGATAGACCAACACCTTTAGATTTTAATCAACCAACATCAACTCCTGACTGGAAAGCCGAAACTATGTTTGGATGTATGCCACCTAGAGATGTTTTGTTAACTGTGGGAAATGAAATATTAGAAGCTACAATGAGCTACAGGTGCAGATGGTTTGAGTACCTATGTTACAGACCATTATTAAAAGATTATTATAATAAAGATCCAAATATGAGACATGAGTCAGCGCCAAAACCCAGATTAACAGATGCCGATTATAGAAAAGATTATTTATCAGATAAAATTGGTGTAACTAAAAGACTTGAATGGACAGAAAATAAATACTTTGTCACAACCGAGGAAGAGCCATTATTTGATGCCGCAGATATTCTAAGATTTGGAAAGGATTTAGTTGTACAACACGGATTTACAACTAACTTAAAAGGAATTGATTGGATAAAAAGACATTTTAAGGATCATAGAGTTCATGCTGTAAATTTCCCAGGCGATCCTTATCCAATTCATATTGATGCAACCTTTACCCCAATTAAAGAAGGGTTAATTATTAATAATCCACAACGAAGACTTCCAAAAGAACAAAGAAAATTATTTGAAGATAATGGATGGGAAATTATTGATGCTGCACAACCTGCTCATAATACCCCACCACCACTTTGTTACTCTTCAGTATGGCTATCAATGAATGTTTTAGTTCTTGACCCTAAAACTGTATGCGTTGAAAAAAGTGAAAAATATCAAGCTGAACAGTTAGATAATTTAGGTATGGAAGTTATCCCTGTAGAGTTGAGAGATGCATATGCTTTTGGTGGAGGCCTTCATTGTTGTACAGCCGATGTTTATAGAGAAGGTACTTTAAAAGATTATTTTCCAAAACAATAAAATGAACGCAAAAATTAATACAAAACGCAAAAGAGTAAAATTTGCTTCAGACAATGTTACAGGAGCTTGTCCAGAAGTTTTGGATGCAATTATCAAAGCAAATGATGGTATTGCTCCTCCGTATGGTAACGATGAAATTTCAGGTGTGTTACAAGAAAAATTTTCTAAAATTTTCGAAAAGGATGTAATTGTTTACCCTACAGCATCAGGAACTGCATCAAATGCTTTAGCACTTTCTGCTATATCTCCATCATTTGGAAATATTTATTGCCATAAATTTTCTCATATCAATGTTGATGAGTGTGGAGCCCCTGAATTTTATACAGGTGGAGCAAAACTTGTTCCATTAAACGGTAAAGACGGCAAAATAACAGTTGATGAGCTAAATGATAATATTGGAGGGTTTGGAATTGTGCATCATACTCAACCATCTATTGTTAGCATAACTCAAGCAACAGAAACTGGTGAAGTTTATACTTTAGATCAAATTAGAAATATCTCTGAAATTGCTCATAAAAAAAAATTAAAAGTACATATGGATGGTGCTAGATTTGCTAATGCGCTTGTTTCACTAGATGTTACTCCCGCGGAAATGACATGGAAATCAGGAATTGACATATTATCTTTTGGAGCAACGAAGAACGGATGTATAGCAGCTGAAGCAATTATTATATTTAATAAGGAATTAGTTGGTAATTTACCTTTTTTGTTAAAAAGATCCGGTCATCTATTGTCTAAAATGCGTTTTGTTTCTGCACAATTAGATGGATATATCTCAAATGATGTTTGGTTAAAAAACGCAAGACACGCAAATCTAATGGCAAAAAAACTAAGCGATGGTTTAGTTTCTAGTAATCAAGTTAAACTTGAATATCCAACTGAGGCAAATGAAGTTTTTGTTAAACTGCCAAAAAAGATGGTTGAGCATTTAAATACAGAAGAATATATGATGAGCAATGAGGAATTAGGCGGCAAGACAGTTAGACTTGTTACAGCTTGGAATACTAAAAGTAGTGAAGTAGACGAGTTTCTAAAAACTATATCGAATTAACTAGGATTTTCTTTTAAAAATTTAATATAGTTGATTACTTCATCAAATTTGTCATCAGGAATATCTTTATAAGTAGAATTAAATTTGTTTTTTATACATATTGCTACATGAGCATATGGATTTCTTCCTTTTGGATGATTTGGATGATCAGGAAGTTGACCATGTAAATAATCGCCAGCTTCCTGTATCATTTTCCACAGTTTACTTGCGTTTTCTTTGTTCACAAAAATCTGATCCTTGATTTATCTCTTTATTATCGAGTTGTAGATCGAGTTTTTTAATTAAATTAATTTAATAAATTTTCTTTCCAAAAAGCTAAATACTCTGGCATAAAAGTTTTTCCATGGTTACCCCCTTCAGTAACACCTTTTCCAATACAATTTTCTTTTTTAAGACCCTTGAACATTGTTTTAAAAGCTTTTCTTGGATTTTTACGTGATAACTCATTAAATTCATCCAAACTTTTTATTTTTGTATTTTTTATAATTAAATCAATGAACTCTTTATTAGGATTCCCATCATCCTCTGTGTAAAAATTAGGACACTTCCAAAAATATTGAGTTCTTTTTTCAATTTCTGGCTCATAATTTCCAGTAAATAAATGATACCATCCCTCTCTTAAATCGATCCTAATATCAGCACCTTTAGCTTGCATTTTTTCCATTATATCTACACATGGACCTGGCAAGGTATAATCCTCAGCTAAACCATGTACATACCAAATTTTAGTTTCTTTAACTGGAGTTGGATTTCTAAACATTCCAGTAATTCCACATTCAGCAGATCTTGGTTGAGACGCAGCAAAATAAAGATCTTTGCTTACTAATATATCTCTCAATCTTTTTTCTGCAGCCATTATTGAAAGATTTCCTCCCCTTGAATAACCAGAGACACCTACTTTTTTAATATTTATTTTTGGATCCTTGCTGAGATAATCTAATGCCATAAACACATCTATATAAGTAGACCATATAGAAGCTTTTGATTGATCTGTATAAGTATGTTTTGCACCTCTCGCAGAAAAATTATCTAAATACATTGTCGCTATCCCCATGTCTAACAAAGGTTTTTGTTGATCTCTCATAAACTCTAGCCAATTTGCAGTAAATTCATCAGCACCACCACTACTATGAACGATTAATAATAAAGGAAATGGACCTTCTCCCGCTGGATAAGTAATAAGAGCATCAACTATAATTGGACTCTCTTTATACCAGCCCTCCATAATGCCTTTATAATCAGAAGTTTGATATGAATTAATCTTAATTAATTCTCCATTGCCTAGTTGCTTAGATAATTTTTTTAGTGGTGTTTTTTTTGGTTTAATTGTTTCTGCGTTAAGAACTGTATTTGAGATAAAAATTAATAATGCAATAACAAAAATTTTTCTCATCATTTAAGAATAACAGATTCTGAAATATAAGTCTATTCGCTTTAAATTAAAAATGGATATTTTGATTTATCTCAAAAAGTTTTAGAATTAATTAGATTAATAGAGATTCAACAAATTCCCAATCTATAAGATTATCAACAAATTTATCTAAATATTCAGGTCTTCTATTTCTGTAATCAATGTAATAAGAATGCTCCCATACATCACAACCAAGTATTGGTTTTAAGTTATCAATTAAAGGATTAGCAGCATTAGCTGTTTTTGTAACAACTAATTTATCATTATTTAAAGATAACCAACACCAACCTGATCCAAACTGAGTTATACCTGCTTGTTTGAATTCATCTTTGAATTTTTCGACACTTCCAAAATCTTCAACAATTTTTTTCTCAAGTTTTGACGGAATATTTCCACCACCTTTTGGTTTCATGCATTTCCAAAAAAGATTATGGTTCCAATGCTGGCTTGCATTGTTAAATATCCCAGCTTTAGAGTTATCTTTAGAGCTTTTTACAATTATATCTTCCAATGACATTTCAGCCATGTCCGTATCTTTTATAAAATTGTTAAGATTTGTTATGTACGTTTGATGATGTTTTCCATGATGTAATTCTAATGTTTCTTGTGACATTATTGGAGACAAAGCCTCATTAGAATAATCTAGTTTTGGTAATTCAAATGTCATAGTTATTTTTTATAATATTTTTCTGTAAATAAACTTAATTAAGTTGACGCAATTAAATACAAAATTAGTTTTCTAAAGCGTTTTCTTCTTTCATAAGAATAGGTCTACCATCATGAGCAGTGTTTAATGGTATAATTTTACCATTGTATCTTGCGCATAAAGTAGGTGCACTTCTCACCTGTTCTCCCAAATTTACCTCTAAATCTGCTATAACTAATTCAACTCCTTTTAATATACTCAATATCTTCATTATTCCTCCATTTTATGATGATGGCTTAAATATTAAACATAAGCCGTTATTACAATATCTTTTTCCAGTAGGTCCAGGACCGTCTTCAAATACATGACCGTGATGAGCACCACATTTTGCACAATGGTATTCAATTCTTTTCATGCCAAAGCTGTAATCAACTTTCGTTTTAAAAGCTCCAGGAAGTGCTTCTGTAAATGATGGCCAACCAGTTCCACTATCAAATTTTGAATTAGACTTAAAAAGTTTAGCTCCACAATTTGCACAGTGATAAAAACCTTCTCTTTTCTCCTGATTAAGAGGGCTTGAGAAAGGACGTTCAGTTGCCTCTTCAAACATAATTTTTTTTTGGGCTTCTGTTAAATTTTGATTAATTATTTTTTTGGTTTCAGCTAATGAAATTTTGTATGGAAAAATACTGTATAATAATGATCCAAATATAGATAATTTTATAAATTTTCTCTTGTTCATAACTTTCTTAATAAATCAATATTATTTTATTTGTATGAGATATTTTGACAGCTTCGATTTTAAATTGGTAGCTTCATAATTAATGAAGCTACCATTAAGATTATTGTCCAGGCACTTTATAGCCACTTGATACTTTTGTTGCGTGATTTGCAATTTCATTCATTGGTGTTTCCTCACAAATAGCGATATTTTTAAGTGCACCACTACCCTCAGTGGCCATTTTTATAGCAGCCATTTGCTCAAATGTACCATGGGTTTCAACTATAAAGTCATAGGGTCCTCTCAAATATGTGTAAGATTTCATTTCAGCTCCAACACTTTCAGAACACTTTCTAGCAACCTCAGATCTATCTGATCCAGGATCTTTTAAAAAGCCTGCGAATGCTTTCTCTGTAAAATTTCCCATTAAAAAAAATTTAGCCATAGATACCTCCTTTAAATGTATTATAGCACTTAAAATAATTTTTTTTAATATTTTATTGATTTATAAAAAATTTATTCTCTTCCAATTTGTAATAATTGTGGTGGTTCAAATACTCCACTTTGTATTTCACTGTTTGATATATTTATCATGGATTTGGCAACTATTTCTGCATTTATCGATTTATATTTTTTTAAATCTCCAACTAAAATTGGTGATATACATTTCATGGCGAAAATACCTATTTTTTCTCCCAATCTTTCCTCTATTCTTTTTCCAATTAAAAATGAAGGTCTAATTACAATAAATTTTTTAAAGTTTAGTTTTCTTAATTCTTCTTCAGCCATACCTTTATTTTTTAAATACAAATTTGTTTTTTTTGAACTGGCACCCAATGAAGAAATATAAGTAAAATTTTGTACATTATTATCGCTACAAATTTTTCCAATTGTTATAGGTAAATTGTACTCAGTGTTTATATAATCTTGTTTGTTAGGTGTTTTTTTTCTTGTAGTGCCAATACAAAAAAAACAATCATCGCCTTTTATTTTTGACTTAATGTTTTCTAATTTTGTAAAATCTGTTTGAATAACTTCTATTTTAGGATCAATTTTTGAAGTATAAGATCTTACAAAAACCTTTATTTTTGTATATTTTTGATCACTGGCTAACAATTTAAGTAATATTCCACCAATTAATCCAGTTGAACCGAATATTAATGCTGTTTTCATAATTTTGAACTTACACTAAATTTTCTTAAATTCGTTCAAATTATTTGGTTCATCTATTGGTTCAGTTGAAGGATTAAGCTCTATACCGGCTGGAGTTATCGTTTGAGGCATAGGTGCAAATTGTGAATCTGGGTTATCTCCAGATTCTCTAATTTGCATTCTATATATTCCAAATAAACCAATAAATGAATGAAATATAATTAAGAAAATAAAAAATCCATTTTCTCCTAAAAATTCCATAAATAATGAGCACATAAAAGGACCACAAATTGCACCAAGACCAAAAACAAATTGTAATCCTGCTCCTGCTGCTACAAATTTTTCTTTTGGTATAAAATCATTTGTATGTGCAAAAATTAATGCAAACATTGGTAGACTACAAAAAGAAAAACACATTATACAGATATAAAAAAATATTTTTGATGTAGCTAAACCTGCAGGCATATACATTTGACCCGAGGAAATAATCGCCAAAAAACAAAATAAAGCTGCTCCAAATGTTGTATAAATAATTACAATTCTTCTATCTAAAATATCAGATAATTTTCCTATTGGCCATTGAGATATAGCTCCGGATATAGCAAATAAAAAGGTTACTATTGATACTTCTAAAATACTAAAATTCATCGATGTAGCATAAACTGCAATCAACGAGAAAACAGCTGAATGTGATATTCCAATTAAAAAAGAACTTACAACACCAAATGGTGATGATTTATAAACTTCCTTTAGCTTCATACCTGATATTTTTTTAAAGTTTGGAGCCTTTCTTTTCGTTAGTAATATTGGAACAAGAGATAATGACATAAATAAAGATATAAGTATAAAAGGTTGAAAGTTTTCTGGTTTACTAAAGTTTATGAAAAACATTCCAATCGCCATAGAGGCATACATAACAATCATGTAGATTGATAAAACACTACCTCTGTTTTTATTTGTAGATCTATCGTTTAACCAGCTCTCAGCAATTGTATAAAGACAAACCATGCTAAATCCAGAAATCATTCTAAGCACAAACCATGAAATAGGATTTACAAAAATAGAGTGTAATAAGACCACAATAGAAGTGACAGAAGCAAAAGCTGCGAATACTCTAATATGACCAACTCTGTGAATTAATGATTGTATAATTTTTGCTCCAATAAAATATCCAACAAAATATCCAGAAAATAAAAAACCTGTCGATGATAGACCAAAATTTTCTTTAACTGCTCTAACACCTAACAGAGTACCTTGAAAACCATGAGCGAGCATTATAAATGCCATACCCATAAAGAGAGCCCAAGAGTTTTTTATAATTTTGTTCATAAAATTAGCGGTGTTTATGGGCGATCTAATTTTAAATCAAGACAAATTTGTGACAAAAAGAAAAATAATTTACTTAGAAGAAGATTTTAATTTTAGATAAGAGTGAACAGCTATAGTGAATATAATTACAAGTCCACCAACTATTGTCTCTAGACTAGGCTGCTCTTTGATAACTAACCAAACCCAAATTGGTCCTAAAATGGTCTCAAGAAGAAAAAACAGATTCACTTCCTCGGCTGGTATAAATCTTGGAGCAATCGTCACCAAAACGAATGGTATTGCTACACACAAAATACACATTAAAGGTATATAAATCAGGTCTTTTTCAACTAACTCATAACTTTCAACGAAAAAGAGAGCAAATAGAGCTACTGTAAGCTTACCAACAACTGCTGAAGGTAGCAAATCTCTATCTTTTGCCGACCTGATTATTACCGCGTTGGTGGCGAGTCCAAAAGCTGTTGTTATACCCATAAGATCACCAAATAAGTTACCCATCTCAAGAGAGTCGTAGAATATATATATTACAGCTACTAAAGTAATAGCTATAGCTATCCAAGTCTTCTTATCAGGAACCTCTTTTAAAAATATTGCACCAAGGATTGCCGAAAGCATGGGTGCCATTGCAATCATTATTAATGTATTTGCTACATTTGTATTTTGGATTGAAATTATAAATGTGATGTTACAAATAGAAAAACTTATAATATAAAAAATACCAGCATAACCAACATTCAAAAATGCTTTAATAAAGTTTTTTTTATAAAATATAAGAAGTCCAATTAATACAGCTACAAATGGTATCGCACCTCTATAAAACAATAATCCCCAAGTATCTATCGAAGATAATCTTATAAAAAGTGAATCTGGTGTGATGAACATCACAGCTATAAATGCAAGAGATGATCCTTTTTGCTGATTTGATAAGTTTTTCAACTATAAACCTTTCCAAAAAGTCTTTGCCAAGTTTATCTGAGATAAATCAAAGTATGTTTTTATACCCGTTGGTGATGTTACATTTATATCTCCATTTAATTTTCCATCAATAAAGTCTATTCCTGCAAAGTAAATTCCATCTTTCTTAATTTTTTTTGCAATAATATTTGAAACTTTTAGCTCTTTATTACTTAAAAATGCGATTTTAGGTTTTGCACCTTTGCTCATATTGCTCAATATTGATCCTGATTTTGGAACTCTAGATATAGCTCCGCAAACCTTACCATTTATAATAAAAACTCTTTTATCTCCAAACCTAATTTTATTTAAAAATTTTTGACACATAATGTGACCGTGCTTTTTCAATATTTGTTTTATTTTAAGTAAATTAAGCTTCCCTGAAATAAGAGTTATATCATTGCCACCATAGCTATGAATAGGTTTAATTATTATCTTTTTATGTTTTTTGAAAAATTTCTTAATTTCAATCAAATCTTTAGTAAATATTGTATCCGCCATATAATTTTTAAAATTTAAAGAATAAAATTTTTCTGAAATATTTCTTACTGAAGTAGGGTCATTAATAATTTTTGTTTTATCTTTAATTCTATCTAGCATTAATGTTGTAGAAATATATTCCAAGTTAAAAGGTGGATCCTGTCTGATTAAAATATATTTTGCAAAGGATAAGTCTAATTTTGATTTTTTTAGAATTTTATAAAATTTCTTTTTTGAATAATCAATTTTAATAAAATATCCTTCACTTACAGTTTTTCCTCTTATATTAGATAAATTTTCTGGATAATAATAAAATAATTTATAACCCTTGTTTTGAGCTTCATTAGCTAAAAAAATAGTAGTATCTGTTTTGATATTTATTTTTTTTAAATTATCACCTTGTATAGCAACAATTTTATTGGTCATATAAATCATTCAAATTTTCGGAATTTGAATACTTACTTATTATATTATCAGCATTTGTTTTTTTATTTTTTACAATTTTTTCTAAGTGATCTAAAAATTTTGCTTCACTTAATTTTTTTCTATTTAAAAAGTCTCTCTTTTTTAATCCTGATTTTGATATGTCTAATAGTCTCTCTGCCCAATACGAAATATCCTTGCCCATCAAATTAGTTTTTAAGCCATTTTTAGGTGCATTTTTATAAGCTGAAAGCACTTCATTAGCTTCCCAATTTTTAATTAAATCTAAAGCTTCTTCCAGATTTCCATAAAGTAATCCAGTGAATAGGGCAGGACCAGCACATAAACACTCCCATCCGCACGCATCCATTGATCTTAATTCGATATATTGTTTTAATCTGTTCTCTGTAAATATTGTTCCTAAATGTGTATCAAGATCATTAGTACTTGGAATTTTATTTCCAATTTCTTTAATTTCTCCATTCATAAAGTTTTTAAATAAATATTTTTTTCCAGATATATAATTACCTTCACTTTGTAAAAATAAGATTGGATAATTCATAATATAATCTGCATATTTTTCAAAATTTACATCTTTTAAAAAAAACTCAGGCAATCCACCTCTAGATGTTTCTTGCCAAACTTTAGATCTGTAAGATAAGTATCCACTATTACTTTTTTCAACTATAGAGGAATTTGCAAAAAGTCCGATAGATATTGGAACTAAATTATTTGCCAACTTAAATTTTTTTATAAAATCTTCTTCTGAGGTATAATCTAAATTTAATTGCGTACCTGCAGTTTTATACATCATATCCAAACTTAGTTTTCCTCCAACAGGCATATCTTTGGTCATAACCTCATACCTTTTTTTTGGATTATTAGGTATATCCTCAAGTTTAGATATAGGATCATATCCAGCGCTTACTATTTTAAAATCTAATTTTTCAATTACCTGATTTAACTCAAATAAATATTCATGAGATTCAGCACAAGCTTCGTGAATATTATTTAATTTTGCTCCAGATAGCTCTATTTGATTGCCAGGCTCTAAAGTAATACTTTTACCATTCTTAGTTAACGCTATTGGACTTTCTTCCTCAAAAATTGGTTTCCAGCCAAACTCATATAAATTTTCAAACATTTTCTTGATTTTGGAATAATCAATTCTCGTATTTGTTTTTTTATCAAAAATAAATTTTTCATGCTCAACTCCAATCTTCAAATTAGATTTATCCTTTGAGCCTGACTTAAAATGTTCTATTATTTGTTCCTTTGTTTCTATCATTAACTTATATTGTTTCTTTTTAGATAATCTTCAATTTCCTTTATATTACTTAATTTGTTAGAGCAAGTTTGATTTTTACATATAACAATTTTTGCCTCTTTTACTTCATTATCTAGATATTTAAATGTAGCTCTAGTAAAAAATTTTTTTTGCAAATACTTTTTTATATTAGGATCTAAATTTTGCTTTCCATGAAATGTAAAAGATATACTTTCATTACAAATATCCAATGATTTTACAAAACTAAACATTTGTGCAAAGTTTGAGTTTAAAACTTGGTGGAAACTTTTTTTTAAAATATCAATTTTTTCAAACCATATTTTATCGCTAGTTATAATATATATTTTATTACATAAGTTTAAATATACACTATTTCCATTTGGTATATTATTATCATTTAGATCTACTGGTTGTACAAATAGATCATTGTCTAATATTTTATTTTTCTGCATTAAGCCTGATTTTTTATCAAAGAAGTATTCCCAGGTTTTTATTAAAATATCTTTTGCTTTTTCGATGTATTTAACGTCACCATCTAACTCATAAATAGTTATCAAAAGACTAGCATAATATACGTAATCTTCCAAAAAAGCGTCAATCTCTGTGTCTTGATAGCAATGGAAAATTTTGTCTGATAAATATTTTTCCAATATCTTTATACTAACAAGAGTATTTTGTTTTAGTTCTTCATTATCAGTTACTAGCGATGAAAGAAGAAGTGTTTCTAATAAAAAACAATTTTGATCAGTTTGAGATTTATCATCAAATAATGGTTTAGTACGTTTATTTCTTTGATCTAATAACGTTTTTTCTGTGTTTGAGATTTTTTTAATCTCATCATCGGAAAGTTTATTATGAGTTTCTATTAAAATATTATTACCTTCAAAATTTCCCTCTTCAGTTAAATTATATTTTTTTGCAAATAAATTAAATTTAGAACCCAGAGTATTTTTTAGTTCTGCATAATTCCATACATAATATTTTCCTTCAACACCATCGCTATCGGCATCATATGCAGACCCATAAAGATCAAAATCATTTTTAAATTCTGAATTGATAAAATTTATGGTTTGCTCTAACTTCCCTTTATAATAAAGATTATTAGTTTTTTGAAAGAACTTATTTAACAATCCTATATATTGAATATTATCATAAAGCATTTTTTCGAAGTGAGGGATGATCCAATTTTCATCAACAGTGTATCTTGCTATACCTCCAGCTAGATGATCATACATTCCTTTTGAAGAAATATTGTAAAGTAAAGTTTCAACAGGTTTAAAGTATTCTTCTTTTCCTGTTTTTAAATAAAAATAAAACATTGCATCAAATAAATAAAATTGGGGAAACTTAGGAGCTCCCTTGAAACTCCCATTATCTTTATCAAGGTGCTGTATAATTTTTTCTAAAAACGGTTCTAAAGGTTGATTTAATACTGCTGATCTTTGATTAATTTTACCAAATATTTCTTGCATTTGGGGCGCTTGATCAAGAATTTTCTCTCTATTCTTATTATATACGTCAGAAACATTATTTAGAACTTTTTGAAAATCTGGTCTTCCATGCATTTCTTTTGGTGGGAAATAAGTTCCACCAGTAAAAGGAACACCATTTTCATCAAGAAACATCGATAAAGGCCAACCTCCTTGGGTTCCTGTTAAAATAGATAAACTTCTTTGAAAAACATAATCTAAATCAGGTCTTTCTTCTCTATCAACTTTAATATTTATAAATTTTTCATTCATTATTTTAGCTGTTTGATCATCTTCAAAACTTTCATGAGCCATCACATGACACCAATGACAGCTCGCATATCCAACACTAAGAAATATTGGTTTTTTTTCTTTTTTTGCCTGTTCTAAACTTTCTTTATTCCAAGCAAACCAATTTACAGGATTGTCTTTATGCTGCTTTAAATACGGACTTTTCTCTTCCTTAAGTTTGTTAGTCATGATTTCTTTTAAAATTAGTGATGATAAAAAGGTTTTCGATCAAATATCTTTTTCACCATTGGTTCAAAATCTTCTAGAGACATAGATTTGTAATTAGGATCAAAAGAAGACTGGTCATATTTTTCACAAAAATCAACTGTATCTTGATAATATTTGTGGTCCTTGAATTTATCCCTAGCGTTTCTATCACCCCCTAAATGATGAGCACTGTAATAAGTTTGAAAAAGTCCATGATGAAGTATTATCCAATATGTTTTTTCTGAAACATAAGGTCTGATTATTGAAGCAGCATATTGAGAATGATTCATAGGCGCCAAGTCATCCCCTATGTCATGAAGTAAAGTTGCTACAACCATCTCCTCACTTTCTCCATTCTTGTAAGCTCTTGTTGCTGCTTGCAAGGAATGTTCTAATCTAGTTATTTGATAACCCTCAAGAGTTGTAGTTTGACTTGCAAGATATTTCAGCAATCTATCAGCTGTCTTACGTTCAAAATTTTTTTCATATTTTTCTAATAATTCATAATCTTCTTTTGAACCATTTTTCATTTCAGTAAAATTTACTTTTTTCATTAATTGCTCGACCCAGTACTTAATAATGATAATTGTGTAACTTTATCTTCTCCAAGTTCATCAATTATTTTTACTGGATAATCACCAGTAAAATGATGGTCAGTTAATTGAGGATAAGCATCATTTCTCTTTTCAAAACCCATTCCTCGATATAAACCATCTAAAGTTAAAAATTTAAGTGATTTTGCTTTAATAAATTCTTTTATTTCATCTACTGATTTATTTGCTGCTAATAGTTCTTTTTTTGTAGGTGTATCAACTCCATAAAAATCTGGGTATTTTATTTCTGGACTAGCTATCCTAACATGTATCTCTTTAGCGCCATTATCATACAACATTTTTACAATCTTTGATGAAGTAGTTCCTCTTACAAGAGAGTCATCAACTAAAATAATTTTCTTATTTTTAATAACTGAAACATTTGCATTTAATTTTAATTTAACTCCTAAACTTCTAATTTGCTGTGAAGGTTCTATAAAAGTTCTACCAACATAATGATTTCTTATTAAACCTAGATCAAAGTTTATTTTTTTTTCTTCTGCATAACCTAATGCAGCAGCATTACCAGAGTCTGGCACTGGTACAACTAGGTCAGCATCTAAATTATCTTCTTTAGCTAATTCAGCTCCAAATCTTTTACGATATTCGTAGGCTGTTTTGCCATTTAAAATACTATCTGGTCTTGAAAAATAAATATATTCAAATACACATGGTCTCACTTTTTTTTGAGGAAATGGCTTAATACTTTTTAATTCGTCATTTTCTACATAAACAATTTCACCATTTTCAACATCTCTAACAAACTTTGCACCAATAATATCAAAAGCACAGGTTTCAGACGCAAAAACATAAGAGTTTTTTAATTTTCCAATAACTAAAGGTCTAATTCCATAAGGATCTCTTACCCCAATAAGAGTATTTTGTGTCATCATAACTAATGCATATCCCCCTTGAATTTGAAATAAAGCATCAATAATTTTATCAATTGTCTTGGGTCTTTTTGATTTGGCTATAAGTTTTACTATGGTTTCTGTATCTGATGTTGTGTAAAAAATTGAGCCTTCTTCAACCATTTTATTCCTAAGAGTTATTGCATTTGTTAGGTTGCCATTATGCGCTACACCAATTCCACCTGAATTAGTATCAGCAAAGAACGGTTGTACATTTCTTAAAGCAGTTCCTCCTGTTGTAGAATATCTATTGTGACCTATTGCATAATTTCCTGGTAAGTTTTTTAAAACTTTTTCATCATTAAAGTTGTCACCAACTAAACCAAATCTTTTTTCAGAGTGATATTTTTCCCCATCAAATGATACAATTCCACAACCCTCTTGTCCCCTATGCTGTAACGCATGAAGTCCCAAAGCAGTCAAGGTCGATGCCTCTGGTGTATTACTTATACCAAAGACGGCACATTCCTCTTTTAATTTAGGGTTATACATCTTGAACTTTTTCTTTAGCGTCTTCATATTGTTTTTGATTTGGAAATACCTTTATAAGATAGATACTACCTTTTTCAACCAAAGGAAATGTTAGTGAATCTTTTAAATTTAACGGCCATTTTTTGCTATCGTAGACTACGTCAATAGCTGTGAATAAACAAACAATTAGAATATAGCTCTTAGCGATTCCAAAAAAAAAGCCAAAAACCTTATCGACTGAACCTAATCCAGTATAAGTAATGACTTTACTTATTGCTTTATTTGCTAAAAGAATAAGAAATATTATTAATATAAACAATATTACACCAACAATTATATCAAGAACATATTCGCTATCTAAAATACCTTCAAAATACGGTTTTACTTTCGGAAATAAATAAATTGTTAAAATATATGCCAAAACCCATTTGGCAGCTGACAATAAACTTAAAACAAAACCTTTTCTAGATCCTTGAATTAAAAAATAAATGGTTAATACAAAAAAAATATAATCAAATAATGTTATTTGTATTAAAAAATCCTGAATAGGTTCAATCATTAATTGAATGGTTTAATTTTAAGCAATAAAGAAGGTAAAAGTGTTAAAACTGAAACCATTGCAAGTAACATGGCAATCCCCGTGAATACACCAAAGTAAATTGTTGGAATAAAATTAGACATTACTAAAATTGAAAATCCAAAAACTATTGTAATTGAAGTGTTTAAAATAGCTTTACCGACAGTTGAGTGACATAATTTTAATGTTTTATTATAATTTCTTAACTTTGCATACTCCTCTTTAAATCTATAAATATAATGAATACTATTATCTACCGCGATACCTATAGTTATGGCGGCTATTGTAATTGTCATCATATCAAGTGGAATTCCTAACAATCCTATCAATCCTAATATAAAAAAAGCTGCTATAAAATTTGGAACAACACCTATTAAAGCTAATTTTAAATTTTTAAATAGAATTATAAACATTATAAAAATTCCAAGCATAACAAATCCAAGTGTTAAAATTTGGGATTTAAATAAACTTTGTAAAAGATTATTGAAAAGAATTAATACACCACCTAATTTAAATTCGTCTTTTTTTAAATTTAATTTATTTTCAAGATCTGAATTTATTTTAATAAGTAAATCATTTCTCCTCAGATTATCTAATGAATCTTTTATTCTTAAGCTTATTCTAGCCTCAGAGTCTTTTATAGATATATATGGATCAACAATTTCTTTTTTTATGTTATCAGGGATCTTAGTATATAAGACACCCATTTCTAAAGACCCAAGTTCTTTATTATTATTTAATTGAGTAGCAACTTCAATTATTGATGAAAAAGAGAGAACTTTTCCAATTGGCTCTAAAGAATCTAAATAACTATGAACCTTTTTTATCTTATCAATTTTATCTTTAGTAAACCAATATTTTTCATCATTCTCATCTTCATCACCCCAATCGTCTTCTTCATCTTCTGATTTTTGGTCAGTTTCGTTTTGTTTTGGAAATTTTAAAATAACTTCAAGCGGTGTTGTGCCACCCAACTTTTCATCAATAAGCTTCATTCCTTTATATATTTCAGTATTTTTATCAAAATAATTTATAAAACTATTTTCAACTTCAAGCTTTGAAATACCTAATATACTTAAAAATATAATTATTAAGGTTGTTCCAAATATTGTATTTTTATTTGAAACTGAAACTTTACTGAAAAAATTAGTAATTTTGGTACCTTTTTCCTCTTTTAAAGCAACTTTATTAAAATTAAATAAATTAATTAATGTTGGCAATAAACTAAAAGTAATAAGAAATGAAATTATTAGACCAAAAGTCATCATAAATCCAAAATCTATTATTGGTTTTATTTCACTAAACACTAGTGACAAGAAAGCAAATATAGTTGTCAAAGCTGTATATAAAATAGGCCAAAACATTTTGCTAGTTGTTAAAGAAATGATTTTAAATTTATTTAACTTCGGAAATTGTTTTGAAAGCTGAAGATATCTTGTACTAATGTGAATATTCATAGCCATGGTTAGTATCAACATTAAAGCTATAAAATTTGATGATATAACAGTAACTTTCCACCCTAAGAGACCAAGAAGTCCTGTCATTATTATAACTGAAAAAAAACAACTGCTTATAGGTACAATTATCCATATCAATCTTCTAAATACATACCAAAGAGTTGCAACAATAAATAAAAAAACTCCAAGTCCAAAAACAATTATGTCATTTTTAATAAAAGTCATCATGTCATCAGCAATCATAGGTATTCCACCTAAATGAATTTTGCTTGTTGAACTAAAATTTTTTATTACTTGCCTTATCTCTAAAATATTTTGATGATTTTGTTTTTTTAATTTATCTTTATATATCTCTTCGTCTTTTTTACTTTTAAAGTCTTGTATTTTATCTTTGGACTTTAAATAAACTATAATACCAGATGTTTTACCATCTTCACTTATTACAAAATTCCTGAAAACTGGGCTATTCAATATTTCATTAAACCCTCTTTCTTTATCAATACCATCCGAGCTAAGTGTAGAGTAGTTTTGCAGTCTCTCTATTAACGGTTCATCGGAGCTGTTTAGTAAAGGAATATCTAATAGGGTGATTACACTATGCACCCAATTAAGTTTTTGAATTTCTTTTTTTAATTTTATAAGGTTTTTGATAGAATTTTCTTCTATCATTCTCCCTTTTGGAGTGTATGTAAGAACTAAAAATTCTTTCGCTCCGTATCTTTCGTTTATTTCGTTTAAATATTTTAAATCAGGGTCACCTTCTATTAATAAAGTTTCAGATGATGCATCAAGTCTAAAATTTTTAGAATAATAGCCAAAAAAACATAAACAAATTAATAATATAACTAAAATTAAATTAGGTTTTTTTAAAACAATATTTTGATATAATTTGGCTAACATCGACTATTAGCTTTTATAATTTAATTTAATTATTTTGAATATCTTTAAATTTGGTAAACATTGCCTCAAATTCAAGCATAACATTACCAGTTGGACCATGTCTTTGTTTTTGTATAATCAGTTCAGCTAAATGTGAAACCTCGTTCATTTTTGCTTGCCATTCTGCGTGCTCCACTGTCGCTGGTCTGGGCTCTTTTCCCTGTAAATAGTATGCCTCTCTATAAACAAACATCACGACATCTGCATCTTGTTCTATCGAACCAGATTCTCTTAAATCAGATAATTGAGGTTTTTTATCATCTCTTTGTTCGACAGCCCTAGAGAGTTGTGAAAGCGCTAAAACAGGAACGGCTAACTCTTTTGCCAAGGCTTTTAATCCTTGAGTAATTTCTGAGATTTCTTGCACTCTGCCGTTATTAGAATTAGAGGCTCTCATTAATTGAATATAATCTATAACAACCATATCAAGGCCATATAGTCTTTTTATTCTTCTTGCTCTATTACTTAGAGCTGCGATTGTAATTGCAGGAGTTTCATCAATATATAGAGGTAGTTCAGAAATATCTTTAGATGTTTCTATAAATTTATCAAATTGTTCCTCAGAAATTTTACCTCTCCTTATATCATTTGATTTTATTCTAGACTGCTCAGCTAAAATTCTGGTTGAAAGTTGTTCGGATGACATTTCAAGAGAAAAAAAAGCTACAGAAGTCTTTTCACCGCTATCTTGAATTTTTTTTGCTGCATTAAAAGCAATGTTAGTAGCTAAAGCGGTTTTACCCATAGATGGTCGTCCAGCAATAATTATCAAATCAGATTTGTGTAATCCACCCAATCTATCATCTAAATCTTTTAATCCAGTTGGGACTCCAACAATACCCTCTTCATTTTTATACGCATTAGAAGCCATTTCAATTGTTTGTCTCATAGCTTCGTCAAATTTAATTAGAGAAGAATTGAAAGATCCTTTTTCAGCTAAATCAAATAGTGATTTTTCATAATTTTCAATTATTTTTTGCCCATCGATTCCAAGGTCATTTAGTTTTGCCTGATCAATTACTTCACCTGAGATTTTAATTAACTCTCTTTTGACATATAAATCAAATATAAGTTTAGAATATTCTATTGCTTGTCTTGAAGATGTAGAAAATTTAGTTATTTTTACTAAGTACTCTGGAATATCTAAATCATCTTTCTCCTTCTCAAAATAATTTTTTAGAGTTATAGGATTAGCTAATAGCCCTCCATAAATTAATTTTTCTAAAGCTTCAAAAATCTTTCTATGAATTGGATCATAAAAATTTTTATTTGATATAATTAAACTTACCTCATCAAATATTTCATTAGTTAGCAATATCGATCCAAGAACCGATTGTTCTGCTTCAATGTTATTTGGAAGTTCTTCTGATTTGTTTTTAATAATGTTTAATGATTGTGACATAAATTATGATAATTATTTCGTATTAAAATAACAAACTATATTATAGCTTGGGGAAAAGGCTGTATAATTATTGTGTTTCTTCTTGTGATTCTACTTTAATTTTTATTAAAGTCTGAACTTCAGAGTGAAGATTTAAATTCACACTAAATGTTCCTAATGATTTAATTTCTTTGGTAGGTTGTATCATCGATGGATTAATATCTATACCTTCAAAATTATTTAATAATTTCGAAATTTCAGTTGGTTTAACAGAGCCATATAACTCTTTATTTTCAGTAACAAGTTTTTTTATAACAAATTCTTTATTTTGTAATTTATTATCGATATCTTTTGCCATATTTTTTTTCTCATGGTCTTTTTTACTTAACTCTGATTTTATTTTATCTACTTCTTTAATATTCTCTTTAGAAGCAAACAATGCTTTTTTTTGTGCAATTAAAAAGTTCCTTGCAAATCCACGTTTTACATCAATAATGTCACCTATAGATCCAACTTTTCTTACATTTTCAAGAAGTATAACTTTCATAATTATAATAGGGCTAAATTTCTTGCTCTTTTAATTGATAAAGAAAGGTCTCTCTGTTTTTTTTGACTAACAGAAGTTATTCTCGATGGTAATATCTTACCATTTTCAGATATATATCTTTTTAATAGTTTAATATTTTTATAATCAATTTTGGGAGCACCCTTTCCAGATAATGGGCATTTTTTTTTAAATTTATATTTCTGATTCTGAAACACGCTCAATTTTGAGAAGTTATTTTGTGAACTTTTTTTCTTTAGATTTCTTTTTTTCATATTCTAACTGTTTTTTTGACTTTCATCTGTTTTTTTAAAATAATCAGTGTCCAAATCTAGTTTTTTTACTTTAACTGTCAAAAATCTTAATAAATTTTTGTCAATTTTTTCATTTTTTTCTAATTCTTTGATTGTCTTTCCTTTGCCTTCAATTTTAAAGTGCAAATAATTTCCTTTTTTATTTTTCTTAATCAAATAAGAAAGATGCATTAATCCCCAACTTTCAAATTTAATAATATTTCCCTCATTGCTCTCTATTATTTTGGTATATTTCTCTTGTATTTGTTTAATTTGACCTGGAGAAGTGTCTTGTCTTGCTATTAATGTATGTTCGTAAAAGTTCATATTTTCTAGAAAAAGTGAGGATATACTATTATAAGTTTTTAATTACAATATAAAAAAACGTATAATTTATAAAGATTTCTATGTTTTCAGTAATTTTCCCAGGTCAAGGATCTCAAATTATAGGAATGGCCAAAGAATTTTATAATAATTTTAATTACGTTAAAGATTTTTTTTTTTCAGCAGATGAAATTTTAAAGAAAAGCTTGAGTAAAATTATTTTAGAAGGCCCTAAAGCAGACTTGGATCAAACAGAAAATACTCAACCTGCAATATTTTTAGCTAGCTACTCAATATATAAAGTAATAATGAATGAGACTAAATTTAAAATTAAAAATGCTAAATTTCATGCTGGACATTCTCTGGGAGAATACTCTGCGTTGTGCTGCGCTGACTCAATAAATTTTGATCAAACTATTAAATTATTAAAATATAGAGGTCAAGCTATGCAGGATGCTGTTCCTGTTGGGGAGGGTGGTATGCTTGCAATTTTAGGAGTTGAAATAGACTCAATTAATAAACTTTTATTAGAAAATAAAGACAAATTTAAATGTTATATTGCAAATGATAATTCTGTGGGTCAAATTGTAGTTAGTGGCACAACAAATTCTTTGGATAAACTTGAAAAAGAGTTAAAGAAACAAAATATGAAACATGTTAAGCTTCAAGTAAGTGCTCCTTTTCATTGTCCATTAATGAAAAAAGCAACCCAAGAAATGAAACAGAAAATAATTGATACAGAGTTTAAAAATCCAACAATTGATATTATTTCAAATGTGACAGCTATGCCAGAGAATAACTCTAATAAAATTAAAAATCTTCTTATTGATCAAATAGAAAATCCAGTGAAATGGAGGGAAAGCATTAACAATATGATTAAATTAGGTGTTAATAACTTCATAGAAATCGGTCCCGGAAAAGTCTTGTCTGGATTAATAAAAAGAATTGATAGAAATATAAAATTAAATCAGGTAAATAAATTAGAAGATCTAAAACTTTTGACAAATGATTAGTTTAGAAAATTTAAATATTATTTTAACCGGCGCAACTGGTGGGATTGGTAGTGCAATATTGGATAAATTATACAATTGCAATGCAAAAGTAATAGCAACAGGAACAAATGAAGAGAAGTTAGAAAATATAAAAAAAAAATTTGAAAGTGTTATTACTAAAAAATTTGATATTTCCAAACATGACTCTATTGAAAATTTCATAAATGATTGCAATGATATATTTGAAAACAAAATTGATGTCTTAATAAATAATGCTGGAATAACTAGAGATAATTTAACTATTAGAATGAAGGATAATGAATGGAGTGATGTTTTAAATTTAAATCTGACATCAACATTTTTGCTTAGTAAAAATGTTATAAAAAAGATGATAAAAAATAAAAAAGGTAAAATAATTAATATAACTTCAGTAGTAGGACATACTGGAAATATAGGTCAGGCTAATTACGCAGCATCAAAATCTGGTTTAATAGGTATGTCGAAGAGTCTAGCATTAGAATACGGAAAAAAAAATATCAAGATAAATTGTATTTCGCCTGGTTTTATAAAATCAGAGATGACAGATAAAATAAGTGAAAATTTCAAACAGATATTAGAGAGTAAAATATCTCTCGATAGATTTGGTGAACCAGAGGATGTAGCAAACGCAGTAATTTTTCTAAGCTCTAATTTATCTGAGTATATTACAGGAGAAACAATTCATGTTAATGGTGGCATGTATTTTAGTTGACAAAATAATATAAATATCTATTAAGAATTTTAACTAATAAGGAAAAAATGTCAGAAGATATTTCAAGTAAAGTAAAAAAAATTGTTGCAGACCACTTAGGAATAGATGAGGCTAAAGTAACAGAAGAATCAAGTTTCATAGATGATTTGGGTGCTGATAGTTTAGATACAGTTGAGTTAGTAATGGCTTTTGAGGAAGAATTTGGTTCTGAAATTTCAGATAGTGATGCAGAAAAAATTCTTACTGTAGGTGATGCAGTAAAATTTATTGAAAATAAAGCCAACTAGTTTTTAAAACACATGTCCAGCTTCAAAAAAGGTGGATTGTTTATTCTGTCATCACCATCAGGTGCTGGGAAAACAACTCTTGTAAAAAAAATTTCTAAAAATAAGAGCTATTCAGTTTCTATTTCTCATACCACAAGACTTCCTAGACCAAATGAAAAGAATGGAAAAGATTACTATTTTATATCAAAAAATTCATTCAAAAAACTTATAAAAAAAAATGAATTTTTAGAGCATGCTAAGGTTTTTGATAACTATTATGGTTCATCAAAAAAACTTGTTACTAAAAAACTTAAGGAAGGAAAAAACGTAATATTTGATATTGATTGGCAAGGAACAAGACAAATTAGAAATAAAAAATTAAAATATAAATTGCTAACAATATATATATTGCCGCCATCGAAAAAAGAATTACTAAGAAGACTAAACAAAAGAGAAAAAAAAAATTTAAAGACTGTTAAAAAACGAATGAAGGAATTTAAAAAAGATTTATCGCGTTGGAAAGAGTATGATTTTGTAGTAATCAATGACAACCTAAAGACATGTTATAAAAAAATTATGAGTATAATTAAAAATAATAAAAAAATTTCATTTGACCGAAATTTTATTAATAAACATGTAAAAAGTTTAATGATTTAATTTTTCATAAACTTTACAAATTTTAAAATAATCCTCCATTGAAATATTTTGTGGCCTTAAATCTAAATTTAATTTTAAATTTTGTGATATAGAATTAAAATTCGTAAATAACTGTTTCATTGGTTTTTTTATTTTTTTTCTTCTTTGATTAAAAAAAATATTAGTAACATGTTCAAGATTTTTTATTTCATTTATTTTTTCAAATTTTGATTTAGGTTTTAAAGTAATTAGTGTACTCCAAACTTTTGGGATTGGGTAAAAATATTTTGGGTCAATGTCATTTATTTTTGAAATATTCAATTTCCAAGAAGATATGATTGATAATCTTCCATAATTTTTTGTATTTTCTGATGCTAAAATTCTATCCGCAACTTCTTTTTGAAAAACAAAAATAAATTTATCAAAAAATTTGTTTAAATCTTCCATTTTAATAAATGATACCAATATTTTAGTAGATATATTATATGGTAGGTTTCCAAAAACTTTTATTGGTCTTTCAAATTTAAAATCATTATAACAATCAAGAATATCTTTATTTATAACCTCAATTTTTTTACCGAATTTTTTTTTCAGTAATTCTGATAACTCTTTATCTTTTTCAACTACTAAAATTTTGTTAGGCTCTTTTTCAATTAATTTTTTTGTTAGGTTCCCTGTTCCAGGGCCTATTTCCAAAATAATATCTTCTTTTATTAGATTGCCACTATCAACTATATTAGATAAAATATTTTCATTTTTTAGAAAGTTTTGTCCTAAACTCTTTTTTGCCATTATACTATTAGATATTTTTTATAAATTGCATCGCGTAAGTTAAGGATGATGCATCCGATTTATTTTTCCCAAGCATATTTGTATTAGGCCCATGGTCAGGAGATATTCTTAAAAAAGGTAGGCCTAAAGTTATATTTATTGCATTAAAATTAAAAAGAGTTTTGATTGGTGTCAATACTTGATCATGATACAATCCAACGACAATATTATAATTTTTCATATTCTCTCTTAAAAAAAAAGTATCAGCTGAAAAAGGACCATTTACATATATTCCAAGATTTCTAAGGTATTTTATTGAAGGTTTAATCACTTTTTCTTCTTCACTAAATTTGTCAACTGTTTCACAATGAGGATTTAAACCTAAGATGGCAAACTTCGCTTTTTTTTTTAATGTTTTTCTGAAGAAGTTATTTATTGTTAATATGTTTTTTATTATCTTCTTTTTAGAAATATTTTTTGCGACATATTTAATTGGGATATGAGTTGTGATAGGAGAAACAGATAATTTTTTATTAAATATTAACATCACTTCATTTTTTGATTTGGTTTTTTTTGATAAAAATTCAGTTATTCCTAAATATTTTTTTTTTAAAAACGATTTTTTTGAGATAGGTCCATTTATTAAAATATAATCTCTATTATTATTTAAAATTTTTAATGCTATATTAAAACATTCATTAATGTAATTACTTGAATTAGTAGAAATTTTTGAAAAAATTTTATTATATTTAAATTCAACATTAATTATATTTATTCTGTTATTTTTAGCATCCTGAACTTTTTTAATTTGATTAAAGTTGATGAAATATCCTAATTTTTTCAATTGTTTATTTAAAAGATCTGTATTTCCAATAATGATTATTTTTTTTTTAAATTTATTATATTTTTTGAAGTGTTTTCCTATAATTTCTGAAAAAGTGCTATATGGTTCTCCCATTACTATTATAATATTTTTAATAGACATTTATTTTTGAATTTTGTTTTAATTTTTTATAAAATAAAATTGAAAATTGATTTAATTGTTTGTTTTTCTCAAAATTTACTAAATCTTTTAATTCTTCATCTAAATTAACAATTTGTTTCATTTCTCTTTTATCGTTGATTTTTAATATTAGATATCCATTTGGATATTTTATTGGTTCAGTAATCTCATTTTTTTTTAATTTCTTTAATTTCTCAATTAAATCTTTTGACAATAGAGTTTCTTTTACCCAACCAATTTCACCACCATTTTTAGAACTATTTGCAATACTGTATTTAAATGCTGCAGACTTAAAATTATTTAGTTTAACATAATCGATAATATTTTTGTAAGTTTTGTAAACTTTTTCTTTATTATTCAACTCAAAAAGTAATTCAGATAAGTTATATTCATATTTTTTATTATTTTTTATTTTAAGTTCTAAATCTGAACGAAGTTTATTTTTGTTTAATTTCACTAAAGAATTAAACTTTCTAAATATTAATTCATTCCACAAACTTTCATATTTCATCTTTTCAATTACATTTTGATATTCAATATTATTTCTTTTTAATAATTTTTTTAAATCATTCTCGTTATTAACATTTGTAAATCGATATAAATTTTTTTTTACTTCATTAATGTATTTATCTGCCGCTTTAATATCAAAAACCTCATTCAATTCATTTTTTTTTATAATCTCTCTAATTAAAGAGTTTTCAGATATTTTAATAATTTCTTTATTTGACAAACTTCTTAAACTTGGTCTGATAAATAAAAGATAATTCTTCTCATTATTAATATCTATATTTGTAATAATATCATTATTTATTTTATATTTTATCTCTATACTAGCACTCACAAAATTTGTTGAGATATTTATAATGAAAAAAAATAAAATTAACCTTAATGTCATCTACTAATTTCCCATTACTTTTTCTATATTATTTACACCTAATTCGGTAAATGGAATTATCTTAATTAAAAAAGATAAACTTTTATTTGGCTCTAAATTTCCATCACTATAAAAAGTTTTATTATAATTTAGATTTAAAGAAATACAGTCAGTTTCAAAAGAATAATTTAACTTATAATATTGAGTATAATCTTTTTCTAAATCTTTAGCCAACTCTAAACTAATTTTATTTTCATTATTAAAGTTTAAGCTTGAGAAATTTTTTATATTTTCTTTATTACCAAAGTCATTGTCTTCTGTGTAATATGAAAAATTTGTGAAAAAATTATTTACTGAAAAATCCAAGTTTAGTTGTTCTAAATTTGAATATTTTAAATCTTTATCGTATGAAAAAAAATACCCTAAATTTAAATTATCTGTCAATTTAAACTTTGCGTTACCAAAAATATCTGACCTTTTTTCATTCAACTTAGATTTAGTAGGCAGAAATTCATTTTCCTTAAACTTAAATACATTTGCTAATTTAAAGTCAAAAATGTTATCTCCTTTATCATTATCTCTTTTAAATTCCATTCCAAAACTAATAGATTCGCCTCCTTCAACTTCATAAGATGAACCAATTCTATTTATATCGAATACACTATTATAATTTAACATTACATCTTTCGAACTAAGGTCACTATTTCCGTTTGGGCTATATCGTAACGAGACAATAGGTTTTAAATAATGAGTATGATTTTTTAATTTTTTTTTCAACGGATAACTAGAGTCTATTTTTACTTTACCGTACAAATCGTAATTAGCGTTTTCTTCAAAATTCGAGGAATTTTCTGAATAGTTATTTGAATTTTTTAAAAGAAGATTGTAATTAGATACAATTCCACGTCTATTTATAAAGTCAATTGACTTAAACAAAAAATCATTAGTGATTACACTCTCTTTAATATTTGTGTCATAATTTTTATTGTATCCATAGGAATTAAAACTAAAGGATCCATTGTAATGATCAGGAATTCCAATATTTTTTCTAAAACTGAAATCCGGAAATATATATTGATATCTATCATGGTAGTTTCTAGATAAATCTTCGAATACTTTAAAAGAAGTATTTAGTTCTGACTCCTCAAAACTCCAGTTTAAATCAAAATTTGAAAGTAAAAGACTGTCATCAGTTATTAAGTTAGAAGTCTCAATAAGTTTATGGTTTTTTAGGTAATTATCACCTTTTACATCTTGGATATTAAAATTATAATCAATTTTACTATTAAAACTTCCAACCTGATTGTAAAAAAGATGTGATTTCGTCCCTTCATTCCCAATCATTATACTAAAATCGCTTAAAATATTTGAACTACTTAAAGCTTGTCTATATTCATTTTGAAGTAAAAAACTTTTATCCGCATAATATCTCGGATTAAACGTTAAATCTCGATCAACATCTAGAACTTTAAAATAAGGTATATTTATTGATGTTCCGAATAACTCAGAACTTGAATAGTATGGTGTTAAAAAACCCGACTTTCTTTTTACACTTGGATCAGGATGATTAAAATAAGGTAAATAGAAAGCCTTAAAATCGAATATTTTTAACCATGAATTATTATATTCAAAAAGTTTATTTTTTTTGTCA
>CACNTW010000011.1 GCA_902623495.1 uncultured Pelagibacteraceae bacterium | reverse complement strand
AGATTTAAATAATAATAAATTTGAAGATTTATTTGAAAAAGAAATCAATCAAAGTGAATTAAACTTAACTGCTGGAAGATCTGTAGTTTGTGTAGATAGAAATGGTGATGGTGCATATGGTATTTATGTTGCAAATTATGGAGGCCCAACACGATTTTATGAATTAATCAAAGATCGAATAAAAGACCAGGCTAAATCATTATCGATTGATAAAATTACTGGAGGTAGAGCTATAGTGTCTGGACACATTCTTTCTGATAGATCAGATATTTTTGCAGCAAATGAAAGAGGAGACAACTTTTTATATTATAATTCTAAAGGATCTTTCCAAGACGTAGCTAAAGAGTATGCAGTTCAAGATAGATTTGAAAATGGTAGAGGAACAGCTTTAAGTGATCTTTTATATAGAGGGAGATTAGATATCTTATCTTCAAACTGGGATGGAATGCATAGAGCATATGTTTTAGATGGAGATAAATTTAAAGATATATCAACATCTCCATATAACGATCCTACTAAAATAAGAACAGTTATTTCAGCTGATTTTGATAATGACGGATACGATGAAATTTTTATGAATAATATTGGAGAACCAAATAAACTTTTCAAAATTTTAGAAGGCGGAGTATTTAAAGAAATTAAAATGGAAAATGGTTTAGAGACAGTTGGTCTTGGAACTGGAGCAGCTGTTGCAGACGTTGATGGCGATGGAATTTTAGAGCTATTAGTTTCTCACGGAGAGTCAGGGTTTCAACCATTAACTTTATATAAAGCAGATATTACAAATTTTAATTATCTTCGCATTAAACCAATTAATCAATTTGGAGCTCCAGCAAGAGGTGCAACAGTAACAATGAAATCTAATAAAAGAATTCACTCAAAAACAATAGATGCAGGTTCAGGATATCTTTGTCAGATGGAACCCGTTGCTCATTATGGAATAAGAAAAGGTGAAAAAGATTTTAATGTTGAAATTAAATGGACTGATGGATCAATAGAATCATTTGATATTGATGAATTAAATAAAACTTACGAATTTAGACAAAAATTATAGGACAATACTACCCATTATATAGTGTTGAAAAATTATAAAGCTTTTATATATCAAGTATATGACTATTTGCTCTTTATCACTGTTAGCATTATTTGTTTCAGGAATTGTAATGTATCTTTTTAGAGAACCATCTGAGGAAGAAATAAAAAAATTCAGTAGTAAAACTCAAGACAGAAGTAACTGGTCAAATATGGGTTTTTAAATCATTAATTGATGCAAAGCATTAAAAATACAATTAGTCTTTTTATATTCGTAATTTTTTTTTCAATTCCAATAAATCCAGCAAATTCTCAAGAAAAAAACTATTATCAAGATATTGTTGATGACTGGAATAAAATTTTCCCAGACAGAAATAGAAATGCAGCAGGTCCTAAATTTTTTAAATATATAATAGATAAAGAAATCTCTTATGAAGATTTTGTAGAATATAATAAATTATATTGTGCTGTATCAGGTTCTTTAATAAGCCCAAATGCAGTGCCCGAATATGTTTATTTAAGTGAAAATAATACAGGTAAGAAAATATGTGGTGAATATTATAGATGCTGCATCCCATGCTCCTGTGATTTAATGAAATATTCAAAAACAACTAAAATGAAACATAAATTTAAAGGTATAGAAAAAGAATTTTATGTTTTCACAATTGAAAATCCTTGTGGGAAAAAAGATTTTCCTGAAAGAGTAAACAAAAAATATTTTTGTAACGGCAATGATTTAGATACGAAACAAGTTTCAGTAGTAGATGGAAAATTGGTTATTGGTTTATTACATAAAGCCAAAACTTGTACTCAATATAACGTTAATGCAATAGATAGACACCAAGTGACTGGCAGATATTGTACGCTTAGAAACAACACGCCATTAGATCAGCTTCAGTCAGGCATGGGAGATATATTCATTAAACTTGCAAGATAATACCAAGATTATATATTCATCAAAATGGTATTGTACAACGAAAAAATTAAACACCTCAGTTGTTCTGATCTGAGAGTTTTTTTGAAAAAATTGGTAAAAGATAAGATAGAAAAAGAGTGGACTGAGGACTTCATTGATAATATGAACCTCGTAATAATCCCAAGAATGACAATAAAAAGACGTTATGAGAATAAGGGTATAGACATGTCAAGATTGATTGATAATCCTACCTACTATCAGCATGTAAAAAAGAGTGTTGACTCCCGAGGCAATCTTGAATTTAAAGATCGATAATTTTTTTCCGATACGCCAATTTAATCCCTAGCACTGCATCCATATTTTCTGTAAGCTGTTTTAAAAAAACAAACTTAAGAGGGAAATATGAACAAATATTTTAAAATAATTGTTGTTTTATTATCGTCTCTATTTTTAAGTTTCTCAGCAAATTCAACTGAAGTAAAATTTGGACACGTAGGAAAACCTGGATCTTTATTTTCTGCATCAGTTGATCATTTTGCTAAACTTGCAAATGAGAGATTAGGCAGCAAAGGAAAAGTAACTGTTTTTGGTTCTTCGCAACTTGGTAAAGACAAACAAGGAATGCAAAAACTAAAATTAGGTACAGTTAACATGTGGTTACCTTCATCAGTAATGGCATCTATTCATGATGAGTTTGGTGTATTTGATATGCCTTTCATTATTAAAGATAGAAAACACATGAATAAAGTTGAAAGCCAAGTTTTACCAGGAATGTTTAAAAATCTTGAAGATAAAACTGGATACAAAGTTATTGCTGTTTGGGAAAATGGATTTAGACATATCACAAACAACACTAGACCAATCAACACTCCAGGTGACTTAAAAGGAATTAAATTAAGAACACCTAAATCAAAATGGAGAGTTAAAATGTTCCAATCATATGGTGCAAACCCAACTCCAATGTCTTTCTCAGAAGTATTTACTGCTTTGAAAACAGGAACAATGGATGGACAAGAAAACCCATATGCTCAGATTGCTAGTGCTAAATTCCAAGAGGTTCAAAAATATTTATCAATCACAGGTCACGTTTACACTCCAGCTTATGTAACAGTACATAAAGACCACTGGAGCAAACTACCTGCAGATGTACAAAGTATTTTAGAGCAAGCTGCTAAAGATACACAAAAATTTGTGTACGCTGAAGCTGCTAATCTTGAAAAATCTTTATTGGGAGTTATCAAATCAGCTGGAGTTCAAGTCAACGAAGCTGACAAAGGTGCTTTCATAAGTGCAAGTAAAGGAATATACGATCAATTCGCGTCAGAAGTTCCAACTGGTGGTGCGTTAATTGATAAAGTATCGTCTTTAGCAAATTAACATAATTTGTAACAGGCCCTCTACCAGAGGGCCTGAAAAAAAATGACATTGCAAAAATTTATAAATTCTTACGAAAAAATATTAAAACTAATACTGTTTATAATGATGGTAGCATTAGCAGTAACAGTTTTGCTTGGTGTTACTTTCCGTTTTGCTGGCAGTGCTTTAGTTTGGTATGACGAAGTTGCAGCTGTTCAACTTGCTTGGATAACTTATTATGGTTCAGCGTATGCGGCTTTGAAAGGCTCTCATATAAGTGTTCCAAGTATTTTCAAAGCTTTTCCGTTGGTACTTAGAAAAATTTTCTTTGTAGTGTCAAAATTAGTTGTTTATGGTTTTTTAATATTGTTGGCTTACTATGGTTATTTAGTTTTAACTCTTATAACAGGAGAAACTTTAGTAACATTAGAGTGGGTTCCTCAGCCTTTTGTGCAATCAGTTATTCCAATTGCATCATGTTTATTTATTTTATCTGAAACCTTAAGAATTCCTGAAGACTATAAAAATTTAGTTCTTCAAACAACAGGTGACGAGCAAACAGGAGATATTTAATGATAATTCTTACAATGTTTGCAGTTCTTCTACTTCTTTTATCTATAAATGTACCTATCGCTATTGGCCTTGCAGTAACAACAATTATTGCAATGGTACTGAAAACTGGAACAAGTTTTCTAATTGATACGGCAATCGTTATGTTTGACGGATCAATGAAATTTCCATTGATTGCTATACCTTTATTTATCCTAGCTGGATCAATTATGAATAGTGCGGGTATTTCTAGAAGATTAATTGCTTTTGCTTCAGCGCTTGTTGGTTTTATTAAAGGCGGATTAAGCATGATTAACATTGCCACCTCTATGTTTTTTGCTGAAATTTCTGGATCTGCAGTTGCTGATGTTGCTGCATTAGGATCTATTTTAATTCCAGCGATGAAGAAAAAAGGATATCCAGGTCCTTTCGCTGCTGCAGTAACTTCATCCTCAGCGTCTTTGGCAATTATCATCCCACCTTCAATACCAATGATTGTTTACGCGGTAATGGCTCAAAGTTCAGTAGTTCAATTATTTGTAGCTGGAATAGTTCCAGGAGTAATAGGTGGCTTCTTCTTAATGTTAGCAGCATACATTACTGCAAGACGTAAAAATTTTCCTGTTGAAGAAACATTTAATATTCCAAATGTTAAGAAAACTGCAAAAGATGCAGCCTTAGCATTTTTATTACCAATTATTATCTTAGGTGGAATTTTTGGAGGAGTTGTAACTGCAACTGAAGGTGCAGGTTTAGCAGTTGTAGCATCATTAGTTATTGGATTTATTTATAAAGAAATAGATTTTAAAAGATTATACGAGTCAGCTTGTGAGGGAGCAATTCAAACAGCTTCAGTAATGCTATTAGTGGCTGCATCTGTATTACTTGGTGAATTTTTAACAATTGAACAAATCCCACAAAAAGTTGCAGAGTCAATTATTGATTTTACAAATAATAAATATGCAGTCTTAGGAATACTTAATGTATTTCTTTTAGTAATAGGTTTCTTTTTACATTCGGTTGCTGCAATAATTTTGACAGTTCCAATTGTAATGCCATTAGTTAATGCGGTAGGTATTGATCCAGTTCACTTTGGTATAATTGTGACATTAAATTTAGCAATTGGTCAACAAACACCACCAGTTGCAAGTGTTCTTGTCACAGCTTGCTCTGTTGCAAAAGCAGACATATGGGATGTAACAAGATCTAATATATCCTTTATATGTGTATTATTAGTATTGTTAATGTTAGTAACTTATGTACCAGCTATACCGATGACATTAGTTGAGTTTTTTTACAGGAGCTAAATGAGCAAATTAATTAAAGTAAATAAAAAAAATAAACATTTAGTTGAAGTTGTTATCAATAGACCAGAAAAATTAAATGCAATGACTAAGCCAATGTGGATTGAGCTTGGCAAAGTTTTCAAAAAGTTATCTAAAAATAAAAATTTAAGATGTATTATTATAAGAGGAGAGGGTGGTAAATCTTTTTCACCAGGAAACGATATCGGAGAATTTAAAAAACAAAGATCTTCATCAAAATTAGCAAAATCTTATGGTAAATTTTTACACGGAACGCTTGGAGCAATTTTCGATTGCCCAATACCAACAATTGCTTTGATTGAAGGAATATGTGTTGGTGGAGGATTAGAAATAGCAGGATGTTGTGACATAAGAATTTGTGGCAAAAGCTCTAGGTTTGGAGTTCCAATTAAAAGATTAGGCTTAACAATGGCTGCAAAAGAACTTGAGGTACTTTTAAAAGTAACCAATTACACAACCGCAATGGAAATATTATTTGAAGGAAGAGTATTTGGAGCTGATGAAGCGTTTCAGAAGAGGCTAGTTAACAGAGTAGTGAATGATAAAGATGTTGAAAAAGAAGCCTATAAATCAGCTGAATTAATTTGCGAAGGTGCTCCAAAAGTTGCAAGGTGGCATAAGCAATTTGCAAGAAACATCTTAAAAAATGGAAAAGTCACAGAAAAAATAAATAATCTTGGTTACAAATGTTACGATACCCAAGACTTTAAAATTGGATATCAATCTTTCTTAAACAAAACAAAACCAAAATTCAAAAATAAGTAATAAATGACTGCATCATTAAAAGGCATTCGTGTACTTGAGATGGCACAAATAATGGCTGGCCCAACCTGTGGACTGCTATTAGCTGATCTTGGAGCAGAGGTAATTAAAATAGAAAAGACACCCGGAGGAGATGATACCAGAAATTTCTTGCCGCCAGAAATTAATGGAGAGTCTGCAGCCTTTATGATGATGAATAGAAATAAGAAAGGTATCGCATTAAATTTAAAAGACAAAGATGGAATAGAGATATTTAAAACGATGGTAAAAAATTCTGATGTGGTTTTAGAGAATTTTAGAAAAGGGACATTAGAAAAACTAGGTGTTGGATATGACGTTATGTCAAAAATTAATCCTAAAATTATTTTATGTGAAATTTCTGGATACGGTAGAACGGGTCCTTACGCAGATAAAGGAGGATTTGATTTAGTTGCACAAGGCATGAGTGGGTTAATGAGTATTACGGGCGAAAGTAAAGATAAACCACCCATGAAAGTTGGTGCACCAATAACAGATATTACAGCTGGTTTACTTGCGGCTAGTGGTATTTTAGCTGCATTAGTTCATAGAGAAAAAACGGGTGAAGGGCAAAAAGTTGATACTTCTTTGTATGAAGCAGGTATTGTTCATACTTACTGGCAGTCTGCAATAGCAGGCGCAACTGGAGAGTCACCTGGTCCTTTAGGTTCAGCACATCCTTTAACAGCTCCTTATCAAGCATTTAAAACAAAAGATAAATGGATTACGGTAGGTGCTTCAAATCAAAACACTTGGCTTATGTTACTTAAAGCAATTGGTCGTGAAGACTTGCAAGAAAATGAAAAATATTCATCAAATTTAAATAGAAAACAAAATTTAAAAGAATTAGTTGATATTCTTAACGAAGAACTAATTAAAAAAACTTCTAGTGAATGGTTAAAAATCTTTGATGATAATGGATTACCATGCGGACCTATTAACTCTATAACAGACATGTTTAAAGATCCACAAACAATTGAAAGAGAAATGGTTATAGAAGTAGATAATAAAAAAGCTGGTAAAAGTAAGGCTATTGGTATGCCTATTAAATTTTCAAAGAGCAAAACCGAAAAGTCAAAAGGCGCTCCAAACTTAGGAGAACATACAAAAGAAGTTATGCAAATTTTTGGTTACAAAGATGACCAGATTGAAGATTTTTATAATAGAAAAGTAATTCTTTAATTAACAGTTTCAAAAATTTTAAATAATAATTCTGAGACATGCTTACCTTTTTTCTCAGATAAATCAGATATTTGATGTCTGCAACTTGTACCATTTGCAACTATAAAATCTTTTTCACTACTATTATTGATTGCGGGTATCAATGAAAGATTAGCCATTTTTTTTGATACTTCATAAGTCTTACTGTCATATCCGAATGAACCAGCCATTCCACAACAACTAGACTCTATCATTTTATTGTTAATGTTTAATTCTGATAAAAGATTAGTTAGCCCCTTCATTCTATCTTGTGATTTTTGATGACAGTGCCCGTGAATTAATACATTTTGATCAAACTTATTAGCTTTAATATTATTGTTATTTCTTATTTGTTCTAAAATAAATTCCTCAAGTAGATAAAATTTATTTTTAATTTGTTCTTTATTATTTACATTCTTTAAAGTCTGATACTCATCGTTAAATGTTAATAAACAGGATGGTTCAATACCTACAACTGGTAAATCTACATAATTATTTTGTATAACGTAATCATTAAATCTATTTAGCTCTTCAGAGGCTTTGTCTAATTGACCGTAAGATATATAAGTTCTTCCACAACAAAGGGGTCTCTTTAATTTGTCTTTACCAAAACTTGGAATAACTGCCTGATAACCAAATTTATTTAGTACTTTAATTGCATAAACTAAATTTTCATTTTCAAAATTAATATTAAATGTATCTGCAAACAGAATTACTTTATTTTCTGATACTGTCTGACTGTTGTAAATTTCTCTTAATGCATTCTGGTTTTGAACTTCAGGCATAGACCTTGCTGTTGCAAAACCAAACCTTTCAACGATTGTTGAGATTAGTGGTATGTTTTTAACCTTGTTGAATATAGGAGCAACAATTTTTAATAACCAAATAAGTCTAGGCATATCTGAGATAACTTTATCTTTAATTCGCATACTAAATTTTTTATAGTAATGAGAGAGAAATTCGGATTTCATCTTAGCCATATCAACCGACATAGGACATTCTCTTTGACAAGCTTTGCAACTCACACATAATTCCATGGTTTCATACATTTCTTTTGATGCAAATGAACCCTCTGGAAGTTGATTAGATAAAGCTAATCTTAAAGTATTTGCTCTACCTCGAACTAAATCTTTTTCTTCTTTAGTTACTCTGTATGATGGACACATCACACCAGAATCTAATTTTCTACAAGCACCATTGTTATTACACATCTCAACAGCATCAGAGAATTGACCCCAATTAGACCAATCATAATGTGTATCTATATTTTCAGTTTGATAACCTGACTTGTATCTCATTAGAGATCTATCATTTGATTTAAATGGCCGTACAATTTTTCCAGGATTTAAAAGGTTTTTACTATCGAATGTATCTTTTATTTCTTCAAATGCATTTGTGATTTTTTTACCAAACATCATTTCATGAAATTCTGATCTAACAATCCCATCACCATGTTCTCCTGAGTGAGAACCTTTATAATCTTTAACCATTTCAAAAGCTTCTTCAGATATGGATCTCATGTTTTGTATATCTTTGTCAGATTTCATATTTAAAACTGGTCTTACATGGAGAGTTCCAACAGATGCGTGTGCATAAAACATTCCACTTGTTCCATATTTTTTAAATATTTCTTTTAATCTAGCTGTGTAGTCAGCTAAGTGTTCTAAAGAAACCGCACAATCTTCAATGAAGGCAACTGGTTTTCTATCACCTTTCATTGACATCAAAATATTCAATCCAGCTTTTCTTATTTCAAAAACTTCTTTCTGTTCTGAAAGATCTGAATAATATGAAAACTCATTTTTTTTGTTTTGGTTTAAAACTAAATATTCTAGATCCTTAATTTTCTTTTCATATACACTTTTCTCGGTATCAATAAATTCTACCATCAAAACAGCTTCAGGATTTCCTTTGATGTACTTTTTTATACCCCCAGCATACATTGGTATTTCTTTTGCTAAATTTAATAAATTTTGGTCCATCAACTCAACGCAAGTAGGTTTTAATTTTACGATCTCTTTTGATAATTCCATTGCTTGATGAAAATTATCAAAGTAGCAGACACCTAAAATTTTATTCTTTGGTATTTCTGACAATTTTAATTTTATTTTGTTGAATAAAGACAATGTTCCTTCAGAGCCAACAAGAAGATTGGATGAGTTAAATCCTTCTGGATCAATTAAATCAATGTTATATCCTCCAACTCTTCTTTGTGTTGTTGGCCAATTAGCATCAATTTCACCTTCAACCTGTTGTCTAACATCGATAAATTTGTCTATGATTTTATAAAGTCTGTCTTGGTTGTTCTTAGTAGCTAAATAATTCTTATTTATTTGATCAAAATTAAATATGGAGCCATCATCCAATATTGCTTCAATTGCTAATACGTTATGAACCATGTTGCCATAATATAAAGATCTTGATCCACAAGAGTTGTTAGCTGACATCCCTCCAATAGTTGCTCTACTGCTTGTTGAAACGTCTACTGGAAACCAAAGACCATGAGGCTTCAAATAAGCATTTAGATGATCTAATACGACACCTGGCTGAACCCATACATATTTTTCTTCAACATTAAGTTCTAAAATTTTATTTTGATGTTTGCTGTAATCGAGTACAACACTTTCACCAACAGTCTGACCACATTGAGAACTCCCACCTCCTCTCGCTAATAGAGGTACAGAATTCTTTTGTGAATACTCCATTAAACTTAAAACATCATTGGTATCTTTTGGAAGAACTACACCAAGAGGTTTAATTTGATATACAGAAGCATCAGTACTGTATCTTCCACGTGAGAATTCATCGAATAAAGTTTTTCCGTCAACTTTACTACTAATTTCTTTACCAATTTTTTGTATCTGATCTGAATTAAACCGCATAAAACTTAATTAAAGGTTTATTTATTTTTGTAAACCAGTTTACCGAACTTTTTTAACGCGGCCTCTGAAATCTCTAAACCTAAACCAGGTTTTTCATTTAAATGTATCCATCCATCACTCATTTTGTGTGGATTTTCAAATAATTGAGCCTGAAGAGGATCTCTTTCATCATCAAATGACTCAACAATTCTCCCAGCTGGAGTTGATGCTACTAATGGAGCATGAATATAACAATCATGATGTGGAGCTACATCTATATGATTTAATTCACACAATGCAGAAAGTTTTTTTCCATTAGTAAAACCACCAAACATTGTACAATCAAATTGTAAAATTTGTATTGCCTCTTCTTCAATCATGGACCTACATCCATAAATAGTTATTTCACTTTCACCACCTGACAATGGAATTTTGGTTTGTTTTGATAAAAGTTTTAAAGTTCTTCTATCATCTTCCCATCTAACTGGTTCTTCAATCCATGTGGGATTAAATCTCTCAAATTCTTTTACACCTTCAATTGCAGTTTTTAGATCCCACGCTCTATTGACATCAATCATTAAACCTTTTTGATTTCCAATTTCATCTCTAATAATCTCTAATCTCTTAGCATCATCTTTGATACTAAGTCCTCCAACTTTAACTTTAAAACTTTGATGACCGATATTTACTAATTTTTGAATCTCATCTCTTAATTCTTTTTCATCTTTACCATCTCTGTAGTAAGCACATGTAACATAAACAGGAATTTTATTTCTGTATCCACCAAATAATTTATACAATGGGATGTTTGAAGCTTTTCCTATCAAATCCCAACACGCAATATCTAAAGCTGCTGAAATTCTGATTAATGCTTCTCTGCTCCAGCCTTTTTCGCTACTGGTTCGAGTATCAGTTAATTTGAAAATTTTTTCATAAATTTTTTCAGGACAAAATGGATCTTCCCCAATTATTAAATCTTGTAAGCCATTTGAAAATGGTTTGATGATAGGAGCTATATCAGTGTAGCTTGTTGCTAAACCAAATCCTGAATGTCCATCTTTAGTTTTAATTTTAATTAAGAGTTCATTAGCTGTTGGTACAATAAAGTGACTAACCCAATGTGGTTTTACTTCATCTGGATTATTAAGAACATAAACCTCTAAGCTTTCAATTAAATTACTACTATTTGTCATACATTATAAATTTGCTTATATAATTTCTTTAGCATATACAGCGGTATGGCAATTTCAAATAATATAAGACCTGGTCGACATTTTTTGCAAATTCCAGGACCAACAAACGTTCCAGATAGAGTTCTAAGAGCTATGGATTATCCAACTATAGATCATAGAGGTCCAGACTTTGCTGAATTAGGATTAAGAGTTTTAGAGCGAATAAAATTAATTTTCAAAACTTCTGAACCTGTAATAATTTTTCCAGCTTCAGGAACAGGTGCTTGGGAAGCTGCACTTGTAAACACTTTAAGTGCTGGAGATAAAATTTTGATGTTCGAAACCGGACATTTCTCAACTCTTTGGTGGGATATTGCTCAAAAATTTAAAATTGAAGTAGACTTTGTTCAAGGTGATTGGAGAACAGGTGTAGATCCAAACATTGTTGAACAAAAATTAAAAGAAGACAAAGATAAAAAAATTAAAGCAGTTTGTGCTGTACATAATGAAACTTCTACAGGCGTTACAAGTAGAATTGGAGAAATTAGAAAAGCTATGGATAATGCGGAACATCCAGCTTTATTATTTGTTGATACGATATCTTCACTAGGTTCTATTGATTATAGACATGAAGAGTGGAAAGTTGATGTAACTGTGGGTGGTTCTCAAAAAGGATTACTATTACCACCTGGACTTTCTTTTAATGCAATAAGTTCTAAAGCTTTAGAGGCATATAAAACATCTGAATTACCAAAATCGTACTGGGATTGGGGACCGATGTTAGAAAATAATAAAAAAGGTTACTTTCCTTACACACCAGCAACAAATTTATTTTATGGTTTGGATGAAGCAATTAATATGCTTACAGAAGAAGGTTTAGATAATGTTTTCAAAAGACATAAAAGATTCGCAGAAGCCACAAGAGTTGCAGTTAACTCATGGGGGTTAGAAATACTTTGTAAAAATCCTGAAGAATACTCAGATTCATTAACAGCCGTAATGGTTCCAGATGGTCATGATGCAGATTTTTTAAGAAAAACTATTTTAGATCACTATAATATGTCATTAGGTACAGGACTTGCAAAAGTTGCTGGTAAAATTTTTAGAATTGGCCACTTAGGTGATTTTAATGAACTAATGTTAGCTGGAACATTGGCAGGTGTTGAAATGGGTTTAATGAAATCTAAAATACCTTACAATAAAGGCGGAATACTAAAAGCATTAGAATACCTTTGTTAGTTGAATTTTTTAAATAATTTTATTTTAAAAAAAATTTATTAAAATATACTTCAATTATGAAATTTTATAAATTTCTCCTAACATTTATTTTTTATTTTCTTTTTTTAACGAACTCAAATGCTTTTAAAGCAGGAAATGGTGAGCTTTATTTGTCAGATTATGCAATAGAAAGATTTATTGAATACGTAAGATTAAAAGGAGGAAAAAAACCTTATATTTTTGTTGTTGATCATGGTGGAAATGTAACACAATATTATTTTTGTCCCCAAGGCACTTGCCAAGGTGGCGAAGGTGCTGCTATTCAAGAATGTGAAACTTGGTCAAAAAAATATGCTAATGGAGATAAATGTAGTTTATTTGCAAGATACAGAACAATTAAGTGGACGAATGGAATTAATAAAGGAAAAGGCAAATTATCTAAAATAAGTAGTAAACTTTCTGATGAAGAAATTATCAGTAGATTATATGAACTTGGTTTTATAGGAAGTTCAAATTCGACAAGTCAATCAAGTGAAAGTAATAAGCAAACTGCAAAAAAAACTAATGATGGATACGAATTGACAGGCAAAAGATCTATTGCATTGAACTGGCAAAATTATAGTGATCTAATCGCAGGCACTATAGAATTTGATGAAAAAAATTATTCAGGAAAAATTAATCTTCCTTTACCTAATAAAGATGGAAATTGCACGGGCTCATATAGTTTGCAAAAAAATGGAAAAGGCACATGGCAAATCTCTTGTACAAATAATATGGGTGCAGCAGGAACTTTGAAATGGATAAAAGATGGTGGAGTAACAGGCCAAGGAAGAGATTACAACGATAATAAAGTAAAATTCACAGTATCATCTCAAGGTTAAATTTTTAGAAAAATGCTTGATTTTTGCATTATAGGATCAGGAATTTCTGGTTCAACGATCGCAAACTTATTAAATAAAAAATATTCCGTTGGAGTTTATGACAAAGCAATGGGTTTTGGTGGAAGGAGTTCATTTAAAAAATATAAAGATAAAGTCGGTTTCGATCACGGGCTTCAATATATCTCTCCAAAATCTAGAAAATTTAAAACTTTTACCAATCAACTTATTAAAAGAAGAGTTTTAAAAAAATGGGGTGGTAATCACTTATTTCTTCACAAAACAGTTAAAGAAATTAAAAATCATTTAAAATTAATTGGAACAAAGGGAAATAACTCTATTAGCAAACATTTATTAAAGAAAATTAAATGTAATTTTGAGCACGAACTAATAAATATAAAGAGATTAAATGATCATTGGGAATTAACATTCAAAAATGAAGAAAAACAAAAATGTAAAAATCTTATTTTGACTTGCCCATTCCCTCAAAGTAAGAAATTAGGACAAAAATACCTAAATAAATCTTATTTAAATCAAAAAGTTAAAATGGATGCCAATTTAACAGTAATGATTGTTACAAATAAGCTAAAGCAATCTAATAGCAGTTACTTTTTTAATGATGAAATACTTGGTTGGGCTGCTTATGAAAATAGTAAGAAAAGATTTAACTATAAGTATGATTTATGGACACTTCAGAGCACATACAAATACGGTAATAAATTCACGAAAGATTATAGAAACAAAAGACAATACTATACAAATCAACTAGTTAAAAAATTTGAAAAATTAACAAAGTTAAAAATCAAAAAAATTTATCACTCAAGGATTCATGGCTGGATGTATTCATCTAATTCAAAGCCACTTAAACAATTATCTTTGTGGAATAAGTCTTTAAAATTCGGACTGTGTGGTGATTATTTTGGAGGACCAAGATTAGAAAACGGGTGGTTAAGTGCACAAGACTTATTTAAAAAAATAAAATAAGTTTTACAAAACCACTAAATCTATTTTTTGTTTTCCTAATCTTTCATTGCCATTATCTGTTACAAGATAAGTCTCACCTAAATTCATGGCTAATTGATTTTTTGAGTCCATTAATATCATGTGCATAAAGAATATATTTCCTGACTGAATCTCATATGGATTTCCCGTGTATAACATTGGCCAATCCATCCAATTTGGAGAAAAAGTTGCACCCAAGGAGTACCCACACGCATTCATTCTAGAGTTTTTAAAACCATGATTATCAAAAGTTTTTGCATGTACATCAAAAACATCTCCAATTTTGTTTCCAGGCTTTAATTTATTTTCACAATTTATAAGAGCTTCAACACAAGCTTCATGCATTTTATGATGTTTCAGATCTGCTTTACCTATGGGTATTGTTCTAAACATCGCTGAATGATAGTGCCTATAGGTTCCAGCCCATTCAATGGTTAACTGATCTTGATTATTAAGTATTTGTTTTTCTGCTTGATATCGACAGAGTAAGGCATTCTTGCCAGACCCTATAATAAATTCATTAGCTGGGTAATCTCCACCACCCTCAAATATAACTCTGTTCATTTCAGCTAATATTTTAGACTCACTTACCCCAGCTTTTGCATGCTTCCAAACTTCATCTAAGGCTTTGTCAGCCAAATTTGCTGCTTTTTTTACATAATTAATTTCTTCTTTAGATTTTATTACTCTTAGCTTTGTAATTAATTCTGATTTATCTTCAATTGAGCAATAGTTTTGTAAAACTTTATTAAGTCTTAATGCATTTCTTCCTGTTAGACCGTAAGCTTCATATTCAACACCAATTTTTTTTCCTTTTAAATTTAATTCATCTAAAATTATTCTAAGATCATCAGCAGGATTAGCACCATCTTTATCAACCCAAATTCTTATATCACTGATATTGGATGTGTTTTGAGCTTGTCTTAAATCTGGAGCTCTAGTTAATAATATTACATTACCCTTTTGATCTAAAACTAATGCCTGAAAAAAAACATATCCAAATGTGTCGTAACCAGTGAGCCAATACATAGACTCTTGTCTAAACATAATAAGAGCGTCTATACCCTCATTTTTCATAGAGTTTAGTGTCTTTTCTTTTCTATTTAAGAATTCTTCTTTACTAAAATGAAGACCCATTAACGAATGTTAACACTTACAGAACCAATTTTATCAACTGTTCCTTTGTATAATCCTTTTCCTTTAAATGGAACAACTCCCACAGTTGAGCCTGTGAAAACATAAAAATCTTTATTTAAGTTAATCTTTTCTTTCTTAACTTTATTTAAAACAAATCTTAAAGAATTTAATGGGTTAATATATACAATATTTGTATTACCATTTACTTTTACTCCATTCTTCTTGCTTACTAATGATGTTTTTAAATTATTTAAATTTAATTTTTTAAATTTTGTTTTTCTCCCAACAACAAATTTTATGTTAAATCCAAAATCTCCACAGATATCTCCCAAATATGTAAATTTTTTATTTCTTTGTCTAAATCCAACGATTTCAAAACAAGACCCCATAAATTTAATAAATTTAGTGACATTTGATTTTGTAACTTTACCTTTAAAATCAAAGAAAGATTTCTTAATAAAATAATAAACTTCAACCTCTATACCTTTAGTGTGTTGGTTAATTTTTACCTTTTGACCAGATTTAACTAATCTTTTTTTAAATACTTTTGCTGTAAAAGGTTCTTTTTCCTTTAATTTTTTTAAAGCTTGAATTCCAGTTCCACCTGCTTTTATTCCAATTGTTTCATCTTTAATTTGATCTTCACACAATTTTCTAAGTTTGTTGGCTAAATTAATATTTTTACAATATTTTACTGGGATAGGATTAATGACAGTATTTGTGTTATAAGCTTTGACTAATCTGCCAGCAATACGATTAATTTCATTTTTCATAGCCAGAACTTATTGAAGAATGCTCATAGGATCAAGTCTAGTTTGAAACCAATTTATCCTAAAATCTAAATGAGGCCCTGTTGATCTTCCAGTGGATCCAACAGTCCCAATAATTTGTCCTTGTTTAACTTCATCACCAACCTTAACCATTACATTCTCAAGGTGTGAATATATTGTTGAAATTCCATGTCCGTGGTCCATTATTACAGTTCCGCCCGTATAATAAAGATCATCTTCTGCCATAGTCACTATTCCAGTTCCAGATGATTTAATTTCAGTTCCCTGTTTAGCTGCAATATCAATTCCGTAGTGAGGCCATTTAGGTTTACCATTAAGAATTCTTTGGCTACCGTAAACTCCACTAATTATTCCTTTAACTGGCATAATAAATTGTTCAGTAAAGAAAGTTAAATCTGAATTAATAGCTCTTGCTTTTCCAATTCTTCCATTTTCTTCTTTAATTCTTTTATAAACAGATTCTGGCGGCGTAACTTTATTTTCAGGAAGACCATCTATTCTTTGAATATTATATTTTCTTTTAAAAACTTTTTTTATAATTTTGTTTTTTTTTCCGTTATTTATTTCAGTAATAGCTACATCAAATTTTCGATCCCTATCAATACCAAATACAAAATATCCATCCTCAGATACTTTAACTTGTGTTTTATCTACAAATACCTTTGATCCAGCTTCTGCTTTTCCTAAAATAAAATGACCTTGTAAAAATTTACCTTGAAACTCTAAAGCATGAGAGTGTGTAGAAAATATAATTGCTAAAATAAGCAACAATTTTTTCATTATTTTGCTGTCCAGCCCCCATCAATTACAATTGATGTTCCAGTTATCATACTCGCTGCTTCTGAAGCTAAAAAACATACTGCTGTGGCCACATCAGATTCTGTCGCAACTTTTCCCATGGGTATATTACTTAAAGCTAGCTGCTTAAACTTTTTGTTTTTAAAGAACTTTTTAACCATTGGAGTTTCAACAAATGTAGGTGCAACTGTATTTACTCTGATATTTTTAGTTGCAAGTTCAACCCCCATTCCTTTTGTTAATCCCTCAATTCCAAATTTCGTCATATTATAAATATTTCTACCTGACATACCGACATGCCCTAATTGTGAGGACATATTAATTATAGATCCACCTTTTTTTTTATTTTTTAACATTTTTAGGACTACTAATTGCGCAACATTGAATGCTGCTTTCATATTTAAATCTACAAGATAATTCATACTAGTTTGTTTTATTTTTTCAAAAGGCTCAGGAATATTTGTACCAGCGTTATTTACAAGTATATCTATTTTCTTTACTTTTTTTATTTTAGAAGAAAGATCCTCATAATCCATTATATCGCAAGTTATTTTAGTTAATTTTCCTTTAACTTTTTTTATATCTTTTTGAAGCTTATCAAGATCAGAAGTAGTTCTACTTACTCCAATTATTGTTGCACCAGCTTCTGCAAGAGCAATAGAACATGCTCTACCAATGCCTTTTCCAGCACCAGTAACTAAAGCAACTTTATTTTTTAAATTTATTTTTTTTAAATACATTTATAAAAATAGTTTTACGTCCGTATATATTAGTTCTATTGCAACAAATAATATTGCCAATAATCCAACCCATCCTATCCATTTATACTTTTTAATCCAGCCAGATATCAATGTTGCTGCAGTAGCCATCAAAACAATTGACAAAACGAGACCAAATATTAATAACATATGGTGATCTCTAGCTGCGCCCGCTACTCCTAAAACATTATCTAAACTCATAGTTACATCTGCTAGAATTACAGTTGTTATAGCTTTAATGAATGAAGAGTTATCAACCTTTTTGATATTCTTTTCAGTGTTAGCATTCATTTTAATTACATCTTCATAAAGTCTGTAACATACATAAAGAAGCAATATTCCACCTATAAGTCTTAGTCCTGTGATTTGTAATAGATAAGCAGTTATTAGTGTAAATATAATTCTTAAAACTACCGCTGCTCCAATTCCCCAAAAAATAATTTTCTTCCTCTGTTCAATTGGAAATTGAGAAGCAACCATTCCAATTATAATTGCGTTATCTCCCGCCAAAACTAAATCTATAAAAACTATTTGAAAAAAAATTACTATTTGTTCGGTCATCTTCTACTATCCTCAATTATCATGTCAGCTGCTTTTTCCGCAATCATTATTGTCGGTGCATTTGTATTTCCTGATGTGATATGAGGCATAACAGAGGCATCTACAACCCTTAAATTTTCTAGCCCGTGAGCGACTAATCGATCGTTAACTACAGCATTTTCATCATTACCCATTCTACATGTGCTCACAGGATGGAATATAGTATTCGCAAATTTTCCAGCTTCCGTTGCTAATTCTTCATTATCTGTAATATTGATTCCCGGTCTAAGTTCTTCAGGTTTATAATCCTTATAAGCTTTAGACTCCATAACAATTTTTCTTACAATCTTTAATGCTTTTCCAGCAATCTCACGATCTTCAACAGTTGATAAATAATTCATTTTTATTTTTGGTGAAACTCTGGTGTCTGGAGATTTTAATTCTATAGACCCTCTACTTGTTGGTCTTACATTTGTAATTGTTGGAGTGAACGCTGGAAATTTATGTAAAGCTGACTTTCCTAAAAGATCAGTACTTGCTGGTGAAATATGAAATTGAAGATTTGGCGTTTCTAAATGTTCATCACTCTTAACAAATCCACAAACATAACTGGCACCAACTGTTAAAGGTCCTTTTCTTAAGAGAAGAAACTTTAAACCAGATAACATTTTTTTAGTAAAGCTATAGTAAATATCATTTAAAGTTTCTAAATTTTTAATTTTGTAAACAGGTCTTAGCATTAAATGATCAGTTAGATTTCTACCAACTCCTTGATGATCTTTTAAAACATTGATATTATTTTCTTTTAGAAGTTCTCCTGGACCAATACCTGATGCTTGTAATATATGAGGTGATCCTATTGTACCTGCACTTAATATAATTTCTTTATTAGTCTCAACAGAAAATTCTTTTCCATCTATCCAATAATTTACTTTTTTTGCTTTATTATTCTCAAATTCTATATTTTTTATGTGAGCCTTAGTAATAATTTTTAAATTTTTTCTACTCTTAACTGGATTTAAATAACCTACTGCTGTACTACATCTAAAGCCATTTTTAATTGTGAATGGAAAGTATCCCATTCCCTCATTATCACCGTTATTAAAATCATCAGTTCTTTTATAACCATGCTCTTCAGCAGCTTCTAAAAATAGATCAAGAACTTTAAATGTTGCTCTAATCTTCTCAACTGCAATAGGTCCTCCAGAACCATGAAACTCATTTTCTCCAAATTGAAAATCTTCTGACTTTTTAAAATAAGGTAGAACATCATCCCAAGACCAACCAACATTACCTAGCTGTCTCCAATAATTATAATCATTCGATTGACCTCTAATATAAAGCATTCCATTAATTGATGAGCTTCCACCTAATGTTTTTCCTCTTGGATAAACCATTTGTCTGTTATCGCAGTTTGGCTCTTTTTCTGTATTAAAACACCAGTCAGTATCTGGATTATGCATTGTTTTAAAATAACCACCTGGAATATGGATCCATGGATTAGTATCTTTACCACCAGCCTCTAATAATAAAATTTTATTCTCTAAATTTGCAGATAATCTATTTGCTAGTACACAGCCAGCTGATCCAGCACCGATAATTATGTAATCAAATTTGTCCATACACTAATAAGACAACGTTTAATGAATTATTTATATTTTTAAAGATATTTTTAACAAAAACCTCTATATAGACACTACTAAATAATTGTTTAATATCATTTAGGTGAGTCAAAGTGAAAAATTTCAATTAAGAAATTGGGAACTAGTTTCAATAAATCCAAATAATAGAGACTGGAGTTGGAAAAATTATTTTAACTTTTGGGCTATAAATATTCAAACAATAGTTGGCTTCTCTCTAATATCAGCTTTATATTTATTCTATGATCTTAATTTTTTTGTTGTCTTAACAGGATCATTACTAGCAGGATTATTAGTATTCTTTTTTGCAAACATTATAGGAAAAATTTCTCAAAGTAGTGGATTGAGTTTTCCAACAATTCTCAGACTTTCAATGGGTTTTACTGGTGCCAGATACATAGGGATGATTAGAGGATTAGTTGGGTTATTCATGTTTGGTGTGCAAACATTTTTTATATCAAAATCACTAGGTTATATTGCTAGGATCATAATATTTAAAATTGATAATCAACTCTTACAGAATGAAATATTTTTATTATTCTTTTTTGGCTTAAATTTAATCGATTGGGTTTGTTTATTCTTAACTTTGATATTTCAATACATCCTTTTTACAAAAGGACAGAATTTTCTAAAATCATTTATTAATTTTTCAGGTCTTTCAATATATTTGGGGCTATCTGTATTATTAATTGTTATTTTATCTGAGTATTACAATGAGCTACTAAATGGAATAAAACTCAGCTTAGTCTTTAGCAATTTTGCAATTCAGTCGAATATCGCTCCGACAATATCAATCACAGGAACTCTATTTGCATATTTTGCTATTGTGCTTCTCACTTTTGGCGACTTTTCTAGATACTCAATGAATTATAAAGAAATGACTAAAGGAAACTTAAGTATAATTTTAAATTTAATACTCTTTTCTTTTTTCTCAGTATTAATCACATTAGGCTCAGATATAATTCTTACTAGTAAAGGTTTAAATGCTTCAAGTCTACTTACAAATCCAAATGATATAGTTGGAAAATTTAATAATAATTTTCTAACTTTCTTTTGCTTGATATTTATTATTATTTCTTCGTTATCAACTAATTTGATAGCAAATTATATTCCTTCGCAGAATACATTGATAAATTTTTTCCCGAACTCTTTAACGTTAAAAAAAACAGGAATTGTAATATCAATTATTGGATTAATTATTTCAACATTTTGGCTATCAATTTTCAGTAAAGCTAATGTTTTGATATTTGTTGAAGCTTTTGCGACGACTTTTGGGCCAATTTTTGGAGTATTGGTTGCAGATTATTATTTGTTTAAAAAACAACAAATTAATCATAAAGAGCTTTTTTATCCTAAAGAACATACGGAATATATTTACAGTAACGGTTGGAATTTCAAAGCATTGTATGCTCTTTTAATTGGATCAATATTTTCTTTATCATCTTTGCTAAATGAAAATTTAATACAATATCAATCTTTTGGATGGATTATTGGAGCATTCACATCTTATTTAGTATATTATTTGTTAAACAATAAATAATGATGAAAGCGCTTGTCTATACTGGTGTCGAAGAAATGGAATTCAGAGAGGAAAAAGAGCCTTCTGAAAAACCTGGAGAAAGCATTCTTAAAGTTCATGCATCAGGTATCTGTGGCTCAGATATGCATGCTTACCACGGAAAAGACGAGAGAAGAATCCCACCGTTAATTTTAGGTCACGAAGTTAGTGGTCAAATAATTAACGGTAAGCTTAAAGATCAAATTTCAGTTCTTAATCCATTGATAACTTGCAGAAATTGTGAATACTGCAAAAGTGGAAGAGAGCATTTATGTCCAGATAGAGTGCTTCTTGGAATGAATAGACCTTATGAAAGGCAAGGTGCATTTGCAGAACTTATAACGGTTCCAGATCATAATATTTTCAAAGTTCCTGAAAAACTTGATGTAAAAGAGGCTGCAGTGGCAGAACCAACAGCAGTTTCACATCATGCGGTATTATTAGCAGTAGAAGCATCAAAAAAACCATTAAATGAATGTAAGACGCTTGTTCAGGGTGGTGGAGCAATAGGCCTTTTGTGTGCTTTAATTTTATCCAAGATCCAAGGAAATACTAATCTGACAATTTCTGATCCTAATCAAAAAAGACTAAATGCATGCTCAAAATACGTAGATGCAAAAACAGTTTTACCAGATCATAAGGATATTAAAGAGAGTAGCTTTGATTTAGTTTTTGATACTGTTGGACTTGAAGTTTCAAGACATCAGGCAATCAGTGTAGTAAAACCAGGTGGCATAATAGTTCATATCGGACTAACTCAGCCTGCAGGATCTTTTAATTTTAGAAAAGCAACCCTTCAAGAAGTTACTTTTATTGGAACTTATTGTTATACAAACAAAGAATTTGGAGAAACTATTGATATTTTAACTAATAACAGGCTAGGCAAAATAGATTGGATTGAGTACAGAAATCTTAGAGACGGGTGGGGAGCTTTTAAGGAAATTCATGATGGAACCTGTTCAGCCCCTAAGATAATGCTTCTGCCTTAAATTCTTGGTTTTTTAAGAGGTATTAATACCTTTTTTTCTACAAATTTTTCTGAATTTTTTGAAATTACAGGTGCAGTTATAATTATAGACCAATAAATCATCAAACCAAAAAGCACTGTTAATTTCATATCCTCTAAGTAGAAAACAATAATGATTTATGCATGTTTAAATAATGTCAAAATTTTGAATTTGAAAATTATTTTATCTTTTATATAGAGAGGATGTGTTTAGATTTTTATTTAAATTGATTTTAGTTACATCACTCTTTCAAGCTACTTTGTATGCTGAGAATATAAAAGTATTTGAGTTTACAGACAAAGAATTATCAGAATTGACAGTTAGAAAAGTAAGAGGGGCAGATAATAAAACTACATATTCAGTTGGATCTAATGAGAATGGCAATTACTTAAAAGCTATTGCAGATAATGCTGCTTCTGGCCTAGGCAAGGAGATTAAAATTGATCTAAATAAAACACCTTTTATAAATATAACTTGGAAAATTGAGAAAGATATACCAGGGATAGATGAGACAGCTAAAAAGGGTCATGACTTTGCAGGAAGAGTATTCGTCATTAAAAAAACTGGAGCAACACCTTTATCCAATAGAGCAATAAATTATGTTTTTTCAAGCAATCAAGAAGTTGGAAGCAACTTTCCAAGCCCATATACTAAAAAGTCCATAGATAATGTACTTGCTACTACCAAAACAAATTTAAATGAATGGGTAACTGTCAAAGCAAACGTTAAAGAAGATTTCAAGAAATTCCATGATTTAGATGTTAATGAGTTAGATGGAATAGCGATAATGTCAGATACAGATAATTCAAAGCAAAAATCAATTACTTACTATCAAAATATCTATTTTTCTTCTCAATAAATTTTATTAATATCAGTGGATGAAAGTATTTAAGTATAATTTAAAAGTATATTATGAGGATACTGATTTTGGTGGAATAGTTTACCACGCAAATTATTTAAAATACTTTGAAAGAGCAAGATCTGAACTGATTTATTCAATAGGATATTCAAATAAAAAGTTATTAGATAAATATAATGTTTTAATAGCTGTAAAAACTTGCAACGTAGATTTTAAAAAACCAGCAAAATTTGAGGATAAAATTACTGTTTTCACAAAAGTTAAATCTAATACTTTGACTACAATTACAATGTCACAAGTCATTAAAAGAAAATCAGATATTTTATGTGATGCAGAGATAAAATTGGTATCCCTAAATAAGTTGGGAAAACCAGTAAAACTTCCAAAAGTATTTATTAATAAACTACACTAGTTCTTTTACCTTTTTAAATAGTTTAGTCATTTGTTTTTCATTTATTCGTCCGGTATTTACATTTCTTGGACTTGGATGATAACATCCCATCAACAATACATTGTTAGGTAATTTAAAATATGTTCCATGACTAAATTTTACTCTTTCAGTGTAATTAAAATTTTCTCTATAAAATTTTACACAAGTATCAAAGGCAATTTTCCCTAAAGCTACAATTATTTTAAGATTTTTAAGTATTTCAAATTCAGATTTGAAGTAACCAAAGCAATTTTTTAACTCTTCATTTAATGGTTTGTCTCCTGGAGGGACACACTTTAAAGCTGGTGTTATGAACGTATTTTTTATTTTCAATCCATCATATACATGATCTGAGTTACTTTGATTGGCAATTTTTACATTGTGTAAACATTTATATAAAAAATCTGAGGATTTATCTCCAGTAAAGACCCGACCTGTCCTGGTTCCACCATGGGCTGCTGGTGCTAGACCAACAATCATTATTTTTCCATTTATATCTCCAAAACCTGTAACTGGTTTTCCCCAATAAGTTTGGTCCATATATTGTTTTCTTTTTTCCGTAGATATTTTTTTTCTAAACCTCACAAGTCTAGGGCATTTATTACATTTAATTATTGTTTTTTTTAATTTTTCAAATTTAACGGTCATTAAGTTTAGAGAAGCTTCTTTTTGTGTGTCCATGGACCTTTTATTGTTTTAGGTAAAAACTTTCTAAGGTCAAAAAGGACTTTTTCAGACAATTTTCTGTAGGTGGTTAGTTTTCCTCCATATATATTCAATAAAGGTAATTTTTTTATAATTTTTAAATCAAAAACATAATCTCTTGTGACTTTTGAAGCTGTATTAAAATCTTCAATTAGAGGTCTTATCCCTGAATAAGTATCTACAATGTCCTTTGTTCTGATTTGTTTTTTTAAGTAATTATTTACTGAACGAATTAAATATGTAATTTCTTTTTTTGATATTCCTTTATTTTCTGGTGATTTAACCTCAACTTCTGTAGTTCCAATTAAAGAAAACTTCCCTTTATAAGGTATCACAAATATTATTCTTTTATCAGTATTTTGAAATGTGAATGCAACATTTTCTTTGTACAATTTTTTTGTAATAATATGACTTCCTTTAACTAATCTTATTTTTTTCTTAGATTTAATTTTTATATTTTTATTTAAGGTTTCGTTTATCCATGGTCCAGATGCATTAATTAAAATTTTTGATTTTACTTTTTCACCTTTTTCAAGACTAATAATCCATTCATTGCCAATAATTTCAGCTTTTTTAACTTTGTTATATTCTAGTATTTTAGCTTTATTTCTTTTTGCATCTTTAGCATTTAGTTTCGTTAATTTTTTATCGTCAATTTGTATGTCAAAATATTGAAAACCAGTTTTGTATTTTTGCTTAAGAATATTTGAAAATTTTTTTGTAAGATCAAACGTTTTTGATTTTGGTATATTGCTTTTGCCACCTAAATTATCATACAAAAATAAACCAATTTTAATTAACCAGGCTGGTCGAATTTTATCTGCATAAGGAATTATAAAAGGAATCGGTTTGGAAATATGTCTGGCAATTTTATAAACTATTTCTCTTTCTTTCAGAGATTCTCTAACTAGTTTGAATTCATAATTTTCTAAATAACGAAGACCACCATGTACTAATTTCGTCGACCAAGATGAGGTTGCTCCTCCAATCTCACCTTTGTCAGCTAAACAAACTGATAAACCTCTACCTGCAGCATCTCTTGCAATACCTGCACCGTTTATACCGCCACCTATTATGAATAAATCAAATTTTTTAGACATTTAAATTATGATTTGTTTTAAAATATACAACCTCTTTTAGAAATTTAAAATTTTTAAATGCAATTATTTACAATTTCATAATATCTTAACATTAATAAATTATTAATAAAAAATTAAATAAACTTAACAGAAGGATAGATATGAAAAAAATACTTAGTGTTTTAACAATTCTATTTACTTTCTCTTTTACATCACACAGTTATTCAAAAACAGAAATTCATTGGTGGTACGGAAACAGTGGTTTTCTTGGTGATGTAATTATTGAAATTGCAAATAGATTTAACGCTTCACAAGATCAATATACGGTCATTCCTACAGGAAAAGGAAGTTATGAAGATAACATGGCGGCAACTATTGCTGCATTTAGAGCAGGCGACCAACCACACTATTCACAGGTTTATGATGCTGGTGCTGCAATCATGGTAGCTCAAGTAAAAAATGGTGTTGTTATCGGTTTTGAAGAAATGGCTAAGAAATATGGCATTGATGTAGATGCTGACAACTATATTCCAGGCATTAAAAATTTCTATGCCGACTCTGATGGAAAAATGATTGGTGTACCTTTCAATAGTTCAACTTGTTTGATGTATGCAAACATGGACATTTTGAAAGAGGTTGGAATTGAATCTGTGCCAAAAACTTATGAAGAATTTGAGGCCATGGCTCCAAAAATCAAAGCTGCTGGATACATTCCTTTAGTTCAAAGTCATAGTCCATGGATTTGGACTGAAAATTTCTTTTCTAGACATAATTTATTAATGTTAGATGGAAATAATGGTTACGATGCTGTTCCTACAAAAACTTTATTCGCTGAAACTGATGCATTTGTCTATCATTGGAAGAAAGTTAAAGAATGGTATGATAAAGGTTTATATGGCTATAAAGGAAGAGCGTGGGGAGACAATCAAGCACCATTTATAGCAGGTGAAGCTGCATTTTGGTTTGGTTCTGCTGCATCATTTGGTGGAATGAAAGGTGTTGTTCCAAACTTTACAGTTAATCATATTCCTTACTGGGATTCAGTAACCAAAGGAAAAGAGTATCCAACTTTTATAGGTGGTGCTGCTAACTGGATCTTAAATGGTCATACTGAGGAAGAGTACAAAGGACTTGCTAAATTTATAGAATTTATGGGTTCTCCAGAAATGGATCTGTATTATCACAATATGACTGGTTACTCTGCAGTGACTAAAGGTGGTATAGAGTTAGCTGAAACTATAAATTTCTATAGAGCTTCTCCATATCATAAAGCAGTTGGTGAACAATTAAGCTTAGAAGGTTCAACTATTCCTGGTGGATATAGAGCTGGTAACTGGCCCCAAATTCGTGAAGTAATTTACGAAAATATTGAGCCAATGTTAAACGGCAAAATATCAATCGAAAAAGGATTGCAGAATATGGACAAAGGTGCAGCTAAATTGTTAAAGCAATTTGCTAAAACTTTGTAAGAATAATTAAAACAATAAGGAGGGTATTAATTTACCCTCCTTATTTATTTTTACAAAAGTATGAAAAAAGTCCAATTCAAATCTAGCTATTCACAATATCTTTTCTTAGCTCCGCAGCTAGGTATATTGTTAATTTTTTTATATTGGCCAATCATACAAACCTTTAGAGATGCATTTACAATGCAAGATGCTTTTGGATTTGGATCGAAGTTTGTATGGTTTGACAATTTTTTATTTATTTTTGATGATCCAGCTTATTTCATAGCTTTCAAATTTACTATTATTTATAGTTTTGTTATTACGTTAATTACAGGCTCAATTGGATTATTACTTGCCGTTCAGGCTAATAATGTAATGCATGGTAAAAGCACTTACAAAACACTTTTAATTTGGCCTTATGCAATTGCGCCTGCGGTAGTCGGTGTAATGGCAAATTATTTTTTTAGTGAAAGATTTGGTCTTCTTTATCATTTATTTCACGAACTGTGGGGATTTAATTGGTACGAAAGTGTGTTCGACTCTTATATTTACGTAATCATAGCTGGTTCTTGGAAGCAAATCAGTGCTAATTTTATTTTCTTCTTGGCTGGACTTCAAGCTATACAAAAATCTGTAATTGAAGCATCAATGATTGACTGTAAAAATAGTTTCAGAAGATTTTGGACAATTACATTCCCATTATTAATGCCAACTACATTCTTTTTAATAATTATTAATATAACGTATGCTTTCTTTGATACATTTGGAATTATTGATACCACAACAATAGGTGCTCCTTCCGGTGAAACAAGAACTCTAGTTTATAAAGCTTACATGGATGGATTTAGAGGACTGGATTTAGGAAGTGCAGGAGCTCAATCAATAATGATGATGTTGATTGTATTAGTAATTACGATTTTTCAATTTAGATATATCGAAGGGAAAATACATTATAATTAATGACTAGATTTATCACATCAAGTTTTTCACATTTAATTTTACTCATTGGAATACTAATCATGGTAGTTCCTGTATGGATGATTTTTGCTAGCTCTACGCACACGAGTTCAATGATTAATATGAATGGTCTCCAAATGTTTTTAGGAGATAGCTTTTATGAAAATTACTTACGAGTTTTATTATATCAGGGTGGTTTTTTTAAAGAGATAACAGCATTAAAAATGTTTTTTAATAGTTTTATCATGGCTACAGGAGTTGCAATATTATCCGTTGTTACATCTTTAATGGCTGCTTACGCGTTGGTTTATTACAGAATAAAATATGCAACATTATTGTTTTGGATTATATTTATTACAATTTTAGTACCATTAGAGTTAAGAATTTTCCCTACTTATTCAGTAATGGCTGAGCTTAATCTAGTGAATTCTTACTTTGGATTAATAGTTCCTATTTCAGCATCAGCTATAGCAACATTATTCTTTCGCCAATTTTATAAAACCGTTCCAGATGAATTACTTGAATCCGCAAAACTTGATGGAGCAAATACCTGGAGATTTTTTGTTGATTTTTTAATTCCTTTGTCAAAAACAATGATTGTAGCGATGTTAATATTTATGTTTGTTTTTGGCTACAATCAGTATCTATGGCCATTATTGGTAACAACTTCAGAACAATATTGGACAGTGGTTATGGGATTAAAAATGATGTCGGGTTCAATTGTTCATCGTTTTGCTTTCGTGATGATGTCTATGGTGCCACCAATTTTAATTATAATTGTGTTGCAGAAATATTTTATTAAGGGGGTTTTTCAAGATAAATGAAAATTAAACCACTTCAAATAATTGCTCATATTATATTAATACTAGGAGTCTTGTTAATGGTAGTTCCTATTTGGATATCTTTTGCAAGTTCTTCGCATGACTCTGTAACTATATTAACCGAAGGTATGAAGTTTCATATAGGTGATCAGCTAGCAAGAAACTATAACGAAGTTTTAAATGAAAAAGGTGGTTGGTCAGAAGAAGTGACTGCTGCAAAAATGTTTATTAATAGTTTTATAATGGCATTAGGAATTGCAACACTTAAGGTAGTTATTTCAGCAATGTCAGCATATGCTTTGGTTTATTATAGATTTAAATTAGCTGTACCAATTTTTTGGTTAATCTTTATTACTCTACTTGTTCCTTTGGAGGTAAGGATTTTTCCAAGCTATAAAATTGTATCTGATTTAGGTTTAACAAATTCATATACAGGCCTTATCCTTCCATTAGTTGCTTCAGCTACAGCAACATTTTTCTTCAGACAATTTTATAAAACAATTCCAGATGAACTCTTGGAGTCAGCAAAATTAGACGGAGCAAATGCTTGGAGTTTTTTCATAGATTTCTTGGTTCCATTATCTAAAACCATGATAGCAGCAATGTTTATCTTTATGTTTGTATATGGATACAGCCAATATTTATGGCCACTAATAATGACAACTGCAGAAGAATACTGGACTGTTGTAATGGGAATGAAGATTATTTACACAGAAAGCTATGAAGGAGTTGCTCTGCCAAGAACTGCAGAAAGATTTGCGTATATCATTTTGTCAATGATCCCACCAGTTTTAGTGGTAGTATTTTTACAAAAATGGTTCATAAAAGGATTAATTCAAACGGAGAAATAAATGAGCTTTTTAGATTTAAAAAATGTGACTAAGATTTACCCAAATGGAACTAAGGCTGTTCATGAAACTTCATTAAGTGTTGATGAAGGTGAGTTTATGGTTTTTGTAGGACCTAGTGGATGTGGAAAATCAACTTTATTAAGAATGGTTGCAGGCTTAGAGGATATTACAGAGGGTGATATTAATCTTGATGGAAAATTAATTAATGAGGTAGATCCGTCTGAAAGAGATGTAGCAATGGTGTTTCAGAACTATGCATTATACCCACATATGAATGTTTATAATAACTTGGCTTATGGTCTAAAAAACAGAGGAATTGACAAAGAAACAATCGAGCAAAAAGTAAATGATGCAGCTAAGCTGTTACAAATTTCAGATTATTTACAGAGAAAACCTTCAATGTTATCCGGAGGTCAAAGGCAAAGGGTTGCAATGGGTAGAGCAATTGTTAGAAATCCAAAAATATTCTTATTTGATGAACCTCTTTCAAATTTAGATGCAAAATTAAGAATTCAGATGAGACTTGAAATCAAAAAACTTCAACAGAAAGTTGGAGTAACAAGCATATTTGTTACGCATGATCAAGTAGAGGCCATGACACTTGCTGATAGATTAGCAGTTATTAACAATGGAATTATTGAACAGCTTGGAACTCCTATTGAGATATATGATAATCCAAAATCATTATTTGTTGCTGGTTTTATTGGCTCACCTCAAATGAATTTTTTAGATGGTAATATAAAAAATAAAACATTATCTGCAGAAGGTTTTGAAATTAAAGATATTGATAGTGACTTTGAGGGAGAAGTAAAATTAGGAATAAGACCTGAACATTTAAGTCAAAGTGAAAATAGTTTAATTAATTTAAAAGTAGACTTAGTGGAACAACTTGGTTCGGATAATCTTGTTTATGGTCAATTAAAAGACAAAAAAGACTTTTGTTATAGGTGTCCGGGAAATCTAACTATTGAAAAAGGTGCTGATCTAAGTCTTAATATTGAGAACAATAAATATTATATTTTTGATAAAAGCACTGGCAAAAGAGTTAATTAATTTTGATTTTAAGCAAACCAAATCATATAAAAATTTATGGTCACCGAGGAGCAAGAGGAGATCTTCCCGAAAACACTCTAGAAAGTTTTAAATACTTATTTGAAAACAATATTAATGCATACGAAACAGATATATTAATTTCTAAGGATCTTGTACCAGTTATTGCTCATGATTTTAGATTAGATCCAAGCAGAACAAAAGATAATGAGGGGAATTGGATAGAGGATGAAAATTTAAAAATATTTGATTTAACTTATGCAGAACTTTCAAAGTTTGATGTAGGTTCAGTAAATAAATTATCCAGATACGGAAGAAGATTTATTAATCAAAAAAAATTAGAAAACCAAAGAATACCAAAACTTTCTGAATTATTAGAAATGTCTTCAAAAAATAAATCTGAAAAATTATTAATAAATTTAGAAATTAAATCTACACCAGAGGAAGAAAATTTGACACCAGAACCAGAAGATACAGTAAAATTAATTATGAACGATATAAATGAATCATCTTTAAAAGATAAAATAATCGTTTCATCATTTGATTGGAGAACTTTATCAGTAATTAAAAATCAGTATCCTGAAATTCCAAGAGCTTACTTAACTCAACATTTGACAGGAATTAATATTAATCAAACTATTTACAACAGATCTCCATGGTTGAGTTTTTTGCCTTATTATGAAGATCATGAATTGCCAAAAATTATAAAGTCACAAGGTGGAAAAGCTTGGCATCCATACCGAAAAGACATTACAAAAAAACTTGTCGATATTTCTCATCAAGAAGAATTGCCAGTAAATGTATGGACAGTAAACAAAGAGTACGAAATGTTAAAGATGGTTGAGTACGGTGTAGATGGTATTATGACAGATTATCCATTAAGGTTGAAAGAACTTTGTGAGAAAGAAAATATAAAATGGTTTTAGTTTATCTTAATGGATTTAAATATAGTTAATAACCAAGAGAAATTTTTAGCAGGAAAACTTGAAGGATATACTTTAAAAGGTGCAGAAAATAAATTTGATGATAGAGGAAATCCTTTACCATTTCCAGGCTGCACAATAATTTGCAATATTCCTCTTAATACTAATTTATCTGATCAAATTATTAGTTTTCAAAAAAATATAGAGAATTTTAACCCCAAAAAAACTTACTTCTATTTACCTCCATCCAGTTTTCATATGACATTATTTGATTGTTGTAATTTTAATACAAAAGACACTAATTATTGGCCATCAGATATAGATCCTGATATGGATTATAAAGATATAGCTGTTGAATTAAATAGAAGAATTCAGAACTATATCTTTCCAAAAGAATTCAATCTTAAACTAAAAATGTTTTTTGGAGGATACAGTATTATTTTAGAACCATATTCTGAAAAGGATGAAAAAATATTAAGAAATTGTAGAGATGAACTAAGTAGCTTATTAAAAATTAAATTTGAAAACCATCAAAGATATACTTTTCATATTACTTTGGCATATATCTTAAGAGAGCTTAGTGAGATTGAAATAAGTAATTTAATTGAATTTAATAAAAAACTATTTTTAGACTTTAGTAAAAAATTTCCAAAAATTACTTTTTCAAAACCTGAAATGTGTACTTTTGAGAACATGTTAGAATTTAAAAGTGTTAATCCTTCCAGTCTGTAACAGTTTTTAATTCTAAATATTCTTTAAGCCCCAAACTCAATCAGCTCATAATAGATATGATTATTTGTTATTATTAAAATTTTCATCAAATTTAAAATTGTTTTTTATCGAGCATAAGTAATAATTAGTTTAAATTTTTTTAATAAATCTTTCACTTTTTAGTAAAAATACTTTCATATTTTATAACGATTATCCCGTTATGAAATTATTTTTAATTATTTTTTCACTTATTTTAAGTTCATCAGCTTTAGCAGATAAAATTACCATTTTACATATAAATGATCATCACTCTCATTTGGAACCAAATAAAAGACTTGATTTAAATTTAGATGGTGAAAAGACGAGAGTTGTATCAGGCGGTTTTCCATCTGTCGTAGCAAAATTTAAAGAATTAAAATTAAAAAATGAAAATGTTATCAAGCTTCATGCGGGTGATGCTATTACAGGGACATTATATTACACTCTTTTCAAGGGCAAAGCAGATGCAGAAATGATGAATCAAATTTGTTTTGATGCTTTCGCTATAGGAAATCATGAATTTGATGATGGTGATAAGAGTTTAGTTGAGTTTTTAGATTATCTTCATACTGATAAGTGTAAGACTCCAGTTTTGTCAGCAAACATTAAAGCAAAAATAAACTCACCTTTGTCAAAAAAAATTAAACCTTACACTATAATCAATAAAGGAAATCAAAAAATTGGAGTAATTGGAATTGTGATCTCAAAAAAAACGAGAGAGTCATCAAATCCAGACGACACAACTTTATTTTTAGATGAAATTAATTCAGCACAAGAAAATATAAATAAGCTTAAACAACAAGGAATCAATAAGATAATTCTTTTAACTCATTATGGATATAAAAATGAGATTAACATGGCTAAACTTCTCACAGATGTTGATGTTATAGTTGGAGGTGATTCTCATAGTCTAACTGGAGATTTCGATAATGTAGGACTAAATTCTAATGGGGCCTACCCAACTGTAGTCAAAAATAAAAATGAGGAAGATGTTTGTATAGTTACAGCATGGGAATATTCTCAAATTGTTGGAGAACTTAATATCGAGTTTAATAACGATGGCACCATCAAGTCATGTGATGGAATACCACATATAATGTTAGATGATTCCTTTAAGAGAAAAGATTCAAATGGAAAAAGAGTTGAGATAGATGGTAATTATAGAGAAGCCGTATACAAGGCTATCGAAGTTAATCCAAATATTTCAATCGTAGAGGCTGACGCACAAGCATCAAAAATATTAGAAAAATACAAAAATGAAGTTAAAGAAAAAAGCAGTGAAGTAATTGGCAGAGTAACTGATGATTTATGTCTTGAAAGAATTCCTGGACAAGGAAAGTCAAAACTTTGTGATGTATCAAAAACTGAAAAAAATGGATCCGATATTTCGAATATTGTAGCACACGCCTTCAGAGAAATGTCCAAATTAAGTGATATTGCAATTCAAAATGGTGGTGGAACAAGAATAGATATAAAAGAAGGCAATATTACAATTGGGGACGCGTATACTTTATTACCTTTCAGTAATACTATTGTAGAATTGAAAATGAGTGGAGAAGAAATTAAAAATGTTTTGGAAGACTCAATTGATTATGCTTTAACTCCAGATGGTTCTACAGGAGCCTATCCATATGCTGCTGGATTGAGATGGGATGTTCAAGCAAGCAATAGTAAAGGAAATAGAGTGATAAATTTAGAGTTTAAGGGTAGAACAGACAAGAGTTGGGTAAAGATAAATCCAAGTAAGACTTATACAGTAGCAACAAATAACTATATTGCAGCTGGTAAAGATGGATATAAAACTTTTGGAATTATATCTAAGCAAGGAAGAGTAGTAAATACATATCTCGGCTATGCTCAATCTTTTGTAGATTATGTCAAAAAGATAAAAACTTTATCAAAACTTCCCTTGTCAGAATATTCAACTCAATCTTTCACTAAATAATTTAAATTTCATATCCTTCCAGCTTGTATTAGTTTTTACTTTTAGAAAAAAAAATTTAGGTATAGACTTAAATTGTGAAAAAATTTCTTGTTGCTATTGACCAAGGCACAACATCAACTAGAGCAATTCTCTTTGATTTAGATGGTAATATAAAATTTACATCCCAGTTTGAATTTAATCAATATTTTCCAAAAAATGGATGGGTGGAGCATAATCCAAACGAAATTTGGCTTACAACTCTAAAAGCGTTGAAAAAAGTAATAAAAAAAGCATCACTATTAAGAGGAAAAATATTAAGTATAGGAATAACTAACCAGAGAGAGACAACTATTCTTTGGAATAAGAAAACAGGAAAACCAGTCTACAACGCAATTGTTTGGCAAGATAGAAGAACCCAAGACTATTGTGAAGAGTTAAAGAAAAAAAATTATGAAAAAATTTTTAGAAAAAAAACTGGATTATTTATTGACCCATATTTTTCCGCAACTAAAATTAAATGGATACTAGAAAACGTAAAAAATGTTAAGAAACTTTTAAAATCAAATAATTTATTATTTGGTACTGTTGATACTTTCCTTATTTGGAAACTTACTAATCGGCAACATCATTTAACAGAAGCAACTAATGCTTGTAGGACCATGTTATTTAACATTAATAATAATAAATGGGATAAAGAAATCTTAAAAAAACTTAAAATTTCTGAAAATATTTTGCCAAAAGTTAAAAATTCAGCTGATAATTTTGGTTTAACAAGTAAGAGAATTGTCGGCAGTGAAATACCAATATCAGCAGTTCTAGGAGACCAACAAGCAGCTGCAGTAGGACAGTCATGCTTTGAAAGAGGTTCAGTAAAAAGCACATATGGAACTGGTGCCTTTGTCATAATGAATACTGGTTCAAAAAAAATTTATTCTAAAAATAAATTATTAACAACAATATGTTACAGATTGAATGGAAAAAATACTTATGCTCTTGAAGGATCTATTTTTATTGCAGGTGCAGGTGTACAATGGTTAAGAGATAAATTAAAATTTATTAACAATGCTTTTGATACGGAAACAATTGCTCAATCAAAAAAAAATAATGAGGGTGTATACGTTGTGCCTGCCTTCAGTGGAATGGGAGCACCTTATTGGAGGCCTGATGCAAGAGGGGTAATAACAGGTTTAACAAGAAATAGTGATTGGAAAACCTTAGTTAGAGCAGTATTAGAGTCAGTTGCCTATCAAAGTAATGATTTATTTAATGCAATGAAAAAAGATGGTTTAAAACCAACTAAACTTAAGATTGATGGAGGCATGGTAAAAAACAACTGGTTTTCGCAATTTTTATCTGACATCATAAATATAAATACAGAAAGACCAAAGGTATTAGAAACAACTGGTTTAGGAGTAGCTTTACTAGCTGGATATCAAATTGGATTATTTAAATCATTATATCAAATCAAGAGGAAATGGAAAAAAGATAAAATTTTTAAGCCTAAAATAAACCGAAAAGTTAGGAACGATTTAATAAATGGTTGGAAATTATCAGTTCAGAAAGCTCTATTATAAAAAATACAGATAAAAATTTAATTGTCGTTTATGAAATATATAAATTTTATTCTTTTATTTTTGCTAAGTATTTTTAATTCAAATTATTCACATGCTAATGATTTAGTAATAAGCGAACTGCAGAAGGGCGGGAAAATTGTATTTATAAGACATTCACTTGCACCTGGAAATGGAGATCCTGACAATATTGATTTAACAAAATGTGATACTCAAAGAAATTTAAATCAAGAGGGCATAGAGCAATCAAAAAAAATTGGAATATTATTTAGCGATAATAATATTCAAATTGATAAAGTATTATCTAGTGAATGGTGTAGATGCAAAGATACTGCAAAATTTGCCTTTAATAATTATGAAACCTTCAAAGGTTTAAACTCTTTTTATCAAGAGAAGTTTTATAAATATAAAGATGAACAAATTGAGAGTTTAAAAAAATATATATCTAGCTGGAATGGTGAAAAAAATCTTATTTTAGTAACACATTTTGTAGTTATTTCTGAATTATTCAACATTGGTGTAAGCTCTGGAGAAATTGTAATTTCAGATAAAAATTATAAAGTGTTTGGTAGAATTAATGTTAATTAAAGACTTATGCTAAAAAAATATCTATTCTTAATTTTTTTAATACTATTCTCTTTTGTAATTAACAAAGCAAATGCAGAAAATTATAAAATAAAAGATTTAAAAATTAAACTTTTTGACAAAAACAAAATTATAAAAAGTTCAAGGATTATGACCGATGGTTTTGGCAAAGTAGACATTAAAGCATTTGCAGAAAAAGTTAATGATGAAAATGTTGGTTCAATAATATTAATTGTGTCATCAAAAATTGACAAATACGGACCACATGTAAGAAATTTTTTCCTAGATTATTTTTTTAAAAATAGTAATGCTATTTTTAATGAAGACGAAGCCTACCATTATATAGTTGACAAAAATAGGACTACCGGAATTCAGGTTAAAGAATTCGATTTAGAAAAATTTATAAAAAGATCAGACGATTTTTTTGAGGTTAGAAGTGCTTTGAAAGGTATTTATAAAAAAAGTTCATTAAAAAATAATGATAGAGTAATAAAAAGTGATCATTTTTATTTAAAGTCAAATGGTGATTTAATATGGATTAGTTATATGTTTAATTATGAGACAGCTATTAAAGAAAATTTTTTTCAAAGTGGAAAGTCAAAATTTCATCCAAAAAATATAAACGAATTTCCACAGTTTAAATATTTTATGGATAATTGGTCTAACTTAGCATTTAAAAGACACGATGAGTTTCAAGAAAAATTAAAAGTAAAAACAAAAATAGATTTAGTTTTAGAAAATTTTGATAACGAAAAGAATTTGGCTTACTATGAAAATCTATTCTTTTCGTCCAAGATTAATGATAATCAAATTGAAAATATTGAAAAAGAAAAAAAAGCTAAAGAAGAAAAAGAAAGAAAAGCTAAAGAAGATAAAGAAAAAAAAGCTAAAGAAGAAAAAGAAAGAAAAGCTAAAGTGGATAATCAAAAAGAAGTATCAACAAAATCTCAAGATGAATTAAGCGTTGATGACCTGATGTCCAAAATAAAAGAATTAAATGAAATGTATAAATCAGGTGTGATTTCAAAAGAAGAGTTTGAAATGCTCAAAAAAAAACTTTTAAAAAATTAAAATAAATAAAATAAGTATTGTCTTAGAATGAGAATTGGATTTATAGGTGTTGGATGGATGGGATTTGGTATCGCAAATAACATTCTTAAAAATAATCACGAATTATTTGTAATTGCTAACAAAAATAGAAAGCCAATTGATCGAATAGTTAAAGAGGGTGCAAAAGAGGTTAAATCCTATGAGGAACTTTGCAAAAGTGAATTAGATGCCTTGTTTTTGTGTGTAACGAATTCTCCTATTGCTCATGATATTGGAAAAAAATTAGTTGCATTGTTGTCTGATAAAACAATCATAATTGATATCACCACTCATAATCAAAACGGATCTGTTGAAATGGAGCAAATATTAAATTCAAATAATATTCCTTATTTAGAGTGTCCAGTTATGGGAGGTCCTGTTCAAGCAGAAGAGGGAATATTAGGAGGAATTGTTGGTGGATCTGAGGAAAATTTAAAAAGATCAGAAGAGCTTTTAAAATGTTTTTGTAAAAATTATTATCATTTTGGTGGTATTGGAAATGGCGCAAAAACAAAACTATTAAATAATTTTCTATCTTTAGGTACTGCTACTTATGTGATTGAATTAATAAAAGCTGCGAAAAAATTAGATATTGATTTAGATAAACTTTATAAGGTAGCACAGTTAGGCTCAGGAAACTCTAATGCTTTAAAAAGGATTTTTGATAAAGTTTTAGAGGATGATTACACAGGTTTTAAGTTTACAGCAACTAATACACTAAAAGATTTAACGTATATAACAGATTTACTAAAAGGTATGGATAATGCAGAAAAATTATCAGATCTATCAAAATCTTTTTATAAAAAAGCTGTTGATGATGGCTATGGTGAACTTTTTATAAGTGAATTAATAAAAAAAAATTAATCTTTTTTTTCATCTTTTTCTTTTTCAGCAAAGAATAAAGCAATAGCAAATAAAGTTGTCCATCCAATTCCTAATAAAGCTTTTGGACTAGTTTCAGCACTCCATATATCTAAAAAGATTGCACCTAATGCAAGACCGACTAGATAAATAACAATTGCAATATTTGTTTTGCTCATATCAATTAAGCTAATGTTTTACACTATTATTCTAATTGGACAATTATAAACAATCATATATAAAGCACCAATAATCTGGGCGAGTGGCGGAATTGGTAGACGCGTTGGTCTTAGGAACCAATAGTGCAAACTGTGAAGGTTCGAGTCCTTTCTCGCCTACCATATTTTATGAAAGTAACAGTAGAAAATAAAAAAGGTTTAGAAAAAGATATAAAAGTTTTTATCGATAAAAAAACTATATCTGGATATCTCGAAGAAAAATACGAAGAGATTAAAAAAGATGTAGTTTTAAAAGGATTTAGACCCGGTAAAGTTCCTACAGAAATTTTAAAAAGACAATTTGGAAAAGCAGTCTATGGAGAAGTAATCGATAAAGTATTAAAAGATACGACAACAAAGGCTCTTGAGGATAATAAGATTAAACCAGCTGGTCAGCCTAAAATTGATTTAAAATCATTTGGTGAAGGAAAAGATCTAGAGTACACAATTTCAGTAACAGAATTACCTAATGTAGAAGTTGGATCATTAAAAGATTTAAAAGTAGATGAGTACGTTGTTAAAATTGATCCTAAAGAAACAGATAAAAGAATTGATCAAATAGCAAAAACTCAAAAAAACTTTAAAGATGCTGAAGAAAGTTACGTAGCTAAAGCTGGTGATTTAGTTGTTTTTGATTATAAGGCAACAGTTGATGGTAAAGATTTTAAAGGAAATGAAGGAAAAAATACTCAATTGGAACTTGGAAAAGATTTATTTATTAAAGGGTTTGATAAGCAATTAGAAGGTGTCAAAAATAAACAAGATAAAAAAGTAGAAGTTAAACTACCAGAAAACTTTCCAGAAAAAGAAGTGGCTAATAAATCTGCAGTGTTTGAATGCAAGATAACAGCAGTGAAAAAACCAGAAGAAACAAAAATTGATGACAACTTTGCAAAAAATTTAGGAGCAAAAGACTTAAATAATTTAAAAGAATTAATATCTAAACAAATCAATGATGAATTCAAGAATTCATTAGAAATGATTTCAAAAAAACAAATTTTAGA
>CACNTW010000010.1 GCA_902623495.1 uncultured Pelagibacteraceae bacterium | reverse complement strand
ATATTGAGATTGTTATGCTTAAAGTTAAATAAGTTAACATTGTGATAGAAACAATTTCGATTGCACTACCTGTTTGCATTAAAGCAGTTCCAGCAAAAACTAAAACTAAATCTGGGTAAGCAATAGCTGCGGCAAGTGAAGAATTTTTTGTTAAATTTAAATATTGATTAGTTGTTGGAGGAATTATAATCCTCAATGCTTGTGGCATAACTACTAATTTTAGAACTTGATTGGGAGTTAAACCAATTGAAGCAGCGGCCTCTTTCTGGCCTTTGCTAACACCTTGAACGCCAGCTCTTACATTTTCAGCTATAAAAGTTGCTGTATATAATGATAAAGCTAGTGCTAATGCAATTAATTCAGGTGGCAATTTAAGTCCACCCTTATAAGTAAAAGATGTTTGTGATAATTGTTCAATAACTGGTATTTCAATGGATGCATCAACACCACCTAGTAAGAAACTTAACAACGGTAGAATAATTAAAAGACCAATTGATATTGATAAAACTGGTGTTTGAATTCCTTGATTTTCTTGCTTTTTTCTAGCGTACAATTTAACAAAAAATATTGCGATTATTGCGGCAATTACTGAGTAAATAAAAATATCTAGATTATTCCAAACAATTGCAGGAATAAAAAAACCTTTTATTGTTAAGAAGAAAACGCCAAACATTGGTTCTGCTTTTTCAGGTAAAGGCAAAGCTCTTAATGCAGCAAAATACCAAAAAAATATTTGTAGTAACAAAGGAATATTTCTAAAAAACTCAACATAAACAGCTGCCGTTCGCTCAATTAAATAATTTCTAGATAATCTTGCTATACCTACAGTTACACCAAGTATAGTTGCAAATATAATTCCAATAACCGATACTAATATTGTGTTTAATAATCCAACAAGATAAGCTCTAAAATAAGAGTGAGAGCCATCATATTCAATTAAGGAAAATTGAATATCAAAAGAGGCTTCATATGTTAAAAAACCAAAACCAAATTCAAGTCCTCTATTTTCCATATTTACTTGAGCGTTATATGAAAAGAAACCAAAGACTAGAATAACGACTGCTAATGTAAGTAACTGGGGTAATATTTTTTTAAAATTCACTGTTAGTATGGTTTATAAAAAAAAGGGCTAGAAAAATCTAGCCCTCTTTATGTTCTTTTAATAAAGAATTATCTTGCTGGTGGTACGTAAAGTATTCCACCTTTTGTCCATAACTCATTTGGACCTCTATCAGGTAGAATTCCAGTATCAGCTATATTTCTTTTATAGCTTTCACCGTAGTTACCAACTTGCTTGATTATTCTTAAGCTCCATTCTTGATCTAAACCTAAAGCAGCTCCTAACTCACCTTCAGCACCTACTAATCTTTTAACTGCTGGGTTATCAGAAGTTTTCATCATATCAGCATTTGCAGATGTTACTCCATACTCTTCAGCTTCAATCATCACGTTTAAGGACCATCTCACGATATCTTCCCAAACAGCATCACCTTGTCTAACAACTGGGCCTAATGGCTCTTTTGAAATAGTTTCAGGTAATACAACGTGATCATCAGGATTACTTAGTTTTATTCTTTGTGCAGCTAATCCAGATTTATCTGTAGTATAAGTATCACATCTACCAGCATCGTATGCGGCTACAACTTCGTCAGCTTTTTCAAAAGTGACTGGCTCATATTTAATTCCTTTTGAGTTAAAGAAATCTCTCATATTAAGCTCTGTCGTTGTTCCAAGGTTAGTACATGCAGAAACACCAGCTTTGAAATCATTTACTGATGAAATTCCTGAATTTTTTCTAACCATAAAACCTTGGCCGTCATAAAAATTAACACCTACAAACGTAAGTCCAATTTTTGCATCTCTAGTAGCTGTCCAAGTTGTGTTTCTTGATAACACATCTATTTCATTAGATTTCAAAGCTTCAAATCTTTCTTTTGCACTTAGTGGAGTAAATTTAACTTTACTTGCATCACCTAGCACTGCAGCAGCTACTGCTCTACATACATCAACGTCAACACCAGTCCAGTTACCCGCAGCATCAGCATTAGAAAATCCTGGAAGACCTTGTGAAACACCACATCTCACAAATCCTTTTTTCTGAGTGTTTTTAAGAGTTTTTGACTTTTTTGCAGCCATAGTTTCTGTTGTAAAAGTAAATAGAACAGCAAACATAGCAACAACTGAAGTCAATCGTTTTACTAATTTAAACATTATTTATTCCTCTTGTTTATTTATTTGTTAACAAATAATTCAAACTAATTTTTGAATTGTCCAAGTAAAGCAGAAACAATGAAACTCATCAATATTAAATTAGTCGCAAAATTTATGAATTATTTGGATTTGGCGCGCTCTGAAGGATTCGAACCTTCGACCTACGGTTTAGAAAACCGTTGCTCTATCCAGCTGAGCTAAGAGCGCATAGAATTGATTTATAATACTAATTTAATTTTTGAAAAGAAATTTTTTTAATAAAATAATAATAGATAACAGTTCAATTCTTCCAATAATCATAAATATTATTAAAGAAAGTTTACTAAATATATTAAAATTATAAAAATCTATTTTCCCTAAATCATACATTTCAGAGTTCACAGTATTCATTATTGTTAAAATGCCAAGCTTGAAAGATGACTCAAAATCTAAATTAGAAACTGTTAGCAATATTGATACTAAAAATAGTGAAATTATAAAAATTATGATTGCAAAAAAATATATATTAATATCATTCATATTAGCACTAATTTTATTTAATGATAATTTATTTGAATAAATTTGATTTGGTTTTGAATGAGACAAAAGATTATTCAAAGAAAATTTTATTAAAGTTAAAACCTTTATAACTCTCAAACCTGAGCTTGTTGAAAAGAAAGAACCGCCAAGAATAACAAGTATAAGGAATACAAAAACAAGATTTTTTGGCACTTGTTCAAATGAGATTCCTATATTTGAAACACTGCTTGATATAGAAACCAATACATTTAAAAAATTATTTTCATAATTAAAAAATATAAATGATAGTGCTATTACTATTAAAAGATATATTAAAATATTTATATCTTCACTTAAATAATTAACATTTTTTTTTTTAAAAAAAATTAAATTGAAAATAAAAAAAAGACTAAAAAATGAAAATAACATTGTTATAGACAAAATAATTTTACTTATATCTGTAGCAAATGTTAGATCAAAATTATCATTAGGTAAAAATCCACCAGAAGATATTATTGAAAGAGAATAGTTATAAGCATCATAGGATCGTAAATTAATTGCTTTTAATAATATAAATATAAGAATTGTCATTGATATGTAGATAACTATAATTTTAAATACTTGTTTAAATATTTCTGATGAATTTAAAGAAATATAATTTGTCAAAGATCTTTTTAAATTTTCATCAAATAAGTCAATAAGTAATAATATTGAAAATAAGAAATATAATCCACCTATCCATTGCGAGCTTGATCTCCACAGAATTAATGTTTGATCTAATTTATCCAAATTATTAAAAATGGTAAATCCTGTGGACGTAAAACCAGAAATTGCTTCAAAATAACAATTAACTATACCAATGTTATCTATATTTAGATAGTAAGGAATTGATATTGCTATAGGTAAAATTATATAACCTACCAAAACAATTAAAATTCTCTCAAATAAATTAATTTTCTGAAATTTATATTTTTTGAAAATTAAAAAAAAAAAACCAATACTTAAATTAATCACAAATGTTAAAATATAATTTCCAAGATTATTCAAAAGATTAAAATAATAAGAATAAATTATGTTAAAAAATGAAAAAAAGCTTATAACAAGAAAAAAAATACCAAAGTATTTTAGACTAAATATACTCATTAATTAAATTGAGCTTATTCTGAATAAATTTTCAACCAGAGATAATTGGTCTCTTTTTGCTAACAATACTACTGTGTCATCTTTTTGAAAAATATATTTAGATGATGGTAAAATAAATTTATTATTTCTTAAAATTGCGCCAACACGAATTTCATCTGGTAAATCAGCATTTTTTAATTCTTTATTAATTAATTCTGATGTCTCTATGATATCAGCTTCAATGACCTCATACTCACCATTTAATATTGTATAAGCATTCTCAATTGTACCTTTATGAACATGTTTTAATATACTTGAAACTGTACTCATCCTAGGATCAATTAAATCATCGATTTTTAAAGAGGATTGTAGCAATGAGTAATTAGGTTTATTTACCAAAGCCATAGTTCTTTTATTTTTTGAAAATTTTTCCACAAGAACACTAACCATTAAATTATCTTCATCGTCATTTGTTAATGCCAATACGGTTTCTACCTCTTCTAAATTAGCTTCATTTAATACATCTTCATCTAAACCATTCCCATTGATAACAATTGTATCATTTAAATAATTGGCTATATATTCAGCTCTATTTTTATCTTTCTCAATGATTTTTACTCTCGCTTCTTCAAAATTTTTTTCTATATTTGAAGCTAGATTAAATCCAATATTGCCTCCACCAATAATTAAAATTTTATTAGATATTTTTTCATTATGACCAAAAACTTTTAAAGTTTCTTCCATTTGATTTGAATTAACAATTACGTATGCTTTATCATTATGTTGAAGTTTGTCATCTTTCTTTAATATTTTAAAACTTTCTTCCCTAATAACGCCTAAAATATATGCATTTAGTTTTGGAAATTTATTCGTTAATTCTTTTAATTTTATTTCATGAATTGGGCATTTTTCATCAATTAAAATTTCTAATAATCTAAGTTTATTTTCAGCAAATGGTACATTATCTAAAGCCCCTGGGGCCTCTAACTTTCTTTGTAATGATTTTGCAATTTCTAACTCTGGAGAAATGACATAATCTATTGGAAGATTTTCTTTGTTAAAAAGTGTTGAAAATTTTGGATCCAAATATTCTTGAGATCGGATTCTTGCAATTTTTTTGGGGACTTTGAATAATGAATATGCAATTTGGCAAATTAGCATATTAATTTCATCATTTCTTGTAACAGCTATTAACATATCAGCATCTGCTGTATTCGCATTGTCTAAAATTTCTGGAGATGTAGCTTTGCCCACAATTGCTTTTACATCAAGTGAGTCATTTATTTTTTGAATATCTTCACTTGATTGATCAATAACAGTTATTGAGTGATTTTGTTCAGTCAATAATTTAGCAATAGTAAAACCCACTCTTCCCGCACCACAAATAATTATATTCATTAATTTAGATCCTTAACACCTAACAATTTTAATTTTCTATGAAGAGCAGATCTCTCCATACCTACAAATTTTGCAGTTTTAGAAATATTACCTCCAAATTTTTTAATTTGAGAAATTAGATATTCTTTTTCAAAGTTTTCTCTTGCTTCTCTTAATGGTATGGATAAGTTTTCAGCAACAGAAAAAGTTTCATTCGCTGATTTAGAGAGAGACTCTTTTATTATATCTAATATTTTCTCATCATCATTTCCTGGAGAAAGAATTGCTATCCTTTCTATAAGATTTCGTAGTTCTCGCACATTTCCAGGCCAATCATAATTTAAAAGGTAATTATCATCTTTAATTATAAATTTTTTATAATTGTAAGTACGACAAATATTTTCAATAAAATATTCTACTAATAATGGTATATCTTCAATTCTCTTGTTTAGTGGCTCTAATTCTATATTAAAGACATTTAATCTATGAAATAAATCCTCACGAAAATTACCATTTTTTATTTCATTATTAATATTTTTACTAGTAGCGCATATAATTCTTACATCAACTTTTATATCGTGACTGCTGTTAATTCTCTTAAATTTTTGGTCAATTACAACTCTCAATATCTTAGATTGGGTTTCTAATGGAATTTCAGTTACTTCATCAATTAGCAAAACTCCACCTGAAGCTTTTTCTAAAGCTCCATAAACAATTGAACCATCTTTTTTTTCTTCACCAAAAAGTTCTAATTCATATTTTTTTGAGTCTAATAATGCACCATTAATTATAATAAATGGTCCATTTGATCTTTTAGAATTTTTATATATTTTTCTTGAAATCAATTCTTTACCAGATCCAGTAGGGCCACTTATAAAAACTCTGCTTTCTGATTGTGACAATTTCTGAATTTGATCTTTAATTGAAATTATATTTTGACTTTTGCCAATGATTTCAAATGAGTGAAATAGTCTATTTGATAGCGATTTATTTTCCTTTTTTAAATTAAAATTTTCTACAGCTCTTTTAACAAAATTTAATAAACGCTCTTTATCAAAAGGTTTTTGTATGAATTCAAATGCACCAGATCTTAGTGAATTTATTGCCATCTCAATATTTGCATGACCTGAGATTATTATAACTGGTATATCTGTATTTTTTGTTTTGATATGTTCAAGTAATTGAATACCATCATTATCTCCTTTGTCCAATTTTACATCTATGATCGCTACATCAGGTAATTTTTTGTCTATTTCAGATAATCCTTGATTAAAATTAGCAGCTAATCTTGTTTTATACCCAGCATCTTGAATTAATTCTTCAAGTATGTTTCTTATATCCGCGTTATCATCAATAATTAAAATTTCTGTTGTCATGTATTACTTTGGAATAATTATTTGAACCTTGGCTCCATTCTTAGTATTTAAAAATTTAATTGATCCATTATGGTCATTTATTATTTTATCTACTATTGATAGTCCTAAGCCGGTTCCTTTTTGTTTAGTTGTAAAGTATGGTTTTATAATATCCTTAGCTTTCTTGTCTTTAAAACCTTCACCAGTATCAATCAAATTGATTGTTATATAGTCTCTTCTTTGATTGATTTCTATATCAATATTTTTCAATGATTTACTGGTTTTTTTGACTTTTTCCTTAATGCTCTCAATTGAATTCTTAATCAAATTAAAAAATAGTCTATTAAATTGTTCGTTATCGAAATTAAGTATTACTTCTTTACCAATTTTATTAATAATTCTAAAGTTAATTGTTTCATCAACTTTTTTAAGTAATTCTATATTTTCATTTAATACCTTTATTAGATTATTGTTTTTAACAAGAGGTTTTGGCATCCGAGCAAAATCTGAAAATTCGTTAACTAAATTTTCTATTTGTTTGATTTGTTTTAAAATTGTTTTTAAATTAGCTTGATATTTTTCTTTTTTTTCTTCAGATAAATTTGGTATATATTTAGAATTTAAATTATCTATAGTGAGTTGTATTGGTGTTAATGGGTTTTTAATTTCATGTGCCATTTTTCTTGCAACAGTTTCCCAGGCCTCATGTCTTTCATTTGATAACAGCTTATCTTGTTGATCTTTTAACTTTTCTATCATTGAATTAAAATTTTTGTTTAGTAATTCCATTTCCCGATCAGCTTTAAGTTCTGGAACTTTTGCATTAAGATTGCCTTGTCCTATTTTCTCAGATGCAGATATCAAATTATTAATTGATATAAAAAATCTTGAAGAGAATCTGATTGCTATTGTTATTGACAAAAATAAGAGCAAAGTAATTATTGATATATATATTATTGCAAAAGAAATTCTAATACCTAGGCTTTGATTCTCTACAGTATAATAAAAATTAATTGCTTCCTCAGATTCTATTAAATAATTTGATATTTTTTTATCTAAATTTTTTACTACATATAAATATGTATCTTCAAAATTTTGTAACCTAATTACTGCTGCTGACCTATTTTCTAAAGCATTGATAATTTTAAGAGGTCTATTATCATTACGGACCATACTAATTGCTTGATCTTCAATTCTTGAATATTTTGAATTATTTGCAGATAAAATTAAATCACCATTTGAATTTATTAAAAATAATTGATCAATATCACGAACTAAATTTTGAGTATTCAAGAAAGATTGAAATCTATTAGGTTCATTTTTGTAAACTTTAAAGTATTTATTCAAATCGAAGGCTATCAAAACTATTTCAGATTGGATTTTATTCCTTTTTTCTTCAACATAATTTTTTGCAATTTCATAAGAATTATTTACTGCTGTTGTAATTTTTTTATCAAAATATTTTTCTAAAGCGAATGAGAAAATAAAAAGAGAAAATATAGCTATAAGTAATGACGGTATTAAAGTAAATAGTCCAAAGGATATTATATATTTTCTATTTGCTACTGAGCCTCTTACATTAATATTATTTTTGATTGAATTTTTTATATCAATGAATATCAGTACAAAAAATACAAATAAAAAAATAATATTTGAAATCAATACTAATTGCAGATTTCGATCATTTAATTCTATAAAACTTCTGTCTATAAATGTTAGAAATGTAATAAAAGATAGTAAAACTGTAAGAAGAAATATAATTATTATAAATAAATTTCTTTTTATAAAAGCTAGCATAAACTATGAATATATATAAAAAATTATAAATAAATACATGAGTGATTGTTTTATATTATTAAGTGCAGGAAAAAGTAAGAGATTTAAATCAAAATTTAATAAGCAATTTATAACCTTTAAAAATAAGCCTTTATTTGAGCATTCATTGAAAACCGCCTTAGACTCAAAATTGTTTAAAAAGATTATAATAGTTACAAACAAAAAAATTAAAAAATTTAATCACAAAAAAATAGAAATAATAAAAGGAGGAACAGAAAGATATAACTCTGCTAAAAATGCGCTAGATTATTTAAAGAATAAAAAAATTAAAAATGTATTTATTCATGATGCTGCAAGACCAAATTTATCAATTAAATTATTAAAAAAATTAAAAAATGAATTGAAAAATAATAATGCTGTTGTACCATATATAAAATCAGAAAATTCAGTAAAATATAAAACTAAATTTAAAATAAATAATTTAAATCGAGACAAAGTTTTACTTACACAAACTCCTCAGTGCTTTGATTTTAAGGAACTTTTTAATTTATATAGGACGAATAGAGAAAAAATTACTGATGAGGCTAGTTTATATTTAATTAATAATAAAAAAATTAAGTTTATTCTTGGAGACAAAAAAAATATTAAAATAACGACAATAGATGACTTTAATTACCTAAAGTTAGAAAATTATTATGGAATTGGTTTTGATGTTCACAGACTAATTAAAAATAAGAAACTTTTTCTTGGTGGAGTTGAAATACCTTATCATTCGGGTCTAAAAGGACATTCTGATGGAGATGTAATTCTACATGCAATTATTGATGGATTGTTAGGTGCTATGAGAAAAAGTGATATCGGTACTTTATTCCCTAGTAATTCAAATAAATTTAAAAACATCAGGTCTAAGAATATGCTTACACCAGTACTTAAATTACTAAATGATAATAATTTTTCAATAAATAACATAGACATAAATTTAATATGTGAGAATCCAAAAGTTTATAAAATCAGAAATAAAATAATAAAATCATTGTCAACTTTGCTTTCTATAAATAAAAATTTAATAAATTTAAAAGGGAAAACTGTTGAAAAATTAGGTATAATTGGGAAAGAGCAAGCTATTGCATGTGAAGTTATTTGCTCATTATCAAAATGAAAAAGATCAACATATTAATTTCAACTTTTTTTGGAAATGGTTATATTTCTAAAATACCTGGTACATTTACATCATTAAGTACAACGATAATTCTTTATGTATTTTTTGAAATATTACAATTTAAAAACCTTAATTATATTTTAATATTATATTCTATAATTTTCTTTTATTCATTTTATGCTGTTATGGATTCTGAAACTGAGTTTGAGAATAAAGATCCTAGACAAATAGTAATTGATGAGGTTTTGGGACAAGCAATGCCACTAATACTTATAGTATATTTATCATCTAAAAATCTAATTAATATTCCAGTTGAAATATATTATTTTTTATCTTTTATTCTTTTTAGATTTTTTGATATCGTTAAACCTTTCCCTGTAAGTTATTTTGACAAACAACATAAAAATTTTTTTGGTATAATTATGGATGATATAATGGCCGGATTATACACAATATTGATAATATATTTTATTTCATTTAAATTTTAATGAGTATTAATAAATTACACAAAAAATTGATAGAGAAGAAAACCACTATATCTGTAGTAGAATCTTGCACAGGTGGTTTATTATCTAGTAAATTAACCAAATTGAGTGGTTCATCAAAGTATTTTAAAATGGGATTAATTACATACTCAAATAATGCAAAAATTAATATTCTTAATATTGGCAAAAAAGTAATCGATAAATACGGGGCTGTAAGTCAAGAATGTTGTAAATCAATGGTAGAAAATTTATCAAAATTATCAAAAAGTAAAATCAACGTATCAATAACTGGTGTTGCGGGTCCTAAAGGTGGTACAAAAAATAAACCTATTGGTCTTGTATTTATTGGCATTAAGAGAGGAAATAAAATTTTTATTTTCAAAAATCTATTTGGAAAAAAGAAGAGATCAATAATACAAAATAATACAGTTAAAAAATGTATTAATTTATTGATAAAAATTATTTAGTATACTTACAAACTTTCAGCTCTTTTTTGAAAAGCATCAGCTATTTTATTAAGCCCATATTGAAAAGATTTTGACATTATAATATTAAGAAATTTGTTCTTAATTTCAAAATCGACATCAAAATGAACTTCGGTAAAATTATCTTTCTCCACAAACCTCCAATTATTTTCTAAATAATTCAACGGACCATCAATATTAGTCACATGGATGTGATCATTTTTTTTATCATACCTGACATCGCTTTTATAAGTGTCTGTAAAAGGTTTTTTACCTATAGTTAAATCTGCAATTATATTTATAGAATCTTCTACTTCTTTTTTTTCATAAACCTTAGAATTTATACAAAAGGGAATAAATTCGGGATACTTTTCAATATCTAAAACAAAATTAATAAGTGTTTTTTTATCGCGTTCTATTAATCGCGTTACAGATGCTTTTGGCATTGAATTAATTGTGTCTATTTTGTTTTAATTTGGCAAAATCTGCATCTGCATGATATGAAGATCTAGTCAATGGAGAAGATGAAACTAATAAAAAACCCTTTGACTTTGCAATTATTTCTAATTCTTTAAATTCATCAGGATGGTAATATCTATCTAAAGGATGGTGTTTTACTGTTGGTTGAAGGTATTGACCAATTGTTAAAAAATCAACATCTGCAGATCTCAAATCATCCATTACTTGGATTACCTCATCTTTTTCCTCACCGAGACCAACCATTATACCTGACTTAGTAAAAACCTGTTTATTATTCTTTTTCGCATTTTTAAGAAGTTCTAAAGATGAGAAATATCTAGCACCAGGTCTTACCTTTACATATAATCTGGGAACAGTTTCAATATTGTGATTAAAAACATCCGGGTTTGAACTTAAAATAATTTTATAAGAGTCTCCTTTTCTTAGAAAATCTGGCGTTAAAACTTCTATTGTAGTATTAGGATTTTTTTTTCTAGTAATTTCTACAACCTCTTTAAAATGCGTAGAACCACCATCAGGTAAATCATCTCTATCTACAGAAGTAATTACAACATGTCTTAAATTTAATTTTTTAACTGCATTTGCAATTTTAATTGGTTCAAATTGATCTAATTTTTCTGGTTTCCCAGTTTTAACATCACAAAAAGCACAAGCTCTTGTGCAAGTATCACCCATAATCATGAATGTTGCATGTCTTTTACTCCAACATTCGGTGATATTTGGACAGTTAGCTTCTTGGCAAACAGTGACTAAATTGTTTTGATTAACTACAGTTTTGGTTAAAAAAAATTCCTTACTATCTGATAGTTTAGATCTAATCCAAGCTGGTTTCTTTTTAATTGGATTTACTGGGTTTTTAACTTTTTCAGGGTGTCTTGGTTTAATTTTGTCCATCTTGATTAATTATATAGGTAGTCTCTCCTTCTTTTCCAAATAAAAATTTGTCTCGTATTAAAATTTCAATAAAATCAAGGTCTATATTTTCAGTTAATAAAGAATTTTTATGCTCTAATTCTTGAATTTTGAATTTCAAGTCTGTTTGTTTTATCTTAAGTTCTTTATATATATCTTTTTTTTTTAAAAAAGAAATAAGACCTCTGTCTCCACCTAAAAGATTAAAAAAAAAGTAAATAAATAAAAAAGTTATAATTAAAATAAAGTAATTTTTTTTTATTTTATCAAACATTAATTAACACTATGCATTTTAGATTTTTTTCCAAGTTCATGTTCAATTCTTAACAATTGGTTGTATTTTGACACTCTCTCTGATCTAGCTAATGAACCGGTTTTAATCTGATTAGAATCAGTTCCTACAGCAAAATCTGCAATAAATGTATCTTCACTATCACCAGATCTATGTGAAATTATGGTTTTATAACCAATTAATTTTGCAAATTTTATAACTTCAAGTGTTTCGGTGACAGTACCAATTTGATTTAATTTAATTAATATTGAATTAGCTGAAACATTTAAAAAGCCAATTTTTAATCGTTCTAAATTTGTAACAAACAGATCGTCCCCAACAATTTGTAATTTATTTTTAGTTTTATTTAAAAGCTTTGACCAAGCTGACCAATCATTTTCACCAAATGGGTCCTCAATAGACATAATTTTATATTTTTGCACAAGTCTAAGATAGTTATCTATAGAATTATCTACACTAACGTATTTTTTAGAGTGAATTGAATATTTTTTATTTTTCAGCAACTCATTAGCTGCAACGTCCAAACATATAACAACGTCTTTTCCATTCTTAAAACCTGATAAATTTATAGCTTTTACTATAAGTTTTAGCGCGGTTTCATTATCATTTATCATAGGAGCGAACCCACCTTCATCTCCTACAGAAGTAGAATGACCCATTTTCTTAATTAAATCTCTTAACTTGTTAATAACAATAAAACATATTCTAACACCCTCAGAAAAAGATTTAGCTTTATCTGGTCTTATCATGAACTCTTGGATTCTGAGGCCATTATTCGCGTGTGCACCTCCATTAATTATATTCATTAAAGGATAAGGTAATTTAAAATTTTTATTTATTAGTAAATTTTTATATATTGGAATTTTTTTTATTTTAGATGATAATTTTTTGACAGCTATTGAAACTGAAAGTATTGCATTAGCTCCAATTCTTTTCTTTTGTTTGGTGCCATCAAGTCTGATTAATAAATTGTCTATTTTATCTTGTTGATGAATGTTAAAATTTTTTAACTTCTTTGAGATTACTTTATTTATAAATTCAACAGGTTTTAAAACACTTTTTCCAAGATATTTTTTATTTTTTATATCTCTTTTTTCAAAAGCTTCGTAAGTTCCAGTTGATGCTCCAGATGGACAAATTGCTGAAGCACTAATATCTTTAACAAACACCTCTGTTTCTATAGTTGGATTTCCTCTGCTATCATAAACTTGTCTAGCAATAACTTTAGAAATTTTAGACATTTCTTTTTTTTGTTAGATTATCTATTTCTACAATCTGATTTATGAGATTATCTAATTTATTTAATGGAACCATATTTGGTCCATCAGAAGGAGCATTATCAGGATCTTGATGCGTTTCTATAAAAATTGCAGCAACACCCACTGCAACAGCTGCTCTAGATAAATGTTCAACAAATTCTCTTTGTCCACCACTTTTATCTCCTTGGCCACCAGGTTGCTGAACTGAATGGGTTGCATCAAAAACAATTGGATAACCATTTTTTGCCATTATAGGTATTGATCTCATATCTGTTACTAAAGTGTTATATCCAAAACTAGCACCTCTCTCTGTTACAAGAATATTATTATTTCCAGTTTCAGATATTTTTTTTGTTACATTTACCATATCCCATGGAGCTAAAAACTGACCCTTTTTGACATTAATAATTTTTTTTGTTTTTGCAGCAGCAACTAATAGATCTGTTTGTCGACATAAAAAGGCTGGAATTTGTAAAACATCTATATGCGGTGCAACAATTGAGCATTGCTCCTCATTATGTATATCGGTAAGGACAGGAACTTTTATTTGATTTTTTATTTTATCAAAAACTGGTAAGGATTTTTCTAATCCAGCTCCTCTTTTACTTTTAAGACTTGTTCGATTGGCTTTATCAAATGAGGTTTTATAAATAAAACCAATGTCATATTTATCAGTAATATTTTTAATTTCACCTGCCATATCTAAGGCATGTTGCTCCGTTTCTAGTTGGCAAGGACCTGCTATTAAACAAATTTTATTTGAGTTAGAAATATTTAAATCCTGACATTTAACAATTCTATTTTCCATGGTAATTTTTTGAAGCTTTTATAAATGATTTAAATAATGGATGTGGTGATAATGGTCTTGATTTAAACTCAGGATGAAATTGAACACCAATAAACCAAGGATGATTTTTTAATTCAATTATTTCAGGTAATTTGTTATCTGGAGACATGCCCGAAAATATTAATCCTTTTTTTTCAAATTTTGATCTTTGGTTATTATTAACCTCATACCTATGTCTGTGTCTTTCTTTTATTTCATTTAATTTATAAATCTTTTTTATGGCAGAATTATTTTTTAATTTAGCTGTATAAAGACCTAATCTCATTGTTCCACCTAAGTTTATCTCTGTGCCCTTAAAAACTTTTCCATTTCTGTTCCATTCATGGATTAATCCAATAACAGGATAGCATTTTTTATCAAGCTCTGTAGAACCTGCATTTTTTATATTTAATTTGTTTCTGGCGAATTCTATGATTGCCATTTGCATTCCAAAACAAATACCAAAAAAGGGTATTTTTTTTTCTCTTGCATATTTAATTGCTGCAATCTTTCCTTCTGTTCCTCTTTTACCAAATCCACCTGGTATTAATATTCCAGAAACACTCTTAAGTTTTTTGCTTATTTCATTTTTTTTTAATTTATCAGATTCAATTCTTACCAAATTAACTTTTACATTATTTGCTATACCGCCGTGTGTTAATGCTTCATCTAAAGATTTATATGCATCTTTTAAGTTTACATATTTACCTATTATTCCAATGTTAATTACTTTGTTATTTTTTAGAACAGTTGCAGTAATATTTTTCCATGGATTTAAATTGGGTTTCCTTTTTGATTTTATTTTAAAATATTTTAAAACTTGTTTATCTAATTTTTGGTTATAAAAGCTAATTGGTGCCTCATAAATTGTCCTAACATCAACAGTCTCGATAACATTTTTAATATCTACATTACAAAATAAAGATATTTTTTTTCTTTGTTCTAAAGGTATATGCTGCTCTGATCTACATATAACAATATCTGGCTGTATACCGATACTTCTTAATTCTTTAACACTATGTTGTGTAGGTTTTGTTTTTATCTCATCAGAAGATTTCATAAATGGTACTAAAGTTAAATGAACAAATAATGTTCTTGACCTTCCATGATCGTTTGAGAATTGTCTTATAGCTTCTAGAAACGGTAAGCTTTCTATGTCACCAACAGTTCCACCAATTTCACAAATTACAAAATCTTCATTACTAATGTCTTTGCTAATAAATTTTTTTATTCTATCTGTTATGTGTGGAATGACTTGAACTGTCTTACCTAGATAACCCCCTTGTCTCTCTTTTTTAATTACATCACTATAAATTTTACCTGTAGTAATATTATCCGATTGTTTTGATGAAATATTTGTAAATCTTTCGTAATGTCCTAAATCTAAGTCAGTTTCTGCACCATCATCAGTAACAAATACCTCACCATGTTGAAAAGGACTCATTGTTCCTGGATCAACATTTAAATATGGGTCCATTTTACGTATTCTAACTTTATAACCTTGTGACTTTAATAAATATGCAAGTGATGCTGAAGATAATCCTTTTCCAAGTGATGATACCACGCCGCCAGTGACAAAGATATATCGCGCCATGGAAGTATCTTATAGACCTAAAACTTAAAAATTCAAAGTATTAATTATTGCTATCTGGAACCTTTGGTGCATCATCAGTTTCCTCTATTTTATCTAAAACTGATGTAGTGGGAGTTAATTCACCTCTTGAAAGAATCGTTAAACATAGACTACATATTATAAATAAAGTAGCAATTATTGCTGTAGCTTTAGTTAAAAAATTTCCTGCAGATCTTGAAAGCATAAAGTTATCTTGGGACACCCCAATACCTAATGCACCACCCTCAGATTTTTGAAATAAAACTAAAACAACTAGAATAGCTGCAAGAATAATATTAATTATTAAAAGTATATTTTCCACGAGGTCTAATTAGTTGATTTTTTAATTATATCAATAAAATTTTTTGCTCTCAAAGAAGCGCTTCCTATTAAAAAACCTTTTAAATTATTAATTTTTTTTAACTCTGATGCATTTTTAGAATTAACAGATCCTCCATAGATAATTTTGTGTTTTTGATTTTTTTTTAATTTGCTAATTATATTATTTATTTCTCTAAAGTTTTTTCTTAACTCAGATGATTTTGGTATTTTTCCAGTTCCGATTGCCCATCTAGGCTCATAGGCAAAAATAATATTATTAATTTTTTTTATATTCTTTAATGCAATAGTTATTTGTCTTTTAAGTACTGAGAAAGTTTTATTATTTTTTTTTTCTTTATATGTTTCCCCAATACAAAGAATTACTTTTAATTTTTCTTTAAGTGCTGAATGAATTTTTTTATTTATTAGTATATCATTTTCCTGATTTCTAATTTCAGAATGACCAACAATTACATACTCACCTCCTGCTGACTTAATTAATTTAGAATTTACAGATCCTGTAAATGCTCCATAATCATTTAATTGAGAAAGGTTCTGAGCACCTACTTTAATTTTAGAGTTTTTTACTTTATTTTTAACTAATGAAATTAGGGTAAATGGTGGACAGTAAATTATTTGATTTTTTTTATTTTTTGATTTTTTTAAAAATTTTATGGTTTTATTAATGCCAGAGATGTGACTTTTTTCTCCATTCATCTTCCAATTAGCTATAAAGATCATATTATTATTTGTCATCTTAGATAATTTAATTTATAGGTTTGTTTTTTATAATCAATATATAAAGAATTACTCATGTTGGGAAAATTAAGAGGTTTTACAAATAGTAAATTGGCGGGTGTCCTCGTTGCTATAATAATTGTTCCTTTTGTTTTTTGGGGAATGGGAAGTGTCTTTAGTGGTGGGAACGCAAATAATATTGCTAAGATAAATAATAATTCAATTTCAACGAAAGACTTCATTGATCATATAAACCGATCAAGAATAAATCCTAATTATATAAAAGAAAATTTAGATAACAATATCCTAGAGAGAATTTTAAGCGACCTTATTTCAAAAGATTTAATGTCAATGGAGTATAAAGATTTAAATGTAAAAGTTTCCGATAGATCATTAAAATTAAATTTACAAAACGACATAAATTTTCTTGATGATGACAAAAATTTTTCAAGATTAAAATATGAAAAATTTCTTTTAGAAAATAATATTATTGCTGCCGAATTTGAAAATAGACTAAAAAATTCTCAGTTAAGAAAAAGATTATTTGATTATATTGGTGGTGGCATTAAATCACCATATTATTTACAAAATAAGATTTACATAAATGAAAACAAAAAAATAAATATTCAATACTATGATCTTGAATATGCTTACGATAAGAATATTTCAGACGTTGAAATTAATAAATATATAAACGAAAATGAGGAAAACCTAAAAGAAGCATACATTGATTTTAGTTATGCTAAAGTTGAACCCTCAAATCTAATTGAAATCAACGAATTTAATGAAGATTTTTACAAAAAAATTGATGAAATCGAAAATGATATATTAAATGAAGTGTCTTTAGAAAATATCGCTAAAAAAAATGAAATAACATTGCAAAAAAGAAACAATTTTAAGTTTGTAAATGAGGATGATGTATTTAAAGAAATTTACGAAAATAAAGATAAAAAGGAAATAGTTTTAAAAGATAAGGATAATTACTTTTTACTGTATCAAATTACAAAAATAAATAATTTACTACCAAATAAAAACGATGCATCTTTCAGAGATAAAGTTAAAAATAGAATTTTATTAAAGAAAAAATTTGATCTTAATAAAAATTTATTTGAAAAAATTCAAAATAAAGATTTCAATAATTCTGACTTTGAAAATCTAGTAAAAAATAAAGAAAATATAAATTCAGGAATAATTAATTCAATTAATGATGATAGTTTATTTGATGAGACATCTTTAAAGCTTATTTATGAATTGCCAAAAAACAGTTTTGTTATGGTTTCAAATAGAGCTAATAATATATTTTTAGCAAAGATTAATCAGATTAATTATGAAAATTTAAAAAGGACAAATGAAAATATCCAAGAATATTTAGCTAAAACAAATATCAATTTGATCGATGATATTTATAGTTCTTATGATAAATCACTTAACACCAAGTATGAAGTTAAAATTTTTAATAACAATATAGATCGAATAAAAGATTATTTTAAATAATGCTTAATATAAGCCTTAAACAATTTAAGATTAATCATAAAAAAAAAATAAACCAAATACTCTATTTATCCTTGGATAGTGATGGTTCTAAAGAAATAATAAATTTAATAAATAATTTTTTTACTGAGAAAAATACTTTTGTATTTGAGTCAGTAGAAAAAGGATTTATTAAAGGTAGATATACAATTTTTGGAAAAAATCCTGATAAAATTTGGGAATTTAATAATAATGTAAGCAAGCTATACTTTAATAACAAAGTTAAAATTTTGAAAGGTAGTGCAAAGAAAAATATAGAAAATGTTATTGAAACTTTCAAATTTAAAATTCCTAGAGAATTACCATCAATTAGCTCCATAATATCAGGATACTTTTCATATGACATTATTAGATATCTAGAAAATATTCCTAATAAAAATAAAGACGATTTAAAATTACCTGATGCTAGAATTATCAGGCCAAGAGAACTAATAATACATGATAATATTAAAAAGAAATTATATTTTATAATTAATGTTTTTTGTGATGAAAAAATAAATAATTATAGAATAAGGTATGAAAAAATAATTAATCAAATTGAGAATTTAATTTTTTTATCTAATTATAATAATTCGCATCTAGATAAAACTAATAAAAAAATTAAAACTAAAGTAAAATCAAATATTTCTAAACAAAAGTTTTTATCAAATGTAAAGAAGGCTAAAAAATACATTAAAATTGGAGACATATTTCAGGTAGTTCTAAGTCAAAGATTTGAAACCAAATTAAGTAAAAACCCGATAGAAATTTATAAAAAATTAAGGAAAACAAATCCTTCTCCTTTTATGTATTTTTTTAATTTCAAAGATTTTCAGATTATTGGTGCTAGTCCAGAAATACTTGTTAGGTTAAGAAATAATAAAGTCACTATTAGACCGATTGCTGGAACAAGACCAAGGGGGAAAAATAAAAAACAAGATTTATTTTTTGAAAAAGATTTATTGAATGACAAAAAAGAGCTGTCCGAACATTTAATGCTTCTTGATTTAGGAAGAAACGATACTGGAAAAGTATCAAAGATTAATACTGTAAAAGTGACTGAAAGTTTTTCAATAGAAAGATACTCTCATGTTATGCATATTGTATCAAATGTTGTAGGGGAATTTAATAATAAATACTCAAAATTTGCAACTATGTTGTCTGGATTTCCAGCAGGAACAGTATCTGGGGCTCCAAAAATTAGAGCAATGGAGATAATAGATGAGCTTGAGACAACTAAAAGAAAAGTTTATGCTGGTGGAATTGGATATTTTTCAGCAAATGGTGAATTTGATACGTGTATTGCACTTAGAACCGCAGTAGCTAAAAATAAGAAATTTTATGTGCAATCTGGTGCTGGAATAGTTGCAGATAGCAAACCACAAAACGAATATCTTGAAACAGTTAATAAAGCAAAGGCTCTATTAAAAGCAATTGAGTAATTATGAAAATAATTTTAATTGATAACTATGATAGTTTTACATTTAATTTGTATCATTACATATCTAAGTTTTGTCAAAAGGTAGATGTAGTAAGAAATGATAAAATTAATACAAAAGAAATATTAAAGAAAAAATATAATAAAATTGTGATATCACCTGGTCCAGGTAATCCTGATCAAGCTGGAAACTGTCTATCAATAGTAAATGAATTGTATGATAAAATTCCAATACTTGGAGTTTGTTTAGGTCATCAAATTATAGGTCAAATATTTGGATCTAAAATTATTCAAGCTAAAGAATTGGTTCATGGAAAAACAAGTAAAATCATTTCAAAGAATATAGGGATTTTAAAAGGAATACCAAAAATATTTGAGGCAACTAGATACCATAGTTTAATAATCGATAGAAAAACACTCTCTAAAGATTTAGAAATTACAGCAATGACTTTAGATGGAATAATTATGGGTGTTAAACATAGAATTTACGATATTCATGGAGTACAATTTCATCCTGAGAGTATAAAGACTAAAGATGGTTTAAAAATTTTAAAAAATTTTATTAAATAAATGGAAAAATATTTAAAAAAACTTGAATTAAATGAAAATTTAACATTACAGGAAAGTGTTGGTGCTTTTGAAATTTTGATGAATGGAAAAGCTACTGATAATGAAATTTATAATTTTTTAACTCTGCTCTCTAAAAAGGGTGAATTTTCAACAGAAATAGCAGGTGGTGTTTCAGTGCTTAGAAATAAAGCGAAAAAGGTTAATGTAGATGACTGCATAGATACCTGTGGAACTGGTGGTGATGGTAAGGATACACTAAATATATCTACTGCTTCCGCATTATTACTTTCAAGTATGGGCATTAACGTAGCAAAACATGGTAATAAAGCAGTTTCATCAAAATGTGGATCTGCAGATGTCTTGGAGGCATTAAATATAAATATCAACCTAGAGCCTAAAGATATAGAAAATCAAATTAAAAAAAATCATTTTGGATTTATGTTTGCTCCAAATTATCATAGCGCAATGAAATATGTTGGCCCAACCAGAAAAAAAATTGGGAAAAGGACAATTTTTAATATGATTGGTCCATTGAGTAGTCCAGCTAATGTTGAAAGACAAGTTGTAGGAGTTTTTGAGAAAAAACTACTTGATATATTTGCTGGTGCTTTGAAAGACTTAAATATAAAATTTGCTTGGATTGTTAATAGCAATGATGGTTTAGACGAAATATCACCATATGATAAAACTATCGTTAAACAATTAAAAAATGGGGAAATTAACGAAATAATTATTGACCCTAAAGAATTGAATGTAAACGCCGAAGGTTTCGATAAGATAGTTGGAAATGATGCAAAATTTAATTCAGAAAAAATTATAGATATATTTAAAGGTAATGATGACGATTTTTCTAAAGCAGTATCGTTAAATGCTGCAGCCGGCTTAATTATATCAGAAAGAGAAGATAATTTTAAACATGCCTATGAAAAAGCAAGAGATCATTTGTTATCAAGAAAAACATATTTACATTTAGAAAATTTAAGAAATGCCTGAAAATATATTAGAAAAAATAATTAATGAAAAAAAAAATAAAATTCAAATTTTAAAAAAAGATGTATCAATAAGTTCACTTAAAGATAAAATTTCAAAACTAAGGAATAATTTAAATTTTAAAGAAAAAATACTAAATAATATAAATCATGACAAAATTTCTATTATTGCAGAGATTAAAAAAGCCAGTCCATCAGCTGGTATAATTATTGAAAATTATAATCCTGTAGAAATTGCCAATATATATTTAAAAAATAATGCTACCTGCTTATCAGTTTTAACTGAAGAAGATTTTTTTTTAGGAAACTTAATTCATATTAGTAAAATTAAACAAAAAATAAATTTACCTATTTTATGTAAAGATTTTTTTGTTGATAAATTTCAAGTCCATCTTTCTAGGAGTTATGGTGCTGATGCTATTTTAATAATTTTAGCTGGTATTGATGAAAAAACTGCAGATGAATTGTATGAAGAAGCTGAGAAACTTAAAATGTCTGTAATTGTTGAAGTCCACACTGTTGAAGAGGCTAAAAAATCACTAAAGTACAAAAATGCACTAATAGGGATAAACAATAGGAATTTAAAAACACTAAAAACAGATATAAATACAACTTATGATATTCATAATATTTTAATTAATCATGACGGACCGATAATTTCTGAGAGTGGAATAAAAAATAAAGAAGACGTTTTGAAAATAGCAACAAAAACTAAAATAAAAACATTTCTCATAGGTGAATCAATTTTGAAAAATTTAAAAAATAATAATATTTTTTCTATTTTATAAAAAAAGTGTTGAAATAATTGAAGTTTTAGCTCTTGTTTAATTGAAAGAACTTTTATAGAACATTTATGTACACAGTTTGTTCTATGTTAACTAAAAAACAAAAAAACCTGCTTTTATTTATCAACAAAAAGTTGAGATCTAGTGGTGTATCTCCCTCTTATGAGGAAATGAAGGAGTCTTTAAATTTAAAATCTAAATCTGGAATTCATAGATTAATTAGTGCCTTAGAGGAGAGAGGCTTTATTAAAAGATTGGCTCATAAAGCAAGAGCTTTAGAAGTCATTAAATTGCCTGAAACAGCTTCAGCAAATGATATTTATAATAGTTTTTCACCAAGTGTAATTAAAGGTGGGCTTGATGAAAGTTCAAATCGAAATAATTCAGATGAAAATGAAATACCTGTATTAGGTAAAATTGCTGCGGGTACACCTGTTGAAGCGATTCAAAACGAAGTTTCTAGAATACCTTTGCCTTCCAATATTGAGAAAAATGGAGAATTCTTTGGACTTAAAGTGCAAGGAGATTCAATGATTGAGGCTGGAATAAATGATGGTGATACAGTAATTGTGAAAAAAGCTGATACAGCTGAAAATGGAAAAATAGTAGTCGCGTTAATTGACGATCATGAAGCAATGCTAAAAAGAATAAGAAGAAAAGGTAAGACCGTAGCTTTGGAAAGCGCTAATAGAAATTACGAAACTAAAATATTTGGTCCTGATAGAGTAAAAGTTCAAGGAATTCTAGTATCTTTATATAGAAACTTTTCCTAAAATAGTCTAAATAAATCTGATGAAAACTGTAGCAACGAGATTTGCTCCATCACCAACCGGACCTTTACATATTGGAGGAGTGAGAACCGCATTATTCAATTGGCTTTATTCAAAAAAAAAAGGTGGTAAATTTTATCTAAGAATAGAAGATACTGATAAAGAGAGATCTAAGGACGAATTCAAGAATCAAATAATTAATTCCTTAAAATGGATAGGAATTTATTACGAAGATAATGAATATATTCAATCAGATAGAATAAACGATCATATAAATGTAGCTAATGAATTGTTAAAAAAAGGTTTAGCTTATAAATGTTATTGCTCTAGTGAAGAAATTGAAGAGCAAAAAAAAAGGGCAAAACAAAAAAAAATACCTTATATTTATAATAGAAAATGGAGAGATAAGAGTGAAACTGATTCTCCAAAAGAAATTGATCCTGTAATAAGATTTAAAAGTAAAATTGAAGGAAAATCTATCTTAAAAGATTTGGTTCAGGGAAATATAGAAATTGAAAATAATACTATTGAAGACTTTGTTATATTAAGAGCAGATGGGTCGCCTACATATAATTTATCAGCATCAGTAGATGATCATTTAATGGGAATGACACATATTATTAGAGGTGATGATCATAAAATAAATACATTCAAACAAATACAGATATATGAAGCTATGAAATGGGATGTGCCGTTTTTTGCTCACATACCGCTAATTCATACTATTGAAGGAAAGAAACTATCAAAAAGAGATAATTCATCGACATTAGATGATTATTCAAAAATTGGAATAATGCCTGATGCTCTTAGAAACTATCTTCTGAGACTAGGATGGTCATACAAAGATAAGGAAATTTTTGATTTAGACGAAAGTATCAAATACTTCAATTTAGAAGGAATTGGTAAATCACCCTCAAAATTAGATATTGAAAGAATTTATTCAATGAATGAACATTATATAAAAAATATTGATGAAAATGATCTATTTAATTTTTTAATAACTTATTGTGAGACTTTTCAAGAAAAGATACCTGATTTAGCACAGAAAAAAATTAAAAATTCTTTACATTTTTTAAAGAATAAAGCAAAAACTTTGGAAGATATTTACAAAAATTCAAAGTTTTTAATAAATGACAAAGTTCAAATAGAAAAAGAAGATAAAAAACTTTTAGACAAAACAGCTATTAAAATTATTAAATTATTTAGTAACGATATTAATAAACTATCAGATTTTACTAGAGAAACACTAGAACCAATAATTAATGACCTAATAAAAAATAATAATACAAATTTTAAAGGAGTTGGGCAACCATTAAGAATATGCCTTACAGGTTCAAAGTTTGGACCAGGTATATATGATATATTGTGTTCACTTGGAAAAGATGAAGTAACTAAAAGATTATCTCAAATAAGATAACAAAACATTGGAAGCTTCATTGCTCGATGAAGTGTTAGATCTTAATTCCTCAATTGTTTTATTAACTTGTTTTAGTTGCTCATTTATAATTTCAGGTTTTTTTAATAAATAATTAACTGTCTTATATATTTCATCTGAGTTACATTCCTTTTGTAAAAGTTCAGGAATAATTTCTTTATTATTAATAATATTTATCATGTTTGCATATTTTATTTTTAAAAATAACTTAGCTATAAAAAAATTCAGAAAATTCATTTTATAAATTATTATTGATGGTATGCCATATTTGCAAACTTCAAGTGAGACTGTTCCAGATTTAACAATTGCAAAAATAGATTTTTTAATTGTAGCAATTTTTATATTTTCATCTGAAATAAGATCAACATTTTCTAAATTATTTTTTTTTATAATTTGAGATAAATATTCTTTAGAACTTTCGGTAGCATGAAAAATATAATTATAATTATTTTTTTCTCTGTTCATTCTTTTGATAAACTCAATAAGTATAGGCACATGTGATTTCAATTCAGAAAATCTACTACCAGGAAAAATCGAAATAATTTTTCCTTTTAATAATTCATTAATTTCAATCTTTTCGTGATTTGCGTTGTCTAATATTGGGTGACCAACAAAAGTATTTTTTAGTTTTTCCCTATCGAAATATTTCTTTTCAAAATGAAATAATAAAAGAATATGATCTAAGAAACTTTTCATTTTTTTAACCCTACCCTCTCTCCATGCCCAAACCTTAGGTGCAATAAAATGAATAGTTTTGATATCTGGTTTTTTTAATTTAATTATTTTTGAAACACGAAGAGTAAAATCAGGACTATCAACACTAAATAAAATATCAGGACTGAAATCTATAATTTTTTTTACCGTTTCATTTATTTTACTTTTTATCTTAAAAATATTAAATAATATGTCTGTAAATGCTATGTAAGTAACATCCTTTTGGTCATATATTGACTTAATACCTATAGAATTTAAATGTTGACCTCCAACAGATAAATATTCAATGTTTATTTTAGATTTTTTTAATTCTTTAATAACTTCAGCAGCTAATTTATCACCAGATGGTTCGCCTGTTAAAATAAAAATCTTTTTCATTTAGCTAATACAAAAATGTTATTTTTATTTGCAAATTTTAATCCTTCTTTCTTATCTAAAAATATATTTTGACCTGCTTTAATTACTATTCCTTTTATATTAGCTTTTTTACAATCTTTTAAAGTATCAAGACCTATAGTTGGTAAATCAACACGTAAATCTTGTTTTGATTTAGGCATCTTCAGTAAAAGTTTATTCTTTAATTTATTATTTTTAATTTTTTTTAACATATCTTTCGTTCCTTTTCTTTTTTCAAAGGAAACAATCTTATGATTATTTATTACTAATGCTTGGACATGATTAAATGAATTTGATTTATTAAGTATTTGAATACCTTTTTTAATTGTATTTTTATCAGTAATACTAGGTTTAGATTTTGTGTAACACCCTTTGCCAAGTGTTAATTCAGGATTATAAGTATTTAATTTAATAACACTGATTTTGTTTTCTGATAAAATATTGATTAATTCTTTTAAAATAGCTGCGTCTCCTAATTTTGATGCTTTTATAATTCTTGGAATATAGAAAATACCTTTAAGATCTAATTTCAATTTAGATATTCTTGGTTTAACTATATTTCCTGCAAATAAAACTTTATTACATTTTTTTGATTTGATTAATTCTAGAATTTTACCAAATTTCCCAATATTGATAGCATAACTATTCTTATCTTTTTTGAATTTATTATTTTTTGATAAATCTACAATAAAATATTTAATTTTTTTTTTCTTTATTTTTTTTAAAATTTCTAATGGGAGTTTTTTTTCTCCTAAAAACAATCCAATCATTTAATATTTTCAGGAAGAGATATTGGTCTTTTTTTATCAGAGTTTATAAATTCAATTATTGTTTTAACATATTTATTTTCTTTTATGTCAGTATCAAGATTTTCTACATTTACTCTAAAATTTTTATTACAAAAAACTGTATCATAAAATTTTTGTAGCATTTTAATATTCTCATTTGAAATCTTTGCTCTTCTAAGTCCTATAAGATTAAGCCCAACTAAATTATTTCTATTTCCCAATGAAAGTCCAAAAGGAATTATATCACTTAAAACTCCAGTCATTCCACCAACCATTGCTAGTTTCCCTATTCTTGAAAATTGATGTATGGCACAACTGCCTCCTATTATGGCATTATCTTCTATTTTAACATGGCCCCCTACTTGTACGTTATTTGCCAAAACGATGTTGTTACCTAAAATGCAGTCATGTGCAACATGACAATACACCATTAATAAATTATTATTTCCTAATTTAGTTACTGTACCACCCTGTGATGTGCCTGGATTAATATTAACATATTCTCGAAATTTGTTATTATCTCCAATTATAATTGAGTTATTCTCACCTTTATATTTTAAATCCTGTGGATTAGTCCCAATAGATGCAAAAGGAAAAATTTCATTATTTTTTCCAATTTTTGTATTGCCAACTATATTAACATGTGAATGTAATATTGTATTTGTATCTATTTCTACGTCTGGACCAATTACACAATAGGGTCCAATATTAACATTTTCAGAAATTTTTGATTTTTTATTTATTATTGCTGTACTATGTATCACATTAAATAAATAGCAAATTATCTTTTAAAAGCTTATCAAGAATTAATACTATTTATTTCTTTCTATCTACTATTGTTGCTGCCCAAAAAGCATCAGCCATTTTTTTTCCTTCTACTATTGCTTCACCTTTGTATTTCCATACTCTGCCATGTGACCTAACTGCTTCAATATTTAATTCTAACCTACAATCTGGTATTACTGGATTTCTGAATCTTGCCTTATCAATAGTCATTAGGAATACTAGTTTATTCTCGTAAGTTTCTTTATCTATACCAGCTGCAGTTAAAGCAGCAGCTGCCTGACCAAATGCCTCTACAATTAAAACTCCAGGCATTACAGGTTCTCCTGGAAAATGTCCTTGCACAAAAAAACTGTCTTTTTTTACATTTACAATTGCTGTTGCTGATTTGAGTTTTTTAATATTTATAAGCTCATCAATTAAAAGCATTGGTTCTCGATGTGGCAATAGTTCTTTTATCTGATCTTTGTTCAATTTTTCTGACATTTATTTGCTGTTTTTTAAAAATATTCTAATATCTTTAGCGGGATATCCCATTACCTTAGAATTGTCTGCTATACTTTTCACTACTCCGCTGCCTCCACCTATTTGAACATTGTCTCCAATTACTAAATGGCCCGATATACCTGCCTGACCTCCTATTTGTACTCTATTACCAATTTTTGAGCTTCCTGCAAAGCCTACTTGTGCAGTAATTATACAACTTTTACCGATTTTAACATTATGTGCGATATGTACTTGATTATCTATAAATGTATTTTTACCTATTTGTGTGTACGAAAGTGATCCACGATCGATTGTACAATTAGATCCAATTTCTACATCATCATCGATAAAAACTATACCAATGTGAGGATATCTAAAATTTTTATTTTTTAAAGGCAAAAAACCAAAACCCTTTTTTCCTATAACTGTATTATCTTGAATTCTAACGTTGTCTCCAATAATAGAATATTTTATTAATACATTGCTACCAATTCTACAATTTTTTCCTATCTTAACATTGCTTTCTATAATTGAATTATGTCCTATAGATGTTTTTTTTCCTATTTTTACATTCTTTCCAATAAGAACATTATTTCCGAAAATATTGGTTTTTGATAATTTTTTACTTGGTTGAAGAACATTTAAATCTAATGAATCGTTTAAAGAATCTGGATAAAATAAATTTGTAACTATTGCAACTGCTTTCAAAACATGATCAACTAAAATAGGTTTACAATATTTATTTATAACTTTTTCATATTTTTTATGTGTAATAACGTATTCGGCTTTAGTCTTTTTTAATATCTCTATATATTTATATGAATTAAAAAAAGATATATCATTTTTAGTTGCTTCTGATATTTCCTTTATATCTAATATTTTTTTATTACTTTTTATTTTACTACTACTTATTGCTTCGGATATCTTAGATAAAAGTAAATAATTTTTTTTTTTAAAGAATATGACTTTAGTTTTCATTAATTAATTTTCTTTCTTTTGTCTCTTTATTTAGTATGTCCAAAAGAGTAGTTGTTATATCTAGAGATTTTATGCCTACTAATATATTTTTTTTATCAACAACTAAATGAATATTGTTATTTTCGACATAATTAGTTAATAACGGATTTAATATTCTCAAAATTTCAGTGCTATATTTTTTTTTTTCCTTCACAATTGATGTATTTAACTCTTTTTTTAATTCTCTATATTTAACAACTAAATTATTTAATTCTACTAACTGTTTATTTAGTTCCTCTTTTTTTAATATATTTTTTTGATTATTTATTTCCTGTTCTTTTTCTTTTAATTTTTTTTGTTCAATCTGTAAAATTTCTTTATTTTTATCTTGATTAATTTTTATTTTTGTTTTGTAAAATTTTCCTAAATTTGAATTATCAATTATGTACTGGATATCTAAATAAACTATATTTTTATCAGCAAATACTGGGTTGATATAAAAAAAAAATATTAGGAATGTGAAAATTTTTTTCATTAAAATGAAGTTCCAATTTGAAATCTAAACTTTTCAGTTATATCGGTTTCGGCTTCACTTAGTGGTATTGCATATGAAAAAGTTAAGGGGCCTATTGTACTAAACCAATTGACTGCTATTCCAGTTGAAGATCTTATTTTGTTTGAATCAAGTGAACTATTGTAATCAACCTCCCAAACATTTGCCATATCGAGGAATAAATTAAAGTCGATGTTTTCATTTTCAAATAAAATATTTGGTATTGTTGAGCTCAAATTTAAGGCTGTCGCATAGTTACCACCAATAAATTGCGAGCCATCTTTTGGTCCTATCTTTCCACCTTCAAAACCTCTCAATCTTCGACTGGGTATAGATACTCTTTTTGAAACTCTTACATTATCATCTAAAGAATTTATTGCTTTTAAATATAAATTTGCTGATAGAATTAAATCTTCATTTATTGAATGATATATTGAACTTGTTAATTTATTCTCAATAGAGACATCATCTGAATATAAAGGTAGGGTTTGTGAAAAATTGTTAATAAAACCACTTGTTGGTTGAAAATTTTGATCAAGCTTATTGTATGTTAATGCATAAGAAATTAAATTTTCAAAATAATCACCTTCTTGTTTTTTAACTATATTTGTAGCTGAAGATGATGTTTCAAGATTTTCATAGAAATTGGATAATTCCAAACTTACAAATAAATCTGACATTTGTTCAAACTCAGTACCAATAGTCATTCCTGTCCTATTAGTTTTATATCCACTTGAGGACATATAATCATTGGTAGAACTTTCAATCTCAGTTTTCAAAGATTTATCAGAATTATCATAGTTTGGGTTTACAACTGAAAACTTGCCTTTAATAGTATCATCAGTAATGGTTAAATTTGTATCTAATTTTATGCCCAAACCTAAATAATTTATTTCTTTTATACCACCAGTAATAGAAGATCCTGTTGTTCCCGTTCCGGCACCAGCAAATATTTCACCTGTTGCCATCTCCTCAACAGTCAAATCAATAATTTTAGTATCACCATCATTTATAATTTCATATTCTACTGTTTTAAATATGTTTTTAGATTTTAGATCTGATAAAGATTTTTTAAAAAGTGTTTCATTATAAGCATCACCTTCGTCTATTATTAATGAATTTCTAATTACTTTTTCATCCGTTATGTAATTTCCAAGGATATTTATTCTCTCAACATATTGCTTTTTTATATTTTCAAAGGAAATTATGACATCTATCAAATTTTCTTTTTTAATTATCTCTTTATAATTAGCATTAACAAAAATGAAATCATTTTCTAATGTAAAATCATTTAATTCATTTACCAATTCATTAATTAACTTTTTAGAATATCTAGCTCCACTTAGATTTGCTAATTTTTTTTCAAATTTAACTAATTTTTCTTTAGATAAATTATTATTTTCTTCAATTCTAACATCATCAAAAAAATATTTTTTTCCAGCATTAATATTAAATGTTAATTCAAACTGATTTAGATTATTGATTATAGCGGTTGTAGATTTTACTTTAACATTGAAGTAACCGCGATTGCCATAAAAATTTTCAATTCTCTTAACATCTAATTTTACTCTATTTGGATCTAAAAATTTGTTTTTTGTTAAAAATTTCCAGAATTTTGCTTCTTCAGATACGATGATATTCCTCAAGGTGCTATCACGATATATTTTTTCTCCAATAAAATTAATTTTGCTAATTTTTGCTATATCTCCTAACTTAAAATCATATATTAAATCTATTGTATTGTTGTCGTTTAACTGAATTGATGAATTCAATTCAACAAAATAGTATCCGTAAGACTTCAGGATATTTTTTAGTAATTTGACTTGATCGTTAACTTGACTTTCAATGAACGGATACTTTTCAATTTTCTTTGTAACTTCATCAATAGTTTTATAAATTTTATCTTTATCAATTCCTGTTATTGAAATTGATTGAATAATAGGATTCTCTACAACGCTGATTTGAATAATTCCATCATTAATTTTAATGGATACATCTTTAAAATAATTTGTTGAAAAAATTTCTTTTAGAGCTAAGTTTAAAGAATTATTGTCAACTTGATCACCAATTTCTAATTTAGAAAACATTATTACTGTTTGATTAGACACTCTATCGTTGCCTATAATCTGAATTTCTTTTATAACTTCAGCTTTTGATAAATTATTAAAAAAAAAGAAAAAAATTAAATAAATAAAATATTTTTTATAAATTAAGTAATTATTATTCATAATATTTCAATTTTAATTCAAGATAGCATTTTGCAGTTATAATCATTTTTTTTATATCATAAATATTTTTAGGTTTTAATTTATAAAATTTCTTGAAATAAGGACTTTTAATTAAATTTAATAGGTTATTTTGTATAGATAAAAAATTGATTTTACCTTTTAAATATTTGTTTACTAGTTCATCATTTAATGTAATTAGTATGATTTCAAAATAAGTCTCTTGGTCTGGTAAATAGTCTAATATTGATAAAAGTGGAAATTTTTTTTTTGAGGGTAGATGCAATTTTAATTCATTAAATTTTTTTATATTTGATTTAATATAATTTTTTTTTAATTTATTTTTTATGTTCAGGGCATTAGAGATTGGTATCGACATAGAAGTATCATGAGCTAGAAACTTTATCAAATTACCTTTGAAAAAAACAATAGCATGAATATATGACGAAGGATGAATAAGTATAGACAGATATTTTTTATTTAAATTGAATATTTTTTTTGCTTCAATAAATTCAAAAACCTTATTCATCATAGTAGCTGAATCTATAGAAATTTTCTTACCCATTTTCCAGTTTGGATGTTTTAAAGCAAATCTTGGTTTTACATTATAAATATATTTGTTTGTTTTATTTAAAAAAGGGCCACCTGATGCTGTCAAAATTATTTTATCAATATTTTCTTTTTTTTCATTTTTAATTATTTCCATTATGGAAAAATGTTCTGAGTCTATAGGTATGAAATTCGTATTATGTTTTTTTAGTTTTTTTTTTATTAAATTCCATGCGCAAATGATTGATTCTTTATTTGCTATTAAAAGATTTTTTGAAAAAGGAATAATATTTAGAGTAGGTTCTAGGCCACTTATACCACTTATAGAATTAATACAATATTCTACTTTTGTTTTTAAAATTTTATTAATATTTCTTATACCTAAATGTAGATTAATTTTTTTATTTTTAAATTTATTTTTATATTTTTTAAATTTATTTACATCTTCAATAATTACATTCTTAACTTTAAGTAATATAGCTTGTTTAAGTAATTTTTCTGCATTTGTATTTGATGTTAACAATCTAATTTTAAATTTTTCTCTGTTCTTTTTTAATATGTTAATTGTTGAAGTACCAATAGACCCAGTTGAACCTAGTATTATTAAATCTCCATTCATATAAAATTCAATATTATAAAACCAATTGGTATAGTAAAAATTAATCCATCAAAACGATCAAGTAAACCACCATGACCAGGCAAAATATTTCCTGTATCTTTTAAATTTGCTTTTCTTTTTAAAAAAGAAATGAAAAAATCACCAATTTGAGAAATTGTCGATAAAACTATTGAAATTAAAATTATATAATTGTAATTCAGATAACTCATAAAATAAAAAGTAGTTATCATTGATAAAATATATGAACCCAACATTCCAGAATAAGTTTTATTTGGACTTATTTTAGTTATTTTTTTACCTTTAAATATCTTACCAAAGATAAAACCACCAATATCTGTTGATATACATATTAATATAATAAATAGTAAATTTATTTTATGGCTTAAATTATTTCCAGTCAATACAATCCAAATTTGAGTAAGTAAAAAAAGTAAAATAACTAATATTAAAATTAATATCGAAAAAGTAAAAAAAGGTTTTTTTTTGGATATTATTTTTTTTAGAATTAATTGAAATTCATAAAAAATTTGGAAAAAAATAAAAATTAGAGAAATAAATAAAAAAATTTCATAATAAAAAGCTAAAAACAATGATATAATTAAAAAGATAGATGTAAGTATCCTTTTATTAATTTCTAACATTTAAGCCACCAAAATTTCTATTGATTTTATTAAACTTTTGTAAAATTTTAAAAAAATCTGTTTTTGTAAAATCAGGCCACATTTTTTTAATAAAAAAAATCTCCGTATATATAGATTGCCACATTAAAAAATTGCTTATTCTATTAGTGTTGCCTGTTCTAATTAATATATCAGGATCAGGAATTGAAGATGTGTATAGAAATTTATTAATATTTTTTTCATTTATAATTAATTTACGTTTATTAATAGTTTTTATAGAATTAATTATTTCCTGACGTGAACCGTAATTTAATGCCATGTTAACTTGAATTTTATTATTGTATTTTGATTTTAATTCAACTTTTCTGATTTTAGTTTTTAATAACTTTGGGAAAGGTTTAATGTTACCAATGACTTTAATTTTAATTTTTTTTTTCAAGAGATTATTTATCTCTTTGTCAATATAATTATTAAGAAGTTTAAATAAATAATTTACTTCTTTAATAGGTCTTTTCCAATTTTCTGTCGAAAAAACAAAAAGAGTTAGAAATTTTATATTTTTTTCAATTGCTGCAAAAATTATTTTTTCAACAGTTTCAAGGCCTTTTTTATGACCATATTTTCTGGAATTTTTTTTTTTTATTCCCCAACGTCCATTACCGTCCATGATTATGGCTACGTGCATTGGTGGGTTCATATAGTCATTATATCTTTTTCTTTTGATGAAACTTTTTCATCAATCAATTTAATATTATTATCTGTTATTTCTTGAATTATCTTTTCAAATTTTTTTTCATTGTCTTCGGATATTTCTTTTAATTTCATAAGTCTTTTTAATTCATCATTACCTTCCCTTCGTATATTTCTAATGGACACTTTACATTTTTCACCCATGGATTTAACAATTTTTTTCATTTCTATTCTTCTCTCTTCACTTAGGTCTGGAATTGGTAATCTCAATACCTGACCGTCTATTTGAGGATTCAATCCTAACTCTGATTTTTTTATAGCTGAGTCAATCATGGGAACGTTACTAATATCCCATACTTGTATATTGATAGTTCTTGGCTCTGGTGTAGTAATTGTTCCTAATTGATTTATTGGCATTTTTTGTCCGTAAACATCTACTCTAATCATATCAAGCATGTTAGCGTTTGCTCTTCCAGTTCTTAGAGAATTTAACTCTTTAGAAAACACATCTAAAGTTTTTGACATCTTATTTTTATAAGTATTTTCTTCAAACATTACTCGCCAATTTTTATTCGTGTAAATTCTTTTATTTTCAAATTTGGTATATTTATTTCAGAAATTATATCTTTAACTTTTTTTTTAGGCTCCATAACCCAATCTTGAGTCATTAAACTATTATCCTCTTTAAATTTATTAATTTTTCCCAAACTGATTTTTTTTACTATTTCCTCTGGTTTTCCAGAGTTTTTTAATTCCTCAAAAATCAGCTCTTGTTCTTTATCTACAATTTTTTGTTGAATTTCATCTGAATATAACGCAATTGGATTGGAAGCAGCAATATGCATTGATAATTGCTTGCCGAATGTTTTAAATTTATCTCCTTTATCTGATGCCTCTAATGAAACAACGACACCTAATTTTGAGACATTTTCATTAATCACCGAATGTTGGTAAATAAAATTTTGTGTGTTAGAATTTTCAATTGTTTTTGACTTTCCAATCGTTATTTTCTCTCCAATTTTAGCTATTAATGCAACCAAATTATCTTGGACTGTTTTTCCATTAGACATGTTAGTATTTTTCAATTTATTTAGGTCAGATGAACAAGTGTTATTTATTTTACCCAATTCTTTAACAAAACTTAAAAAATCATCATTTTTTGCAACAAAATCTGTTTCACAATTAATTTCTATTAAAGATGTTTTGTCATCAGTTCCATTTATAACAACTACGCCTTCTTTAGCGTCTCTTGACATTTTTTTTGATGCTTTTGCAATACCTTTAACTCTTAATATTTCAGCAGCTTTTTCAAGATCACCATTTGATTCTTTTAATGCAGCGTTACAATCTTTAAAACCTGCGCCTGTAGATTGTCTTAATTCCTTTACCTTTATGATGTCACTCATTTTATTTTCAATTATTTGTTTTGTTCTCGGTCTTTTTAATTGAGCTGATTTCTTTTTTTATATTTTTTTGTTCTTCTTTTTTTTCAATTACATCTGTTTGCTTTATATTTTTTTTTGCATCTTCAATTGTGCCTTTCATTAAGTTACAATATAGATCAATTGATCTTCTGGCATCATCGTTTCCTGGTATAGGAAAATCAATTCCATCAGGGTTAGAATTTGTATCCAAAATAGCAATTATAGGAATTCCCAATTTTATTGATTCTTTAATAGCTAATGATTCATAATTTGTATCAATAATAAAAACTAAATCAGGAATTTTTTTCATTTCCATTATTCCACCAAGTGACCGTTGTAATTTATCTCTTTGTCCACTCATTTTTAATAATTCTTTTTTTGTAAATCCTCTATTCTCAGAATTTAGATCCGAATTAATTTTATTCAATTTCTTGATTGAATTTGAAATTGTCCCCCAATTTGTCAACATTCCACCCAGCCACCTATAGTTTACAAAATATTGATCAGTGTCTTTAGCTAATTGAGCTACAGCTTCAGAAGCCTGTTTTTTTGTGGATATGAACAAAATTTTGCCCCCTGAAGAAATAGTATTATACACTTTTTCTAATGCCACATTTGTTAATTCAAGAGTTTGAGTTAAATCAATTATATGTATTGAATCTCTTTTTCCAAAAATGTATTTTTTCATTTTTGGGTTCCATCTTAAAGTTTTATGCCCTAAGTGGACTCCTGCTTCTAGTAATTGTTCTATTGTTATTTTTGGTATATTCATTTTTATTCCCGGTTATGCCACCACAATTTCTGCCCATAAGGGACCGGAGGTATAAAACCACAAATTGTGTGCGTGTTAATTTCGAGATTGATACTATTAATTTAAAAAAAAACAACCTTTTTTTTATTCAATTACAACATTTTCAGTTAAATTAAGAGAATTTAAAAGCTGGTTATTTACTTTTCTCTTATCTTTAAGTTGAAAAGTGTGAATTTTGTTATTTTTATCAAGCAAAACTTTAACTGCAGTTTCACCATTTATATGACTTAAATCTTTTAATTTCTTTAGATCTTCAATTTCTCTAAATTTAAATGTTATATTTTTAATTGGTTGATTGAATAATTCTTTCAACGAAATCATTTTTTTTACATTTATCCTTTTTTGAATTCTATTATCATCTGAATAATTTTTTATTAATGTTAACATTATAGAATTACCTTCTTTTAAATTATTTCTGTTAATTTCAAATATGTCTGAGAAAATAAATAATTCAAATACATTTGATAAATCTGAAAATTTTATTATTCCATAAGAATTACCTTTGTTAGTTTTTTTTTCTTGAACTTTAAGTACCGTGCAAGCAACATTCGAACTCAATATATTTTTATTATTTTCAAAAAGGTCATAATTGACAATATTATATTGTTTAAACACAGATTTGTATTGATTTAATGGATGGTCTGAAATATAAAACCCTAACGTCTCAAATTCTTTGGTAAGTTTAATATCTTTCTCCCAATCTTCGCTTTTATCAATAAAATTTAATTCTTCATGTTCTTGATTTCCAAATAGGTCAATTTGGTTTAAAGACTTATTTTCATGAATATTTTTTGATTTCGAAATGATACTAGGTATTGACTTAAATAACGACTGTCTATTATTATTTAATTTATCAAAAACTCCTGCTTGCACTAACCCCTCTAATTGTAATTTATTTATATATTTTGGATTAATTCTATTAACAAAATCTGAAAGATTTTTAAATTTTCCATTATTAATTCTTTCTTGAATTACATTTGAAATAGCCTCATATCCAACATTTTTAATTGCACCCAACGCATAAAAAAAATTTTCTCCATCTGATGAAAAGTCAGCAAAAGACTTATTTATATCGGGTCTAACAATATTAATATTAACTCTCTTTAATTCTTCATAAAACTCACTTAATTTTTTTTGATTTGATAATTCCATTGACATTGAAGCAACAAAAAATTCATGCGGATAATATGTTTTTAAATAAGCAGTTTGATAAGCAATTACTGCATATGCGGCTGCATGACTTTTATTAAAACCATACTCTGCAAATGGTTCAATTTTTAAAAAAATCCCAGCAGCAATATCTTTGCTTATTCCATTTTTGAATGCTCCATCAACAAATCTTTGTTTTTGCTTTTCTAATTCTGCTCTTTTTTTTTTTCCCATTGCTCTTCTCAAAATATCAGCTTCTCCTGCTGTAAATCCTGAAAGAACTTGAGCTATCTGCATAACTTGTTCTTGATAAATTATTACTCCATAGGTTGGTTTTAAAATTTGCTCTAATTTTGGGTGAAGATAGTCTGGTTCTCTTTTACCATGCTTACATTCATTATATATTGGTATATTACTCATCGGTCCAGGCCTATATAAAGCTACTAATGCAATTATATCCTCTAATCTGTTTGGTTTCATATTAATAAGAGCATCTTTCATTCCTGAACTTTCAAGTTGAAATAATCCAACTGTTTTACCACTTGATAGCAATTTATATACTTTCTGATCTTCGTAATTAATTTTATCAATTTTAAATTCAGGATTATTTTTATTAATTAATTTTTGTGCTTTATCAATAACTGTAAGTGTCTTTAAACCTAAAAAATCAAATTTTATAAGACCTGCATTTTCTGCTGAGTACATATCAAACTGGGTTGAAGGTAAAAGAAGATTGGACGAATTATCTTTGTATAAAGGGACAGTATCTGTTAATTTTTTATCTGCTATAACTACACCTGCTGCATGAGTAGCAACATTACGATTTAAACCTTCTAATTTGAGAGATAAATTAACTAAACGATCTACCCTTTTATCTTCTTTAATTAACTTCTGCAATCTAGGTTCGACATTAATGCATTCTTGTAAAGACATAGGTCTAGATGGATCAAATGGTATCATTTTACAAATACTATCAACAAAACCATAAGGTAATCCTAAAACTCTACCAACATCTCGAATTACCATTCTTGCCTTAAGCTTACCAAAAGTAATAATGTGTGCTACGCTATTTTTATATTTAGTGGTTAAATATTCAAAAACTAAATCTCTTTTTTCTTCACAAAAATCTATGTCAAAATCTGGCATTGAAATTCTATCAGGATTTAAAAATCTTTCAAAAATAAGATTGAATTTTATTGGATCTATATCAGTAATGGATAAGCACCAAGCAACCAAAGAACCTGCTCCAGATCCTCTACCAGGTCCTACAGGTATTTTATTCTGCTTAGCCCACCTAATATAATCTGAAACGATCAAGAAATAACCAGAATAATTCATTTCAACTATTATTCGTATTTCATGATCCAATCTTTTTTTATATTCTAAATATTTTTCATTTTTATCAATATTAATAGACTCTATATCAAAAAATAATTTGAATTTTTCTTTAAGTCCCTCAAAAGATAAATGTTTTAATATATCATTTGGATCTTTTTTAGAAGATGAAATACTTGGTAAAATAGGTTTAGAAAAATTTGGCTTAAACGAACATCTAAATGGCAAATTAAAATTATTTTCTAATGCCTCAGGTAAATCTTTAAAAAGATCAATCATCTCATCTGATGATTTAAAATAATGTTGATTTGTGAGTTTTTCTCTATTTGAGTCGTTCACATAAGTTTTTTTACCTATACACATAAGTGCATCATGCGCTTCAAACATATTTTTTTCTAAATAATAAACTTCATTTGAAGCAATAATTGGCAATTCTAACTTTTCTGAAACTTTAAGATTATAATTCTCAAAATCTTTTTCATTGATGTTATTATGTCTTTGAATTTCTATATAAATATTGTCATTAAATTTTTCTTTTAACTTAATCAGTATTTCTTCGATCTCGTTGAATAAACCTTTATTAAATAAATATCCAAACAAACATTTGATAGAACCAGTTAAAACTATAATGCCCTCTGGATTTTTTAGAAGATCGATCAAATCACAATATGGATCTGTAGTATCTGAATTTTCCAAATACGATTTTGATGATAGTTTTATTATATTTTTATAACCATCATAATTTTTTGCTATTAGAGGAATTAAACCCTTAAATTCTTTATATTTAAATAATATCTGAGTACCAATAATAGGCTGTGTGCCAACAGATGATAAACTTTCTGAGAACTCTAATGCACCTGATAAATTATAAGTATCTGATAAGCCTAAAGATTTAATTTTATTTTTTTTACAGAAATCTTTTAATTGATCAATTTTTACAGCACCTTCGCAAATTGAATATTGAGTATGTATTTTAAATTGATTAAACGTTTTGTTAACTGATTCTTTCATTGGTGATGCTCATCTTACCACCAATCATTTTAATTTTACAATCTGCCATATTTGCAAAATATCTATTGTGGGTTGCAAAAATTATAATTCTATTTTTTTCTTTTAAATTAAATAAGATTTTGAATATTTGTTTGGCATTCTCAAAATCTAAACTGCCAGTAGGTTCATCAGCAAGAATAATATTTGGCTCGTTTATTAAAGCTCTAGCAATTGCTATTCTTTGATTTTCCCCACCTGAAAGTTCTGATGGATAATGATTTAATCTTGAGGTTAAATCAAATTTTTTAATCAATTTTTTTGCTAATTCTATTGAT
>CACNTW010000009.1 GCA_902623495.1 uncultured Pelagibacteraceae bacterium | reverse complement strand
ATTCTTTAGATTAATAATTACATCATCAAAAAAATATTTATTTTTATTTTTATCAATCAACGATGCTTTATTTGATTTTAAAAGATCTTTAGCAATATTAAATTTAAATTTATCTTCAAGTTTATAAATATTACTTATTTTGTCATTTATAGTCGTTTTATCTTTTCCATATATTATTTGTTTAGTTCTATCTAAAGTAATATTTTTTGAAAAAATATCATAATTACTTCTTACTTTTATTTTTGTTTCACCATAGGAATAAATTGTATCTTCTTTTTGATTATAATCTACTCTTTTACTTTCAATGACTATATCATTCTTAGTATCATAGAAAAAAACATTTTCTTTGAAAATTAATTTTTCTTCATTTTTTATATATTCTACCTTATCAGATTTAATTTTTAACTTTTTTTTAGGAATATTTGTATTTGAATTATAAGCATAAATAATATTTCCATCTTCTTTAATATCTATATTTGAAGAGTCAAAATAAATCTCCTGAGAGAAAACATTAAAGCTTGTAAGACAATAAACTAAAATACCTATTACAAAACTATTAAACCTCATTTATTTTCAACATTCCTATATTACAAATTAAAAAAAGTATTAAAAGAGGAGTCCAAACAGACAAATATATTGGTAATACACCATTTGCCCCAAGGATTCCTGAAAAATAATTAAAATAATAAATTACTACAGAAATAAAAATTCCGAATATCGAAACAAAAAATTTGGATTTAAAATATTTTATTTTACAAATTACAATAAAACCCAATACAGTCATTAGCATAAAAAAAATAGGCATACTATATATTTTGTTTAGTTGAATTTTGATTTCTGTATTTGAGTAACCAATTTTTTGATAATTTTTTGATAATTTATGCAATTGATAAATGTTTAAAGAATTTAAATTAGAGAACAAATTAGAAATTATTTCTCCATTGAAAGAAGAGTTATAAAGATAACTTTTAAGATCATTTTTAATTCCATTATCAGTAATTATTGAAACATTTTTCAAAAGCCAATTTTTGGCTGTTATGTTTGCTTCTTTTGCATTAATCGTATTCTTATTATTATAATACTTGTTAACTTCAGTTATTGTTATGTTTTTAAGTACATTTCTGTCAAATTTTTCTGCATTTATAATAAAAATGCTACTTTCCATTTCTTCTTTTATCCACAAGCCATCATCATTAACAACAGCTAGATATTCATTGGTATTAGAAAATCTATTTTTCAGATCCAAATATTTACTTTTTAAATTTGATGAAAATGAATAATAAAATAATAGTATAAATATGCCTAGAATAGCAGATATTATCGTTAAAATTGTTATAATTTTAAAATTACTTATTGTATTAGAATTTAAAATTTCTATCTCATTTTTTTCCTTAAGTGAAATATAAAAAAATTTTACAGATATCAGAAAAATAAAAGGAAATATTTCAAACATTAATGAGGGGGCATTTAATAGCGAGAGATAAATAGTATAGTATACTTCAGTATTATATTTTTCAGAAAATCTAATTTCTTCAAATATATTTATAATAACAACAATGCAAAAAAAGACCAAACTCGTAATTAAAAAATTTTTAACAAAAGTTGAAAATATATAGGTATGATATTTTTTAATTATCATAAATATTTAATTTTAAAGTTTGTTTTTAACATGATGTATGCATAAAATAAAAATATCGAAAGTAACGGCAAAACTAAGAAGAAAATTTCATAATAAATTGAAAAATTGATAAATTTGTAACTTATTTCAGAAAAAACTATTATTAAAAAACCAAAGAAAAATAGTATAAATTTGTAATAATTTAGAAAAAAATTATTTTTTGGCTTTATAATTAATAGTGAACTTATTAAAGATAATAAAATTAAGTAAATCGGACTCACTGCTCTCTTGAATAGTTCTTCATAAATATCTTTCAACAAGAATGCATTCTCTGCTTCACATTTAATATTTAATTTTTTTCTTTCATCTATAAATTTCTCCAGACAAAAAATTAATTCTGATGTTTTTGTTTCATCTACCTCTTTAATTTTTCTTGTTTTTGAGTTTAATTTAGAAATATCATATAAAGTTTCTTTAAAACCAAGATTAAAATTTCCTGTTTTATTAATATTTGTAATTTTTCCATCTAAAAGTTTAAAGCTATATTTGCTATTCTCGGTAATTAACTCTCCTTTATTTGCAATTATTATTTTATAATCATCATCTTCTAATTTTTCTTTGATATAAATACCTTTATAAAAATTATCTTTATCAATTTCCTCTACAAAAATTGTTAAATTACGCATTACATTGGAAAACTCTTTTTCCTTAATTAAATTAGGGAAGAAATCAATCGAGGAATTTTTTAAATACTCTTGTCCTAAATTTTGAGTATATGGTACGATAATTAACTTTAGTATTAATTGAATAAATACAAAAAATATTGAGAGTTTTCCTATAAAATTTATAAATGTAATTTTTTTTATCCCATTAGTCCAAAAAACTAATATTTCATTATTTTCTTCATATCTTACAATTATTACGAATAATGATAAAAAAAATGTAAAAGTTAGCAACTTGCTAAATATTTTCGGAATATTTAAAAAAGAATAGATTAGATAAACTTTTATAGCATGACCCTGCTCTGAAACTATATCTAGAAGGTTTACGCCTTGAATTACCCACACTATAAGAGTTATTGCTAATGATGAAAGTAAAAAAAAAGACAATATGTCCAAATATAATTTTCTAAATATTAATTTATTCATTGAAATTAGTAATTTAATAAATATACAACATTATCTATTAAATATTTCAAAAAAATGAAGCTAAAATTAGAATTTGTAATTAAAGTACCAAAAGTAGCCAAAGATAATCAGGTTATTTTATTAACAGACAAATCCGCTAATCACAAAATTGTTAAATCTCTAAATAAATCTTTATTTGCTAATAAATTATTCTCAGAGAGAAAATTTCTAATTCAAAATTTAAATGGCAAAATATACATTTTTGTAAATTGCACTAAGTCTAAAACTTCTTTAGATTATGAGAAACTTGGATCCAATTTATTTCTATTTTTAAAAAACAATAAAATAGAAAAATCTTTTTTTGAAACAAATTTATCTAATATTACAAATATACAGTTAGAGAGGTTTTTACACGGCGCGCAACTTAAATCATATGAATTTGATGTTTATAAAACTGATAAATCAAAAAACATAACAACAAACTTATATATAGTTGGACATAAATCAAAAAAAACAAATCTGTTGAGAAATAAATTAAATTCACTATTAGAGGGCATCTTTCTTACTAGAGATTTAGTTTCAGAGCCAGGAAATGTTCTACATCCAGATGAATATGCAAGACGTATACTTAAATTAAGAAAATTTGGATTGAAAGTTACTGTATATGATCAAAAAAAATTAAAAAAGATGGGTATGAACGCTTTATTGGGTGTAGGCCAAGGAAGTATAAGAGGTTCATACTTAGTAACTATAGAATGGAAAGGCACAAAAAGTAAATCTAAACCATTGGGGTTCGTAGGAAAAGGTGTGTGCTTCGATACAGGAGGTTATTCTTTAAAACCAGCAAAATTTATGGAAGATATGACTTATGATATGGCAGGTTCTGCTACTGTAGTTGGTTTAATGAAGACACTTGCGTTAAGAAAGTCAAAAATTAATGCCGTTGGAGTAGTTGGACTTGTAGAAAATATGGTAAGTGGAAACGCTCAAAGACCTGGTGATATTGTTAAATCTTATAGTGGAAAAACGATTGAAGTTTTAAATACTGATGCTGAAGGAAGATTAGTTTTAGCAGATGCATTAACATTTGCAGAAGAAAAATTTAAGCCGCAATTTATTGTTGATTTAGCAACATTGACTGGTGCTATAATTGTTTCTCTTGGCTCAGAATATGCAGGTCTATTTTCAAACAATGATAAATTATCTAAACAACTCATTGATGCAGGTAAAAGTGTTGAAGAAAAACTCTGGAGAATGCCTTTAAACGAAAACTTTGACAAGTTAATAAATTCTAAAAACGCAGATATGCAGAATATTAATTATGTAGGTGGTGCAGGCTCGACCACAGCAGCACAATTTTTACAGAGGTTCATAATAAATAAAACTCCTTGGGCTCACTTAGATATTGCTGGCATGGCATTTTCAAAATATGGAGGAGCGCTTAACTCTGGTGGTGCAACAGGTTATGGAGTAAGATTGTTAAATAAATTAATTGAGGATAACTATGAGTAATATTGAGCAAACCTTATCAATAATTAAACCAGATGCAGTTGAAAGAAATCTTCAAGACCAGATTAAGCAGGAATTCACAAATAAAGGATTTAAAATAATAAAAGAAAAAAAAATACATATATCTAAAGAGGAAGCTGAAAGATTTTATAAAGTGCATGAGTCCAAACCATTTTATGGAGAATTATGCGCTTATTTATCATCAGGTCCTATTGTTGTAATGACTTTACAACGTGAAAATGCAGTAGCGGAAAATAGAAAGTTAATGGGAGCAACAAATCCAGTTGACGCAGATGAGGGTACTTTGAGGAAAAAATACGGTATATCAATTGATAAAAACTCTGTTCATGGTTCAGACAGTCCTGAAAATGCTAAGATTGAACTAGATTTTTTTTTTAATCACTAGCTAGTAGTCTAAAAATTGCTTTTGGGTATATTTTATGCTCGATTTTTAAAACTTTTTTTTCTAAACTTTTTCCACTGTCAGATTTTAGAATTTTTACTTTTTTTTGTAATATAATTTTACCTGAATCTATTTTCTCATTGACGATATGAACTGTAGCTCCAGAGTATTTGTCTTTATTTTGAATTGCTCTATTGTGTGTATTTAGGCCTTTATACTTAGGAAGAAGAGAAGGGTGAATATTAAGTATAGGTTTATTAAATTTTCTTATAAAACTACCTGATAGTATTTTCATAAATCCAGCTAAACAAATCAAATCAACATTATTCTTTTTTAATAATTTTAACAAACGATCTTCAAAACTTTTTTTATTAGAATCTTTAATAAAGACGTTATTGATCTTAGACTTATTTGCATAATCTAATCCTTTTGCACTAAAATTATTAGATACAACTAGAACAATTCTAATTAAAGATTTTTTCGTTTTTGAATATTTAACTAGCGATCTTAGATTACTACCTCTACCACTTATTAAAACTGCTGTATTTTTTTTACCAGATAACTTTTCCACTCAATTTTACTTTTTCTGAATTTTTTGTAATTTTTCCAATGACATATGGTTTATATTTTTTTGGAAAAAATCTAATTATTTTTTTGTAGTTTGAACGTTTTGCTATTAAACAAAAACCCACACCACAATTAAAAGTTTTTAACATTTCTTGATCGCTAACACCTTGACTTTTAAGCCATCTAAATATTTTTAATGTTTTTATTTTTTCTAAATTTATTTCAGCGCAGTAATTATCTGGTATTATTCTTTCAATATTGTCTTTTAATCCACCACCAGTGATATTTGCACAAGCATTTAAATACTTTTTTTTAATTAATTCTAATACGTGCATTACATATATTTTAGTTGGTACCAATAATTCTTTTTTTAAAAATGAATTTTTTTTTATATTAATTTTCTTTTTTTTTATAATATGTCTTACTAAGGAATATCCATTTGAGTGGAGACCACTGGAAGGTATTGCCAATACTAAATCTTTTTCTTTTATTTTATTTAATAATATTTTGTCTTTCTCTACTAAGCCTAAAGAAAATCCTGCAATATCAAATTTACCTTTGGAATATGTTCCAGGCATTTCTGCAGTTTCTCCACCAACTAATTCACAGTCAGCTAATTTGCAGCCTTTAATAATTCCTCTAATTATATTTTTTAGCTTTTTCGTATCGATTTTTTCGACAGATATATAATCTAAAAAAACTAAAGGTTTCGCTCCTTGAACTATAATGTCATTTACACACATTGCCACAAGATCCACTCCAATTGTATCAAATTTACCTAGCATATTTGCAACTTCAATTTTTGTACCAACTCCATCTGTGCTAGTTACAAGATATGGATTCTTTAAATTACTTGGCAGTTTTGTTAGCGCTCCAAAACCTCCAATATTCTTAAATTTACCACTTTTTTTTGATTTTTTTGTACTTGAGGATATAAATTTAATAAATTTATCTGCTTTTTTTATGCTTACACCACTTTTCTCATATGTAAAATTCTTCGATCCCATGTTTCAGTTATGTTTTTAATCAAAAATAAAATTAATATTTACTTATACTTTTTTTTTTTACTTTTCATTTTAGTTTTTATCAAGTTTTCCACAACTATAGTATTTGCAGACAATTACACAGTTAAAAATATTAAAATTAAAGAACAATACGACATAAATTTTAACAAAGATGAAGTAATAAAAAAGGGTTTCAAAAAAGGATTTAAAACATTAATTTTTAGAATTGTAGAAAGTAAAGATATAAATTTATTTAAAAATGTACCAAACAATAAAATTAATTCATTGATAGATAATTTTTCCATAACAAATGAAAAATTTGTAGACAATAATTATGAGGTTGATTTTGAGGTTAAGTTTGACAAAGAAAAATTAATATCATTTATTAGAGGAAAAAATGTTATTTCCTCTGTTCCAAAAGATACAGACGTGCTTTTTATCCCAATTTTAATTGATACACAAAGTAACGAAATTAAGTTTTTTGATCAAAATTATTTTTATAATAATTGGAATAATGTTAATAAAAATTATTTCTTATTAAATTATAATTTACCAGATGAAAATATTGAAAATTTCCGTCTTTTTCAAAGATTAAAAAATAATATTGAAAACAATGATTTATCTGAGATTGCAAATAAATATAACTTCGAAAATATTTTTATTGTTGTATTTTATAAAAATAAAAAAAATTTACAAATATTTTCCAAAATTAGTTTTTCAAATTCAAACTTCAAATTTAATTTAGATCAAAAAAACATCAATTATGAAGATAATAAACTATTAGATCAAATTATTTTAAACTTAAAAAATTTATATGAAGATAAATGGAAGTTAATTAATAAAATCAATACCTCAATTTCAATACCCATAAAAATTTCAGTAAAAAACAGCAATTTCATAATTTCTGAGAAATTAGAAAATATATTAAATCAATCAGATTTTGTATATGAATATGAAATAGAAAAAATTAGTAGTGAAGATATTATATATAAAATAACTTACAATAATAATCCTGAAAAATTTCTAAATACTTTAAAAGTGAATAATATAAATATAAATTCATCTAGTAATATTTGGAATATAGAATGAGAGAATTAGATCAAAAACTCTTAGACTTTGGAATTGCTGAAAGTTTTGATGAAAATGATTACTATGTGTCTAAAAGTAATTATTTTGCAAAAAATATTATAGAAGCCTGGCCTAAATGGGAAAAAAAAATTGTCAACTTAGCTGGAGAAAAATATTCTGGCAAAACACATTTATCAAACATATTTAAAAAAAAAAGTAACGCTTTATATTTATATAGCAACAATATCGAAGATAAGATTTTAAAAAAAATTAAACTTTCAAACAGTATAATAATTGAAGACCTAGAAGAAAGTTTTGACGAAAAACTTCTTTATTCTATATTCAATTTAGTTGAACAGGATAATAAATATTTATTAATCTCGTCAAAAAAACCAATAGATACAATGAAATTTACACTCCCAGATTTATTATCAAGATTAAAGAACTGCATTATCGCTACAATTGAACAGCCAGATGATGAGTTGATTTATGCAATAATTTTAAAAAGCTTCTCCGATAGACAAATTAAATTGGATAACAAAATTATAGATTATATTATAAAAAGAATTGCGAGATCGTATAGTAAAATGCATGAATTTATATATAAGATTGATGAATTGAGTTTAAAGAAAAAGAAATCTATTAACTTTAAAATAATAAAAGAGATAATAAATTGAGCAAATATAGGACACACACTTGCGGAGAACTAACTTTAAATAACAAAGATCAAACAATAAAGTTATCAGGCTGGATAAATAAAAAAAGAGATCATGGAAATCTATTATTTTTAGATTTAAGAGATCACTATGGACTAACTCAATGTGTAATTGATGAGGGTAAAAAAATATTTAAAGAAATAGAAAAACTTCCATTAGAAACTGTACTACAAGTTGAAGGTAAAGTTTTAGCTAGAGAAAAAGATACAATTAACAAAAATTTAAATACTGGAGAAATTGAGGTAGGAATTGAAAAATTTAAAATACTTGCAAGAACTAAGGAATTGCCACTACCTATTTTTTCAGATCAAGAATATTCTGAAGAAATTAGATTAAAGTACAGATTCTTAGATTTAAGGAGAAATAAGATTCATAATAATATTATTTTGAGATCTAAAATTATTTCATTTATTAGAACTGAAATGCAAAAATATGGTTTTCTAGAATATCAAACACCTATATTAACCTCATCTAGCCCAGAGGGTGCTAGAGACTTTTTAGTACCAAGCAGACTAAATCCTGGTAAATTTTACGCATTACCTCAAGCGCCACAACAATTTAAACAATTAATTATGGTATCTGGTTTTGATAAATATTTTCAAATTGCACCGTGTTTTAGAGATGAGGACGCAAGAGCTGACAGGAGTCCAGGTGAGTTTTATCAACTTGACTTGGAGATGTCTTTTGTTGAACAAGAGGATGTGTTCAAAATAGTTGAGGAGTTATTTGTAAATTTATTCAAAAAATTTTCCTCTAAAAAGTTACTCCATGAAAAATTTCCCAGAATTCCTTTTGATACGGCTATGCTTAAATACGGCTCTGACAAACCAGATTTGAGAAATCCTTTGGAAATAGCTGATATTACTGAAATTTTTAAAAGAGACGATGTTAACTTTGAAATATTTAAAAAATTAGTAAGTAAAGGATCGATAGTTAGAGGAATAGTTACAAAAAATACATCTCAAAAACCAAGAAGTTTTTTTGACGGAATTGATAAATGGGCAAAACATGAAGGATCATCTGGTCTTGCATATTTTTCTATAGAAAATTTGGAGAAATTGAGTGCTAAAGGACCAGTGGGAAAATTTTTTTCTGAAGAGTCTATCAAAGAAATAATGACAAAAATGAATGCTGAAGTAGGTGACACAATATTTATGTCTTGCGGAAATAAATCTGAAGTTGAGAAATTATTAAGTAATGCGAGAAATAAAATAGCAAATGAGTTGAATTTAATTGATGAAAATGTTTTCTCATTTTGTTGGGTAGTGGACTATCCAATGTTTGAAATAGATGAAAATACCAAAAAGATCGAATTTAGCCACAACCCTTTTTCAATGCCGCAAGGTGATATTGATAATTTAGATCTTTCAGAACCTCTGAAACTAAAAGCTTTTCAATACGATATTGTGTGTAATGGTATTGAATTATCTTCAGGAGCAATCAGGAACCATAAACCTGATTTAATGTATAAATTATTCAAAATTGCTGGTTACTCTGAGGAAACAGTGAATGAGAAATTTAGTGGTATGATTAATGCTTTAAGCTATGGGGCACCTCCCCATGGTGGTATTGCTCCTGGTATAGATAGGATTGTAATGTTATTAGCAGAAGAAAAAAATATTAGAGAGGTAACAATGTTTCCAATGAATCAAAATGCTCAGGATTTAATGATGAATGCACCGTCTGAAGTAGACGAAAATCAATTAAAAGAACTTAATATTTCAAAAAGAAAAAATTAGTTATTTTTTTCCTTTTAGGTTTATTCTAATATCTGACAAATCTACCAGTTTCTTTTTGTAGTCGTTTCTAACAAAACCTTTGCTTGTGATATCTTTTACAAGTTTAATTAGTTGATTTTGATCTTCGCTATCTTGACTTTCTTTTGTATCAGAATTTCCAGTTATAGACGGGGTGTGAGCCAAATCCTCTCTATTTAAGTAAGAAATTGCTAGCTCTCTAAAAATATAATCTAAAATTGAACTTGCGCTCATTATTCTATCATTTCCGTAAACTTTTCCAGAAGGTTCAAATTTTGTATCTAAATATGCATTTACAAATTCGTCTAGTGGAACCCCATATTGAAGACCTAATGATATTGCGATTGCAAAATTATTCATAAGAGCCTTTACTAGCTCACCTTCTTTACTAGTATCAATAAAAATTTCTCCTATTTTACCATCTTCATATTCACCAGTGTGCAAATATACTTTGTGATCACCTATTGAGGCTTTTTGGATATAACCTTTTCTTCTATCAGGCATACTAAATCTTTTACCTATATTATCAGTTATGTTTTTTTTAAAATTCTCATCGATTGGTTTGGTTTTATTACTATTTTTAATATCTTGATTACTAATTGGTTGTGAAACAACTTCTACTTTACTACTTTTGGTATCTTGAAGATTTTTTGTTTTTCTATTATCTAACTTGATATCGATAATTTCAAATTTTCCATCGTCATTTTTCTCTAAATTGTTAAGATTTTCCACATTTATATCATCTAAATAATGAGATACTTTAAAGCTACATGTGTAATATGTTTCAACTAAATATTTTGCCATTGTAATCCTATTTGTAAATTGAATCTTGATAAGATTTATGTATATACATTTTTTAATTATAGTCTAATTGTAAATTTACAATTATAAATTGAAAATAATTTAAATAAAATGATTAAAGAAATTTTTACTTGGTGGAACAATCAAACATTTGGGACAAGGCTAAATACAATTTTATTTGGAAAATTGGTCGGCGAAGATAATTTAGGTAATAAATATTATGAGAGCAAGTCAGGAAAAAGGTGGGTTATTTACAACGGGGAAGTTGAGGCATCAAAAATACCCAGTGAATGGTATTCTTGGATGCATCATACGGGAAATAAAATTGAAAACAGTCACGAATTAGACAAATATAGTTGGCAAAAAGAGCATATGCCAAATCAAACAGGAACAGAAAATTCTTATCATCCAAAAAAAAATAAAAGTAAAAATGCTTCAAACAAAAAATACACTTCTTGGAAAAGCTAGAGTTTATATACTTGTTTTTTTTACTTATTGTTTGTTAATGAATAATTCTTTGAGTGAAAATCATACACAAACAGAAAATTACGCTGTTTTAACAATTCTAGATAAAGTAAACTCTCAGAGTGATATCATAGAGATTAAAGTTGGAAAGGAATACAAATTTAAAAATCTATCTATAAATATTCTTAAATGTAATAATTCAAAATTTGATGATGATCCGGAAGTTATAGCATACATGCAAGTAAGAGATACAGTAAACAAAGATGAAAACAAGGTCTTCATCTTTAATGACTGGACATTTGCATCATCTCCATCTATTAGACCTTTTGATCATCCTGTCTATGATATATGGTTAAAAAAGTGTTACTCTTAGAGTAATTTTTCCTTGTCAAGCCAACTCACATTAAAATCTGAATTTAAAAACTTTTCGTGGTTTAAGAGTATTTTATGTAAGTCTATTGTTGTCTTTATACCCTCAATAACAAACTCATCCAAGGATCTCCGCATTCTTTGAATTGCTTCAGTTCTATTTCTTCCATGACAAATTACTTTACAAATCATACTGTCATAGTAGGGAGTTACCTTATATCCTTGAAATATTGATCCATCTACTCTAGTCCTAAAACCTGAAGGTTGATGGCACATCGTAATTTCTCCTGGCGAAGGTTGAAAATTTTTACTCACATCTTCAGCGTTTATTCTACATTCAATCGCATGACCTCTTGGCTTAATATCTTCCTGTTTTAAGGCAGTATTACCATCATACGCTATCCAGATCTGTTCTTTTATTAAATCTATTCCAGTAACTACTTCTGTTACTGGATGTTCAACCTGTATTCTAGTATTCATTTCTAAAAAATAAAATTTTCCATCCTCAAAAATAAATTCTACTGTCCCTGCACCTTCATATCCAATTTTGCTTACCATTTTTACAGTTTTATCAAAAAGATCATTTCTTATTTGATCATTTAGTAAAGGGCTAGGTGTCTCTTCAATTAATTTTTGATGTCTTCTTTGAATAGAGCAATCTCTTTCATGAAGATGTACAGTTCTATTTTTTCCAGATAATACTTGAACTTCAATATGTCTCGGATTTTGAAAAAATTTCTCAATGTAGACTTCATCATTACCAAAAAACTTTCTTGCCTCAGTTTTTGCAGTCAAAAATAAGCTTTCAAATTCATCTTCTTTTCTAACAACTTTCATTCCTTTTCCACCACCACCACCAGCTGCCTTTATCAACACTGGATATCCAATTTGTTTACATATTTTTTTTGCTTCATTAAAATCAGATACTCCACCTTCAGATCCTTCAATTACTGGAAGACCATATTTTTTTGCAATTTTTTTTGCTTCAATTTTATCACCCATCATTTTAATTAATGAGGACGATGGACCAATAAATTTAATTTTGTTTTGTTCAAGAATTTTAGCAAATTCATAATTTTCAGATAAAAAACCATATCCCGGATGAACAGCTTCGGAATTTGTCAATTCAATAGCTGACATTATGGCAGGAATGTTTAAATAACTATTTGCTGCTTGGTGTGGACCTACACATATACTTTCGTCAGCTAATCTAACGTGCATACTATTTCTATCAACATCAGAATGGATGGCGACTGTTTGTATGCCCCATTCTTTACAGGCTCTTATAACTCTAACAGCTATCTCACCTCTATTTGCAACAAGAATTTTTTTGAACATTATTACTCAATTATCGCTATCGTATGTCCATATTCAACAGGTTGACCATCTTCGACGCAAATTTTTTTTACAGTACCTGCTATTGGAGATGGTACGTGATTCATTGTTTTCATAGCTTCAACAATCATTATTGTATCGCCTTTGTTAATTTTTTTACCGACTTCTACAAACTTTTTACCACCAGGTTCTGGTGCTAAATAAGCTGTTCCTATAATAGGCGATGGAACTTCAGTCCCACTAACATTATCTATTTTAATATTTTCTGTTTTTATTTCTGATTTTATTTCTTTAATTGATGCTAAATTTGATCCAGAAGATTTTGATACTTTAACTTTTATATCTTTTTCAGTGTATTCTATTTCTGTAAGATTAAATTCATTTAAATATTCTGTAAGCTCCTTGATTATATTTTTATTTATTTTCATTTAACATCTCATGCATAGAATTTATGGCTAAAATATATCCATTTATTCCTAATCCACAAATTATTCCTGTAACAACACCACTTATTATAGATTTATGACGAAATTCCTCTCTTTTATATATATTTGATATATGAATTTCAATTATCTTGCCTTTAAATATATCTAGTGCATCTCTAATTGCAACTGATGTGTGGCTATATCCACCTGCATTAATTATAATTCCATCGAATTTGTTTCTGGCACCTTGAATAATATCTACGATTTCTCCTTCAACATTTGATTGTTTCATTTCAAGAGTTAAATTTAATTCTTTGGATTTTTTCTCACAAATATCCTCTAGGAATTTATAATCTTTGCTACCATATTGTGATTGTTCTCTTTCACCTATTAGATTAAGATTGGGACCATTAATGATTAATATTTTACTCACGAATTCTTTATAATATATGAATATTAAAAATAAAATAAAAATAACTGTAAATGGCAAGCAAATGCAAATAATTCCTAAATTTACTCTTAAGAGCTTGATTACAAAATTAAAAATGCCATTAAATAAAATAGCTATAGAACTAAACAAAAAAATTATAGATAAAAATAGAATTTCTAAAATTCGATTAAAGAAAGGTGATAAAATAGAAATTGTTCATTTTATCGGTGGTGGATAATGATTGACAAAAGATTTAAGATAGCAAATAAGATTTTTAAATCACGCTTGATAGTTGGTACCGGAAAATATAAAAGCTTCAGTGAATGTGCTAAAGCTATAAAGACTTCTGGTGCAGACATAGTGACAGTTGCAGTCAGAAGAGTAAACATATCTAATAAGAATAAAGCTAGATTAATGGATTATATAGATCCAAAAAAAATAACATATTTGCCTAACACAGCCGGATGTTTTACGGCAGAAGATGCAATTAGAACTTTAAGATTAGCAAGAGAAATAGGTGGATGGAAATTAGTAAAATTGGAGGTATTAGGTGACAAAAGAAACCTTTTTCCTGAAATGATCGAAACTTTAAGATCTACTGAATTATTAACAAAAGAGGGTTTTAAAGTAATGGTTTATTGCAATGATGATCCATTAATGGCAAAAAGATTGGAAAATGCAGGTGCTGTTGCAATTATGCCTCTTGCTGCTCCAATTGGTTCAGGTCTTGGAATACAAAATAAAGTTAATATTAAAATTATTAGAAAACAAACAAAATTACCTTTAATTATTGATGCTGGAATTGGACAAGCTTCTGATGCGAGTATTGCAATGGAGTTAGGATGTGACGGTGTTTTAATAAATACTGCAATTGCAAAAGCTAAAAATCCATCTCAAATGGCAGAAGCTATGAAGCTTGCAGTAATTTCTGGAAGAAAATCATATTTGTCTGGAAGAATTAATCCAAACTTATATGGATCTGCATCAACTACAAATAAAGGAATTATTTAGTTTTTTTCTTGTAAAATTTTTTTCTGAACTTCCTTTTTTTAAATATCTTTCTCTCTTTATTTTTAGCAATATTATCATCTTTTTTGTTTTCAATTTTTAAAGCTTCAAGTTTCTCAACTTTTTCAATTTTATCTAATACTTTCTTTGTTTTTGATTTGAACTCAATTATATAGTCTTCTAAATTTAAATCATTATTTGTGTTTAAATCAATTTTAGCTTTATACTTTTTTTCAAAGTATTTAACTACTTCGTCATAGTGATCAGTAATATGTTTTTCAATTTTATCGTTAATAGTTAATTCTACTAACTTTGCATTATGTTCTAATGATTTTATTTCAATTAATTTAAGTATTTTCAATACAAAGGTTTCATCTGTCAATTTCATGTGCCATTTGACATTACTTTCTCTTAATCTCTGTCTTGACATTTCTAGTAATCCAAAATTACTTATTCTACCAATTTGAATTCTTGCTCTATCATTTCTACATTTCTCTTTTAATTTTCTTTCAACCTGTCTTCGATTATTGAAACTAAGCATGTCAATAAAATCAATTATTATTAATCCAGATAAATCTCTTATTTTTATTTGTCTTGCAATTTCTTCTGCCGCTTCGATATTTGTATCAAAAGCAGTGCTTTCAACATTTTTTTGTTTTATTGATTTTCCTGAGTTTACATCTATAGAAACTAGTGCCTCAGTTGGGTTTATTACTAAATATCCACCTGAAGTCAGTTTCACTTCTGTCTCAAAAATTTCAAATAATTTTTTTTCTATATTTTCTTTATAAAAAAGGGGTACTTTATCTCTATATTTTTTAACTTTTTTTAATTGATTTGGCATCATTAATTTCAAATAATTTTTTGTTTTTTGATATCCTTCATTTCCTTCAACATATATATTTTGAGTTTCATCATCGTACATGTCTCTTATACATCTTTTTATAATATCACTTTCTTGATGAATTAAAGATGGGGCAATTGAATTTAATGCGTTATCTTTTATTTGATCCCAAACTTTAATTAAATTTTTTAAATCATTCTCGATTTCATTTTTTGTTTTGTTTGATCCTGCTGTTCTAACTATAATTCCCATCTCTTTTGGAATAGTTATTTCATTTAATATATTTCTAATTTTTTTTCTTTCTCCTGGATTAAATATTTTTCTAGAAATTCCCCCACCTTTGGCTGTGTTAGGCATTAAGACTATGTATTTTCCAGCAATGGAAATAAAAGTACTAAGCGCTGCTCCTTTTAAACCCCTTTCATCTTTTAACACTTGAACCAAAATTACTTGATTTGGTTTTATTACTTCTTGGATTTTGTATCTTTTTGATGGAAATTTTTTTTGAGTATTTATTTTATCTTTTTCATCGTCCTCTTTTTTTTCAACAGGATCATCAATTTTAATTTCCTCTTTACCTTCAAGAATTTTATCCTCTATGTTTTCACTTTGTTTTGAAAGTTCCTCTCGAACCTTCTCTTCTTCTTGTTTTATTTTTTCTAAATCGCTTAAAGGTAGCTGATAATAATCAGACTGGATATCATTAAAAGATAGAAAACCATGTCTTTCTCTTCCAAAGTCAACAAACGCTGCTTGTAAAGAAGGTTCAATTCTACTTACTTTTCCGAGATAAATATTATTCTTAATTAAAGTGTTGTTTATACTTTCATATTCATAATCTTCGATATGATTATTACTTTTAAGAACAACTCTAGTTTCATTAGGATGCGATGCATCGATATATAAATTTTTTGACATAATATTGCTGATTTTTTCATAAGTTAATTTAATAAATTCTGTGCCTTAAGAATAACAAATTCGCAAGATATTTAAACTAAAATGCAAAAGTTCTTAAAAAGATTACTAATATTTGGATTATTGTCATCCCTTCTAATATTTTTATCAATAATATCTATTCTTTGGACTTATTCCAATAAATTGCCTGATTACAAATATCTTAAAAATTATAAACCACCAGTATCAAGCAAGCTGTATTCAGGAAACGGAGTGTTAGTAAGCGATTTTTCATCTGAAAAAAGAATTTTTGTTCCATATTCTGCTATATCTCAAACCGTGATAAATGCTTTTTTATCTGCGGAGGATAAAAACTTTTTTGACCATCCGGGGGTAGATGCCAAAGGAGTAGTAAGAGCAATTAAAAATAACGTATTTAATCTACTTTACTCAAAAAGATTAGAAGGTGCCTCTACTATTACTCAGCAAGTAGCAAAAAACTTTCTTTTAACTAATGAAGTAAGCATTGATAGAAAAATAAAGGAAGCAATATTAGCTTTTAGAATTGAGCGTGTTTTATCAAAAAAAAGAATTCTAGAGCTTTATCTAAATCAAATTTATCTTGGTGAGGGTAGCTATGGTATAGCATCAGCTAGTTTAAGATATTTTAATAAACCGATAAGTGAAGTCAATTATGGAGAGGCTGCACTTCTAGCTGCTCTTCCAAAAGCACCAAGCAAATACAATCCATATAAAAACAAGGAGTTAGCAAAATTTAGAAGAAACTTAGTATTAAATAATTTATTAGATAATGGATTCATTGATCAAAAACAACACTCTCAATTAATTAACTCTAAAATTAAATTACAAAAGAGAAAAAGAATTTACCTAGAAGATTCTAGATATTATGTAGAAGATGTTAGAAAAAATGTAATTGATAAATATGGATATGATAAAGTATATAAACAAGGATTTAACATCAAGACACCTTTGGATTTACAATTACAAAAAATTGCTACACAATCACTTAGGAATGGTTTGCAAGAATTTGATAAGAGAAAAGGATGGAGAGGTCCTCTATCAAATATAAAAAAATACAAAAATTGGAAAAAAGATCTTAAAGACTTAAATTTAGAAAAATCTTTAGGATGGGAGTTGGCTGTTGTTACTAGAATTGACAAATTTGAAACAGTCATCAAAACACAAAATGATGATAATGGAACAATTAATTTTAATGATATTGATTGGACACGAAAGGAATTCAAAAAACTATTCAAAATTGGTGACATAATTTATGTCAAGAAATTATCTGATGGAAACTATAGTTTAAAACAACTTCCAAGAGCTAATGGAGGCATTGTTGTGATGGATCCATATAGCGGAAGAGTATTAGCATTGTCAGGTGGATTTAGTTTTAAACAAAGTGAATTTAACAGAGCATCTCAAGCAAAACGTCAGCCTGGATCTGCATTCAAACCTTTCATATATGCATTAGCATTAGAAAATAATTTTTTACCAACAACATTAGTATTAGACGCACCTATAGTATTAGATCAAGGAAATGATTTAAAAATGTGGAAACCAGAAAATTACGGCAAAAAGTTCTATGGACCTTCAACACTAAGAACAGGTATAGAAAAATCAAGAAATCTAATGACTGTCCGAATAGCTCAAGAATTAGGTATAGACAAAATTATAAATTTTTCAAAAAAATTAAATATTTACGAAAATCCAGATGAACTTATGTCAGTATCTTTGGGCTCTGCTGAAACGACTTTGTTAAAAATCACAAGCGCTTATTGTTCTTTTTTGAATGGTGGAAAATTAGTTAATCCAATATTAATTGATAGAATTCAAGACAGTGAAGGAAAAACTATTTTTAACAATGAAAAAAGATTCTGTGAAAATTGTGACTTAATTTCATATGAAGGAAATAGTAAACCAATTATTAAAAATAAATATCAACAGATTTTTTCACCACAAACAGCCTATCAGATTACTTCTATGTTGAAAGGTGTTATAGAACGTGGAACTGGAAAAGGTTTAAAAGAATTGAAACTCGAATTAGCTGGCAAGACCGGAACAACAAACAAAAATACAGATACTTGGTTTATAGGATTTACATCAAATTTAGTGGTTGGAGTATACATTGGCTATGATAATCCTGGGAGTTTAGGTAAATTTGAAACAGGTTCAAAAACCGCAATGCCAGTTTTTAAAGATTTCATAAAAAAAACAGCAAATACTTTTAACGCAAGGCCTTTTAAAGTTGCAGACAATATAAATATGATGGTCATAGATGCAAAAACTGGAAAAAAAGCGAATCCTAAAACCAAGTTAGCCATAATAGAGTCATTTAAAAATAATGATAATAAACTAGATAATATATCTAACAATTTTGATAGTAGATTAAATACAACAAATATATTAAAATTTTATTAATGGATCAGGAAATACTAAATATTAAATCAGAATTAGAAAAAATAAATCAAAGAATAAAGGAGTTTCTTTGAAAAGACTAAGATTTCAGAAAAAATAATTAATTTATCAAATTTAATAGAAAAACCGGATTTTTGGCAGGATAAAAAAAATGCTGAAAAAGTTTTACGTGAAAAAACTAATTTAGAAAAATTATTAAATAATTTTGAAGAAACATCAAATGAAAGTAAAGATTTATTTGATATTTATGATTTAGCTATTGAGGAACACAACAATGAAATGATTAAAGAGACAACCTCAAATATAAAAATACTCTTTAATAAAATTAAACAAATTGAAATAAGATGTTTTCTATCAAATGATAATGATACATTTAATAGTTATTTAGAATTTCATGCAGGTGCTGGAGGAACTGAAAGTCAAGACTGGGCTGATATGTTAAGAAGAATGTATATGAAGTGGGCAACCAAAAAAGATTTCAAAATCGAAATTATCAGCGAACATAAAGGCGATGAAGCAGGCATTAAATCTTCAATAATTAAAATAAGTGGAGATTACATAAACGGATTATTAAAAAATGAGTCAGGAATACATAGACTTGTCAGAATTTCTCCGTTTGATTCTGGTGCTAGAAGACATACAAGTTTTGCCAGTGTTTGGGTATACCCAGTTATATCTGAAAATATTGATGTTGAAATTTTAGAAAAAGATTTAAGAATAGATACATACAGATCTAGTGGAGCGGGAGGTCAACATGTCAACACGACAGATAGTGCAGTAAGAATTACACACCTGCCAACAAAAATTGTGGTACAATGTCAAAATGAAAGATCACAACACAAAAATAAAGAAACTTGCATGAATATGTTAAGAGCAAGGCTTTATGACTACGAGCTAAAAAAAAAAGAAAAAGAAAATGAAAATCTTGAAAATTCAAAGTCAGAGATTGGATGGGGTCATCAAATTAGATCATATGTATTACACCCTTATAAAATGGTAAAAGATAATAGAACTAATTTTGAAAGTTCTAGTCCTGAAAAGGTATTAGATGGAGAAATAGATAATTTTTTAGAAAGTTCTCTATATAAATTAAATGCGTAAAATAATTTCTATAATTACAATTTCAATAATAACCATCTTAGTCGCAATTTTAATATTTTTAACATCATCAGGAATTAGAACGGATAACTTTAATGGTTTAATAAATGAAAAAGTTAAAGAGATTGATCCGAAGATAAAATTAAAATTAAATCAAGTAAATTTTAAATTAAATTTGTCTAATTTTGAATTTGAGATTTTTACCTTGGACCCTCAAATAGCAATTAATGAAAAAGATATTGAATTAGAAAATATAAAGTTTGATCTAAATATTTTTGATTATATTAGCAATAAAAACCCAATCTCAGAGATATCAATAATTTCCAAAGAAAACGATATTAATCAATTTACTAATTTTATAAATGAATATGACTTTAATATAGCTAGAAATTTAATTTTAAAACAAATCAAAAAAGGAAAAGTAAAAATAATTTCCAATATAAGTTTCAACGAAAATAATCCCAAAAATATTAAATATATTATAAATGGATATGTAACAGATGCAGAAATAAAATTACCTAACCAATCAAAAATTGAAAATATTAAATTTGATTTTTTAGTAGATGAGGATGCAATAAATTTAAATGAAATAGAATTATCATTTGATAAATTCTTCATTGCTTCACAAAAAATAAGAATTAAAAAAATTAATAATTATTTCGAAATCTCAGGAAATTTTAAAACAAATGAGACTAAAATTAATTTAAATAATTACAGAAAATTTATAAATATTAATTTAGATTTAATAGATGATAGTCCTATAAATTTAAGCTCAGAGAATGAACTGTCTTTTAAAATCAATAAAAAACTTAAAATTAAAGATTTAAGTATTATTTCAAAATTAAATTTTGACAAGTTATTTACAAAATCAAAATATCAAGATTTCATATATTTTAAAGATGGGAATATTTTAATTAATTACATTAAAGATGAATTAAAAATTATTTTAAATAGCAAGTTTTTATTTAAAAATAATAATAACAATAATAATAAAACAAAAAATTTAATTAATATAATTTATAAAAAAAAACAAAACAAAGATGCTTTAGTAAATATAGATTTAAGTAATACAAAAAGTATAATCAACTCTAAAGATTTTAAAAAATTTGTTCAATTTAAAAACTTTAGCCTTCAAGACCAAGATATCATATTCGCATCAGAAAATTTTATAAATTTTAAATTAAATAAAAAAAATAAAATTCAAAATTTAAGTATTAAATCTAAATTAAAATCTGAAAGTATTTTAATTGATTATAAATCACAGAGAATAAAGAAATATTTTAGTGATTTCAGAAATCAAATTAAATTTAGTAATAGTCATATAAATTTAGATTATAAAAATAAAAAATTTAAATTTAAATTAAATAGCAAATATTCTATTAATAATATAAATGAAAATTTATCTTTAAAGGTTGAAAAAAAAGATAGTAAGTACTTTTTTGATTTAGATTTAGACCTAGATAGCGCAGAAATAGATATTGAAGAATTAGATTATCGAAAAAAAGCAGATATAAAATCTAATTTGAATATGAATGGAATTTACAAAGATAATAATGAAATAATTTTCAAAAATATAGATTTTAGTGAAGAAGAAAAAAGTATAAATGTTGAAAATCTTGAAATAGGAAAAAATGATAAAATTAAAAGTTTAGATTTATTTAAAATCCATATAGTCAACAAAAACAGAAAAGCAAATAAATTAGAATTTAAGAAAGTTAACAACAATTATTACTTAACTGGTAGTCAATTTGACGGATCTAAAAATATAAAAAATTTATTAGATAATTCTGCTAAATCGATTTTTTCAAGTTTCAAAAATTTGAATACTTATATTTATATAGATATTGGAAAATATTTTGTTGATAGCTTTTCTTATTTATCAAATGTTAAAGGTGATATACAATTAAAGAACAACAAAGTTTTTAGTTCAAATATAAATGCAAAATTAGATAATAATAGAAAATTTGCTTTAAGCATTTTTACGAATGATAAAAAACAAAAAATTACTAATTTAGAAATCGAAGAACCAGAACCTTTCATTAAAAATTTCAAATTTATAAAGGGTTTTAAAGAAGGTAAATTAATATATGAGGCGCTTAATTATGAGGGTAAAACAAAATCAAATTTAAAGATTATCGATTTTAAAGTACAAGAAGTACCTGTTCTTGCAAAGCTTCTTACATTGGCATCACTGCAAGGAATAGCTGATCTTCTAACTGGCGAGGGTATACGATTTACTGATTTTGAGATGGATTATGAAACTTTAGGAAATAACACTAAAATAAAAGAGATGTATGCGATAGGCCCAGCAATTTCAGTTATGATGGAAGGTTATATTGTAAAAGATGAATTAACTAGCTTGAAGGGTACACTTGTACCAGCAACAACTGTTAATAAAACAATTTCAAAAATACCAATGTTAGGCGATATATTAGTTGGCAAAAAAATTGGTGAAGGAGTATTTGGAGTAAGCTTTAAAATTAAAGGCCCACCTAAAAAACTTAAATCTACCGTCAATCCAATAAAAACTTTAACTCCAAGATTTATAACTAGAACCTTGGAAAAAATTTCAAATTAAATTACTATTTTGTAGTGTTTTTTCTTACCGATTGAGAGCTTAATAAAATTTTTTTTTTTCATAAGTTCATTTGAAATTATGAATTTATCATCTGAAATAATTTGATTGTTAATTTTAATACCATTGGATTTTATTAATCTTCTTATTTCGCTTTTAGATAGGTTTTTATCAATAATTGAGACTAAATTAACTACATCATTACCAATATTAGAGATATCTATCTTTGTATTTGGCAAATTTTCTCCTGATGAATTTTCCGAAAAAGAATTTTTCGCTATTTTTTCTGCTTCAGCAGCCTCGTTAGCTCCATGAAGAATTGATGTAGCCTCATTCGCTAAAATAATTTTTTGTTCATTTATATCTTGAGTGCTTATATTTTCAATCTCGTTTAAACTTAAATCTGTAAACATTTTAAGAAATTTTAATACATCTTTATCATCGATATTTCTCCAAAATTGCCAATAATCAAATACTGAAAATAATTTTTTATCTAACCAAATAGCTCCACTTTCTGTTTTTCCCATTTTAGCGCCTGATGCTAAAGTTATAAGTTCTGTTGTTAAACCATAAACTTCGTTAGATGAATATCTTTTAATGAGCTCAACTCCGTTAACAATATTGCCCCATTGATCTGACCCTCCAATTTGGAGCAAACATTTCTCTTTCTTATTTAATTCTAGAAAATCGTAAGCTTGCAAAATCATATAATTAAATTCCATATAACTTAATGATTGCTCTCTCTCTAACCTTAACTTAACACTATCAAAACTTAACATTTTATTTATAGTAAAATGTTTTCCTATATCTCTTAGAAAAGATATATAATTTAAATTTTTTAGCCAAGTGTAGTTGTTAACAAAAATCGGAGCCACTTTTTCATCTTTTGTCTCTAAAAATTTTTTTAGTATGTTCTCTATACTTTTAATATTTTTTTCTATTTCATTTTCTTCTAAAATTTTTCTTGTTTTATCTTTACCAGATGGATCTCCTATTCTAGTAGTTCCACCGCCAAGTAAAACAATTGGTTTATGTCCATGTTTTTGCATTAATCTTAAGCACATGATTTGAAGCAAGCTACCTACGTGTAAACTTTGAGCAGTACAATCAAAGCCTATATATCCTTTTATACTCTCTTCATTCAGCTTCTTTGAAAGAGCTTTTTCGTCTGTGCATTGATAAAAATATCCTCTGTCTTTAAATTCTTTTAAAAATTCATTCATAAATGGTATTTTTAATATACATATTTAAATAAAAATAATAATCAATAATGGATAATTCTTTTATAGCACTAGGTTTAATGAGTGGTACATCTCTTGATGGCATTGATGCAAGTATTATCAAATCAGATGGTGAAAATAATTTAGACATAATAGATAATAAGTACTTCAATTATCCTGAAGAATTTAGAAAAAGACTTTCTTCTTTTATTTTAAATATAAATAATAGAACAGATATAGAGGAAAATATAAGCACTTATAAATCTTTAGAAAGAAAACTAACTCTTTATCACTCAAAATTATCAAAGAAAATTATTAGTGAAAATAAGTTAAATATTCAATTAATTGGCTTTCATGGACAAACGATAATTCATAAACCTAAAGATGGATATTCTATACAAATGGGAGATGCAAATTTACTCTCTCAAGAATTAAAAGAAAAAGTTATTTATAACTTTAGAGCAAATGATATTAAAAATAATGGAGAAGGTGCTCCGTTAACTCCTATTTATCATAAACTTTTAATAAATAAATTTAAGATTAATAATCCTACATTAATTTTAAATATTGGAGGTATATCAAATTATACCTATTGTTTTAATGATACTTTAGCTGCAAAAGATATTGGTCCCGGGAATGTTTTAATGGATGAGTACTTAAAAAAAACAAAAGGAATAGATTATGATAAAAATGGAGATATAGCGTCATCTGGAAATATAAATAAAGATATAATTAATCAATTTTACGAACATGAGTTTTATAATGTACAGCAAAAGCATTCATTTGATAGAAATGAATTCGATTTTAGTTTTGTTAAAGGTTTAGAATTTGAAGATGCAGTTGCTACATTAACATATTTTACAGCATTAATAATTTCACAAAATATAAAAAAAAATTTTGACAATGAAATAGAAATTATTTTATGTGGTGGAGGTAGGAGAAATTTAGTATTAGTAAATCATATAAAGAAATTATTGAAATATAAAATTAAACTAATAGATGAATTTAGTGTAGATGGTGATTTTATAGAATCCCAAGCATTTGCATATTTATCAATTAGATCATATCTTAATAAAATAATTAGTTATCCTTCTACGACTAATGTTTTAAATCCTGTTACAGGAGGTGAAATTAAAATAAATTTTTAATATAAAGCTGTTTCTTTTTTTATATATTTATTTAAAGATTTTACCAAGGAAGCATCGGCTTTTGAAAAAAAATGATTTGCTTCTGAAATAATATCAAATTCTACTTTAATCCCTTTTTGTGCACTTAATCTTTTATTTAATTCATTAATATCATCAAAAGGAACTAACTCGTCTTTCTTACCATGTATTATTAAACCAGATGTTGGACAGGGCGATAAAAATGAAAAATCATATACATTAGGCTGAGGTGATACAGCAATAAATCTATTTATTTCAGGTCTTCTCATTAGTAGCTGCATTGCTATTAGAGAACCAAAAGAAAATCCTGAAATCCAACATTGGGAGTTATCAAAATTTTCTCTCTCCAGCCAATCTAAAGCTGCAGCTGCATCTGCAAGTTCACCCTGGCCATTATCAAATTCACCATCACTTTTTCCAACACCTCTGAAATTTACCCTACAAACTGAAAAATTATTATCTACAAAAGTTTGAAAAGTATCGACAACAACTTTGTTATTCATTGTTCCTCCATATTGAGGGTGTGGGTGGAGAACTAAAGCAATAGGAGAAGTATTTTTTTTACTTTTATAGTACTTTGCTTCTAGTCTACCAGCTGGACCAGGAATAAAGATTTCTGAAATTTTTGTATCTGTCGATGGCATTGATTATCAATCTCAAAAAAAATTTACTTTTTTCTATCAAAATTAAGCGACAAAATGCAAGCATTTTAAATATTCTGAATCTTGACTAAATTAGTCAGGTATATATAAAGCCCGTGAATTGCGGAAAATATGAAATTATCAACCAAAAGCAGATACGCAGTGATGGCACTAGCTGACATAGCGAGATTTAAAAATAATGTTCCAATTTCACTGAGAGATATATCTATCAGACAAGGAATATCCTTAGTCTACCTTGAACAATTATTTTTAAAATTAAAAAAAAATGAAATCGTAAAAAGCATAAGGGGGAAAAAAGGAGGTTATACTCTAAATAAAACACCTAGTGAAATAAAAATTTCAGATATTCTTTATGCTGTAGAAGAAAAAGTTAAAACAATAGGTTGTCAAAAGCATTCAAAAAAAGGATGCAATGGAAAATCTGCTAAATGCATAACTCATAATTTATGGTATGAGCTAGAGACACACATAAACTTATTCTTCCAAGAAAAAAATCTTGGTGACCTAATACACAATACAGAAAATAGATTGTAATGAGAGATAAACAAATAGAAGATTTAAAAGATTATAAATACGGTTTTTCTACAGATATTGAAAGTTTTAAAGCCCCAAAAGGTTTAAACGAAGAAGTTATAAGATTTATATCAAGTATAAAAAAAGAACCAGACTGGCTACTTCAATGGAGATTGAAAGCTTTTGAAAGATTAAAAGTATTAAAAGAACCTAATTGGCAAAAGCCAAAATACCCTAAAATTGATTATCAAGACTTATATTATTATTCTGCACCTAAAAGTTTTAAAGAAAAGCCAAAAAATTTGGAAGATTTAGATCCAAAATTGCTTGAGACTTACAAAAAATTAGGCATACCACTTCAAGAACAAAAGAGATTAAACGGTATTGCTGTTGACGCAGTATTTGACTCAGTATCTGTCGCTACTACTTTTAAAGATACTTTAACAGAAAAAGGAATTATTTTTTGCTCTATTTCTGAAGCAATACAAAAACATCCAGATTTAGTAAGAAAATATTTAGGTTCAGTTATACCAATTACCGATCACTTCTTTGCTACATTAAACTCGGCAGTTTTCACTGATGGATCATTTGTTTACATACCACCAAATGTAAAATGTCCGATGGAACTATCAACTTATTTTAGAATTAATGCATCAGACACCGGTCAGTTCGAGAGAACTTTAATCATTGCTGATAAAGGTAGTTATGTAAGTTATTTAGAAGGATGCACTGCACCAATGAGAGATGAAAATCAGTTACATGCTGCAAACGTAGAATTGATTGCCTTAGATGATGCAGAGATTAAATATTCTACAGTACAAAATTGGTATCCTGGAGATAAAGATGGAAAAGGAGGAATATATAATTTTGTAACTAAAAGAGGATTGTGTAAAGGTAAAAATTCAAAAATTTCATGGACACAAGTAGAAACTGGTTCTGCAATTACTTGGAAATATCCAAGTTGTATTTTAAAAGGTGATAACTCAATTGGAGAATTTTATTCAATCGCAATAACAAATAATCATCAGAAAGCTGACACTGGAACTAAGATGATTCATTTAGGAAAAAATACAAAAAGTAAAATTATTTCAAAAGGTATTAGTGCAGGTAAATCAGATATGACTTACAGAGGTTTGGTAGATATTTCAAAAAATGCAGCTAATTCGACAAATTTTACCCAATGTGATTCATTGCTAATGGGCAACAAATGTGGAGCACACACAGTTCCTTATATTAAGAATAAAAATTCAAATTCTAGCATTGCTCATGAAGCGACCACATCAAAAATAAGTGAAGATCAACTACATTATTGTCAGCAAAGGGGACTAAATCAAGAAGAAGCTGTAGGACTTATTGTTAATGGTTTTTGTAAAGAGGTTTTACAACAATTGCCTATGGAGTTTGCTGTTGAAGCTCAAAAACTAGTTGGAATAAGTTTAGAAGGAAGTGTTGGTTAAATGTTAAAAATAAACAATTTAAATGCAAAAATTCAAGAAAAATCCATCTTAAGTGGTTTTAATCTTGAGATAAAACCAGGTGAGGTACATGCAATAATGGGCCCCAATGGATCAGGAAAGAGTACTCTGTCAAATATTCTATCAGGTAAAAAGGGATACGAAGTATCAGGGGAAATATTATATGAAAATAAAAATTTGTTTGATCTTGAAACTGAAGAAAGAGCACATGAAGGTATTTTTTTGGCATTCCAATATCCGTTAGAAATACCTGGTGTGAATACAAATATTTTCTTAAAAACATCCTTGAATTCAATAAGAAAAGCTAGAGGCGAAAAAGAATTAGATGCATTAGAATTTTTAAAATTAGTTAAAGAAAAAGCAAAAGAATTAAAATTTGATGAAGAAAAATTAAATAGACAATTAAATGTTGGTTTCTCTGGTGGTGAAAAAAAGAAAAACGAAATTTTACAAATGTCAATTTTAGACCCAAAATTATCTATACTAGATGAAACTGACTCAGGATTAGATATAGATGCTCTTAAAATAGTTGCAGATGGAGTTAATGCATTAAGAAAAAAAAATAATTCTTTTCTTATAATAACACACTATCAAAGACTACTTGATTATATAAAACCTGACTTCGTGCATGTTCTTATGGGTGGAAAAATTATTAAATCAGGAGGCGCAGAATTAGCTTTAGAGTTAGAAAAAAAAGGATATGAAAATTTCAATTAAATGGAACAAAAATTAAAAACAGAGTTTGAAAAATTTATAAGTACTTCTAATTTCTCAAACCAAGAAATTAAATTAAAAAAAGAAGCTCTTGATAATTTTTTGAAAAATGGATTTCCTAGTAGAAAATTAGAAAACTGGAAATTCTCAGATATAAACCAGATAATTCAAAAAAATATTGGAGAACTAGCATTTTATAATGATTATAGTGTAGAAAATGAAATTAATGACGATATTTTTATAAAGGAAATTGAGCATAATAAAATTGTTATTATTAACGGTAAAGTTGAGCGATTGAGTTTTGAATATGAGGAAAAAGATAAAATTAATTTATCGACTTTAGATAATTTTAACCAAAACTCAAATGACGATAATTCTCTTTTAAGTCTAAATAATTCTTTTTCTAATAAAATACATAATATTTTAGTTAAAAAAAATTATTCATTCAAAAAACCTTTAGTTATCTATCAAATAACAAATGAGAAAGTGAGCAATACTAATATTAATTTTCAATTAAACTTTGAGCTAGAAGAAAACAGCTCAATAAGAATTATTAATCTTTCTGACGATAATTCAGAAAAGAATTTTATCAACAATTTATTTAATTTTAATCTTGGTAAAAATTCAATTCTTAAGAATTATAAAATAGATAAAAAAAGTAATACAAATATTAAGTATGATTATTCTAGCATTATTCAAAAAGAAAATAGTATTTCTGAAACATTCATATTTTCATCCGGTTCACATTATATAAAAAATGAAGTTAACTGTAATCTTGAAGGCAAATATTCTTCAGCATTTATTAATGGAATACACTTATTATCTAAAAATAAACATCACGAAATAAGAACTAAGACTAACCATTTGTACGAAAACACAAAAAGTTATCAGCTAATAAAGAGTGTAATTAATGATAGTTCAAAGTCTGTCTATCAAGGGAAAATATATGTGGATTCAAAAGCTCAAAAAACAGACGGCTATCAATTAAGTAAAGCTCTTCTCTTAAATGAACAAGCAGAATTTAATGCAAAGCCTGAACTAGAGATTTATGCTGATGATGTTAAATGTTCACATGGTTCTGCGTCAGGAAGTTTAGACGACAATTCTATTTTTTATTTAATGTCTAGGGGATTAAATCAAAAAACTGCAAAAGAATTATTAATTAACGGTTTTCTTTTAGATGTTGTTGAAAAAATTACAGATGATGAAATTAAAAAATTTTTAAAAAATATGATTGGATTAAATTAATGAACATAGATGATATAAAAAGAGAATTTCCAATTTTTGATGATAAAATTCAAAATAATGATTTAGTATATTTAGATAGTGCCAATTCATCTCAAAAACCTAGAGTTGTTGTAGATAGAATCTATGACTTTTATACAAAAGAGTTTTCTAATGTAGGTAGAAGTGTTCATTATTTAGCGGTTGCTGCCACTAATTTATATGAACAAACAAGACTTTCTGTTCAAAAATATATTAACGCTAAAGATAAAGATGAGATCGTATTTACTAAAGGCGCTACAGAAGCAATTAATTTAGTCGCTAACACTTTTGGCCAAAAATATTTATCTGAAGGAGATGAAGTTTTGTTGACTGAACTCGAGCATCATTCAAATTATGTTCCTTGGCATTTTCTTAGAAAAGCAAAAAATATAAAAATAGAATTTGCTGAAATTAACGATAATGGCGAAGTAACATTAGAAGCAATAAAAAAAAAAATTACAAGCAAAACAAAAATAATCTCTGTAAGTCATTTATCGAATGTAACAGGCGCAATATTACCAATTAAAGAAATTGTAGAATTAGCACATTCGAAAAATATACCTGTTCTAATTGACGGATGCCAAGGAGCTCCTCATTTAAAATTAGATATGCAAGATATAGATTGTGATTTTTATGCAATATCTGGACATAAAATGTACGGACCAACCGGAATAGGTGTTCTATATGCTAAAAAAAAATGGCTTGAAGATTTACCCCCATATCAAGGTGGAGGAGGAATGATAAATGAAGTTAAAAAAGAAGGTATTACTTATGGCGAATTACCTAATAAATACGAGGCTGGCACAATGGCTACGGCTCAAGTTATAGCTTTTAATGAATCCATAAAATTTATGGAAAAAATTGGTATTCAAAATATCGAAAAACATGAAAAAGAATTATTAGACTACGGACTAGAAAAGTTAAGAAAAAATAATTCAGTTAATATTATAGGAAATCCAAAAGAAAAAGGTGGAGTTATATCATTTACTATTGAAGGTGTTCATCCGCATGATATTGCAACTATTCTTGACGAGGATGGAGTGGCTATTAGAGCAGGGCATCACTGCTGTCAAATATTACACGATAAATTAAATTTACCTGCAACCGCAAGAGCTTCATTTGGAGTTTATAATACGAAAGATGATATTGATAAACTTGATGAAGCAATAAATAAATGTAAAAAAATTTTTAACTTATAATGGACTTAAAAGATTTATATCAAGAGATAATATTAGACCATGGAAAAAATCCAAGGAATTTAGGAAAGTTTGATAATTATAATAAAGATGCAAAGGGAAATAATCCCTTATGTGGTGATAACGTTCATGTTTATCTCAGATTAAATGAAAATAAAAAAGTTGAAGATATTGCATTTGAAGGGCATGGCTGTGCTATTTCAATGGCATCAGCATCAATTATGACTGATATGGTTAGAGGCAAAGAAGAAAAAGAGGTAAAAGAAATTGTAACTGATTTTTTAGGAATGATAAAAGAAAAAGATTCTTTAGAAACTAATATTTTAAAAGATGACGAAAAAACTAAATTAATGAGTTTATCGGGTGTTAAACAATATCCTATGAGAGTAAAGTGTGCAACTTTATCTTGGCATACTCTTACATCAGCATTAGATAATTCAGATCAAATTGTAAAAACAGAGGAATGAAAATGGATCTTAAAGAAAAAGTGATTGCTGAAATAAAAAAAATTTATGATCCTGAGATACCTGTAAATATATATGAATTAGGATTGATATACGATATTATCGTTAATAATTCTGAAGTTAAGGTTAAAATGACTCTAACCACACCAAATTGTCCAGTGGCTGAAAGTTTGCCTAAAGAAGTAAAAGACAGTATATTAGAAATTAAAGAAGTTTCAAAAGTAGATCTTGATTTAGTCTGGGAGCCACCATGGGACAAATCAATGATGTCTGAAGCTGCAAAACTTGAATTAAATTTATGACAAAGCAAATTATAACATTAAGTGATAACGCAGCTCAAAGAATAAAAGAAATTATGTCTAATGCTGAAAAAGACTCTTTAGGAGTTAGAGTTGGAGTTAAGTCAGGTGGGTGTGCAGGGATGTCTTATGTTATGGAGTACACTAAAGAGGCAAACCCAAATGACGAAGTAGTAGAAGATAAGGGTGTGAAAGTCTTCATAGACTCTGCAGCTGTAATGTATTTACTTGGAACAGAAATGGATTTTAAAAAAGAAAAATTTTCTTCACAATTTGTATTTAATAACCCGAATGAAACGGAGAGATGTGGGTGTGGAGAGTCCTTTAAAATATAGTATTTAATATACGCATATCAGCATTGCGTTTATTGCATATCTGTGATAGAAACATTGATATGAACACTTTTGAACATAAAAACCTAATTAACTCTGAAGTTAAAACTCAAAAAAGAAAATCTTTATTCAGAAGTTTAATTAAACCAGTAGAAGCGGGCGCACATGGCACCCTCAACTACGTGGTTAAAAAAGGTTTAGGAAAAAATAAAATAGCTAAAAAATAAAAAGCTATTTAACAACTATAGTACATATCAAACTCAATAGGATGAGGTGTATGTTCAAAATTGTGTATCTCCTCAAATTTAAGAGCAATATAAGCATCAATTTGATCGTCAGTAAATACTCCACCTTGAGTTAAAAACTTTCTATCTTTATCTAAACTTTCCATTGCTTCTCTTAATGATCCGCAAACAGTTGGGACTTTTTTGACTTCTTTCTCTGATAAAGCATAAAGATCTTTATCAAAGGATTTGCCTGGATCAATTTTATTTTTAATACCGTCAATTCCCGCCATTAACATAGATGCAAATGTTAAATAAGGATTACCAGATGCGTCTGGGAATCTAATTTCACATCTTGCTCCTTTTTTGCTTAGAGTTATCGGAATTCGACAAGATGCTGATCTGTTTCTTGCAGAATAAGCAAGTAATACTGGAGCTTCAAAACCTGGAATTAATCTTTTGTAACTATTTGTTGTAGCATTTGAAAACGCATTAATCGCCTTAGCATGTTTTAGTATTCCGCCAATATAATAAAGTGCAGTTTGTGACAAACCTGAATATTTATTTCCAGAAAAAACTGGAGTTTTTCCTTTCCAAACTGATTGGTGAACGTGCATTCCTGATCCATTATCACCTTTTACAGGTTTAGGCATAAACGTAGCAGTTTTACCAAATGAATGTGAAACCATTTGAACTACATATTTGTATAATTGAACATTATCAGCTTGATCAACCAATGTACCAAAAAGCATTCCAAGTTCGTGCTGACTTGGAGCAACTTCATGGTGATGTTTTTCAACTGTGATACCTACGTCTCTTAAACCTTTTAGGTATTCGCCTCTTATATCCTGAGCACTATCTACTGGAGGGACTGGAAAATATCCACCTTTAACTCCAGGTCTGTGACCCATATTCCCATTTTCATAATTTTTTCCAGAATTATATGGTCCTTCTGTACTATCTATCGAAAAACTTGTTTCGTTCATATCGTTTTTGATTTTTACATCGTCAAAAACAAAAAATTCTGGCTCTGGGCCAAAGTAAGCTTTATCACCTATACCAGTCTTCTTTAAATATGCTTCAGCTTTCTTCGCTATCCCTCTTGGATCTCTTTCATAAGGATTTCTTTTAATTGCATCTAAAATATCGCAAAATAAAACAAGAGTGTTATGAGATGTAAATGGATCAACGATTTGTCTGTTTAAATCTGGTTTTAATATCATGTCAGATTCATTTATTGCTTTCCATCCAGCAATAGATGATCCATCAAAAAATACACCATCTGTTAACATGTCCCCATCAACTACCGATGCATCCATAGTTAAGTGCTGTAATTTACCTCTTGGGTCTGTAAATCTTAAATCGACAAACTCAATTTGCTTGTCTTTCATCATTTTTAGAACTTTGCTTGCGCTCATATAATCTCCTGTAGAATTAAATATCTGGGTTAATTACCAATATTGTTATAATAAAGAATACATATAATGAGGATATCACCTATGCAATTTAAACATATAATTATGCCAATAATTTCAGTACTTTTTTATCTATTATAAGTTGAATATGACTTTATTAAATAAAGAACCAGTTAAAAGAGCAGAGAAGCGTCTTAAAGAGTTTGATGAAAATTTATCAGTTGTAGAATTAGAAAATTCAGCAAAAACAGCATTAGATGCTGCAAATTCATTAAATTGTGAAGTAGGAGCAATTGTTAAAAGTCTGCTTATTAAGATAGAAAATGAATTTTTACTTTGTTTAGTTTCTGGTGACAAAAGATGTTCGTTAAATAAATTGAAAAAAATTTCTGAAAAAAAAAATGTAAGAATGGCTTCTGCTGAAGAAGTTAAGTCTCAAACAGGATATACAATTGGAGGCGTATCTCCTATAGGTCATATAAATAAAATTCCAATATTGGTAGATAATTCTTTGAGTAGGTTTAAAGATATTTTTGCAGCAGCTGGACATCCTAATGCAATTTTTAAGATCAATTATGAAAAATTAATTCAAATTACTAATGGTGATGTGAAAGATATTACAGAATGAAGCAAGCTAATTTAACAGATTATATTTTATTAACATTATTATCAATAATTTGGGCATCTGCTTTTTTTAATATAAAAATTGCAACAGAATCTTTCGGTTCAATGACAATTGCTTTTTTGAGAGTATTTTTTGGATCTATACCAGTATTAATTTTGTGTTTTTATAAAAAAATAGTAATTGAAGCATTTTCAAAAGATTGGCATTGGTTCATGTTAATAGGACTAATCAATTTAGTTATACCATTCTTTTTAATTGCTTATGGAGTAAAATCTGTGCAAAGTAATTTGGCTGCAATTTTGATGTCAACTACTCCTTTGAGTTCTACCATATTAGGTCACTTTTATACAAAAAATGAAAAATTTAATTTTGCAAAAACTATTGGAATATTAATTGGATTTGCAGGAATTGTTTATTTATTTTCTGATAATATTTTAATTGATGAAAATAATTTTCTTTCAGCAATATTAATTTTAGTAGGATCAACATGTTATGTAATAGGTGGAGTTTTAACACTTAAAATTAGTAAGAAAAAAAACGAAAACGTTACTGGATCAATATTAATTTGGGCAACTCTGATTTTATTTCCTTTGATGTGTTTATTAGAAACTCCTTGGGAAAATACTCCATCAATAAATTCAACCATGTCAGTAATTTATCTTGGTATAGTACCAACAGGAGTTGCGTGGCTTTTAAGGTTTAAAATTTTGAAAAAGAATGGTTTAATTTTTCAATCTCAAGTCTCATACTTAATTCCAATCTTTGGAATTATTTTAGGCTATATATTTTTAAGTGAATTAATAACTTACAAGGTATTAATATCTTTATTGGCTGTAGTTGTAGGAATTTATTTTGTTAGAAAAGCAGATACAAAAATTATTATTTAAATGAAGATATAGAGCTAATATGCTCTGGTTTTGTCTCACAACATCCACCTAAAATTGTTGCCCCACCTTCTATAAATTTTTTTGATAGATTATAAAATTCATTTGCATCAAAATTATCTCTTTTTCCTAAAGATTGATTAGGATTTACTCCAATTTCATGAGGTTTTGCTGTATTAAATGTCTTTATTTGGCCTGGTTCATCAACTCCCCACAAATTTATTTTAAATCCAAATGGTACTTCACAATTTAAAAATTTATCTAATACGGATAGAGATATTTCTGGAGAAATACATGCACAAACTACACCAAGTGTATTTTCATCTTGAATAATTTCAAGTAATTGCTCAATTTTTTCTTCTGATGGTAGGTCACCATTTTTTTTTAAATGTATTCCAATTAAAACTTTTTTGTTTAATTTTTTAGATATATTAAGAGCGGCTTTAACTTCATTAGTGCTGCTAATAACATCTAAGTATAAAAAATCAGTAAATTCACTTAAAATATCAGCTTGTTCAAACATATCTTCCTCTATTAATTTGATATCGCGATCATCAGTTATATAAGTGTCTCTTTGACTTGGAATTGATCCAGCTATTAATATATTTTTCTTTGATAAATCTTTAGCTTTGATTGCAAGTTTACATGCAATTTCGTTTAATTTTTTGAATTCATCACCAACTTTATTTTCTATTAATCTAAATTTTCTACAACTAAAGGTGTTAGTAACAATAACATCTGAGCCTGCGTTGATATATGATAGATGAGTATCAACTAACATTTGATGATATTTTTCATCCAATAAAGCGCTAGCAGACCATAAAGTCCCCATAGATACCATTCCTTTTTCAAGTAATAATTGACCCATCCCACCATCTAAAATTCTTATTTTTTTAAAAAAATTGTTATCCATTTTTTTTATCCCTTGTAGCTATAAATACTCCAACGGTTGTTATTAAAAAACCAATTATGTCAGTAAATGTTAATTGTTCATTTAAAAATATCCACGCCATCACTGCTGAAGTAGGAGGTACTAAAAAAAATAAAGTAGTAGTTTTGCCCACAGTACCTCTTTTGATTAGAAACATAAGAATAGTAAAAGCTCCAAATGAAACTAATATAATTTGGTGAGACATACCTAAAATAAAACTAGTTGTAAAATTTATGTAAGCATTTTCAAATATAAACATTAACAATAGATTAAAAAGGCAACCACCAATTGCTTGATACGCATTGTTAACTGACAAAGCTAAATTTCCACTCAATTTTTTTTGCCACAATGTTCCAGCTGTTATTGCAAATAAAGCTAAGACTGTAGCTAACAATCCTAAAGGAGGAATTTCTTTTCCAAAATCAATACCTAAGACAGTGACAGAACCAATGAAACCTAAACTGATACCTACCCACTGTTTCCAAGATATTTTTTCTCCAAAAATAGGACCAGACAAAATATTTGTTAAAATAGGTTGAAGTGTAACTATTAAAGCTACAATTGCAGCTGGCATCCCAATTGAAAATGCATACCAACATCCACCTAAATAAATCCCATGAAATAAAATACCTGTTGAAAGACTTTCAATAATATTTTTTAATTTTCCAAAAATTTTATCATTACTGAAATAAGCAAATACGAGAAAACCAATTGTTACAATCCCAAATCTAAATGCTAAAGCTGCAAATGGAGAAGCGTTTTGAACAATTTCTTTCCCAGATATGAATGCAGATGACCATAATAATATAAAGAGCAAAGGAAATGATTTTGTCATGGTAAAGATATATGGCGTAATATCTAATTTTTGTTGTGAATTCTATCCATTTCTTGAAGTTCGACTTCAAGTTTGTCTAACTCTTCACCACCAGCCATCATACTAAGAAGCTTTTCTCTAGAAATATCTTTTTTTTGGAATGTTCCCATGCTTTTTCCTCGATTAAGTACAGTGAAACTATTACCAACAGGGTAAGCATGATGCACATTATGAGTAATTAAAATTACAGCTAATCCCTCAGACGCAGCCTTTACAATATATTTTAATACCATTGATGCTTGATGAACTCCTAAAGCAGAAGTTGGTTCATCTAAAACTAAAACTTTTGCTCCAAAATATATAGCACGTGATATTGCTAGGCATTGTCTTTCACCACCAGACATAGTTCCAACTGCCTGAGATGGATCTCTAACATCAATACCTATCTGTCCCATTCTATCTGCTGCTATCTTATTTGCTTTCTCTACATCAAAAGTTTTAAGGAAAGGAATACCTTTTTGAGGCTCTCTTCCCATAAAAAAATTTCTGGTAACACTCATTAAAGGAACTAATGCTAGATCTTGATAAACTGTTCCTATACCAATATCTAAAGCATCTTTAGGTGAGTCAAAAACAATTTTATTATTTTCAAATATAATTTCTCCTTCATCAGGCTTATGAACACCTGCTAAAGTTTTAATTAAAGTCGACTTTCCTGCTCCATTATCTCCAAGTAAGCACATGATCTCACCTTTTTTTAATCTCATAGTGACATCCTTAAGCGCTATTACCTTTCCAAAAAACTTACTAATATTATTAAATTGAACTAGATAGTCAGACATTATTTACTCTCAGTAACTTTCTTTCTGATATAGTTATTAAACACTACAGCTATCAACATCATTGCTCCTAAAAAAACTTTAAACCAATCAGTGTCAACATCTGTATAAAATATTCCCATAGACACAGTGCCAAATATAATTGCACCAAAAGCTGCACCTATTGCAGATCCATATCCACCTGTTAAGAGACAACCACCAACAACAGCAGCTGCAATAGCTTCTAATTCTTTTAAAGTACCTCTCATAGTATCTGCAGATCCCGCATCTAATACTTGAATACAAGCAAAAATAGTAGAAGCGACTGCAGTACCGATAAATAGACTTATTTTTACTCTTCCAACAGGTACACCCACATTTGTTGCTCCAATCTTATCGCCCCCAGATGCGAAGATCCAATTACCGTATCTTGTTTTCATCAATATCCATGTTGCAAACAATGTTAATGCAATAAACCAAATAACTGATGGAGGTATTCCAGTTGCAAGAGGAGTTCCATCAGTTCTTAGTTCAATCAATTTTAATGATCCCAACCAAGTAAAAAGCCATTTAAAAGTATCTGTAGCAAATAACCATGCTAATGGATCATCTTCAATTAATACTCTTAGTCCTGGAACTTGAGTTCTACCAGTAATCAATCTTGTTATTGCTAATGTCAAACCTCTTAAAATAAAAAGCATTGCAAGTGTTACAATAAATGATGGCAAACCAGTTTTGACAACCATTATGCCATTAAAGTATCCAACTAATACTGCCATAGCGAATGCAAAAACTATACTCATCCATAGTGGCCAACCCCAGTAAATTGCAGGAATTGCGATACAAATTCCAGCAAAACCAATCATTGATCCAATTGACAAATCAAATTCACCGCCAATCATTAACATTGCTGCTGCTATTGCTATAATTCCTAAATTAGCTGAAACATCGAGGAAATTAAGCATTCCATAGGCGCTAAACATACCAGTATCGCCAGCTACAATTCCAAAAAATATAAATACAAGTATTGATCCACCTAATGCACCTAGCTCAGGCCTATTCAATAAAACTCTTAGTGGTGATATTTTTTTTAGACGTTCGTCTTCATTAAGACTACTTTTTGATGAAATACTTTTTGATTTTAATGACATTTAAATTTTGAAAAAAGGCCTGACTACAAAATTTAGTCAGGCCTTAAATATAGATTTTATCTATAACCTTGAGCTGCCCATTTAATTACTTTAGCAGCATTATCAGGAGTAACAAATCCAGGTCCAGTCATAACTACACCAGCAGGCATTGTTCCCCATCTCATGTACTGAGCAAAAATAGCTATAGGCAAATAACCTTGTAGATATTGTTGTTGGTCAATTAAAAACTCTACTTTACCTGCAGCAGCAGCTTTTAACATGTTAGGTGACATATCAAATGTTCCTAATTTAACATTTCCAACTTTGCCTGCAGCTTCTAAAGCTTTTAGTGCTGCTTCACCAGATAAACCAGCTCCTAAAGTTAGAATAGTGTCATATCCACCACCTAATTTTGCAGCAACAGCTTTTTGAATTTCAGTTGGGTCATTTGATGTTCCAAGAATATCAACAGATCCACCAAAACCTTTTTTGAAACCTGCACATCTTCTATCAAGCGCTACGTTTCCAACTTCGTGGTTAACGCATAAAGCTTTTTTTCCTCCAGCAGCTTTCATTTTTTGTCCGCCACCAACACCGGCTTCAAATTCAGTTTGACCTACGTGTGCACTAATTCCTAATGATGCATAGTCATCCGAACCAGAGTTCATAGAAACTACTGGTATTCCAGCAGCTATTGCTGCTTTAACAGATTTTCCTAATGCGGCTGCATCAGGTAAAGTAATTACAATACCTTTTGGTTTTTGTGATACCGCGTTATCAATTAGTTTTGCCATTTCAACCATGTCAAATGTTCCAGGCGCAGTGTATTTGCAAGATACTCCCATATCTTTACAAGCAGCATCAACTCCATTTTTTGCTACCGACCAAAAAGGGTCATTAGCTTGTCCATGTGAAACAACAATTATATCAGTTGCTAATGCTGATACAGACATCATTGCCCATGCAGCAACAGCTAATATAAAGTTCTTTATTGTTTTCATTTTTAATTTCCTCTCTTAAATAAAAGTTAACTTTTAAACATCAAAGCTAACATAAATTTATTCAGATTGTAAAGAAGCAGGTTTTATTCAACCTAAAGTTGATTTTTAATATTTTATTTTTTCAAACTTTTTTGTTTTTAATGACCGGATAGCACTCTCAGCAATTTGTATTGAAATCTTTCCATCAATAAAACCACTTTTAGGTCTCAAATTTGATCTGAATAATTTGGCAAGATCATTTAACTGTTCCTTGTATGCCTGATCGTATCTTTCAATAAAAAAATGTTTAAAGCTTGAACGTGCATTAGTGCTTTTATTAGAATACAAACTAATCTCATTTTCTTTAATATTATCAGAAATAATCATTCCTTTACTTCCAAAGAGTTCTACCCTTTGATCATAGCCAAAACTACAATGTCTCGAATTACTTATAATACATTGAACACCATTTTTTGTTTTCAAAATTGCCGTAGCTAGCTCGAAATCTTTAAGTTTATTGAAGTATTTATTAGAAATATTGCTCCCTGTAGCAAATATAGAAACAAATTCATCTTTACCTGCATAATATCTTGCTAGATCGAAATCATGAATCATCATATCTTTAAAAATACCACCTGAGGCTTTTAAATAATTCATAGATGGAGCAGCCGGATCTCTGCTAGTAATAATAATTTTCTCTAGCTTACCTATCTTACCTTTTATTAAATTATTTTTTAGAGAACTATGACCTGGATCGTATCTCCTATTAAATCCAATTTGAATTTTATGATTAAATTTATTTATTTTTTTTTCGTAATTTTGAATTTTTTTTAAATTTAAATCTAAAGGTTTTTCGCAAAATACTGTTTTATTACTTTTTATACTTTCATATATAAATTTAAGATGAGTTGATGTAGTGGAAGATATAAAAATACAATCAATTTTCTTATCTTTATATGCTATTTGAGGACTTTCAATATTTTGACAATTTAGATTTTTTGAAACTTTTTTTGCAAGTTTTCTATTAACATCAAAAATATATTTAAGATTAAAATTCTCATTATTTATTAAATTATTTGCATGCATTAGCCCTATCCTTCCCAAACCGAATAATGCTATGTTAATTAAATTTTTACCCATTGTTTTTTTAATGATGATTTCTTGCATGCATCAATGAATTTAGTAGTCTCCAAACCCTCTTCCTCGTTTGGAAAATAAAATCTTTTTTTTGTATTTGTTTTTAAATATTCAGCAAATTCCCTATATATATTTGCAAAAGCATCTAAATATCCTTCAGGGTGACCAAATTTTACTCTAGAAAATTTTTTTGAAAAATTTGCCTTTGTATATCCTCTTTCTAAAAACTTTACTGCTCCTTTGCTTGGATTAAATTTTAGATAATTTGGATCATTTTGAACCCATTCTAAACTTCCTTTAGAACCATATACTCTAATTCTTAAACCATAAACACCACCTTTAGCTGTTACACATGTCCATACAATTCCTTTAGCACCATTGTTAAAATTAACAAAAACTTGTGCGTTATTATCCATTTTAACGTCCTTCGAATATTTACTTACATCGGCTATCAATTTTTCTCCTTTAAGGCCTGTAATATAAATTGCTAGATGATATGCGTGTGATCCTATTTCATTTAGAACTGCTGATACACCAACAATTTTTTTATCAACTTTCCATTTAAAAACCTTTTTTGAATTTGTTTTTGAAATTTTATTACCATCTGTCCAATCCTGAATATATTCAACATTGATATATTCAACTTTTCCAATTTTTCCTTTTTCAACTAAATTTTTTGCCTCTCTAACCATTGGATAAGATGAATAGTTGTGAGTCAGCGCATATTTAATTTTTTTGTTATTTTTTATCGCTTTATATAGTTTTTTTCCCTGATCTAGATTTCCAGCAAATGGTTTGTCTGAAATTACATGTATATTTTTTTTTATAAAATTTTCTGCAATAATTTGATGACTTGATGGTGGAGTCATTATTGCTACAACATTAATACCATCTTTTCTTTTCGCTTCTTTTTCAGACATCTCCTTGTAATTTGAATAACATCTAGATTTATCTAAACCTATACTTTGTCCAAATTTCCTAGACTTATCAACACTTCTAGAAAATACCCCTGCAACGATTTCGTATTTGTCATCATATCTAGATGAAATTCTATGAACATGCCCGATCCAAGATCCAGGTCCGCCTCCAACAATTCCAAGTTTAAATTTTTTAGGTTTAATTTTTTGAACCATCTAATATCATAACAAAACTATTATTTATGTCAGTAAAATTAGGTATAGCCCCAATAGCTTGGAGCAATGATGACATGCCTGAGCTTGGTGGTGATACTCCGCTTGAGCAATGTCTTTCCGAAGCTAGTGAAGCAGGATTTAAAGGAATAGAATCTGGGGGAAAATTTCCAAAAACATCAAAAGAATTAATTCCTATATTAAATAAATATAATCTAAAATTATGTTCAGGTTGGTATGGAGCAAATTTAAGAAAAAATACTTTTGAAGAGGAAAAATCAAAAATTCAAAACCAATTGAAATTATTTCAAGATTGTAAAGCACCCTGCATGGTTTTTGCCGAAGTTTTTGGTTCTATTCAAGGCAATCCAAATATAAATTTATCAAAAAGACCTAGAATGGATTTAGATGAATCTAAAAAATATTATAAAAAAATTTCAGAAATGGGAAAATATCTAGAGGATCAAGACATGCCTCTTGCTTACCATCATCATATGGGAACTTGTATTGAAAGTGAAGAGGATACAAGAAGATTATTAGAAAACACAGATGGTAGTGTCAAACTAACTTTAGATACTGGACACATGTTATTTGCAAAAGGGGATAGTTTAAAAATTTATAAAGAATTTAAAGAAAGAATAATTCATATACATTGCAAAGATATGAGAAAAAATATTTTAGATAATTCGTTAAATCACGATTATAGTTTTAGACAGGCTTTTTTAGAGGGAGCCTTCACTGTTCCAGGAGATGGTTGTATTGATTACAAGCCTTTTTTTGACTTGTTAAAAGAACAAAATTATTCTGGATGGTTAGTTGTAGAAGCGGAGCAAGATCCCGCAAAAGCAAATCCTTTTGAATATGCTAAAATTGGATACAAATATCTAATTGAGACTTTAAAAAGTGCAAATTTAGAAATTGAAAATAATTAGCTAT
>CACNTW010000008.1:20000-44222 GCA_902623495.1 uncultured Pelagibacteraceae bacterium | reverse complement strand
TAAAATTAAAATTTCAGAAGAAATAATTAGACTTAAGGAATTAAGAGATAACGGTGTTTTGACTAATGAGGAATATGAGAGGGCTATAAATAAAATTTTGAATTAAGCGGACTTTATTTTTTTCTCTATAAATTTTGGTACTTCTTCATCTTTATCAATAACTTCATCTTTTTTCCCTTTTGGCTGAAAAACTACCATCAAATGCAGTGGACAGTAAGAAAACTTTTCTACAGTTTTTCTTCCACAGAAAGATGAGTCTTTTTTATCAGGATCACCCTCCATATATTTACATGTATTTTCTGTTAGCTCTTCTAAATTTAAATTTTTAGCAGGCTCAAAATTTTTATCCAATAAAAGAGACTTAAATTTAATTTTCCTACCCTTTAACTTAACGTTATTATCAATTTTTCTCGAAGTTATATTTTGAGATGTTTTTATAGATCTTGCCTTTATCTTCGATGATAAATTTAACCTGTGGGCTTTTCCTATAACTGCATTCCTAGATACTCCACCAATAATTTCTGCAATTTGACTAGCAGTTTGACCTTTACCCCAAAGGTTTCTTAATTTATTAACTTTTTCATCAGTCCAACTCATAATATACTACATTTAGTATTAATATTTTAAAATATAACATGATGTTGCAAATTAAAATAATAAAACAATAATTATTTCAAATTTGTTCACAATATAAAAAATATAACTTGAGGTTGAAATTTTTAACTGTGAAATAAACAAAAAAAAATTATAAATAAATATGAGCGCTTTAGCACAGAATTATAAAAGAAAAAATTTGTCATTTTCCAGTGGCAAAGGAAGTTTTTTAACTTCATCCAATGGAAAAAAATATTTAGATTTTGTTCAAGGGATTGCAGTTAACTCCTTGGGCCATTCAAATAAAAATTTAATAAAAGCTATAAATAAACAATCGAAAAAATTATGGCATGTTTCTAATGCTTTTAAAATACCTGAAGGCGAGAAACTTGCTAAGAAACTAGTAAAAAAAACTTTCGCAGATTCTGTAATATTTCAGAACAGCGGAGCCGAAGCAACAGAAGCTGCAATAAAAATAGCTAGAAGATATTTTTTTTCAATTGGCAAACCCCACAAAACAAGAATAATTTGTATAAAAAATTCTTTTCACGGCAGAACACTTGCTGCAATCCATGCAAGTGGTTCAAAAAAAATGACACAAGGTTTTGGACCAAAAATACCTGGTTTTGATCATTTTAAATTTGGAGATCATAAAAAACTCAAGAGATTAATAAATAAGAATACGGCAGCGATAATGATTGAGACTATTATGGGTGAAGGGGGAATAAAAGTTATTCCAGTTTGGTGTATAAAGGCAATTAGTGATCTATGCAATAAAAAGGGCATACTTTTAATATTAGATGAGGTTCAATGTGGTATAGGTAGATCTGGAAAATTTTTTGCATTTGAATATGCTAAAGTTAAACCAGACATAGTTCCAATTGCAAAAGGTATCGGAGGTGGATTTCCTTTAGGAGCGGTTTTAATGAGAAAAAAAGTTGCAAAAGCAATGGTTCCAGGCACTCATGGGTCTACATTTGGTGGAAATCCATTAGCAATGGCTGTTGGAAATGCAGTTTTAGACAAAATTAATAAAAATTTACTTACAAATGTTAACAAAATGTCAAAATACTTTATTGGCAATCTAAATAAATTACAAAAAAAATATCCTAAATTAATAAAGGAAGTAAGAGGGGTTGGTTTATTGATAGGTTTGCAACTTTTCACCGATCAAACAATTTTCATAAAAAAATTAATGGAAAATAGATTACTAACGATCAGAGCTGCTGAAAATGTTATTAGAATACTTCCACCATTAAATGTAAAAAAAAGTGAAATTGATTTTGCTCTAAAGGCTATAAACAAAGTTTGCATGGAACTTGAGTAAAATGAAACATTTTATTAACCTAAAAGATATTCCTGCTAAAGATCTTAGAAAAATTATTATTGACGCAAAAAAAAGAAAAAAATCTAGACAGAAATTAAACACATTAGAGGTAGATAAGGGATCACCTTTAAAAGGTAAAATGTTAGTCCAAATGTTCGAAAAGGCAAGCTCAAGGACTAGAATAAGCTTCTATTTAGCTATTAAACAGCTTGGAGGAGGCACTTTAACCCTTAGATCAAATGAACTTCATTTGGGACAAGGAGGTGAAAGTATAGCTGATACAGCAAAAATACTTTCTACTTATGGTGATGGATTTATGTTTAGAACAGATAGTGATAAAAAAATAAATGATTTTAAGAAATATTCGACTATTCCAATTATAAATGGTCTAAGTCCTTCTTCTCATCCAACGCAAGTATTGTCTGATGTTTTCACTGTTGAAGAAATAAAAAAAAGACCTATATCAAAATTAAAAATTTGCTGGATAGGAGACTCAAACAATGTTTTAGAAAGCCTTATATCCGCTTCTGTAAAATTCTCATTTAAATTAAGCATTGGTTGTCCTAAAAAATTTGAACCAAAAAAAAATATTAAAAACTGGGTAAAAAAAAATAATAAAAAAATTTATATTTATAACGATCCAAAAAAAGCTGTTCTAGGAGCGGATGTAGTTTTTTCAGATAAAGTAATATCTTTAAATGATAAAGTTAATAAGAAGAAAAAAATAGATCAATTTAAAAAATTTATAATAAATAATAAATTAATGAAACATGCAAAAAAAAATTGTATTTTTTTACATTGTTTGCCCAGAGGTAAAGAAGTCGATAATGAAGTCTTTTTAGGAAATAATTCTCATGTTTGGCAGCAAGCTTTAAACAGAGTGCATGTTCAAAAAAGTATATTACTATATTGTTTTGGAAAACTAAGGTAGTGGTAATGGGTTGTCTGAATTTTGGTTAAGATATAGAAGAACTGATGCTCTGTCTTTTTCCTTTCTCAATCCTGCAAAAGCCATTTTGGTTCCTTTAATGTAGCTCTGAGGTTTTTTTAAATACCCATTCATTTCTTCGAATGTCCAGTTTTTATCATATGATGCCATTGCTTTAGAATATTTATAATCTTCTTTCGATGCAACTTTTCTTCCAATAATTCCATAAAGAGCTGGACCAATTTTATTTTCTCCGCCTTTGTTTATTAAATGACATGCTGCACATTTTTTAAATACTTTTTCTCCGTGAGAAATATCACCCAATGCTAATAATGCGGCGATATCAATTTTTTCGACAACTTTCTCAACTTTTGAATTTGTTTCAGAATTATTTACTTGAATTTCTATCTTGTATGCTGATCTCTCAGGTTTATCGACATGGAAAGCAATATCTGAAATTTTTCCTATTCCTATTACAATTAGCGCAATTAGAAGCACTGCAGCAATAATTTTATTTACTTCAAATGAATCCATGATTTTTTTATAATATGGTCGTATAACATGTTAGACAAAATTAAAACGAAATTTAATTTATTAATTTGCGTCTCAAAGACGCATAAAATATGATTATATGAGTAAATCAATTATTATTATTCCCTCAAGATTAGCATCCACAAGGTTACCTAATAAACCTTTGATAAAAATAAATAATAAATCACTAATAATGCATGTTTATGAAAAGGCAATCAAAAGTCAAATAGGAGATGTTTATGTTGCAACTTGTGACGAGGAAATTGCTTTGGAAGTCAAGAGAAATAGCGGAAATTATATTATGACAGATAGAAAACATACGTCTGGTAGTGATAGAGTTTATGAAGCATCAAGAAAATTAGAACTAAAAGATGCAGATTTTATTATAAATGTTCAAGGTGATGAACCAATGATAAATCCCCTAGATATTAAAAATTTGAATGAAATTTCTAAGAGTAATAATTTAAATATTTCAACACTTGCTTACAATATAAAAAATGAAAATGATTATAAAAATAAAAATATCGTAAAAGTAATTACTAGAAACAAGATTTCAAATGAAATAACGGACGAAGCATTAAATTTTTGCAGACTAATTAATACGAATCTTAATAATAATGTTTACCATCATTTTGGAATTTATTCTTACAAGTATTCAGCATTAAAGCAGTTTATAAAATTAAAAAAAACTGAAAACGAGATTAGTGAAAGTCTGGAACAAATGAGGGCTATTGATAATAATATGAAAATTAATGTATTATTAGCAAATAATTTTTCTAAAGGTATTGATACTAAAAAAGATCTAGACGAATATATAAAAATATTAAATAAATAAAAATATGAAAATAGCTTATCAAGGCATAGCTGGTAGTTATAGTGAGAGCTGCGCGAAACATATGTTTCCTAGTGTAAAAACTATTCCTTGTAAAACATTTGATGAATGTTTTGAAAAAGCAAATAATGATAGTAATATTAGAGCAATTATACCCGAGTCAAATAAAACTACAGGCAATATTGGAGTAGAGTATTTAATATTTAAATATAGATTAAACATATACCAAGAATTTTTTTTCCCCATAGATCACAACTTAATTGGTATTAAAGGTGCAAAATTATTAGATATTAAAAATGTTTATTCACATGCCCAAGCATTAAGTCAGGCCTCTAATTTTATAAAAAAAAATAATTTTTTAGCTAATGTTAGAGCTGATACTGCAGGATCAGCTAAATATATATCTGAGGAAAATGATAAATCAAAAGCCGCCATTGCTTCAAAATTAAGCGCAGATATATATAATCTTGAAATTTTAAAAGAGAAAATTCAAGATGATGATGAGAATTACACAAGATTTCTTATAATGGGTAAAGAAATTATCCAGCCTGAAATTGATCAAAGCAAATATATAACCTCGTTTTTATTTAAGCTTAGAGATAAACCAGCAGCGTTATATTCAGCACTTTCAGGTTTTGCAATAAATGGAGTTAACATGACTAAGCTTCAAAGCTTTCCAGAAAAAAATTCATTTTCGTCCTTCTTTTTTTTGTGTGACATCGATGGACACTTGGATGAAAAAAAAATCAAAAATTCGTTAGAGGAATTAGCTTTTCACTGTGAAGACATGCACGTTCTAGGTGTTTATAAGGCTCATGAATTTAGGGAAAAAAAATAATTAACTTTATTGTAGATTAGAAAAAATTATTGATATAATACAAATGGAGGCCTTCCAGGTGGAATTGCCATGAACTCCCCCAGACTTGAAAAAGAGCAAGGGTAATGAGCTTATTCCAGGTTGGTTGGTCTCCTATTATGAAAAATAAATCTGAAGTTCTCGCTCTTAAATATAGGCCTCAAACTTTTAAAGACCTCATAGGACATGAGGAGGTAACAAGTACAATTTTTAACTCCCTAAAAAATAAGAAATCGTCAAACGCTTACTTATTCACAGGTATAAGAGGTATCGGAAAAACTACATTTGCTAGAATAGTTGCAAAAGCACTAAATTGTGAAAGAGAAGTAGATAATTTATGCAACGACAATTTTTGCGCTAACTGTGAATCTATTATCAATTCAAACCACATAGATGTATTAGAGATAGATGCTGCAAGCAGGACTGGAGTAGATGACGTAAGAGAGTTGATTGAATTTTCCAGATATGCCCCAACTGTTGCAAGATTTAAAGTATTCATAATTGATGAGGTTCATATGTTAAGCAAACAAGCTTTTAATGCTCTATTAAAAACATTAGAAGAACCACCAGAATACTTAAAATTTATTTTTGCAACAACAGAAGTAAAAAAAATACCTATTACTGTAATTTCTAGGTGCCAAAGATATGATTTATCAAGATTACAATCTGAAAAATTATTTGAATATATTAAAAAAGTAGTTGCAAAAGAAAAAAAAAAATTGGAGGAAAACGCAATAAAGTTAATAGTTAAGATGTCTGAAGGTTCTGTAAGAGATGCACTATCCTTGCTTGATAGAGCTATTTTATCTAATAATGGTGAATTATTAACCTATGAACAAGTTCAAAAAATATTTGGTTATACAGATAAAAGTTCATACATAGATTTATTAAAACTTATTTTAGAGGGAAATGAGGCAGATGTAATTAAACGTTATAGAGAAATTTATAGAGCTGGAGTTGAGCCAAATAGTTTTTTAAATGAATTTTTAGAAATATTATATTACGCAAAAAATATCGATTATTTAAAAAATGAAAGTACAAATTTTTCATTAAATGAAAACGATCATAAAATAATTCTATATTTATCGAAAAAATTAAATCCAAGTGAAATTTTATTGTTTTGGGAATTTACATTAAAAACAATTAAAGAGATTCATATTGTAAGTAATCAAAATCTATCAATAGAAATGTTTCTAATACAATTATTGTACTTACATGGAAAAGATTCGAAATACAAAAAAATAATAAATAAAGAAAATACAAATAATAATTTTAATAATACTGAAGATATAAAGAAAAATGATGTTGTAGATCAAATAAAAAATATTCAACAAGTGGAACAAAAAACAGAAAGTATTAATAATAAAGAAATAAAAAACTTATCAGATTTAATAGAAATGTGTAACAATAAAAAAGAACTCAAACTAAAATATGAAATCGAAAACAACGTAAACTTAGTCTCATTTTTAAATAATAGAATTGAGATTGCTTTTAATGAAAAACTTAGTAAAAATTTTGTAAAAGAGCTTTCTGAAAAATTATTTGAGTGGACAGATATAAGATGGATAATTTCTTTTTCAAAACAGAAAGGCGAAATATCCAGAAAAGATGAGCAAAAAAATTTCAAAAAAAAAGAAATAAATGAATTTAAAAATTCTAAAACATTCAAAGAATTGGAAAAAAATTTTCCTGATATTGATTTAATTGATTTAAAGGAGAAACATGACTGATTTTAATAAAATATTGGAGAAGGCTAAGGAAATTGAAAAAAAAATGAAAGAAAGCCAGGAAAATTTAAAAAAAATTGAGGTAGAGGGAGTATCAGGAGGTGATGCTATTACTGTTTATTTAAATGGTGAAGGAGAAATGAGTAAAATTTTAATAAGTGATGAAGTTCTTAAAGAAGATAAAGAAATTATCCAAGATTTAATTACTGCGGCGCATAACGATGCCAAAAATAAATTAAAATCAAAAACTTCAGAGGAAATATCTAAAGCAACCGGTGGATTAGGTATGCCAGGATTTAAGTGGCCTCTATAATTAAATGCAAAATCTACCTGAAATAGAAAATTTAATTAAATTAATATCTAAACTACCAGGACTTGGACCTAAATCTGCAAAAAGAATAATTTTAAAGATGATTAATAACAGACAGGAAATATTAAAGCCTTTAGTAAATAATCTAAACGACGTATTTAAAAATATTGAACGTTGTAAAATTTGTGGAATATTAAAATCCAATAATGATTCTTGCAATAATTGCGAAAATAAAAGTAAAAAATATAGTAAAATATGTGTAGTTGAGAATATTTCAGATCAATGGGCAATAGAAAGTTCTTCAATTTTTCAAGGTTCTTTTCATATTCTTGGAGGAACTATCTCAGACAGCAGTAATAGTAATAACAGAGAAAATTTGCTTATTAATTCTCTTATTGAGAGGATAAACAAAGACAACATAGAGGAAGTAATCTTAGCGACTAGTGCAACTGTTGAAGGACAAACAACAGCATTTTATATTCAAGACAGTTTAAAAAAAATTAATGTAAAAATTTCAAAATTAGCACAAGGATTACCGGTAGGAGGAGAAATTGAAAACTCAGATGATGGTACGTTAATATCTGCATTTAAAAACAGAAAAGATCTTGTGAGTTCTAATTAACTTTTTTTAATTAACCTGTTCAAATGTAATAAAGGTTCAGTATATCCTGATGGTTGTGATTTACCATGGAATATCAATTCACATGCAGCCTTAAAAGATATTGACTTGTCATAATTTGGAGACATATTTTGATATTCCTTATCTCCTTGGTTTTGCTTATCGACTATCTTTGCCATCTTCTTTAAAATCTCTAAAACCTGTCTATTTGAGCAAATGCCATGATGCAACCAATTAGCTATATGTTGTGAAGATATTCTTAGTGTTGCTCTATCCTCCATTAATCCAATATTGTTTATATCTGGGACTTTAGAACATCCTATGCCTTGGTCAACCCACCTTACTACATATCCCAAAATTGTTTGAGCCGAGTTGCATAACTCATTATTTATCTCCTCTTTACTCCAATTAGGTCTGTCTGCTATAGGAATAGATAACAAGTCATCAATATAATTTGTTTTTATATCATTTAATTTTTTGTGCTTTTCAAAAATATTTAACTTATGATAATGCATTGCATGTAAACAAGCTGCCGTAGGAGAAGGGACCCAAGCACAGTTTGCACCAGCTTCAAGATGTGATATTTTTTGATCTATCATATCTTTCATTTTATCTGGCATAGCCCACATACCTTTTCCTATTTGTGCAACACCTGAAAATCCACATTTTAAACCAACATCAACGTTGTTTTTTTCATAAGCACTTATCCACTTTGATTTTTTCATATCACCTTTTTTAATCATTGGACCAGCCTCCATTGATGTATGCATCTCGTCTCCAGTTCTATCTAGAAAGCCTGTGTTTATGAAAAAAACTCTACTCTTTAATGTTCTGATACATTCTTTTAGGTTTACTGATGTTCGTCTCTCTTCATCCATAATACCACATTTAATTGTATTTTTTTTTAGTTTTAAAACTTCTTCAACTCTAGTAAATATTTTATCTGCAAAGGCAGTCTCCTCTGGTCCGTGCATTTTTGGTTTTACAATGTATATAGACCCTGTTCTTGAATTACCCTTTTTCTTTAGGTCATGCATAGCTGCGGCAGTTGTAATAAATGCATCCATAATTCCTTCAGGAATTTCAGAACCATCTTCTAAAATAATTGCTGAATTGGTCATCAAATGACCAACATTCCTAATTAAAAGCAAGCTTCTACCGTGTAACTTTTCTTTTTTATTCTCTCTTGAAATATAACTTCTATCTGGATTGAGTTTTCTCTCCAAAGTTTTCCCATCTTTTTCGAAGACTGATTTTAGAGTTCCTTTCATTAATCCTAACCAATTTCTATAACATAAAGTTTTATCTTCCGAGTCTACCGCAGCAACACTATCTTCGTTATCACATATTGTAGATATTGCAGATTCTATAATTACGTCACTTATTCCTGCAGCATCTTGAACAGCGCTAAAAGCTTTAGGGTTAATTATTATCTCAATTTTAAGATTATTGTTTTCTAAAATTATTGTAGTTGGATTATTAGGTTCTCCTCTGTATCCAATAAATTTATTTTTATCCATTAAATCAAACTCTTTATTATCTTTTAATATTTTTAAGTTACTCCCCTCTATTTTAAATCCATTTATATCTTTCCAATGAATTTCTTTGATAGAGAAGTGATCATTTAGAAAATTACGAGCAAATCTTATTACCTCTTGTCCTCTTAGAGGATCATACTTTTGACTACCTGTTTCTTCAGACTCAATTAAATCTGTTCCATATAAGCTATCATAAAGACTTACCCATCTAGCATTAGCAGCATTTAATGTATATCTGGAGTTCATTATTGGAACTACAAGTTGAGGTCCAGCAATACTTGAAATTTCTCTATCAAGGTTTTTTGTATCTATGTTAAAGTCATCATCCTCTTCTTTTAAATATCCAATTTTTTTTAAAAACTTTTTATACTCATCATGATTAAATTTCCCTTTTCTATTTTTTTTTAACCATAAATCAATTTCAGATTGAAGAGTTTCGCGGATTTCTAATAGTCTTTTGTTGATTGGTGCAAGTTCATTAATGCTTTTATCAAATCCATCCCAGAAATCTTTTTCACTGACATTCAATCCAGGAAGAAGTTCATTTTTAACAAACTCTGCTAAATTTTTTGAAACTGATAGCGTATTAATTTTAATAAATGAATCACTCATAGTTTTTTATTATTTTAGAAACCGTTGTATATGATAATCAATAAATTATGTCATTACTTTATTTTAAAAAATCTTATTTTTTATCTGAAAAAAAATATAATTGTTATAATTTGATCATTTTATCGCCCAAAAATAATATATAATAAAATAATGAAAAATTATTTAAATTTTGAGACTGATATAAAAAAATTAGAAATAGAACTAGATAATTTAAAAGATCCTTACAACCAGGATGGTCTCTCAGAAGTAGATACGAGTAAAATAACTGATTTACAAAATGAGATAGATAAAAAACTTAAAGACGTATATTCAAATCTTGATGCATGGCAAACAACATTGGTAGCTAGACATGAGGATAGACCTAAATCTAAATATTTTATAGACAATTTATTTGATGAATTTATTTCACTGTCAGGAGATAGATTTTATGGAGAAGATAAATCAGTAATTTGTGGTTTTGGTAAGTTTAATTCTAAATCTGTCTTAGTTATAGGACAGGAAAAAGGAGAAAATTTAGACTCTAGGATTGAGAGAAATTTTGGGATGATGAGACCAGAAGGTTACAGAAAAACAATTAGATTAATGAATCTAGCTAATAAATTTAAAATACCAATAATTAATTTTGTTGATACACCGGGTGCATACCCAGGAGTTGGAGCTGAAGAAAGAGGTCAAGCCGAAGCAATTGCAAAGTCTATTGAATGTTCTATGCAACTGACTGTTCCTACTTTATCTATAATAATAGGTGAAGGGGGTTCTGGCGGTGCGATTGCATTAGCTTCCTCTAGTAAAGTATTGATGTTAGAGAATGCCATATATTCAGTAATATCTCCAGAGGGATGCGCAACTATACTTTGGCGAGATCCAACAAAGACTTTAGAAGCCGCGAAAGCAATGAAGCTTTCAGCGAAAGATCTTTTAAAACTAGAAATTATCGATGAAATAATACCAGAGCCCTTGGGAGGCGCACATAGAGATAAAGATCTAATATTAGAAAATGTACGTGATGCCATTGATAGAAATCTAAGTAAGTTTCTTACTTTAAATGAAGATGAAATATTAAATCAGAGAAAGAATAAGTTTTTAGATATTGGAAGGAATAAAGGATTTAGTACCAATACTATTAACCAAGATAAACTTACAGTTGATTTAAATTTTGCGCAAAATTTGATTTCAAAAATTAAATTAAATAAAAAATTATTTTTTACTATATCAATAATATTTTTATTCTTGATTATAATATCAATCTTTTCTTAGTTTACAAGGCACCACAACAGTATTTGTACTTTTTTCCAGATCCACATGGACATGGCTGGTTCCTTCCAACCTTACTTTTTGCAATAGATGTTAAATTTTCTTTGATTTTATTTTCAGAATTATCATTTTCTTTTTTTTCTATTATTTTTAAATTTAGAAGCATTGTGACAAGATCAGTTTTTAATTTCCCCAACAAATTTTCAAATAATAGAAATGCTTCCTTTTTATACTCCACCAAAGGATCTCTTTGTCCATAAGATCTTAAACCAATTACTTGTCTTAACTGCTCCAGGTATTGTATATGTGATTTCCAATTTTGGTCTATAATTTGAACTAATATTCTTTTTTCAATTTCTTTTCCCTGATCAACGCCCAATAAACTATCTCTTTCATTTCTATTGTTTATAAACTTATCCCTTATCATTTTTTCCATTCCTTTTAGATCTGAATTTAGAATTCCACTCAATTCATCGTCTGTTATCGATTTTCCTAAAATCTGCTTTAAAGCATTTGGAAATTCTTTTGAGTTAGGTGATTTTTCATATAATATTTTTTGCCTTTTTAAATTTTCTATGACCTCCTCAAGAAAAATATCAGAATAATTCTCCTTTTCTTTTTCATCTATTACATTTTTTCGTTGTTCAAAAATTACATGTCTTTGATCATTAAGAACATTGTCAAATTTAATAAGCGTTTTTCTTATATCAAAGTTTCTTGCTTCAACTTTTTGTTGTGCTCTTTCAATTGCTTTATTTATCCAAGGGTGATCAATACTTTCGCCATCTTTAAGACCAAGCTTTTCAAGCATTGAATTCATGGTTTCTGAGCCAAACAATCTCATCAAATCATCTTCTAAACTTACAAAAAAAATTGAACTGCCTTCGTCCCCCTGTCTTCCTGATCTTCCTCTTGCTTGATTATCAACTCTCCTACTTTCCATTCTTTCGGTTCCAATGACAAATAAACCTCCCCTTTTTTTTACATCTTCTTTTTCGGATTGATTTTGTCCACCCAACTTAATGTCAACACCTCTTCCTGATATACTTGTTGTAATAATTACAGAATTTTTTTTACCTGCGTTTGCAATAATTTCCGCTTCCTTTTCATGATTTTTAGCATTTAAAACAATATGCTTTATTTTTTCTTTTTCTAACAAATTCGAGTAATGCTCAGATTTATTTATACTAGATGTAAAAACCAACAGTGGTTGCCCAATTTCATTACATTGTTTTATTTTTTGTATGATTGCGTTATCTTTTTCTGAACTAGTTCTAAAGATTTGGTCATTAAGATCATTTCTTATCATATCTTTGTTGGTAGGTATCTGTAAAACTGGCAAGTTATAAATTTCAAAAAATTCTGCAGATTCTGTCTGTGCTGTTCCTGTACAACCTGCTAATTTTTCATACAACTTAAAAAAATTTTGATAGGTAATTGAAGCCAGTGTTTGATTTTCAGCTTTAACATCTATTTTTTCTTTTGCTTCTAAACTCTGATGAAGTCCATCACCAAATCTTCTACCTGGCAATTGTCTACCTGTTTGTTCATCAATTATAACTATTTCATTATCTTTAACTATGTAATCTCTTCCATTCTCAAATAAATAATTTGCCCTTAATGCTTGGTTTACATGATGAACTAAATGTAAATTTTCTGGGTCATAAAAATTGTTATTTTTTAGAATACCAGCATTAGAAAATATTTTTTCAACATTATCTATTCCTTCATTTGTTAAGAGTATGTTTTTTTCTTTTTCATCTAAGTCAAAGTCTGTTATTTTTAAATTCTTAATTAATTTATCAACAGCAATATATTGCATAGTTTTATCTTCAGCTGCTCCAGAAATAACCAAAGGAGTTCTTGCCTCATCTATTAAACATGAGTCAATCTCATCAACTATTGCAAAGTTATGCTTCCTCAAGACCATTTCATTTTTTGAATATTTCATATTGTCTCTTAAGTAATCAAAACCTAATTCACTGTTAGTGGCATAAGTTATGTCTTTATTATAATTTTCTTTACGTTCCTCATCTGACTGGTTTGAGTTTATATATCCACAACTCAAACCTAAAAAATTGTATATTTTACCCATATTTATACTATCTCTTTTTGCCAGGTAATCATTTACAGTAACAATATGAACACCCTTTTTTTCTAATGCATTAAGGTATGCTGCAAGAACAATAGTAAGAGTTTTGCCCTCACCAGTTTTCATCTCTGCTATCTTATTTTCATGTAACGCAATACCTCCTATTAGTTGAACATCAAAGTGTCTCTCGTTGTTAATTCTTTTTGAAGCTTCTCTTACTAGCGCAAATGCCTCAGGCAAAATATCGTTTAATTTTTCTCCATTTTTTAATCTGGAAAGAAATTCATTTGTTCTTAAAGGAAATTTTTCATCCTCAAGTTTGCTAATGTTACTTTCTTTAAGATTAATCTCTTTTACAATTTTCGCAATTCTGTCTAATTCTTTTTGATTACCACTTTTTATAAATTTACTAATAATGTTTAAAGGGTTAAGCATATTTTTGATGTTTTAATAATAATAAATTATATAGTTATTTATTTAAAAAATTAAATAGCATGGATTTTGGTATAAATAACTTTTTTGATAAGAAACACAAGGACTCTAAAATAGGACATTTTCAAGATTTAGAACATATTGATGGAGTGTCTATCTCAACAATTAGCTGTGGTCTTTACGATAAAAAAAGAGATGACTTAGTTTTATTTTATTTTAGGGATGGTGCAAATTATGCAAATGTATATACACAATCTAGCTTAGTTTCTGAAAATATAAAATGGAATAAAAAAATAAAAGATAAAAAAATTCATGGTATTCTAATTAATACAAGAAACGCAAATGCCTTAACAGGTAATGATGGCTATAATTCTCTAAAAAAAATCTCCTTAAATTTATCAAAATTGTTAACCTCAAAACAAATTGAAGATGAGGATAAACCAAGGGAAATTAAACCAAACCAATTATTGTTTGCTTGCACAGGAACTATAGGAGAAAAATTTCCTGAAAATATAATTTTAAGTAACGCTAAAAATTTAGTTGATAAAATAAAATACAACCAAAATAAACTAATTTGGATCAAGGCAGCTCTGGGAATTATGACAACAGATACAAAACCAAAATTATCAATGGCGGAATGTAAAATTGGCGGTTCTGATGTAAAAATATATGGTATTGCAAAAGGTTCAGGAATGATCTTTCCAAATATGGCAACAACTTTAGGATTTATTTTTACTGATGCCAATATTTCTTCATCAACTTTAAAACAGATACTTAATTTAAATATTAAGACTACTTTTAATGCTATAACATGCGATGGAGACACTAGCACAAATGACATGGTTTCAATATTTTCTACAGGTAAAGCAAACAATAAAGAAATAAAAAGTTTTAAAGATCCAAAATTAAAGCAATTCATTAATAGTGTTCATCAGGTCATGCTTAACCTAGCTAAAAGAGTTGCGAGTGATGGAGAGGGAGCAACAAAATTTGTTACAATTAAATGCCTCAATAGTAAAACGGAGAAGGATGCAAAAAATATTTGTTTCTCAATAGCTAACTCACCATTAGTTAAAACTGCAATTTTTGCAGAAGATCCAAATTGGGGAAGAATCGCTATGGCAATTGGAAAAAGTGGAGCAACTGTTAAACATGAAAAACTATCTATATTTATGGGTTCCAATATTATTCTCAAAAATGGCAAGTTAGATAAAAATTATAATGAAAATATTTTAAGTGATTATATGAAAAATGAAAAAATAGAGATTACTATTGATCTATCCATTGGAAGTAAAAAATTTACAGCGTATACTATGGATTTATCTAAGGAATATATTGAAATTAATTCTGATTACAGATCTTAAGTATTGAAATTTTATAAAATATTATTAAATCGTTTTAATGATAAAGTATTTATTAAATTGCAAAAGTTGTAAGCAAGAGTTTGAAAGCTGGTTTGCTAGCTCGAGAGAGTTCGACAAATTAAAAAAACTAAAGCTGCTTAATTGTCAATGGTGTAATTCTCAAAAAATTGAAAAGTCTTTGATGAAGCCAAATTTATCTAATTCCAACTTTAAACAAGATAAAGCTTATATAAATAATAAAAATGTTAAAAAAAAATTAAAAGAATATCAAAAATTTATAAAAGAAAACTTTGAATATGTTGGAGAAAATTTTGCTTATGAGGCAAGATCTATTCATTATAATAAAAAAAAAAATAAAAAAAATATTTTCGGAAAAGCGTCAATAGAAGATATTAAGGAACTAAAAGAAGAAGGTATCCAGACATCAACTATTCCATGGATTGAAGATAAGGAAAATTAACTCTTTTTGTACTTTGTAATATAATTTACAGATTTATCATTTGAAAGTTTCCACTTATTTATAAGTGGATTAAATTTAACTCCATCTATACTTTTTAATTTAAGTGAATTTTCATTACAGATATTTTCTAGTTTTTCAGGTTTTACAAATTTGTTCCAATCATGTGTTCCGATTGGAAGCCATCTTAAAATATATTCAGCTCCTAATATTGCAAATACATAAGATTTAAATGTCTGGTTTAAAGTGGCGATAAACATTATTCCATTAGTTTTTAAAAATTTTGCACTCTGATTTATAAATTTTGGAATATTTTCAACATGTTCAACTATTTCCATATTAAGAATTACATCAAATTTTATTTTATAAGAAAAATTTTCTGGAGACTTATCATAATATTCAATGTTTAAATCACTTTTTTGTAAATGATGTTTTGCAATATCAATATTTTTTTTTGATGCATCAATACCAACAACATTTGCACCAAGTCTTGCTAAAGGTTCGGATAATAACCCACCCCCGCATCCAATATCAAGAATGCTTATTCCTTTTAGTGGCTTGTGTTTAGACGAAATATTGAAATCTTTAATAATATTATTTTTTATGTACTCAATTCTAATTGGATTAAATCTGTGAAGTGGTTTAAATTTTCCATTAGGATTCCACCATTCTTCAGCAATTTTGTTAAATTTATCTACTTCTTCCTTGTTTATAGTATTATTGCTCATTCTTTATTGACATTATAAATTAGATGTATTTTATCAATATAATAGAGCTTGTAAATAAAACTACCAATGAAAATTATTGTATTAAAATTTGGCGGAACTTCAGTTGGATCAATTCAAAGAATAAAGAAAGTTGCTAAAATAATTAAATCTTATTCCAAAAATTACAGAGTGATAGTTTTATCTTCTGCAATGAGTGGCACTACAAATAATTTGATAAAGATGTCCCAAAAAATTAGTGAAAATTTTCCTGATAATGAGTATGATACATTAGTCTCAGCTGGCGAACAGATCTCATGCTCATTATTAGCAGGTCAATTGTTATCAAATGGTATAAAATCAAGATCTTGGATGGGTTGGCAAGTTCCAATTTTGACTGAAGGAAAACATAAATTCTCGAGAATTAAATATATTAATCGAACTAAAATCTTAAAATTTTTAAAATCTGGTGGAATTCCGATTATAGCTGGTTTTCAAGGGGTGGATAAAAAATTAAATATTACAACTATCGGTAGAGGTGGATCAGACTCTAGTGCAATTATGGTTGCAAAGTTTTTTAAAGCTGATCGATGTGTTATTTATACTGATGTGGAAGGTATATACACTACAGATCCAAATAAACTAAATTCAGCAAAAAAAATTCAAAACATATCATATGAGGAAATGTTGGAAATGGCATCATTGGGATCAAAAGTAATGCAGCCAGACTCAATACAGGATGCTAGGTTAAATAGAATTAATATTGAAGTAAAATCATCATTTGTCCATAAAAAAGGCACATTAATAACTAAAAGAAAAAACATTGTTAATAATAAAATTATAACAGGCATCTCATCTACAGATAATGATGCAAAAGTAACATTATTAGGTGTAAAAGACAGACCAGGTATAGCAGCCTCGATATTTAAACCACTTTCACAAAACTCAATAAATGTGGACATGGTAGTTCAAAATATATCTTCAGATGGAAAAGAAACAGACCTTACATTTACTATAAAGTCTTACGATTTGAATAAAACAAAAAAATTAATAAACAAAAATAAAAAAATTAGTTTTAAAAAAATGATATTTGACAAAAATGTATCCAAGGTATCAATTATCGGTGTTGGCATGATAACCACACCGGGTGTAACATTTAGAATGTTCCAGGCACTTGCAAGAAAAAATATAAATATACAAGTCATATCGACATCAGAAATAAAAATATCAGTTTTAATAAAAAAGAGAAATGTTATTAAAGCGATAAAATGTTTACATCAAGAATTTAACTTAGATAAATGATATCTGAAATTAGACCATTTAGGAATATTAAGAGAAAAAAAACTAAAGAAATAAGTGTTGGAAAAATTAAAGTTGGTGGAAATAATCCAATTACAGTTCAGACAATGACCAATACATTGACAACTGATCATAAATCTACAATAGAACAAATAAATAATGTTACTGAAGCTGGCGCTGATATTGTAAGAGTTTCATGTCCTGATAGCAAATCAACAGAGTCCTTGAAAACTATTATAAAGCACGTAGATGTTCCAATAGTGGCAGATATCCATTTTCATTACAAGAGAGCAATTGAGGCTGCTGAGAATGGTGCAGATTGTCTTAGAATAAATCCTGGAAATATTGGAGATAAAAAAAGAATTGCAGAAGTTATTTCTGCTGCAAAAAATAATAATTGTTCTATAAGAATTGGAGTTAATGCTGGGTCACTTGAGAAAGATATTCTTGAAAAATATAAGGAGCCTTGTCCTGAAGCTTTAGTTGAAAGTGCTTTGAGGAATATAAGAATAATTGAGGATATGGATTTCTCAAATTTTAAAGTTAGTGTTAAATCTTCAGACGTTTTCTTGTCTATTGCAGCCTATAAATTGTTGTCGAACAAAACAGATTATCCTCTACATTTAGGGATAACAGAAGCAGGAAGTTATTTGCCTGGAAGTATTAAAACATCTATAGGATTTGGGAATTTATTATTAGATGGAATAGGAGATACTGTGAGAGTATCACTCTCAGATGACCCTATTGAAGAAATTAAAGTTGGTAATGAAATTTTAAAATCACTTAATTTAAGAAACAGAGGTGTAAAAATAATTTCATGTCCTTCTTGCGCTAGACAAGCATTTCAGGTTATTGAGACTGTCAAAATATTAGAAGAAAAACTATCTCACATAAAAGAACCAATTACTTTGTCAATCATAGGATGTGTTGTCAATGGTCCTGGAGAAGCCAAACAGACAGATATAGGTATTACTGGAGGAGGCAAAGATAATCACATGCTTTATTTAAACGGATTAGACACACAAAAGGTGACAACAAAAAATATGATAGATAAAATTGTTGCTTTAGTTGAAGAAAGAGCCGCAAATTTACAAATTAAATAAATAATGCTTCCCCTGGAAAAAGTAAAAAATTTAATAGATCGACATATTAAGCTCGAAAATCAACTTTTATCTGGTGAGATAGATAAAGATAAGTATGCACAAATTTCCAAAGAATATTCTGATTTAAAGGACATTATTAAAGAAGCAAAAGAATATTTGAATTTTGAAAAAGAAACTGAGGATTTAAAAATCATAATCAATGATGAAAAATCAGATAATGAAATGAAAGAATTTGCAAATAATGAACTACAAGACTTAAAAAAAAAATTTCTTAGTAACGAAAAAAAAATAAAATTATTCTTGCTCCCAAAAGATATTGCAGATAGCAAAAATGCAATAATTGAAATAAGAGCTGGAACAGGTGGTCTTGAAGCCAGTCTTTTTGCATCTGATCTGTATAAAATGTATGAAAAAATATGTAATAAAAAAAAATGGATTATTGAAATTATTTCAATATCAAAAAGCGATGCTGGAGGCCTCAAAGAGGTAATAGCATTGATAAAGGGAAAAAATATTTATTCATCTTTAAAATATGAAAGTGGTGTTCACAGAGTTCAAAGAGTACCAGATACAGAAACACAGGGAAGAGTTCATACATCAGCAGCTACAGTGGCAGTATTACCAGAAGCTGAAGATTTAGATATAAAAATAGACGAGAAGGATCTAAGAATTGACGTGTTTAGAAGCAGTGGCCCAGGTGGCCAAAGTGTAAATACAACAGACTCAGCAGTGAGAATAACTCATATTCCGACAGGAATTGTTGTAAGTCAACAAGATGAAAAATCTCAAATCAGAAACAGAGAAAAAGGTTTAAAAATTTTGCGATCTAGAATTTACGATTTTGAGAGACAAAAGATTGATCAAGAAAGATCAAATGAAAGAAAAAATAAAATTGGTACTGGAGATAGATCTGAGAGAATTAGAACATACAATTTTCCTCAAGGAAGAGTAACAGATCATAGAATAAATTTAACATTACACAAGTTGGAGGAGTTTATGGAGGGAGAAATTTTTGATGAGATTATTGAAAATTTAAGTCTTGAGGCCCAAAAAGATGAACTTAATAAACTAAATTAATGAATTATTTGCAAGCTATTAAATTTGGAAATGAAATGTTAAAAAAAAATAACATTTATAATTATAATTTAGATAGTGAATTGCTCTTAGCAAATACATTAAATACAACAAGAGAAAAAGTACTACTTAATCTTCAATCAAAGATTAGCATTGATGATTTTCATTATTTTAAAAAATTAATATTAAGAAGGTATAAAAAAGAACCAGTTGCTTATATTTTAAAAAAAAAAGAATTTTGGAAAAATCTTTTTTTTGTTAATAAAAATGTATTAATTCCAAGACCAGAAACTGAACTAATTGTTGATGAAATATTGAGTATTACTGAAATAACTTCTAGAAAAAAAATTTTAGATATTGGCACAGGAACCGGTTGTATTATAATTTCTATAGTTAAAGAAAGGCCAAATTTCCATGCCACTGCTATAGATATATGTAAAAAAGCTCTTAATATTGCAAAATATAATGCAAAAATGCATCAGTTACTAAATAAAATTAAATTCGTAAATATCGATGTTGACAAATTTCATTATAATAAATATGATTTTATTGTTTCAAATCCTCCTTACATTAAAAAATTTGATTTAAAGAGATTGAACACAGATATAAAAAACTTTGAACCGAATATTGCCTTAGAGGCAGGTATCGATGGTTTTAATAATATAAAAAAACTAATAAAAAAAAGTAAAAAATTGCTAAAAATGAATGGAAAATTGGTTTTTGAAGTTGGTGAAAAACAAGGAAATTATACAAAATACTTACTTAATAAAAATGGATTTTTTATAAATAAAATACGCCAAGATCTTCAATCAATGCCCAGAGTTATAATATCTACAAAATTATCTTAATGAATAATTACAGAAATAACAGAAAAAATAGATTTAAATCAAATAACGATAGAAATTTTAGAAAACGGTCTTTAAATGGGCACAAAAATCAAAATGACTTTAATTCTAATTTAGAGTTCAGACATAGAAACCCAGGAAGAAACAATCAGAATGCAGCAAAATTGATAGAAAAATATAATAATCTTGCTAGAGAAGCATTATCAACAGGCGATAAGATTTTATCAGAAAACTATTTGCAACATGCTGATCATTTCTCAAGAATTTTGAGTTTGCAAGAAATTAATAAAGCAAATAATGAAAATAATAATGTGATTGAACGAAACTTTTCAAAAAATGATGAAAAAATTGATAATAGTGAAAAAGCTAATATTGTTGAAGAGATAAGTGAGAATGAATAATTTACTTAGCCAAAAGATTTGATTTTAAAACATCTATTTTAATTTTAGCTACCTCAAAATTTTTTCTACTACCTCCTTTTAATATCTTTCCTGATGGAAGTTTAAGTTTTTGGGAATTTATTTTTTTACCATTTTCTATAACCTCGTAATGTAGATGAGGTCCTGTAGACATGCCAGTGGATCCAACATATCCAATCACTTGACCCTGTTTAACTCTAACGCCTTTTTTAATTCCTCTACCAAATTTATACATATGTGCATAAACTGTTTGATATGTAGAATTATGTTTAATCTTAACGCAATTTCCTCCACCTCCACACCAGCCTGCTTTGATTATTTTGCCATCGCCTGACGCCATAATTGGAGTTCCTTTTGGTGCAGCAAAATCTGTACCAGTATGCATCTTTGTATATCCTAAAATTGGATGTTTTCTTTTACCGTAAGACGATGATAATCTTGCACCATTTATTGGTGTTTTCATTAATGTCTTTCTGATACTTTTTCCATTCTCGTCGAAGTAATCAATTTTATTTTCTTCATATTCAAATTTGTACAATTGATAATCAATGTCTTGCAAATTTAAATTAGCAAAAATTATTTCACCTGTGTCCACTACAACATTATCTTCATTGGTGAATTCTTCATAAATAATTTGAAAACTGTCATTTTTCCAAATATCTCTTTGAAAATCGATTTGAAAACCATATAATCTAGCAAACTCTAGTATAATATTTGGTTTTATGCCTAAATTTATTGCACTATTATATAAACTACCAAGTATAACAGTTTCTTTATAGACCAAGTTTTTGGTAAAATTCTTTTTTATTTTTTTTGTCTTAAATATATTTTCTACATTTGACCTTGTGAACTGTATTTCATTTTTTTTATCGGTCTCTATTTTAAAATTTATTATATTCCCCTTATTTAAATTATCTAATTTGAATGAAAACTTTTGATTTATTTTTAAAATTTTAAGAGATTTTTCATTTAAAATTGTCTTTAATAAAATTTTCTTTTCAGTTTTATTAATCTCTAATCTATTAATTATTGATTGGTATGTATCCCCGGATTTTGAAATATAATGTAATGAATCATATCTAGGCTTTAAATTAGATGTAATTTCTTTGATAGTTTTTTTTAAGTAAATATTATCTATGCTTGATTGAATTTGAGCAACTTGATTTATTTTATTCGTATTATATATATTTAATGAAATAATTATAATTATAGTCACTATTGTTAGCCAAAATAAAATAGAGTACTCTTTTAATATAATTAATTTGAAAAATTTCATTTTTTCTATCGAAAAGTGTTGATTTTGTTGGCTTTTTTTATCATTTTTATTTTATCTAATATCTTGATTTATAAATATTATTATTTATAAGCGATCCACTCAACATTTAAAAATGTTAATTATTGGGTAAAATCCAATTAGCTATTTTATAAGTTTATATTTTAAGAAGAGAAGTGTGGACGGTTAAGGTTACCAAAATTTGTCGTACACACTTCAAAATTACATAATTATTATTCTTAGTATTTATGTAGAAGCTAGTGTGCGCCGTTTTTAAACTTGAGAGTTTGATCATGGCTCAGAACGTACGCTGGCGGCACGCCTTATACATGCAAGTCGAACGAAGTAGTAATACTTAGTGGCAGACGGGTGAGTAACATGTAGGTATCTTCCCTTTGGTGAGGAATAACACGAGGAAACTTGTGCTAATACCTCATAAGTCTTTACAGAGAAAGCTTTATGCGCCAGAGGATGAGCCTGCACTTGATTAGTTTGTTGGTGGGGTAAAAGCCTACCAAGACTGTGATCAATAGCTGATCTGAGAGGATGATCAGCCACATTGGGACTGAGACACGGCCCAAACTCCTACGGGAGGCAGCAGTAGGGAATATTGCACAATGGAGGAAACTCTGATGCAGCGATGCCGCGTGAGTGAAGAAGGCCCTTGGGTTGTAAAGCTCTTTCGTCGGGGAAGAAAATGACTGTACCCGAATAAGAAGGTCCGGCTAACTTCGTGCCAGCAGCCGCGGTAATACGAAGGGACCTAGCGTAGTTCGGAATTACTGGGCTTAAAGAGTTCGTAGGTTGTTAAAAAAGTTGGTGGTGAAATCCCAGAGCTTAACTCTGGAACTGCCATCAAAACTTTTTAGCTAGAGTATGATAGAGGAAAGCAGAATTTCTAGTGTAGAGGTGAAATTCGTAGATATTAGAAAGAATACCAATTGCGAAGGCAGCTTTCTGGATCATTACTGACACTGAGGAACGAAAGCATGGGTAGCGAAGAGGATTAGATACCCTCGTAGTCCATGCCGTAAACGATGTGTGTTAGACGTTGGAAATTTATTTTCAGTGTCGCAGCGAAAGCATTAAACACACCGCCTGGGGAGTACGACCGCAAGGTTAAAACTCAAATGAATTGACGGGGACCCGCACAAGTAGTGGAGCATGTGGTTTAATTCGAAGATACGCGCAGAACCTTACCAACACTTGACATGTTCGTCGCGACTTTAAGAGATTAAAGTTTTCGGTTCGGCCGGACGAAACACAGGTGCTGCATGGCTGTCGTCAGCTCGTGTCGTGAGATGTTGGGTTAAGTCCCGCAACGAGCGCAACCCTCACTTTTAGTTGCCATCATTAAGTTGGGCACTCTGAAAGAACTGCCAGTGATAAGCTGGAGGAAGGTGGGGATGACGTCAAGTCCTCATGGCCCTTACGTGTTGGGCTACACACGTGCTACAATGGCATTTACAATAGGAAGCAAGATGGCGACGTCAAGCAAATCCTAAAAAAATGCCTCAGTTCGGATTGTACTCTGCAACTCGAGTACATGAAGCTGGAATTACTAGTAATCGCGGATCAGCGCGCCGCGGTGAATACGTTCCCGGGTCTTGTACACACCGCCCGTCACACCATGGGAGTTGGTTCTACCTTAAGGCAAGGTTTAAAACCCTTGACCACGGTATAGTCAGCGACTGGGGTGAAGTCGTAACAAGGTAGCCGTAGGGGAACCTGCGGCTGGATTACCTCCTTTCTAAGGATGATTAAGAAATATTTCTTAATCTAAAAAATATAACAGGATAATGTTGACCGTCCTCATTTCTCTTCTTGAAATTAGTGTTTCACTCTTCTGCGAAAAGGGCCGGTAGCTCAGTTGGTTAGAGCACACCCTTGATAAGGGTGGGGTCGAAAGTTCGAGTCTTTCTCGGCCCACCATTTTTTACTGGGGGATTAGCTCAGCTGGGAGAGCGCCTGATTTGCATTCAGGAGGTCAGCGGTTCGATCCCGCTATCCTCCACCAAAAACACTTAGTTAT
>CACNTW010000008.1:0-15000 GCA_902623495.1 uncultured Pelagibacteraceae bacterium | reverse complement strand
TTAATTCAATGTCTGGTCCTTTTAATGTGCCATCATAATCAATTGAATTAATAAGTAACTCTCCAAATCCAATACTTAATAATTTAAATATCCATTGGTTAAGAGTTAAATTAGCAGGCTCTCTACCGTTCAAATAGAAAATTTTCCAAATACCTCCAACTTTTCTTGTCTCAATGGAAACTACTATATTTGCTTCGCCATATTTTTTAATTACATCCTTTAGAAAATTCGGATTTTTTATTAATACTGTGTTTAAACCAACCTTATCTGCTCCAGAATTAAATGCTTTGTCTATATCTGAAATGCTTCTTAAACCACCAATTAACGTTATTGGTATAAATACTGACTTTGTTATTTCTTTAATTAATTTGAAAAGATGATTCCTCCCATATAGACTCGCCACAACATCTGATATTATAATCTCATCACATCCTTCATTATAATATTTTTCGATGAATTCTTTTGGGTCTCCTATCTTTCTTAAGCCTTCAAAATTAATTCCTTTTATTACATAGTTATTTTTAATTTCAATTTTAGGAATAATTCTCATTAACAATTTTTTTGATTATTTAGAACTTTTAAGTTTATTTCTTTGTATTAATTCAGATTTGCTTAATTTTTTTTTTTCATGCATTGTTTTATAAGTATTATTCAAATCTCTTATGAGTTTACTTAATCCAGTAGGCTCAAGTGATGCAGCATGATCTGTTCCTTTCCAAGTTCTATCAAGTGTAAAATGGCGTTCAATATAATTTGCGCCAAGCGCATAAGCTGCAATATCAATAGCAATACCAAGGTGATGACCAGAAAAACCAACATCATGGATTATATTAAAAAACTGATTTTTAAGTTTTTTAATGTCTAATAAACCGATATCATTGAAATCTGAAGGATATGTTGATGTACAAGAATAAAGTACCAGATCCTTATTTCGATTTTTTTTGATAAAAAATTCTACTATTTTTTCGATTTCATCTATTTTTGTCATTCCTAAAGATAAATGAATCTTGCCTCTATATTTTTTTGCTAAAATTTCTAATAAATCAAAATCCAAATTACAAGCTGATGGTATTTTTAGAAAATCACATTTGATTTTTGCTTTTAAAAAATTTTCTGCAGATTTTTTATCCCACAAAGAAGTTGAGTATGAAATTTTATTTTTTTTACAACATTTATAAAGCTCTTCATGCTCCTTGAAATTAAATTCTAGAAAATCTCTGTGAAGGCCATAGGATTTACCATATGAATTTTCAGGCACTGGATGTGGTAAGTTATATTTTTTTCCTAGAAGATATTTATTATCTCTTTTTTGAAATTTTACAAAATTCGCTCCACAATTGGCTGCCGACACAACCATTTTTTTTGCAATTTTGAGATCGCCTTTATGATTACATCCTATTTCAGCTATAACCGTTGGATTTTTATATTGCATAAGTTAGTTTTTTTTAATTAATGTTACAATATGTCTAAACATAATAAAGATTTAAATGTAATATTACCTTTAAGATCAAAGAGCAAGAGCATTAAAGATAAAAACCTATTAAAGATAGGGAAATATCCTATGGCAGTTAGATGTATTAGGACTATTTTAAAAAGTAGGCTTGGAAATAAAATAATAATTGCAACAGACAGTGAAGAATACATAAAAAAAATTAAACATTTTTTTAAAAATAATAAAAAAATAATATATTTTCTAAGATCAAAAAAAAGCTCATTACCTAACGCAAAAACAGAAATTGTAATTAATGAGGTTATTAATAATGTTAGTTTAGATAATTTCAATAATATACTTTTAGTTCAGGCAACATCCCCCGCTTTAAACTATAAAGATTTGATAAATGGATATAAAAAATTTCTTAAAAATAATTATGACAGCATGTTTTCTTGTTTTATGAGTAAAAAGTTTATTTGGATAGAAAAAAATAAAAAATTAGTCTCAATTAATTACGATTATAAAAATAGACCAATGAGACAATTATTTAAACTAAATTTAGTTGAAAATGGAGCATTTTATTTTTTTAAAAAAAATGCTTTTAAAAAATATAATAACAGATTATTTAGAAAAATAGGTTATTATGTGATGCCTGAAAATAGATCATTTGAAATAGATGAACCAAATGATATTAAGAATATATTAAATCTAAAATAATGAAAACAAAAAATAAAGTATTAGTTACCGGAGCTGGTGGTTTCATAGGTTCACATTTGGTTGAAGAGCTAATAAGAAAGAAATTTCATGTTAAAGCGTTTTTAAAATATAATTCAAATTCCAACTTAGGATGGCTCCAAAACATAAAATCGAAAACAAATCTTGAAATTATTTATGGCGATGTGAGAGATTTTGATTCTATAAATAAAGCAATTAAGGGTTCAGACTATATTATTAATCTAGCAGCAATGATTTCAGTACCTTACTCTTTTGAAAATCCCCAAAGTTTTGTTGACACAAATGTTCTAGGATTACTTAATATTATTAGATCAGCAAACCTTAATAAAAAAAAAATAAAAAAAATTGTACAAATTTCATCAAGCGAGGTTTATGGGAATTTAATGTCAAAAGGAAAAACAAATTTATTAGAGACTGACATCTTAATATCAGAATCACCATATGCAGCATCAAAAATATCATCTGATCATTTGGCAATTTCAATGTATAAGGCTTTAAATCTACCAATTGTAGTTGCTAGACCTTTTAATACTTTTGGACCAAGGCAATCATTAAGAGCTGTTATTCCAACAATTATATGTCAATTTCTAAAGCCTAAAAATAATAAAGCTGATATTAAAATTGGTAGCACATCAACCAAAAGAGACTTTGTTTACGTCAAAGATACTGTAAATGGATTGATAAAAATAATGCTTAATCGAACTAATAGTGGTGAAATATATAATATTGCAACAAATAACTCGCACAAAGTATCAGATGTCGTTAAATATATTTCTCAAATAACAAAAATTCAACCTCAGCTAAAAATTAAAACACAGAGAAAAAGAGATAGCGAAGTCTATGAATTGAAAGGATCAAATCTAAAGTTATATAAAAGCACTGGCTGGAAACCAAAATATTTAAATAAAAATGGATTTAAATTAGCTTTAAGAGAGACTTTGTTATGGTTTGAAAAAAAAGAAAATATGAAGCACTATAATAATGTAGATAGTTATCATATTTAATGAAAAAACCTGAAATAAAAATTGGTTCTAGAAAAATAGGTATTAACCATCCCCCATTAATAATTGTTGAGTTAGGAATAAATCATAATGGCAAGCCTAATTTGGCGAAAAAACTAATTATTTCTGCAAAAAAAGCTGGTGCTGAAATAATAAAACATCAAACCCATTTACCTTTTTTTGAAATGAGTGAAGAAGCTAAATCAATAGTGCCAGTTCATACAAAAGATAATATTTATAAAATTATAGAAAAGTGCTCATTAAAAACAAAAGATGAAAAACAATTAAAAAAATTAGTTGAATCAGTCGATATGCAGTTTATAAGCACTCCATTCTCAAGAGAGGCGGCTGATATTTTAAATTCAATGAAAGTTAAAGCTTTTAAAATTGGATCTGGAGAGTGTAATAATTATCCTTTAATCGAACATATAGCAAAATTTAAAAAACCAATTATTCTTAGTACAGGCATGAATGATATAAAAAGTATTAAAGCTGCAACAAAAATTATCGAAAAGCATAATATAAATTATGCTTTAATGCACACCACAAATCTTTATCCAACCCCAACAAATTTAATAAGACTTAATTGTTTAAATATTTTAAAAAAGGAGTTTCCAAGAGCAGTGATTGGTTTGTCAGATCATACACCTGATAATTTGACATCATTTGCAGCTATAGCTTTAGGAGCATCGATCATAGAAAAACACTATGTAGATTCAAAAAAAATTAGAACTGGTCCAGATATTTCTGCTTCCATTGATCAAATTCAATTAAAAGAGTTAGTTGAAGGAAGTAAAAAAATTTACAGTGCAATTCCAGGATCAAAAAAACCTGTTAAAGAAGAAAAAGATACCATGAAATTTGCATTTGCATCAGTAGTTTCTACAAAAAATATAAAAATTGGAACTAAATTATCAAAAAAAAATATTTGGGTAAAGAGACCTGGCACTGGTGATTTTTTGGCAAAAGACTTCAAAAAAATTCTAGGTAAAGTAGCTTTAAAAAATATAAAAATTAATACACAAATTAAAAAAAAGCATATTAAAATTTGAATAAAAAAATAAAAATTTCTATTTTCACTGGCAATAGAGCTGAATTTGGCTTGCTTTCACCTATAATAAAAAAAATTTCTCAAAGTAAAAAAATTAATGAGAGTATTATTATAACAGGAAGTCATTTAAATAAGAATTATGGTCTTACGAGTAAAGAAATATTTAAAGATGGAATTAAAAAAGTTCATGAACTTAAAATAAAAATTAGAAACAACAGCTCAAATGAATTTACGCCTCTTTCAATTTCTGAAATAATTTGTAAGGTTGCAAATATTCTTAAAAAATTAAAACCAGACATTTTTTTAATTTATGCTGATAGGTACGAAACTTTTGCAGCTGCAATAGCCGCCACACAAATGGGCATTCCCACAATTCATTTAGAAGGAGGAGATGTTACAGAGGGAGGTACATTTGATGACAATGTTAGGCATGCAATTACTAAACTTTCTCACTTGCATATTACTACTAATATTGAAGCAAAAAGGAGAATTATTAGTTTAGGAGAAGAGATTTGGAGAGTTAAAAACTATGGTTATCCAGTAATAGATTTAATAAGAGAAGGTAACTTTGCAACTCCTTCAGAAATAAGTAAAAATTTGAATTTATCATTAAATAAACCAATAGTTGTTTTTACCTTACATCCTATTCCTATAGAGGAACATAATTTCGATAAAAATATTAATAATTGTTTTTCAGCTTTAGAGAGAATATCAAAAAATGATGTTAATATAATATTAACAAACCCCAACAGTGACAAAGGTGGGGACATAATCTTAAAATATCTTAAACAGTTTAAAAATAAAAAAAATTTCAAAGTTTATGACTCTTTGGGAAGGTATTATTATCATGGTTTGTTTTCCCTAATTAAAAAAAGAAATTTATCAGTAGTTTGTGCAGGAAATTCATCATCTGGGATTAAAGAAACAGCTATATTTGGTTGCCCAGTTGTTAACATAGGAAAAAGACAAAATGGTAGATTGAGAAGTAATAACGTAATAGACGTGGATTACAATTCACAAAAAATCTATAAAGCAATTTTTAAGTGCTTATTTAATAAAAATTTCAAAAAAAAATGTATTAAAACAAAAAATGTTTATGGAGGAGGAAAAACTGCAAACAAAGTATTAAAATTATTAGAAACACTTAAAATTGACAAAAATAAACTTTTAATAAAAAAATTTAAATGAAAAGTCGAGCAAGAGAGAGACATATAAATAAAATACTTTTAAAAAAAAATAATTCAATTTTTGATGCTGTTAAAAGTTTAAATAAAACAAATTATCAAGTTTGCCTCATAGTAGATAATAAAAAAAAATTATTAGGCACCGTAACTGATGGCGATATAAGAAGATCAATAATAAAAAAGATAAATTTTAATAACAGTGTCATAAAAATAATGAATAAAAAACCTGTATTTATAAGAGAGGGTTTTGACGTTTCATCAGTAGAAAAATTAATGAAAAAGAAATCTGTATTGCAGTTACCAGTTGTTAATAAACAAAAAGAAGTTGTAAACTTAGTTGTATGGAAAGATGACAAAACTAATAATAATAGGGTGATCATTATGGCTGGTGGACTAGGTAAAAGATTAAGACCTTTAACGTCAAGGCTTCCAAAACCAATGATTAAGATTAAAAATAAGCCTATATTAGAACACATAATCAATAAACTAAAATCACAAGGTTTTAATAATGTAACTATATCAGTGAGATATTTAGCGAAGACTATAAAAAATTTCTTTAAAAATGGTAAAAATTTTGGTGTTAATATTAATTATCTTCATGAAAAAAAAGTCTTAGGCACAGCTGGATCATTATCTTTAATTAAGCCAAAAAAAAATGAAGATGATTATATAATTATCAATGCTGATACTATATTTGATCTTAACTTAAATGACTTAATCAATTTTCATAAAAAAAAAAATTCTTTATTAACTATGGCTATAAGACAAGAATTTTTGAAAAGTGATTATGGAATAATAAAATCGAAAGGATATAAATTCGATAAAATTGAGGAAAAGCCAATAATCACAACCTATGTAAATGCAGGCATTTATATTGTTAGTAGAAAAGTTTTAAAAAGTATAAAAAAAAATAAGTATTTAGATATGCCAGATTTATTTAATGAACTAAAAAAGAAAAAAAATAAAAAAATCTTCTTATTTCCAATTTATGAAAATTACCAAGAGGTGGGTACTTTAAAAGATTTAAAAAAACTTATATGAAAAGCAAAGTTTTAGGTATTATTTGTGTTAGAGCTGGCTCAAAAGGGATCAAAAATAAAAATTTATTGAAAATTAATGGAAAAACTTTACTTGAAATAACAATATTACAAGCAAAAAGAAGCAAACTTATTGATAGATTGATTATTTCTACAGATAGTAAAAAAATGATCAAGATAGCTAAAAAACTAAAAGTTGAAGTACCATTTATTCGTCCCGCTTATTTATCCACAGATAACGCAAAAGAGTGGGATGTTTGGCAACACGCCATTAAGTTTATGGATGTAAATTTAAATTACAAGGCAGATACATTGGCGTGTGTTCCTATTACGTCGCCAATGAGAAGTCATAAAGATATAGACTTATGTATAAAAGAGTTTCAAAAAGATAAGAGCAGACCTTTAATAACTGTTTCAGATTCAAAAAGAAACCCCTTTTTTAATATGGTAAAACTAAATAAAAAAAAGAGATATGATCTTGTAATTAAAAAAAAAAAATATAGTAGAAGACAAGACGCTCCAAAAGTTTACGATGTTTCTACAATAGCTTTTATTTCATCATGCAAATTTGTTTTAAATAATAATCACTTATTTGCAAAAGGTGTGAGAGCGTTAAAATTTGACTCCGAAAAATCCTTAGATATAGACAGCGTGCATGAGTATAAAATTGCTAAATTATATTTAACTAAAAATCGCTAAATTAAATTTTTAATACCTATATAGATATTACTAAAATTAAATTCATGTTTTATATATTTATTTTTAAACTTTTTTACATTATTTACTCTATTTTTTTCATTCCACCATTTATCTACATCATTCCATACCATATTAATTTTTTTTGTTAATTTCTCTTCGTCTGTAAAAATAATTTTATTTTTTATCAAATATTCAAAATCGTTCCTAGCTGAATTATTTATTTCAACTTGGAAATTTTTCCATAACATAAGACAAGGTATATTATTTTTTAATGCTTCAAAAAAACCAGTGCTTGGGTACAAAAAAACTAAAAGTTTTGAATATTTTAAAGTTTTATTTATTGGATTATTTCCATTATCAATTTCTATTTTTTTAAATTTTCTGTTTATATTTAATTTGTGAAGAATTGTATTTCCACTGTATGGTTCAAAGTTTGTTTTGTGAAGTCTGATTAGTAAATCATTTCTTATGTCATCATTTAATAGTTTATAAAATTTTATGAAATTAAAATTTTTCTCAAAATATTCTTTGTTTTCAATATAATGAAAATCGGGTTGGCATTGATTAAAAACTAAAATTAATTTTTTTTTTTCGATTACTTCAAATTTTTTTTTTGAAGTAGTAAACATTTGAATACCTTTTTTAATTTTGGTATTACCCCAAGTAAATATATGATTAGAATATTTTAATTCTATCCTAGGATATTGAGGATAATAATCGTTCACTATTCCGTAATTTAATCCATGCTCAAAAATTAATAATTTTGATTTATTTTTGGCTTTCTGACACATTATCCAATATTTGGTTACATCATCCGTTATTGACTCATTGGAATTAAAAATAACCTTGGTTTTTTTGGGATAATTCTTATTAACAAAGTTTTTTAAGTTTTTATAATTTTCTAGAAAATTAGATGGCATATTAAAAATTAATAAATATTTAAATCTATCAAAATTCTTTATATTTGATAAATTTTTTAATAACATATTTTCTCTAAATTTTTTACTTATCGAGTTTTTTTTGAAATTATTTGGAAGTTCGATTAATGGGATTAACCTAAATTTTAATTGTAATAAAAAATCATTAAACTTTCCCAAATAAGTATTAAAAATTACGATTTTATATTTTTTAAATAAATTCTTAAAAATAAAGAAATATATTTTTTTTAAAGCATTTTTAAATATTCTGCTATTTTTATAATTAGTTCCATAAGATTTGAAAATTTTTATTTTATTAATTTTTATTTTTTTTTTTTTATTTATTTCTTTCACATAGTAATTAAATTTATTATTCCAACTAGATTTACTACTCAATGAAAGAAAGTCATAACTACTTTGACAAATATATATTTCTTCAAATTTTTTTTTATTTTTAAAATTTTCTGTTTTATTATTAAAAGAGCGGACTAATTTCCTTGTGTAACATCGCAACCAGTGTCCTATTAATATTTCCCATTCATCAGATTTATATTTTTCTGAGTGAACTCTATTTAACTCATCGGACAAATATTTTAGAAATAAGTCGTATAAAATTTTAATTTTTTTATCTGTTATCTTATGAAAATTATAATTATATATTTTATCTAAACGCATAATAATTATTATGATATATATTTATCTATATTTTTTATGTACTCTATATATTAAGATATAATCAAATGGTAAAAAACAAATTTTCACTGTCAGATAAAAAAATACTTTTACTTGGAGGAAATGGCCTAATTGGTTCAGCAATTAGAAATCTATTTTATGAAAATGGTGGACAGATTGTTGTAATTGATAAAAAAAAATCGAAAAAATCAAAAAAATCCATTTTATTCAAAGAGTATGTTTGTGATGTTTCAAATTTAAAGAAAATCGAAACCGTTCTAAAAAAATTGAGCAAAATTGGTTTTGTGCCAGATATTTATATTAACTGCACTTATCCAAAGACTAAGAACTGGACGAAAACTAATTTCAAGCAAATAAAGTACAAATTTTTAAAAGAAAATACTGAAATACACTTAAATTCTCATATATGGCTAGCAAAAGTTATTGGAGATGTTATGAAAAAAAATAAAATAAAAGGGTCAATTATTCAATTAGCATCAATATATGGTTTCCTTGGACAAGACGTTTCAATTTATAAAAATACTGAGATACAAGAGAGCCTCGTTTACCCTGTAATAAAAGGGGGCATTATTAACTCAGTTAGATCTATGGCAGCATATTATGGAAAAAACAAAATCAGAGTAAATTCAATAAGTCCTGGAGGGGTTTTTGATGAACATAGTAAAAAATTTTTAAAAAATTATATCAATAAAACTCCACTACAAAGAATGTGTAGTCCTGAAGAAGTAGCTTATGCAGCATTATTTCTAGGCAGTGATGCATCTTCATATATAACTGGAACAAATCTAATTGTAGATGGAGGATTTTCAATAATTTAGAAATTAAAAATGATAAAAGTTATTTGTTTTGATATCGATAACATTATTTGCAAGACAGTTAAAAATAAATATAAAAACAGTAAGCCAAATAAAAAAGTAATAAGTTTAATTAATTCACTTTTTGAGGAAGGACACATTATTAAAATTTTTACAGCACGTTTTATGGGACGTAATAACGACAATGTTACCAAAGCTAAGAAACAAGGATATAAGCTTACAAAAAAACAATTGCAAAAATGGAACGTTAAATATCATAAACTAATTTTTGGAAAACCTAGTTATGATTATTTTATTGATGATAAAGCAATGGGTCTAGATAAAGGATGGCTTAATAAATTTAAGAAGATTATAAAATGAGAGATAAAGTAATTGTAACAGGAGGTGCAGGATTTATTGGAAGTCATCTTGTAGATTTATTATTAAAAAAAGGTTTCAAAGTTATAGTAATTGATAACTTTGAAACAGGAAGAAAAGAAAATTTAAAAACAACAAAGAAAAAAAATTTAGAAATTTTTAAGGCTGATATAGCGGATTACAATAAAGTTTACAAAAAGTTTAAAAACGTAAAATATGTTTTTCATTTAGCGGCTCTTGCAGATATTGTTCCAAGTATAGAAAACCCAAAAAAATATTACAAAACAAATGTCACAGGCACATTGAATGTACTAACTGCATCCAGTAAATATAATGTGAAAAAAGTTATATATGCAGCTTCTGCTTCTTGTTATGGTATCCCTAAAAAATACCCAACCGATGAAAATAGTAAAATCAATACCGAATACCCATATGCTTTAACTAAAAACTTAGGTGAAAGGCTCTTATCCCATTGGTCTAAAGTTTATAAATTATCAGCTGTATCATTACGTTTATTTAACGTTTATGGACTAAGATCAAGAACCACTGGAGCATATGGTGCTATGTTTGGAGTTTTTTTGGCACAAAAACTTAAAAACAAACCTCTAACAGTAGTTGGTAATGGTAAACAAACCAGAGATTTTACATATGTAACAGATGTAGTAGATGCTTTCTATAAAGCTGCTAATTCAAAAGTATTTCACGATATATTTAATGTTGGAACGGGCAAACCCATTAGCGTAAATTATATAGTGAAATCTTTAGGTGGTAAATTTGTCAGAATTCCCAAACGTCCAGGAGAACCTGACAACTCACAAGCCAATATAAATAAAATAAGAAAGGCACTTAATTGGAAACCAAAAGTTAATATTGATCAAGGAATTAAAATACTAATTAATAATATTAATGATTGGAAAACAGCCCCAGTTTGGACGCCAAAAAAAATAAAAATCAAAACAAAAAAATGGTTTCAATATTTAAAATGAAAAAAATTATAGATATTAATTACTTAAGTATTTTAAGAAAAAATTATAATAAAGAAAAAAAGAAAATAGTATTGTGCCATGGAGTTTTTGATTTAATTCATATTGGTCATATGAAACATTTCAAGTCTGCAAAAAATTATGGTGATATATTAGTAGTTTCAATAACACCAGATAACTTTGTAAATAAAGGGCCCAAAAGACCTGTATTTGGAGAAAAGTTAAGAGCAGAGTTATTGAGCAATATCTCAAGCATAGATCATGTAGTAATAAATAATACATCTACTGCAATAAATTTGATAAAAAAATTAAAACCAAATATTTATTGTAAAGGCCCTGATTATAAAAAACATTCAGATGACATAACAGGACAAATAAAAAATGAAATAAAAGCACTTAAAGGTCACGGAGGCAAAATAAAATATACAAGTGATATTACCAACAGCTCAAGTACTTTAATTAATGAATACTACTCAGATTTATCATCAAGCAAAAAAAAAGCTATTAACAAAATAAAAAAAGCTAGTTTTAACACAGAAAAAATTTTCAACTCTTTTAAGAAATTAAAAGCTTTAGTAATAGGTGAAACAATCATAGATCAATATTTTTTTTGTGAAACCCTTGGTAAATCGGGTAAAGATCCAATTTTACAAATGCACGAATTTAATTCTGAAACATATATAGGAGGTGCTGCAGCTATAGCTGGAAATCTGGCAAAGTTTTGTAAATCAGTTTCATTTATATCAATGATAGGTGAAGACAAAAAGTATTATCAATTAATAAAAAAAAAATTAGCCAATAATATCGATACAAAGTTTTTTTTTAAGAAAAATTCCCCAACTATCATAAAAAAAAAATATGTTGATATTGTCTCGAATCATAAAGTATTTGGCAGTTATATAATTAATGACTCTCCAATGGATATAAAAAATGAAAATGAGTTACATAATTATTTAAAGAAGAAAATAAATCATTATGATTTAATTGTAGTTTCTGATTACGGACATGGTTTTATCTCAAAGAAGAATGCAAAAATTATTTGCAATAAATCCAAATTTTTAGCTTTAAATGCACAAATAAATGCAGCAAATCGAGGTTATCATACAATGGATAAATATATAAAATCTAATTGTATAATTATAAATGAAACTGAATTGAGACACGAATTGAGAAACAAAAATGAAGAACTAAAAAATTTAATGAAACAACTCACAAATAAAATTAAAATAAAAGATCTAATCGTTACTAAAGGTAGCCAAGGTGCAACATTATATAGCAACCAATCTAAAGAATTTTATGAAATGGATGCTTTTGCAGAAAAGGTTGTGGATAAAATAGGATCAGGAGACACAATGCTATCAATTGTAGCTCTTTGTTTGAAATTAAAATTAAACAAATATTTGTCATTATTGATCAGTTCCTTAGCTGCGTCGCAATCAGTAAGTTCAATTGGAAATAAATATCTAATTGATGAAATAAAATTAAAGAAAGCAGTTGAACATACTCTGAAATAATTTAAATAGTTTCAAATGAAAAATATATTTGTCACTGGTGGTGCAGGATATGTTGGATCTTTATTGATACCTCTTTTAATTAAAGAAGGATACAAAGTTACTTCAGTAGATTTAATGATATATGGGGATACTCTGCCTGAACACGAACAACTTAAAATAATTAAAGGTGATATAAGAGACCAAAATTTATTAGAGCAAAATTTAAAAAATCAGGATGCAGTTATACATTTAGCTTGCATATCCAATGACCCTAGTTTTGAGTTAAATCCAAAACTCGGCAAAAGTATAAATCTTGATGCATTTGAACCATTGGTGAAAATTTCAAAAAAAAATAAAGTAAGAAGATTCATATACGCATCCTCTTCATCTGTATATGGAATAAAAAAAGAAAAAAATGTTTATGAAGATATGAGTCTTGAACCTTTAACAGACTATTCAAAATTTAAAGCTGATTGTGAAAAAATACTTTCAATGTATTCTTCAGATGAATTTATAACTACATCAATTAGACCAGCAACAGTTTGTGGTTATTCTAAAAGACAAAGACTAGACTTAGTTGTTAACATATTGACAAACCATGCATACCATAATAAAAAAATTAAAGTTTTAGGTGGAGATCAATTACGTCCTAATATCCACATACATGACATGTGTATGTCTTATTTAAAAGTTTTAAATTCGCCAAAAGAAAAAATTAATAATCAAGCTTTCAATGTAGGTTTTGAAAACCATTCAGTAAGTGATCTTGCAGATTTAGTAAAAAAGAATATTTCTGATGATATTGAAATAATTAAAACTGCGACAAATGATAATAGATCCTATCATGTTTCATCAGAAAAAATATCAAATCTACTTGATTTTCAACCACAAAAAAATATCGAAAATGCAGTTATAGATTTAAAGAAGGCATTTAATGAAAATTTACTAATTAATACTTTTGACAATGAATTTTATTTCAATATTAAAAGAATGAACAATATCAATCTAAAATAGAAATGCACGTTAGATATTCATACTTAAAACAACAATTTAGTAATTGTGATGACCTTTGGAAAAAACTTAAAAAATTTGTTGTCACAGGTGACTTTACTCTTGGAAAAGAATTAGCAATTTTTGAAAAAAACTTTGCAAAATTAATAGGAACTAAATATGCGATAGGAGTTAATTCAGGGACTGATGCATTAAAACTGTCCTTAAAATCAATTGGAATAAAACCAGGTGATGAAATTATAACGGCTGCAAATACTTTTGTGGCCACCGTAGGTGCAATTACTGAATTAGGAGCTAAACCAGTCTTTGTTGATTGTGATGACACTTTTTGTATGAATGTTGATCAAGTACAAAAAAAAATTAGTAAAAAAACAAAAGCAATAGTTCCTGTACACTTTACTGGTTACATGACAAACATGCCAAAGCTTGTTAAAATTGCAAATAAATTAAAAATACCAATTGTTGAAGACGCCTGCCAATCAATTTTAGGTGCAATTAACAATAAAAATGCAGGTACTTGGGGTATCTCAGGGGCATTCTCATTACATCCTTTAAAAAATATAAATGTCTGGTCTGATGGTGGTATAATAACCACTAATAACAAAAAACTTTATGATCACATAAAATTACTTAGAAACCATGGTCTCGTTGATAGAGATACAGTAAAAATTAATGGATATAATTCTAGACTAGATACTTTCCAAGCAGTTGTGGGGAATTGGTTATTACCTAAATCAAAATCTATAGCAAAAAAAAGAATTGAAAATGCAAAATATTTTGATGATCATCTTTCAAAAATTGAAGAAATCAGAATACCCCCAAGACCAAGAAACTATAAAATCGTTTATCACTTATACATAGTTTTCGCAAAAAATAGAGATAAGTTATACAAATATTGTTTAAAAAAAGGTATTGAGGCTAAAATTCATTATCCAAAACCAATGTACTTACAAGAAAGTCTAAAATATTTAAAACACAAGAAAAATGATTTTCCAGTTACAGATTATCATTGCAGAAATATTATTTCATTTCCTTGTGACCAACATCTTTCAATTAAACAACAAAATTATATAATCAAAACAGTCAAAGATTTTTATAAAAAAAATTAATTAGTCAAAGAGAACTCATATTTCGAAAATTTTGTAAATCTGTTAGATATCTTAGAAGATAATAATTTTACAAATTCATAGCATTCATCTGCAAACTTAAATTCCACGATTAAAAATTTCTTTTTCTCGAAATTTTCATTGATTTTAATGTATTTATCTCTAAAAAAATTTTTATATTTCAAATCTTTATCTAGTGTAATTCTTAAATTATTTTTTAGATAATACTTTCTTTTATAAGATACAAAAGAAGATGGCGTCAAATTTTTAACTTTAAAATTTAAATATTGCTTTTCTTTTAATTGATTTAAAATATCATTCTGTATTTTTCTTGTATCTATTTTATCTTTTATAATTTTAAATTTTAATTGATGATGAAGTTTATAATTTTTATTATTAATTTTAATTTTTTCTTCTAATACAGGTTTTTTATGAATATCCTCTATTTTTCCATACCATCTTAATCTGATTTTAGATCTATACTTT
>CACNTW010000007.1 GCA_902623495.1 uncultured Pelagibacteraceae bacterium | reverse complement strand
ATTTTTTAATTGAAGCATCTTTCAAAATTTTTTTTATCAAATTTTTGAAAGTAATGTTATTAAATTTTGCAATTTCTGGAACTAGTGAAAGTGATGTCATACCTGGCTGTGTGTTAGTTTCTAATAAATAAAACTTATTTTTAAAAAATCTAAAGTCAGATCGAGTTACACCTCGACATTTAAGTAATTTATGAGCTTTTAAGGCAATATTAGTAACTTTATCATAATTTTTTTTTGACACTTTAATTGGAATTATATGTTCTGTATTTGCTTTTGGATTATATTTTGCTTGATAATCGTAGAATTTTCTTTTCGGTTTTAACTCAATTGCTCCTAATATTTTCTCTGATAAAATCGCAACTTGTATTTCTCTCCCAGGTATATATTTCTCAAAAAGAACTTCTCCATACTCTTTAAGTTTCTTTATATTTTTAAATACGTTTTTTTTATTGCAGATGAATACATTTACACTTGAGCCTTCATTTAATGGTTTTATGATTAAAGGGAATCCGAGCTTACTTTTTAATTTTTTAAGAATTTGCTTTTTATTTAGTGGGTTTTTAAAAGAATATTTTAAAAATTTTGGCGTAAGAATTTTATTTTTTAAAAATATTTTTTTTGATATCTCTTTGTCGATTGCTAAAGATGAAGATAATACTCCCGAATGAGTATATTTAATTTCCTCTGACTCTAAAATTGCTTGAATATAACCGTCTTCCCCATATCTTCCATGTAATAAATTTAATACTACATCTGGTTTAAACTTTCTTAATACTTTAATAAATTGTCCATCAGGATTTACAACTTTAAGAATATATTTTTTATCTTTATTTAATTCAGAGAGAACACTTTTTGCGGTTTGTATACTAATTTCTTTTTCTTTTGAGTAACCACCAGCTAAAATTAGAATTTTTTTCACTACTCTATAATTTTTATTTCCAAATTAATATTAATACCAGTTTTGTCTTTCACATTTTTTTTTACAAAATTGATTAATGAATACATTTCATCAAAAGATGCTTTATTTTTATTAACAAAAAAATTTGAGTGTTTTTTTGATATACTGGCATCTCCAAAATTAATGTTGTCAGGAACTGATTCTTTTATGAGTTCCCAAGCTTTTTTTGTTGTTTGATCGATTGGGTTTTTAAAAGTACTCCCCCCAGTCTTAATTTTTGAAGGTTGAGAATTATTTTTTTTTATCGCTAATTCTTCCATCAAATTTTTTATTTTATTTTTATTTAATAGATCACCTTTAAAAGTAGCACTTAAAAAAATTAAATTTTCGTTTAATTCTATTTTTCTATATTGAAATTTAATTTTGTTAGATGGGATAACTTTTATATTTCCTTTTGTATCAATACATTGCAGAGAGATTAATTTGTCTTTAAATTCTGTCCCAAAACATCCAGAATTCATTTGAAGACCCCCTCCAACCGAACCAGGAATACAGAACATAAATTCAAAACCACTTATTCCATTCTCTAGTGCAAATTCTGAAAGTTTTTTTTGTGGGCATGCTGAGCCTGCTATTATTGTGTCTGGTTTTAATTTTGATAATGTACTAAAATTATTGCTAAGTTTGATTATTACTCCTTCATAAGTATTATCTTTAAATAACACATTTGAACCCATTCCTAATATAAACATTTTTCCTCTATTATTATACAGTTTTAGGAATTCTTTTAATTCTATTAGATTTTTTGGTTTAAAAAAGATTTTTGATTTACCTCCTATATTAAACCAATTGAATTTTTTTATATTAGTATCAAAAAAAAGATCTGCATCATATTTATTTTTAAAATCTTCAATATCTTTTAATTTCATATCAATTAAGATTTCTTACCCAATTTGTTATAGATCCTGCGCCCATAGCAATAAAAATTTTATTCCCAAAAGCAATGTTTTTAGTAATTTTTTTTAATTCTATTTCATTTTTAAGCATTATTAAATTAACTTTAGAATTTTTTGCAATTAATTTTGCAAATGAAGTATATGAGAATCCTAACTTTATAGTTTCGCTAGCTTTGTAAATTGGACAAAGTAAAACTGTGTTTGCATTTTTAAAACATTTAGAAAATTCAATTTTTAAATTTTTTACTCTTGAAATTCTATGCGGTTGAAAAATACAAACTATTTCTTCTTTATTATATACTTTACTGACACCATCTAACACCGATGAAATTTCTGTTGGATGATGAGCATAGTCGTCGAAAAATGGCACTTTATTAATTTCAAATAAGAAATTAAATCTTCTCTGGACTCCATTGAAATTTTTGAGACCTAATTTAATTATTTTATCTGATACACCAATCGAAAAAGCTACTGCCAATGCAGATGTTGCATTTTTTATATTATGCAAACCTAACAAAGGTATTGAAATATTTTTTATAATTTTTGTTTTGCCTGGTATTTTTATTTTAATATTAAATTTTGAATAATCCTTATTCTGAATTATATTGAAAATGTGAAAATTTGATTTCTTATTTAAACCAAATGTATAGTAATTGTTATTTTTAATTTTTGGTAAAATATTTTTTACATTTTTATCATCTAAACACAGAAAAGCTTTTCCGAAAGAAGGCGTTTTATCAATAAATTCTATGAATTTATTTTTTAAATTTTTCATAGTTCTGTAATAATCCAAGTGTTCATTGTCAATGTTGGTTATTATTGAATAATTAAAAGGTATTTGAAGAAAACTTCCATCCGACTCATCTGATTCAACTAAACTCCAGTCGCTTTTTCCTAATTTTGCCGAACTTCCTATTGAATTCAAAACACCTCCATTAATTATTGTGGGATCTAGCTTTGCGTAATTCAAAATGTTTGACAAAATTGATGTTGTGGTTGTTTTGCCGTGTGATCCTGTCACAACAATATTTTTCATTAAAGAAACTATATGACCTAACAATTCTCCTCTTTTATATATAGGTAAGTTTAATTTTTTAGCATGCCTATATTCTGGATTTGATTTTTTTATAGCTGAAGAAACTACTAATACAGTGCAATTTTTTATATTTTGCTTATTATGATTTAAATGAATTGGAATTTTTCTTTTTCTTAGTAAATTAAGATTTTTATTATCCGATTTGTCACTTCCTTGTATTTTAAAGCCTAAACTATCCATTATTAATGCTAAGCCACTCATGCCAATGCCACCAATTCCAACAAAATGAATTAGTTCAGTTTTTCCAATATTAATTTTCATCTATAATTTCTATAATCTTATTATTTATATTATTCCAAGTATTTTTTTTAGTAATTTCCGTAAGATTTTTGAATTTTTCGTTGTAATTTTGATAACCATTAAATATTTCAAATATCATTTTTGAAAATTTTTTAAATTCAAATTCCTTTTGATTTATTAACCAACAACAATTTTTTTTATAGTAAAATTCTGAATTATAGAATTGGTGATTATCTCTTGCAGTCGGGAGAGGTATTGAAATAAACGGTATGTTTAAGAATGAAAGTTCGCTTAAAGTACTTGCGCCACCTCTAGTAATTGCTAGATCTATACCATTGTAGAGTTCATGACTATCATTGGTAAATTCAATAAATTTGTAATTTATATTTGATTTGTCATATTTATTTTTTATTGAAGATAAATTATTATTATTTGATATTTGTTGTATAACTTCAAAATTTCGTTTTTTTGAAATTTCGATAATTAATTCAGTTATATTTTCGTCAAAAAACGACGCACCCTGACTACCACCGATGATAAGTATTTTTTTTATTTCCTTTTTTAAATTAATTATATTTTTTTCTAAGTTATATATCTCTTTTTTTAAAATAGGTTTGACTATAACTTTTTTAGAATTGTATTTTATTGGGAAATTTCTTAAATTTTCATCGTAACAAATTATTTTTGTTGAAAATTTCAAAGCAAAGCGGTTAGATCTACCTAAAACACTATTAGGCTCAAACAAGAAAACTTTTTTTTGTAATATAAATGCGGCTAAGCAAAATGGAAACGTCATGTACCCACCAGTACTGATCACAATATTTGTCTTATTATTTTTTAAAAATCTAATAGATTGAAAAATTTTAAGAAAATATTTAAAAATATTTATTGGAAGTAAATAAGGTTTTAAAAATAAATTAGGTACATCTATTAATTCATATTTAAATTTTTCAGTATTTATATATTTACTTCCTCTCAAATCAGATACCAGTTTTACAGAAAATTTGTTTTTCAAATGTTCAAACAAAGAGGTAGATGGTACTACGTGGCCACCAGAACCACCTGTTACTATAAGTATATTTTTCATACTAATTTAATTTTCTCTTCGTCAAATTTAATATTATTCCAGTTAATATTGATGTTCCAACTATTGAAGAACCACCATAACTAATAAATGGCATAGTCATGCCTGTAGTAGGAAGCATTCTTATATTTACACCAATATGAATGAAGGTTTGTAATAATATTATTGAAATACTTCCAACTAATATAAGTTTAAAATTATTATTTTTTGTAAAATTTATTTTTTTTAAAACTCTATAAGATAAGACTAAATAAAGTAATATTATACCTAATAAGATAATTACTCCAAATTCTTCTGCAATTACAGAAATTATATAATCTGTATGTGCTTCTGGTATTCTTGAATTTAAAGTTCCTTCACCTATTCCTTTTCCAAAAAAACTTCCGCTGGATATTGCATCGCTTGCTTTATCAGCCTGGTAATTATTGCCGCTGGAATTATCTAAAAATGACATTAATCTTATTCTTATGTATTCAAATTTTGGTACCAAAAAGACTAAAAATAAAGTTAATGAACTCACAGCTAATAATGAGATTGTAAAAAGTAATAAATTTATTCCTGATACAAAAATAATAGCAAGCCAAACAGAGATTATTAATAATGTTTGCCCTAAGTCTGGTTGAGATAAGAGTAAAATTATAATTGGAACTAATATGACTGAACTCAAGAAATATTTTATATAAAGGTTTTTTTTTTCTAATGAAATTATTAGTGAAATAACAATAACAAAAAAAGGTTTTAAAGTTTCAATAGGTTGAAACCTAGGTAATGAGCCAATATCTAACCATCTCTTTGACCCTTTGACCTCCACTCCTATTAAGGGAACTAAGAATAAACTTATAAATGTGATGACAAATAATACGACTGATAGCCTAATTAAAATTTTTTGATCTAGTAGAGATAAAAATAAAATTAAAAATATTCCTATTAAAACAAAAATTAAATGTTTTAAAAAAAAATAGTAAGAATTTGTGTTTAATTTATCTGATGCAATTATTGAAGTTGAAACTAAAGAAAAGAACAATCCTAGTGAAAATAACAGACTTATTATCAAAAAAATTGTTTTATCGATATTTTTCCACCAATCATAAAATGTATCAAAATATTTATTCATTCAATTGGTAAATATCTTTTAATTAACATATTGAATTGTCTACCTCTTTCTTCAAAATTCTTGTATTGATCAAATGATGCAGCCGATGGGCTAAATAAAACTGTAACTTTTGTTCTTATATCCTTAAGGTTTGGAATTAATTTAAGAGTATTTCTCAGATCTTTTGATAAATTAACCTTAATTTTATTTTTAAATAGTTTGAGGAAAACTTGTCTATCTTTTCCGTAAATATATGCTTCTAAATTTTTAAAATACTTTTTATTTAAATTAAATTTATCACCCTTTTTAAATAGTCCTCCCAAGATCCATAAAATTTTTTCATTAGATTCTAAAAATGGAACAGTAGAAGATAATGTTGTTGATTTAGAATCGTTTATTATTTTTAAATATTTTGATTTATGGATCACTTCCTGTCTAAATTTCAAAGGTTTAAATTTATTAATACTTTTTATTACAGTTTTTAAATTAAGTTTCATATGTTTCGATAGCTCAAATAAAAAATTTAAATTTTGAAAATTTGTTGAATTGTTAAAATTATCATTACTTAATTTATTTTTTAAATATGCATACTTATTTTTTCTTACATATATTATTTTAGATTTTATATTTTTAGTTCTTAATAAGTTTTTTAATAAATTAGTGTTTGTTATTATTGCTACATCATTTTCGTTTTGTCTTATTACACATTTTAATTTTGATAATACATAATTTTTAATTGTATTATGCCTTTCTAAATGATCTGGAGAAATATTAATGATTATAGAAAATTTTGATTTGAAATATTTGCTATAAGCCAGCTGATAAGAAGAAGCCTCAATAACAAAGATAGTATTTCTGGTAACTCTTTTTTCCTCTAAAATAGGATTTCCAATATTCCCAGTTAATCTAACATCAAAATTGTGATTCTTTAAAATATCATAAAGCAACTTACTTGTAGTTGACTTTCCATTCGTGCCAGTAATGGTAATTGTTAAAACTTCAGGGTTAAATTTATAAAAAATATCAAAATCAGTAATAACTTTTTTTCGGTTCTTTTTTAAATAATTTGATAACTGGCATCTATTTATATTAATACCGGGACTTATAATTATATAATCAAAATTATTATTTAATAATTTTGATTTAGAAATGAAAAATTTTTTATATTTACTATTTATTTTTTTTTTATCATCATCGAAAATAAAACACCTATTTTTCTTTTTTAAATATTTTAATGATGAAATTCCAGATTTTCCAAAACCATAAATTAAAAAATTTTTAATTAACGTTTCATTTTTTAATTTCATTATCTAAGTTTCAAAGTTGCCAATCCAATCATCGCTAGAACAATAGAAATTATCCAAAATCTAATTACAACCGTTGACTCTGGCCATCCTTTTTTTTCAAAATGATGGTGTATTGGAGCCATTCTAAATATTCTTTTACCTGTCAATTTATAGGAAATAACTTGAACTATTACAGAAACAGCTTCTAAGACAAACAATCCGCCTGTTATTGCTAACACAATTTCATGCTTAGTTATTATACCAACCGCTCCCAGTGAACCACCTAATGATAAAGATCCAGTGTCTCCCATAAAAATTTTTGCAGGTGGTGCATTAAACCATAAAAAACCTAAACAAGCCCCAATTATTGATCCACAAAAAATCGAAGCTTCTCCTACACCCTCTATATATGCGATCTGAAGATAATCAGAAAAAATTATGTTGCCAGAGACGTAACTAATAAATGCAAAACAAGCAGCAACTAACATTACAGGAACTGTTGCTAATCCGTCTAAACCATCTGTTAAATTAACTGCATTTGAAGCTCCAACTAATATGAACATATAAAAAGGTATAAAAAACCAGCCAAGATTGATTACTAAGTTTTTGAAAAAAGGAAAATATAGATTGTTTATTTGATCAGAATTACTAGTGATATAAAGTATAAATATACCAATCAAAGCTAAAATAATTTGTAGAAAGAACTTTAGCTTAGAAGAAATTCCATGCGAATTTTTTAACTTTATTTTTTTATAATCATCATAAGCTCCCAATAATCCAAAAGAAGCTGCAATAAATATTAAAAACCAATTGTATGGATTTGATAAGTCACCCCATAGCAATACTCCTGAAAAAACACCTAGTAATATTATTAGTCCACCCATTGTAGGTGTTCCAATTTTTCTAATTATATGATCTCTAGGACCATCTTCTCTGATTGGATTATGAATCTGTTTTGAAGAAAAAAAATTAATTAATGGATTCCCAACTAAAAAAACAACTACCATAGCTGTAAACATAGAAAGACCGGTTCTTACTGTTAAATATTTAAAAACATTCAAAAAACTAAATTGATCTACTAAAATTGAAAAGAGTTCAAACAACATTAAGATTTTGATCCAATTTGTTTGGTTATTTGATTAAGTCTTGTAGAATTTGAGCCCTTTATCATTAAAAAATCACCATTATTTAAATCGTTTTTTATTATATTAAGAATTTCATTAGTTGATTTAAGTATTTTTCCTCTTTTTTGTGTTCTAATTTTGTTAAATGTTTCTGTGATATAATTCCCATAAACAAACAACTTTTTGAACTTTGCCTTATTGATATCTTTTGCAGCTTCAATATGAAGTTTTTTTGAAAATTTTCCTAATTCTAACATGTCACCTAGTAGCATAAATTTTTTATTTGGATTTACTTTCAAATTATCAAATTTCTTAATTGAGAAATTCAGAGATAATGGATTTGAGTTATAACTTTCATCTATTATGTTAACTTTTTTAGAGCCGACAGTGATTTTTTTTATATTTCCTCTACCACTTGGTATTTTATAATTAGAAAAAAAGTTACTTTTTATTTTATCAATAATATTTAAACTTTTACAAACTGCTATGGAAGCCAGTATATTATTTAAATAAGGTAATAAGTTTTTATTAATTTTAAAATTAAAAGTTTTAGAAGCTACGTCAATATAAATGATATAAGATCTCGTAGATTTTTTTAATTTAGATAATCTAATATTAGAATTTTTATGTTTACCGAAAGAAATGATATTTAAATTATTTTTATTTGCTAAATCTGAAAAAAAATCAAAAAATTTATCATCTTTATTCAATACAATTGTACCATTTTTTTTTATGTTGAAAATAATTTCAGATTTGGCTTTAGCTATATCCAATAAAGATTTAAAATTTTTGGCGTGCGCATAACTAATATTTGTAATAACTCCAACATCTGGCTTAATTATTTTTGATAAATAGTCTATTTCTCCCTTTTTATCCATTCCAATTTCAAATATTCCATAAGTCGTATCCTTATTTAAATTTATTAATGAAATCGGTAAACCAAATTTATTATTGAATGAATTTTTTGAAAATGTTGTGGAATAATTTTTTTGAAGACATTGTCCCAACAATTCTTTCAGCGAGGTTTTGCCTGAAGATCCTGTAATTGCTACTTGAGATGCATTAGAAGAAATTCTAATCATTTGTGAAAATTTAATTAATAATCCTAGAGTACTTTTAACATTAATTTTTTTTTTACTATCATTTTTGTTATTTTGAAGTATTGCTAATTTTGCTCCATTTTTAAGAGCTTCATCTGCAAAATCATTTCCATTAAAAGATTTCCCCTTAATTCCAAGGAAAATTTTACCTTTGTTCTGCTCTTTCGAATTAGTGCTAATTTTTAAATTTTTTATTTTATCTAATTTTTTGTTATTTATAATTTCTTTAAGTATGTTTAATTTCCAATCATTTGACAAAAATCTATTTTTTAAAACTATTGATTGTTTTATATTATCTTTGTCAGAAAATTTATTTTTCTTAGTATATTCTTGAGTGTTTTCATGTCCCTTTCCTGCAATAATTAAAACCTCATCAGACTTACTATTTAAAATTGCTTTTTTTATAGCTAATTTTCTTGATGGTATTTCAATCATTTTAGATGGCAAAATTGATTTCTTAATACTTGCTCTGATATTTTCTGGATTTTCACTTCTAGGATTGTCGTCTGTAAGATAAATATAATTACATAGTTTGTTAACAATTTTGCCCATTATTGGTCTTTTTTCTTTATCTCTTTCACCGCCACATCCAAATACAATATTAATTTTTCTTAAACCAAATTGTTCTTTAATATTTTCTATACTAGTTTTAAGAGCCTCTGGAGTATGAGCATAGTCTAAAATAAAAATTGAATTATCTTTGGTTGTTCCAATTATCTCTAGCCTTCCGTTTGTGGGTTTAATATACTTAAGTTTTTTTACAATATCATCAATTTTTAGATTACTTTTAATTGCTGCTGCAATAGCCATCATCAAATTCTTAATTTGTATTTTTCCAATTAGTCTTGTTTTAAATTGGTATTCCTTATTTTGAAAAGTAAACTTTATATGTTGGTAGTTATTTAAAATTTTAATTGAATTAATTTTTAAATGACTATCTGATGTACCAATATTTAATAAATTTAATTTTTTTCTTTTGGCTATTTTTTTAAAGATTTGCGAATATTTTAAATCATTATCAAATATCAGATTTCCATTTTTCTTTGTCAACTCATTGAATAAAATTAATTTTGAATTAAAATAATTTTTATAATTTTTGTGATAATCTAAATGATCTCTGCTTAAATTTGTGAATATAGATGTGCTAAATTTAATACCATGTAATCTTTTTTGATGAAGGCCATGACTTGATGCTTCTAAAATTACATTTTCAATTTTTTTACTCTTTAAATTTGCAAGTATTTTATTAATTGTAATAGCATCAACAGTTGTATTATTAAGTTTTAAGCTAACACCATTCGATTTGACACCTAAAGTTCCAATTGAAGCTACTGTTTTTTTATTAAGTTTTAATATCTGGTGATAAAAATTGACTATAGATGATTTACCGTTTGTACCAGTTACAGCAATTATATTATTTGGTTTTTTATTATAATATTTATTTGCAAAATTTGATAAGGCTAATCTAGGATCACTTACTTTTATATATAATACACCTTTATTGATTCCAGTTTTAAATTTATTTGATACAATTATTCTAGCTCCTCTTATAATGGCATCATTTATGAAATTATTTCCATTAAATTTACTACCCTGTATTGCAAAAAATATATAATTTTTTTTTATTTTTTTTGAATTAAATTCAAATCCATTAAAACTTTTATTATTAAAATCTTTTTTAAGATTTTTAAAAAAGCTTTTTAATATCATTATGAAATTTCTTAATATTTTATGGCTAAAATAGGCCCGATTTTTTCAATTATATTTTTGGCAACCTCGACAGAAGTCCAGCCAGCAGTATTAAAAGGTGTACCTATTATCTTCCTTTTTTTACCATCATTATATTCATAAATATAAGTTTCACTCAATTTTGGTTCATCTAACAAAACAATTAGAACATATTTTGGAGAAGATATTGGAAAAATTGAAGCAAAAGTATTTATTTTTTTTTTAGAATATTTGCCCTTTATAGATTTTTGAGCTGTTCCTGTTTTTCCAGCAATTTCATAACCAGCAATATTTGCTAAATTAGCAGTACCCTGTTCGGATGTTACAATTTTTCTCAATATTTCGTTAATTTTTTTCGAATTTTCTTGTGTTATTATTTGCTCACCTCTTTTTAAATTTTTCCTTTTTTTAATTAAAGTTGGTTCTATTTTATATCCACCATTTGCAATTATTGCATAGGCTTTTGCTAGTTGAAGCGGTGTAGTTGTTATACCATGACCATATGCTGATGTAGCTAATTTACATTTTCCCCATTTAAATGGAATTGGGTTTCCAACTTCCTCTATATCAAATTTTATTTTATTTAATAAATCTAAATTTTCTAGAAAATTTTTAAAATTTTCTAACCCAACTTTCTGAGCAATTTTGATTGAACCAATATTTCCAGATCTAATTAATATTTCTTCAGCGGTAAGACTAGATGGAATATCCATATCATATTCGGAGATTGACCTTCCCGCACATTTTATTTTTTTTGGTAAATTTTTAAAAAGGGTATCTTTTTGAATAACATTTTGTTGAAGCCCAGCGGCGAATGTAAATGTTTTAAAAACTGATCCAAGTTCATAGACACCTTTTGTGGATCTGTTTATAAATTTTTTGTCAGAAATGTCTTCTCTTTTATTTAAATCAAAATCTGGTAGGGAAACCATTGAAAGAATCTCACCACTGTTTACATTCATTAAAATAGCTGTACTTCCATAACTATTAAAAATTTCTTGAAATTTTACCAATTCCTCTCTTATCAAATATTGTATTTCAGTATCTAAAGAAAGCTTTAATGGCTTGTTTGAGGTTGTTAATTCATAGTCAAAAGATTTTTCTATACCAGACACACCATTGTTATCTGTATCAATCTGTCCCAATATATGACTGAAAAGATTACCGTTAGGATAAACACGAGCAATGTTTTCTTCCTCTTTGAACGATTTTTCTCCCAGTAATTTTATTTTTTCAAGTTTTGATGGAGATATTTTCTTTTTGACATAAAAAAACTTTTTTCCATTGATTTCCTTTTCAAAATTCTTGTCAGGAAATATTAATTTTAAAGAAATTAATAATTTTTCTTTGTTAATTAGCTGATTTGGATTTAAGCCCAAATTAGTCACACGCACAGTTTTAGCAATAATATTTCCATTTCTATCCATGATAGATGCTCTATATTTCTCCTTTTCTTTTACCGATTGAATTTGGTTTGTTTTCTTAAATCCTAAATAGATAGTTTTAGAAGAAAAAATTATTGTAATTATAAAAAATATGAAGAAAATAAATGATATACGTTCAAAAGATATTTTTAAATTTGATGTATTTGCTTCAAATTTAAAATTTTCGTCAATATTATTCATTATTAAATTTAAAAGTTTTTAATTCTGTAATTTTTTTTTTTTTTAATTCTTTATCAAAATATATTTTAGAATATTCCATTAGCTTATTTGGTGATGTAAGATAGTTGTAATCAAACAAAACTAACTCATAAATATCATTGAGTGCCCTGATATCTTCTTGAATTTCAAAAATTTGTTTATCAAGTTTTTTTGTAGAATTTTTTGTAAAAGCAGTTGAAATTATGAGAATAATAATTGGTATAAATAAAAGAATTTTTTTATGCATCAAATTTCAAATTTTCTATATCTTTTAAGTAATTAAAATTACTAATAAATTTTTTGAAGTTACATCCATTCTCTAATTTGTATGCAAATCTAAGTTTTGCTGACCTTGAAGGAGGATTAATATTTATCTCAGTGGATGACGGGGTTATTGGTTTTTTTTTGGTTAAATTAAAATACTTTTCAGTTGAAACACTTTTCGGTAAATACCTAGAAGAATTTTTTACTTCTGAGTATTCTTTAAAAAAAAACTTTACTATTTTATCCTCGATAGAATGAAAAGTAACAACTGCTATTACGCCACCAACTGGCAAAATATTATAGGCTTTTACCAGACCATATATTAGCTCAGTTATCTCTTTATTTACAAAAATTCTAAGAGCTTGAAAAACTTTAGTGGATTTATTTTTTCCACTTTTCTTTTTTTTTACACCTTCAACGATTTCTACTAAATTTTCAGTTTTAATTTTTTTTTTTTTTCTTAATTGTACTATTTTTTTTGATATTGGTTTTGCATATTTTTCATCACCAAAATACTTGAAAATTTTAAAAAGACTTTGTTGGCTCATTTTTGAAATTACATCATCACAAGAAAAATCATTTAATCCCATTCTCATATCTAGTTTGCCTTTGCTATTAAAAGATATACCTCTATTTAGATCAGAAATCTGATTTAACGAATATCCCAGATCAAAAATAATTGCTCTAATATTATCTTCATTTATTTGATCAATATCCGAAAATTTTTTGTTATAAAATTTAAATCTTTTTTTATACTTTGTTTGGAATTGATTAGCTATACTATTGACAGAATTATCTCTATCTAGTGCTATTATATTATTTAAATTATTCTCTAAGATCTTTTTTGAATAACCACCTGCACCAAATGTACAATCGATAAATGTGCCACCATAAAGAGGGGAAATAATACTAACTAATTCGTTTAGTAATACTGGAAAATGTTTTTCCAGATTTATGGTGGCATTCATTTATTTTTTTGAAGACCATTAATTCTTTTGTCTTCTCAAAAATGCTGGAATTTCTAAGTCTTCATCTTCCTCAGAGTTGATCTCTTGTGATGAAATTGATAACTCCTCGTTAGCATCAGAATTAAATAACTCAGGAGTATCATCATCACTCAACTCAAAATTCTCCAAACCATTATTTTCGGATACTTGCTTATCTATATTGCTTTCAATTTCAGAGTTTACTGCACTAGCTAAAGGTGCTTCAGTTTGCTCTAAATCCTCACCATTTATAGTGCTTGATGACTCATTTGCATAATTAGTTTCTATGCTTTTAGAGCTCAATTCTTCATTTGTCTCTTCATCTTCTATTTTAAGAGCGTTAGCTCCATTAGTAATTATTGAGTTGTTATTTGTAAATTGGAAAGATTGAGTTGATGCAGAATTTGAAAACTCAGAATAACCTGGATTTCTATTTTGAATTCTATGAACCATGTTAATTACGGATTTAGGCTCAGGTTGTTGTCCATCTAATGCAGTAGCAACAATTGAAACTCTCATTAATCCATCCAAACTATCATCGGTTATAGCTCCTATAATTAATTCTGCCTCTGGATCGACTTCGGCTCTTACTTTATTCACAGCTTCATCTACTTCAAATAATTTTAAATCTTTACCGCCAGTGATATTAACCAAAAGTCCTTTTGCCCCTTTCAAAGAATAATCGTCAATCAATGGATTATTAATTGCTGACTCAGCAGCTTTGACTGCTCTACCTTCTCCTTCAGCTTGACCCGTGCCCATCATAGCTTTGCCCATTGAACTCATAACAGTTTCAACATCAGCAAAATCTAAGTTAATAAGCCCTGGTCTAACCATCAAATCAGTAATACTTTGAACACCATGAAGCAAAACATCATTTGATAAAGCGAAAGATTCTTCAAAAGTTGTTTGTTCACTTGCAATCTTGAATAAATTTTGATTTGGAACAACTATAATAGTATCAACATGTTTTCGAAGTTCTTCTAAGCCTTGTTGAGCTTTTCTCATTCTTGAAGGACCCTCATATAAGAAAGGTAGAGTTATAACACCGACTGTTAAGATATTAAGTTCTTTTGCAGCTCTAGCAATTACATGAGCAGATCCAGTTCCAGTTCCACCACCCATTCCGGCTGTAATGAAAACCATATTTGCACCCTGCAATATATTTACAATTTCATTTAAAGACTCATCTGCAGCAGCTTGGCCTATATCTAGTTTTGCACCTGCTCCTAGCCCTTTAGTTAAATTTAATCCCATTTGTATTTTTGTTTGTGCCTTACTTAATCTTAAATCTTGAGCATCTGTATTGACTGCAATAAACTCAACACCCTGAAGGCCAGCCTCAATCATTCCATTGATTGCATTTCCGCCCGCTCCTCCTACTCCTAATACTAGAATTCTAGGTTTCAGTTCTTTTATATCTGGTGCTTTGAAGTTTATTGTCATATTTTTCCCCTTTTAGTTATTAAATTGCTTTTCCCATTTAAGACCTGCTCGATTAATATTAGATTTTTTCCTAGCGTTTGCCCTAAATTTTTCAAAATGTGCTGGTTCCCAAATTTGAAATGTTTTGCCTTGACCAACAAATAACATGCTGTTTTTAATTCTTGCATGTTTTAGTAATTTTGTCGTTAATTGAACTCTGCCCTCACTATCAAATTGTAAATTTATACTTTCTGATAATATAGATGTTGCAAAATAATCTTTCTTTTCCTCAAATGGATTTAAAGAATCTATAGCATTGGATATTTTTTCAATTCGATCTTGTGGCCATGCTTCAATACATAGATTGTTAAATGATGGATAACAAATTATTCCATTATAACCTATGTTAGATAAATATGATCTATATGATGCAGGCACTGAAACCCTTCCCTTTTTGTCCAATTTGTTTTCGTAGGTTGATAAAAACATAAACCATATTATCCTAAATTTGGGTATTTATGGGATATTATGGGTTTTAATAGTAAGCGTCAATAGTTAATATTGCATTAATATTTGCTTAAGATTTTCTAATTATTGGAAATTATTAAAAGATGTGCCAGACAAACTGTAAGCCGGGTTCTGTCATTTAAACTTATCATTTATCTAGGCTTTAAATCGCTTTAAAGCTCAAGCAACTAACCCTGATGACTAGTCAAAGACTACTTTTAGTTATTTCTAACAATGTCATCTCTACTCAGTCTTGCTCCCAGTGGGGTTTTCCATGCACTAGTTGTTACCAACTTAGCCGGTGTGCTCTTACCACACCTTTTCACCCTTGCCTTGATAAGGCGGTTTATTTTCTGTGGCACTATCCCTAGGGTTTCCCCCGCCAGCTATTAACTGGCACTGTGTCTTTGTAGAGCCCGGACTTTCCTCTTTAAAAAAATTAAAGCGATAAGTCATTTATCTGGCGAGTAAAGAAATATGCTTTTTTAATTTTTTTTCAACTATTTTTAATTCAATTAAATCAAGGATTTTAAAATTGCATAAGACTCTTTATCAACAATACTAGTAATTAATTGTGGTCTAAATCTTCTCTGAAAACTCTTATAGATTTTAATTTTTTCATTAGACTTTTTTGATGATTTATAACCAAACTTAAACAATAATTTATAAAAATCTTTATTGTTATTTAATTTTATTTTTCTTAACTTCTTGCATTTTTTTTCACTTATTTTATGCCACAAAGAAATTTTTTTTTTGTGAAGCAATTTCCAAGGAAATTTTTCTCCTGGGTCTTTTTTTCTTAAAGGCGCAATATCAGAATGACCTAAAATATTTTCTTTTTTTATTTTGTATTTATTTTTCAAATTTTTAGACAAATTTATAATTGATAAAATCTGTTTTCTATTAAAGTTTTTATAACCATGCCTATGTCCTGGATTAGATATTTCTATTCCTATTGAATTTGAGTTAAGAGAAATATCTTTTTTCCACGATGAAACTCCAGCATGCCAAGCTGAGTACAAATCTGGAACAATATTTACAATTTCGCCATTATTTTTAATCAAATAATGACAGCTTACTCCCGAGTTAGTATTTGTTAATCTTTTTAAAGCTCCGTTTTCAGATTTCATACCAGTGTAATGAAAAACTAAATACTTTACCTTCGAACTAGTTCTTTTCATTAAATTAAAATTTGGGGAGTAATTTATTGACATTTTTTCGACAATTTTCTGCATAAATTAAAACAATTTACCTTTATATTGCTATTGTTTATACTATAAGTACTTAATGAACAAATTTCTTTCACTTTTATTAATTCTTTTATTTTCACTTATCGGTAATCAGGTTATTGCTGGCGATGATGGACAACTTAAATTGAATGAAAATAACAATAATGGGTATCTAGAAACTAATGATTGTTTCGAAAAAGTAAATAGAGGTATATTTGCATTTAATCAAGGTATAGATAAAGTAATTTTTAAACCTTTAGCTAAGGGATATAGAATGTTTCCTCAGCCAGTGAGATCGGGTGCAAGTAACGCGTTAAGCAATCTAGGAAATGTTGTAACAGTACCTAACAATGTTCTTCAAGGTCAATTTAAAAGTGCAGGTATTAATTCTGCGAGATTTCTTATCAACTCAACTTTAGGAATCGGTGGTCTATTTGATGTTGCATCATATTATGGTTTAAAAAAACGTGATAAAGAGGACTATGGTCAAACATTAGGAGTTTGGGGAGCTAGTTCAGGCTGTTATTTTGTATTACCGGTTTTAGGACCAACTACTGTAAGAGACTCTCTTGGATCAGTCATAAATATAATTGGTGGAGATGCTTGGTACAATGTTACAGTCGTTAATGATACTCAATATTTTTCAGAAGCAGATTATTATACTTCAAGATTATTAAGTGGGATTGATTTTAGAGCAAAAAACTTAGAATCTTTTGATAGTCTTGAAAAAAGCTCTGTTGATATATATGCCTCAGTTAGAAGCCTCTATTTACAAGATAGATACAGAAAAGTTAAAAACATAGATAAAACAACTGATACACTTAGTGATGACGACTGGGAAGAATTAGATAGTCAATAATTAATCATCGAATGAAATTTCTTAAGCATTTAATATTTTTTTTATTTTTGATTAATTATGGTAGTTTAGCATTAGCGAAAGATCCTAGCGATTTAATCAATGAAATAGTTGATGAAGCAGCCTCTGTATTATCTAGTGAGGATCCAGTTGAGTCAAAGATTATTAAATTAAATGCTATTGCAGAAAGAAGTGTAGATATAAATGGAATAGGTATGTACACTTTAGGAAAGTATAGAAAATCTATTAATGAGGAACAAAAATCCAAATACCAAAAATTATTTAGAAGTTATTTTTTAAAAAGCTTCTCAAGTAGATTGGTTGATTATACAAATCCAAGAATCAATGTTGTCTCACAAAAAAAAATTAATGATAAATATACCATAGTTAATAGCGTACTAGAGGCGACATCAAAAAGACCTCAAGTAAAAATAGATTGGAGAATTTATACAAAAAATCCTGACAGACCATTAATAAGAGATCTAATTGTAGAAGGATTAAGCTTGGCCAGAACACAAAAGGAAGAATTTAACTCTATTTTACAGAACAATGATGGAAATATAAGTGCTCTATTTAAAACACTCGAAGAATTTTTAATTAAATAATTTAGTAAAATCCAATTTCACTCAAGCAAATATCTGATTTGAAATCATCAAAACCCGCAACTAAACCAACCGATTTTATATTTTGCCCCAATATAGTTTTTGGTTGGTAAAAATTAGATTTTTTAAATTGTTCAAATGGTGCTCTAATTTCAATCCAATCTTTTTTTGTAGCAAAAGTGTAACTATAATACTGCCATGGAGCTAATGTTAAACTGGTTCTTAAATGAAGATTGTAATTTTTTTTATTTCCATAAACTTTTACATATACTCCATCATAATCTTTACTATTAATTTCAGGATTTAATTTTGCTCTGATTTGTATAAAACCACCATTATTTTTAGTAGATACATCACCAGTCATTCTATAGCAGATAACTCCGTCAATTTTCTCTACAATAAATTTTCCTGTTGATACCCCTCCCATTACTTGATCGGTAATAAAATTCCACTGTTGAAATTGATTTGTTATTTTAGGGTTTTTTAATTGATCTAAAATCATATCTGTTGAAAAGACATTATTTTGGCATACTAAAAATAAAATAAAAAATATTATTTTTTTCAATATTAAGCTACTTTTTTTTTGCAAGTTGTTGAAGAAGGTAAATTTCTTTTTCTGTTAGGGTATTTTTTTCTTCTTTAATTTGGTCCTCCAAGCTTAATAAAGTAATTAATGAAAAAAAAGACACTAAACTAGTTAAAAGAATAAAATAAATTGAGCTTAGATTAATAATTAGCAGTATTATAAAAACACTTGTCCATCCAATGAATATTCCTCTTAAAATTGTACGATGACTTTTTAGATCAGGTATTTTTATAAACTGAATAAATAAAAGTATTAAAAGTAGCATTATCCCTGAAATTAATGCACGCAACAAGACTAATGTATCTAATCCTCCACCATATAATTCTCTGTGAATTAGATATGCGATAATTCCTTTATAAGCAAAGTAAAAAAGAATTACAGAAAAAACAAGTATTGAAACATAGTATGATATCTTAGGTTTGATTTTTAATTTAAACTTCATTTTATTTATAATGATAATACATTTTTTGCGTAAATTTTAAAAAACTATAATTTATAAATGTTTATTTTACTGGATTTGGTGGGCCCGCCAGGACTCGAACCTGGGACCAATACATTATGAGTGTACTGCTCTAACCAACTGAGCTACAGGCCCAAGAGATAATTTATTATAACATTTATTTTAACAAATCAATTAAAGTAAATGGTGGGCCGTGTTGGTTACGCTCCAACTACCCCTGCAATGTCAATGCAGTACTCTACTATTGAGCTAACGGCCCTAACTTTCTAAGAAACTCTTTAATTGCTTTGACCTGCTTGGATGTTTCAATTTTCTTAATGCTTTTGCTTCAATCTGCCTGATCCGTTCTCTAGTAACAGAAAACTGAAGGCCAACCTCTTCAAGCGTATGATCTGTATTCATCCCAACACCAAACCTCATTCTTAAAACACGTTCCTCTCTCGGTGTAAGAGTCGATAAAATTTTTGTTGTAGCCTCACTTAAATTAGATTTTATCGCTTGTTCAAGTGGAGCCAAAGCTTTTGTATCCTCAATAAAATCACCAAGACTACTATCTTCTTCATCACCAACAGGTTTTTCAAGTGATACAGGTTCTTTTGAGATTTTTAAAACTTTTCTAACTTTTTCTAAAGGCATTCTTAATTTTTTTGCTAACTCTTCAGGTGTAGCTTCTCTACCAAACTCACTTAATATCAGTCTTTGTGTTCTTACAATTTTATTTATGGTTTCTATCATATGAACAGGAATTCGTATTGTTCTTGCTTGATCTGCAATCGATCTAGTGATCGCTTGCCTAATCCACCATGTTGCATAGGTCGAAAATTTATATCCTCTTCTATACTCAAATTTATCTACAGCTTTCATTAACCCAATATTACCTTCCTGAATTAAATCTAAAAACTGCAACCCTCTATTAGTATATTTTTTTGCAATAGATATTACTAATCTAAGATTGGCTTCAACCATTTCTTTTTTGGCAATTCGTGATTCTTTTTCACCTTTTTGAACTCTACTTACAAGTTTTTTATACTCTGTTACTGAAATTCCAAGTTTATTACTTATTTCGACCAATCTATCTCTAATATTTTTAAATTCACTTTTATTTTTCTGGAAAAATTTTTTCCAAATTTCATTTGTATCCAAAAATTCCTTTAAATTTGGATTAATTTCATTGCCTATATAAAACTTTATAAACTCATCTCTAGAAATTTTTGACTCAAGCGCAAGTCTAAGTAAAGTTCCCTCTAATGAGATAATTTTTTTGTTTTCTGAATAATGTTTTTGAACAAGCTCTTCTAAGACTGACGGCGATAATTGAAGCGTTTTTATATTTTCCAATATATCATCAACTATTTTTTTGTAATTTTTTTCCTTAGATGTAGAAAATTTTTTAGAATTCAATACACAATCAAGTTTTTCTTTTTGATACTTAATTAATTTATTATATTCTTTTGTTAAATTATGAACGGTTTGTAAAACTTTTGGTTTAATTTCAGTTTCCATTGCGGCTAATGTAGGATTAAACTCATCTTCATCAGCATTGTTTGTATCTTCTGAGGACTGTTCTTCATCTTGTTTTTTTTGTTTTGAACTATTATTTCCGTCATCATCCTCCATATAATTGGTGTCAATATCAATTATTTCTCTCACTAAAATTTCATCATTTTGAAGTTTGCTGTCCCATTCAAAAAATTGTTGTGCTGTTATTGGGCTTTGAGATAATGCGTTAAGCATAACATCCTTTCCTGCTTCGATTCTTTTGGCTATAGCTATCTCTCCCTCCCTTGATAAAAGTTCAACACCTCCCATCTCTCTTAGATACATTCTTATGGGATCGTCACTTTTCTCCAAGGTTTTGCCTTCCTCTTTTGAGGATGCATCTTTTTTTCTTAATACTTTGTAGTCAGATTTTTTTTCTACAAGTATAATATTCTCATCAAGTATGTGTATAAATGCTTGTGCAAGATTCTCACCAGAAAGATTTCTTTTACCTAGAGATTTATTTAATTCTTCATGAGTTATAAATCCACGATGGATACCCCGACCCATTAATCTTGCAAATGATTTTGTAATTATTCGTTCCACAATAAAAAGTTTGAAGCACTTATATAATGTCTTAAATAAAAAAATCTATGTGATTTTTTTCAATATTAATTGATTTTTTGTCGTTTTTTGAGCTCTTTTAACTCATTAAATGTTGACTCACTAAGATCTTGAGAGAATTTCGATTCTAGTTCTAAAATTCTTTGCTCAAGTTCATAATTTTTTAAATCTTGAATGATTTCAGAAAAAATTGCTAAAATTTTTGTTTCATCATTAAGATTTTTTAAGATGATATGTTTAATAGAAGCATAATTATTAACTCTATTTATAAGATTTTTGTCTAAATCTAATTTATTAATATCCAAATTTGATAAATTATTCGTTTGATTTAAAATCTCTTCGTACAATTGTTTATTTTCTTTGCTATATAATTTAACGTTTTCAATTAAGTGTAAATTTTGACTTATTAATTCAGTTTTTTTTAAAATTATATATAAAAAAGAAAATTCTTTGATTTCATATGACTTTAATGATTTGGTTTCATTATAATAATTTTTAGTTTTCTCCAACGACTTGGTTGGCGTCTTAAAATTTCTTGAGTAATTAAAATTTATATTTGGTGTTAATTCCGAAATTTTTTCGAGAAAATATTCTAGAGTATATTTTTTAACAAAACTGTCTTTAATTTTTGATGCAATTTCTCTGAGATTTTTTTCGAAAACGGCTTTTGAACTAGGGTTTTCACTAATTTGACTTGAATAATGTTGAAAAATAAATTTATGAATTGGAATAGAATTTTTAACTGAAAATTCTAAAAACTTTTCTTTTCCAAATTTATTTACATAATTATCTGGATCTAAATTATTTTCTAGAAGAAGAAATGAAATTTTTTTATCAGGTTTTAATTCATCAATAATATTTTCTGCAGCTCTTAATGCAGCTTTATAACCACTTTGATCACCATCAAAGCATATAATGATATGATTATAGAATTGGTTTAAAATTTGTATCTGTTTGCTTGTTAAAGCTGTTCCTAAGTTTGCGACAGTATTTTCTATTCCATTTTTTGATAAACCAATAACATCCATGTATCCTTCAACTAAATACACATCTTCTAATTTATTTGATAATTTTCTTGCTTTATCAAGATTATATAAATTTGATCCTTTCTTAAAAAAAGGGGTTTCAGGGGAATTAATATATTTAGCTAAATTTTTATTATCATCTATAATTCTTCCACCAAAACCTATAATATTTCCTGATATATTGTTTATTGGAAAAATTATTCTGTTTCTGAATCTTGATACATATTTTTTTTTCTTTTCATCAAAATAAAATAAGCCTGTATCTTTAATAGTTTCTTCATCAAAATCCTTATTAAGAACTTCATAATAATCTAAATCCTCTGTTACAAAACCAAGATTAAAATTTTTAACCTCAACACCAGACAGTCCTCTTTCTTTAAGATAATTTTTTGCCTTAATTGAATTTTTATTTTTAAATAACTCATTTTTATAAAATTCAGAAAAATTCTGATTTATAGATTTATATATTTTCCATTTATTTTCTCTTTCCACATCTTGTTTTGAAAATGTATAAGGTTGCATCCCTGCAAGATTTGAAAGCATTTTGACTGCTTCACCAAATCTAAGATTTTGGGTTTTCATTACAAAGTCAAAAATATTTCCATGCTCACTTGTACTAAAACAATGATAAAATTCTTTTTCATCATTAACTGTAAATGATGGAGTCTTCTCTGTTTTAAATGGAGATAAACCAACAAACTCTTTACCTCTTTTTTTTAGTTTAACTGTTTTAGAGACAACTGTTGAAACTTTTAATCTAGTTTTAATTTCGTCTAAATATTCCTTTGGATATTTCATTAACCATTAAGTAAATTTTTAATAATTTGACCTGCCTTTGAAAAATCAATTGTATCTGCATGATTTTTTTTTAATTCACCCATCACTTTACCCATATCTTTTAATGAAGAGGCTCCAATATTTTTGATAATTTCTTTACAAATTTTTTCTGTATCAGCTTCAGATAATTGCTTAGGCAGATACTCTGATAAAATATCGAGCTCTCCTTGCTCAATCTCTAACAAATCTGATCTGTTATTTTTTTTGTATATTTCAATTGATTCGGATCTTTGCTTAATCATTTTCTTTAATAGTTTTTTTATGTCCTCATCATCTGTATCTTTTTTATTTGGACCAGACCTGTTGTTAATATCTAAGTCCTTAATTCCTGACAAAATTAACCTATAAGTTGATATCTTATTTTTATCTTTGGATTTTAAAGCATTTTTGTAATCATTATCTATTTTATCTCTCATGGTCATATCTGGAATGTACTTCATAGACAAAATTGTTCAAAAGAAAAATTGTATTTTAAAAAAATTATTATAGATCTGTTGCGGATAAATAGGTTTTATTGTATTAACCTTTAACTTATGAGTTGTAATTGACTTTAAAACAAAAAAACAAATCTTCACATCTTTCAAATTTTAATACAGCTGTTTTAGTTCTAGAAAATAAATCAGTCTTTAAAGGTATCGGTCTAGGATATAAAGGAGAGGCAACTGGCGAAGTATGCTTCAATACCTCATTAACTGGTTATCAAGAAATTATATCTGACCCATCTTATGCTGGACAGATAATAAATTTTACATTTCCTCATATTGGCAATGTGGGAACTAATGAAGAGGATTTAGAGTCTGATAAAATATGGACGAGAGGTGTTATTTTTAATTCAGAGATAACAAGTCCATCTAATTATAGATCCCTTCAGAATTTAGATAAATGGCTTAGAAAAAATAAAATTGTAGGCATAACTGGTCTCGATACAAGAAGTTTAACAAATTTTATTAGAGACAAAGGAGCTCCAAAAGGAACAATTTCAAACAATAAAAATGGTAAATTTAATATCAATAAACTTATAAATAAATCAATTAAATGGCCTGGTTTAAGCGGGATGGATTTAGCACAAGAGGTCACAACTAACAAAACATATATTTGGAAAGGACATAAAACTTGGAAAAAAACTAAAGGTTATGAGAAAAATAAAAAGAAAAAATTTAGGGTTGTTGCAATAGACTATGGAATTAAAAAAAATATACTTAGATATTTCTCTGACTTTGAATGTGAAGTTAAAGTTGTTTCCTGCAAAGAAAATGCCAATAACATAATTAATCTAAAACCTCATGGGATTTTTTTGTCAAACGGTCCTGGTGATCCTGCCGCAACAGGAAAATATGCAATTGATATAGTAAAAAATTTAATTAAAAAAAATATTCCTTTATTTGGAATATGTTTGGGTCATCAAATTTTAGCTTTAGCATTAGATGCAAAAACCAAAAAAATGAAATTGGGGCATAGAGGTGCAAATCATCCAGTTAAAAATGTAATTACAAAGAAAGTTGAAATTACAAGTCAAAATCATGGATTTGAGGTTGTTAAAGAAAGTTTAAAAAAAAATACAGAAATCACTCATCTATCATTATTCGATAATTCGATAGAAGGAATAAGACTAAAAAATAAACCAGTTTTCTCAGTCCAATATCATCCTGAAGCAAATCCTGGACCACAAGATAGTAAATATTTATTTAGTAATTTTATTAAAGACATAAAAAAATATGCCAAAAAGAAAAGACATTAAAAAAATTCTAGTTATTGGAGCTGGCCCAATTATTATTGGTCAAGCTTGTGAATTTGATTATTCAGGAACTCAAGCATGTAAAGCATTAAAAGACGAGGGTTACAAAGTAATATTAATCAACTCTAATCCTGCAACTATAATGACTGATCCTGGTGTTGCTGATAAAACTTATATCGAACCAATATCTTTGGAAGTGCTTGAAGAAGTCATCAAAAAAGAAAGGCCTGATGCTATTTTACCTACAATGGGTGGTCAAACAGCATTAAATCTTGCAATTAATGCAGAGAAAATTGGTTTACTTAAAAAATATAAAATTGAACTTATAGGAGCTAACTCCAAGGCAATTGCGAACGCTGAGGATAGAAAAAAATTTAGAAAAAATATGTCTGATATCGGTATCGATTTACCAAAATCAGAAGTTCTCAATAAATTTTCAAATGCGAAAAAATGTTTAAACAAAATAGGATTACCTGCAATTATTAGACCTTCTTTTACTTTAGGAGGATTGGGTGGAGGTATTGCAAGAACAAAAAAAGATTTTTTTAAAATTGTTAAAGAAGGAATGAATGAGTCTCCTCAAAATCAGGTTTTGGTTGAGGAATGTTTAGATGGTTGGAAAGAATTTGAGATGGAGGTCGTTAGAGATAAAAATGATAATTGTATAATTATCTGTTCAATAGAAAATGTTGATCCAATGGGAACACATACTGGTGACTCTGTTACTATAGCTCCAGCATTAACATTGACAGATAAAGAGTATCAAGTAATGAGAAATGCATCTATTGCTTGCTTAAGAAAAATAGGTGTTGAGACAGGAGGTTCAAATGTTCAATTCGCCATAAATCCCAAAAATGGAAGAATGGTAATTATTGAAATGAACCCCAGAGTTTCAAGATCATCTGCATTAGCGTCTAAAGCAACTGGCTTTCCAATAGCAAAAGTGGCCGCAAAATTGGCAGTTGGTTATACTCTTGATGAACTACAAAATGAAATAACAAAAGTAACACCAGCATCTTTTGAACCAACAGTGGATTATATTGTAACAAAAATTCCAAGGTTTACGTTTGAAAAATTTTCTGACACTGAATCAATTTTAGGCACATCCATGAGATCAGTTGGTGAAGCAATGGCAATTGGGAGAAACTTCAAAGAATCTTTTCAAAAAGCCCTGGTTTCGCTTGAAACTGGTTTATCAGGATTAGATAATATTTTTAACTATTCAAAAAAAGAAATCCTAAAAAATTTAAAAATCAATATTCCAAACAAATTACTTCTGATTGCTGAGGCTTTTAGAAAAAAAATTTCTTTAGATATTATATATAAATTGTCAAAGGTAGATCCTTGGTTTTTAAGTCAAATTAAGGAAATAGTTGATGAAGAAAAAATACTAATCTCAAGAGGGCTGCCCAAAACTTTTGAGGGATTTAATAGAATAAAATCAATAGGTTTTTCTGACAAAAAGATCTCACAATTAACTGGTCAAAAAGAAACAATCGTCAAATCCAGAAGAAAAGGTCTAAAAGTTATTCCTGTTTTTAAAAAAGTTGATACCTGTGCTGCAGAATTTAAATCCTTCACACCTTATATGTATTCTACATATCAAAGAAATTTTTCTATTAAAACTGAATGCGAAGCTGAGCCAAGCAATAAAAAGAAAATAATAATTTTAGGTGGAGGACCAAATAGAATTGGTCAAGGTATAGAGTTTGATTACTGCTGTTGTCAGGCTAGCTTTTCTTTAAAAGAAGCAGGTTTTGAAACAATAATGATAAATTGTAACCCTGAAACTGTTTCTACAGATTATGATACAAGTGATAGATTATACTTTGAACCTTTAATTGAAGAATATGTTGAGAATATAATTTTAAAAGAAAAATCTAAAGGAAATCTAATTGGTATTATTGCACAATTTGGTGGCCAAACTCCTATCAAATTAGCTAAATTTTTAGATGAAAATAAATTACCTATTTTAGGGACACAATATAAATCGATTGATCTTGCAGAAGATAGAGACAGATTTAGAGAGTTGCTTATAAAGCTTAAATTAAAACAAGCTGAAAGCGGAATAGCCTATAAATTCGATCAAGCTATTAATGTCGCTGAAAAAATTGGATTGCCTGTAGTTGTTAGACCTTCTTATGTTTTGGGTGGAAGAGCTATGGAAATTGTTCATGACAAAAGCCAATTGAATCAATTTATTAATGAAGCTTTCAAAGCATCAGAACAAAATCCAATCTTAATTGATAAATTTATAGATAATGCGATGGAAGTAGATGTAGATGCGATTTCAGATGGAAAAGATGTTTATGTTGCTGGAATAATGCAACACATCGAAGAAGCAGGAATTCACTCAGGAGACTCTGCTTGCTGCTTGCCGCCGGTATCAATAAAGGCAAATCTTTTAAAAGAACTTAAAATACAAACAAGAAAATTAGCTCTGGCTTTAAAAGTTAAAGGATTTTTAAATATTCAATTTGCAATTAAAAATGATGAAATTTTTGTCATTGAAGTTAATCCTAGAGCAAGCAGAACTGTACCCTTTGTTTCAAAAGCAAACGGTATTCCACTTGCAAAAATTGCATCAAGAATAATGTCTGGGGAAAAATTAAGTAAGTATAAATTAAATTACAAAACCAATAAAAAATTTGCTGTTAAGGAAGCAGTATTTCCATTCAATAAATTTCCAGATAGTGATTTATTACTTGGCCCTGAGATGAAGTCAACTGGTGAGGTAATGGGTTTTGATGATGATTTTGGAATGGCTGTTGCAAAAAGTCAAATTGCTGCTTCTAATTCATTACCAACTAAAGGAATGGCATTCTTATCAGTAAAAGACTCTCACAAGCAAGAAATAATAGGTGTTGCACAAAGATTAATAAAACTTGGATTCACACTTTCAGCAACCAAAGGAACTTCAGAGATTTTAAAACAAAACGGAATGAAATGTAAAAAAATTAATAAAGTAAGCAGCGGCAGACCGCATATAGTAGATGTTTTAAATTCCAAAAAAATATCCTTGGTGATAAATACTGGAGGTGGAAATTCTGAACACAGGATTAGTGATGCTAGAGCATTAAGAAGAGGAACTCTTGCAAACAAAATTCCTTATTGTACGAATATGTCTACAGCCTATTCATTTTTAGAAGCAATAAAATCTTTAAAAACAACAAAGTTAAGAGTTAGATCTTTGCAAGATAATTAATTTTAATTAACTTTCCAATCTGTCTCAAATGTAACATAATTTACTTGAAGACATCTTCTTTCTTTTACTATTTCTTTTTTTTCCATACCATGCCATGTGTTTGGGCCACTTGAAAAAAAATAACCGTAATTATCTTTGTAAGGAACAGTTTTTGCTAATTTTAGATTTTCATCATAAAAATCTGTACCTAAATCTTCTTTTTCATTATGTTTGTTTACGAACAATAAACATGACATCAGTTTTTCTTTAATGTCGCAATGTGGTTTTAACCAGAATCCTTTTCTGTCACATATAACTTCGACTCTTACAAATGAATTAGAAAGATCTTTATTGATCATTTCTGAAATTTTTTTGTAAGTTGATGGATTTTGAAGTTCTTTAATAAATTCAACAAGATTTGGGAATTGATTTGAATTTTCTTTTGTCACAAAACATCTAAATTTTAATGCCTTACCTCCATCTGATATACCCTCTCTAAACTTGCCTTCGCCTCCATCAATTGCTCTAGTGCCATCATAGTTTAAATTATGTTCTATCGGGTTAGCTATATCAGCGTTTACAATTTCCTGAACTTGTAGGTCGGTTAGTGGTTGATTTAATTCCCAATGTTCAAAAGGAGTTTTGTGATTTGACGAATTTTTTAATATTGAATTTAAAAATGCCATTATAATTGAATTTTATCTTTAATGATATTTGCTACTCTATTCGTTTCATCTAATTTTTCATAGTTCCAATTTTCTAATTTTTCTCCTAATTCTCTAACAATTTTCATATCTTGAAATAATTTTCTAAAATTTTTAAATCTTTTATCGCTTTTTTTAGGTGGAATAGTGGCAATATAAATTGGCTTACCTGTTAAAGCTGCCTCTGAAATCATAGAGCTTGAATCACATGTAATAACTAAATGTTTTGATTGAGAAAGAGCACTTAAATAGGCTTTTTTATCAACACCATCTAATACTAAATGATCATTTCCAAAATATATTTTTGCATGTTCTATAGTTCCCTTTGGCGTTCTCATTGAAGGGATGACTACTAAATTAAGATTATTTTCTTTAACCAAATAATTTACTTTTGAAAAAATTTCTTGGATATTTCTATCTGAATAATCATAATACTGGGTAGGACCACCAATTATTAATGAAATTATATTTTTATCTCTCAATTTGCTTGAAATACTAAATAAATATTCTTTGTCTTTTTCAATTTCTTGACTTGTTAAATAATGAATAGCTCCTTTTGTTTTTAATACATTGTGTCCATCAAGATTATCGTGCTCAGGCACTACTACTAGATCAAAATTATCTAGTTTTATCTTTGGGTTTTGAATATGAATGTTAAATACTTTTTTCTTTGAATTTTTTTTTAAGAATAATGATGGAATAATACTTTTTCTTCCACATGAAATTATTAAGTCAACATCTTCGCATTCAATTTTTTTAAAAACTGAGTCGGATATTGGAGTGAATTTAGGTGGTATAACTTTCCAGAAACCTTTTGTTTCAACTGTGTGGTGAGAATAGTTTATATCTAAAGCTTTGGCCAAACCTTCTACTTGGCTAATCATCCCATGCATACCTTCTGTTAATAATATACCTTTTAATTTAGTCATTAATCATTATATAGCTTCCATATGAGTGAAAATCCAACTAAACACACAAAAGTGTTAATAATTGGGTCAGGTCCAGCTGGATATACAGCAGCAATTTATGCTGCAAGAGCAATGTTAAAACCAATATTAGTTCATGGTATGGAACCTGGTGGCCAATTAACAACAACAACTGATGTTGAAAATTTCCCTGGATTTAAAGATGTAATACAAGGGCCATGGCTTATGGATCAAATGAAAGGTCAAGCAGAAGTAGTTGGGACTGAAATGATTCAAGATCATATTGCATCGGTGGACTTAAAATCTAAGCCGTTTAAAGCTGTTGGAGATAGTGGTCAAATTTATGAGGCAGACTCAATTATTATATCAACAGGAGCTCAAGCAAGATGGTTAAATATTGACTCAGAACAAAGCTTTAGAGGTTTTGGTGTATCTGCATGTGCAACATGTGATGGATTTTTCTTTAAAGACAAAACTGTAGCAGTTGTTGGGGGTGGAAATGCTGCGGTCGAAGAAGCTATGTTTTTAACAAAATTTGCTTCAAAAGTTCAGCTTATTCACAGAAGAGATAGTCTAAGAGCAGAAAAATTACTTCAAAAGAAATTAATGGAAAATAAAAAAATTGAAATAATTTGGGACTCTGTTGTTGATGAAGTTATTGGGGATAATAATCCTAAAAATGTAACTGGATTAAAAATTAAAAATGTTAAAACAAATAAAATAGACGAACTAAAAATTGATGGCTTGTTCGTTGCTATAGGGCATGATCCAGCAACCTCATTATTTAAAGACCAACTAGAAATGGATAATGAGGGTTATTTAGTAACAAAACCAGAGTCTACGGAAACAAATATACCAGGAGTTTTTGCTGCTGGTGATGTGAAAGATAAAGTATTTAGACAGGCAGTTACAGCAGCTGGTATGGGATGTATGGCAGCATTAGAGGCTGAAAAACATTTATCTGAATAAATGAATGAAACAGTATTGTTAACGGGTATAAGTGGATGGATCGCTAAACACACTGCAATTGAATTATTAAAATCCGGATATAAAGTTTTAGGCACTGTTAGAGATTCTGGTTTAATAGAGCAAACAAAAAAAACCATAAATGAATATGCATCAATTAATAAATTATCATTTGTCGAATTAGATCTTTTGAAAGACGAAGGTTGGGATGAGGCATTAAAAGGCTGTAAGTATGTAATGCATGTGGCTTCTCCTTTCCCTTTAAAGACTTCTAGAGATCGTGAAAGTCTTGTTCCAACAGCTAAAGATGGAACTATAAGAGTTTTAAAAGCTGCTGTTAATGCGGGAGTTGAACGTATTATTAAAACTTCTTCAATTGCAACAATGTTTAGAAAACCTAATAGGACAAATCCATATACATTTGGTGAAAATGATTGGAGTGATGCTAATTGGAAAGGTTGTAATGATTACTTTGTTTCAAAAATCAAGGCTGAAAAAGCAGCTTGGGAATTTATGGAGAATAAAGGTTTAAAGAATAAGTTGGTATGTATATGTCCTGGAGGTGTCTTTGGAGATGCTTTAGATACTAAAGAAAAAACTTCGATAAGTTATGTTAAATTATTTCTAGAAGGTAAATACCCAGGTGCTCCGGATTTTAGTATTTTAGTCTCGGATATGAAAGATGTAGTGAAAGCTCACATCAATTCTTTAACAAGACCAGATGTTGGTGGAAGACGACTAATAATCGGCTCTGAGGTCAAAAGAATGATAGATTTTTCTAATATTATGGCTGAAGCATTACCTAAATATTCAAAAAAACTTCCAAAAAGAGTGTTGCCAAACTTTTTAGTGAGAATAATTAGTCATCTGGATACGAGTGCAAAAATGATGGTTCCAGATTTAGGGATACAAATGCAAACTGATGCTTCGTATGCTGAAGATTTATTAGGATTTAGATTTCAGCCGGCTAGAGGATGTATTGAGGATGCAGCAAAATCAGTAGTTAGACTTGGATTAGTATAATATCAATAATTTACAAGCTATTTCGGTATAGAATAAAAAGTTATTTTAAATTATAAATGAATGTAAATGGAAAACATTGTAAAGCAAATCCAGCTTGTAGCATTAGTAATCATTTTAGTTAGTACAGTTATTGCTTTTGGGCAAGAAATGTACCAGATGATACTCGTACAAAGAGTTACTTTAGCTGATCTGCTTTTACTTTTTTTATATCTTGAAGTGCTTGCAATGGTTAGAGTATTTTGGGAAAGCCAATCAATTCAAATTACACTGCCGTTATTTATTGCTATAACGGCACTTGCTAGATTTATTATTTTACAAGGAAAATCTCTAAATCCAGAGATATTACTTTATGAAGCTGGTGCAATTGTTTTAATTGCTTTAGCAATTGTAATTTTAAGATTTAGAAATTCTTCTCTAATTGGACTAAATAAAAAAAAATAGATTTATCCTAAATCTTCACAAAACTTTTTAATTCTAGCCATTGCTATTTTAAGTTTTGCCAATGAAGTAGCATATGAAATTCTAAAATATCCATCTAAACCAAAAGCTGAGCCTTGAACAGCAGCAACATTTTGCTTTTCTAATAGCTTTTGGACAAAATCATTATCTTTTTTAAGTTTAGTTCTTTTATTTAAAAGTTTTTTACAATTTGGAAATACATAAAATGCACCATTAGGTTTTAAACAGCTAATACCATCAATATTATTTAAACTTTTTACAACAAAATCTCTTCTTTCTTTAAACGATTTTGCTCTTTTTTTAATAAAATCTTGTTTGCCATTCAAAGCTTCAACAGCTGCTGCTTGACTAATTGATGATGGATTTGAAGTAGACTGAGATTGGATTTTTCTAATTGCAGAAATTATTTCTTTTGGTCCAGCTGCATAACCAATTCGCCAGCCAGTCATTGCATAAGATTTACTCACTCCATTCATTGTTAATGTTCTAGATTTTAATTTTGAAATTTGAGCAATAGTAAAAAATTTAAAATTATCGTATTTAACATGCTCATAAATATCATCACTCAAAATATGAACCTTTTTATTTTTTATTAAAATCTTAGCTAATTTTTGAATTTCTGATTTGCTGTATCCAGATCCAGTAGGATTAGATGGTGAGTTAAGGATTATCCATTTCGTTCTTTTTGTAATTGCAGCTTTTAATTTTGCAGGTGTAATTTTAAATCCATCTTTTTCATCACATTTTACTATTTTTGGTTTTCCTCCTGCTAAAAGAACCATATCCGGATATGAAACCCAGAATGGCGCAGGAATAATGACTTCATCTCCTTTATTTAAAGTTGCCATAAAAGTATTATAGAGAACTTGTTTCCCTCCAGTTCCAACTGTGATTTCATCTAGTTTATAATTTAGTTTGTTTTCTCTTTTAAATTTTTTTATAATTGCTTTTTTTAATGCTGGGGTTCCATCAACTGCAGTATACTTTGTATCTCCGTCTCTTATTGCTTTAATGGCTGCATTTTTAACATTGATAGGAGTATCAAAATCTGGTTCCCCTGCCCCAAGTCCAACCACATCTTTTCCTGCAGCTCTTAATTCTCTTGCCTTTTGAGTAACTGCAATAGTTGGGGATGGTTTAATTCTTTTTAAATTATTAGATATTATGCTCATTGAATTATGAAATTATTCAATTACGTTGTTTAATATATGGAGAATACATATCAAGACCTAATTACAGACATTCAGAGTAAAAACCCAAAAATCGGTGGAAAACTCGAAGGTGGAAAAAAATTCAAAATAAAGTCAGATTTTACCCCGGCTGGTGACCAGCCAGATGCAATTAAAAGGCTTGTCCAAGGAGCTAAAAAAAATGAGTTTAATCAAGTATTATTAGGAGTAACTGGATCTGGAAAAACTTTTACAATGGCAAAAGTTATAGAAGCTACGAACAGACCAGCATTAATATTGGCCCCAAATAAAACTTTGGCAGCTCAACTTTACGGTGAGATGAAAACTTTTTTTCCAGATAATGCTGTTGAGTATTTTGTATCTTACTATGATTATTACACTCCAGAAGCTTACGTACCAAGATCAGATACTTACATCGAAAAAGAAGCTTCTATAAACGAGCAGATTGATAGAATGAGACACTCGGCAACAAGATCTCTTCTTGAAAGAGACGATGTTTTAATTGTTGCAAGTGTTTCTTGTATTTATGGTTTGGGATCAGTTGAAGCTTACAGCAAAATGACTTTAACTCTTCAGAAAAACTATGAATATAATAGAGAACAAATAATAAAATCTCTTGTTGCTCTTCAGTACAAGAGAAATGATCAAAATTTTTTTAGAGGAACATTTAGAGCAAGGGGAGAATATTTAGAAATATTTCCATCTCATCTAGAGGATAGAGCATGGAGACTAAGTTTATTTGGTGATAAACTTGAGAAGATTGAGGAATTTGATCCTTTGACAGGAGATCAGGTTAGAGATCTTAGTCTAGTAAAAGTTTATGCTAATTCTCATTATATCACTCCTAAACCAACTGTAGAACAAGCAATTATAAAAATAAGAAAAGAATTAGAGGAGACTTTAAAAAAACACAAGGCAGAAAACAAATTATTAGAGGCGCAACGATTAGAGGAGAGAACTAAATTTGATTTAGAAATGATTGAGGCAACTGGATCTTGTGCAGGAATTGAAAATTATTCAAGATTTTTATCTGGAAGAAAACCAGGAGAACCACCACCTACACTTTTTGAATATTTTCCTGATAACACATTAGTTTTTGTAGATGAATCTCATGTTACAGTTCCCCAACTTAATGGGATGTTTAAGGGAGATAGATCTCGAAAAAGCACATTAGCTGAGTACGGTTTTAGATTGCCATCTTGCATGGATAACAGACCTTTAAAATTTGAAGAGTGGGATTTGATGAGAACACAAACTGTATTTGTTTCAGCAACTCCTGGACCGTGGGAGTTAGAACAAACTAAAGGCAAGTTTATTGATCAGGTAATAAGACCTACAGGATTAATTGATCCACCAGTTGAGATTAGACCAGCAAAAAATCAAGTAGACGACCTTATGCATGAATGCAAAAAAGTAGTTGAAAATAATTATAGAGTTTTGGTTACAACACTTACAAAAAAAATGGCAGAGGATTTAACTGAGTATCTTCATGAAAATGGGATAAAAGTAAGATACCTTCATTCTGATATAGATACACTTGAGAGAATAGAGATTATGAGAGATCTTAGAATGGGTGTATTTGATGTTCTAGTTGGAATAAATTTATTAAGAGAAGGTTTAGATATTCCAGAATGTGCTTTAGTTGGAATACTAGATGCTGATAAGGAAGGATTTTTGCGATCAGAAACTTCACTAATTCAAACAATAGGAAGAGCTGCAAGAAACGTCGATGGAAAAGTTATTCTTTATGCCGATAAGGAAACAAAAAGTATAAAGAAAGCAATTAAAGAAACTGAGAGAAGAAGAAAGATTCAATTAGAGTACAATAAAAAAAATAAAATCGACGCTAAATCTGTAAAAAAAGAAATAAGTGATATTTTAGAAAGTGTTTACGAGAAAGATTACGTCAAAATAAGCGAAGGTTCCAATATTGGCGGTAACCTTAAAAAACATTTAAAAGGATTAGACAAAAAGATGAAAGAAGCTGCATCTAATCTGGAATTTGAGGAAGCGGCTAAAATTAGAGATGAGATGAGAAAACTTCAAAGTACTGAATTAGAAATTACTTTAAACCCCAAAATTAGACAGTACGATGTTAAAAATAAAATTTATCCTAAAGGTAGATCAACACTTGGTATGCCTGGTACAAGAGTTACAAAAAAAAGAGATAAAAAATGGAAGCACGGAAGATAATAATTACTGGAGCAGCAACTCGAATGGGGGCTGCGATAGCTAAAAAATTATCTGGGCCTAATATTGAAATTGTTATCCATTATAACAAATCTAAGTCCAAAGCAGAGAGTCTTAAAAAAAATTTAAATAAAAGAGGTACAAAAATTTATTTGGTAAAAGCAGATTTGACTAAAGAAAAAGAGATTGAGAAAATGTTAAAGTTTTCAAAATCAAAGTTGAAGTATTTTGATTGTTTAATTAATAATGCTTCATTATTTGAGAACGATAAACTTGAAAATTTTACAACAAAAAGTTGGGAAAGCCATTTAAAAGCTAATTTAAAAGCGCCAGCTTTATTATCAAAGGGTTTTGCGAAAAATGCTAGAGGCAAAAACAATAATATTATTAATATAATTGATCAAAGAATATTTAAATTAACACCATATTTTTTTTCATATACATTAAGTAAAACTGGTCTTTATACTTTAACCAAAACTAGCGCCATGAGTCTTGCTCCGAATATAAGAGTGAATGGAATTGCTCCGGGCCCAACTATTAAAAATAAAAGACAATCTGATAAACATTTTAAAAAACAATACATGGCAACACCTCTTAAAAAACAGACAGATGTTCAAGAAATCTGCAATGCTGTTGACTTTTTTATTAAAAATAGATCTATTACTGGTCAAGTTATTGCAATTGATAGTGGTCAAAACTTGAATTGGCAAACTCCAGACATAATGGGCGGTAATGAATGAAAAAAAATAATCTCAAAGTTGTAAAAATAGACAAAAATAAAAGCCTATTTAACTATGAAAAGAAGGTCTTAATAAAAGAATTAGTGTTAGATTTAAAACTTGGTTATTTTGATTTTGAAAAAGAAAAAACACAAAAAGTAAAATTTAATTTAGAAGTAAATTATCAAGACAAACAGCCGTCCAACGATAAAGATATTAAATCGATAGTGAATTATGCTAAAATTGTAAAATTAATAAAAAAATTAATAAAAAATAAACATTACAATTTTCTTGAAACATTGGCAGAAGATGTTTTTGATGAGCTATTCAAAGATAAAAGAATAGATAAAATCACTCTTCAAATCGAAAAATTAGAGATAATGAAGGATTGCAGCTCAGTTGGGATCCAAATTTCTAAAAAAAGAAGCCATGATCAGCTCTGATATAGGTAAAGAAGTAATCAAAAAAGAATTGCCCTTGGTACCTAAGCTGCCAGGTGTTTATAGAATGCTAAATTCAAAAGGAGAAATTCTTTATGTGGGTAAAGCAAAAAACCTTCCAAACAGACTTAAAAGTTATGTATCAGAGAAAAATCATATCATTAGAACTGAGAGAATGCTCTCTCAGACAAAAAGACTCGAAATTACTACCACCTCAAATGAAAGCGAGGCTTTACTTTTAGAAGCAAATTTAATTAAAAAATTTAAACCAAAATTTAATATTTTACTAAGAGATGACAAATCCTTTCCTTTTATTTTTATAGGCGACAAAGATAAATGGCCACAGATCAAAAGGCACAGAGGGAAAAAAGGCAAAGAAGGATTTTATTTCGGACCATTTGCATCAGCTGGCTCTGCAAATTGGACTATAAAAATGATCCAAAAAATATTTCATCTCAGAATTTGTGATGATACTGTTTTCAAAAATAGAGAGAGACCCTGCATACTTTATCAAATTAAAAGGTGCTCAGGACCTTGTGTTGGTTACGTAACTGAGAGTGATTATAAACAAACTGTTGATGATGCAATTGAGTTTGTGTCAGGCAAATCTAGAAAAATTCAGAAAAGCTTATCTAATCAAATGGAAAAGGCTAGTGAAGATTTAGACTTTGAAAAAGCAGCAATATTAAGAGATCGAATTAAATCATTAAATATTATCCAATCCTCTCAAAGAATTAATGAAGCAAATTTAGTCGAAGCAGATGTTATTGCGGGATACAAAGAGTCTGGAAAAACCTGTATTCAGGTTTTTTTCTATAGGTCAAAACAAAATTGGGGTAATCAAGCTTTTTTTCCAAAGCATGATCCAGAAGAAAATCTAAATGATATTATTAATTCTTTTGTCTCTCAATTTTATGAAAATAAAAGTGTGCCATCTTCAATAATTTTATCAAATGAAATTAAAGAAAAAGAATTAATTGAAAAAACACTTACACAAAAAGAAGGTAAGCAAATCACAATTACTGTTGCGAAAAAAGGGACAAAACTAAAAGTTATTAATCAAGCAATAAATAATGCAAAAGATAGTTTGAATAGAAAACTTTATGAGAGTCAGAATAATAGAGATCTTTTCGATGCAGTATCAAGAAAATTCAATCTTGAAACTAATATTAATTTAGTTGAGGTTTACGATAATAGCCATATTCAAGGCACAAATAGTGTGGGCGCTTTAATTACTTATGGCGATGAAGGATTTGTTAAAAAAAGGTATAGAAAATTTAATATAAAAATTCAAAAAAATATTCAGGATGATTATGGAATGATGAAGGAAGTTCTTAACAGAAGATTTAAAAGGGCAGTTCAAGAGAAAGATAACTATCTAACTTTCCCCGATTTAGTATTAATTGATGGAGGGAAAGGTCAATATTCAGTGGCAAGAGAAGCAATGAATGAGCTTGGTTTACATGAAATTCCAATTGTAGCAATAGCTAAGGGTAAAATGAGAAATAGTGGAAATGAAACATTTTTTCATAATGGAAAAGAGTTCAAATTCGAGAAAAATGATCCAACATTATTCTTTTTACAACGATTAAGAGATGAGTCTCATCGATTTGCTATAAGTGCTCATAGAGCAAAGAGAAAAAAAGGTATAAGCAAGTCATTATTAGATCAGATTGATGGTATTGGATCTATTAGAAAAAGGGCATTATTAAATCATTTTGGTTCAGCTAGAGCTGTGGAGTCGGCTAGTTTAGATGAAATAAAATCAGTTGATGGAGTTGAGGAAAAAGTTGCAAAAAAAATATATAACTTCTTTCACGAATGAAATTTAAAATACCTAATTATTTAACAATTGGACGAATAATAATTGTTCCCATATTTGTTTTTACGTTCTACCTTCCCGGTTTTTATGGAGACGTAATACCATTTGCTCTTTTTTTAATTGCCTCATTTACAGATTTTTTAGACGGCCTTTTGGCGAGAATGTTTAAAGAGGAGTCTAAACTTGGAGAACTTTTAGATCCAATAGCCGATAAGATTATTGTTGCAACTGCATTAATTTTATTAGTTATGGACCAAACAATAAAAAATTACGAAGTTATTGCAGCTATTATAATTCTTACAAGGGAAATACTAATTTCAGGATTAAGAGAGTTTCTAGCCAAAGGGAAAATAAAGCTTCCTGTATCTAATTTAGCAAAACTTAAAACATTCTTGCAGATGTTTTCGATAGCAATACTTTTAACTGGAGAAACAGGAAATAAATTAATAAATTTTCAAGATTATAATGCTCAAACGATTGGCATTATTATTTTATGGCTATCGGCGTTTTTAACACTTTATACTGGATATGATTATCTTAGAAAAGGAATAGACCATGCAATATCTGAAGATAATAAGGATTAGGCAGCTTTTTTTTGTCTAACTAACTGATCAAAACTTTTTGATAATCCTAATATAACATCACAAATTTTGTATTTATGATCTGCTATGCTTGCAACAGGTGTTATTTCAGCTGCTGTGCCAGTTAAGAAACATCCATCAAAATTACCTAGTTCATCTGGAGAAATTTTTCTCTCATGAACTTTAATATTTTTTGATTTGGCTAACTCAATTACAGCTTGTCTTGTAATACCATTTAAAAAAGAATCTGGTGTTGGTGTATGTAATTCATTATTTTTATCTTTAAAAAAAATGTTTGCACTTGTTCCTTCTGCAACGTTGCCTTCAAAGTCTAACATTAATGACTCGGAATACCCTTGTTGTTCAGCTTCGTGTTTTGAAAGAGTACAAATCATATATAATCCAGCTGCTTTTGCATCCCAAGGAATAGTATTTGGAGCCGGTCTTCGCCATTTAGAAATATTTAACCTTATTCCTTCAGCTTTTAATTTTGGATCAAAGTATGCAGGCCATTCCCATGTCGCTATTGCCACATTAATTGAAGTTTTTTGTGCAGACACACCCATCATCTCACTTCCTCTCCACGCAAATGGTCTTACATATCCATTTTGAATATTTTGAACTGCTACAATTTTTTTAGAAGCTTCATTTATTTCGTCTTTTGTATAAGGAATATTAATGTCTAATCTTTTTGCAGAATAAAATAATCTATCTGTGTGTTCTTCTAGCTTAAATATTTCTCCGTCGTATACTCTTTCACCTTCAAAAACTAAACTTGCATAATGAAGTCCATGACTGATTACATGGCATTTTGCATCTTGCCATTCAACAAGCTCATTATTGTACCAAATTTTTCCTGATCGTTTATCGAAAGGTATCATTATTTAATTTTATAAAAAAATATATTTGTATATATAATATGTCAATATAACTTACCAATATGAAAAAACTTTTATATTTAAAAGATGAGGATCTCAAACAATATATTGAAAAAATATTTCTTGGCTACAGAGAGACAGTCTCAGATGCTAAAAATGTATTGAATAAATACTCCATAGGTGTCGCACATAATAAGGTTATTCACTTAATTTCATTATATGAGGGTATTACAATATCAGACCTCTTGAGAAAGTTAAAAGTTACCAAGCAAAGTTTGAATAGAGTTTTGAAAGATTTAATAAATCTAAAAGCTATAAAATATGAAAAAGACCAAGTAGACACGAGAATAAAGCATGTCTACTTAACAGAAGAGGGAGAGAAATTATTTAACGAAATTTTCTCAGCTCAAAAGAAAAGAATTTATCAGGCATTCTCTTCATCAAAAGCAAATGAGGTTGTTAGTTTTGACAATGTTTTAAAAAAAATAATTAATGGAAAAATTTAAAGCACATATTTTAGTTGTAGATGATGATGATGGTATAAGAGAATTAGTTAAGGAATATCTTTCTCAAAATAATTATCTCGTAACTAGCTCAAATAGCGCCGAAGATGCTCTTGAAAAAGTTAAAGTTATAAAATTTGATTTAATAGTACTTGATATAATGATGCCAGGCAAAAGTGGTTTAGAATTTACAAAAGAAAATAAAGACAAAATTTCAACCCCAATAATTCTTTTAACAGCGAAAGGTGAAGCCTCGGAAAGAATAGAGGGTTTAGATATTGGAGCAGACGATTACCTTCCAAAACCTTTTGAGCCTAAAGAATTAATACTCAGAATTAATAATATCTTAAATAAAACAAAATATAGAAATACAAAAAGAAAATTTAAATTTGGTAAAATTGAAATTGATCTTAACAAGCAATTTATTTTGAAAAATGACAAATCTATAAAAATCAATAATACAGAAAAAATAATTTTAGATAAAATGGTTAATTCCCCTGGAAAAATATTTAAAAGAGAGGAAATTGGAAATCTTATAAAAATTGATAAAGAAAGATCAGTAGATGTAATAATTACAAGACTTAGGAAGAAAATTGAAGAAAACCCAAAAAGCCCAAATTATTTACAAACAATAAGAGGTGAAGGTTATGTTTTATGGATTGAGTAAATATATAAAAAACATCTTGCCTAAAAGACTTTTTTATAGAGGTCTACTCATAGTTGCTGTTCCAATTGTAGTTATACAAATAACTATTTCTTTAGTTTTTTTTGACAGTCTATGGATCAAAACTAATTCTGGAATGACAAGAGCATTGGTCTCTGAAGTCAAAACTTTTGTAGACGCCTATGATAACGATGAAACAAATAAAGATTTTATAATAATTTTATTCAAAGAACATTTGGGTTTTAACATTAAATATGAAAAAGATAAAATCTTGCCAAATAAAATACCAGAAAGATGGTTCAGCCCAGTGGATCGATCACTAAGAAGAGAATTAAAGAAAAAAAATTTAACTTATTGGTTTGATACAACAAACTTCAAAGAAGTTGTTGATTTGAAAATAGGATATTCAAAAGGATATTTTCAATTTTATATTCCAAGGGATAGACTAACTACGAGTTCGGCTAGATTATTTGGCCTTTGGATAACAATGCCAGCATTGTTAATGATAGCTGTAGCAATAATTTTTTTAAAGAATCAAACTAGACCTATAACTAAACTTGCAGAGGCATCTGAAAGATTTGGTCGAGGAGAAGATATTGACGAATTTAGACCTTCTGGAGCACTCGAAATACGAAAAGCTGGCTTAGAGTTTGACAAAATGAGAAAAAGAATAATTAGACATCTTAATCAAAGATCTGAAATGTTGTCAGGTATCAGCCATGATTTAAGAACACCTTTGACAAGGATAAAACTTCAAATAGCAATGATAAAAGACAAGAGTGTTGTAGAGAAACTCTCAAGAGATGTTGATGAAATGGAAAAAATGTTAAATGAGTATCTTCAATTCGCAAGATCTGGAGCAAAAGATAAGACTGAAACTTTTGATATTTCTGTTCTTCTTGAAGATATTTGTAAAAAATATGAGAAACCAAATATAAAATATTATTTAAAAGAAAAGGTTTATTTTGATGGAAGAAAGAATTTAATTAGTAGATGTATTAATAACCTTATAGATAACTCTTTAAAATTTGCTGACAATGTTGAATTATATTTAAAAAAAGGAAGATCAACTATCAATATTTCAATTGAGGATGATGGTCCAGGAATACCACAGAATGAACATCAAAATGTTTTGAAGCCATTTTATAAAATTGACAAAAGTAGATCTGAAACAAAGTCAAGTGTTGGTCTCGGTTTAGCTATATCATCCGATGTCGTAAAATCACATGGGGGAGATCTTAAATTTGATAAGTCTAGTTTAGGTGGATTAAAAGTTATTATTTCTTTGCCCGTTTAGTTTTTTTTTTAATTTTTTTTTCAGCAATTTTTTTTTCTAGTTTTTCAATTCTTTTATTTAATATATAGATTTCATCTTTGCTTACTAAATTCATTTTAAGGATGATTTCCTCTTTTTTTGATCTTAAAATATTTACAACCTCGTCACTGAAATCTTTGTAATTGACGAGTCCTTCTTCCAAGAACTTTGCAAATTTATCAAATACGAATCTTGATTTTGACATAATAATTTCTTATCAAAGTTTAAGTAATATTTATAATATTACAATTAAATGTTTATTAATAATTTTGACCCAGTCGCTTTTGAGATCTTTTCATTAGAAATTAGATGGTATTCTTTGTCTTATATAATTGGCTTAGTATTTGGTTGGTATTTTGCAAAGAATAAACTGATTAAAGATAGCACTCAAAAAGAATATTTTGACGATTATATAACTTATTTGATCATAAGTATCATCCTTGGTGGAAGACTTGGATATGTAATTATTTATGATCCAATTTATTTTATTAGTAATCCAGTTGAAATTATTAAAATTTGGCAAGGGGGCATGTCTTTTCACGGTGCGTTAGTTGGAATTATTATTGGAACTTATTTTTTCTGCAAAAATAAAAATCAAAATATTTTTAGTTATTTAGATGTGGTTGCTGTTTGTTCTCCTATAGGGATTTTTTTAGGAAGAATATCAAATTTCATGAACTCAGAACTTTATGGCATAGAAACAGATGTACCATGGTCAGTAAAGTTTATAAAAATCGATGATTTAAATCGACATCCATCGCAAATTTATGAGGCAATATTTGAGGGAGTTGTTCTATTTATTATTTTAAGCATGTTGTTTAATAGATTAAGGAACATTCCTGGGATTATTTCGGGGTATTTTTTAATTTTATACTCATTTTTTAGATTTGTTATCGAGTTTTTTAGAGAACCAGATCAACAGCTAGGTTATTTATTTTTCAACTTGAGTATGGGGCAAATAATAAGTTGTATAGCACTAACCTGCGGATTAATTATTATCTATTATAAAAATGCTAATAGGAAACAATAAAAAAATCTCATTAGATAGATTTATTTATAAATCTTTATATGACAAAGATAATGGTTATTATATTAAAAATAATCCTTTTGGAAAAAAAGGTGACTTCATAACATCTCCAAATATTTCTGTTCTTTTTTCAGAAATGATATCTATTTGGTTAATTTCTTTTTGGGAGAATTTAAAAAAGCCAAAAAAAATAAATATTATAGAGCTAGGTGCAGGCAACGGTGATATGATGTCACAAATTATAAAAACTTTGAATAATTTTAGTGAAATTAATTTATCTGCCAATTTCTTAATTTTAGAAAAAAGTCCATTACTGATAAAAATTCAGAAGACTAAAATAGACAAGAAAAAAGTAAGTTGGATTAAAAATTTAAAAGAAATCCCAAAGGCTCCAACTATATTCTTGGCTAATGAGTTTTTTGATGCTTTTCCTATCAAACAATTTTTAAAGAAAAGCAATAATTGGTATGAAAAATACGTAGCATTCAAAAAAAATAAGTTTGAAGTTTGTGATCAAAAAGTGTCGCCAAAAATAATTGAGAAATATTTGGGCAAGGATATAAAAAAAGAAAAGTTTGTTGAATATTCACCTTCAGCAATGAAATTTATTAACGAAATAGCGAATTTTATTTTTAAAAATAATGGTGGTTTATTAATGATAGACTATGGTTTTACCAGTGGAAAAATGAAAAATACTTTGCAAAGTGTCAAGAAGCATAAAAAAATTAGTTTCTTAGAAAATCCCTATAATTCAGATATTACTCATTTAATAAATTTTAAAATGTACAAGAAAGAGTTTGCAAATTCTAATTTAAAATCTTTAATAACAACCCAAGGTAATTTCTTAATTAACTTAGGAATATTAAAAAGAGCTGAGATAATAAGTAAAAATTTACAATTTAGTAAGAAAGCTGACATATTTTATAGAATAAAAAGATTAATTGATGCAAAATATATGGGCTCTTTGTTTAAAGTATTATTTGTAAGCAAATCCAAAAATAATTTTAATTTGGGTTTTAAGTGATTAAGTCAAAAATTTTAAGAAATCAAAAATACGTTTCACATTATTTTTTTAATAGATTAGGTGGTACTTCAAAAGGAATCTACAAAAGTTTAAATTGTGGAAAGGGGTCAAAAGATAAAATTGCCAATATAAATAAAAATTTAAAAATAGTTTCAAAGAAAATAGGTTGTAATAGTGAAAATCTAGTTTCTCTTAATCAAATTCACAGCAATAAAGTTTATAAAATCAGTAGAATTCCAAAAAAAAAAATGACTGGAGATGCGATGATTACAAATAAACAAAATATAGCGATTAGTATACTCACTGCAGACTGTGCACCAATTCTAATTATAGAAAAAAAGCAAAAATTTGTTGGTGCAATTCATGCTGGATGGAAAGGTGCTTTTAAAGGAATAGTAAAGAAAACAATTCAACTTTTAAAAAAAAATGGATGCTCAGAAAAAGATATGATTGCTTGTATTGGGCCATGTATAAAAAAAAACAGCTACGAAGTAAAAGATAATTTTTTTAAGTTGTTTAAGGACAAAAATAAAAAAAATGTGAATTTCTTCACATTTAAAAAGAAAAAAATTTTTTTTGATTTAAGCAAATATATAAAATCTCAGTTTTATGAAAATGGAGTTAAAAAAATTGATATAATAAGAAAAGATACCTTCAGTCTAGAAAATAACTTTTTTAGTTATAGGAGATCAAAAAAAAATAAGCATAACGATTATGGTAGAAATATTTCTGCAATTATGATTAAATAGGATATCGCGGATGAAAATTCTCACAGGAAACAGCAATAAACATCTTAGTCAAAAAATATCCAAATTTTTGAAAAATAGACTAGTGAATTCAAACATAAGAAAATTTGCAGACGGAGAAATTTATATTGAAATTAACGAAAATATTAGAGGTAATAGTATTTTTTTAATTCAATCTGTTTCATCTCCTGCGAATGACAATTTAATGGAATTGTTATTATCCATTGATGCTTTAAAAAGATCATCGGCCAAAAACATAACTGCTGTGATCCCATATTTTGGTTACGCAAGACAGGATAGAAAAGTAGTGCCTAGAACATCTATATCTGCAAAACTTGTATCCAATCTTATTGCAAAAGCAGGAGCAGATAGAGTTGTTACAGTTGATTTACATTCTGGACAAATTCAAGGTTTTTTTGATATTCCAGTAGATAACTTATTTGCAACTCCAATATTTGCTAGACATATAAAAAAGAAGTTAAAAAAAAATAATATAATCTGTGTTGCTCCAGATGTCGGTGGTACAGCAAGAGCAAGGGCTTTAGGAAAATTGTTAAATGTAGATTTAGCAATAGTAGACAAAAGAAGACCTGCTCCTGGAAAATCAGAGGTGATGAATGTAATTGGAAATGTGAAAAATAAAACTTGTATATTAGTTGATGATATAATTGACTCTGGTGGAACAATTGTAAATGCAGCTTCTGAATTAAAAAAAAGAGGAGCTAAAGATGTTCATGTGTATGTAACACATGGTGTATTAAGTGGTAATGCTGTTGAAAAAATTAAGAGATCTTCGATAAAAAATTTAGTTGTAACTGATACAATAGATAATTCAATGAAAGTTAAAAAAACTAAGAATATTGAGGTATTAACAATCTCTAATTTGGTTGGAGAAGCTATTAAAAGGATATCAAATTCTACCTCAGTATCAGATCTATTTAAATAATTTACTTGTAAAATTTAGTTTCATAAGTTAAAAACCCGACACTTTATGAGTTTATTAGCAGCCACAATTAGAGAAACAAAAACTAAGGGTGAAGTAAAGTCTCTTAGAAGCAAAGGTATGGTTCCAGGAATAATTTATGGAGGAGAGGAGCCAAATCAAAAAATCTCTGTCTCTGTTAAAGAAGTAAAAAATTTATTAAATAAAGAAAATATTTTATCAAATATAATTTCAATTAATATTGATGGGAAAGAACAAAAAGTTTTACCAAGAGTTATTGATTTTGATACAGTGACAGATGAGCCTATACATTTAGATTTTTTAAGAATTGTTAAAGGTGCAAAAGTAATTTTAGAAATTCCAGTTAAATTTATAAACCACGAATTATCACCAGGATTAAAAAGAGGTGGGGTTTTGAATATCGTAAGACGTAAAGTTGAATTAAGATGTCCTACAGAAAATATACCAACAGAGTTAGTTGTAGATCTAAATAACTTAGATATTGGAGCAAGTATTAAAATATCTTTTATAAATTTACCTGAAAATGTAACACCTACAATTCAAGGAAGAGACTTTGTAATCGCGACAGTAGCAGCACCAACAGTTGTTAAAGAACCTGAAAAACCAGCAGAAGCTGAAGGAGAAGGTGGAGAAACCGCGGAAGCAGCTGCGGATGGAGACGCTAAACCTGAGGAAGGTGCAGAAAAAGCTGCAGATGGTGATAAAGGAAAAGACGAAGGGAAAGCTCCAGCAGAGAAAAAATAATAATCTGTGAAAATAATAATAAAATAAAATGTTGTTACTCGTAGGTTTGGGCAATCCAACCCCAAACAGTCATAATAATAGACATAACATAGGTTTTAAAGTTGTAGATGCCATAAATCAAAAATTTGGTCTTTCAAAACAAAAGCCAAAATTTAAGGGTTTACTTACAACAGGCAATATTGGGGAAAAGAAAATTTATGCCATCAAACCTCTGACCTTCATGAACAACTCAGGGATATGTATCAGAGAATTGCTTGAATATTTCAAAATAGATGCAGAGGATGTAATTGTTTTTCATGATGACCTAGATGTAGAGTTTGGAAAAATAAAGGCAAAATTTGGTGGATCAAGTGCAGGTCACAATGGAGTTGCTTCAATTGATAAATTTATTGGAAAAGACTATTCAAGAGTGAGGATCGGTATTGGAAAGCCAGAGAATAAAATGTCTGTATCAGATTTTGTTTTAAATGATTTTTCTGATGATGAACAAGAACACTTAGAAAAAATTACTCACAATATAATAGACTCTATTGCTATTTTAATAGATAAAAAATTAGATTTATTCTCAAGCAAAGTTAACAATAATTAAATGAGTTTTAAGTGTGGTATAGTTGGTTTACCAAATGTTGGTAAATCTACTTTATTTAATGCACTTACAAATTCAAGTAAAGCTCAAGCAGCAAATTTTCCTTTCTGTACGATAGATCCAAATATAGGCGTAGTTCCTGTACCAGATTATAGGTTAGATGAATTAGTTAAAATTTCAAATTCAAAAAAAAAAATAAATACTACAATATCTTTTGTTGATATAGCAGGGTTAGTCGAAGGAGCCTCCAAAGGTGAAGGATTAGGTAACAAATTCTTATCCCATATAAGAGAAGTAGATGCTGTTATTCATTTAATTAGATGTTTTGACTCAGATGATATTCAAAATGTAAATCCAACAGTTGATCCAATCAGAGATTTAGAAATAATCGAAACAGAAATGTCTTTGGCAGATTTGGAATCTATTCAAAAAAGACTAGATAAGAAAAATAAAAAAAATAATGATGAAAATCAAAACCAAATTCTAGAAAGAGCGCAAAATTTAATTAATGATAACAATGATATAAATAAATTATACGATGAATTTGATAGAAAAGATATTAAATTGTCAGGATTATTGTCAATAAAGCCTAAACTGTATGTTTGTAATGTTGATGAAAATAGTATTGATAAAGGCAACGAATATACAAAAAGTTTTATTGAAAAATATGGTTCTAAAAATACTCTAACTATTTCAGCTGAAATAGAAAATCAATTAAATGAACTAGAAAATGAAGAAAGAAAAAACTATATGAAAATGATCAACGTCGATGATACTGGATTAAATTTATTAATCAAAAAAGGATATGAACTTTTATCTTTAGAGACGTTTTTTACTTCAGGAGTTGAAGAGACAAGGGCTTGGACAATTAACAAAAATTGCATGGCGCCTCAAGCAGCAGGTATAATACATACAGATTTTGAAAAAGGTTTTATAAGAGCAGAAACTGTGTCTTATCAAGATTTTGTTAGTAATGGCGGTTGGTTAAAATCTAGAGAAAATGGCAAAATGAGATTAGAAGGTAAAGATTATATCGTTAAAGATGGGGATGTTCTAAACTTTAGATTCAACACGTGACCAAATCTTCTTCATTGTAAAGTAAACCAATACAGTCAATATTATCAAATAAGCTATAACTCTAAATCCTGTTTTATGTCTTTGCTCTAAATGTGGTTCCGCTGACCACATCAGAAAATTTGTAACATCTTTAGACATTTGCTCAGCTGTAGCTTTTGTTCCATCTGTATATTCAATTAAATCATCAGATAAAGGAGCTGGCATTTTAATTTTATTACCATACATATACTTATTGTAATAAACACCATCATCAAGCTCTACGCCTTCTGGTGGCTCAGAATATCCTAACAATAAGGAATAAATATAATCTGCTCCGCCCTTTCTTGCCTTAACTAGAACTGACATATCTGGTGGATAAGCACCACCATTAGCAGCTTTAGCTTCTTGTTCATTAGCATATGGCATCACGAATTTGTCAGATAATTTAGCTGGTCTTACAAACATTTCTCCAGTGCTGTCCGGGCCATCTGTTACCTCAAAACTTGCAGCTATTGCTTTGGCCTCTACTTCAGAAAATTCTGGTCCACCCTTTTCTGCTAAATTTCTATAGGTTAAATATTTCATAGAATGACAAGATGCACATACTTCTGTATACACTTGATAACCCCTTTGCAGGGATGCTCTATCGAATTTTCCAAAGAGACCTTTGAAAGTCCACTTAGTCTCTAAAAAACGAGGTGATTTTTCAGCAGAGTTAGATGAATTTAGTACAATAATAGAGAATATTAATACAAATAAAATATTTTTTAACTTACTCACTTTATTGTTTTTTCTATTTTTTCATCACTCCTTGCAGCAGCTAAATTTGGCGAACCTCCTAAAACTGGTTCGGTAATACTCAAAGGCAGCGGGGTAGTTTTTTCTTTCCATCCTAAAACTGGAAGAATAATTAAAAAATGCGCAAAGTAATACGCTGTAGCAACTCTTGCGATTAACAAATACAATCCTTCAGCTGGCATCGCCCCTACATATCCTAGAATTAAAACATCAGCTACTAAGATCCAGTAGAACTGTCTAAATAATGGTCTGAATACTGCTGATCTAACTTTTGAAGTATCCAACCATGGTAAAGCAGCTAAAATTAAAATTGCTGATAACATGGCGACAACACCCATAAGCTTATCAGGAACTGATCTTAAGATCGCATAAAAAGGTAATAAATACCACTCGGGAACTATGTGAGCTGGAGTAACAAGTGGGTCTGCCTCGATATAGTTATCAGCATGTCCTAAAATATTTGGTTGATAAAATACAAACAACGCAAAAACTATACAAAACATTAATAACGCAAAAGCATCTTTAATTACAATGTATGGATGAAATGGAACTGTATCTTTAGATGGTTTTTTAATATCAATACCAACTGGATTATTATTTCCAGGAACATGTAATGCCCATATGTGAAGTACTACAAGCCCTAGTATTAAGAATGGTATTAAGTAATGAAGAGTAAAAAATCTTGTTAAAGTCGGATTGTCAACTGAGTAACCACCCCATAACCAAGTTGTTATACTCTCTCCAACAAGTGGGATTGCACTAAATAAATTTGTTATGACTGTTGCCCCCCAAAAACTCATTTGTCCCCAAGGAAGAACATATCCCATAAATGCAGCTGCCATCATTAGCAGATAAATTATAATTCCAAGTATCCAAATTATTTCTCTAGGAGATTTATAAGACCCATAAAATAATGATCTAAAAATATGGATATAAACTGCTAGGAAAAACATAGAAGCACCATTTGCATGGACATATCTTAACAACCATCCGTAATTCACATCTCTCATTATGTGTTCGACACTGCTGAATGCCATATCTGCATGAGCAATGTAGTGCATAGCCAAAACTAATCCTGTAACTATTTGGGTAATTAAGCAAAAGGTTAATATCCCACCAAATGTCCACCAGTAATTTAAATTTTTTGGTGTAGGATAATCTGTTAAGTGATTTGCCAATGTAAGCAAAGGCAGTCTATCGTTAAACCATTTTCCAAATTTTGAACTAGGTGTGTATTCGTGATCACTCATATTTATCCAATCTTAATCGTATTAGTATTTACAAATTCGTATTTAGGTATCTCCATGTTTGTCGGAGCTGGTCCTTTTCTAATTCTACCAGATGTATCATAATGAGAACCATGACAAGGGCAAAACCAACCATCATAATCACCTTTATCCGTTAATGGGACACATCCAAGGTGAGTACAAATTCCAAGCATCACTAACCATTCAGGATTTTTTGCTCTATCTTCATCTTTTTCAGGATGCTTAAGATCATTTATATCAACTGTTCTCGCTTTTTTAATTTCATCTTCAGTTCTTCTTTTAATAAAAACTGGTTTACCTCTCCAAAGAACTGTTAAAGACTGTCCAGGTTGCATTGAACTCACATCCACTTCAGTGCTTGCTAATGCTTTCACAGAAGCATCTGGGTTCATTTGATCGACTAATGGCCAAACAGCAGCACCTACTCCAACTGCACCTGCGGCAGCAGTAGCAGTAAACAAGAAATCTCTTCTGTTGGTCTTTTTTTCGTCTTTTTGATCTGACATCTTTAATATTTTATAACTTTGGTAATATATGATTTCATATAATAAAAAAGAGATATTTCTATGGTAACAATGACACAGAAACCTTTAAAACACGGTCTAAAAGTAGCTCTATATCAGCCGGATATACCTCAAAATACAGCTTCAATTATTCGAACTTGTTCTTGCCTAGGAGCTAGTTTAGAAATCATTGAACCTTGTGGGTTTTTATTTAGTGATAAAAGGTTCAAGAAAGTTGTTATGGATTATTTAGATTACAGTGAAATTAAATTTTACAAGAGCCCTAATGAATTCTTTGATGAAAATAGTAAAAATAGAGTAGTTTTAATGACGACAAAAGCTAGCAAAGTTTATACAAAGTTTAAATTTAAGCGTAATGATATATTGCTCTTTGGCAGAGAAAGTGCTGGTGTTCCAGAAGATGTACATTCTAAGGTTAATGAAAGAATTAAAATTCCAATGCTAAAAAATAAAAGATCGTTAAATATTTCAATATCAGTAGCCATAGGAGCTTCAGAATTTATAAGACAGTTAGGTTAAATGGATCAATACATAAAAAAAAAATTAGCAAGAAATTGGTTTAAAACTTTACAAGAAGTACTTTGTAGAGAAATTGAGGAAAAAGAGGGCAAAAAAACCAAATTTAAAATTACTAATTGGAATAGAAGTAAAAGTAATGATGAAGGTGGAGGACAATATAGAATTTTAGAAAACGGTAAAATTTTTGATAAAGTTGGAGTAAATTTTTCAGAAGTTTATGGAAAATTTTCAAACGAATTTAAAAATAAAGTTCCAGGCACTAAAACAAGCTCTAAATTTTGGGCATCTGGAATATCTGTTGTTATGCATATGAAAAATCCTCATGTGCCCGCAATGCATTTTAACACGAGGTATATAGTTACTTCATTTGGTTGGTTTGGAGGTGGAATGGACGTCACACCTTGTATGAAAGATAAGAAATTAGAAAATTGGTTTCATTCAGAACTAAAAAAATCATGTAATAAACACAACAAAAATTATTACAAAAAATATAAAAAGTGGTGTGATGAATATTTTTATTTACCGCACAGGAAAGAGCCTAGAGGTATTGGTGGAATTTTTTTTGATTATAAAAAAAAAAATTGGGAAAAAGATTTTTCTTTTGTTAGAGAAGTGGGAATAAGTTTTAAAAACATTTCTAATGAAATAATTGAGAAAAAAAATAAATTAAAATGGACAATTAAAGATAAAGAAATCCAATACAAAAAAAGAGGTAGATATGTTGAATTTAATTTATTACATGATAGGGGGACAAAATTTGGTTTACAAACTGGTGGAAATGTTGAAGCTATACTTATGTCATTACCACCAACAGCTAAATGGTAAATTATGGATAAAGAACCAATTACTACTGAAGGATTAGAAAAATTAAAAAGTGAATTAATTTTTTTAAAAGAAAAAAAGAGACCCGAAATTGTTGCAGCCATTGCTGAAGCAAGATCACATGGAGATTTGAAAGAAAATGCTGAATATCATGCCGCAAAAGAACAGCAATCACATAATGAGGGAAGAATTCAAGAAGTTGAGGATTTAATTGCAAGAGCAAATGTAATTGATATCACCAAGATTAGTAATGATGGAAAAGTGATATTTGGATCAACAGTCTACCTTCAAAATTTAGATACAAATGAAAAAATAAATTACAAAATTGTTGGTAAAGACGAGGCAGATCTAAAACAAAAGCTTCTTTATTTTCAATCACCAATAGGAAAAGGTCTTATAGGTAAAAACAAAGGGGATCTTGTAGAGATAAATACACCAGCAGGGACAAAAAATTTTGAGATTGTAGACGTAAAATACGTTTAATTTGATAATACTTTTTCCATATCTTTTTTTGATAAATTAAAATTATTTTCAATCCATTTCATTTCTAAATTTTTTAATTTTTGACCCAATTCTCTTCCCTCCTTTAATCCATAATCATTTATTAATAGCTGAGCTTTTATTGGAAATTCTGGTTTATCTAATTTTTCAAAGTAAGTTTTTAATTCTGAAAGTTTTTTTCTTTGTTTAAAATATAACAAATTGAAATCAATTAAATCTATTGTGCTAGATTTACCCTCATAATAAAATATTTTTTGTAAATCTTTCTTATTAAAAATTTTAGCACTATCTTTATTGAGCGAATTATTTTTTAGAAAATTAATTTTATCTTTTAACTCATTAGGTAAATTATATTTATATATAAAATAGTCAGAATTGTCAGTTTCATCAATTACAAGAAAAGAAATGACAAAATTTAAACTTTTATTTTTTAATATCTTTTCTTGTGGTTTTGATAAATTGCTCAATTTTTTAAAATTTTTTAGTTGAGGGAAAATTAATGAAAATAATTCACAAGAGGTTTTATTTTTAAATAACTTTAAAAAATTATCCAATTTGAAAATTTTTTTTAATTCATTGAATTGTCTATCTTTTGATATTTTTCCTAAACCCTCTATATTTTTTTTAATGATTTTAATTATATTAATTTCATGATCGATTTTGCTATATTCAGTATAAAATCTTAAATATCTAATAATTCTTAAATAATCTTCTTTTATTCTATTTTCTGGATCACCTATAAATTTAATTATTCCAACATTTAAATCTTTATAACCAAAATTTGGATCATACAAATTGCCATCTAAATCTGAATATATAGAATTTATTGAAAAATCTCTCCTTAATGAATCTTCCTTCCAATTAGTTGTATATTCTACGACAGCATGCCTTCCATCTGTTTTTACATCTTTTCTTAATGTTGTAATTTCAAAATTATGATCATCAATCACTGCTGTGATTGTGCCATGTTCAATTCCTGTTTCAAAAAACTTTATTTGGTTTTTATCTAAACATTGCATAACCTGATCAGGAGTTAAATTAGTTGCAAGGTCGATATCATCTATTTTTTCGTCATTTAAAATTTTTCTTACACAACCACCAACAAATCTAATCTCGCTGGTTTCATTGTAGTTATTTATTGCACCAAATATTTTATTTACTCCCTTATTATTTTTTAAATCTAGAAATTTGAGATCTTTATCGCTTGAAATTTTTTTGTTTTGAAAAATTTTTTTAAGTAAAGCTTTCATAAATGGCTGGGGTGCTAGGATTCGAACCTAGGAATGGCGGTACCAAAAACCGCTGCCTTACCACTTGGCTACACCCCAAGATGTTTTTCGTATAACACAAAAAAAAAGCTTTATATAGTTTTAGAGTAAATACACCAATAGTTTTTATATTTATTTTTTAATTTTTTTTGAGCTTTTATTGCCGCATTTTTGGTTAAAAAATAACCAATTATAGTAGAACCCGACCCTGTCATATTTGCAAAGTAAATATTATCTAAATTTTGCAAGTAAGTTTTGATCTTTCTTAAAATTGGATATTCATTAAAAGCTGCTCTCTCTAAATCGTTGTTAGAATCTTTTAATAAATCTCGTCTGTTAATCTTGTTTGATTTATTGAATAGACTTTTCGAAAATCCTCTGTGTTTTGCATAAATCATCTTAGTAGAACATCCAAAATTAGGCTTTATGATTAACAAATGAAAATTTAATTTTTTATTAATATTACTTATATTTTGACCTTGTAGGATCATCGGACTCTTATAAAGACCCAAAATCACATCTGAGCCAACTTTATTTGCAATTTTTATTAAATTATTTTTTGTAGTTTTAATTATTCTTCTTTTAAATAAATAGTTCAAAATGGATGCTGCATTCATTGATCCTCCTCCCATACCAGAGGATTGCGGTATATTTTTTTTTACTTTGATATTGAATTTTTTATTTTTAATATAATTATGATTATTTAATATTTTTAGTAGTTTTGAAATTGTATTTGTATTTGAAATATTAGAGGAAAATTTCCCACTAAACGATATTCTATTTTTTGAACCTTGTATCTCTTTTATTAAAATCTCATCAGCCAAATTGATCTTAGATATTAAACTTTCAATTTTATGATAACCATTTGAATATTTATTTAGAATTTTTAAAGTTAAGTTAACTTTTGCAAAAGATTTTATTTTATGAAACTTCATTTAAGAATTATTATTTAAGCCATTATATAATTTTTCCTTAACTTTAATTTTTAATTCTTCGTCTGCTTCATCGCTATTTAAAGCACTTTTCCAAAAATAATTAGCTTGAATTTTTCTATTTAATTGCCAAAGAACATCTCCATAATGATCACTTGCAACAGGATCACTTGGCAACAATTCTACAGCTTTTCTTAAATATTTTTCTGCTTCAATATAATTTCCTGTCAAATAATAACCCCAACCAACTGAGTCTGTTATATAGGGGTCTTCTTCTTTCCCTTTGTAAGCTCGATTTAACATTTCTATTGCTTCTTCAATTTTATATCCTCTTTCTAACCAACTATAAGCGAGATAGTTAAGTGTATAGGGCTCGTCAGGTCTAATTTTAATTGAATTTAGCAAATCCTTATCAGCCAAATCATAATTTTTTAATCTTTCATACGCTCCGCCTCTGCGATAAAGAACATCTGCATAAGCCATAGAGTTTTTATCCAAATTTTTTAAGGCCAAAGTATAATAATTTATAGCCTCATCATATTTTTTAAAGTTTTTGTAAATATTTGCCAAATCATAAATTATCTTTGTCGATTTATTATTAAATTTTTCAAGATTTTTTAATATATAGTTCAAACTTGCATCATAATTTTCTTCCTCTGCTATAATTCTGGCAATCTTCTTTGTTTTGTACCAAAAAAATATTTCATCC
>CACNTW010000006.1 GCA_902623495.1 uncultured Pelagibacteraceae bacterium | reverse complement strand
GATTTCAAGATTTATTACACCTTTTTGAATAAGCTTGCTAAGGATTTAACTAATTTTTATTATACTAAACTTAACAAAACTTTTACAATTAATAACAAGTTAAAAGGTAAAGGTTATGATCCCGTTACCAGTGCTGATAAAGCTTTTGAAAAATTTATAAGAAAAAAGATTAATGATAAGTTCCCAGATCATCAAATTATCGGTGAAGAGTTTGGTGCAAAAAAAACAAAAAGTCTATTTTCATGGATAATTGACCCAATTGATGGGACAAGATCATTTGTCGCTGGAAATCCTACATGGAGCAATTTAATTTCTCTAAATTATAACGACGCCCCTATAGTTGGTTTAGCAAATTTTCCAAGAATGAAAAGATACTATTTAAATCAAGATGATAAATCTGCTTTTGTGTTTGAAAATGGAAAAAAAAGAAAATTAAAAGTAAACAAAAAAATAAAATTTGATTATTTGAAATTAGCTGCTGCTTTTCACGGAACTTTATCTTTTCAAAAACAAAAAAAAATAATGAAATTTATCAAGAGAATGCAGTTTCCATGTTTCGATGCACTAACATATTGCCAATTAGCAGAGGGAAGACTAGATATTGTAGCTCAATGTGCAAACAAAATTTGGGACATACATCCGATAATACCAATTATTAAAGCATCAGGTGGAATAATTACTACATGGGATAATAAAGATGCTTCATTAGGTGGAAACATAATTGTTTCAAATAATTTATCAAATCATAAAAAAATTTTAAAATTACTCAAGCCAGCTACATGAAAAATATAATTGTTCTTCAACACATTAAAATTGAGGATCCTGGTTATATTAAAGATTTAATGTTAAAGGATAAAGTTCATATTAAAACTGTAGAACTTGACGAAGGAGAAAAAATACCTGATGATTTAACTGGATTTGATGCAATGTTTTGTATGGGCGGACCAATGGATACTTGGATGGAAAAAGATTACCCTTGGTTAATAGAAGAGAAAAAAAAAATCAAAGAATTTGTAGTAGACTTAAATAAACCATATTTAGGTTTTTGTTTAGGTTGTCAATTATTAGGAGAGGTAGTTGGAGGTAAAGTAGTTAAATCAAAAAATCCAGAGATAGGTATTTTAGACATTAATTTTTTAAACAGTAAAAAGGACGATTTATTATTTAAAGAATATCCTGATATTATTAAATCACTCCAATGGCATTCATATGAAGTTCAAAATCTAGAAAATAATAATGATATAACTCTTTTAGCATCATCTCCTGAAACGAAATACCAAATTTTTAAATACAAAAAACATGCTTACGGTATTCAATTTCACATAGAGATAAAAGATACCACTGTAGGAGAATGGGGATGTGTGCCTGAATATAAGTCTGCTTTAGAGAGTCAGTTAGGACAAGGAGCTCTTGATAAATTTGATAGTGATGCGAAAGACAACATTCAATCTATGAACAAATATTCTAAAATTCTTTACGAAAACTTCAAAAAAATAGTGAATTAAATCACTTTAGTTTACATAATTAATAAGTTAGATTTTTATTTTAATAATATATGAGAGAGAAATGAAGTATGGGTATTTTATAAAAATTTTATTGGCTTTTTTTCTAGCTTTTGCTCCAACACAAGTATTTGCAAAAACTATTAAATGGTCAATGCAGGGTGATAGTTTAACACTTGATCCTCATGCTCAAAACGAAGGTCCTACCACTCAAGTATCTAGACAAGTATACGAAGCTCTAGTTACCAGAGGATTAGATATGAAAATTGGACCTCAACTAGCAACAGAGTGGAGAACTCAAGGTCCTAATACTTGGATCTTTAAATTAAGAGAAGATGTTAAATTTTCTGATGGAACTCCATTTACATCTGAAGACGTTGTATTTAGTATTTTAAGAGCAAAACAAAGAACATCTGATTTTAAAGAATATATTAGTACAGTATCAGGTGTAAAAGCAGTTAATGACTACACAGTAGAAATTACAACAAGTAAACCAAATCCAATTCTTTTAAACCAACTTTCAAACATTTTTATAATGTCAAAAAAATGGAGTGAAAAGAATTTTGCAGTCATGGCGCAGAACTGGGATGCTGGACAAGAAACATTTTCAGCTACAAATGCTATGGGAACTGGACCATTTAAAATTACATTAAGAGAACCAAACACTAAAACAGTTTTCAAACGTAATAAAAAATGGTGGGGAACAATGAAAGATGATAAAGTAACTGAAATTCATCTACTACCTATAAAAAATGCAGCTACTAGAGTTGCAGCTCTTTTATCTGGTGAAATTGATGTTGTTACTGATGCACCTGTGCAAGATTTAGCTAGAATAAAAAATTCACCTGCTCACAAAGTTGAAAGCACTGCTCAAATGAGAACTATATTCCTTGGTATGGATCAGGGAGCAGATAAACTTAGAACAGGTAATACAGGTGATAATCCATTCAAAAAGAAAGCAGTTAGACAAGCTCTTTATCAAGCTATAGATATTGAGGCAATTAAGAAAAAAGTAATGAGAGGTTTAAGTGAACCTGCTGGAATAATTACTTTTCCAGGTGTTAATGGATACACAGAGGAACTTGATAAAAGACTTCCTTATGATGTAGCTGCTGCAAAAAAACTTCTAGCTGATGCTGGATATCCTAATGGATTTGAAGTTGAGCTTAGATGTCCAAATGACAGATATGTAAATGATGAAGCTATATGCACAGCTGTTGTTGGTATGTTAGGTAAAATCGGTGTTAAAGTAAATTTATTTGCCCAAACAAAAAGTAAGCACTTTAAAGAACTAAAAGATAATCAAGGTGACTTTTATATGTTAGGTTGGGGAGTTCCAACTTTAGATAGTCATTATGTTTTCCATTACTTATATGAAAGTGGAGCAAGCTGGAACAGAGTTAACTTTAGCAACTCTGATGTAGATGCTGCGATAAGAGTTATGGAAGGTGAAGTTAACCTAGATAAGAGAAATGCTGCGATAGCTAAAGCTTGGAAAATAGTAAAAGATGATATTTCTTATCTTCCTTTACATCACCAAGTTATATCTTGGGCTGCAAAAAAAGATGTTAATGTTCCGATAAGACCGAATAACGAGCCGTTATTCCGTTTTGCGAGCTTTGACTAAATAATTTATTACAAGCCCTTTTTAATTAAAGGGCTTGTATAAAAATAAAATTTCATAAATTGATAAAGTATTTTTTTAAACGATTGTTTCAATCTGCAATGGTTATGCTTGTCGTAGCTTTTGTATCTTTTTCTCTTTTTAATTTTGTAGGAGACCCAATAAATAATATGGTGGGTGAGGAAACATCAGATGAAGAAAGAGCTGAGTTAAGAGAAACCTTGGGTTTAATGGACCCAATTCATGTACAATTTACTAGGTTTATAATTAATGCCTCTAAAGGAGAATTTGGAATATCTTATCAATTAAGAAGACCTGTATCTGAATTAATCATTGAAAGATTGCCAGCAACAATTGAATTAGTTTTAATATCTGCTCTAATTGCATTGGTTTCTGGTACTTTATTGGGAGTATATACAGGCATAAAAAGAAAAGGTTTTTTGAGTGATTTTATCTTAGCAGTTTCTTTATTAGGTGTTTCTCTTCCAACTTTTGTAATTGGTATTTTATTTATTTATCTTTTTGCAGTTATATTAGGCGTCCTACCATCGTTTGGAAGAGGTGAGGTGGTAGATCTAGGATTTTGGTCGACAGGCTTTTTAACCATATCAGGTTTAAAAGCAATTATATTACCATCAGTTACTTTAAGTCTTTTTCAAATGACCTATATAATAAGACTCGTCAGAGCTGAAATGATGGAAATACTTCAGACTGATTACATAAAGTTTGCAAGAGCTAGAGGCATTAATGAAAAAAGCATTAATTATAAGCACGCACTTAAAAATGGACTAATTCCAGTAATAACTATTGCTGGAATAAATATTGGAACATTAATTGCTTTTTCAATAATTACGGAAACAGTATTTCAATGGCCAGGTATGGGATTTCTTTTTATTCAAGCTGTTCAGTTTGTAGATATTCCAATTATGTCAGCATATTTAGTATTTATAGCATTCGTTTTTGTAATGATAAATTTTATAGTCGATATCTTGTATTACTTTATAGATCCAAGAATTAGAGTTAAAGGAGATTCAGCTAGTGGATAATAAAGCTTTAACAACTTGGGATAAAATAAAAGATAGTGAAATTTATTTTAGTTTTATAAAATCTCCTACAGCAATAGTTTCTTCGATTTTATTAGCAATAATATTTTTCTGTTCATTTTTTGTAGAATTTATTACACCTTATAATCCATTCGACCCATCTTCTTTATCTTTAATGGATGCATTCACCCCACCATCTTGGACTAGCGAAGGAAAAGTAGAATTTTTACTTGGTACTGATGGACAAGGAAGAGATATGTTATCGACTATTCTTTATGGATCTAGAATATCTTTGATTGTTGGTTTCTCAGCAATTTTATTTAGTTTAATTTTAGGAGTTGGATTAGGTCTTACTGCTGGTTTTTTTGGTGGTAAGTATGAAATGATTGTTATGAGATTAACTGATGTTCAGTTAACAGTTCCAAGTATTTTGATGGCACTTCTTGTTGATGGTATTGCGAGAGGTATAATTTCGCGTGAACTTCATGACGAGATGGCAATATATGTTTTAATTTTTGCAATTGGTATTTCAGAGTGGCCACAGTTTGCAAGAGTATCAAGAGCAGCAACTTTAGTTGAAAAAAATAAAGATTATGTCTCAGCATCAACAATTATTGGAGTTTCTAATTTTATAGTAATGTTTAAACATATTCTTCCAAACATTATGAGACCAGTACTTGTTATAGGAACTATAGGTCTTGCATTAGCAATAATTGCAGAAGCCACATTGAGTTTTCTAGGTGTTGGCGTTCCTCCAACTACTCCTTCTTTAGGAACATTAATAAGACTTGGAAATGACTTTTTATTTTCTGGTGAATGGTGGATAACTTTTTTTCCAGCAATATTCTTAGTTGTTTTGGCTTTTTCCATTAATCTATTAGGAGACTGGATGAGAGACACTCTTAATCCTAAACTGAAAAAATGAGTTTTTTAAAAATACAAAATTTAAGTGTAGATTATAAATTGAGAAAAGAGACAGTTCATGCTGCAAAAGATATTAATATTGAGATAAAAAGAGGAGAAATTGTAGGATTAGTTGGGGAATCTGGGTCTGGAAAAAGTACTGTAGCAAATGCAATAATTGATTTAATTGACGAACCAGGGAAAGTATCTAAAGGATCAATTTATTTAAGCGACATAAATATTCATGAAAATAAAAAAAATATTCTAAGTTTAAGAGGAAAAAAAATTGGATTTATTTTTCAAGATCCTCAGACATCTTTAAATCCTATCTTAACAATTGGACAACAACTTATTGAAACAATCCAAACTCATTTAAACCTCAGTAACTCAAAAGCAAAAGAAAAAGCAATAAATCTTTTAAAAGAAGTAGGCATAAAAGATGCTGAAAAAAGATTTAATGATTATCCTCATCAATTTTCAGGAGGTATGAGACAAAGGGTTGTTATATCACTTTCTCTATGTTGTGAACCAGAGTTGTTAATTGCAGATGAGCCCACAACTGCACTTGATGTATCAATACAATCACAAATATTAGAACTTATCAAAAAACTGACTAAAGAGAGAAACTTAGCAGTTATATTAATTACACATGATATGGGAGTTATAGCAGAGACTACCAATAGAGTTGCTGTCATGAAAAATGGTAATTTGGTAGAATTGGGAACAACAAAGCAAATATTAACAGAGCCAAAAGAAACTTATACGAAAAGTTTAGTTAGTTCTGTTCCACCCACAAATAAAAAAATATCCAGATTTAAAATTATAGAGAAAGAAAGCAATAACCAGGAAAACATTAATTTAAAAATTTTAAACAGATGGAATAAAAGAGAGATTTTAAAAAAAGATTTAGTTCAAATAAAAAATCTCTGTAAAACTTTTAATGAAGGTTTTTTTACAGAAAAATCTCAAAATAATGTATTAGCAGTTGATACTGTTTCATTTAATATACAAGAGGGAAAATCTTTTGGACTTGTTGGTGAAAGTGGCAGTGGAAAAACTACAATTGCAAAAATGATTGTTAATTTATTTAAACCCACCTCAGGTGAAATTTATTTTGATGATGTATGTACTAATAATATAAAAAGTAACAAAGAATTACTTAAATTTAGAAAACAAATTCAAATGATATTCCAAGATCCGTACTCTTCGTTGAATGGTAGGCTTAAGGTTAAAGATATCATTGCTGAACCTATAAAGTTACATGATGCAAATATTAGCTCTAATGAATTAAATGAGTATATAAATGATCTCTTAGACTCTGTGGAGTTATCCAAGTCTTCAGCCGAAAGATATCCTCATGAGTTTTCAGGAGGACAGAGACAAAGAATTTCTATTGCAAGAGCATTAGCAACAAAACCAAGATTATTAGTTTGTGATGAGCCAACATCTGCTTTGGATGTGAGTATTCAGGCTCAAATACTAAATTTACTTAAAGATTTACAAGAACAACTTAATTTAACTATCCTTTTTATAAGTCATGATCTACCAGTTGTTCGACAAATGTGTGATGATATTGGAGTTTTAAGGAATGGAAAACTATGCGAGGTGTCTGAGACGGAAGAGTTGTTTAAAAATCCAAATCATGAATATACTAAGGAATTATTAAGATTAATGCCTAAAATAGAAACAATTTACAATTAAGGAGGTGAAATGGCAGTTTTTAATATGATTGAAGAAGCTGATGCTACAGGAAAAGTGAAAGAGGTATTTGAAGATATAAAAAAGAAGAGAAATACAGACTACATAAACAATTTTTGGAAAATGTTGGCCAACAACCCAGAAACTTTAGAGAGAACTTGGACTTCTATACAGCAAGTGATGAAAAAAGGTGCTTTGGATGAAATGACAAAAGAGCTTATTTATGTTGCAGTTTCAATGACAAATAGTTGTGAGTATTGTATTAAATCTCACAGTATCGCTGCTAAATCTAAAGGTGCTACTACAGAGATGTTAAGCGAACTTATTGCAGTTGTAGCAATGGCAAATGAAACTAACAGACTTGTTGAATCATATCAGGTAAAAGTTGACAAAGTTTATGAATGATAGAGCCAAAGCAATATTAGATTTTTGGTTTGATGATATGGTCGTTGAAAAGCGATTTAAAAGAGATGATAATTTTGATCAATTGATTAGAGACAAATTCAAAGATGATCATGAAAAAGCTACTTTAAATGAATATGATGATTGGCAAGATGAACCATTAAGTACTCTAGCTTTAGTTATTTTATTGGATCAATTTTCAAGAAATTTATATAGAGATGATAAAAAAGCTTTTGAGTTTGATCATAAAGCAAGACTGATTGTAAATGATGCAGTCTATAACGGGTATCTTGATCAAATGGATGAATATCAACGTTTTTTCATGCTATTGCCATACATTCACAGTGAAGAAGTTATAGATCATGATAGAGCATATAAATTGTTAGATAATTATTTATCTAATCATCCAAACTATAATGAGATAAAAAAATTTTGGAAAGATCATACCGCTGCAATTAAACGATTTCATAGATATCCGCATCGAAATAAAGTTATGGGGAGAAAATCTACACCGGATGAGTTAAAATTTTTGGAGAGTCCAAATTCCTCTTGGTAATTATTCTATTGGATAATCCCAAGCATCTCCACCAATTACCTTTGATATAGCAGAAAAATCTTTCGAACTGTTTCCATCCTCACAAAACTTTGAATATATTTCTAATGCCATCTCTCCTAATGGAGTAGATGCATTTGCATTTTTAGCACATTCATTTGCAAGTTTTAAATCTTTGTTCATCATACCTGCAGAAAAGCCTGGCTTATATTTATTGTTAGATGGAGTTCCTTCAATTAATCCAGGTAAGGGTGGATAAACTGAAATAGGCCAACTATTTCCGGAAGCATTTTTCATAATTTCATGAACTTTCTTTATATCTATATTCAATCTTCTTGCTAACATTAATGACTCTGAAGCAGCAATCATTGTTATTCCAAGAGACATGTTGTTACAAATCTTTGCACCGTTTCCGCTTCCTATCTCTCCAGCATGATAAATATTTTTACCCATTAATTTTAAAATAGGTAAAGCTTGATTAAATGCATCATTTGATCCACCAACCATAATATTTAAAGTTGCTTTTTGTGCACCCATCACTCCACCACTTACTGGTGCGTCAATCATCTTAATACCTTTTTCATTTGCTTTCTTTCCTATTTCTTTAGAGGTATCTATATCGATTGTTGAACAATCTATTAGTAGACAATTTTTAGAAACTTTATCTAGAACACCATTTTCTTTTAAATAAACTTCTTTTGAATGTTTTCCCTCGGGCAACATAGTGATTACTACAGACGTTTCACTATTGATTAGTTTTCCAAAATCCTTCTCAACATCAAGATTATTTTCAACTGCTTTATCAATCATTACTTTAGAAACATCAAAAACCTTAACCTTTTTCCCTGCGTTCTTTAAATTACAGGCCATTGGGTTTCCCATATTACCAACTCCTATAAAAGCTATATTTTCACTCATATGACATCCTCTCTATTTAGTAATTTTTTCCACTATTTTATTAACCAACGGTGCAACAAAAGTTGTTGCAACTAATGCAACTGGCAAACTAATAGACCAAGCTTTGAAAAATCTTTTATAATAAAATTCATCATAACCTGTATTTATAAATGTAATAATTAGGGTCATTAACAAACTCATTCCTAAACCCATAAAAAAAACGAAAAGAATTTTAGAGAATTTTTTTGGAAACATTATTTATATTTGTCTTCAATATCGTAATATTCGTTGAAGCCAACTATATCTCTTAAGTCTGAAAATTTAGAAACATTTTTATTATAAACTTTATTTTTCATATTATTCAAACATTCTTGCATCGTTTTTACTGATGCACTCATTAGAGTTAAAGGCATTACAGCAATTTTATAACCAATTTCCTCAATTTCATTAATTTCTAATAATGGGGTTTCACCATCTTCGATCAAATTTAACATATGATGACCTGGAACTTCTTTGATAATTCTTTTCATATCTTCTTTATTTTTAACAGCTTCAATAAATAAAATATCAACACCAAGTTTTGAAAATGATTGCATTCTTTTAATTGCATCATCTAATCCTCTAGTTGCTATGGCATCAGTTCTTGCCATTATTAAGATATCTTTATTTCCATATTCTCTTGCATCCACCGCAGCTTTAATTCTTGAGTTTGCCTCATCAAGATCGACAACATCTTTACCCTTTGTGTGACCACATTTTTTTGGCCACTTTTGGTCTTCAATCATCACACCAGCTGCTCCTGCATCCGCATATCCTCTTACAGTTCTAAATACGTTCACTGAATTTCCATATCCAGTATCTCCATCAAATATTATTGGAATTGATGTAGCATTACATATATTTCTTACTTGTTCTGCCATTTCAGAAAAAGAAATTAAACCTGTGTCCGGCATACCAAGCTTTGTAGATGAAACACTGAAGCCAGACATAAATCCAACTTTCAAACCTTCTCTTTCAATTAATTTTGCTGATAATGCATCAAAGCATCCAGGCATTACAATTATTTCTGGTCCATTTAATAGTTGTCTTAATTGTTCTGCTTTATCTTTTGATTTTATTTTTGAAAACATATTTATAATTTAAAAGGTATATATAATGCTAGGTCAGGGAATAAGTAAATAACAAATACTGTAAATAACATTATAATGACAAAAGGTATCACACCTTTAGCTATTTCTGACATTTTTGCTTTACCAATTGCTTGGAGAACATAAATATTTAGTCCAACCGGAGGTGTAATTAATGCGCACTCAATCATTAACGTAAAAATTATTCCAAACCAAATTAAATCAATATTCATTGCAGTAATTGAAATCGAAAATATAGGCATCATGATTAAAATTAATGACAGGGTTTCCATTATAAATCCTAAGATTAACAAAGTAATACAAACAACAAGTATAAATAAACCAGTCTCATTAATATTTGTAACTATGAAAGATGATAAATCTTGAGGAATTCTATAAAGAGAAATTGCTTTACCAAAAACTTTAGCTCCTGCAATAATTATAAAAATAGTAACTGTAGTTTTCATTGTCTCCAAACCAGCTTCGATAAAACCTTTAAAATCTAATCTTTTTTTAGCCACAACATAGATAAATGATATTAAAAAACCAATACCACCTGCTTCTGTTGGTGTATAAATTCCAGCATAAATTCCACCTAACATGATGAAGGCCATTAATAATATTGGCAAACCTCTTTTTGTGTATTTAATTTTTTCTTCTAAAGTACTGGATACATTTTGAACTTCTTTATTAAAAAATTTCACGTAAAAAACTGAAAAGATAATAAAAAATAATGCTAAAACTATTCCTGGCCCAATTCCTGCAAGGAACATACTTAGTACAGACTCTTCAACAACAAATGCATAAACAATCATTGGAATTGATGGAGGAATTAAAATCCCTAAAGTTCCTCCCGCTGCCAAAATACCTAAAGTAAAGTTTCTGTGATAACCTCTATTAATCATTGCAGGAAATGCTACAGTTGAGATTGTTGCTGCAGTAGCCACTGATGATCCAGATATAGCAGCAAAAATACTGCAAGAAACTATAGTTGCTATTGCTAAACCGCCTGGAAAATTTCCAACCCAGCTTTGAGCAAAATTAAAAAGATCTTCTCCAACACCTGCTTTTAATAATATATTAGACATCATCAAAAACATCGGAACAGCCAATAAAATAAAGTTATCTGCCACACTGTAAAAAGTTTGTGGGATCATTAAAGGAGAAATATCTCCAAATAACATTAAACCCAATCCTATAGAACCTAAACCAAATGCTATTGGCACTCCTAAAAAAAGCACAAAAAATAACAAAAATAAGATTATTGCTACTGTCATTTAATTATATCTTTGATGTATTTAGGTACTTCGAAAAGCACTCTTAATACCAAAAATGCAAAACATAATGGTATCGCAAATTCTGTAAGAAAGGATGGAACATCTAAAATTGTAGAGCTTGTTCTTCCAACTTTAAGAGAGTCGTAAGCAATTAACCATCCATAATAAAGTACAAATCCACTAAAAATTAAAATGAATATTGCACTTATTAAATCTAATATCTTTTTTCCTTTATCTCCTACTTTGTCATATATAACTGTTATTCTGATAAAATCATTTTTATGAAAAGTATAAGTTAAAGCTAAATAAGTAGCCCAAATTTGTAAAAATCGAGAAATTTCGTTTACCCAAATAGTAGGTGAATTAAATATGTATCTCATGATAACTTCATAAGAAACTATAAAGCCTATCATAATAAATAATGCTGAAGCTAAATAGCCAGAATATTTTACAATTTTGTCGTAGGTATTCATTTGAAAACCCCGCACTTAAGTGCGGGGTATTTATACGATTTAAAGTTTGTTTGCAGCTTTTACAAGTTGATCACCAACTCCACCAGCTCCACCTGTTCTAGAAATGTAATCATCAATAACAGATGACGATGCTTTTTTAAGAGCAGAAACTTCAGAACTACTTAGGTTTACAATGTTCATTCCATTTGCTTTTGCTTCTTTGTAAGCGCCAGCCTCGATGTTAGCCATGTCATCTCTAACAGCTTTTTCAGCTACTTTTGATGCTTCAGCTATAGCGTCTCTTTGTTTTTGAGTTAATGAGCTTAGCCATTTATCATTAGCAACAACAACGAATTCGATATCGCCATGATTTGTAACTGTTAAAGTATCCATTACTTGATATAATTTTCTAGATTTTACACCAGATACACCAGTCATACCTGCATCAACTGTATTTCTTTGGTAAGCTAAATATTGCTCAGATCCAGATATTAATGCTGGTTTACCACCTAAAGAACTCACAAAAGCTCCAAGTGTTTTTCCAAATACTCTAATTTTTTTATCTTTAAAGTCAGCCGGAGTTTTCATCGGACCACCATTAGATAACATTATTGCTGATCCATAAGCTTGATAATAAAGTGGAACTGCTCCAGTCTTTGCTATTGCAGGATCAAGGATAGCTCTTATCTCAGATCCAGCTTGAGTTGCTTTTCTTACTTTTTGTTCTGAGTCAAATAAGAATGGAAGATAGAAAACATCAACTTCAGGATTAGTTCCTGCAAATCTTGTTATAGATGCAACACCAGCTTCGATCGCTCCTGAACCTACAGCTTGCGGAACCTCTTTATCTTTGTAAAGTTGTGCGGAGTCGTAAATCTCTACTTTAATGTCTGATCTTGATTCTAATTCTTTTTTAAATACCAAAAGGTTCTGACCTAAGTGAGCCTTTAATGGTAATTGAAGTGTAATTCTCATTTTTGTTTCCGCCAAACTTGCACTGGCAAAAGAAACGAAAATTAGAGAAAATATTATTCTTTTAAAGATTTTCATGTTATTTCCCTCTTTTTTGTTAAATGAGACTATTTAAGTCGACTTTAAAATTAAATACAATATTAATAATCATCAATGAATTGGATAATTGTAGCTATTTCTGGGGCTTTTTTTCAAAATCTTAGATCAACTTTACAGAAAAAACTTAATCAAAAAGTATCTACTATTGCATCAACTTATGTAAGATTTGCTTTTGCGTTACCATTCGGGACTATTTTATTTTTTTTGTATTTCCAAGATTTAAATGTAATTCCTGAAATCCTAAGTCAAAAAAAATTTATATTTAACGTATTATTGGGTTCAATTTTCCAAATAATTTTTACATTTGTTTTACTCTATTTATTTAGATTTGCTAATTTTGTAGTTGGAACTTCATTGAGCAAGACTGAAGTTATTCAAGTCGCAATTTTTGAATATTTAATAATAGGGGATAAATTAAATAAATTTGGAATAACAGGAATTATTGTATCTACAATTGGAGTAATTATATTATCGATTAAAGATTTAAGTTTATTTCTAAAAAACTTATTTTCAAAAACAACTTTAATTGGTTTATCCGCAGGACTATTCTTAGGTTTAAGTGTTGTATATTTTAGAGCAGCAGCATTAACATTGGAAAATTTTAGTAATAACTTTGAAAAAGCTATAGCAACACTATTTTTTGGTCTAGTTATACAAACAACATTAGTTACTATTTATTTAATTATATTTGAAAAGTCACAGTTTAAAAAATTATATGAAAACAAGTATGAATGCTTGACAGCTGGGTTAGCTGGATTTCTCGCAACATTATCTTGGTTTTATGCTTTTACCTTAATACAGTCTTCATTTGTTAGAGCTATCGGCCAAATAGAATTATTATTTAGCTATGTGTCTTCAAAGTATATGTTTAAAGAAAAAGTTAAAATTACAGAAATTTTAGGGATAATTATATTTGTAATAGGTGTACTAATTTTATTACTTAATAAGAGCTAATTAATTCTTCCAAGATAATTTACCATTACAACACCAATAATAATTAAAAAAATTCCAATTAAACCGTATATATTTGGTATCTGATTATATTTAATCATCCCGAAGACTAAAATAGCAGCCACTGTTATCCCACTATAAGTGGCATAAGTAAAACCTACTGGTATCATAGACATAGCTTTTGCAAGTCCATACATAGTTATACACATAAAAGCTATTGATAATATCGTTGGAGTTAATTTTGAAAATCCATCTGAAATTTTAGCAAAACTATTTGCGGCAATTCCTGTTGATATAGCTAATACTAAATAAATGTAACCAGATAACGGTTTCACTTATTTGTTCCTAATAAGTTAACTATTAAGACACCCGAGATAATTAAAATCAATCCAATTATTGTATAAAAATTTGGTACTTGATTAAATTTTATAACACCAACGGCAGCTGTTGCAATTATACATAAGCCTGCAAAAGAGGCATATGTTATTCCAACTGGTATACTTTTCATAACTAAAGACAAAGTATACATGCATCCAACAATTGTTACTGCTGTGATTATACTAGGTATTAATAATGTAAAACCTTGAGCACTTTTAGCAAAACTGTTAGATGCTGTTCCAAGAATTACTGCGATTAATAAAATTATATAAGCAGTTATATTATTCATTTGCCTTCGACCATTTGATTGCATCTTCCATTCTATCATCTCCCCAGAATATTTCATTTTTTACAACAAATGACGGACTTCCAAATATTTTATTTTTTCTAGCTTTTTCTGTATTTGATAAATAAATATTATTTATTTCCTCAGAGCTTGCCTCTGAAACAATCTTTTCTTTATCTAAGCTTAGTTTTTCGCAGATTTCACTCAAGTTTGGTTCAACAGCAGGCTCTTTTCCTTCTTGAAACCATCGTTTATACGTAAGCTGAACGTAATCTACACCCCAATTATTTTTTAAACCTAATATTGCAATTTTATTAGCTAAATCAAATTCTGTTAAAGGGTAAGGGACTGGTGTTTTAGCAAAAAATCCATAATTTTTTGCTCGTCTTTCTATGTCTCTCCACATGTAATCTACTTTATTTTTTTTTTCTTTAGGAAAGGGAACATTGTTCATTTCTTTCATTATTGCTCTCACACTAAAAGGAGTCCAGTTAAACTTAATTTGATGTTGTTTTTCTGCTTCTAGTGCTCGAGTAACCGAAAGATAAGTATAAGTACTTCCAATAGAAAAATAAAAATCTATGTTGTTCACTTATTTTGGCATTGGCGTTGCGCCAGTTTCTAAACTAATCATTTTGCCATCTTTGTATTTGTAGACTGCCATAACTGCTTCTACATTACCATCATCAAATGTTACGAACGCATGGTGAACACCAACTTCATCATTTTCATAAACAATTCTAGTTTTATCTTGCTTAATGTCACCACTCATTGCCCATTTGATAACATCACTTTTAGTTAAAACACTCCCTGATTTATGCATTGTGAATTTAAAATCATCATGCAAAAGTTCATTCATTGCTGCTTCATCTTTATTTTTAATTGCAGCACTATATTTTTCTAATATTGACATTTTTTTCTCCTTTATGCTCCTTTAATTATTAATGTATTTGATACTGTATTATCTAATCTAATTTGTCTGATAGGTTTATATATTTCTGAATTGTACCACTCAAAAACTTTTTCATAAGATGGGAATTTAATTACAACAGTTCTTGGATATTTCCACTCACCTTCTATGACTTCATTTTCGCCACCTCTTATTATGTACTCGCCGCCAAACATTTGAGCAGTTGGAGGAGCTTTTTCCAAATACTCTTTGTAATTTTCAGGATTTAACACATTAATATTTAATATGATATATCCTGAAGGCATTACAAACCTTATTACAAAAATTATTACATATCTACTTTATTTAATTCGTAGACACTGTAACTTTCCATAACTTCTTTCATAACTGGAGCTGATACTGGATTGCTTCCATCTATAAAAGCTTTAAGAGCAGCTTTATCGGTCACAAAAATTTTAAACATTACTGTTTTTTTGTCAGGTGCAACTGTTCCAATTGTTTTTGATACATTTGCAACTTTCGATCTTTCTGCCATACCAGCATCTGATTGCATAAAGCCCATAAATTTTTCTAACATACCTTCTTTTAAATGAGCTACTACTAGTGTTTCTGTTTCCATATTTTATCCTTTCTTTATATTGATTGTTTATCCACTAAAATTTTCCATAAAATCTTCATGCATCGGTGTAACCTTTGCTGAATCTAAATCCACGCCTGCTTCAGCTCTTGCTGCATGAAGTTCTTTGTCATTTTTAAATGCTTCAAAACCTTCCATGGTTGCATACTTAACGATTACAGTAAATTTTGTAGGGTCTTCTTTTGATACACCTGCAAAAATAATCGTAGCACCAAATCCTTTAATTTTTTCAGCATTCGCCTTTACCATATTCATCCAAGATGAAAATGATTTTATATTTTCTTCTATTTTTATGATCATTTCTTTTTCCTTTTTATTTTATCGGTGTCATAATTTTCTGTCCTTCGACACCAATTGCAACTACAATCGCTTTAACTGGAACATTTCCAATATTTTTCGACTCGTGTACAATTCCAACATCTTCAACAAATGCATCACCAGCTTTGAATACTTGGGTTTTTCCTTCATGAATTAATTCAATTTCACCTTGCTGAATCATAATTAGAACTGGAAATGAGTGCGTATGAGGAGTTACTGGAGCTCCTACAGGTACAGTAAATTCAAAAGCTGTTATTTTTGCTTTTCCTGTAGGGTATACAATATCATTTCCCATTCCTGTTTGACTTGTTGATAAAATTCTCTTTACATGGCTATCTGCGTAAACATTAGCTGTAAATAAACTTAAAATTAATACTAAAATTGTTTTTTTCATTTTTTTCTTTCAGTTAGTTCAAATTATAAGTACCAACGATTTGATTGTAAGATTGTACAACTCCATCTTTAGCTGAATCAATTTGCGCATAAGATGTTGTTCCACCTCCAGAAATATTCTCATATTTCCCTGTTCCACTTACAAACTTCCATCTTAATATTTTTCCCATTACGCCTTCGTAATGTGTTGTTGTAGTACTACCATCTTCAAATTTGTTTATACAAACGCCTGTCTCAAAACCTTTTCCTTTAAGTCCAACAATTGATCCAACACAATATGATGAAGATCTGTCACCAAAAGTTGTTCCCTCAATGGCTTTATTACCAATAGTTCCTTCATATATTATCGAAAAATTGCCTTTATCATCACTTATAACTTTAGAAGTGCCAGAGAAAAAACCAGTTTGTTTAATTTGTCCTTGCTCAGCAAAAGCTGTACTCGACATAAATACGAAAATTAAAATAAAATATAATTTTTTCATAAACTCTTACTTCTTAATTGCATTGAACATGCTTAGTGTGTCATCAAACGCAATAAATAATGTCAGTTTACCATCATCGCCTACTTCAAAATAATGACCAAAAATAGTATCCATGCCATCTGCCTTAGCAGTTGCTTTAACAAACACTTTATTCCCCTCACTAATCATCATATCAGGGGTTACTGAAAAATTACTCCAAAGATTTGGAACTTGCATCATGGTTTTCATATATGCCTCTTTGCCTTTATGAGTTCCTGACATTGGATGCTTATCTCCAGGATAAATCCAAGTGATATCATCATGTACCATTTCCATAAATCCCTCCATATCTCCTTTGCCAAAAAGTTCATATCCTTTTTTTACTACTTCTTTTGCGTTCATAAAATTCCTTTAATTATTAGATAATTATTATTCATTCTAAATTAAAAATGTAATGGTTTTATTACAGTGCTGGTATGCGTGATTATATCCAGTCGGGATAAGGCAAACCTTTTTCAATTAAAAAAGGTTTATTAAACATCTTTGAGTTGTATCTGTCTGATTTGTCGCAAAGAATAGTGACAATAGTTTTACCTGGTCCTAATTTTTTCCCTAATCTAATTGCACCTGCAATATTTACTCCACAACTTGTTCCAAGACTTAAACCTTCATTTTTGATTAAATCATATAGTATTGGCAAAGATTCTTTATCTTCAATTGAAAAAGCTCCATCTATTTTTGCTTCTGCAAAATTAGCAGTTACTCTGCTGGATCCAATGCCCTCAGTTATTGATCCACCTTCAGCTTTTAACTCGCCGTTTTCAATGTGATTGTAAAGAGATGATCCCTTTGGATCTGATAGATAAATTTTTATATCTTTATTTTTTTCTTTTAAAAAACTACTTACTCCACCAATAGTTCCACCAGTTCCAGAAGAACATACAAATCCATCAACTTTTCCCTCCGTTTGCTCCCATATCTCAGGACCCGTTGTATGGTAGTGACCTTTAGAGTTTGCGGTATTATCAAATTGGTTAGCCCAAACAACTCCGTGATTATTTGAACTTTTTAGCTCTTCAGCCATTCTGGCAGCAACCTTAACAAAGTTATTTTCATCTTTATAAGGTTTTGGTGGAACTAATTTTAAATCTGCACCAATATTTCTTAATGTATCTTTTTTTTCTTGAGTTTGATTATCATTCATTACAATAATCGTTTTATAACCAAGTGAATTTCCAATAAGGCATAAACCAATACCAGTGTTTCCTGCAGTTCCTTCTACAATTATTCCACCTTTAGATATTAATTTTTTTTGTTCAGCATCCCTTATTAAAGCTAGTGCTGCTCTGTCTTTTACAGATCCTCCTGGATTTAAATATTCGGCTTTACCATAAATGTTACAGCCAGTTATTTCAGATGCAGCTTTTAGTTTTATTAAAGGAGTATTTCCAATTGATTGGATAAAATCATCCTTGTAATTTTTCATTATTCTTTTTCCTCATTACCATTTGTAACAGCATAAGGTTTAAATTCTTCAGTTGCTGTTCCAACATTCTTAGCAGGTATTCCTACCATAACAGCATTTTCAGGAACATTTTTTGTTACAACTGCATTAGCTCCAATTCTTGCATTTTTCCCTACAACTACAGGCCCCAAAATCTGTGCACCCGAACCAACGACTACATTATCATGAAGAGTAGGGTGTCTTTTAATTTCTCTTTGATCATTGGAATTTATGCTTGGAGATATTCCACCTAAAGTAACCATATGATAAATTGTTACGTTATCTGCAATGTCAGAAGTTTCACCTATAACAACGCCCATACCGTGATCAATAAATAAATTTTTACCTATCTTAGCTCTTGGATGAATTTCAATACCAGTTAAAAATCTCGAAAATTGAGAAATTATTCTTGCGATAAGATCAAATTTTGCAGTAGCAAAAAAATTTGCAATTCTGTGAAAAAATACAGCCTTAACGCCAGGGTACGTTAATATTACACTTAACTTAGATCTTGCTGCTGGATCCCTATCAATAATTGATTGCAAATAGTCATTCATAGACTGCCTATATAGTTATTAATGTTGGAATTTAAAGTTAATTAATATTGTCTAAAGTAAGCCCTTTTACATTAGCAGGTACTGCGACATCCATCATTTTTGGATTTGCAAGATTTAGATTATTCATTATGTCCGCATATTCTTCCTTTGAGCTTACTTGTAATCTTGGATTATTATTTTTTTCATTTTCAATAGTGGAAAATTTCTTGCCATTATAATCATGAGCTGGAAATACGAGAGTTTTTTCGGGTAATTTTAATAATTTATTAAATATAGAATCATAAGCATCGTAAGCATTACCATTTTGAAAATCTGTTCTACCACTTCCATTTATTAAAAGTGTATCTCCAGTAAAAACTCTATCATTCATCAAAAAACTATAAGAGCAGTCAGTATGACCAGGAGTATAAATTGCTTGAAGTTCAACTTCTTCAACTTTAATTTTTTCACCATCTTTAATTCTTAGATCTATCACTTCTGATTTAGATTTTTCTCCCATAACTCTTATACAGTTTGTTCTTTTATTTAATTCATTTAATGCTGAGATATGATCAGCATGAATGTGAGTATCAATTACTTTTACAAGCTTAAGATCTAAATTATTCAAAATAGTTGAATACTCATCAGAATGTTCAATGACTGGATCAATTATTAATGCTTCTCTACCTTCACCACTTGCAATTATATAAGTGTATGTAGAAGATTTTTGATCGAAAAGTTGTTCAAATATCATAAATACCTAACTTTATAAAAGTTTGCTTAGTAAAACAATCTTTCATATAATATTTTTTTTATAAGGAGGAGACAATGTTAAAAATAAATAGTATGTGTCCTGATTTTCAAGCTAAAACAACTGAAGGAGATATTTCTTTTCACGAATGGTTAGGTGATAGTTGGGGAGTTATTTTTTCACACCCTAAAGATTTTACACCAGTTTGTACTACAGAACTTGGTGCTTTAGGATTAATGAAAGATGAATTTGATAAAAGAAATGTAAAAGTGATTGGTTTAAGTGTTGATGGAATAGAGGATCATAAAAAATGGTTAGATGATATTAAAGATGTATCTGGCACAAAACCAAATTATCCAATTATTGCTGATGAAGATTTAAAAGTAGCAAAATTGTTTAATATGTTGGAAGCAGATGCTGGAACAACCTCAATGGGTAGAACTGCAGTTGATAATGAAACTGTAAGAACTATTTTTGTAATCAGACCTGATAAGAGAATTGGATTATATCTTACATATCCTATGGCAACTGGAAGAAACTTTTTAGAGATTTTGCGTGCAATAGACTCTATGCAGCTAACAGCTAAACATAAAGTAGCTACTCCTGCTAATTGGAAAAAGGGAGAGGATGTTGTTATTTTGCCAGCGATTAAAGATGACGAAGCTAAAAAAATATATCCAGATGGATGGGAAACTGTAAAACCTTATCTAAGAAAGGTTCCAGATCCTTCTAAGTAAATTGGATAAAAATATTTTAAACCGACAATCTCAGCATTGGGAAACTAATTTCTCAAATAAGCCTGAGATGTTTGGTTTAGAACCAAGTTTACCTGCAAAAAAAGCTTTAAATATTTTCAAAGAAAACAATTATTCTAAAATTGTTGAGCTAGGAGCAGGTCTAGGAAGAGATAGCATTTACTTTGCAAAGAATTCGATAAATGTAACAGCATTAGACTATAGTGAAAATGGAATTAAAATTATCAATGAAAAGATAAAAAAAGAAAATTTAACATCTTCAATTTCAACATTAAAATTTGACATAAGAGAAGACTTACCATTTGAAACTAATTCAGTTGATGCTTGTTATTCACATATGCTTTATTGCATGGCTTTAACCCTGAAAGATTTGGACAAACTTAATAGCGAGATTCATAGAATTTTAAAACCTGGAGGATTAAATATTTACACAGTCAGAAATACTAATGACGGAGACTATAAAAAAGGAATTCATAGAGGAGAAGATCTATACGAAATAGATGGTTTTATTATTCATTTTTTTTCTGAAGATAAAATACTGAATTTAACAAATGGATTTAAAAACTTAATTATTGAGTATTTTGAAGAAGGATCATTTCCGAGAAAATTATACTTTATTTGTAATAAAAAAAATTAAATTTACTTTAAATTTTTATATTTTTTCATACACACTTGAGCTAACAAAAGATTTGGATCAACAAATATTTTAGAGTCTTTTGCTTTTTTAAAAGATTTGTATGAAAAAATAGCTATTGGTAGTTCTGTACAACCAAGAATTATTTTTTTACATTTTTTTTTCATTAAAAATTTAACTGCTGGTCTTAAAGCTTTTTCAGCATCTTTTACTTTACCTTTTTTCACATATTTAATTGCAGTATTTACTGAACTCTTTTGTAACCTTTCACTCGGACTTATCAAATTATAATTTTTTTCAAAATACTTATGGTAGATTTTTGTGTCTAAAGTAGCTTCAGTACATAATAATCCTATAGTTGAATTTTTCTTAAATTTTTTTTTTGTGTTTAAATATACCTCTTTTGGCATACTAAGAAATGGCACTGATATTTTTTTTTGAATATCTTCATGCCAGTAATGTGCTGTGTTACAAGGCATTACAATAAACTTGCATTTATTTTTTTCCAGCATTCGACAACCAGCAATTAATTCTTTTAAAACATTTTTGTATTGCTTTAAATTCTCTGCTCTTCGTGGTGTATTTGATTTATTATAGAGGACAAACATCGGATATTTTTGATCTAATTTTCCTCTGTTTAATTTTGCAAGCTTATCACAAAAGTCTAAGCCCGCTTGAGTTCCCATGCCACCTAATATTCCAATCATAATTTAAATAATATCTTCTATATTAAAATTCAAAACATCTATATAGATATTTAAATAACAGCAGAAATATATTATCGCTAAATATGAACAGAAATTTATCCTTACTTACGTTAAGTCAGATATTTGGTTTTACCACAGCAACAATAACAGTATTTCTTAGCGGAATAGTTGGTTCTCAAATTAGCTCAAATCAGTCTTTATCAACTTTACCAACCGCTTTATTCGTAGTTGGAACAGCAAGCTTTACTGTTTTAGCGGCAAATATTATGAGTAAAATTGGAAGGAGAAATGGTTTTGTATTTGCGGCTATAGGAAGTTCATGTTCTGCACTACTTGCTGCTTTTGCAATCAGTCAGAAAAGTTTTAATTTATTTTGTTTATCTTGCTTAATTCTTGGAATGGGAGCTGCATTTAATCATCAATATAGATTTGCAGCAGCTGAAAGTGTTGAAAAAGACAAAATACCAAAAGCAATTTCTACTCTTCTATTGGCAGGGATTGTTTCAGCATTTTTAGGCATAAGTCTTGCAAATTACACTAAAGATTTAATTCAAGATCAATTGTATGTTGGTTCTTATCTTTTGTTATCTTTCCTATCTTTCATGCCTGGAGTTTTTTTATTTTTTTTTAAAAATGTAGAAAATATTCAAGAGAATAGTCTAAAGGAAGGGAATATAAGAAATCTAAAATATATTGTATTACAACCAAGATTTTTACAAGCAATTACTGCAGCTGCTTTTGCTTATGCAATAATGTCATTTTTAATGACAGCAACTCCTTTAAGTATGCATGTTATGGAAAATATGAGCTTAAAAGAAACTGGCTTAGTATTACAATTTCATGTGGTTGCAATGTTTTTACCTTCGCTAGTAACAGGTAATTTAATAAAAAAATATGGACACAGTACAATAATTTATGGTGGAGTTTTATTTTTTTTTATTACAGTTCTTTTAAGTTTATTTGAACAGACATATCTCAATTATATGATCTCATTAATTTTTTTAGGCCTCGGTTGGAATTTTTTATTTATATCAGGCACTAGCTTAGTGGTTTTGACTTATAACAAAGAAGAAAAATTTAAAGTGCAAGGGATAAATGACTTAATTGTTTTTTCAACTATGGCTTTGGCCAGTTTATCTGCTGGAATTTTACTAAATTCTATTGGATGGAAAATGATGAATCTTATTTGCATACCTTTTTTAGTATTAATTATTTTAGTAAGTTTTATGGCTGATAAAAAATCAGTTTCTTAAACATGTCTTTTATTTTTTTAGGTTTTTTGACGGGCTTAACATTAATTTTTGCAATAGGACCACAAAATGTTTTTGTAATAGAGCAAGGACTAAAGAAACAATATATATTTTTAGTTTGCTTAATCTGTGCATTATCTGATTTGATTTTAATTTTCTTAGGAATCTTTTTATTTAATTATTTTTCTTATTATTTTAATAATGTAGTGGAGCTGATTTTAAATATCCTTTTAATTATTTTTTTATCTTTTTTTATTTATGGAAAAATTAAAGAAATATTTAAATTTAGATCTTTAGAATTTAAAAATAATGTCATAGCACAGAGCTCATTTAATATCTTTATTAAAACATTAGGTTTTACATATTTAAATCCTCACGTATATTCTGATACAGTATTTTTTTTAGGAAATTTCTCAAAATCCTTTAATATTGAAAACAAAATTTACTTTGGAATAGGCGCTTCTATAGCTTCTTTTTTATTTTTCTTTTCTTTAGGATACTTATCTAAGATTTTTTCAAACAAATTAAATAATAGAAGCTTTTGGAAATACATAAATATTTTTATTATAATATTTATGTCAGGTATAGTTTTTTACATTATTAGAGATATTATTTATTAAAGATTTTTTTTGATAATTTATTAACCTTTAAATGGTTCCCATCAAATCCGTATTGAGTGTGATATTTTCCAGGAAATGCAACACATTTTATGTCTGCACTTAAAGCAGAATTTAAACTTTCTTCTGTATCTTCAATTGCCACACATTCGTCTGAGTTAATATTCAAGTATTTTAAAGCATAATTATAAATATCGGGATATGGTTTTTCTCTTAATATGAATTCATTATTGCCGATAAAATCAAAATCTTTTTTTTCAATTCTTCCTCTTAATGAGTTAAAAATAGAATTGATATTGTTACTCGTTGTTGAGCTAGCAAGTCCAATTTTTATTTTGTTCTTTTTGCAAAATTGAATTATTTCTTTTACACCGTCTCTAGGCTCAACTTTGTGTTTGTTTAAATATTCATTAAAAATTTTGGTTTTTAAATTTCTTATTTTTTTTCCATCTATTTCAACACTAGTATCTTTTGCGTAATCATTGATTCTCGTAGTTCCACCTGATTTTGACAATAGTTTCCTGTATATATCTTCATCCCAAAACCAGTCTAATCCACTTATTTTAAAAGCTTCATTAAATGCATCTCTTTGAAGATCTGATGTCTCAGCTAAAGTTCCAATAGAACCAAATAAAACAGCTTTGTAACTCATTATCCCTTCACAGCACCAGCTGTTAATCCACTGATTACTTGTCTTTGGAAAAACATAACTAACATAAATAAAGGAGCAGTAGCCGAAACAACTGCAGAAACAGCCCACATCAAATTACCTTCATGTTGATTTGTTCCAAGATAACTTTGGATTTTGGGTACCATAGTATGATTTTCCTGATTTAATAAAAGAGCTGTCACTGTAAAATCATTATACGCAAGCATTAAACTAAATAATCCAGCAGTTATTACTCCAGGCCACATAACTGGCATAATGATATGTCTAAATGCTTGAAAATAAGAGCAGCCATCAATTAAAGCACTTTCATCAAGTTCTTTAGGAACAGTTTTAAAAAATGAATACAATAACCACAAAGTAAATGGTTGATTTATTGCAACAAGAACAACGATGGTCGTCGGTAGTATTCCCCAAATTTGTAATTGAAAAAACGGAAATAAATAACCAGAGACTAATGTAATATGCGGCATTGCTCTAAAAATTAATGCTGCAATTAAAATCCAAAATGCATAATTTCTTGTAGACCTAGATAAAGCGTAAGCTCCTAAGGTCCCGAGGAACAGAGAAATGGTTACAACAAAAAATGTAACTATAACTGTATTCCTAGATGCTTTCCAAAACTCTCCTTCAGTCCATGCTTGACTATAAGCATCTGTTGTAAACTTTCCTCCAGTTTCTAGCAACGTATTGAATGCTGTAATAGCATACCACCAGTCAGCTCTTGAAAAAAAGTCAGCTCTAACTTTAAATGACCCCCAGAAAGTCCAAATAAAGGGAAAGCATGCAACCAACAACCAAACTATTATAAAGGTTGTATTAAAAATTTTTAAAGCATTCGATCTTTTATCAAGTCCGTATTCCATTTATCTCGCTGTCCTAAATTCTTTCCAAGTTCTTATTAAAACTGGTGCTAAAAGTATCGCTATCCCAACAATTGTCATCATTGAAGTAGCAGCGGCTGAACCAAATAATATTACTTCCTCATTTACCAGGTTGTCATAAATCAACCAAGACAAAGACTGAGCGCTTCCTTCAGCACTGAAACCAATTATAGGCTCAAAAACTCTAAAATTATCCATCAATGAAATAAGAGCAACAAATGTAACTACGGGATAAATATGAGGCAAAACAATATGTCTTACTCTCTGCCATCTTGATGCTCCATCAATAATAGCTGCTTCAACAGGTTCTTGGGGAACAGTTTGTAAAGCTGCATAAAATACTACAAAAGCAAATGGTGAATGGTGCCAAATTCCATATATTATTATAGTTATCCAAGTAAGAGTTTTTGAGGATTTTAACGATAAATAAGGGTCATCCATTAACATTTGCAAATTCGCGCCAATAATTCCTTCTGCATCTATCATCCAAAATAAAACTAAAGAACCTACCAATGGAGTAACAATCATCGGCAATATGGTTCCAAATATTAATGGTCCTCTAATTCTTCTAGTTACTGCATTAAGACTTAAAGCAATTATAAAACCCAAAAGTAAGACGTTAGGCGTTACAAATAAGCAATAAGTTAAAGTAAAAATTAGAGCCTTGTAAAAGGGGAGGTTGGTAACTTGATCTACAAATTCCCCAAAACTATTTGTTTCGTCCCAAAATTTTCCAATTTCTTTTATTGCAAGATGATTTCTATCTACATAAGTCCCAAATCCATTGAATTTTCCTAAAGGCTTTTCTTCTCGAATTTTAGAGGTTTTTTCTTGGTCAACAACTATTGAAACTGTACATCCAAAAGGATCACATTTTTTTACTTCCTTAACAACTTGGTCGTGCTGCGCATAAAATGATTGTATCCCTGTTGAAATGATAGGAAGACCTATAAATAAAATCATTGCCAATCCAGTTGGCAAGAAAAACCAAAAAAAAGTTTTGTTAGGCATTAATGTAATAAGTGGGGATTTTAATCCCCACTTAAAATTTATTGATTATAGAAAGCCTTGTTCTTTTGCTTTACTCATGTAAGCTGCTTCAACATCTTTTAAAGCTTGTTCTGCTGACTCTTTACCTTGTAAAAATTCAACAATCTCACTTCCTAATGCACCATGCATTAAACCCATTTGTGGTAACATTGGATATGGTTTAGCTTTCATTTTAACAGCTTCGATAACTCCAATTGATTTTGGTCCAGGCTTAAAACCTTCAATTAACCAAACAGCTTGATCCGCTGCATCTGCAACCATCTTTTTGTTAGCAGCTGCGTGTGCCAAAGCTCTAAATGTTGCTTCAGCATCAGCGTCAGATCTATTTTTTGCTAATGTGAAACCGTCCCACCATAAAGTCGCCGCTGGTATGTTTCCTCCAGCAACTGTTGCTGGTCCAGTTAATTTAGTTGCAGCTGTAATTTTTGCATCACCATCATCATCAAGCAATGTTCCTGATCTTGATGCCCAAAGAGTCATTAATGCAACATTTCCAGATTCCCATTCAACTTTAATAGCTTCACTATCGTGAGTTAAATAATCTGGGTTACTTAAACCTGCTAATTTTTTTAACATATTTAATGTTGCTACACCTTTTGCATTGTTAATGCTTGGTTGAGCAGTTCCTGCTTTAAAGAATTCTCCTCCATGTCCAATATACATGTTAACGAATTCTTCTGCTAAATTCCAACCAGCTTTGTATGCTGCTGCGTATGGATATTGCATTTTACCAGATGCTCTTATTTTTTCTGATGCCGCTACTACTTCCTCATATGTTTTAGGAACAGCTATACCCAATTCTTTTAAAACATCTTCTCTGTAATATAAGTGCTGAGTATTTGCCATAAAAGCAACTGCCATTATTTTTCCATCAATTGTTATCAATTGAGAGTCTTGAATTCCTTTTCCATATTTCTTAACAAGATCATCTAGTGGTCTAATTAAGTCTTGGTTCATCAAAGGAACAATAGAGCTATTTGCTGCAATTCTTGCAGAAAACTCTGATGGATTTGCAGTTAAAGCTGGCACAGCAATTTTATTGTGCTCAGATGAGTGTGTGACTTTAAAATCTGCACTTCCTTTACATCCTTTAGCCGTTTCCACGAAAGTTCTTAAAGCTGGAAAATCATTAGCTAAAATATTTATTGATCCACTCTTAATGTTACAATCTGCGTAAGCAGAAGTTCCAAAAAGAAGAAGCAATAAAGAAATTAATATTTTTTTCATATTTGATTCCCTCATTAAATTTAAATTTATGATTAGAAGGATATATATTCCAAAAGGAATTTAAAAGTATTTTTTAAATCGCATTTGACGCAAGCTCTGCACCTGCGACCAAAGATTCAAATTTTTTGTAAACAATATTTTCATCAACATTTCCAAAGCCAGCAAAAGTACTAAATCCACAATCACTTCCAGCCATTAATTGGTTTTTATCAATTACTTTTGAATACTGAATTATTCTATTTTTTACTAACTCTTCATGCTCTACAAAGTTTGAGGTTGAGTCTATTACACCAGGAACTATTACTTTGTCATTAGGAAGTTTTATGTTCTCAAATACCTTCCATTCATGAGCATGCCTTGGATTGGATGCCTCGATTAAATAAGTTTGGATATTTGCTTTTAAAGCAATAGGTAATATTTTTTCTAATCCAATATCGTGAATATGTGGTCCTTCATAATTTCCCCAGCAGATATGCATTCTTAACTTAGAGGCATCGATATCTTTGATTGCTTCATTAAGACATTCGATTTGTTTTTCAGCTCTTACTAAAAATTCTTCATCTGATACATTTTTAAAAGTCATATGTCTTGCTAGCGCAAGATCTGGGCAATCAATTTGCAATAATAAATCATTCTTTGTTATTTCATCATATTCAGTTTTCATAATTTTTGATAATGCTTCTAAATAATCATCATCATTTTTATAAAATTTGTTTGGAAGGAAATTTGAAATTACTCCTGGCGAAGCAGAGTTAATAAATCCTTGAGGATGGTTATTTTTTTTTAACGCTGATTTTAAATTAATGATATCTTTAGTTAAAGATTTAGTATCTTTAATTTTTAGATCAGCAGTACAACATGGTCTTGTATAAGTAGGCGTACCCCCTGATTTTGCAATTTTTTCTTTATATGATGGAAAATCATCTAAGTCTTTAGGGGCTCTTCTCACACTTTCACCACTAAAGCCATGTAATCGATCCTTGACATAAGTGGCGTAACTTATTTTTGACATTTCACCATCACTTATAATGTCAATCCCGATATCAATTTGTTTTTTTACAATTTTATTTACATCTTCTTCAATTATCTTATCAAGTTCTCCTTGATCGAATAATTCATTTTTATCTTTTTTAAAAAGCATCTCAGATAGCTTTTTTGATCTTGGTAGACTTCCAACATGTGTGGTTTTAATTTTATCCATAGTTTTTACATTAATATTTGTTTCCAAATAGCCACTTCATCAAACAATACCCATTCTCTTATTATTTTATCATCTCTTAATTCTGCATGATTTATACCCATTATAAATAAATCTTTGTCAGTCTTTTTTCCAAATTCTTCACTGTCTTTAGAGTGCTTCCCACTTAAAAACCATCTGATCGTAGCTTTTTGATTGTTATTTTTTTCATCCAATGATGCAACATGTTCGATTGTAAATTTTATTTCAGAAAATATATTTTTTAAAGAGCTCCAATATTTAATTATATCTTCACTGCCATTTCCTACTTTATTACTTGGCCAAAATAGACTGGCTGCTCTATCATAATCTTCAAAATCATAATCGTTATTAAATATCTTCTTTAAAATATTAGAATATATATAGCCTGATGAAACTTCATTAACTTTTACTGGAGTATACTCTGACTTTTTATCAGAAGATCTATCAAAAACTTTGATAGCTTTTGATACGCCACCTTCTTTATCAATTAAATGCCTTGCAAATTTCTCAGGTGTATAACCTAGCTGTCGAACCATTGCACCTTGATCTCTCACAATCCACTCATCATAAACTTGATTATTTTTACATGCACAGTCAGCTATAACTCTATAAACAATTTTGTTTCCAGTTTTTTTTCCGTAAAATCCGTCCTTTAAATGTGTAGCTTTGCTCAGAATTCTGTGAGATGAATGATATCCTTCATCGTCATTTCCACTCCAAATTACATCTTCACCTAATAATTGTCTGTCTGGAAATTCGTCTAAAGTTTTATAGGTTGCATCAATAACAGGTTTAAAACCATAGGTTATCCCAAAAGGTGATCTTACAGGGATATTCTCTGAATAATATTTGGATATCGACTCGACATCTTTCCCTTCCCAAATTTGTTTAGTAATTTTTAAAATGTAATCAGTTAAATTTTTATAATTACTATCAAATCCTTTCATTAGATCTGACTAACAAAATTTAAAATACTATTTTCTGAATTATTACAAGAGATATCTATTTTGCTACTCAAAGGAACTGAAAAAGTATCTCCTTTTTCTAATTTTATATTTGAGTTTCCTATTACTATTTTCCAATTACCTTCTTGAGCAAAAAGAACGGTTGGCTTTATACATTCAATATCTTTAATTTCACCAGATATAGAATTTAATGTTGTTAAATTAAATCCAGTATCTTGTTTGATTGAAGGTTCATAAGTTTTTTTATTAAATTTGTTTCCTAATACTTGATATAATTTAATACCATTAACTTCATCGCTGATATTGTTTTGTTTAGTTCTATAAATATTTTTTTCTAATTCTTCTGGCAAATAATTATCAAATCTTTCTAATTCATCTTGAGTGATAGGCTCTATCATCTTTCTACCGTTAGGTACTTCAACCTTTTTTAAATCAATTAACGAATTATCATCAAGCAATGCCATACCAGTCTCTTTTGCCTTTTTTAAAATTTCTGGAACCCATGTTATTATACCAGGATCATCTCCGCCTAATACAACGAACATCAAACTTTCTTTATCTCCAACATTTTCAAATGCTCTGAACATATTTGTAGGCATTGAGATTATATCGCCAGCCTCTAATATTGTTTCTTGTTTTCCATCAGCACCCCAATAAAATCTCCATTTACCTGAGTAAATTACAAACACTTCAGCCGTAGTATGACTGTGAAGACCAGATCCGTTTTTTGGCATAGCACTCACAGCTCCTAAATTATACCCGTGTAAAGACTGTATTTTTATTAATTGTTTGGTGTCTTCAGCAACTCCACGTCCAATAATTGTATAATTTTTTCTTTCTTTATGACCTTCTAGCCTACCTTCTACAAAAGGAAGACTGCTTGGAACCAGTTCATTAAATTTTGCCAATCTATCAATCATATTCTTGTTATTTATGTCTATTTAAATATAAATTGCAACTTATGCAAATAGAACAATTTGATACAGGACTTAAAAATCAAAATAATTTTCAAGAATTAAAAATCACAGCTAAAGAAAATAAACAAAATAAACAAATAGTTAGAAATTATTTGAACAATACTTACAAGCTTGGACCATCTAATATAGAAGAAAATTTAAGCAAATATTTTAGCGAAGATGTAAACATTAAATGTTTTTTTCCATTAAATGAATTTAAAGGTTTGTCTAATTTTAGAGATAAATTTTGGACACCACTTTTTGATGCGTTTCCTGATTTAGAGAGAAGAGAACAACTCGTTATAGGTGGAGCCTTTAGAGATAAATTTCAAGTTGGAACAATATCTACCTTATCAGGAATTTTTAAAAAGAAATGGCTTAATGTAGAGCCAAATTTTAAAATGGTAAATTTAAGATGCTGTGAGATACACGAATTAAAAAACGATAAAATTATTGAAAGTCACATTTTAATCGACACAATAAATTTTCTAAATCAAGTAGGGAAGTTTCCAATAAATCCTTCAAGAGGGTATGAGGGCATTTGGATGACACCAATAAACACAGATGGTGTAAATTTTTACGAAAATAATTTAGAAGTTTCAAAAGCTACTCTAGATCAATCTCTTACCATGCAAAGAAGTTTAAACATTAAACCAGAATTAGAAGCATCATCTGACTCTGATTTAAAAGAAAAACTTCTTAATCACCCACAAAAAGATTTTTGGCATGAAAAAATGATTTGGTATGGACCTAGCGGTATAGGTACGGCGCGCTCTTTGGAAGGTTTCATTGACCATCATCAACTTCCTTTTAGAAAAACATTTAAAGAGAGAAATTACTGGGAACTAGGACATTATTGTGAGTTAGGAGATGGTAAATTTTCACTTACTGCTGGATGGCACAGTATACAAGCAGTGTATGGTTCAAATGATTGGCTAGGATATAATTCAAACAAAAATAAAGTAACCATGAGAGTTATGGATTTTTACCATCATGATGAGGGAAAAATTAGAGAAAATTGGGTGCCAATAGATTTGGCACACATACTCAGCCAGATTGGAGTAGACATTTTTAAATAGTAAGAATTTATTTTAATGAGGCCGTAGTTTAACGGCCTCAAAAATTTAAGATTTTAGTTTATCCACTTATTTACAGTAGACATATTATTTTTAACCCATTCTTCTGCCATATCGTCAGCATCCATTTCATCTCTTCCAACTTTTAATATCCATTGGTTGATTACTTTAGGGTCCATAGCCATTTGACTTAAAAATTTAGCAGCTTTTGGATTTCTTTTTTCCAAAGATTTTGAATAAGCTACATAAATAGTCGCTTGTCTACTTTTGCACGGAAACTCTGATACTTCTAACCAATCTTCAGCATCTAAGTTCATATTTGAATCACATCCTTCAGTGTAAGCAGGCTCACCAATTTCATGTAAGTCATAAGCTGCATGTAACCATTCTGGTGTCCAATAATAAAATAATATTGGCTTTTGATTATCAATTGCATCTTTTAATTGTGCTTTAAAAGTATCTTGTGGAATAATATTTGGTTCCCAAAGGTCAGTTAAACCATAACTTTTAAATTTAACTTGCCACATTTTTGTAGATTTCCATCCAGCATCACCGGCCCAGTATTCACCTTTACCATTGCCGTCTGTATCAAACATCGCTGCAACGTTTGGATCTTTCATTGCTGCAACATCTGGAACTTTGCTTTTTAAAAATGCAGGAACATACATATCTTGAGTTCCTTTATAAGGTGTGTTGACAGCTACAGTTTTGTTTCCATCAATATATTGATCCCAAATACCTTGTCTATTCGGCATCCACAAATCTGTATAAACATCAATTTTTCCATCACCTTTGTCCATTCCAGCCATTATCAAGTTACCATCTGATAATCCCTGAACAATTTCTGCTTCAGAATTCAGAGGTCCATTAATGACAGCTTTAATAATGTGTCCAATAACTTTTGCACCAGTCCAACTTAAGTCTGAGATCATTACTTTCTCACCTGCAGCTTTAGCTGAAGTTGTAACAAGCATTATTGAAGAAAATATTAAACCTAATATTAGTTTTTTCATTTTTCCCTCTCTTTTAATTTAATGAAAGAATTATCTAATTTTTAAATACTATAATCAATTACTATTTTTCTATTATTTTGTAGCTTTCTGTACAACTCTATCAATGATCATAGCAATAAAAGCAATTGCAAGACCTGCTAAAATTCCTCTTCCAATTTTTGTGTTCGCTAAAGCCTCAACAACTATTAGACCCATTCCTCCGGCACCAATTAAAGCAGCAATAACAACCATTGATAAACACATCATGACTACTTGATTTATACCAGCCATTATAGAAGGAAGGGCAAGTGGTAACTCAACACTATACAATAGTTGTCTTTCAGTAGAACCAAAAGCGAGAGCTGCTTCTTTAATTTCTGATGGAACTTGTCTAATTCCTAAAGCTGTTAATCTTACTATTGGGGGCATTGCAAATATTACAGTTGCAATAATTCCTGGTGGTTTTCCAACAGAGAAAAAAGCAACTGCTGGTATCAAATATACAAATGAGGGAATCGTTTGCATAACATCTAGAATAGGCCTTGTAATTGTTTCAGCTCTATTTGATTTTCCAACCAAAACCCCTAAAGGCAGTCCAATTGCACAACAAATTAAAGTAGCGGTTAATACTAAAGCCATAGTATCCATTGCTGTATTCCAAAAACCAAACAAAGCGAGATAGATCAATGCAAAAGCCACAAACATGGTAACTCTAAATCCTGCAATCTTATGAGCTACAAGTAAAAATATTCCACCCGTGATTATCCACGGTGTTCCAACAAATAAAGCAGATATTCCTTTTAATAATGACCTTATTCCATCTGTTGCAGCATCAAAAACATATCCGTGAAATGCAGTTAAATAACCAACTTTTTCTTCAATTTTTTGTGAAACATATTTATTAAGAGTAATTGTAGGCATTCCTTCTCTAGGAGGTTTTTTCTTTACATATCTAGTGCCGTCCTCATTTCTTGGATAGCTAACTTTAACAGGTCTATCTATCCAAATTAAAATAGGAAATTCAGATATAAAGAAACAATCAAATCTTTTTTTAAAAGATACCTCAGCACCTTTTTCCATTGCTCTATGTTGTTTGATACAAGTTCTTTCATCAGGAGCGAATTGTGATGATCTATATAATGTTAAAGGCCAAATTAATGCTAAAACTAAAAAAACGTTTATAAGTCTCGAGAAGTTAAAACCTGATGATGTTTTTTTACTTATTTGCCACTTATCAAATTGTTTGATGTAAACTCTATCTGCTAACCAACCAATTAATATTCTTCCTATAATAATAGTTAAAATTGCATAAATTAAAGAACTATCTTGCCAGGTTGAGTATCTATCAACCAAAAAATCTTTTTTATCTAATATTGCTTGCTCAATACCAGCGCCATATCTAAAATATAAAGTAATATTTACCGCAGCTATTAAATCTAAAAATGAACTCAGAAAAAAAAGAAACCAGTTCCCTCTTAGAGCACACCAAAAAAAACCTCCTAAAAGAGCCGAGTAGTTGATGTGATATAATTTTAATTGGTTTCTTTGAATTAAACTGAAAACTTTACTGTAATATTCGCCGTTTTGTTGGGCAAAATCTTTGAATGAGTTTTTTACTGTTTTTTCTTTACTCATATAGAGGAAAGACTACATCATTCTTTTAGTTTGAAAAACCATATTTTCGAAGTCTAACATCACCAGTTCTAGCATGCGCTTCCATACCCTCATACCTAGAAATTCGAGCTGCAGCAGCACCAACTTCTTTGTTAGATTCTTTATTCATTTTTTGGTAAGTAACTGTTTTTATAAATTTTCCAACGTATAAGCCGCCAGTATATTTTCCTGCTCCCTTTGTTGGTAAAATGTGATTTGGTCCAGAACATTTGTCACCATAAGCAACTGTTGTTTCCTCACCTAAAAATAATGAACCATAATTTTTTAAATTTTTTAAATACCAATCTAAGTTTTCAGCCTGAACCTCTAAATGTTCAGGAGCATATTCATCACTAACCTTTAACATTTCCTCTTTAGTATCACACATAATTACTTCTCCATAATCTCTCCATGCAGCATCAGCATTATTTCTGTTGTGTTCAGGTAGTTCATGAATAATTTCTGGAACTCTTTTCATCACATAATCACATAAAGATTTATCAGTAGTGTAAAGCCAAGCAGGAGAGTCAGGACCATGTTCAGCTTGTCCAACTAAATCATAAGCAATTATTTCTTTATCAGCTGTATGATCAGCAATTATGCCTATTTCTGTCGGTCCAGCAAATAAATCAATTCCAACTTTTCCAAATAAAATTCTTTTAGACTCTGCTACAAATTTATTTCCAGGTCCAACAATCATATCTACTTCTGGATTACCAAAGCAACCATATGCAAGCGCACCAATTGCCCCTATACCACCAATGTTCATAATTACATCTGCACCACAAAGGTTAGCTGTATAAATTATAATTGGGTTTGCACCATTCGAATCTTTTGGCGGACTTGTTGCAATTACATTCTTTACTCCTGCAACTTTTGCAGTCGTCACACTCATTATAGCAGAGGCGATATTGTTATATCTTCCACCGGGCACGTAACACCCAACGGTATTAACAGGTATTAATTTTTGTCCTGCTATTAAACCAGGTGATAATTCTACTTCTGAGTCTTTTCCAAGATTTTCTAGTTGATGTTCTGCAAACTTTCTTACTCTTTCATGAGAAAACTGAATATCATCTTTAATTTTTTGATCTAAAGTTTTGTTTATTTCTTCAATTTTTTCTTTGCTAACAATTATATCACCTTCATAATTATCAAATTTTTTTAAAATATCTTTAACCCCTTGGTCTTTTGTTTTTTCTAAATCTTTTAAAATTGAACTTACTTTGGTTCTTGTTTCATCTTCACCTGTAAATGCAGTTTTTTCAGCTTTTTTTATATAATTAATTGCCATTATCTTTCCTCTAATTTTATAAATGTTTAAATTATAAAAGATGTTTATTCAACAGAAGTTTAATCTAAAGCAACAACAGCTGCAGCTATTGAAGCAAGTCTTGCTGTCGCATCATCTGATCTACTTGTTATAACAACAGGCACTTTACCTCCAACAACTACGCCAGCTGCACATGCTCCCATAAAATAAATCATCATTTTTACAAGCGCATTTCCAGTTTCGACATTTGGAACTAATAATACATCAGCTTCTCCAGCAACTATATTCTCAATTCCCTTAATAGAAGCAGATTTTTTTGAAATACTATTGTCAAATGCTAAGGGTCCAAAAATATCAGCATTAAAATTTTCTTTACTTGCTAATTCAGTTAATTCTTTAGCTTCAACCGAACTCTGTACACTATCAATAACTTCTTCTGTTGCTGAAAGGACAGAAATCTTTGGTCTTGGAATATTAATTCTATGACTAAAATCTATAACATTTCTTAAAATATGCATTTTAGTTTTTAGGTTAGGAGAAACATTTAATGCTCCATCGGTTATGATTAATGGCTTATCATCTTTTTGTAATGTCATATGCCAAATATGACTTAGTCTTGTTTTTCCAATTAATTTATATTCTCTTTTAAGAACTTCTTTCATCAATATATCAGTATGAATATGTCCTTTTACAATAATTTTTACTTTATCTTCTGATGCAAGTTTTGTTGCAATACCTGCTGTATTATTTTCAACTGGCTCATTAATTATTTCAAAATTTGATATATCAAAGTTAAGCTCATCTGCGCATTCTTGTATTTTTTGTTTATCACCTATTAATATTGGGGTAATCAATTTTTCAGATACAGCATCCATTACCGACATCATTGGTAATTTTTTACCTGCATTTACAATGGCTGCTTTTACACCCCTTTTTTGATGGGCTATATTAAGCAGATTAACAGGGCAAACTGTAGATTTATCAGATAACATATGAGTTTAAATATTTGTTATGGTTCTAAATATCAATATTTTTTATTACGTTCGATATAAAAATAGTTTAAAATTGAATAAACGATGGAGATAGTTACAAAAATTGCACCTATAGCGTTAGCACTTATAATGTTAGGTCTGGGATTGGGCTTATCAACTAGAGATTTTTTAAGAGTTATAAATAATCCAAAAGATTTTACAGTCGGTATAATTTGTCAATTAATCCTTCTCCCAATCGTCGCTTATATTTTACTTTTAATATTAAGATTACCAGTTGAATTAGCTTTAGGATTAATGATTATTGCTGCTGCTCCTGGAGGAGTAACATCAAATGTCTTAACAAAATTTGCAAATGGAGATGTTGCATTATCTATTTCGTTAACAGCAGTAGGTAGTTTAATTAGTATTTTTTCTGTTCCATTTATTGTTTTTTCTTCAGCAAAATTATTAGGTGTAACTGATTTATCCTCAGATATTACGATGACTGGTATTGCTCTTAAAATGGCACTAGTTGTAACTGTGCCAGTAATTCTAGGAATGATAATTAGAAGATTTGCTGAAAACTTTATTTCATCTAATATTAATACTGTAAATAGAATTACAGGTATTTTATTCATTGTTGTATTTGCAGCAATATGGATTGAGGAAAGAGAAAATATAATATCATACTTAGGTCAAGCGGGTTTAGCTGTTTTAATTTTAAACGTAGTCATGATGACTTTGTCATTTTACATTGCAAAAGGTTTTGCAACTGGAATACCTCAGAGAAAATGTATTTCTTTAGAATGTGGATTACAAAATGGAACTTTAGCTGTATTTGTAGCAACACAAATTTTCAATGATGTCGCTTACATGGTTCCTACAGCTGCTTATGCATTAATAATGTATATAACTGGATTTATATTTATATATATTCTTAAAAATTCTAATTAAGATTTATTTGATTGTACGTTCTTTTTATAAAAACATTTATTGATTTTAAATTTTCATCTTGGATTATCGACATATCTTTAAAATTTTGTTTGCTGACATCAAAATTTATCAATTTATTTTTGTCTAAAGAAATAAATTTGTTTTTTGTTAATTTTTTAATTTTTCTTACAACAGTTGGTCTTGGTATTCCTGTTATTTCAGAAATAGACATTGCATTAATTCCTTTTATTTTTTTATTAATAATTTTATCTCTCCATTTATCTAAATAACTATCAACTCCTTTAAGTTGCCTTCCAATTTTTGAATTATTATTCAAAATTATAGTTGCTAAAATAGTAAATATTTCCATATCACCAAAATAATTTTTCCATCTTAAGCAGTAAGGGAATAAAAATTTATAAAATTGATACCAGCAAAATGAGAAATTATGTTTTATTAAGTTATTAATTTCATTACTGGACATTTCGTTTTTTATAACTTTTTCTTCTTTTAAAATTTGACTAAAAACAGATAAAAGTGTGCATATATTTTTTAATGTATCATTTGGCTGTGTTGAATTGTAAGCACTTCTATCTATAGTAATACTCTTGCCTTTTTTTTTAATTATTCCTTTTTTTTCTAGGGATATAACTTTTCTTCTGACGCTTTCTTTTGGTATTCGAAGATCTTTTGATATTCTTATAAGGTTAATTTTCTCAATCTCTAATGTTTTATCCTTATAAAAATTATTGAAAGTAATATTTAAATTGTTTCGTCTGTAAAAATCAAACTGCTTACTAATCAAATAAATTAAAATTATATAAGTATCTATATCTTTAAACACTTTATAAGCACCGATTGTCCATTCAGACATAAGTTTTAAAAAAAAAGGACTTAAAATATCAAAATGATTTTTGAAAATTTTATCGATCAGTTCATCATCTAGTTCAGAATTTACACTTGGTAGCTGCTTCATAACGTATCAAAACCCAATTTGAACAATTTTAAAACTTGAGTCAACCCATTTTGAACAGTTAAATTCTGTAAAATTTTTTTCTATATGATTTAATAATTTAATGAGTACTGAAAGCTTAAATAGAACATCTAATATTGAAATACCCGAAAAAAAATCGAGAGTAATTCGAATGTCCCCTCGTAAAGTAAATATAGATGTTCTTAAAAAACGTGTAATTACCAAAAAGAAAAAAGAGGCTTTTCAGTCTAAAATAATAATAGTTTCAATCTGTCTATCTATTGGAATATTAGGTTATTTTGCAGGTTAATTAGTTAAGAGAATATCTATTTCCTTTTTAATATTTTTTGGAATTTTTATAGATTTTTTAGAGTTTGTTTTTGTTCTTAAAAACTTTTGCTCTCCAGGATAAAAGATTTTTTGTCCTTTTAAATTAGGTATTTTTTTTATTCTTTTAATATTTTTTTTTATCTCTTTTTTATAATCTTTAACAAATAGATTGTCTTTAAATGCTAAAAATAAGTGACCGATATTTTGTGGCCCAGAGAAATCATCAAATGGGTCTTTTACTTTGCCACCATGATTACTTCCAACAAATACTCCAGTTAAAATATCTACCATCCAGGCTAATCCAGATCCTCTAAATCCAGCTATTGGAAGTTGTACCCCAGCAAGAGCTTCTTTTGCATTTGTAGTTGGTTTACCAAATTTGTTTAAAGCAACTCCATATGGTATTTTTTTTTCTAACTTTTCTGCAATCCTAATTTTACCTCTATTAATCATAGACATTGATGTGTCTAGTATAAATGGAACCTTACTATTTGTTTGAGTTCCAAAACATATTGGATTAGTTCCAAAGACTGATTTTTTTCCACCAAAAGGCGCAATAGCTGGAGGAGCATTTGTAAATGCGAATGTTATTAAATTTTTTTTAACCGCTTGCTCGACGTAGTATCCAGATAGACCGTAGTGTCCGCTTTTTTTTACAGCAACTAACCCAATCCCTGTTTTTTTTGCATTTTGAATAGTTTTTTTAATAGCCTCATCTGCTGCAACAAAACCAATAGAATTATCAGCATCAATTATTGATATAGATTTTGATATATTTTTTACAGTTATTTTAGGTCTTGGATTAATTACTTTTTTTGAGATTCTTTCACAATACATTTTTAAACGAGACAATCCATGTGAAGGCGCACCTACAAGTTCCGCATTGATAATTGCATTTGCGCAAACTACAGAATGTTTTCTGCTTAATTTAAAATTAATAAAAATTTTAATTATTAAATTTTTAAGCTCTTTTTCATTCATGATTTATGTAAACATAATTGAATTCAAAATTAAACTATAAATTGAATATTTTTTTTATTTATTAAAATTATCTTTAAATTTGAAGTAACAAAAGATTAACATTAGTCGTTTAAATTTATTATCATTAACTAATAAAAAAGTGAGGGATATATGAAAAATATACTTAAAGTAGCTTCTATGGCTCTAGTTCTTTCATTAACACTTTTCGGTATCACAAATAAAGCTTCAGCTGCAAAACTAACTTTATATTGCAGTGTTGAAATAGACGTTTGTGAAATGCTTGAACAAGCTTATGAAAAAGAAACTGGAACAAAAGTTGCTATGACAAGAGCAAGTAGTGGTGAAACTTTTGCAAAAATAAAAGCAGAAGCATCAAATCCAAAAGGAGATGTTTGGTTTGGTGGAACAGGTGATCCACATTTGACTGCAGCACAAGAAAATTTAACCGAGAAATATAAATCTGTTCATTTTAATGATTTATTGCCTGCAGCTCAGAACCAAGCAAAAAATGCTGATTTTAAATCAGTAGGAATTTATGTTGGTGCATTAGGTTTTGGATACAACAAAGATCTTTTAGCAAAAAAAGGTCTTCCAGCTCCAAAATCATGGATGGATTTAACAAAACCAATATATAAAGGCGAAATACAAGTAGCAAATCCAAATTCATCTGGAACTGCTTACACTACCTTAGCCACTATTCTTCAAATATTTGGAGAAGATAAAGGTTGGGATTACATGAAAAAACTTCATGCAAACATAAATACATATACTAAATCTGGTTCTGCACCAATTAAGGCAACTGGTAGAGGTGAAAACTTAATCGGTATTTGTTTCCAACATGATGGTGTGAAACAAACAAAAAAAGGTTTGCCGGTTGTTACGGTCTCTCCAGCTGAAGGAACTGGTTATGAAGTTGGATCTATGAGTATTATTGCAGGTGCAAGAAATATGAAGGAAGCTAAAAAGTTTTATGACTGGGCTTTAAGTCCCGCTATTCAAACTATGGTCTTCACTTCAGGAAAATCTTTGCAAGTGCCATCTAATACTAAAGCAAAAGCTGATCCTGATGCTCCAGACTTATCAACAATAAACTTAATTGATTATAATTTTAAAGTTTATGGAGATAAAAGTACTAGAGCGAGTTTGTTATCCAAATGGGATAACGATGTTTCTGTAATTCCTAGATAAGGAATTAAATGAGAGGGCTCGTTATCTGTTGGATGCTCATCGGAGTATTGGGTTTCCTAATATTTCCATGGTATGTAACAGGTGACGGGTTTTTCTCAATAAACTGGATATTAGAATATTCTTTAGAAGATTATGGTTCTGTATTACCACAGGTATTTATTAATAAAAAATATTGGCTTCTTCCTTTAGTTGTTCCTTTATTTTTTCCATTATCAACCTTAAAATTAAATCAGAGTAATCCCATTTATTCCAAAATTTTCTTGTACTCAGGATTGTTTGGCATTTTTTATTTTATTCTTCAGGGGTTTTCAATTGGTATAAGAGGGTGGAATTTTGAAATCTTTCAATCGATTTTTGGCGATGTAGAAAATCAATTTGGAGTAGGGTCTGGTGCAGTTCTTTTATGCTCTACATTTATTTTTTATATTACACACGGGCTATCCTCACGTGGGTGGTTGAATGGAGACAATTTTATTGTAGGAAGTATAGGAAGCATAATTATTTTAGTTTCAACTTTTGTTTTTTTTCCTATTTTTAGAATGTTTGCTGTTGCCTTTAAAGGCACAGAGGGTGGATATGAAATCAGTAATTTTTCAACCAAAATATTTAATAAAGGAATTTGGGGTCTTGATTGTTTGTATAGTGATTATGCATGTGGTGTTTTTTGGAACACCGTTACTATGGGAACACTTACAGCTTTCTCTTCAACAATTTTGGGTTTAGGTTTTGCTTTATTAATTGCAAGAACAAGTTTTAAATTTAAAAAAACGATTAGAATTTTATCTGTTTTACCAATCATAACTCCTCCATTTGTAATTGGTTTAGCGATAATAATTTTATTTGGTAGAACGGGAGTTGTAAGTTCTTTTCTTGAATGGGCTTTCGAGATAGAGCCCTCGAGATGGATTTATGGTTTACCAGGAATATGGTTTGCACAAACTCTAGCTTTTACACCTATTGCTTTTTTAGTTTTAATAGGAGTTGTTGAAAGTGTAAGTCCTGCAATGGAAGAGGCTTCACAAACATTGAGAGCTTCAAAATGGCAAGTTTTTAAAACTGTTACATTGCCTTTAATGAGACCTGGAATTGCCAATGCATTTTTGCTTGGCTTTATTGAAAGCTTAGCTGATTTTGGAAATCCACTAGTGTTAGGTGCCGAATATGATGTTTTATCTACAGAAATATTCTTTGCAATTGTGGGTGCACAGTATGATGAAACAAAAGCTGCAATATTAGCAATGATTTTATTAACCGTTGTTCTGGTAGTATTTTATCTTCAGAACCAATGGTTGGGAAAAAAATCCTATATTTCAATTTCTGGCAAAGGTGATAGTGGAGTTCATCCTGAATTACCAAATAATACTAAGTGGATAATTTACTCAACTGTTCTACCTTGGGCGCTCCTTACATTTATAATTTATATTATGATTATGTTTGGTGGATTTGTAGAAATGTGGGGTGTCGATCACAGTTTTACGTTAAGACATTATATTGAAGCATTTAGTGTTGAATGGGTTAAAGAAAGAGGAATTTTGTGGACTGGTACCGCGTGGAATTCTTTTAACACTACTTTTGCGATAGCATTAATTTCATCATTTCCCACTGCTGCAATAGGTATTTTAACAGCATATCTTCTTACAAGACACAAATTTAAAGGAAAAAATGCTTTCGAATTCGGCACGATGTTAAGTTTTGCAATACCTGGAAGTGTTATTGGTGTGAGTTACGTTTTTGCGTTTAATGTTCCGCCACTTGAACTTACAGGAACAGGAATTATTTTGGTAATCGCTTTTGTATTCAGAAATATGCCTGTTGGGGTTAGGGCAGGTATAGCTTCAATGAATCAATTAGATCCTCATTTAGATGAAGCATCATCAACATTGAATGCATCTAGTTCTCAAACATTTAGGAATGTAATTCTCCCATTGCTTAAACCTGCAATTACTGCTTCTTTAGTTTTTAGTTTTGTTAGAGCAATGACGGCAATTAGTGCTGTTATATTTCTTGTGAGTGCTAATTATGATTTAGCTGTCTCATATATATTAGGAAGATTAGAAAACAATGATTATGGTCTAGCAATTGTTTATTCTTCTGCATTAATTGTTGTTATGTTATTTACAATAACATTAATGCAATTAATAATAGGTAAACGTAAATTAGGGAGAAGAGAGCAAACAGAGGGAATATTACAAGGAAATTTTGGATAATGAAAAAAGCAGAAGTAAAATTTGAAAATATTACAAAAAAATTTAATGAGACTGTTGCTGTTGATAATGTGAGTTGTACTTTTGAAGCAGGAACACTGACTACATTACTAGGTCCTTCTGGATGCGGAAAAACTACTTCTTTAAGAATTATTGCCGGTCTAGAAAGAGCTACTAGTGGCAGAATTTTAGTAGAAAATGAAGATGTAACATTATTACCAGCAACAGATAGAGATGTATCTATGGTATTTCAGTCTTATGCTTTGTTTCCACATATGAGTGTGCTTGAAAATGTATCGTATGGTTTAAAGATGATAAATGTTCCAAAAGAAGAATTTACAGAAAAGTCTTTAGAAACTCTTAAGTTAGTTAATTTAGAAGGTTATGAAAATAGGATGCCCTCAGAGCTATCTGGAGGTCAGCAACAAAGAGTAGCTGTTGCAAGAGCAATTGTACTGAAACCTAAGGTTCTACTCTTTGACGAGCCTTTATCTAATTTAGATGCAAAATTAAGAAGACAAGTAAGAGAGGATATTAGAGAAATTCAACAAAAACTTGGAGTAACTACAATTTATGTAACTCACGATCAAGAGGAAGCATTAGCAATTTCTGATAAAGTAATTGTAATGAACAATGCTATTATTGCTCAACAAGGTAGCCCAAAAGAATTGTATAACTTTCCTAAAACTAAATTTGTAGCCAATTTCATAGGAGACGCAAATGTTGTTAAAGCTGAAATCATTAATCAAAATAATAATATTTATGAGATTCAATTAGCAGAAATGAAAATTAAAATAGAAAGTGATCAAAAATTAGAAAGTTCAGTTTCCGTCTCTTTAAGACCAGAAAAAATAACTATTTCAAAAAGTCCTGAAGAAAACTCAATATATGCATCTGTTAATAATGCGTCATTCGTTGGAAATAGTTATCAGTATATAGTTAATTCAAAAGTCGGTAAAATTTACGTAGTTTCTAGCGATACAAATGAAATATTTAATGTTGGAGAAAACGTTTATTTAAAATTCGACGAAAAAGAATTACGTTTACTTGACGATTAAGGATTAACCTTTGCCTCTCCAAGGTATAGTCTTATCTATAATTTTTCTCAAAGTTAAGTCAAAAAGAAGACCCAACATACCCATAATAAAAATGGTTATCCAAATTACTTCGTATTGAAAATACTTTTTGGCAACATTTTCAACAAATCCAATTCCAGTTGTGCCTGCTAAAAATTCTGCTGCAACTAAAGTCCCCCAACACATACCAACCGCCACTCTAATACCTGTTAAAATTTCAGGTAAAGAATTTGGAAAAATAACATATCTAAGTATTTGTCTTTTAGAAGCACCAAGAGAATGTGCTGCATGAATTTTAGATAACTGTGTGCCCGAAGCTCCAGCTCTAGCTGAAATAATCATTATAGATAATGAAACCATAAATAATAAAAATACTTTTCCAGTATTATCAATTCCGAGAACAGAAATAATCAAAGGTGCCCATGCAAGTGGTGGAACTGGTCTGTAAAGTTCAATTAATGGATCAAAGAAACCTTTAGCAAATCTATTTAAACCCATGAAAAGTCCCAATGGTACACCAATCAATATTCCAAAAACTAATCCAAGAAAAACTCTTAAAAATGAATCCCAGATATGTCCATATGGAACAGGAATTTTAAATAATTTAAAATCGCCAGTAACAATTTTTAAAACTTTCCCTTTAAAATTTTGCTTAACAACGCCATCTTTAGTGTGAACTGGATATTCTCCAGGCAAAACATCAGCTATCCAATCTGGCAATATAAAGCCAATTATTTGGCTTACATCCATCATATCAATCCAAAGAAGTGGGATATTTTTGTAACCTACACTTGGCTTAGACATTAAAATAAATTTATTAAGTGTATCCGAGGGTTTTGGTAACCATCTACCCGAACCTTGCTCAGAACAACTAGGGCCACTTGCAACTATAGTTCCTGCAGGGAATAAAAGAATGTCAATTAATCTTAAACCCCCTTGCTCAGTTTTTTGAAGATTATCAAATTCAATAATTGCATTTTGCATTTCATTAAGAGCATTTGGTGGATAAATACTTGCAAATTCAATTCTTCTTGCAATTTTTACAATGTTTTTTGCGTAAGTAGATGCCACTTCCTCAGTGTCATCTAAATTTTTTCTATATAATTTTATCTCTGATTTAAGTTCTTTTATTGCATTTTTGAATTGAGGATTATGGTTTCTTAATTTAAAAAATTTATCATTAATTTTTTTTAATTGTTCAGCTGCAGCGTGAAATTTTAACCCTCTATCAGTTTCAGGTACTAAAGGCACTTCAATAGTGTTTTCTATTGATCCTGTACCGGCACTTACAGTTACTATGCCCCAGCTTCCTTGCTCAGCAATTGCCTTTAGTCTTTTATTTTTTTGCTCTGGTGTTTCAAATGGATAATCTTTCTTTTGAAAATTAGTGCTTAACAATATAATTTCATCAGTCATCTCATCTATTTTAATTTTTGTGTTAATCTCCATTAGATTATCGTTAGTAAGTAATGGAATTAATTTGTTTGTTTTATTAATAAAACCAACTAATGCAGTTTTCTGTAAGTTGCTTAAATCTGACGAATTTTGAATTTCCAAACTTATTTTTTTAAGATTTTTATTTTCTATTTTTATTATTGAAGTACTTTTGAATTCTCTTTCTTCAATTGGAAATTGATATTTTAATCCTAGTAAAGACTCATTTATTTTTGCGACCTGACATAATTCATTTGCTGATTTTGGATAAAATCCTTTTGCAATATCCCAAGAATAATAAAGCCAAACCAACAATATTGCACTGCTTCCAACAATTATCCAATGAGTTCCACCTTTTGCTCTTTCTGGATTTCCAAAAACTGCATCAACTTTTTCAGTTTTTATTAAACGTCTTCCATAAAGTATGCACCCGATAATTGATACAAGAATTAATATTGTTATTATTTGAGTAAACATTTAATTTTCTTTTCCCATAATTTCTTCCTCCATGTTCCAAATCATGGATAAAATTTCTTCTCTTTTTGATGAAAAATCTTTATTTTTTTTTATTTCTCTTAAATCTTCTTTTAATCCCATCTCTGCAAATGGAAGATTATATTCTTTATGTATCCTACCTGGTCTTGGTGCCATTACGTACAACCTTTCACCAAGCAGTAGTGCTTCCTCAACTGAGTGAGTAATTAAAATAATTGTTTTTCCAGTTTCCTTCCAAATTTTCAAAACTAAAGATTGCATTTTTTCTCTTGTTAAAGCATCAAGGGCACCCAAAGGCTCATCCATTAAAATCAAATCAGGATCATTAATTAAACACCTTGCAAGAGCTACTCTTTGCTGCATTCCACCAGATAATTGATAAGTTGGGGTATTTCCAAATCCTTTTAAGCCAACAATTTCTAGCCACTCGTCTACTTTTTTTGAAGTTTCTATAGGATCTTTTTTTTTCATTCTAAGACCAAAGTTTACATTCTCTGCAACAGTCAACCATTCAAATAATGCACCTTGTTGAAAAACCATTCCTCTTTCAACTCCAGGTCCATCAATTTCTTTACCGTTCAAAGTTATATTTCCAGATGTCGGTCTTAAGAAACCAGCTGCAATATTTAACAAAGTTGTTTTTCCACAACCAGAAGGCCCAAGAACAGTTAATAGTTCTCCTTTTTTTAATTTGAAATTTAAATCTTTTAAAGCATGAACAGTCTCTCCTTTTGGAGTTTTGAAAATCATGTTTAGATTTTGAGATATTAAATCACTCATTAGTTGACTTTATATAAAATATTTACTTAAAAAAATAGGCACCAATAAAATTGGCGCCTATTAAATTATTCTAATCTTTAAATTATAAAGGTAAGAAACTAGTGTCTACCGCTCCACCTGGAGTTCCCATTCCTTTTAAGAACGCGTCTAAGTTTCCGCTTTCCATAGATTTTTTAGTTTCTTCTGGAGTTAAGAATTTGAACCCACTTAAAGTTTCTTTCATATCAGCGACTTTCATCTCTGAAGCTTTCGACATAGAATTCATATCGCTTTTTCCATTTCTATATCTTTCATTTGCTTCGTGAGTTACTTCAATAAAAGTTCTCAACATTCCAGGATTTTCCTTCATAAACTTGTCTGTTACAGAAGTAATATCTATTCCCAAAATACCTGCATCTCTTGCTTCTTGAACAGTTAAAAGTCTTGATCCTACAGCAACTGCAGCTTTGATAGAATTACCACCAAATAGACATGCCATTACTACATCTCCACTTACTAATGCAGCCGCACCTTCTTCAGGGTCCATTTGAATAATATCCATTTTGCTTCTGTCAGCTCCGACAACTTTCATACTTTCGTCGAAAACGTACTCAGCCATAGTACCTAATGGAACAGCAACTTTTTTACCTTCTAATTCAGTTGCATTTGCTTTTGTTATTCCTGATGCATTAGATGTTACACAAGTTGTTCCACCCATTCCATACTCCATTGCAATATCAACTAGTTTGATAGGTGCATTTGATTTTACAGCATTAATAAATGGTACCAAACCTTGTGAGTAAGAAATATCAATATCTCCTGCTAACATTGCATCTGTCATTGCTCCACCATTTGTGAAGTTTGTCCATTTTACTGGAACTCCTAAAGCTTTAGCAAAATTCTTTTTTTGCATGTCCTCTAAATTTGGACTTGGCCACTCTAGAAAGTATGCAACTCTAACTTCGTTCGCAGCAGAGTTTGCTGCTGTGATTGTTAAGTTTAGAGCAAATAAACTTCCTAAAATGAAACTAACTATTTTTTTCATTTCATCTCCTGTTAATTAAATTTAATTATCGATATTTAAGTTTAAATTTTCTTTTAAGTAAATGATGAATAAATTACACAGGCTTCAAAAGTCATAAGTTACAACCTATAGTTGCGGTCATTTAACATAGCAAGTATGACTAAAATTTACTGGTTAATTTATATAATTAGTCTATGAATCGAACATATTTATGAGTTCAGAAAAACCTCAAATACCAAATTCTTTAAATGAACATTGGATGCCATTTACATCCAATAGAGATTTTAAAGAGTCTCCGAGATTAATTGTAGAAGCAAAAGGTGTTTATTTAAAAAATCATCAAGGTCAAACTCAGATAGATGCAAGCTCGGGATTATTTTGTAATCCTTTAGGCCATGGAAGAGAAGAAATTATTAATGCAATTACAAATCAATTAAAAAAATTAGACTATGCTCAACCATTTCAACAGGGTTTTGGTGGTTCATTTGAACTTGCAACAAAAATTTCTAAACATACGCCAGGAAATTTAAATAGAATTTTTTACACAATTTGTGGATCTACTGCTGTAGAGACTGCAATTAAAATTGCAGTTGCATATCATAAAGCAAGAGGTGAAGGACATAGATTTAGGTTTGTTGGAAGAGAAAGAGGTTATCACGGGATGAATATCGGAGCTACTTCTGTTGGTGGAATGATTAACAATGTGAAAACATTTGCCAATGTTTTGATGCCAGGCGTTCTTCACATGAGACATACGCATTTACCTGAACATAAATTTGTTTCAGGTCAACCTGAAACTGGTGCAGAAATGGCAGAAGATCTTGAGAGAATTTGTACAAATTTTGGTTCAGAAAATATAGCAGCTTGTATTGTTGAACCAATTGCTGGATCAACAGGAACTTTAGTTCCACCAAAAGGATATTTGCAAAGACTAAGAGAAATTTGCGATAAGCATGGTATTTTATTAGTTTTTGACGAAGTTATTACAGGATGGGGAAGAACAGGTTCGCCTTTTGCATCGCAAGAATACGGAGTTACACCTGATATTATAACAATGGCTAAAGCAACAACAAATGGAATAAGTCCCTTAGGTGCAGTTGCGTGTAAAGAAGAAATTTACGACACGGTTATGGATGGATCTCCAAAAGGAACAATAGAACTATTTCACGGTTACACTTACTCTGGAATTCCAGTTTCAGTTGCTGCAGGCTTAGCGGTTCAAGATATTTTTGAAAAAGATGACATCTTTAATAGAGCAAAAAATTTATCTCCATATTTCCAAGAAGGTTTAATGTCTTTAAAAGATATTGATGTTGTTGATAACATAAGAGGTTATGGAATGATGGGTGGTATTGATATTAAAATGCATAAAAAACCTGGCGCAGCAGGATTTACATGTTTCAAACACTGTTATGATGCAGGAGTTAACTTTAAAGCGACTGGAGATTGTTTAATTATTGCTCCAATGTTTATCTGTGAAAAAAAACATATTGATGAAATAATCGAGAAACTAAGAACTGGTATTACAAATTATTCAAAAAGCAAAAAAAATTAATTTAATTCTATGAAAATCGGGGTTCCAAAAGAAATAAAGCCTCAAGAAAATAGAATTGGACTCACTCCCGAAAGTGTAAAGACACTAACTTCTAATGGCCACGAAGTTTTAATTGAAAATAATGGAGGTTTTGAAGCAGGATTTGAAAACGATCATTACGTATCAAGTGGAGCAAAAATAGTTAATACAGCTGAAGATATATTTAACGACTCCGACATCATTGTTAAAGTTAAAGAGCCACAATCTAGCGAAGTAAGAATGATAAGAGAAAATCAAGTTGTCTTTACGTATCTTCATCTTGCTGCAGCCAAGGAACTGACACAAGGTTTAATAGACAGCAAATCAATATGCATCGCTTATGAAACAGTCACAGATAATAACGGAAGACTTCCTTTGTTAGCACCAATGAGTGCAGTAGCTGGAAGAATGTCAGTACAAGCGGGTGCACATTGTTTAGAAAAAAATCAAAAAGGCCGTGGTCTTTTGTTAGGAGGAGCTCCTGGTGTAGAGCCTGGAAATGTAGTTATACTTGGAGGTGGAGTAGTAGGAGAAAATGCTGCTATAATTGCAACAGGCATGAAAGCCAAAGTTAATATTGTAGATAAATCTGAAAAAAGATTAAACGAACTTACCCAAATGTTTGGAGATAAAATAATACCTAATTTAAGTGATAAAACTGATTTAGAAAAATTAATTTCCGAATGTGATTTGTTAGTAGGTGGTGTTTTGATACCAGGAGCTGAGGCACCAAAATTAGTTACAAAAAATATGTTAAAAAAAATGAAAAGGGGATCAGTGATTGTAGATGTTGCAATTGATCAAGGAGGATGTGTTGAAACCAGTAAACCCACTACCTTTGCAGAACCAACTTTTATAATAGATGATATAATTCATTATTGCGTTGCAAACATGCCTGGCGGTGTTCCTAGAACATCAACAATTGCCTTAAACAAAGCAACACTTCCTTTTTTATCTAAATTAGCAAAAGATGGTTACTTAAAAGCTTTAAATGATGATCAAAATTTTCAAGCAGGATTAAATGTATTTAAAGGAGGCGTTACTCATAAAGCTGTAGCAGATGTATTTGGCCATGATTATTTACCAGCTCACAAAGCTTTGCTTAACTAAAATCCCTATTTTCTCTTACTTTTTCGTAAATTGACAAAAAAAAAATTAATTCTATATAGCATTAATAATTAAAAAATTATTCCTGAATTTAACATTCATTTATTTCTCTCTTTTTTGTTGAATTCACCTCCTCGAAAGGGGAGGTAAAAAGGAATTATATACCTTTGTTTATTAAACTATATATTTGGTCTTTGTCAGTTAAACCAATTTCTCTTGCTACTTCACTTTCACCTTTAAAAACTACTATTGTAGTCCAATAATTAACACCTAAAGTTTTTGCAATATCTTCATGTTCTGTTTGCTCATAGAATAAAAACTCAACATCCTTAAAGTCTTTCATTGCTTGATCGAAAACTTTTGTTTGTGCTGCACATGTTGAACAATATTCATTCCAAGAATTAATAACAATCGTTTTACCAGATTTTTGAATTTCTAATAATTTTTTCAGATCAAAATTTGTAGTTTTTTCAAAACCAAATGAGATATTTGGTATCAAGAATAAAATAAGAAAGACAAAATATTTTTTCATGAGCTCTATTTAATTATCTGGTCATTCTTTTCAAGATGTTTTCTTTCAAAAATATTTGATGAAACAAAACTGCAAAAATATGCAATGAGATTAAAACTATTAATATATAATTTGAAATAACGTGAACATTGTAAAATTGATCCGCTAAATCAAAGTTATCTTCAATCCTTAATTTAAAAATAAAAAAATTTAGTTTTTCACCATTAAATAGCTTTTTTAAAATTCCTGATGTTGTTATTGTTAAAAGTGCGACATAAAGAGCGAAATGATTCAATTTCGCAATCAAGTTTTGTCCAAAGAATGACTCAGGCATTAGTTTTGGGGACTTGCTAAAAAATTTATAAATTAACCTAAATAAGGTTATGTAAAATATAGATATCCCAACAATTACATGCACATTTTCTATAGTTATTCTTAAATCCGAAAAATCCAATCTGACTAAAATAAACCCCATTGGTATCTGAGCAATTAGAAGGAGCAAAGTGAACCAATGGAAAAATTTAGCTAACCAACTATATCGTAATGTTATACTATTCGACATGAGCTATTTTATAAAAATAAATAATATTTTCAAAATAATGTTTATTGTAGCACTTTCTTTTTCATTTAATTCTAATGTTTTATCAGAAGAAAGCGCAAAAGACATAATAAAGAAAAGAAAATCTTTATTCAGTCAAAATTATAAACTAGCAAAAAGAATTAGTATTTTGCTTAACGAAGTTGAAATTGAGGACTCAAAAAAACTGATGATTAGAATGAGTGATAATTATTTAGAATTACTAAATTTATTTCCAGAAAATACAAAAGAGGGACATGGAACAGAGGCTTTACCAATTATTTGGGAAGAAAAAGATGAATTTAATGCTCTAATGAAAAAATCATCTGATCAAATGATAAAGCTAGCTTCAATTATCGAAGACCAAGATGATTTTAGAACAGCTTTGAAACAATATATGTGGTCGAGCTGTAAAGCTTGTCATAGCAGATATAGGGCTCCACACTAATGAAAAAGTATTTTTTTATCCTTATTGTTTTATTTTATGCAGATACTGCTTTCTCTCATTCGCACTACCCCATAACAAGAGATTCATTAGAAGCAATTAAAAATGGCAAGATATTATACAATCAATATTGTGTTTCTTGTCACCAAGCAAATTTAGCTGGAGCTACAAATTGGCAAAGTTTAGATGAAGATGGGCATAGAAAAGCACCCCCTTTAAATGGAACTGGTCATACTTGGCATCATACAGATGAGTTACTACATAGAATGATAAAGTATGGATTTGCTAAATTGATAAAAAATTATGAAGGCAAGATGATGGGTTTTGGTGACAAAATAAGTGATGAAGGTATTGATAACATTCTTTCGTACATTAAATCTTATTGGAAAGATGATATTTATGAATATCATTTAGAAATGAGCAAACAATGAGTTCAGAAGCAATTAATTTTAATTGGTCATGCAAGCATACTTGGAAAAGAAGCGCAAAAAATACTGCTTGGTGTTTACTAGGCTGTGCAATTGGTGACTTTGGAACTATATTGTATTTTCAGATAACAGGAATTCCCTGGCCTGTTTTAGCCATCATGACTTTAGCAATTATAAATGGTTTGATTACAAGTATTATTTTAGAAACTATAATTTTACTAAGACAAAAACTTGATTTTTCCAAAGCATTAAAGACTGCACTTGGTATGAGCTTTATATCAATGGTCAGTATGGAAATAGCTATGAACCTCACAGATGTAATTTTAACAGGTGGAGCTATTTTAAATTGGTGGGTAGTTCCAATAATGCTACTAGTTGGTTTTTTAACTCCATGGCCATACAATTATTGGAGATTAAAAAAATATAATATTGCTTGTCATTAAAAACACCTCTATATCATTTTAAGATTGCGGATAATGACTAAAGATTTAATAACAATAGATAACCTTTCGAAGGTATATGACAACGGATTTAATGCTTTAAAAACTGTTAACTTAAATATAAAGCAAGGTGAAATTATTGCTATGCTTGGACCAAATGGAGCTGGTAAAACTACACTCATAAGTATTGTATGTGGTATAGTTAAACCAACTTCAGGAGTAATTACAGTAGATGGTTTTGATATTATAAAAGATTATAGAGAAACAAGATCAAGAATAGGACTGGTCCCTCAAGAAATTTCATTAGAACAATTTGAAACAGTGTTTAACAATGTTTCATATTCAAGAGGTTTATATGGAAAAAAGCCGAAACCTCAACATATAGAAAAAGTTCTTAAAGATTTCAGTTTATGGGACAAAAAAGATTTAAGGTTAAATCAGCTTTCAGGAGGAATGAAAAGACGTGTAATGATAGCAAAAGCATTATCACATGAACCTTCGATATTATTTCTTGATGAGCCAACAGCAGGTGTTGATGTAGAATTGAGAAAAGATATGTGGAAAGTTGTAGAGAGATTAAGGAAAACAGGAGTAACTATAATATTAACAACACACTATATTGAAGAAGCAGAGGCAATCGCAGACCGAGTTGCAGTAATTAATCAAGGAGAAATAATTGTTGTTGATAATAAAATAGATTTATTAAAAAAAATGGGTCATAAAAAATTAACCATTGAATTACAAGATAAAGTCGAAAAAATTCCAGCAGAACTTAATGAATATAATCTATCAATATCTAATGATAATTATTCATTAATTTACAACTATAACTTACATGCTGAAAGAACAGGTATCACAAAGATGCTTCAAGATTTAAAAAATGCAGGTTTGAGGATGAGAGATTTAAAAACAGAGCAAAATAATCTTGAAAAGATTTTTGTGACATTGGTAAAGGAAAATAATGAGGATTAATTTTTACGCATTAAGAGCAATTTATTTTCATGAAATGGATCGATTTAGAAGAACATTAATTCAATCTCTTCTTTCTCCAGTTTTATCTACTTCATTATACTTTATAGTATTCGGCTCGGTAATCGGGGATTATGTACAAAAAATTGATGGCATTAGTTATGGCTCTTATATAGTTCCAGGATTATTGATGTTAACATTATTAACGCAATCTATCAGTAACACTTCTTTTGGAATTTTTTTTCCTAAATTTAATGGAACAATTTATGAAATTTTAGCAGCTCCAATTTCTACTGTAGAAATTGTAATTGCTTATGTTGGTGCAGGTGCAACTAAAACCTTAATTGTTGCTGCAGTAATTTTCTGCACTTCACTTTTTTTTGCAGAAGTAAATGTAAAGTTTCCTTTACTAATGATTTTCTTATTAATTCTAGTTGCTTTTACTTTTGCTTTGTTTGGGTTTTTAATTGGACTTCTTAGTAAAAATTTCGAGCAAATGTCTATAATACCAACAATTGTCATAACACCAATGGTATTCTTAGGTGGAAGTTTGTATTCGCTAGATATGCTCCCAAGTTTCTGGCAAACAGTCACTTATTTTAATCCTGTTGTATATTTAATTAATGGGCTGAGGTTTGCATTTTATGGAGTTTCTGATTTTGATATTTGGATAAGTATTTCAACAATGTTTATATTTTTAATTGTATGTGTAACTCTTGTCTCAATTATACTTAAAAAAGGTTATAATATAAAAAATTAATTTGACTGTTGACCAGATAATTCCTGCAATATTTTTAATATTAGTCTTAATATTAGTTCTACCTAATTTTCTCAGATCAAACTCAAATATTAAACAATTGATATCTAATTTTTCAATTTGGATAATAATTATACTTGTTATATTTGGATTGATGTATTTTTTGATGTAAATAGATTTATGATTAAATTTATTCTTCCAGCAGTACTATTAATTTTAATTATTATTTTCTGGGAAAAAATTAATGAATTTTTATTAAGCAAATTTAAAATTAAACTCAATTACATAGCTGTCATCATATTGGTTTTAATATTAGTGGTTTTATCTTTATTACTATATTTCTAATTTATAATGGAGATAAATTTATTATTCTTTGTTAGCGTTGTTCCAGCTATCGTATTGTATGGAATTGCTAAATCAGGTTTAGGTGGATCAATATCATTAATTTCAGTTCCATTAATGACAGTAGTAATGCCATTAAATCAAGCACTTGCAATTATTTTACCAATATTAATTTTTTCAGACATTATTGCAGTTTATAGATTTAGAAGAGAGTTTGATTTTGGAACACTTAAATTAATAGTTCCATTTGCAGCTATTGGAATAATAATTGGCTCATTTACATTTACTTATTTTTCTGAGGATTTGCTTAAGTTAATAGTTGGAATAATGGGTTTTTTATTTTCTGGTCATTATTTTTTATTTAAAAAAGAAAAAACTATACCGGCAAAAAAAAACTTTTTTAAAGGGGCTATTTGTTCATCCATTGCCGGTTTTTCAAGTTTTTGTGTTCATGCGGGAGGGACTCCAACAAGTCTTTATTTGCTTCCACTAAGAATGAAAAAAGAAATTTATGTTGGCACAAGAATTATTTTTTTTAGTTGTGTTAATCTAATTAAGCTTCCTCTGTATGTTTATTTATCTATGATGAATTTTGATACTTTATATCAATCAGTTACTCTCTTTCCCCTAGCGCTTATTGGAATTTTTATAGGTTACAAATTACTTAAAATAATTGAGGAAAATTTATTTTATAATATCATTTACGCTTTAATTCTTGTTAGTAGCGCTAAGTTAATAATTGATTTCATTTAATCTTTGAAATAAGTTGTAAATGGGGTGCCAGATGGCTGAGAAATACCCTTAGAACCTGTCCGGTAATTCAGAAAGGGAAAATGAATAATTTAAATATAATCAATCAATCATCAGCAATAATATTAATTATTTCAATTTCTTTAATATTTGTTTTTGTTGGAATTTATTTTTCAAAAAAATTTAAAGGACTTAATAATTATTTAGTTGCAAACCGTTCGATTGGAACTTTATCCTTAACAACAAGTCTTGTTGCTTCAGCACTTGGTGCTTGGATTTTATTTGGACCCGCATCAGCAGCAACATGGGGAGGAATTGGTGCAGTGATTGGCTATTCACTAGGAACTGCATTTCCGCTTTTTATTTTAATTTATCTTGGTAAAAAATTTAGAACTAGTTATCCGCAAGGCAAAAGTATTATTGAAATAATAAGATTAAGATTTGGACCAAATCTTTATAAACTTATTTTAGTTTTTTCCATTTTTTACATGACAATCTTTTTAATTGCTGAAGTTACTGCTGTAGCTTTTTTAATTAATTACATATCTGGCACTGAATTGTGGATCACCTCTTTAATAGTAATATCATGTTCTTTAGTTTACACATTATATGGAGGGTTAAGAGCATCTTTAATCACAGATAATATTCAATTTTTTGTATTTACAGCACTTTTAATAATTAGTTTAATTTTTATTACCTCAATTGAAACAAACGAATTTAATTTTGAAATTATTAAAAATAATAATCCGCATTTGTTAAGTTTTAGTTATCTTCAAAATTATACTGCCGGTTTAACTTTCTTTATAGCTGTTGCTGCAACTAATCTTTTTCATCAAGGTAATTGGCAGAGAGTTTATGCTGCAAAAAATTACGAAGTTTTAAAAAAAAGTTTAATATTTTCATTTTTAATAATATTACCAATAGTATTTTTTATGGGATTCAGTGGTTTAGTGGCTGTCTCTCAAGATACTAATGTAATACCTGATCTTGCATTTTTCTCAATTTTATTAAAAGAAAATTTAATAATATTTTCAGTCATTGTAATAATTTTAGCTATCTCTTTAACAATAAGTAGTATTGATACTTTAATAAATGCTATTTCAAGTTTGGTAATAGTCGATGTAGATAAAGTATTAAATTTAAAAAATAATCATTTAAATATCTCAAAACAATTTGTTATTTTTCTTTCAGTCATAGCTTTTTTTGTTGCATCAAAAGGATTTAGTATTCTTTATTTATTCTTAATAGCAGATTTATTTTGTTGTGCGGCTGTTCTAAGTGTTTTTTATACTTTTTATTCAAAATCTTATGATGAAAAAAATGCTTATGTTTCTATATTAATAGGATTAATTGCAGGACTATTATTTTTTCCAAGTCCTGATTTTTCTAAATCAATACTATTTGGCATAATTTTGCCAATGGATTTAGCACCATCGTATATTTCTCAATCTCTTTTGTTTTGTTCATTTATTGCGGCAACTTTATCACCAATAATTGCATGGAAATTGAAATAATTGATGTTTATTAAAAACCTAATTATTGTATAATTTAATAAATGCTCAATTTTATATTACCATTTATTGTATTAATTGTTGTTGTTGTTTTCATTCATGAATATGGACATTATTATTTTGCAAAAAGATATGGTGTTGGTGTAACAGACTTTTCGATAGGTTTTGGTCGAGAATTATTTGGATGGAACGATAAATCAGGGACAAGATGGAAAGTTTGTTGGATACCACTAGGCGGTTATGTAAAATTTTTCGGAGATAGGAATGTATTTTCACAAGCAGATCAAGAGGAACTACTAAAAAAATATAGCAAAGAAGACCAACATAAATTGTTTGTAACAAAACCTCTTTACCAAAGAGCATTAATTGTTGCTGGAGGACCATTGGCTAATTTTATATTAGCTTTAGTCATTTTTACTTTCATATACATGTTTGCAGGTAAAGATTTTACACCAGCTGTAATTGATGAAGTATTAAAAGATAGTCCAGCAGAAGTTGCTGGTATGCAAAAAAATGATGTTATTATTGAAATAGATAATACAAAAGTTGAGAGTATTCTTGATGTTTCTAAATTAATAGCAATGTCAACATCAGAATTTATCGATTTTAAAGTTTCAAGATATGACCAGGAGATAATATTAAAAGTAAAGCCAAATTTTGTTGATAGCGTTGATGAATTAGGAAACAAATTAAAGAAAAGGATGGTAGGCATTAAACTTAGTCCTTATAACAATCAAATAACACACAAAAAACTTGGACCTGCACAAGCTTTACTTCAATCATTTAATGAAGTTTATTTTGTAACAACTTCATCACTTAAATATCTTGGATCAATGTTTACAGGAGCAGGGGATAGTTCTCAATTGGGTGGTCCAATTAGAATTGCTAAAATTTCTGGCCAAGTAGCAGAATTTGGAATTATACCCTTTGTCAGTATGATGGCATATATTTCTATAAGTTTAGGACTAATTAACTTGTTTCCAATACCTTTATTAGATGGAGGACATCTGATGTTTTATGCATTTGAAAAAGTATTAGGTCGTCCTTTAAGTCAAAAAACACAGGAAGGTTTTTTTCGAATCGGAATGTTTTTGTTGTTATCTTTAATGTTTTTCGCAACATTTAACGACCTTAAAGATTTAGGCTTATTTTAAGGCTTTTTTAATAGCTAAAAAAACATTGTATTTATTGACTTTTTTTACCACTATATATTGTTGTTCAAAAAAAAATATATACTAAAAAAAAGCTTGAATTATCAATGATTTTGTTAAGTATAGTTTCATAAACCTTTAAAACCGGAGCTAAAATGAACAAAAAACAATTAGTAGCAAAGCTAGCTGGTTCGTTAAATCAAAGTAAAGCTGATGCAGAGCGTACTTTTGATACTATTACGAATACTATACTAGATGCGTTGAAAAACGACGATTCTGTAAAGATTGCAGGTTTTGGTACATACAAAGTGGCTAAAAGAAAAGCCCGAATTGGACGTAATCCAAGAACTGGAGAGCAAATCCAAATCGCTGCTTCTCAGAAGGTAAAGTTTTTACCTGCTAAAGCACTTAAAGAAGTATTTAACAAGTAAAACTCATTTAACAGCCTTTATTAGGAATGGTAAAATTCTCAATAAAGGCTGTTTCTACATGCAAAAACTGCATACCTATTTTTAAGAACAATCATTAGTTTTTATTTATTTTAAAATTATAAGAACATCTTTTTAACATTGGAGGTTAAATGACTAAACATTTAAAAAAACTTGTCGGTCCTTTAGTAAGTTTGTTTTTCTTACTGAACATGACAAGTGTAGGTTACGCCGAATCTACAGTCTCTGCAGAAGTTGGATTTATCTTTAATACTTTTCTTTTTTTAGTTTGTGGTTTTCTTGTCATGTTTATGGCTTGCGGATTCGCAATGCTAGAATCAGGAATGGTAACTTCTAAAAGTGTATCTGTAATTTGTGCAAAAAATATTGGATTGTTTTCTATCGCTGGAATTATGTTCTGGATGGTCGGATATAATCTAGCATATGGAATTCCAGAAGGTGGCTATATAGGAACATTCACTCCATGGTCTGATGCAAGTGCTGTTGATACAGGATATGCAGATGGATCGGATTGGTATTTCCAAATGGTGTTCTGTGCAACAACAGTATCAATCGTATCTGGTACGTTAGCAGAAAGAATTAAATTATGGCCTTTCTTCTTATTTGCAGCAATTTTATCAGGAATCATTTATCCAATTGTCATGGGATGGCAATGGGGTGGTGGCTGGTTAGCCGCTTTAGGTTTCTCTGATTTTGCTGGTTCAACTCTTGTACACTCAACTGGTGGTGCTGCAGCATTAGCAGGAGCTATGTTGTTAGGTGCGAGAACAGGAAGATTTGATAAATCAGGTGCAGCTAAACCTATGAGACCATTTGCTGCTTCTTCTATACCTTTGGTAACTGTTGGAGTATTCATTTTATGGTTAGGTTGGTTTGGTTTCAACGGTGGTTCACAGCTTGCTATGGGATCATTTGATGATGCAGTAGCTGTATCTAATATATTTATAAATACAAACTTAGCAGCGTGCGGTGGTGTTTTAGCAGCAGCAGTTATTACCAGATTACTGGCTGGAAAAACTGACGTTGTTCAAATGCTTAATGGTGCAATTGGTGGATTAGTAGCAATTACTGCTGAACCATTAGCGCCAGCACCTATTGCAGCAATATTCATCGGTGCAATCGGTGGATTGATAGTAGTGTTTGGAACAAAACTATTATTCTCATTTAAGATTGACGATGTTGTTGGTGCAATACCAGCTCACTTATTTGCTGGAGTTTGGGGAACATTAGCTGTTCCACTAACAAACTCTGACGCAAATTTTAGTGCACAGTTAATCGGTGTAATCTCGATCAACGCATTTGTTTTTGTAGTATCATACATTGTATGGGCAATTATGAAAAACACTATGGGTATCAGATTAAGTAAAGAGGCTGAACTGAAAGGTACAGACGTAACTGAAACTGGTGTAATAGCTTACGCTATAAGAGACTAAATTTAACTCCCTCCCTTAAGTTAAACTAAAAAGGCCCCGTAAATGGGGCCTTTTTTTATTAAACTGTTTTTAAAAATTCTAACACTTCTTTTGCGTGGTCTTTAACTTTTACTGAACGCCACTCTTTAATAATTTTGTCATCTTTTAATAAAAATGTACTTCTTATTAATCCCATAAATTCTCTACCCATGAATTTTTTTTTACCCCAAACTTTGTAAGCTTTAATCGCTTCTTTCTTAACGTCTGCTACCAAATCAAATTTAATTTTAAATTTATCTCTAAATTTTTCATGACTTTCCATACTATCTTTAGAAATACCAATAACTTCACAGTCTAGTTTTTTAAATTGTGAAAGTAGAGAATTGAAGTCTTTTGTTTCAATTGTGCAGCCTGGTGTATTATCTTTTGGATAGAAATATAAAACTTTATATTTACTTTTGATTTTCTTTAACTCTAAAAGTTTTGAATTGGTTGATGGGATTTTGAAATTAGGAGCTTTATTTGGCATATTTTTTCATAGATTAAATTTTATAATGATGTATTAAACCTTTATGAGTATTAAATCAGCACAAACATTGGTCGCAGAAGCTTTGACAGAAATCAATACACTTTCCCCAGCTGAAGCATTAGAAATGGTAAACAGTGATAAATGCAACTTAATTGACATAAGAGATATTCGAGAACTTGAGAAAATGGGAAGAATAGAAAATTCTCATCACATTCCTAGAGGAATGTTAGAGTTTTGGATGGATCCAGATAGTCCTTACTTTAAAGAAGGCAAGATAGACATGAACAAAGAGATGGTTTTATTTTGTGCAGGTGGATTAAGATCTGCACTAGCTACAAAATCATTGAAAGATATGGGGTTTGAAAAAATTTCACATATAGATGGCGGCTTTTCTCAAATGAAAAGCAGCGGATTTAAAGTAAATAAATAATATTAATCAAACAAACTTATTCTCTTTGCGAAAAAAATTCTTATTACCCAGTATATAAATAATCCTAAAGGACCAATAAAATAAGTAATTATTAAAGGAAAAAAGACTAGAATTTTTGACATATAAAATCTTTGGCTATCTCTAACAATCCAAGATCCACAAAATAAATTTATAGCTAAGAAGTGTGTCCAAAATAAAATTAAAAACTCATTATTCTCAAAGAGCTCAGCTAGATCATAAAAACTTAAATACAAAATAAAGTTTTTATCAAAATCATATCCGGCAAAAAAGAATATATATAATAGATAAACATAAACACTTGCCAAAATAAATGTTGGAATTATTGATGTAACAAATAAACCACAAACTTTAGTTTGTGGAAAAATAATAAGCATTAACCAAAAAGGTATTACACCTATATTCAACCACATATAGATCATTTCTACTGTAAAAAATGCAGATATTTGTTCAATCATCAGGGTTATATTATATTAAATGCAATAATGATTCCTATAAAAAATAAAAAAAAAAACTTAGAAGCGACAATTGATGAAATGCGCAACTTTGCACTTAATTATGTAGAAAAATTTGCACCATCAAAACAACAGCTAAAAACATATCTTTTAAAGAAATATTTAAGATCTAAAGTTGATAACGTTAAAAGAAGCAATATTTCAGATCTAATCGAGATTGTAGCTGAAGATTTAGAAAAGTCTAAATTTATAAATGATAAATTTTATTCAGAAACAAAAGCGAAAAGTCTAATCCAAAGAGGTTCATCAATAAATAAGATTAGAAATTATTTAATAAGCAAAGGAGTTGGAGAAAAATACATAAAAAATACAATTGAACAAATTAATGAAAATAATGAAGATCAAGATTTTTTTTCAGCCATAAAAGTTTGTAAAAAAAAAAGAATTGGTCCTTCAAGAACTGAAGATAATAGACCTTTATTCTATAAAAAAGATATTGGTATATTAGCAAGATCTGGATTTGATTTTGAGGTTTCCAGAAGAGTAATGGAACTAGATAAAGAGGAATATTTGAAAATTATAAATCTTCTTTAGACTTTTTGTTCTTTTCTTCTAAATAATACTGAATTTTGCTTTTGATATAGTTTTTTACCATCACAAATACTATTAATCCAAAAATTGATACAGAAACTATTATAATTAATATTATTCTTAATTGTTCACTCATTATATATTTTTATTTCTTTTCAAAATTATACTAGGATTTTTAAAATTTTCTTTTCCGTAAAGTATTTCATTTCCCTCAAAATCTGTAACTATACCCCCTGCATTTTCAAGAATAGCATGCCCAGCTGCTATATCCCATTCACATGCTCTAGGCTCTGCAACATAACCATCGTATTCATTTGAAGCTATTACACAAAATTTTAAAGAACTTTTCATCCTTTTAAATTCGCTAACATTCATTGTTTGATAAATTTTATTAATTTCAGGTTTCAATTTATTCGAATATGATACAAACTTGAGTTTATTACTTGAAATTTTTGAACAGTCTAATTTTATACTTTTATCGTTAATTATTTCAAATGAACAACCTTTCTCATAAGAATAAAATAATCTATTTTTAGCGGGTGCATATATTATACCTGCTACTGCTCGATTATTAATTATTAAACCAGCATTTAGAGTAAATTCGTCAAGATCATTAATATAATCATAAGTGCCATCAATTGGATCTATTAGCCAAAAATTTTTTAAATCTTTCTTGGATTTATTATGACTAGTTTCTTCTGATACAATCGGTATTTGAGGAGTTAAGTTATTTATTTTTTCAGTTAAAATTCTATTAACTTCAAGATCACCATTGCTAACAGGTGTGTTATCTTCCTTAATTTCTTTTATTAAGCCTTTTTTTCTTAATTCTATTGAAACTTTTCCTGCGTATAAAAAAGTGTCAATGAGATTTTCAATAGCTGCCTTTATTTCGATTTGTTTCATTTATTCTAACTTTTCTAATTCTATATTTTTAGCATTGATAACTTTTTTTCCTACATTTTCGAAATTCACAGTTACTTTTTCTTTAATAATTGACTGTACTTGTCCTATTCCCCAATCTTTATTATTAGGATTTATAACTTTATCACCTGGTTCAAAATCTAAAATCATTTGATTTTACTTATAATATAAATGAGTGTAAATACCACCACATGAATTTAGAGTTAAACTCAATTGGATTAGATAAGAAACCGTCTGATACAAAAGTAATTGTAGCTATGTCTGGTGGTGTAGACTCATCTACAGTTGCAGGTTTGATGAAAATGCAAGGATATAATGTTACCGGCATAACATTAAAACTATACAACGATAGTAAAGAAGTTGTTAAATCAAAAGTATGTTGCTCAGGCCAAGATGTTATAGATGCAAAAAGAGTTGCTCATAAATTAGATATTGATCATAAAATTCTTTATTACCAGGATAAATTTAAGCAAGGTGTTATTGATAATTTTGTAGAAAGTTACTTAAAAGGAGAAACTCCAATACCATGCGTACAGTGTAATCAAACTGTCAAATTTAAAGATTTGTATGAAGTTGCTAAAGATTTAAATGCCGATGCTTTGATTACAGGTCATTATGTAAAAAATATAACAATAAATGAAAAAAATAATATGTATAGAGCAGTAGATGAAAATAGAGATCAAAGTTATTTTCTATTTAATACTACAAGAGAGCAATTAAATTATTTACGATTTCCATTAGGTGGAATGTTAAAAAATGAAACTAGAGAAATTGCTAAAAAACTAAATTTAAATGTTGCAGATAAGCCAGATAGTCAAGATATATGTTTTGTTCCTAACGGAGACTATTCATCAGTAATAAAAAAGTTTAAGCCAGACTCTTTAAAAAAAGGTAACATTAAAAATCTAAATGGTGAAGTAATAGGTGTTCATGATGGAATTATAAATTTTACTATTGGTCAAAGAAAAGGAATTAAAGTAGCTGACAAAGAAGCATTATATGTAATTAAAATTGATGCAGAAAATAATGAAATAATTGTTGGAGGAAGAGAACATCTGGGAAAAAAGAAAATTAATTTAAAAAATATTAATTTATTATCCGATAAAAACGAATTAAACGAAAATATATTAGTCAAAGTTAGGTCTACAGGAAAGTTATTAAGCGCCAATGTAAATTTTATAAACGAGAATGATGCTGAGGTAAATTTAGATAATTCTGAAGATGGTATTTCACCTGGACAAGCATGTGTCTTTTATAAAAAAGACCAATATGGTCACAAAGTTCTTGGTGGTGGTTGGATTAAAGAATAATTAATTTTACTTCTTCTTATTCTTTTTTCTTGCTCTTCTTTTTTTAGAGCCCATTTTTCTTCGGCCTCTATGCTTTTTAGGGTATCCCATAATCTCCTTAGTTTTACAATTTTATTGACTTATTTGAGGGATATAGCATTGTCAATATAACTAATCAATTTTTTTATGGTTAATTCAGTTAAAACTTTTTTAAAACAAGTGGGAAAAGATTATCAAAATCAGTCAGTTAATCCGCCAGTAGTAAGAGCTTCAACAATAATATTTAAAACTCTTCAAGATATAAAGAAAACACAAAGTAAATATAAAAAAAATCCCTTAAGCAAAAATTTTGATTATGGTAGAAAAGGAACATCAACAACTTTTGCACTACAAGAACTATTAAGAAAAATTGAAAATGCCTATCAAGTTTATTTAACTCCAACAGGATTTGGTGCAGTTTTTCTTGGAGTGATTAGTGTTGTAAGACCTGGTGATGAAATCATTGTAACGGACTCAGTCTACTCTCCAACAAGATTTTTAACTGAAGACTATTTAAAAAAATTCAATATTAAAGCAGTATTTTATGATCCAAAAAACTTAGATGACTTAAAAAAAAAAATTACAAATAAGACTAAACTTATTTTTGTAGAAAACCCAGGAAGTAACACATTTGAATTTCAAGATTTAAAAAAAATATTATCTTTTGCTAAGAATAAGAATATTTATACAGCTATTGATAACACCTGGGGAACACCTTATTTAATCAAGCCTTTAGACTTAGGTTTTGATATGTCTATAGTTTCAGCGACAAAATATTATTCTGGTCATTCAGATGTTATGGGTGGCAGTTTAGCTATTAAAAAAAGACTTTTTAAAGAAGTGGAATTAAGTCAAAAAGCAGTTGGTTTAAGACTAAGCCCTGATGATGCCTATTTAATTATGAGAGGACTAAGAACATTAGATATTAGGCTAGACAAGCATCAAGAAAATACAATCAAGGTAGCTAATTTTTTGAGCAAACAAAAAAAAGTTAAAGAGGTTTTTTACCCAATTAAAAAAAATATTAAACAGTACAAAATGTGGAAAAAGTATTACTCAGGATCATCTGGGTTAATGGGTGTAAAAATTATTTCTAAAAATAAAAACTCTGTAATTAAATTTTTGAATAAACTAAAATTATTTGCCCATGGTTACAGCTGGGGTGGATTTGAAAGTCTTGCTTTATATCAAGACAAATTGGCACTGGGTAATAGGAGCTACACAAAGCTGAGTAATAACGAACATATTATAAGATTGCATATTGGTTTAGAAGATCCAAATGATTTGATTGCTGACATTAAACAGGCTATTAAATCTGTAAGATGAATGACACCAAATTTTTTCCAACAAAGAAAGCATTAGTTACTGTAATAGCTGCATCTGTTGTTGTTATTATTGCGCTAGGAATAAGACAAACCTTTGGAATGTTTTATTTTGATTTTGCAACTGATTTAGATATCACCATAACACAGTTCGGTTTTACAATGGGATTACAGCTCTTATTGTGGGGTGTTTTCAGTCCTATGTTTGGAATTATTACGGATAAGTATGGTGGCAATATTGCAATTTTTATTGGATTTGTTTTTTATTTATTAGCGATTTTATTATTTTATTCAGGTTTTAATACTGGTTATTATTTTACAATAACAATTGGAATATTAGTTGGTGTTGGATTGGGTTCTACAGCAATTAGTATACCAGTTTCAGTTGTTGCAAAACATTTCCCAGTATCAAGCAGAACAATAGCAACAGGAATAGTAACCTCAGCAGGATCTTTTGGATATTTTATATCACCATTAATAACTAGATATTCACTTGTTGAACATGGGTGGGAAAATACAATGCTATTTTTTTGTTTCTTTTTAGGTCTAGGATTAATAGTAGCATTATTTGTTTCAACACCAAAAATACCTGTCGGTACAAATCAAAATAACAATCAAACAGCTAGAGAAGCTTTAAAAGAGGCTTTTTCAAATAAAAGTTACATCTATCTTACTTTAGGTTTCTTTGTATGCGGTTGGCACATTGCTTTAGTAGCAACTCATATACCCACTTACATGATTGATAAAGGATTACCAGATTGGTGTGCAGCGATGGTATTGGCTTTAATTGGACTTTTTAATATGGTTGGAACAATTACAAGTGGATATCTTGCAACTAGATACAGTCAAAAAATTTTATTAAGTGCAATTTATCTACTAAGAGGAGTATCAATTATTTATTTCATATTCCTACCACCAAGTGTTTTTAATTCAGTAATCTTTGGAATAACATTTGGAATGTTGTGGCTATCAACAGTTCCACCAACAAATGGAATAATAGGCAAGGTATTTGGAACTAAGTATATCGGATTATTATATGGAATTGTTTTTGTAAGTCATCAAATTGGATCTTTTTTAGGAGCTTATTTGAGTGGAGTTTTCTACGAACTTAACGGCAATTTTGATTATGCTTGGTACATATCTATCGCATTATCTATTTTTGCTGGTTTGATACATTTACCTATAAAAGAGAAGCCAATTGAAAGACCGCAAATCGCATAAACTTAAATTTAACCCGTATTTAGAAAAACTTTATCAGTCGGATAAGCCACTGATAATCTACAAAGTTGATAATGGTTATGACATTTATACAGATTTTTCTAAAAAAATTAATTTAACAAAAAAAAATATACATAAATTTTTAAAC
>CACNTW010000005.1 GCA_902623495.1 uncultured Pelagibacteraceae bacterium | reverse complement strand
TCTAATCTACAAAAATGTAAATCGATTTTTGCCAGTCATCCAACTTTTATATTATCTAATAATTTTAATATGGAAGAAGATAAGGTATTCAGTCCTTCTGATATTCCACCATTTGGAAATTATAAAGCAAAAAATTATTTAAAACTTTATGAAAATATTGAAATAGATTGTTTATTGCTCGATAAATCAATGATAATAAGCAGTGGCTCAAATCGTGGAACTGGTACTGATTTTGATTTAAGAAGAAAAAGTTATATTAATCCCTTTTTATTATCCAACAAAATATATTTGAAAGAAGAATTTGATTACGGACAATTAGGAAAGCTCTATACTTATTCAATCAACTAGAGCTTTATTTAAAATTATTTTAACAAATCTAGATGATATCTTTTTATTTACGTAAAGTTTAAATTGGATTATTGCTTGTTCTAGACTAATTTCGTAACCTAATATTGTTTTAATTGAATTAAGTTCAGCTATTTTAATATTATTAGTGTTTTTAGGCGAAACCACACATTCAAAATAAAATTTAGTTTTTTTTAAATTAATTTTAGATAAATATTCTTTTTTTTTTATTTGTTTCATGCCAATAGGTGTTGCATTTATAATTACATTAAAATTTGGACTATCTGGGAACTTTTTTAATTTATATACTTTTTCATTAGACCATGATTTGAACCTATCAATTGATCTATTAATAACAAAAATTTTATTATACTTTAAATCTCTAAGTGCTTTGTAGAACGATCTTGCGTAACCACCAGCACCAAAAATATAGAATTCGTTTTTTTTAGAGATTTTTAACGATATTAGTTTATTTTTAATGCCAAGATAGTCAGTATTATATCCTATTATTTTTTTATTTTTTAAAATTATTGTATTACAAGATCTAGTTTTTTTTACTGAATTATCCTGTTTATCTAAATATTTAATTATCTTCTCTTTAAATGGCATAGATACTCCACAACCATTAATATTATTTTTCAGTAAATATTCTTTAGTATTTAGCAAACTTCTTCTTTTTATAGCCTTGTAGGATGCATTTATTTTCAATTTTTTAAAAGAAGAATTGAATAAAGTTTCACCCATCTTTCCTGGATATTTTGAGATTGATATGAATTTCATTTTTTTACATTCTTAGTTAAAAGATATTTTGCAATCAGAAATAATCCATAAGAGAAAGGTGGTTTATGCAAAGGTGACATATTTAAATATATCAACGCTTGAAGAATTTTGACTTTATTAAAGTCATATTTATTAATCAACAGAAAGTTTTTTAATTCATGCTCAATTATTTTATATTTTTTAGTTTTAGGAAAATTTAATTTAGAGGTTTCTTTGTTAAAATAAACTTCAAAGTTATTTCTTTTTATTTCTTTATAATTTAAATAAATACCACCTAAAATTTTAGCAAAATCATAATATATATCTCCATAATTTATCTCACCATCAAAATCAGATCTCCAATCAATTAATTTAAATTCTTTCTTTACCTTTAGGATATTATCAAACTGTAGATCTCCATGAATATAGTAGGCATCTCCTTTATATAAATAATTCCAATTAATTTTATTTAGAATTTTTTTTATACTTGTAACTTTTATATTATTAACACTCTTAATCTGATCTATATTTTTATTTTTTTCTAAGAAAATTTTAACTCGGTGTAAAGTTTTATTTTTATAAAAATTATGACATTTATTCTTAAAATGAATTTTATTTACTTTCTTTTTTTTCCATAAATTTTTCTTCATTTGGGAAAGCAAATCTTTAAAATTTCTATTGCTTGCTATATCATAAAAATTATCACCCTTTAAAAAATCATAATATAAAAAATTATCTAATATTTTTACATTATGTGGATATATCTTTTTATTTAATTTAAACTTATAATATTTCTTTTTTACATTTTTTTGATTTTCTGAAAATTTAATAACTTTGTTATTGATAAAGTATAAAAATTCTTTATCTTTTGAAAAATCAAATTTTTGAGTTTTTTTCTTTTCATCTTCGTAATTTTTTAAGTTTCCAAGGTCTGTCCATTTAACATCTCTTATATTGCATTTTTTATATTTGATTAAATCTTCAAAACCATTTGAAATTTGGTATTCCTTATTTATTTGTTTACTTTCTTTTTTTAACGTGTCCCAAAATACTTTGTGATCTTTAATATAACACAAACCGCTCCATGACTTAAAATCTTTTCCTTTTACAATTTTTTTATCAACCAAATTAATAACTCTTCTATTAAGATGTTTAAAATTTAAGTATTGATTAGTTTTTCTCTCACTTACTTTTGAGCACCAAAATATATTTTTTTTAAATGTTACTTTTTCCTTAAACTTCAAATTAGTCAAAATATCACATGGAACGAAAAAAAATTCTTCTTTTAGGAATTTTTCACAACTCAACAATGATAATCCGGGTCCACTTCCAGATCCATCATAATTTCTTACTTTTACATATCTAATATTTAAATTTGGATGAGCAATTTTTAAATAATTTTTTACATCATTGCCTCTGTATCCAGTACCTATTACGAACTCATGGTTGGGGTTAAACATTTCAAGAATGTGGCTTAAAATTGCTTTCTCTTTTATTGGGAGAATAGCTTTATTTATTATCTTGCCATAATTACTTAGCCTACTACCTTTACCAGCTGTTAATATACAAACTTTAACCAATTTATTATCTTAAATTATTTATTAATTACTTTTAAAAAAATATTATATACATTATTTGTATCTAAATGAATAATTACAAAGATTTTATTATAAAAACATTAATTGTTACATTTGCGGTTCTTATTGTAATATTTTTTTTACTGTCTCCTATAAATAAAGCTCTCAGAGTTGCAGATAAAATGTTGCAAAAAATAGATCGTTTAGACAGAAAAATTGGAGACAAAACTCTTAAAGGCTATATTGCAGATAAACTTTATCATGAATCCAAATCTGATGGCATAAATATTGAAGAAAGACAAAAATTAATTGATAGCATTAATATAATATTAAATAGAGATATTAAGCCAATAATCGAAGGCATTGATTTTTAATATCATATGTTATTCAAAATATATCTAAAATTTTTCCACCACTGGTTTAGGTACCAACTATTATAATAGTGTCTTGGACTTTCATACAATGGCGCTATATAATTATGTTGATGCAAGAATTTTATACTTTTAGCGTTAGCAGCAAATGGTAATAAAAATTTTATAATAATTAAAAAAATAATAATTTTTTTTCCAACATCATTCGCATCAAAATTTATTGAAAATAAAGTAACGAAATTAAATAATATTAAAATACTTGCTACCTCCAAAAATCTTGTTCTTGAGTGTAACATATAACTTCCTGATAACATATCTACATAAGTTAAGGAAAAAATATAAAAAAAAGTACTAAGGAAATATAAATATATTGAAATTTTATATTTTGGGTCGATTGTAAATTCTTGAAGAGGCTTAAGTAAACTAAAAATTTTTAAACTATTATAGACAAATATTAAAAATATGAAGCCTGATCCATAGATCAATCTAGTATAATTCATACAATGATAGTTTGGCATACCAGTCATGAAAAGATCTATTTTGTCTTTAAAAGAACAAATATTCATCATCATAAAGTCATTTGATTTATCATAATTAATCATTGCATTATAAAGACCATTTTCATTGATTGATGAATTCACATAAGAAAACTTTGAAAATAGCTGATTTAAATAAATTAAAATTTCCGAACTGGACCCAGAATTAACAAATAAAAAAAAATAACTAAAAAAATTCCCTAAAAAAAGCAAGCTTAGAATGACTACAAATAAGGACAAAAGTGGAATTTTAAAATTTGCAAAATTAATATTTATTTTCAAAGAAAAAAAATAATAAATTAAAATCGCTAAAATAGACAAAAAAACCATTATATAGGATGAAAAATCTGTTATCGAAAAGTTTCTACCAATCAAAGTGTAAGATAAGAAAATAGCAACAATAAAAAAGGAAATAAAAAAATTAAAAGGGATATTAATTTTTTCAAAAATTTTTAGGTACTTTGAAATAGATAAAATAAAAAAAAAAGAGATAAATAATAAATTTAAAAAAATAAATTGTATTCCAAAAGAATTTATCCCTATTAAATAAAAAAATATTATTAAAGATATTGATAATTTGTCTTTAAAAATTAATACATAGTTTTTTTTATGGAATATAAAGTTAAAAGTTAACAATAATACAAAAATAAAACTAGAGATACCAATTACTCTCGAGCCGTGAATTGATAATGCCAATGGGTTACCACTATCGTATAGTAGTGGATTAATAAAAAAGTTACCAGAGTAGTTAGTAAAAAATATTAATATTACAAAAGTTATTGGTATTAACTTTGAATAGTTTACAAAAAAAAATCTACAAATGCAGTATATTAAAAATAATGAGGCTGTCTTAGCATAAGCTTGGAAAAACCAATTTGATATAAAAGTGGTTTCCTCAAATGAATTAAAAAATAAGAAATCTTGAATTATAAAAATGATAGGAGTAATTATTAATGGTTCAAAATAATGACCACCGATAATGGGAATAATGTCAAGTTTAAAAAAGTTTTTTATTAAATTCAAATAACCATAATGATAAAAAGAATCTCCAGATATATGATGTCCGTCTATTTGAAGATTATTTATTAACAATAAAAAAAAAACAAAAACAATAAATAAAGTATTTTTGTTAAAAATTTTTTTCCAATCTTGAATTAAAACATTGAAAAAAAAAAAAATAAAACTTATCAGCAAAAAAATTACCAATATGTTAAGTGTAGTAATATTTAAATTTAAACTTATTATTCTTAAAAAACCATTAAATATTATTGAGCCAACTACGAAGCTTGATATAAAAAATATTTGCTCGTTTATGCGAAATTTTCTCTCAAAACCTGATGTAAATATTATTAATTTTTTAATTGATAGGTAACCAATAAAAGTTATGCTGAGAAAATAAACATTAATAATCAGAATATTTATTAGACTCAGATTTTTATTTATTATTGGTTTTAAAATATACATAACTTCCAACTCATGCTTTCCGATGCCATGCAACCTATTTGACATATCTGTACCAATGAATGGTTGATTAAAAAAAAATATTTTGAATAAACCAAATATTAAAAGTAAACAAAAAAAAATTAAAAAATATAAATCTTTTTTTTCTCTTATTCCCATAATTATTTTTTAACTATAAAATTTTGTAAAATTAAAAAATCTAAATCTGTTCTTAAAAAACATTCTATGGCCTCATTTGGATGACAAACAATGGGTTCATTTTCATTAAAGGATGTATTCAATAATATTGGAGTTCCGGTCAAATTTTTAAATTCATTTATTAAAGACCAAAATTTAAAATTTATATCTTTTTTCACAGTCTGAACTCTTGCTGTTCCATCTATATGAGTGACAGCTGGTATTGTTTTTTTTTTATCTTCAATCACATCTGCTGAAAGAATCATATAATCACTATCATAATTCATCTTAAAGTATCTATTTTTATCTTCACTTAAAACTGCAGGGGCAAATGGCCTATAGGACTCTCTTTTTTTTACAATACTGTTAAGTCTTTCTTTAATATTATCATTTCTAGGATCTGCAAGAATACTTCGATTACCTAGAGCTCTTGGTCCTCCCTCCATTTTATCTTGAAACCATCCAATAATTTTTCCTTCTGAAAGAATCTTTGCGGTTTCTAAAAATAAATTTTCTGGTTTTGAATACTTTAATTTTTTATTTAATATATACTCTTCAATTTCAGCTTCAGAATAACTGGGTCCAAGGTAAATATTCTTGAATTCATAATTTCTCTTATAATTTAATATTGAATTATATAAATAATAGGCTCCTCCTATACTTGTCCCAGCATCAGAAGCAATTGGTTGAATAAAAATATTTTTAAATAAATTAGTTTCATGAATTTTTTGATTCATTATACAATTTAATGCTACTCCTCCAGTAATACAAAGATTTTCACTTGGACATATTTTTTTTAAATATCTTATTAGGTGTATTCCTATTTCCTCTAACTTTTTCTGCGCCGCATATGCAATATCCATATAATGTTGAGTAATTTTATCATTATATTTTCTAGGTGGACCAAATTTATTAATAAATATGTCTGACAAATATTTATTTCTACCATGTGTCATATAATTAAAATATTTTTGATTTACTTTGAATGTATTTTCACATTTGTAAATAATATCATCAAAATCTTTAAGATATTTGTCAGTTCCAAATGCAGAAAGTCCCATTGTCTTACCTTCATCAAATAATTTGAAGCCAACATAGGTTGTTATAGCAGAATAAAATATTCCGAGAGACTCTGGAATTTTAATTTCTTTTAGTTTTGTAATTTTGTTTCCTGTACCTTTAGATAGTAATACACTAGTATTTTCACCTCTCCCGTCCCATGTCATAATTGCAGACTCCTCAAATTTTGACACTAAAAAAGCACTTGCAGCATGACCAATGTGGTGTTCGATTTCTATTATTTTGGTTTTCTTATTTAACTTAAACCCCAATTTTTTGAATTGTTCCTTTAAATTAAGTTGTTTTTTTAATCTAGATGTTAATGATATTTCGTTTTGAGTTGCACCTGCTTTAATCAAGTTTAATGATTTTGGAAAATTTTTTAAAACATTTATAAAATTTGATATTATTTCTAAACCAGGTTTCCAACATATTGTTATGTAATTAATATCGTCTAAAGTTTTATTGTGTTGTTTCAATAAATATTTTATTGATAATTCAGGAAATGCTGCTGAATGCCTTTCTCGATTTAGTCGTTCTTCCTCAACAAAAGATAATAATTTTCCATTTTCAATTAAACACGCAGAAGCATCATGTTGGTAGGCAAATATTCCAAGAATTAACATATTATAAATTGAAATGTTTTTTTATTACAAATATACATATATCTATAACTTTATGAAAAAAATACTTTTATTTATACCTTGTTTTAATTGTCAAAAACAAATTATAAGAGTTTTAAATTCATTAGATGATGAATTAATTGATTCATTTGAACAAATTTTGATCATTGATAATCGTAGCGATGATAATACAAGAAAAGTTATTAAAGAATTCTTAGAGAACCATAAAAAAAAAAAATTTTTTAAACTTATTGTAAACAATGAAAATTATAGTTTTGGTGGATCCCATAAAGTTGCAATAAATTATGCTAGAGAGAATCAATTTTCACATATATTAGTCTTGCATGGAGATGATCAGGCAAACATAAGAGATATTATGTCACAAGATTTAAATAAAAATTTGAATTTAGACTGCTTTATGGGATCAAGATTTTTGAGAGATTCAAAAGCCGAAACATATTCAAGCTTAAAAAAATTTGGAAATATTACTTTTAATTTTGCTTTTAGTTTATTCTCAAAAAAAAAAATTTATGATCTAGGATCTGGTCTATATATTATAAAAACAAGTGTTTTTGATGATTATAAATATATTCACTTCCCTGACAATTTGACATTTAATTATTATTTAACACTCTATATGTCTAAAAATAACTATAACTTAAAATACTTCCCTATTTCTTGGAGAGAAGAGGATCAAATCAGTAATGTAAAAATTATAAAACAAACACTGGAACTTCTTAAAATATTATATTTGTTTATATTTAATCACAAAAAATTATTTAACAGAGTCAATAAAAGAAAACTTTTCCCTTATGAAGAAATAAAATTATGAAAACTAAACCAAAAATTTTTTTATTAGATGTTGATGGTGTAATGACAAATGGACAATTTTTATATAGTTCAAAAGGAAAAACATTTAAAATTTTTGGTCCTGATGATCATGATGGTTTATCACTACTAAAACCTTTTTTAAAAATAGAATTTATAACTGGTGATAGGTCTGGATTTAAAATTTCAAAAAAACGAATTGTAGATGATATGAGTTTTAAGCTCAATTTGGTAAGTACAACCGAAAGAATTAAATGGATTAGTGAAAAATATAATCTAAATGAAGTTATATATATGGGTGATGGTATATTTGATCATTACGTCATGAAAAAAGTTCGCTATTCAATAGCCACAAATGATTCAGATACAAATGCTAAAAAATATGCAAATTTTGTTACAAAAAGAAATGGCGGAAATAGAGCAGTAGCTGAGGCTTGCATGCATATTTTGAAAAAATTTTTTGAGAAATATAATCCAGAAAAAAAACTTAATAAAGACATTAAATTTTCAGGTAAATGGAAGACATAAAATTAAAAACATATTTAAAAAAATACATTAATACAAAGAAAACTATATTAGGTGTTGGCCCGATGAGTTTTAATTGTATAAATGCTTCAAATAATATTAGTTTAAAATATAAAGTTCCAATTTTTCTAATTTGTAGTCGGAGACAAATAGACTCAGAGTTTCATGGGGGAGGATATGTAAATAATTGGACCACTGAAGAATTAAATAATTATTTAAAAAAAAAAAATAATAAATATTTAATTTTGTCTCGTGACCATGGTGGACCATGGCAAAATAATTTAGAAATTAAAGAAAATTATAATATTAAAGACGCAATGAAATCAGCAAAAAAATCTTTTGAGACAGATATTTTAAATAATTTTAAAGTAATTCATATAGATCCATCCTTAAATATTGATAATAAAAATAATTTAAAAAGAGTTACAGATAATATATTTGAATTATATGAATATTGCTATGAGTTTGCAAAGAAAAGAAAAAAAAAAATCATATTTGAAATAGGAACTGAAGAGCAAACTGGTTATTCAGATAACTTTTTAGAATTAGAGAATTTAGTTAAAAATATATTAATAAAACTTGATAAAAATAATTTACCTAAACCTATGTTTATGGTTGCGCAAACGGGAACCAAAGTTATTGAAAATAGAAATATCGGATCTCTTGATTTTCCAGACAAAAGAATTATTAAAGAATTACCTGCAGAAATTACATTGCCTAAAATTTCAAAAATGTTTGAAAAATATGGAATATTCATCAAACAACACAATACAGATTATTTGTCTAATGAGACGCTGAAGTGGCTACCTAGATTAGGGATCCATGCGGTTAATGTTGCGCCAGAATTTGGTTATATCGAATCATTAGAATATTCAAAAATTCTGAAACATTATAAGTTACAAAAGCATTTAGATATATTTTACAAAATAGCTTATGAGTCAAATAAATGGAAAAAGTGGGTAGAAAATGCTTACTCAACTGTAGAATTTAAAGCTTTATTATGTGGTCATTACATATACTCAGATGAAAACTTTATTGAATCTAAGAAAAATGTAAAATTTTTTTTAAAAAAAAAGGGTATTGATTTAAATATTTATTTACAGAGAAAAATTGAAAAATCTATATTAAATTACTTAAAGCAATTAAATAATATAAACTAAATATGAAAGTTGCAACTTTAATATTAAATAGAAATTTACCCAAAATTACTGACCGTCTATACAATAAAATAAAAAAAAAAAATAAAATTAAAAACGATATTTATATAATTGAGTCTGGTTCTGATAAAAATAATTTATCTAAAAATTATACATGGTGGGCAAATTGGGAAAGTGCAATAAAAAAAGGACTTAGACCACCTAGGGGATTTAATTATGGATTATCAAAACTAATTAATGCGAATAAATTTGATAAATACGATTATTTTTTTTTATTAACAAATGACACAGAGTTTAAAGACGAGCCTTTTTTAGAAATTTTAGTAGATGAATTAGGCAATCATTCAAAAGTAGGAATAATTTCTCCTTGTGCAAGTAATTGGGCTGAAAAAGAAATTATTAAAAAAAAAAAAACTAAATATTTTTGGTATTTACAAAATACTTGTTATTTATTTAGAAAAAATTTTTTAATGGATGTAATAAATTTAAATAAACCAAATTTTAAAAATTGTCTATATGACGGAAACAATTTTAGAGGATATGGTTCGGATTTAGAATTGATTTCTAAAGGATATATAAACGATTGGGCTACTGCATTAACAACTAAAACTATGTGTTTTGAAAATGAAAATCATTTGAAAAATAATCATATTAATATTAAGACAGATAGTTACGAAAAAAACTTTTCTCTGTATATTAAGGAAGGTCAAATATGGGCGAGAAATAAATATGGTTTTAATAGCAGATGGCAATTTCTATTTTACACAAAATATTTATATAATAGATTTTTTGAATTTTATCCAAACCTAAAAAGGTATGAAATATGATTATAGGAGGAAATAAAATTAATAAAGTTGCTAGTGATAAAAAAATCACGAACTTGAATGGTGATAAATATTTTTATAAATATATTAATCTTAATAAGAATGATACTTTAACTATTCCTGGAAAAAGTCATTATTGCATATATAATTTAAGTAATAGTATTTACTATTTAGAATACAAAAACAAAAAAAAAAAAATTAAAGACCATATTATTTTAGCAAAAAATCAAAGTATTAAAATTTTATCAAAAACTAAAATTAATTTACTATATTGTGGAAAAAAAATAAAAAATTCTGCCTCATCTAATGTTTTATTCAAAAAAAAAAAAAATATTTATAAGGTAAATAAGCCTTGGGGATATGAGTTATGGATAAATAAAGGTTCAAAAAAATTTTGTTTCAAAGAAATATTAATAAAAAAAGGCAATAAAACAAGTTTGCAATTTCATAAATTTAAAACTGAAACAAACTTTTTATTTAGTGGGAAATGTAAATTATATTATTCAAATAAAAGACCCAAATTTTTTAAAAAACATCACGTAAGAACTAAAACTTTATTATCTTTTCACTCAATTTTTGTTAGACCAAATACCATTCACAGAATAGAAGCATTAACAGATATTAAGCTTTTTGAGGTTTCAACTCCAAATTTGAGCGATGTTATAAGATTGTCTGATGATACTAATAGACCAAGTGGTAAAATAGTTGCAGAACATAAAAAAAATTAAATTTTCGAAAATAATTATATTAATTTAAAAAACTTTTGATGAAACCAGAAATTGCAATAATAGGAGGAGGATTATTTGGAATTACAATATATTTAAAACTCAAGAAAAAAGGGTTTTCATGCTCCCTATTTGAAAAAAATAAAAACATATTAGATGGCGCATCCTCAAATAATCTTAATCGAGTGCACTTAGGATATCACTACCCTAGAGATTTTGAAACAGCCAAACAATCTCTTGAAGGTTATAAAAACTTTGGAAAATTCTATTCAAGTTCAATTGTAAAAAACTTCAACAATTATTATTTTATAGCAAATTCAAGCAGGGTAAATTTTAAAAATTATTTAAAATTCTGCAAACTAAATAATCTGAAATTTAAAAAAGTCGAACTAAATAAATTTTTGTTAAAAAATAAAAATTTACAAGGTGGTGTTAAAGTTAAAGAGCCAATTTATGATTGGATAGAAATTAAAAAAAATATTAATAAGAAATTAAGAGATTTCAAAAGTAACAAAATTTTTCTGAATCACGAAATATCAAATATTACTTATAAAAACAAATATATTTTAAGGGCAAAAAAAAAATTATTTAAATTTGATGTCATAATAGATGCATCATATGAAGGATCAAATAAATTGTCTAAAAATATTAAAAAACAAAATAAATTTATATTTCAAAAAGTAATCGTATTTGAGTTTATAAGTAATAATTTTGATAAAATGGGTTTAGCATTAATGGATGGAAATTACTTTTCTTTTTTGCCAAAAGGAAAAACAAAAAAGCATATTTTATATCATGTTGTACATTCAATTTTAAAAAAAACTACATCAAATTATTATCCACAAAAATGGTATAAAAAAAAAATATCTAGTAAATTAATTACAAATACTCGCAAAAAAATTATAAAAGATATAAAAAAATATTTCCCCGAATTAAATTTAAAAATTACAAAAAATTATTTTATAAGTGCTAGAGTTTTTCCTACTAATTTAGAAAAAACTGACAAAAGAGTTTCAAAAATAATTAAATTAAAAAAAGGATATTATAAAGTATTATCAGCAAAAGTTGACCATTGTGTTGACATAGCAAATCGAATGTTCCAGACATTAAAAACATATAAATAAAAATGCTATTAAAAAAAAAAATAAATATTAATTTATTTTATTATTTTTTCTCTCTTTTAATATTAATTTTTATTTTCTTTAAAAATGATTTAAATAGCTTCGATAATTCGAAATTCCAATTATTGCTATTATTAATTGTATTCATAATTTCAATATATATTGAAAATTTCAAAAAAAATATTCTACTTAAAATTCTTATCTTTCACTTCTTTATATTCTATATTTTTAGAATCCCATTTTCAGTAATTCAAGATAACCAGATTTTTGATGTAAGATTTGTTGGTTCAACTGAAATAAAAAATTCAATTATTATTTTGGTTTTGCAATATATAAGCATTTTTTTTGCAATTTTTATTGTTAATCCTCAAATCAATTTTAATAACACTCTTAAAAATAAAAATGAAAATTTAATGATAATAAATTCTGTCTTATATTTGATTCTATTAATTATGTTTTTAAATTTTCTTTTTAATTTATTTGGAACAATTAATTATGAAAATTATAGTAAGTATTTAGCTGTAATATTTAATATTTTTAACTCTAAAAGATTATCAATAGTGTTTATCACATTAATTTTTTATGCAATATATAGAGAATATAAAATAAAAAATCTTAAATATCTGGCTATTATATTTTTTATTATCTATATTGTTGATACCATATATCTTGCTGGATCTAGATCATCAATTTTGCATATATGCCTTTTACTTTACATGCTCAGCCTTTATTATTTAAAGTTAGAAAAAATAAGTATTAAACTAATTATTTTATCAATTTTTTTCTTACCTATAATTTTAATTAGTTTTTTTATCAGTACAGTATTTAAAGCCCTAAGTTTGAAAGAAATACGCTACACGTTTGCTCATCAAGATCCATTATTATTTCTTAACGCTATGTTTGATCAATTTTTTTCAATTATCTTTATTGCTGGAACAGATAGGATCGCATACTTAAATTTCTTTATTGAAAAATTAAGTAATAAAAGAATGTATGAAAATATAATTAATTTTAATTATTATTTTAAATCCTTTATTGATAGAGTTACTCCTGGCATAGACTTTTTTAATGTACCCTTGGCAGCCAAAGATATGCAAAGATCTTATAGTAATAAAGCTTTTGAAGAGGGTCTTTTAAGCGAGCCCTGGATTCTGCGCGTAACTAATTCGGAACAAATTACAATCTTTGCAGAAACACAAATATTATATGGTTATTTTTCTATATTCTTTTACTTGTTATTTTTTTTAATTTTAAAAATTACATGCAAACTTTTAAATAATAGCAATATTATCTATCAACAATTAATAAATATTTTTATATTAGTATTATTTTTTGATTGGTTAACTGGATTTGGATTAGATTTTTTTTCTATTAATGTTGTATATAGCGTTTTTTTTCTAATTGTTATAATTTTTATCTCAATCTTTTTAAAAAAATTAAGAAGATGAAAATTACACATATAATATCTTCTCTAGAGTCAAATCAAGGAGGCCCTCCTAATGCAGTTTTGAATATGGCTGAACAGCAAGGTAAGCTGGGAAATAAAGTTAATATTATAAGTCAATTTAAAAATTTAAAATATAAAAAAAGAATAAAATTAAAAGGGATAAAAATTATCAGAGGAGAATTTCTTTTTAAAAAACATTACATACCAAATTTTAATTTTATATTTAAAATCTATAAAATTTTAAAAGATACTGACATTGTTCACTTACATGGTGTATGGAACGGTGTAATTAGTATTAGTCTATTAATGTGTAGATTTATGAAAAAAAAAACTGTTTTAACACCACACGGATCGCTTGATTATTTTAATATTAAAAATAGGTTTTATTTTAAAAAATTTTATTACTATTTATTTGAAAAATATAATTTAAAATCTGTAGATGCATATCACTTTCTTACAAAAAATGAGCTTCGTTGTTCTAGCTGGGTAGATAGTATAATAAAAAAAAAAAATCTAATACAATCAAATGGAATTGACATCAAATATTTAAAGAATACAAAAATAAATAAAAATATACCTACTAAAAAAAATACTATTAACATTACATTTTTGGGGAGACTTAATAAAATTAAAAATATTCAAATTCAAATAAAATTACTTTCTAAATTATCAAAAAAAAATAAAAACTATATATTGAATATAATCGGACCAGATGATGGAGAGTTATTAAAATTAAAAAATTTATCGAAAAAATTAAATTTAGAAAAAAAAGTATTTTTCCAAAAACCAATCTACACTGAAGAGAGATTTTCTTGGCTGAAGAATTCTGATATTGTTCTATTGACTTCATTTTATGAATGTAACTCAGTTTTAGCAATTGAAACTATGTCCTTAGGGGGAGTATTATTATGTACAAATAATTGCAATTTGTCAGATGCTGCCAATTTTGGAGCAGTAAAAAGCACCAGTAACAACTTACAAAACCTGGTTAAATCAGTTAAATATTTAAACAATTCTAAAAATTCGAAGAATATAAGAAAAAAAGCTTTAAAATATGCACTAAAATATTTAGATATTAAACTGAATACAAAAAAAATTTTAAATCTTTACAAAGAGGTTATTAAAATAAATTGATAAATCAATCCTATATAAAAAAAATATTTAATAAAAAAACAGTTTTAATAACTGGAGGCACAGGTTCATTCGGCTCAACAATGTTAAATAAAATCGTAAATTTAAATTGTAAAATAAGAATATTCTCAAGAGATGAATTGAAACAAGACTTACTTAGGTCAAAAATAAAGAGCAAAAATGTTGATTTCATAATTGGGGATATTCGAGACAAAAAAAGTATAAGTTATGCTATGAAGGGTGTTGATATTGTTTTTCATGCAGCAGCTCTCAAGCAAGTACCCTCATGTGAATTTTTTCCAGATCAAGCAACATCAACTAATGTGATCGGTAGCAAGAATGTTTTTGATGCAGCAATAGAAAATAATGTTAGCAAATTAGTAGCATTATCAACTGATAAGGCTGTAATGCCAATTAATTCGATGGGTATGACCAAAGCTTTAATGGAGAAAATTTTATTGTCTAAAGCAAGAAAATCATCTCATAAAACTGTATTTTCAATTGTGAGATATGGTAATGTTATATACTCAAGGGGTAGTGTATTACCATTGTTTGTTGAGCAAATATTAAATAAAAAACAAATCACCATAACTGATCCTAACATGACAAGATTTTTAATATCTCTTGATGAAGCTATCAATCTAGTATTTATAGCATTAAAAAATGGAAATAATGGAGATATTTTTATAAAAAAATCACCTGCAGCCACAATTTTACAAATAGCTGAGTGTTTAACAGAAATATTTAATTCTAAACAAAAAATAAAAATTATAGGTGTGAGACATGGAGAAAAAGTAGCCGAAACACTCGCAACCAAAAATGAACTTTTATTTAGTGAAAACAGTAAAAATTATTTTAAAATAAAAATTGATAGTAGGAGTTTAAATTATGATAACTATTTCGAAAAGGGAAGTTCAAAAAAGTTAAAAGAAGATTATACTTCAGAGAATACAGAAAGATTAACAAATACAAAATTAAAAAAAGTTTTTTTAGATATACCAGATATAAAAAAACTTATTAAAAAGTGAATATATTAATTACAGGATATAACGGATTTATCGGTAAAAATTTATCTTTTTTTTTAGAAAATAAGAAAAATATAAAACTTTTTAAGTTTGGAAAAAATAACAATCTCAGAGATTTAGAAAATTATGTAAAAAAATGTGAAATAATCTTTCATTTAGCAGGTGAGAATAGAAATAAAAAAAAAAATCAATTTATAAATAATAATTTCAAATTGACTAAAGATTTGGTTAATCTGATAAAAAAAAAATCTAAGAAAACATATCTATTTTTTTCGTCAACAAAACAAATTGAAAGTAAAAAAAATATTTACACACAAACCAAATTAGATGCTGAAAACTATTTAAAAAAAAATGTTAGTAAAAATCTATCTGTAAAAATTTATAGATTCACAAATATTTTTGGAAAATGGGCAAAACCAAATTTTAACTCAGTTGTTGCAACATTTAGTCATAGAATTTCAAGAAACAAAAAAATTAATGTATCAAGATATAATGAAACAATAGAATTTTTACATATTGATGAAGTTATAAAGCTTTTTTTTAACGATATTAAAAACAAAAAAAAACGAAATTTACAATTAGTAAAAAAATTTGATAATTCGTATAAAATTAAACTATTTGATTTAGTAAAAAAATTAAAATATTTCCATAAATATAGACAAAAATTAATTAGAGATACTGAACTTGCCTACGGATTTGATAAATTATTGTATTCAACTTTTTTAACATATATTCCAGTGAAACAATTTAAATATAATATCAGTGCCATAAAAGATAAAAGGGGGAGTTTTTTTGAATTTGTTAAATCTAAAAATAATGGGCAGATATCAATATTAGTAGTTAAACCAAATCAAGTAAGAGGGAATCATTATCACATGACAAAAGTAGAGAGATTTCTAATATTATCTGGTCAAGGATACTTTGTTTTTAGAAATTTAATTAGTGGAGAGCAAAAAAAATTTTTGTTTAATTCTGTAAAAGAAACAATTGTTGAAACTATACCAGGATGGGCGCATAATATAAAAAATACAGGTAAAAAAGACCTGATAGCGATATTGTGGGCAAATGAAAATTTTAACAAAGAAAAACCAGATACAATACATTACAAATTGTAATAATGATAAAAAATAAATTTAAAGTTTTGACGATATTAGGAACTAGACCAGAAATTATCAGATTATCCAGAATACTTCCTGCATTTGATAAACACTTTCATCATAAAATTTTTCATACTGGACAAAATTATGATGAAAATTTAAGTAATATTTTTTTCAACGATTTAAGTTTAAGGCGCCCTGACTATTATTTACAATATACAAGTACTAATAATATCCGTACAATTTCAAAAATATTAGTTGAGACTGATAAAATTTTAAAAGAGGTCAAACCAGATGCTATTTTTGTTTTAGGAGATACAAATAGTTCTCTCAGTTCAATAGTTGCAAAAAAAAAACAAATTCCAATATTTCATTATGAAGCTGGCAACAGATGTTTTGATGAAAGAGTGCCCGAGGAAGCAAATAGAAGAATTGTAGATACGATTTCAGATATAAATATCACTTATAGCAAAATTTCCAGGCAACATTTAATTAGGGAAGGATTATCAAGTAACAGGGTAATTAATATTGGAAGTCCAATGTTTGAAGTTATAAGTTATTACAAACATAAAATAAAGAATTCTAGAATTTTAAAAAATCTATCTTTAAAGAAAAATAAATATTTCCTAATAAGTTGTCACAGAGAAGAGAATGTTGAAAATAAAAAAAATTTTAGAAATTTAGTAAAAATTATTAAATATCTAAATGACAATTTTAATTATAAAATCATAGTTTCAGTACATCCTAGAATTAAAGATAAAATCAATAAGATTAATAGAAAAAATTTAAAAAATGTTTTATTTTCAAAACCGTTTTCATTTTCTGATTATCTAAATCTACAAATAAATTCGAAAATAGTTTTATCTGATAGTGGCACAATTAACGAGGAAGCCTCTATTCTTGATCTAAAAGCAATAAATATAAGAAATTCTCACGAGAGACCCGAAGCAGATGAGGAGGCAGTAACTTTATTGACAGGTTTAGATTTAGAAAGGGTTAGTAGAGCAATAAATTACCTTACAGAGAATAGGATATCAAAAAAAAATATTGTTGAAGATTATAACAATAAGATTGTTTCAATAAAATTAGTTAAGATTCTCATGAGCCATATTGGTTTTGTAAATGAAAATCATTATAAAAAATAAATGTGAAAATACTTGTAATATCACACTATTATTGGCCTGAAAATTTTAAGATTAACGATTTAGTAAAATTCTTAAGTAAAAAAAATAAAGTCACAGTTCTTACAGGATATCCAAGCTATCCTAATAAAGATATCTTCAGAAAAATAAATATAAGAAAAAATTTCAAAAATATTGAAGTTTTAAGAGTTCCTATATTTAAAAGAGGTAATAGTAAATTTAGTATATTTTTTAATTATTTATCTTATTTAATATCTTTATCTACAATAGGTTTGATAAGACTTACTAAAAAAAACTATGATTTGATTTTAGTTTTCGGAACATCGCCACCAACCGTTATGATACCAGCAATTCTAGTTGCAAAACTTAAAAAAATTAAAATAGCCTTTTGGGTTTTAGATTTATGGCCTGAAACGCTTTCTTCAATGAATATTATAAAAAATAAATTATTGATTAAAATGATAAGTTATTATGTAAAATATATTTATAATTGTAGTGACTTAATTTTTGCACAATCAAAAGCATTTGTTTATCAAATAAAAAAATACTGCAAAAATAAAAATAAAATAGTTTATTATCCAACTTGGTCAGACCCTATAAATAGAAATAAAAAAAAATTAAAACTTTTTTCCTTTAAAAAAAATTTTTTCTATATTACATTTACTGGCAATATAGGCGAAGCACAAGATTTTGAAAATATAATAAAATCTGCAGAAATGACTAAACATGTAAAAAAAATAAAATGGTTAGTTGTAGGATATGGATCTAAATATGAATGGCTTAGATCTGAGATAAATAAAAGAGAATTAAATGATAGATTTATTTTAACTGGAAATTTGTCATCAAAATTTATTCCTTACATATTAAATAATTCAAATTGCCTGTTAATAAGTTTAAAAAAAGGTGGAATAGATAAACTTACAATCCCAGGAAAGTTATCAAATTACATGATGGCAAAAAAACCAATATTGGGAATGATAGAGGGAGAAACTTATAATATTATAGTTAAATCTAAATGTGGATTAGTTTGTAAATCGGGAGATTTTAAGTCACTGTCTAAAAATGTTAATAAAATTATTAATTACTCTACAGAAAAAAAAAGAAAAATGGGGATGAATGGTTTCAAATATGCAAATACAAATTTTAATAGAACAAAGCAGCTTAATAAAACTCTCTTCTATCTTAAGCAGATTGGTAAAAGTTAAACTTTTGAATATTTATCTTCAATTAATTTAGTTCCAAGCAAACTCGAATATGCGAATAAACCTAATAAATAAGTGTAATCTGGTTCAGCAGCTATTCCAAATAAACTATTTATCATTACCCCAGTCCCAAAAAAAATTAATGTTTCAGACTTAATCTTGTTCTTGAGAAGATAATAGATACCAATATTAAAAAATATCAAAAAATAAAAAATCACTACACCTGTTTTTGATAATATTATTTTTAAATATAAAAATGGGTATTTTTTTACAAACTTAAAATATTCGTTCATTAATATATTTTCATATTCTTTTGAATAAATAATCACATCCGATTTAATTTCTATAGCTTTTTTTGTGGAATACACATCAGATGGTTCCGGCACATCTTTATTGTTAATGGACAAATATCCCAAACCATAATAAGCGTTATGCCAAATTGCTCTAACAAAGTTCAAATCGTGCGACTTATTCACTTCTGTATTTGTCTCAAGATAATTTTTTGATTTGTTTTTTAAAATACTGATTTGAAAATTAATTATTATCACCGGTAATAAAATTAAAATAATTATGTATAATTTTGAAAAATTCCTATTTACAAAAGAATTAAATATCAAAATACAAACAATACTTATTAATACATCGGTTCCCGAGTTACCTCTAACTGTGTTTGAAAATCCAATTAAAAAACCAGTGAGAATGATAAAAATGAAGAATTTTCTGTGATTTTGAGCAATAATTTGTATTTTTGACCACCATGTGATCAAAGCTAACGAAGTTAGCCCATAGAAACTATAAGTATCACTTATAAATATACATATTGTACCAACTCCTAATATTGAAATAGTTCCATGGATCAAAGCAGGCTTTGTATTATAAAATTTAAATAAGCCAATTACAGATATTAAAATACATAATATTCCATATAAAGAATAAAAAAGTATGGTTATTGTATCTATATCAATATTCATTAAATCTGAAAAAAATGGAATATACAGGAATGATCCTACATAATCAGTGTAACCTGCCGGGGTCAATATATTCTCGCCACCATTGCAAATATCATTATATGCTATCAAATATGTATCAGTTTTTTCGTAACCATTAAGAGCTGCCTCATAAGATTTAACTCTACATGGCATTGTTTGAAAAGGTTTCATTTTACTTTTGTTTGTTTATTAATTTAAAACTTTTTTTAAATCTATAAAATAAAGAATAGAAAACCCAATATGTATAATAAGGTAGCCATCTAAAAACTTTAAAATTACTTTTTCTGTTTGGAAGCTCTTTCCATGTACTTGGTATTTCTATAATTCTGAAATTGTTAAAATGAGTTTTTATTGTTAATTCTAGAGCAAACGTAAAACCAACTTTTGATTCTAAAGTAATATTCTTCAATATTTTTTTATTGAACATCTTAAAAGCGTTTGTGCAATCTCTGTATGGTATCCCACAAATAAAATACATTAAAAAAGAACCAAAATTAGTAATCATTTTTTTATAAAATTTCGCATTAATAAATTCACCATTTTTAACGTACCTACTAGGTATAATTAAATCATAACCATCATTAATAAGACTAAACATTTTATTTAAAAGATTAATATTTTCAAAATCATCAGACATATAGACAACCACAATATTATTTTTTGAGTAACTTAAACCAGATTTTATTGCTTGGTTTGGTCCAAATCCTTTATTTTTTACTAAAATAATTTTTTCTCTATTTGTAGGTAAGAATTTTAATCCACTTTCTTCGTCAAAGTCGTAACAAATTATAACTTGATATTTTATTTTAAGTATTTTTTGAAATTGATCTAACAATAGTCTGATATTTTTTCCTTCTTTATAAATTGGTATTATAATATCTAACTCACTCATTGCTAGAATGGCAATATAAACTTTCCACCGTTTTTTATAAATTTGGAATTTTTTATAAAAAATTTTTTATAGTTCCAAGATAAAAGCAATGCATATTTTATTTTTGATTTTTCTAATAATTTATCTTTAACAACTTTTATGTGGGTGCCGGGTGTAAATTTATTTATTTTTCTAGGATTATTTTCAGTTGCAAATTCAAAAAAATTTTTTTGTAAATTTAGACTATTTAGCAATGTGTTTCCTTTAGCAGGGGCGGTGTAACATGCTAATTTATAATTTTTTTTTCTCAAGTTAATTAAATTTTTCCTTAATTTTAATATTTTTTTTTTTACAATTCTCTCAAATGCATGGTAAGTGCTAAAATTATTTAAACCTTTCCTTCTCTCAATATTTAAATGTGTTTTAATCTTTTTACTTACCTTGAAATTGCTATTCTTATGTGAGGCAAATACTCTTAAAGCTGGTCCAGACGCACCAAAATTTATTTTTTCTATATCTATAATTTCTAGACCATTCTTCTCAAGTAAGAATTTAAGTGAGTGAACATTGAAATATGAAAGATGTTCATGATAAACTAAATCAAAAGTAGATTTCTTTAACATATCTAAAATATATGGGACTTCAATAACCAGCTTTCCTTTAAAGTCTAATATCTTCTTTATATTTGTTATTAAATTATTAACTTCATCTATGTGTGCCATGACGTTTGTAATAGTTATAATTTGAGCTTTTTTAAATTTCTTTAAAAATGCATTTACCGTAGAATTGTTAAAAAATTTTTTAATAACTTTTATCTTTTTATTTTTAATTTTTTTTGAAGCATCAGATGGTTCGATCCCAATAATATTTTCTAAATTACTCGAGTAATTATTTAATAGAACTCCATCATTGCAACCAATATCAACTACAGTTGAATTTTCTTTTAAACTATTATTTCTCTCCAATTTCTGAACTAATTCCTTATAATGATTTCTTAATGCTTTTGAGGAAGAGGATAAATAGTCATACTTATTAAAAATTAATTTTGGATTAACTACTATACTAAGTTGTGAAAGCTTACAATTTTTGCAAAATAAAAGTTGTAGGGGATATTTTATCTCATTTTTCAAGTCTATTTTTTTTAAAAATGAGTTTGCCAAAGGTTGATCTCCTAGATTTAAATATTTCTTTAGATTTGCAGAATTACAAATTCTACATTTATTAACTTTTTTAAATTTCTTCATACGTTTTAAATAATTCTCTCTTAAAATTTTTAAAATTTATACTTATTTTTTTTTTAATTTTACTAATATCAACTACATGATCTAAATTATTCTTGTTATCTTTATAAACTATTTTCTTCTTTTTTATTTGGAAATTATTCAGGTATTTTACAATAGTTTTTATCTTATAAGATTTATTGCTTGCAATATTGTAGACTGTATACTTTGGAGTATTAATTTTTGATAATTTTACAACAATATTTAATAAATCATCGATATGGATAAAATTTCTTAATGTATCTTTATTCCAAAAAGTTAATATTTTCTTATTAGATTTAAATTTTTTTATAGCTTGATAAAGAAATTGAGTTTTCCTCATATTATTTCCGTAAACAGTAAATATTCGTAAAATAACAACTTTTGTGTTTGATTTGTTAAAAAGTTTTTTTATGATTTTTTCACTTCTATATTTACTTTTGCCTAAGCTATTATTTGGATTTATATTCTGATTTTCTCTGTAAGGTAATTTATTTTTTATTGAATAAATTGCGGAGGAGCTGAAGAAAAATACCCTTTCAACTTTACAATTTTTACAAAATTTTATTATTTTTTTTACAATCTTGACATTTTTATTAACTTGGGCCTTTTCTGCAATTCTGTTACTAAAAATAAAATCTGATTTTCCTGCCAAAATATAAATATTTTTATATTTAAACCTAGGAAGATCCTCAAATATTTTATTTTTTCCCAAATCTACAGTTTTATTCTTATATTTTCTTCCAACAAAAAAAACTTCTTTACGCCCAAATTTCTCTATTAATCTTTTTTTTAACTTACTACCTATAAAACCCGAGGAACCAAAAATAAAAAACATTTATAAAATATATTATTTAATATAAAAACTATTACTAATACATGAAAAAATTTTTAGTTACAGGAGGAGATGGATTTATTGGATCGGCTATATGTAAAATGTTACTAAATATGGGAATTAAGGTTATATCCTTAGATAATAGATCAAGAAATAGAAAATTTGAAAATAAAAAATTATATAAATCATTAAACTGTGACATAACAGATTATAGAGAGTTGAAAAAAATAAAAGGTAGTTTTGACTCCATCATTCATTTAGCATTTATCAATGGAACAAAATATTTTTATGAAAAGCCTGAGGACGTTATCAAGGTTGGAATTATGGGTACGTATAATATTTTAAGATTTGCAAAGAAAAAAAAAATTAAAAATTTTTATATTTCATCTAGTAGCGAGGTTTATCAAACACCTCAAATTATACCAACAGATGAAAACGAAACTATGAAAGTACCTGATCCTTATAACCCAAGATACTCATATGGAAGCTCAAAAATAATGACAGAAATAATGTCTATTCATATGGGTAAAAATATATTTAAAAAAATGATTATATTTAGACCTCATAACGTTTATGGCCCAAATATGGGAAATGAACATGTGATACCTGAAATAATTAATAAAATCAAAAACGCATTAAAATTTAAAAAAAATTATATAAAAATTCAAGGCACAGGTAATGAAACTAGATCTTTTAACCATATAAATGATTTTGTTGGAGGCATTAAATTATTAATAAATAAAAGACTAAAATTTGAAACATTTAATATTGGAAACAGTGAGGAAGTAAAAATAAATTATTTAGCAAAAAAAATAATGAAAAAAATGAATGTAAACTTAAAAATTAAATATCAAAATTTAACTAAAGGTTCTACATCTAGACGTTGTCCAAATATAAATAAAATAAAAAAATTAGGATACAAGATTAATTATCCACTTGATAAAGGTTTGGACGATACAATAATTTGGTATTTAAAAAATTAATTTTTAATATAATCCCAACAATCAATAACAATATTATTTTTTAATTTAATATTTTTATATTTTTCGTGTGGTGTAGCAACAAAAATAATTTTACACTTTTTTTTAATTCCATTGATACTTAAATATTTTTTATTTTTTACATAAGGGTCGTTGCAGTAAACATATGCACCATTTTTTTGAAGTAGTGTCTTTAATTTAATGCTTAAAGAGTCTCTTTCATCATCTATATTGCTCTTAAAAGTAGTACCCAATATACCAATATTTTTACCTTTTATATTAAGTTTTTTCTTTAAATTATTAACAAAATAATTAGGTAAGTTTTCATTAATATTATGAGCTGTTTTAATTAATTTTGATCTTTTTTTATTAGACAAGTATAATTGAACAGCATCTTTAGGTAGACAGGGCCCAGCAGCAAAACCTTGTGTTGGTAATCCAAAATTTCTTGGGTAGTCTTTTTTCATTATTTTATGAATTTTTTTATAATCAAGGTTATTATCTCTACACATTACATAAAATTCGTTAGATATAGCAAATTTTACATATCTCCAAGCGTTAGAGAACAACTTAATAAACTCTGCGTCTTCAAATGTGCAGCAAGAAACTTCATTACAAATATTTTTAAATAGTTTTTTTATTTTTTTTTCTTCAATTATTTTATCAGTTGAGATAATTTGATTTAAGTTTTCAATTTCTTCTAGACTTTTACCTTGTGCAACTCTTTCTGGACAGTAAGAGATTCCAATATTTTTATTTATATTTTTAATTTTTTTTGTAATTCTTCTCATAGCACCAGGAAATACTGTGCTTCTTAAAATAATTGATTGATTATCTTTTAAATATTTTCTTATTTTAAATATGACTTGATAAATTTCATTAAGACTCGGCTTCTTTTTAACTAATGGAGTTCCTACTGTAATTATTATAAAATCTGCTTCCGAAACACTTTCGTAACTATAATTGAAGTTTATTTTTTTGTTTTTGATACAATATTTTAATAATTTTTTTCCTCCAGCTTCGTAAAAAGGAAAAATTGATTTTTCAAGTTTTTTTAATGCTGATTTGTTTTTATCTATTACATCTACAAAAAAATTTTTTTCACAAAATTTTAGAGCTAAAGGCAAGCCAATATGACCAGCTCCCCCTATAATACATATTTTTTTCATAAAATGGTGTATATATTAGTATAAGATTTATACAAATATTATAATTTAAATCTAATTTATTCTAAAAACTGATGATAGATAAAATTCAGAAGTGGTTTATTTATTTAATACCAATTTCTTTAGTCTTTAGTATTTTGGTTGCAGACGCTCTAGTTTCATTGGTAGCAATTTTATTTGCAATATCTCAAACCTACAAAAAAAATTATAATATATTTTTAAATAAGTATTTTTTATTTTTTTTTATATTTTGGATATATTTAATAGTTAATTCTTTTTTCTCTTATAATATAGAAGTTTCTTTAAGTAGATCATTACCTTATATTAGATTTGGTTTATTGTTTTTGGCTATAAGTTATTTCGTTAGTGATACAACTTTTAAAAAAAATTTATTCAAAATTATATTTTTTATAGTTTTGATAATATGTATTGATAGTATTATTCAATATTTCTTTGGTTACAATTTATTAGGCTACAAAGGTCATAGAAGTAGAATAAGCAGCTTTTTCAATGAGGAATTAGTATTAGGTAGATTTTTGTTGAGCATGTATCCATTAGTGCTCATATCAATTTTTTATTTCGAAAAAAAAAGAATATTTCAAAATAGTTATTTTTTAACTTTTCTGGTTTCGATTTATATGTTTGTAATTTACATTACTGGAGAACGAACTGCCTTTTTTCTTTTTTTAATGATTAATATTCTTTTTATAATTTTTTTAATAGACAGAATAAACTTAAAAAATACTATTTTGATTTTATTAATTTCATCTTTATTAATATTTATTTCTACAAAGCACAACAAACACACTATCGAAAGATATCTTACGATCAAAAATATATTTAAATCAGGTGATTTTATAATTTTCACACAAATACATGAAAAACATTATTTAACTGCACTAAAAATATATGAGTCAAATAAAATTTTAGGATCAGGATTAAAAACATTTCGCGAAGTTTGTAAAAAACCAGAATTTCATCCAGAGGGTTGTTCAACACATCCACATAATATATTTATGCAGTTTTTAAGTGAACTCGGAATTTTAGGAATTTTATTTTATTTAATTTCATTTCTATATTTTATCTCAAAATTGTTAATTTCTTTTTTTAAAAGAAAAACTATTTTAAGAGAAAAAAGTAATTTTTATAAAAAAATATTTTTGTTAAGCTTCGTCTTAATATCAATTTGGCCTTTAAGTCCTTCAGGAAATTTTTTTAATAATTGGTTATCAATTTTAACTTTTTTCCCTGTGGGATTTTTAATTTATTATGAAAAAAAATTCTTGAATAAAAGTTAGATTTTTAAACTTTGCCTTAATCTCAATACTAAATAAATTATAAAAAGAACTATAAATAATATTAAAGAAAATAAATAAAATTTTGAAAAATATATTAAGATTGATATTGAGCATAATAAAATATGTATAGTTGTGCAAATTAATATTGACACTTTATATGAATATTTATTTTGCAATTTATTAAAAATAAAATTGAGGTCTCTCTTAAAAATATTTTTTTTTAGCTTAATTCTAATAATATTTATACTTAAAAATTCATAAACCACAAAAGCAACTAGCCATATAATTACACTAGGATGAAGAAATACTTGAATTTGAGTATAAATAATTAAAAATGATGATATTAAAAATCCTAAACCTAAGCTACCAGCATCTCCTATGAATTGTTTAGGAAATATTCCTAAAAAATTTATATTTATAAAAAAATATATTGATAAAAAAATTGAAAAACTTAAAAAAATAAAAGTATCGTCAAAAGTTAGAAATTGAAAAAAAATCAGCGTTACCAAAACATTTAGTGCTAAGAGACCATCTATACCATCAATATAATTAAAAGCATTGGTTAAAAGAAAAATACACAAAATTGTGAAGATTAAGCTAAAACTTCCAAGATTAAGATTGAAAAATTCGTAAGATCCTAATGTTTTTACTTCGCCTACATAAAATGTAAAAAGATAAATTGGTAAAAATAGCGCAACTAATTTAAATATCGGTTTTATATTTTTAATATCATCAAACAAGCCTATGAGGACTACGACTGTAAAAAAATATAAAGTTTTTGTAATAATTTCGTTAAATTGAAAGTAGAAAATTATAAATAATGAAAATGGAATAAAAGCAAGTCCTGCAATATTTGGCACACTTTCTTTATGAATTTTAATATTGTCAGGAACATCAAATAAATTAAGTTTAGATGATATTAACTTTGTTAATAATAACAGAAATGAACTAACAATTAATATTAAAATGTATTGCATTTAGAAATATTTAGTTTTACTTAAAAAATAAATATTATCTAATATAATTTAAGCAATAAAATCACTAAAAGATATAAATAAATCAATAATTGACGAATTCCAAAAATTTAGTATAAAAGCTTGCCTGGTGATTATTGCGAAAGTGTAATACCCGATCCCATTCCGAACTCGGAAGTCAAGCCTTTCTGCGCCGATGGTACTTTGTCTTAAGACATGGAAGAGTAGGACATTGCCAGGCTATCATAAATGAAAAAAATTATCATTGTTACTGGTGGTGCAGGATTCGTTGGATCTAATTTAATTGAATTATTAATAAAAAGGACTAATCAAAAAATTATTAGTTTAGATAATTACTCTACAGGAACAAAAAAAAATCATATCAAAAGCAATAGGGTAAAATACGTACGTGGTAATACTAGACAAATAAGCAAAATTCTATCAAAGTATAAAAATAAAATTGATTCGATCTTTCATTTTGGTGAATTTGCTAGAATATACCAGAGTTTTAATAATTTTAATGAATGTTATGACTCTAATTCAATAGGATCTAAGTCAGTTTTTAAATTTTGCCTAGATAATAACATTAGAATTATTTATTCAGCAACGTCAGCATCTTTAGGAGATAAAGGGAATGATAAAAATTTATCCCCATATGCTTTTACTAAAGCAAAAAATTTAGAATTACTGCAAAATTTAAAAAAATGGTTTAAATTTAGATTTGAAGTAATCTATTTTTATAATGTATATGGACCGAGACAAATAAAAAATGGTCCAATGTCCACAGTAATAGGCATCTTTGAGGATCACTATTTAAACAAAAAAACTTTACCTGTGGTAAAGCCAGGTACGCAAACGCGCAGATTTACTCATGTAGATGATACAATTAAAGTATGTTATGAGGCCTGGGTTAAAAATAGATGTAAATATTACAGTATCTCGAATAAAAAAAGCTACTCTATATTGGATGTAGCTAAAATGTTTAAAAGTAAGACAAAACTTCTAAAATCACGGCCTGGAGAAAGATATGCCTCAGCTTTGACCAAAATTTCCTATAATAACAAGATATTAAGACGATATGGTAAAATAAAATTGAAAGATTATATTTCTTCGTTTATTAAGGAAAACTATTATGAAAATTAAAAGCTCACTTAAGTCAATAAAAAAAAGAGATTTAAACTCCAAATTAGTTAAAAGAAGAGGAAGAGTTTATATAATTAATAAAATTAATCCAAAGTACAAAGCACGACAGAAGTAGTAAACAATGGATAATGAAAGCCATAAAAATACATGGAACAATTTTACAAAATTTGTACTTTGGGGTTCAATAGCAGTTGTCGTTATATTAGTTTTAATGGCCATATTTCTTTTGTAAAATGATAGTTGGATCTTTACCTGAAGATATTAAAAATGAGAGAAGAGTAGCAATCACTCCAGACGTGATAAAAAAATACATTTCTCTGGGACTAGAAGTATATTTAAGTAAAAATTATGGTGTCCATCTTGGAATAAGTGATAAACAATATGAAGAAGAAGGAGCAAGAATAACTGAAAATGAAAATGTTTTAATAAAATCAAATGTAATTCTACAAATGAACATTCCAAATGATGAAATTTTAAATAAATTAAAAAAAAACCAAATTTTAATTGGAATATTAAACCCTTATTCGAATGAAAAAAAGTTAAGTGATTTAGTGTCTAAAAATATTAATTGTTTTTCACTTGAACTGCTTCCAAGGATAACAAGGGCACAATCTATGGATATTCTATCTTCTCAAGCAAATTTAGCAGGTTATAAAGCCGTTATTGATGCTTTTGCATTTTTTCAAAAAGCTATTCCAATGATGATGACAGCAGCAGGAACAATATCTGCAGCAAAAGTATTAGTTGTCGGGGCAGGGGTTGCAGGATTACAAGCAATTGCAACCGCCAAAAGAATGGGAGCTATTGTTTTTGCTACAGATGTAAGAATAGCATCTAAAGAACAAGTAGAAAGTTTAGGGGGTAAATTTTTGACTGTCGAGGGAGCTGAAAATTTAGAGACCGAGGGAGGTTATGCAAAGGAAGCAACAGAAGATTTTAAAAAAAAACAAGAGGATTTGTTAAAAGAAACATTAAAAAAAATTGATATAGTTGTTTGCACTGCACTCATACCTGGAAAAAAAGCTCCAATCATTATTAAAAAAGATATGATTGATGTAATGCCTAATGGTTCAATAATTTATGATTTAGCAGCTTCACAAGGAGGAAATTCTGAGTTGACTAAAGCAGATGAAATAATAGAGAATAATGGAGTAAAAATTATGGGGGAAGCAAATATACTTAACAAATTGCCAGTATCAGCTTCTAATCTTTACGCGAAAAATATGTTTAACTTCATTGATAATTTATTCGATAAAGAAAAAAAAAGTTTTAAAATAAATGTAGAAGATGAAATAATCCAAAAAACAATGGTAAAATAATGGAAATAGATCCTTTTATATTTAGGCTGAGTATATTTATATTGTCAATTTTTGTTGGCTATTATGTAGTTTGGAGTGTAACACCTTCTTTGCATACACCTTTAATGTCAGTTACAAATGCTATCTCATCTGTGATCATAGTTGGAGCAATAATTGCCGCCTTAGCAGGTTCATCGACAGAAATTTTCGAAATTTCAAATATTTTTGGTTTTTTTGCAATTATCTTGGCAGCAATTAATATTTTTGGAGGTTTTCTAGTTACTCAAAGAATGTTGCAAATGTATAAAAAGAAAAAAAAATAGAATGACACCTAATTTATCTGCTTTATTTTACTTAATTTCAGGAATTCTTTTTATTTTAGCTTTAAGAGGATTATCTTCACCCGAAACATCTAGACAAGGAAACTATTTTGGGATCGCAGGAATGGCTATTGCGATAATAGTAACGTTTTTATCTGTTGGCAATTATGGCATGGGTCTAGTTTATGTTTTGGTTTTCTTAATAATTGGTGGATCAATTGGAGCATTCATAGCTTTTAGAATACCAATGACAGCTATGCCAGAATTAGTTGCAGGCTTTCATAGTCTTGTTGGACTTGCTGCTGTTTTTGTTGCTATATCAGCTTTTCTTAAGCCAGAAGCTTTCAATTTAGGAACCATTGGAAATATTAAACTCGCAAGTCTTATTGAAATGTCATTAGGAGCTGCAATTGGAGCAATTACCTTCTCAGGCTCAATTATTGCTTTTTTAAAACTTAGAGGAATAATGTCTGGGTCCCCAATTACATTCAAAGGACAGCATCTTATTAATTTATTGTTAGGAATAGCTATATTTTTTCTTATTTATTATTTGTGTATTTCGCAATCTTCAAATATTTTTTGGTCAATTGTACTAATTTCTTTTTTTGTTGGAGTATTATTAATAATACCTATTGGTGGTGCAGATATGCCTGTTGTAATTTCAATGCTTAATTCTTACTCAGGATGGGCAGCAGCAGGTATAGGTTTTACACTTGAAAATACTGCTTTAATAATTACAGGTGCTTTAGTTGGATCTTCTGGAGCAATACTCTCTTATATAATGTGCAAAGGAATGAATAGATCATTTTTTAATGTAATATTAGGTGGTTGGGGAGCCACTGACCAAGGATCAAGTTCTCAAAGCAAAGAGCAGAAACCTGTTAAAAGTGGTAACGCAGATGATGCTGCTTTTTTAATGAAAAATGCTTCTTCAGTGATTATTGTGCCAGGATATGGAATGGCAGTAGCACAAGCTCAACATGCCTTAAGAGAGATGGTAGATTCTTTAAAGAAAAATGGTGTTAAAGTTTCTTATGCCATACATCCAGTTGCAGGAAGAATGCCTGGACATATGAATGTTCTACTTGCTGAGGCTAATGTGCCATATGATGAAGTTTTTGAGTTAGAAGAGATAAATAATGATTTCGCAAATTGTGATGTAGCATATGTAATTGGAGCAAATGATGTTACTAATCCGGTTGCTAAATCAGATCCTCAAAGTCCAATTTATGGTATGCCAGTTTTAGATGTAGAAAAAAGTAAATCTGTTCTTTTTGTAAAAAGAAGTCTATCACCTGGATACGCAGGAATTGATAATGATCTTTTTTACAGAGATAATACACTAATGTTGTTTGCAGACGCAAAAAAAATGACAGAAGAAATTGTAAAGAGTTTGTAGTTGACCAAAATATTTTGTGATATTGCTGATATTAAACTTATAAAAAAGTTTAAAAAAAAAAAAATTGTAAAAGGTTTTACAACAAATCCAAGTTTAATGAGAAAGGCTGGAGCCAAAAATTACGTTAATTATTCAAAAAAAATTATAAAAATAACAAAAAAACCTGTGTCGTGTGAAGTTTTTGCTGATGACACAGCTAATATGATTTTACAGGGCAGTAAAATTAGTAAATGGGGAAAAAATGTTTATGTCAAAGTTCCAGTAATAAATTCTAAAGGAAAATTTATGGGAAAAGTAATTAAAGATCTAAATAGCAAAAAAATAAAATTAAATATAACTGCTGTATATACAGCCAAACAAACACGGCAAATTTTAAATGTAATTAATAAGAAAACAAATGTTATTATTTCAATATTTGCTGGAAGAATGGCTGATACAGGAAATGATCCTATCCCTCAGTTTAAAGAGAGTATACGAATTTCAAAAAAATATAAAAATGTTCAAATACTTTGGGCAAGCACTAGAGAGCCTTACAATTTTCTCCAAGCAAAAAAAATTGGATGTCATATAATAACAACTCCCCCAAATATTATTGAAAAAATTGAAAAATTTGGAAAAAATTTAAATAAATTATCTTTAGAAACTGTTGCTGGTTTCTTAAATGATAGTAAAAAATCGAACTTTAGGATTTAGTAAAATTTAAATTATTTATTATTTAAAAATCAAATTATATTTAATAAGGTATGTTATGAAATCTATAAATAAATTTGCAGATGCATACATTAAATCTTTAACTAAAGCTATTTCAAAAAGTAATTTTAAAAATTTAGATTTATCTGTTAAAGAAATATTAAAAACAATTCACAAAAATGGGACAATATATGTTTGCGGAAATGGAGGATCGGCTGCAATTGCAAATCATTATGTTGTTGATTTTCTAAAATATTGTAAAGAAAAAACAAATTTAAAACCAAGAATTCTAAGCTTATCTAATAATATAGAGACTATAACTGCTATTTCTAATGATAGAAATTATGGTCAAATTTTTAGTTATCAAGCCGAAAGTTATTGTAAAGAAAATGATATCATCATAATTGTAAGCTCTTCCGGAAACTCGATTAATGTAAAAAATATTTTAAAGTTCGCAAAAAAAAAAAAAATTAAAACAATTGGCTTTAGCGGTTTTAAAGGAGGTTATCTGAAAAAACATTGCGATATTTCTATTCATATAAACTCACAAAATTACGGAATATCTGAGGACTCTCATCACATATTAATGCATGTTCAGCTTCAGTATTTAATCAAAGAGCATAATAAATTAAAATATTAAATTACGACTGGTTGCGGGGGACGGATTTGAACCGCCGACCTCAAGGTTATGAGCCTTGCGAGCTACCAGGCTGCTCCACCCCGCGATCTTTAAATCCTGTTCTTGAGCTTGTTAAGTTTTTTTACTCGCTTAATATTTTCTTGGAGTATCCTTTTCTTTTTCTCTGATGGTTTCTCATAAGTATTTTTTAATTTTATTATTTTAAAAAAACCATCTCGCTGAAGCTTTCTTTTTAAAACCCTCAACGCTTGCTCAACATTATTGTCTTTAACTTCTATTTTAATAACAACCTCCAAAAAGTGCGTTTAGTTAGCATTTTAAACATTATTTGTCTATATATTTCAATTTAGCTTTTATTAGTATTAATTGATTTCTCTTTATCTTTTTTTTCTCTAATCACTCTTCTTTCAGCTTTCTCTATTGCTGTAAGTAAATCTTTTTGAGAAAATAAACCCATCGCTACGGGATCTTTTGCATTTAAACTATTATAATTCCAGTAACTCTTGTTCCTAATTGAGCTAACAGAGTTTTTTGTTACTCCTACAAGCTTTGCTATTTGTGAGTCTTTCAATATCGAGTGATTTTTTAATAACCATAAAGCTGAATCAGGTTTATCTTGTCTCTTTGACAAGGGTACATATTTTTTAATTTTGTTATCTGAATTTTTTATTTCTACATCTAAGTCAATAATATTTAAAGGTCGATTTTGATCATCAGAAGAGAGTTTTATTTCTTCATTTGTTAGTTGGCCTGAGATTATTGGATTGTATCCAACAATACCTTTTGCAACTTCTCCATCTGCGATTCCTTGTATCTCTACTTCATGCAACTTACAGAAATCTGCAATTTGTTTAAAGGTCAAAGATGTATTCTCTACTAGCCAAACAGCTGTAGCCATTGGCATTAAAGGGGCTTTAGACATCAGCTTTTATTCTCAGATCTAAAATTTTGGAATTTCTTATTGAATTTACTTATTCTTCCTTTGTCCAAAATTTTCTGTTTTCCACCTGTCCATGCAGAATGCGATTTTGGATCTATATCTAATTTTAAAATTTCATTCTCAGATCCCCAAGTAGATTTTGTCTCAAATTGGGTGCCATCTGTCATTTCAACTTTAATATTATGATATTTAGGATGTATATTCTTTTTCATTGGCAGCCTTATAACGAAATTTAATTTAAAAACAATTAAAAGTTATCTAATTTTTTAAGCATTTTTTCATAAATATTAAGATTTGCTGCCCTAATATTAATTTTATTTATTTGAAATTTACTGATGTCATTAACTTTTCCTCCTGCCTCCTCAATTATTATTTTACCTGCTGCAATGTCCCACAAATTAATTCTATTATGAAAAAAACCATCAAATCTTCCACATCCTACATATGCTAAATCAAGTGCCGCGCAGCCTGTATTTCTTAAATTAAGCTTAGGGTATACAAATTTTATACCTTCACAATTAGTTGAGAATAAACATTCATCAATATTTGATTTATTTGACACTCTAATTCTATTGTTGTTAAAATATGACCCATTATTCTTCTCAGCGTAAAAGATCTCATTTTTTATAGGATCAAAAATTAGACCTGTTATGATTTCACTATTTTGTTGCAATGCAATTGAAATTGCAAAATGGGGAATTCCATGTAAAAAATTTGTTGTACCATCAATAGGATCAATGACCCAAAAAATATCCTTATTTTTATTTAAAATTTTCCCAGTCTCTTCGGTTATAAATGAATAATTTTTTTTTGATTTTGATAATTCTTCAATTAAAATATTTTCTACTCTTTTATCTGTTTTGGTAACAAAATCTTTTGGACCCTTTTTTGATACTTGCAAATTTTCCAATTCACCAAAATCCCTTATTATTACCTTTGATGCCTTTTCACAGGCTTTTATCATTAAGTTTAAATTTGGAGATATTGAATTCATCCTAAATTTTTTTAACGTACTCCATTGTTCTAGTATCAACAATTACAATGTCTCCACTTTCGATAAAAGGAGGAACTTGTATACTTAATCCATTTTCAAGTATAGCTGGTTTATAAGAAGAAGAAACAGTTTGACCTTTTAATGCAGCATCTGTGGTTTCTATTTTACATTTTAATTGGTTCGGAAGTAAAATACTCAAGGGATTTTCATTATAGAAGTTAATAGTTACCTCTAGATTTTCTGTAAGCATTTTACCTTTATCACCTACTATGCTTTTACTTAAATTAATTTGCTCAAACGATGAGGGGTTCATAAAATAAAAATCATTTTCATCACTATACAAGAAATTATATTTTTCTTCATCTATTGATGCTTTTTCTACAGTTTCGCTAGACCTAAATCTTTCATTAAGTTTTGTGTTTTTAATTAAACTTTTCATTTCAATCTGAGCAAATGCCCCACCTTTACCAGGTTTAACATGATTAGTTTTTAATACCTCCCATAGATCGTCCTTATATTCCAATATCATTCCCACTCTTATTTCTGTTGCGTTTATTTTCATATTAATTTTTTTATTGCTTGGTGTGGTTTTAACTTTTTATTATTCCAAATGTAGCCTGAAATAGCTAAAAAATCTGCTTTATTCAACAATAGTTTTTTATAATTTTTATCATTAATTCCTCCAATAACTACTACTGATAAATTTATTAATTTTTTAATTTTAATTAAAAATTTTATATTTGCTTTATGTGTAACTTTTTTGGTTTTAGTTTTAAAGAACGCTCCTAATGCAATATAATCCGCACCACCTAATAAAGCAATTCTAGCAAGTTTGATTGAATTATGACAAGTAACTCCAATTATTTTATTTTTTAAAATTTTTCTTGCATCAAAAATATTCATATCTTTTTGACCTAAATGACATCCATGTGCATTCACTTTTGAAGCAAGATTAGGATCGTCATTAATAATTAATTTTACTTTATTTTTTTTGCAAATTTGCAGTATTTTCTTTGCAATTATAACTTTTTTTTTAACGCTTTCTTTTTTAAGTCTTAATTGAAAAAATTTTACTTTTTTTGATTTAAAAACTTGATTTAAGATATTGTAAAATGAATTATTTATTATTTTGTTAGGAGATATTAAATAAATAAATTTTTTATTACGAGTTTTCAAAACTTTTTGACCATTTTCCTTGCGCCGCCAAAGAACACATTTTAGCTCTATGATCAAAAATCTTCTGAGTTCCGACTATGTTCTCTATATCTTTTGACCAAAATCTTAACGCACTTTGTTGCAGAGCTCTTCCATAAGAATAAGTCATTATAAAATCTGTATTATTATTGATATTTATTTGGTTAAGGTTTGCAGTTGCCTCTATTTCTGTTTGACCACCAGAGAGAAAAGCTATGCCCGGGACTGATGAAGGCACGTTATTTTTTAAACACTCTAATGTTAATCCTGCTATTTCATCATTAGAAATTTTTTCGTTAGAGTTTTTACCTGGTAAAATCATGTTCGGTTTTAGTATTGTTCCTGTTAAATCAATTTTGTACAATTCCAATTCTTCATAACATTTACTTATTACTTCTGATGTTTTTCTTAAACAATCCTTAGCTGAATGATGACCATCCATTAAAACTTCAGGTTCGATTATAGGAACCATTCCTGCTTCTTGTACTAATGCTGCATATCTAGCTAATGCATGAGCATTTGCTGAAACTGATAATTTGCTTGGATATTTATCAGATATAAGGTAGACACCCCTCCATTTTGTAAATCTTGCTCCAAGTTTATAATATTCTTTTAGTCGTTCTCTTAAACCGTCTAAACCTTCAGTAATTTTTTCTTCTTTAGATCCCGCTAATGTTTTAGCCCCTGTATCAACTTTAATACCAGTTAATGAACCACTTGACTTTATTAATTCAGGTATTGTTTTTCCATCGGAAGTTTTTTGTCTTATTGTTTCGTCGTATAGTATTACACCACCTATGCATTCTTTCATTGATAAAGATGAAAAAAGAGTTTGTCTAAAAAGCAGTCTATTATTTTCATCAGAATGTACTTTTACTGATTCTAATCTTTTTGTCATTGTGGCTGTACTTTCATCAGCTGCAAGTATACCTTTGCCATTTGACAATATTTGAAGAGCGATTTTGTTTAGTTCAGACATCTAATTTAGTGCTTTTATACCAGGGAGAACTTTGCCTTCAAGATATTCTAGAAATGCTCCACCTGCAGTTGAAACAAAATTAAATTTATCTTTCATATTTAGTGAATTAATTACTGCAACCGTATCGCCTCCACCAACAACAGAAAATATTTTGTTCCCTCTGTTTGCTATATATTTTGCAACTTCCGAGCTTCCCAATGAAAAATTCTCATTTTCAAAGTAACCTAGTGGCCCGTTCCATAATATTGTCGAGGAATCGTCAATAATTCTTTTTATTTCAAATAATGTTTTTGATCCTACATCAAGTATCATATCATCATCTTCAATATCTTTAAAATCTTTTTCAAAAGATTTATCGTTCAATTTTTTTCCAATTTTAACATCTTTCGGATAATATATTTTACATTTATTTTTTTTAGCATACGTAAAAATCTCTTGAATTATGTAATCAATATTTTTTTCATAAACAGAGTTACCAATTTTTAAACCTTTGTATTTCAATATATTGTTCGCCATAGCACCTACTATTATAATGCTATTAAATTTTGGTATTAAATTTTTTATTATATTTATTTTGGAAGATATTTTAGATCCACCAATTATACATGTTATAGGCTTTTTTATTTTTGACGTTATTTTATTGAGAGCATTTACCTCTGCATTAATTTGAATTCCGCTGTACGACGGAATATACTTTGTTATTTTTGATATAGAAGCATGATCTCTGTGTGAACACGAAAATGCATCATTAACATATATTTCACCTAAGCTTGCTAATTTTTTTGAAAATTTATCATCGTTGGCCTCTTCTTCGGGATAAAATCTAATATTTTCTAGTAATATCAACTCATTTTTGGAACTCTTAAAAATGTCTTCTTTATTTAAATTAAAAATGTTTTCTTTAAGTAATGATACTTCTTTTTTAATTTTACTTTTAATGTACAAAGATATCAATTTTAGAGAAAGTTCCTTAACTATTTTACCTTTTGGCCTTCCAACATGAGAAATTATTATAATCTTTGCTTTTTTTTTTAATAGAAATTCTATTGTGGGCATAACCTTATCAATCCGGTTAGAGTCTGTTATTTTTCCATTTTTTATTGGAACATTTAAATCAAGTCTAAGAATTACTCTTTTATTTTTAATATTTTCTATATTTTCAATGGATTTCATTATTTGATCTTGCTTACATACTCCGCAATATCGCACATTCTATTCGAGAAACCCCATTCATTATCATACCAAGCTGAAATTTTACCCATTTTATTTCCAACCACGTTAGTAAGTGAAGAATCTATGATTGCAGATGCACTGTTGTGATTAAAATCAACTGAGACTAGCTTCTCATCTGTAACATTTAGAATATTTTTAAGTTTTGTTTTAGAAGCTGAAAATAAAGAGTTATTTAATTTTTTTAAGGTAATATTTTTTTTTACATTAAATATAAATTCTATTAATGAAACATTTGGTGTTGGCACTCTCATTGCTATCCCCTCTAGCTTACCTTTCAATGAGGGTATAATCTCACCAATAGCTTTTGATGCACCAGTAGATGTAGGTACAATTGATTGACTTGCAGATCTCGCTCTTCTTGGATCTTTGTGGGAATTATCTAGTATTCTTTGATCACTTGTAAAAGCATGTATGGTTGTCATAAAACCATTAAGAATTATAAAATTTTTATTAATGACGTCTGCAACAGGAGCTAAGCAATTTGTTGTGCAAGAAGCTGCTGAAATAATTCTATCATTCATGTTGATCTTCTTATGATTTACGCCAAAAACTATAGTTTTATCAGCCATTTTACATGGGGCAGATACAATAACTTTTTTTACTCCATTTGCTATATGTGGCAGTAATTGATCTTTAGAATTAAACTTACCTGTACACTCAAAAACATAATCTACACCATATTTTTTCCACTTTATGTCATTAATCATAGAGTGTTGAGTGTAAGATATTTTTTCTTTATTTATTTTTATGTAATTTCCTCCAGATTTTACTAGAGAATTAAAATTACCATGAATTGAATCATATTTTAATAAATTTGCACAAATTTCAGAGCTCGATCTATTATTAATATGTTTGATAATTATTTTACCTTTGTAATTTTCATAAATTGACCTCACAATCATTCTGCCAATTCTTCCCATACCATTAATGCCAACTTTTATTGTCATTTTTTTAAATAAATTTTAATTTTTTTACTAATTTTTTCACTACTTAAACCAAAATGATCATAGACTTTTTTATAAGGAGCGCTTTTACCAAAATCTTCTATTGAAAAAGATAAGCCCTTTTCAATATATTTTTCCCAAGACATTTTTGATCCTGCCTCAATTGAAAAAGTGTTTTTGCTTTCTTTTAAGATTTTATTTTTATAGCTCTTATTTTGTTTGTCAAAAATTTCTTGGCAAGGCATTGATATTACTTTTGAATAAATTTTTTGTTTGGCCAATTTATGACTAGTCTCAATTGCAAGATTAACCTCTGATCCTGAAGCTAAAATAGTTAAATTTATATTTTTTCCAGTCCTTATAACTTCGTAAGCTCCCATAGAGCATTGATTTTTTTTGCTAAAACTCTTTCTTATAGGTTTTAAGTTTTGTCTAGTTAAAGCTAATATGCTTGGTGTTTTGTTGCTGTTTAAAGCAATATCCCAACATTCAATTGTTTCAGTTTGATCTGCTGGCCTTAAAACATTTAAGTTTGGAATAGATCTTAAAGCAGCAAGTTGCTCTACTGGTTGATGCGTAGGTCCATCTTCTCCAAGTCCTATTGAGTCATGTGTCATTATATATATTACCTTCTGTTTCATTATAGCAGACAGTCTTATTGAAGGTTTGCAATAGTCTGAAAATATTAAAAAAGTACCTCCATAAGGAATAAAATTACTATGAAGAGCTAATCCATTCATTATTCCACTCATTGCGTGTTCTCTAACACCATAGTGAATATAATTACCACCAAAGTTACTTGAATTAATAATTTTATGTAACTTAGTTTTTGTATTGTTTGATCCCGCTAAATCAGCAGAGCCACCAATTAAAGTATTTCTCTCTTTTAATATAGCTGATAAAAACTCTTCTGAGGATTTTCTTGTAGCTATAGTCTTAAAATTTTTTACTGCATCTTTTTTTTGTTTTATAATTGAACTCGAGAATTTATTTTTTATAATGTTTTTAAATTTTTGTTTGTGTTTGCTAAAGGTTTTATTCCATATTTTTTCTTTTTTGACACCTCTTTCTCCAATTTTTCTCCAATCAGTTAAAATTCTTTGAGGTATTTTAAATGGTTTATAATCCCAATCTAATTTTTTTCTAACTAACTTTATTTCATCTATCCCAAGAGGACTTCCATGAGAAGAGGCCTTTCCACTTTTATTTGGAGATCCAAATCCTATTTTTGTTTTACACGAAATCACAGTCGGTTTTTTTGATATTTGCGCTTTTTTTAACGCATTATAAATTTCTCTGTAATTATGCCCATTGATCAAAATATAATTCCATCCATAGCTTTTAAATCTGTTTTTATAATCATCTGAGACTGCTAAACTAGTAGGACCATCTATTGAAATAGAATTATTATCAAAAAGCATTATAAGATTATTGAGTCTAAGGTGACCGGCTAGACTCATTGCTTCATGACTTATTCCTTCCATAAGGCACCCATCACCAGCCAAGACATAGGTTTTGTGATTTATTAAATTACTTCCTAATTTTTTCTTTAAAATTTCTTCTGCAATTGCAAAACCTACAGAATTTGCAATTCCCTGACCTAAAGGACCAGTCGTTGTTTCAATACCTGAGTTTGGGTGATATTCTGGGTGTCCAGCACAAATTGAATTTAGTTGTCTAAATTTCTTGATGTCGTTAAGTGATACACTTTTATACCCAGTTAAGTACAAAAGCGAGTAAAGCAACATTGATCCATGTCCAGCTGATAAAATAAATCTATCTCTATTAAGCCAGTTTGGATTTTTTGGATTAAATTTTAGAAAATATTTAAATAAAATTGTTGTAACGTCAGCCATACCCATTGGCATACCTGGGTGACCAGAATTAGCGTTTTGAACCGCATCCATTGATAAAAAACGAATAGCATTTGATAAATTTTTTTCTATATTTTTCAAAAAGTATCCTATCTAGACTTAGGTGATTCAATTTATTAATATAGATATATATATGAAAAACATTGATGAAAAAGAAAAAAAATTAAAGGATACTTTAAAAAAATTAGGAGAGATAAACATTCAACATAATGAAGAATTAGATAAAATTGCAATTTTAAAAAATCAAAAAAATCAATTAGAAATTGAAAAAAAACAGATAACCACATCTCTCCAAAGCTTAGAAGAGGAAAACTTAAAACTTAGAACTCAAATAAATGAATTAAAAAAGGATTATGAAACTTCAAAAAGAAAAGAAAATCAATTTAATGAAAAAATTGATGAATTAAATCAAGAAACAGATAATTTATTGGAAGAAATAGATAAATGGCAAATGTAAATATAAGATTTAATGGTAAAGAATATTTATTATCTTGTGAAGATGGTCAAGAGGAACATTTGGAAGAATTATCCTTGAGTTTAAATAAAAAATTTAATGATCTAAAATTTGATCTTGGAAATATTGGAGAGAATAAATTATTACTAATATCTTCTATAAAAGTCATGGATGAGTATTTTGAAACCAAAAAAAAAGTAGATGCGCAAAAAAAAGAGCTTCAAGAATTAAAAGAAAAATTTAAAGAATTAAAATCTTTAGTTTATCAGTACAAAGATAACAAAGAAAATGAAATTAAAAATTTAAGCTCAACACAAGAAGAACTTGAGAATGATATTGAAAACTACAAAATAAGTTATGAAAATTTAATAGACAAAGTAACTCTAGAAATAGAAGACTTTGTCAAAAAAAATAGCACAAATACTTCTGTTTCATAAAATATCAGTGTCAAAATTTAAATTAAGAAAAAAAACTATTAACCTAAGAAAAAAAAAATATTTTGAAATCAAAATAAGTAGTAATATTGTAAGTAGTTTTCATAATAAAATTAATCTATCAAAAAATAAAATTATTGGTGGTTATTTTCCAATAAATTTTGAATTTGATTGTTTGCAAATACTAAAAAAATTTTATTCTAATGGTTATAGTATTTCGCTACCAATTATAAAAAGCAATCATCAAATGGATTTTTATAAATGGAGTCCAAATGATCCTTTAACAATAAGCTTATTAGGAATTCCTCAGCCACTAAAATTGAAAAAAGTATACCCAGATATAATATTTGTACCAATAGTTGCTTTTGATAAATTCAGGAACAGAATTGGCTATGGTGGTGGATTTTATGATAGATATTTAGAAAAAATTTCTCTAATTAAAAAATGTACAACAATTGGACTGGCTTTTTCACATCAAAAAGTTAATAAAATTAATGTTGAAAATTTTGATAGAAAATTAGATTTAATTTTGACAGAAAAATTAATGTAAAATGAAGATTTTATTTTTAGGTGATATAGTTGGAGACGCAGGCTTTAAATCAGTAAAAAAAAACTTGCCAAATATAGTCTCAAAAAAAGGAATAGATTTTGTTTGTGTTAACGGTGAAAATGCAGCCAGTGAAGGTGTGGGTCTAACTGAAAATATTGCTAATGAACTTTTTAATGTAGGTGTAGATGTAATTACAACAGGCAATCATGTATGGGATCAAAAAGAAATTTATGAATATATAAAAACTGAAAAAAAATTATTAAGACCAATAAATATGAGTGGAAATTTACCAGGTAAAGGTTTTTCCATATTCAATTCAAAAAAAAATCTGAAAGTTGGTGTGCTAAATCTTATGGGCAACGTTTTTATGAAAAAGTGTGATGATGTTTTTAAAATTGCTACTGAATTTATTGCACAAAATAAAATTTCAAAAGATTATGATTTTTTAATAGTGGATTTTCATGGTGAAATTACAAGTGAAAAAATGGCTATGGGCAATCTATTTGATGGATATGCAACTTTAGTTGTAGGCACCCATACTCACGTGCCAACAAATGATGCAAGAGTTTTAAAAAATGGAACTAGCTATATTACTGATGCTGGAATGTGTGGTGATTATGACTCGGTCATTGGTATGAATGCACAAAATTCAATTAACAGATTTCTAAAAAAAGAAGCTGTAAAACATTTTCCTGCTAACGGAGAGGCTTCTCTGAGTGGAGTAGTTGTAGATTGCGATGCAAGAAATGGACTTGCAAAAAATATAGAAAGCTTCATTTTTGGTGGAAGTTTAAAAAATATAAATTAATTATGGCTGGACATTCACATTGGGCGGGTATTAAACATAAAAAAGGCAAAGCTGACAAACAGAGATCGAAAATTTTTTCTAAACTCTCTAGAGAAATCACGGTAGCGGCAAAACTAGGAGATAAGAACCCCGATATGAATTCGAGACTAAGATCAGCAATACAAGCAGCCAGATCAGCTAACATGCCGAAAGAAAATATTGAGAGAGCAATTGAAAAATCTTCTAACAATGACCAATCAAATTTTGAAAATATTAGGTATGAAGGTTTTGGACCGAGCAAATCTGCTGTAATAGTTGAGGCATTGACTGATAACAAAAATAGAACCGCTTCTAATATTAGAACAATATTTTCGAAAAATAACGGTTCTTTAGGAACCCAGGGCTCTGCATCACATAATTTTCAAAGATTGGGTATAATTAAAATAGACAAAAATGAGATTGAACAAGATAAAATTTTTGAATTAGCCATCGAGTCGGGTGCAAATGATTGTATTACTCGTGATGAATTTCATGAAGTACATACGGATATTGATGAAATATATGAGGTAAAAAAAAAATTTGAAAAAGTTATTGTAAATTTTCTTTCTACTGAAATTGAGTGGCTACCTATAAATAAAGTATCTCTTAAAGGCGAAGAAAATCAAAATATGGCAAAATTTTTAGAAACTCTTGAGGATGAGGATGATGTACAAAATGTTTATACAAATGTTAACTTTGAAGGTTAAATGATAATTGTTGGAATAGATCCAGGAATAGCAGGCGCTATTTGTTTTTTTTCTGATGGGAAAGTAATTGATGTAATCGACATGCCTACAATGGCCGAAGGAAAAAAAAATAAAAAACAAGTTAATGGTAGGCAAATTTATAATGAAATAATGCTAATAAAAAATAAATTTATGAATGAAAAAATAAGTGTAATAGTCGAACAAGTTTCTGCTATGCCAGGACAAGGTGTAACAAGTATGTTTAATTTTGGACAATCATTTGGAGTTATTAAAGGCATATGTTCTGCAATGGAGCTTCCCATTTTTTATGTTAGACCAGCAAAATGGAAAAAACATTTTAATTTGATTAATTCTGAAAAAGATGCCAGCAGAACTAAAGTAATAGAGATGTTTCCTAGAATTTCTAATATGTTATCAAGAAAAAAAGATAATAATAAAGCAGACGCTATTTTAATTGCTCAATATTTTGAAAACACAAGGGAAAACAACGATAACTAGACTATTAGAGTTTCTTGAAGTCAAATTAATGACATATTTTAATGGGAAACGATTGAATGGAAGCAGATATTGCAACACAAAGCTTAGGTTTAGCAAGTAACACAGATTTTTCTTTAATTAGTTTATTTTTGCGAGCGGATATAATTGTCAAGTCAGTAATCATAATATTAATTATAAGTTCTATTTATTCATGGGCAATAATATTTGAAAAAATAAGAATGTTTAGAAAAATTAATAAAAGCGCAGAGGAATTTGAAGAGAAATTCTGGAAATCAAAGTCTGCTGAAACATTTTATAACAGTCTGCCCTCAAACATTGAGGATCCTATGGCAAAATTATTTAAAAGTTCTATGCAAACAGTTATGAAAACTAGATCAAAATCAAATCTATCTGAGAGACTGTCTAGCGTTTTAGAAGTAAATATTGAAAAACAAATGGTGGCAGTTGAAAAGTATAATAGTTTTTTAGCAACTGTTGGATCGACAGCTCCTTTTATAGGATTGTTTGGAACTGTTTGGGGAATTATGAATTCATTTCAATCGATTGCAATTTCAAGAAATACCAGTCTTGCAATAGTTGCCCCAGGGATTGCAGAAGCCTTGTTCGCAACTGCACTTGGATTATTAGCTGCAATTCCTGCTGTAATTGCATACAATAAATTTAATTCAGACTCTAGAAAATACTCACAAAAATTAGAAAATTTTTCAAAAAGATTCTTATCAATTATTTAAATGGGATTTAAGCTCAAAAGTTCAAAAAACGATCCAATGAGTGAAATTAATGTTACACCATTTGTTGATGTAATGTTGGTTTTACTAATTATATTCATGGTCACTGCACCATTACTTACTGTTGGAGTCCAGGTAGATCTGCCAGAAACATCTGCTGATACACTTCCCGAGGAAAATGAACCTTTAACCTTAACAATTAATTCTAAAGGTGAAATTTTTATTCAGGAAACAAAAGTTGAATTTAACAATTTAATTGTAAAAATATTGGCAGTGTCAAATAATAGAACTGATACAAGAATATATGTTAGGGGAGACAAAGCCATTAACTATGGAAGGGTTCTTGAGGTTATGGGAATGCTTTCAGGATCAGGCTTCACAAAAGTCGCTTTGATATCTGAACCAAATAAAGAGAGATAAAGATTATGTATCGAGGTCTTATCATCTCATCTGGATTTCATATTGCAATTGTTATGGTAAGTATTTTGGCTTTACCGTTTGTTGCTAAAAAACCTCTAGATATTCCACCACTTATTTCTGTGGAATTAATTCAAATAGCTGAAAAGACAAATATTCCTTACGCACCAAAAGCCTCAAAAATAATTGAAAAAGTAAAAAAAGAAAATGAAAAGTTGTTGTCTGAACAGGCACCACCCAAGAAAGTGAAAAAAGATATTAAGAAAGAAATACAGACAGACAAGAAAAAGAATGAAATATCAAAAGTTGCATCAAAAAAAACACCAACCAGCGAAATCAAAAAAGAAAAGTTAAAAAAAGAAAAATTAAATGCAGTGCCTATGCCAGAAAAAGAGAAACAGAAAATTCAACCCAAGGAAGAAAAAAAGCAAAAACCCTCTAAAGAAATTAATGATGAAAACATAAAAAAAATAGTTGAAACCAAGAAACCCATTTTAGATGAAAAAAAAGTTAAACAGGTTTCAGAATTTGAAAAAAAAGAAAAGTTAAATTTGAATGAAATTGCAGCATTAATTGATAAAAAAAAAGAAAATTTAGCAGAATCAAAAAAAGAAGTTGATAAAATTTCACAATCAACTGATGAGAGCATGGATTATTCAAAATTAACATTAAGTGAGGAGGATGCTTTAAAGGCTCAAATATTTACATGCTGGAGTGTTCCTATTGGTTTACCTTTTAGTGAAGATTTATTAGTAAGAGTTAAGCTTCAATTAAAACCAGATGGAAGAATTGAAAAAATTGAAATGTTAGATCATGTCAAAATGAATACACCTGGTAAAGAAAAATTTAGAACTCTTGCTGATAGTGTGAGAAGAGCAATTCAGCTTTGCAATCCATTAAAAGTTCCTACAAGTGGTTATGAAAGATGGAAAAATATGATTTTAAATTTTGACGCTCGTGATATGCTTGGAGGATAATGTTTAGAATATTTAATTTAACCTTTTTTGTAATTTTATTATCAATAACCAAAGCTAATTCATTGATAGAGATTGATATAACTAGAGGTAACTTGGATCCTCTTCCAATTGCAGTTTCGCCATTATTCCAAGACGATAATTCAAAAAAAAATTCAAAAAATGAACTTAAAATCGAAAATGTTGGATCCGAGATATCATCAGTAGTAGAAAATAATCTGAAAACTTCAGGTCTATTTAATCCATTAAGTAAAGAAGCATTTTTACAAAAGCCTGATATTGCTCATTTAAAACCAAGGTTTGAAGACTGGGCACTTATTAAAGCACAAGCTTTAATAACTGGAAAAGTAAAAATTGAGAATAAGAAACTAAAAGTTGAATTTAGACTGTGGGATATTTTAGCTGGTAGAGAAATGATGGCTTTGGCTTTTACAACTGTTCCAAGTAATTGGAGAAGAGTTGGACATATTATTTCTGATAAAGTTTACGAGAGATTAACTGGGGAAAAGGGGTACTTTGATACTAGGATTATTTACGTATCCGAAGAAGGAGCAAAGACTGCAAGAGTAAAGAAATTGGCTATTATGGATCAAGATGGTTTTAATACAAAATATTTAACATTAGGAAATGAGTTGGTTTTAACTCCAAGATTTAACCCAACAAGTCAGATGGTAACTTACTTATCATATTTCAAAAATCTCCCAAGAGTATATTTATTAGATATTGAAACTGGAACACAGGAAGTAGTTGGTGATTTTCCAGGAATGACATTCGCTCCAAGATTTTCACCAGATGGAAAAAAAATTATTATGAGTTTTGCAAAAGATGGAAACTCAGATATTTATACAATGGATTTAGAAAACAGAATTGTTGAAAGAATAACTAATCATCCATCAATCGATACTTCACCATCATATTCTCCGGATAATAAATTTATTACATTTAATTCTGATAGAAGTGGGTTTCAACAGATCTATGTAATGAAATCGGATGGTTCAAATGTAAAAAGAATCTCTTTTGGTAAAGGTCTATATGGTACGCCAGTATGGTCTCCAAGGGGGGATTTAATAGCGTTCACAAAATTACATAATGGAAAATTTTATATTGGTGTTATGCGAACGGATGGTTCTGGAGAAAGATTATTGACTGAAAATTACTATCAAGAAGCTCCTTCTTGGTCCCCAAATGGAAGAGTATTAATTTTTTATAGAGAAACTAAATCAAATGACAAAGGAGAGGGATTTAGTGCCAAGTTATGGTCTATAGATCTAACAGGATATAATGAAAGACAGGTTCAAACAGAGACAGATGCCTCTGACCCATCTTGGTCGTCTTTATTAAGTAATTAGGGCTTTTTTATTAATTTTTAATATAAATTAAGTTGATTTTTATGCTTGAAACATCTAATTAGTTGTGAAAAAGTTCTAATAAATTATTAAGGAGCATTAATGAATTTTAAAAAATCATTTAGAAATACTTTTCTAGTTATATTATTAAGTTTAATAGTATCGGCTTGTGCTACTAAAAAAACTACTACGACAGTAGAAGGGCAAATGCAAGGTGATGTTTACACAGGAACTGATACAGTTAAATATTTAGCTGACGGTGTTCCGGACAGAGTATTTTTTGCGACAAATGAATCTATTTTAACAACCAAATCAAGAGACACATTAAGAAAACAAGCAAATTGGTTAAGAGAGAATTCTAGCATCAATGTAGTAGTCGAAGGTCATGCTGATGAAAGAGGAACAAGGGAATATAACTTGGCATTAGGTGAAAGAAGAGCAAATGCTGCCAAAGATTATCTGATCACTTACGGAATATCTGCTGATAGAATTTCAGTAATAAGTTATGGAAAAGAAAGGCCTGTTGACTCAGGTTCAAACCCGCTTTCTTGGTCTAAGAATAGAAGATCTGTAACTGTAAAAGCTAATTAAAGCTATTTTAAATATTTTAAAGACCCTGAGATTATTATAAATAATTTAAGGGTCTTTTTTTTGCCATCATTATAATTAAAAAATAATTTAATGTTTAAAAAGTTTATTAATATTTTTATTTATATAATTTCTATTTTTTTTATTACATTTAGCGCAGGTTCTGAAGAATTGAGTATGAGAGAAATCTTGGAAATTATTCAAAAAGATCTTAGAACTTTGGAAAGAGCAGTTTATTCAGAGTCATTTCAAAAAAAAACTGGATTAGAAACCTCTTTGTCAAATAAGGAAACCGAAGATGCCTTGACAAGACACTTATTAAAATTATCTGAAATTGAAAAACAATTTCAAAATTTGACTAACAAATTTGAAGAAATTAATTTTAAAGTAGATAAATTATCTTCAAGGCTGTCCAAAACACAAGCGGATAACCAATTGAGATTTCAAGATTTAGAAAACAATTCTAGCCTTTTTCAAAAAAGTGAAAACAATCAAGAGATTAAAATTACCAATGAAAATTCAGAGACAAATCTAGCCAGCAAAAAAATTATGCCAGGTACATCTCAACCTCAAGATTTAGGAGCAATATCTTATAAAGATATGACAGACTCAAGTGAGACACAAGCAATTCAATCTGTTGAGACAACCAATACGATCTTAACTGAAAATTTTATAAATGAGGAAAAAATTTTACCTGATGCATCTCCTTTAGAACAATATGAATTTGCAACAAGTTTTTTAAAAGTTGGAGATTATAACATGGCAGAAAGAGCGTTTAGAGAATTTGTGGATACAAATCCAGATAATGATCTTTCTGGAAATGCACAGTATTGGTATGCAGAGACTTTTAGAATAAGACAGCTTTACACGGATGCGGCATCTGCTTATTTAGAAGGTTATCAAAAATATCCCAAGAGTGAAAAAGCACCTATTAACCTTTTGAAGCTTGGTGTATCTTTAGTTCAAATAGGAGAGAAAGATCAGGGTTGCTTAATGATTGCTGGTGTTAAAAAACAGTATCCAAATGCTACTCAATCAGTTCTTCAAAAAGCTAAATATGAAGAGAAAAAGTTTGAGTGTAACAAAGAAAACTCCTAATTTTTATTTAACAAAATTAAAGGATCCCCAGGTAAGAAAATTATATAACCTATATTCAAATAATCTTGCATCTTTGGATTTGAGTAATAAAAAGATTATGGTTGGGGTATCCGGTGGCGCTGACAGCTTAGCTGTCTTATTTTTCTCTCAGTGCCATGCTTTAAAACATCATTCTAAATTATACCCTGTAATAATTGATCATAAGATAAGAAAAGAATCTACAATAGAAGCTAAAAACTTGAAGTATAAACTTAAACAAAACTTTAAAATTAATTGTAAAATTCTCTCAAAAAAAATTGTCAAAATTGATAAAAATATTCAGTCTTATGCAAGAGACTTAAGATATGATTTATTTTTTGAAGAGTGCAATAAACAAAAAATAGATTACCTTATATTAGGCCATCATAAAGATGATCTAATTGAAAATTTTTTTATAAGATTATTGAGAGGCTCTGGTTTAAAAGGGCTTGTATCTTTTGACAAAAATGTAATAAACTATAATGGTATTAAGGTTATTAGACCATTTCTGTCTACTTCAAAAAAAGATCTACTTAAAATAAATAAAAAAACTTTTGGATTTTTTGTAGACGATCCTACAAATAATGATGATAAATTTTTAAGAAGTAGAATAAGAAAACTTTTAATAAATTTAGATAAAGAAGGTTTAAAGTTTACTAAATTTTATTTAACTTTAAAAAATTTATCAAAAAGTAATCAAGTTATTGAATTTTTTGTAGAGAAAAATGTTGTTGAAAATTCAAAATATTTTGAGCAAGATAAAAAAATAATACTAAATCATTCTTTCTTTAAAAATCCAGAAGAAATTATTCTGAGAAGTTTTACACGAGTAATTCAAAATATTAGTAATAAAAAAAACTATCCAAGAGGCAAAAAGGTTCTTGGAATTATAGATTCTTTGAGAACTCCAAACAAAAATGTAAAATTAACACTTTCTGGATGTATTATTGAAAAATTTAGCAATTCAGTGATTATTTACCAAGAAAATCGTTAATTTTTTTGTTAAATGATCAAAATGACACTTGTTAATTTAATAATAATTCTTAATTTAACCTCTTATGAATTTTAAAAACTTAGCTATGTGGGGCATAATCGTAATTTTGACGATTGGGCTATATAATATGTTTAAGAACCCACAAGGCTCGATTTCTCAAAAAAATAAAATTATTTTCTCAGAATTTTTGACTGAAGTAGATAATGGAAGAGTTGTTAAAGTTGAGATACAAGGAAAAAATATAAAAGGTGTATTATCAAATGGAAATCAATTCACTACTTATGCTCCTGAGGATCCAAATTTAATTCAAAAACTAAATGACAAAGGTGTTAGCATCTCAGCCAGTCCATTAGAGGAGAAAATGCCTTCGTTGCTTGGAATACTACTTTCATGGTTCCCAATGCTTTTACTAATTGCAGTTTGGATTTTTTTCATGAGGCAAATGCAAGGAGGAAAAGGTGGCGCTATGGGATTTGGCAGATCAAAAGCCAAAATGATGAACGAGGTGAAAGGCAAGGTTACCTTTAACGATGTTGCCGGTGTTGAAGAGGCAAAAGAAGAGGTAGAGGAAGTTGTTGAATTCTTAAAAGATCCAAGAAAATTCAGTAGACTAGGTGGCAAGATACCTCGAGGATGTTTATTAGTGGGTCCCCCGGGTACAGGTAAAACATTATTAGCAAGAGCAATTGCTGGAGAAGCTGGAGTTCCATTTTTTACAATTTCTGGATCAGATTTCGTTGAAATGTTCGTTGGTGTTGGAGCCTCAAGAGTTAGAGATATGTTTGAACAAGGTAAAAAACATTCTCCATGTATAATTTTTATTGACGAGATTGACGCCGTAGGAAGAAGTAGGGGAGCAGGTCTTGGAGGTGGAAATGACGAAAGAGAGCAAACTCTTAATCAGCTATTGGTTGAGATGGATGGTTTTGATACTAATGAAGGTGTAATTATTATTGCTGCTACTAATAGACCAGACGTATTAGATCCAGCTCTTTTGAGACCGGGTAGATTTGATAGGCAAGTTGTAGTTTCCAATCCAGATCTAATTGGTAGGGAAAAAATTTTAAAAGTCCACGCAAAAAAAATATCAATGGCACCAGATGTTAATTTAAGAACAGTTGCTAGAGGAACACCAGGATTTTCTGGTGCAGATTTAGCAAATCTCGTTAATGAAGCTGCATTGCTAGCTGCAAGAAAAAATAAGAGAATTGTAACATATCAAGAATTTGAAGAAGCTAAAGATAAAGTAATGATGGGATCTGAAAGAAGATCAATGGTGATGTCAGAGGAAGAAAAAAAATTAACTGCTTATCATGAAGCTGGACATGCAATTGTAACTATAAATGAAAAGGCTGCTTATCCTATTCATAAAGCAACGATAATACCAAGAGGCAGAGCACTTGGAATGGTTATGCAATTACCAGAAAGAGATGAAGTTTCTCAAACTAGAGAACAACTCCATGCACAAATGGCTATCGCCATGGGCGGAAGAGTTGCGGAAGAAATAATTTTTGGAGATGATAAAGTAACCACAGGGGCAGCAAGTGATATTGAACAAGCAACAAAAAGAGCAAGAGCAATGGTCATGAGAGCAGGATTAAGCAAAGAAATGGGTCCAGTCGCATATGGCGAAAACGAAGAAGAGGTATTTTTAGGAAGATCAGTTGCTAGACAGCAAAACATGTCTGAGGAGACAGCAAGAAAAGTTGATAGTGAAATTAGAAAATTTGTTGATATGGGATATGAAAGAGCAAAAAAAGTATTGACTGAAAAAATTGATGATCTGCATAAACTAGCAAAAGCATTACTTACTTACGAAACTTTAACAGGTGCAGAAATTGAGGATTTAATAAATAAAAATATATATCCTAAAAATAAAGAAGATCTCAAAGTTGAAGATGATGATCAAAGCTCAGCACTTGGTTCAATGGGTTTAAAACCTAAGATAGTGCACTAAGCACTAATGAATAAATATTACACTAGAGCGTGTAATTTTTACTACGGAACAGCATCAAAAACATACATTAAAAAAAAAAAATCTATTCCACTTAATGGTTGTACTTATATCTCATTTGATAAAATAGAAATCATAGACAGAAAAAAAACAAAAATTATCAATCTCAAAGATATAAATAAACTTCCAAATAAACAAAAAAATAAAGTTAATGTAGATTTAAAAAATATAAAAAAAAAAAAAACTTTTAAAAAATTAAATTTATCCAATATACCAATTTTAATGGGTGTAATTAATTTAACACCAGATAGTTTTTCTGATGGTGGCAAATACAATAAAACAAATCTAGCTAAAAAACATGTCTATAATTTATTATCAAGTGGTGCAAAAATAATAGATGTAGGAGGAGAGTCTACAAGACCGGGTGCAAATGATGTAAATCCTGTAAAAGAATGGGATAGAATTAAATTTATTTTAAAAACTTTAAAAAATAAAAAAAGTTTTATTTCATTAGATACCAGAAAAAGTTTTGTGATGGAGAAAGCTTCCAAAGTAAAAATTGATCTTATAAATGATGTATCCGGACTTACTTATGATCCAGAAACTATAAATTTTTTAAAAAAAACAAAAAAACCTTTTGTCATTCATCACATGAGAGGAACGCCAAAGAATATGCAAATTAAACCTACATATAAAAATGTGCTACTTGATATATATGATTTCTTTGAAACAAAATTAAAATATCTCAGAAAACAAGGCATCAAACATAATAATATTATATTAGATCCTGGAATTGGGTTTGGAAAAAATTTGAAACATAATATTACTTTATTAAAGAATATTTCTATTTTTCATTCATTAGGTCTTCCTGTAATGTTGGGTTTGTCTAGAAAGAGATTTATTAAGGACATTTCAAAAGAAAATGATACTAAAGATAGAATTGGTGGAACTATATCTTCATGTATTCAAGCATATCTTCAAGGGGTTCATATTCTAAGGGTACACGATGTTAAAGAAATTAAACAAGCATTTAGAGTTTTTAAAGAATTACAAAATTAAAAATGATTAAAAAATATTTTGGTACAGATGGAATTAGAGGAAAAGTTAATGGATCTAAAATAAATGGGGAAATGTTTTTTAAATTTGGTTTAGCTGCTGGAACATATTTTAAAAATTTGAAAAAAAGTAAACAAACGGCAATTATTGCAAAAGATACTAGATTATCAGGTTATACGCTTGAGCCAGCTTTGGTGTCTGGATTGGCTTCAGCTGGAATGCATATCTTTACTTTAGGGCCGCTACCAACAAATGGTCTAGCAATGTTAACAAAAAAAATGAGAGCAAATATGGGCATAATGATTACTGCATCACATAATCCATATCATGATAATGGATTAAAGCTATTTGGACCCGACGGACTTAAACTTTCAGACAAAATCGAAAAAAAAATCGAAAAATTAATTGACTCAAAAATTATTAAAAATCTTTCAAAACCAATTGAGTTAGGAAGAGTTAAAAGATTAGAAGATGCTAATGAAAGTTACATAAAAATATTAAAACAAAATTTCCCATCTTCTTTTAGTCTAAAAGGGATTAAAATTGCTTTAGATTGTGCTAATGGAGCTGGTTACAAAGCTGGTCCAGATTTATTCAAATCACTAGGTGCTAAAGTGTATAATACTGGCACTTCTCCAAATGGATTGAATATAAATTTTAAATCTGGATCTACTTATCCAAGTAAAATTTGTCAAATGACAAAAAAAAATAAAGCTCATATAGGTATTTCATTAGATGGTGACGCAGACAGAATAATTGTATGTGATGAAAACGGAAAAATTATTGATGGAGATAAAATTCTTGCAATGTTGGGTGAGAGATGGAAAAGAAAAAAGATTTTAAAGGGTGGTGTCGTCGGTACATTAATGTCAAATTATGGCCTAGAAAATTTTTTTAAAAGCAATGGAATTAAATTTTTGAGATCAGATGTTGGAGATAGATACGTAAAAGAAAAAATGAAAAAAAATAAATTTAATTTAGGTGGAGAACAATCGGGTCATATAATTCTTGGAAAATTTGCTACCACAGGAGATGGACTACTGGTTGCTTTAGAAATCCTTTTTTCATTAAGAAAAATAAAGAAAGCAAGTCAACTTTTTAATAAATTCAAACCCACCCCTCAAATATTGGAAAATATAGAAGTAAAAGATAAGTCAATTATTAACACGCCAAAATGTAAAAAAGCAATTAATGATGCAAACAAAATAATTAAAAATAAAGGCAGAATATTAGTAAGAAAATCTGGTACTGAACCAAAAATAAGAATTATGAGCGAGTCAGAGGACTCAAGTTTAAATAAATTGTGTGTTAATATAATTAAAAAGTCTATTAAGTAAATTGAAAATTAAATCTAAAATATTAATAATTGCAGGATCAGATTCTTCTGGAGGAGCGGGTATTCAAGCAGACATTAAATCGGTTACATCACTTGGTTCTTACGCAATGACCGCAATTACAGCAGTAACAGCCCAAAATACAACTGGGGTTAAATCAATAATACCAATACCATGTAAAGAAATTTCCAGTCAGATTGAATTCACATCTAAAGATATCAAGCCAGATTCAGTCAAAATTGGGATGTTGCATTCTACACAAGTTATAAATTCAGTATTAATATCAATAAAAAAATTAAAATTAAAAAAAATAATACTAGATCCTGTTATGGTGGCCAAAGGTGGAGCTAAACTTATTGATGATAATGCAATTTTAGTGATGAAAAAAAAACTAATTAATAGAGTAGATTTGATAACACCAAATATTCCTGAAGCAGAAATACTAACTAAAATGAAGATTAAATCTATATTGGATATGATAAAAGCTGCTAAAATATTATTAGATTTAGGTGCTAAAAATGTTTTAATTAAAGGCGGTCATTTAGGTATCAAACCTTTGAAAGACATATTTGTTAACAAAAAAGAAACAACGATATTTACTAATAAAAAAATTATAACAAAAAATACTCACGGAACTGGATGTACATTATCAAGTGCAATTGCATCATATTACGGATGTGGAAAAACTCTAAAGAAATCTTGTGAGTTAGGTATTAGATATGTAAACAATGCGATTAGGACAAGGCCAAACTTTGGAAAAGGAAATGGACCAATTAATCACTTAAACAGTTTTATTATAGAAAAAAAATTTAGATGAATAATGTAGTCGTTGTTGGATCGCAGTGGGGAGATGAGGGAAAAGGGAAAATAGTTGATTGGTTATCCAGCGAAGCAGATGTTGTTATAAGATTCCAAGGAGGACATAATGCTGGTCATACCTTAGTCATAGATGGTATTACTTATAAACTAAGACTGTTACCGTCTGGGATTGTTAGAAAAAATAAAATTTCAATTATAGGAAATGGAGTTGTTGTAGATCCTTGGGCGCTTTTAGATGAAATTGAAGAAGCGAAATCTAAAGGTGTAGAAATCAATGAAAATAATCTGATTTTATCTGAGGCTGCCACATTAATTTTACCATTTCATAGAGAGATGGACGAAATAAGAGAAGACTCTGCTGGTAAATCAAAAATTGGAACTACTAGAAGAGGTATTGGCCCAGCCTATGAGGATAAAGTAGGAAGGAGATCTATAAGAGTAATGGATCTTGCATCAAAACAAAATCTTGAAAATCGATTATCATTAGTACTTGAACACCATAATGCAATCCGAAAAGGGTTGGGTAAGCCAATATATGAAAAAGATAAACTTGTTGAGGACTTATTAAAAATAGCTCCAAATATTTTAAAATATTCAGCACCAGTATGGAGAAAGATAGATCAATTTAAATCAGAAAATAAAAAAATTTTATTTGAGGGAGCCCAAGGGATATTACTTGACGTCGATCATGGAACATATCCATATGTAACTTCATCCAACACAGTAGCAGCTTCAGCAGCAACAGGATCTGGATGTGGTCCAAACTCTATAAATTATGTATTAGGTATAACTAAAGCATATACAACAAGGGTAGGTGAAGGACCCTTCCCAACAGAACTTACAGATGAAATTGGTAATCATTTAGGGGAAAAGGGACATGAATTTGGAACTGTAACAAGTAGAAAAAGAAGATGTGGCTGGTTTGATGGAGTTTTAGTAAGACAAACAATAAAGATTTCGGGTATTGATGGAATAGCATTAACTAAATTAGATGTATTAGATGAACTTGATGAAATAAATCTTTGTGTGGCTTATAAGCTAAATGAAAAAGAAATAGATTATTTTCCTGCTGCAGTAGAAGATCAGTTAAACGTCAAACCGGTTTACAAAACGTTCAAAGGTTGGAAATCTAAAACTCAAGGAATTAAAATTTTTGAAGATTTGCCTAATAATGCAAAGATTTATGTAAAAGCTATTGAAGAGTTCACTGAGACAAAAATATCTAGTATTTCAACAAGCCCAGAGAGAAAAGATACCATTCTTTTAATAGATCCATTTAAGTAATATTAAAATTAATTTAATTAATAATAAAATTCAGCATATATTACCAATATGAACAATAAATATATTCACATATCTATTTTTTTTTTTGTTATTTTAATAAATTCTAAGCATGTATACGCTGTTGATTTATCATCAACTACTCCTGCAGATAATGCAACACAGATTGCAGTGAATACTGGAATAGATCTCGTGTGGCTAGCATCAGGTTCTGTATCAGCAAATAACGGAAATGTAATTTTAAAAAAAACATCAGATGACAGTACTGTTGAAACTTTTTCAACTAATGGAATATTTTTAGCTATGAGTTTGTCTGCTCCAGCAACAGTTACAGCTACATTTGCTTTATCATCAAATTTAGACGAGGATACTGAATATTATATCCTAGTAGATAGTGCAGCATTTAATAATTTTGATGGTATTTCAAGTAAAACAGAATTAAATTTTAAAACAGTAGATAATAATAATCCTACTTTAACATCTACTTCACCATCTGATGATGCATCTAATGTTAGTGTATCATCAAATATAGTTCTTACATTTAATGAAGCTGTAGATGCCGAAAGTGGAAATATTGATATAATAAATACATCAACAGGCCAAGCGATAGAGATTGATGTAACAGGATCTTTATTATCTGGAAGTGGAACAACTGAAATTACTATTAATCCATCATCTGACTTAGAAAATGACACATCCTATCATGTAAAAATAGATTCAACCGCATTTGATGATGCAGTTGGAAACTCTTATGCTGGTATTTCAAACACAACAACTTTAAATTTTACCACCGCAAAAGGTCAAATTTTTAACGATACTGTAAAAACTTTAGTAAAAAATCAAACAACAGCTTCAATTCAATCAATGACTCAGTCATTAAATAGAGTAAATAGCCGTCTAAATTTTATAAGACCAATTCAAAATAGTAACACTTCAAGAAATAAAATAGCATTAAATTTTAATGACCCATACGCAAACAAAATAGTTGATGCTTTAACAACTAACTTAATAAAATATGAAAAAAAAGAGAGAAAATTTGCTTTTTGGAGTGAAGGCAACCTTTCTTTTGGAAGAATAAACAACAAAGAGAAAGACTTAGGTCAGGATCTCAGCACTAAGGGTTTTACGGTAGGATTTGATAAAAAAATTACAGATCTAAAAACTATAGGTTTAGCATTAAATCAATCTGAGCAAGAAACTCAAATTGGAAGTAATGATGCACATATGGATGCAACAGCAAAATCTTTATTAATCTATGGAAGCAACCAATTTTTTGAAAATCGATATTTCGAGGCTGCCATTGGATTTGGAGAAACAGAAATCGATATCAATAGAAAAGTATCTGGAGGAAATAATAAAGGTCTAAGAAATGGAAAACAATTATTTGGAAGCTTCACTTATTTGTACGAACCATTAGAGCAAAAAGAAAATAAAAACTTAAATTATTATTCTAGAATAGATTTGGGTTATACGACATTAGACGATTATATTGAAAGTGGTGATGATGATTCAATTAATTACAATGATCAAAATATAAAAAGTTCGTCATTATCTTTTGGATTTAATTTTTCAAATATTTTAGAGATAAATCAAGGATTTATTACTCCTTTAATACAGTTTGAAATTGGTAAAAATAAAACAATAAATTCACTATCAGAAGCTTATTATGTAAATGATTCTTCAACTATTTATGCTAATGCAATATCTGATCAAAATACATCACATGCAAAATTAACCCTTGGAATAGGGGCTGTGTTGGAAGATGGTTTAAATATAAGTTTCATGGTCGATCATTATAGAAATGATAACGAAGCATTTAATACCAGTTTAACTGCAAATATTAGAAAAGAATTTTAATAAGCTTAATTAGCTGGTAATAGATTTTTTGATTTAGCAGAGTTCAGCATATGTTTTTGAAGTTTTTCAAAAGCTTTATTTTCAATTTGTCTTATTCTTTCTCTGCTTATTTTGAATTTCTTACTTAAGTCCTCTAAAGTTATAGGATCATCTGTCAATCTTCTAGAGTAAAGAATTTCTTTTTCTCTTTCATTTAAAATTTTAATAGAATCCTGAAGAAGATCTTTTCGTTGTTCCATTTCTTCATTTTGTGCAAATTTAAGTTCTTGATCCATATCATTATCCACAACCCAATCTTGCCACTCATCACCATCTTCTCCAATTGGTGCATTTAATGACTGCTCTTTACCTGATAGCCTTCTATTCATAGATACTACCTCTTGTTCACTAACATCTAATCTGTTTGCTATATCTTTTACGTGTTCATCACGTAAGTCACCCTCTGTTCTAGGTGCAATCTGATTTTTTAACTTCTTCAAGTTGAAAAAAAGCTTTTTCTGAGCTGTTGTAGTTCCAATTTTTACTAAGCTCCATGATCTTAGAATATATTCTTGAATAGAAGCTTTAATCCACCACATTGCATAAGTTGCAAGTCTAAAACCTTTTTCTGGTTCAAATTTCTTAACAGCCTGCATTAAACCTACGTTACCTTCTGAAATCATTTCATTTAGAGGCAAACCATAGCCTTTGTAACCCATTGCTATTTTAGCAACTAATCTTAAATGACTTGTAACAAGTTTTTCAGCTGATTTAACATTTCCTGTAGTTTGCCAATTTTTAGCAAGCATGTATTCTTCCTCAGCATCTAGCATAGGAAATTTTTTTATTTGAGCTAGATATGCTGCTAAGCCACCTTCATTTGAAGGAGTGGGCAAATTGTATGTATTATTGCTCATCGGAAGTATTTATGTAATAGAGAAATTTTTTTTTACAATCTTTTTATTTACTTAATTTTCTTAGTTTTTTTAAGATATCATTTAACTCATTTGGGATATTTGACGAAAATTCTAATCTTTCCTTTGTCCTAGGATGCTCAAATCCCAACTGTTTTGCATGCAAAAATTGTCTATCTAGATTTAAAATTTTATTATTAAGATCTTCATCAATGTTTTTAAATTTTTTAAATTTCTTTTTATATTTTTTATCTCCAAGAATATTATTACCTTTGTATGACATATGAACTCTTATTTGATGAGTTCTCCCAGTTTCTAATTTACATTGTATAAAACTAAAAGTTGGAACTTTATCATTCTCAAAAAGCTCTAAAGTTTCATAATGAGTAATTGCTTTTTTACCTTTGCTAGATGACACTTCCATCATTTGTCTGTTTTTTGAACTTCTAGTTATGAATGTTTCAATCGTTCCTTTTTGAGGTCTCAATTTTCCCCATATTAAAGTTTGATAAACTCTTGTTATAGTGTGTTTGGAAAACTGAATTGATAATTTTTCATGAGTTGAATTATTTTTTGCAATTACAATTAATCCTGATGTATCTTTATCAATTCGGTGAACTATACCAGGTCTAAGCTCATCTCCAATATCAGATAAATTTTTACTATCATAATTAATTAGTGCGTTTACTATTGTATTATCATAATTACCAGCACCAGGATGCATCGAAATTCCAGAAGGCTTGTCAATTACAATTAAGTCTTCATCTTCATAAATTATATTTAATCTAAACTCATATGGTTTTAAGCTTTGTTTCTTAGGTTCAACAATTACAAGTTCAATTTTGTCATTTAATTTAGTTTTAATTGAAGGGTCTTGGACAATTCTCTCATTAATTTTTAATTTACTATCTAGTATTAAATTTTTTACTCTAGTTCTGCTTAAGCTTTTATCATGATTTGCTAATATCATGTCTACTCTCTTGTTATTATCGTCTTCTTTAACAATAAAATTGATGATATTTTTCATAAATTATTATATTAAATAATCGTGCGTTCGTAGCTCAACTGGATAGAGCGCCAGATTTCGGCTCTGGAGGTTCAGGGTTCGACTCCTTGCGGGCGCACCACTATTCACCCATATTAATAAGCGTCCCTTTGTTTTTTGCGACATTGAATGAATAATAGAATAATACAATCGATAATACAAAGTAAACCCCATTCCACAAGAATGCATAATAGATATTTAGAATATCTACTGTTTGATTAATTAAAATATTTCTTGCCTCTTCAAAAATATATACCAACGGTAATAAGTAAGCTATTTTCTGAAACAATTCTGGTAATATTTCAATTGGATAATAAATACATCCAAATGGAGCTAATAAAAACATTGTAGACCATGCTATATTTTCAAAAGAGGGCCCATATCTTAAAAGACCAGCAGATACAAGGATGCCAAGTGTTATTCCAAATAAATATAGGCTCAAAAATAAAAAGAATAAAAATATTCCTAAATCTAAAATAGAAATTCCGAATAATGGAGAAGTTAAAAGCACTGCTGGTATTAAACCTATAAGAGCTCTTATTAAAGCTGTAGTAACAAGTGAAGTTAATATTTCACCAATTTTCATTGGTGCAATAAATAAATTTGTAAAGTTTCTACTCCAAATTTCCTCAAGAAACAGCATATTAAATCCAATGCTTGTTCTGAAAAGAAAATCGTAAAGGATTGCGCATGTTAATATAACTCCTACTGCATTATTATAATATGTTGTATGTGTAGCAAAAAAATTTGAGATAAATCCCCACAAAGTAATTTGAATAGTTGGCCAATAAACAAGATCTAAAACTCTTGGGAAAGATCTAGTTATTAAATAAAAATGTCTTAAAAAAAGACCGTACATTCTAGTTAAGCTCATTTTTGCTCCTTGATAATTTTAAAAAAACTTCCTCAAGGTTTTTTCTGCCGTGTTTATTTATTAATTCCTCAGGATTTCCTTCATCGATAATAATTCCGTCTTTCATCATTAGAATAGATTTACAAAGCCTAGTGACTTCATTCATATTATGAGAAGCAAGAAGTATAGATATTTTTTTTTCTTTTTTATAATCTTCCAAAAAAGATCTAACGAAGTCTCCTACTTCTGGATCTAATGATGCAGTTGGCTCATCTAGTAGTAATACTTTTGGTTCGTTGATTAATGCTTTTGCCAAACTTACTCTATTTTTTTGTCCAGATGATAATTCTCCTGTAATGTTATTAAGTAATCCTTCTAATCTTAATTTTTCTGATAAAAATTCGATCCTCTCATTAATATTATTTATTTTGTATAATTTTCCATAAACAATTAGATTTTGTTTAACTGTGAGTTTTTTTGGTAATTCAATATATGGAGATATGAAATTAATTTGTTCTAAGATTTCAATTCTATTCCCCTCTAATTTTTGACCATTTATAAAAATTTCTCCACTAGTTGGTTTTAAAAGTCCCAATAACATACCAATTGTGGTTGTTTTGCCTGAGCCATTTGGACCTAATAAGCCTAAAATTTCATCTTCTTTTATATTAAAGCTTATACCTTTGACAGCCTCATTCTTTCCATAATTTTTCTTTATATTTTTAACTTCTACTAAATTTTTCATTTTTTTGATGCTCTAAAAAGTCTATCGTTAATAACTAATCCAAAGTTTTGGTTTGGTATTCTTTGTACAGCTATCTTCTTGTAGCCTAACTTTTTAATTTTTCTTAATGTTTTATATAAATTTTTAACGCTCTCCATTAGATTATTTGTCTTACTTAAGTAAAAATAATTCTTATTATTTTCTTTTTTCTTCTTAATTAGAATAAAAGCTTCGTCTTTTTTTATTTTAACTGCGTTTAATCTAATAGGTATACCTGGTGAGTAATGAATTCTTCCTCTTCCTGGAGAATTTATACTGCTTTTATTGTGCAATTTAATTTTTAATTTTGTTTTTAATTTTTTATTTAATATAGAAATATCTAAACCACCCAGTCTTAAAATTTGAGGTTTTTTGACTAAACTTATTATCGTAGATTCAACACCAACTTTTGATCTTCCGCCTTCTAGAATAAATTTAATTTTTTCTCCAAATTCATCATATACATCATCTTTTGTCACTGGACTTATCCCTTCAGAGATATTTGCGCTTGGTGCTGCTAACGGATATTTTAAATATTTTAATAATAATCTAGCGGTTCTGTGACTTGGAAACCTTACACCTAAGGTTTTTTTTTTATTAGTAACGTATTTTGAAATTTTGCTTTCATTTTTTAGTTTTAATATAAATGTAATTGGCCCGGGGCATAATGAATTATAAAGTTTGTAAAATAAAGTATTAGTCTCACAATCTTTTTCCAAATCTTTAATATTATAATAATGAACTATTAAGGGGTTATCGGCAGGCCTTCCTTTTAATTTAAATATTCTTTTAGAACCTTTATCAGAATAGGCATTAGCAGCTAATCCATAGACAGTTTCCGTAGGGATTCCAATACATTCGTTATTATTTAAATATTTTACCGCTTTTTTAATATTTGAATCATTAATTTTCATATAATATTACAAATTATTATATGAATGAAAAAATTTTGCCAGATGATATTGATTCAAAATCTTTGAGTGAACTCACAGATATAGCAGATCGTTTAATAAAAGAATTGGAAAATAAAAAAAATTTGGAAGAGTCTATTGAAGATTATCAATATTTAATAAAGTTAAATAATTTAATTGAGAAAAAATTTCAAAAGGACTCAAAAAGTATATCTGAAAGTACCAAGCTAAAAATCGAAGAATTAACCTCAAAAAAATGAAAAAAAAATTAGTTAAAACTGTAAATGAAGTAAATAAATTTTTAAAAAATTACTTAGCAAAACAAAAAAAAACAGATCTAATAACACCTATTAAGTATGGTTTATTTCCTGGAGGAAAAAAAATAAGATCTAAGCTTATTTTTGATGTTGGAAAAATTTTTAATTTAGAAAAAAAATATCTTTTATATTTATGTTCAGCCGTTGAATGTATACACGCTTATTCACTAATACATGACGATTTACCTTGTATGGACGATGATGATATTAGAAGAGGTAAATTGACTACACATAAAAAATTCGGAGAGTCAACAGCGGTTCTAGCTGGAAACTCCCTTTTGACATTGGCTTTTGAAATTTTATCTGATCCAAAGTTCAATATAAATAATAATAAAAAAATAACCTTAATAAATCTAATATCTCAATCATCAGGACACCAAGGAATAGCTGGAGGTCAATTTTTGGATTTAAATTATGAAAGAAAAAAAGTTTCTAAACAAAAAGTTATAAATATGGAGATTAAAAAGACTGGAAAATTATTTTCATTCAGCTGTTTGTCTCCGGTTATTTTGACAAATAAAAAAGATCAAATAAAAAAATTTTCAGTCATTGGTGAAAAAATCGGTTTACTTTTTCAAATTGCAGATGATTTCATTGATTATAATAGCACATCAAAGACTGCAGGAAAAAAAACAAATAAAGACTCTAAAAGAGGAAAAGCAACATTAATAAGTTTACTAGGGTATGAAAATGCTATTAAATATGCATCAAAATTAAAAAAAGAAATATTTAATAGTTTAGTTGGCTATGGAAATAATGCTAGTGATTTAAAAGAGACAATTGAATTTATATTAAGTAGAAATAAATAAATGCAGAATTATAAATATTTAAATAATATTAATTTTCCTTCAGATATAAAAAAACTAAATAATGAAGAATTAAAAGTTCTATCAGATGAAGTAAGAAATGAAATGATTGATGCTGTTTCAAAAACAGGCGGTCATTTAGGTGCAGGTTTGGGTGTCGTAGAATTAACAGTAGCACTTCATCATATATTTGATACTCCAAAGGACAAATTGATATGGGATGTTGGTCATCAATCTTATCCCCACAAAATTTTAACAGGAAGAAAAGATAAAATACGAACTTTACGACAAGGAAGTGGTTTATCTGGTTTTACAAAGCGATCAGAAAGTGAATTTGATCCTTTTGGTGCAGCTCATAGTTCTACTTCTATTTCTGCTGGACTAGGCATTGCAACAGCAAATAAACTATCAAATAAATCAGATCAGGTTATAGCAGTTATTGGCGACGGTGCGATGAGTGCAGGAATGGCATATGAAGCTATGAATAATGCTGGAGACTCAAAAACTAAAATGATCGTAATTTTGAATGACAATGATATGTCAATTGCAAAACCAGTTGGTGCAATGAAATCTTACCTTGCTAAAATATTTTCAGGTAAGATTTATTTTAGTTTAAGAGAGACAGTTAAAATGATTATTTCATCCTTTTCAAAAAGATTTAGCAAAAAGGCTGGAAAGGCTGAGGATTTTTTGAGATCAGCTGTTACAGGGGGTACATTATTTAATTCATTAGGTTTTTATTATGTTGGTCCAATTGATGGTCATGATTTAGATGTTCTATTGCCAATTTTAAAAAATGCAAAAGAAAGCAATCATAATGGTCCAATACTAATTCATATAAAAACTCAAAAAGGTAAAGGCTATAGTTTTGCTGAAAAATCCGATGATAAATATCATGGTGTAACAAAATTTGATGTTAAAACTGGAGTTCAACAAAAATCAACAACCAAAGCTCCTGCTTTTACAAAGGTATTTGCAAGTACATTAATAGAGCATGCAAAGAAAGACAGTAAAATTGTAGGTATAACTGCAGCTATGCCTTCAGGAACAGGAATGGATGCATTTAGTAAAGTTTTCCCGGATAGAACATTTGATGTTGGAATTGCTGAACAACATGCAGTTACTTTTGCTGCAGGTTTAGCCACAGAAGGTTATAAGCCATATGCAGCTATCTATTCAACATTTTTACAAAGAGCTTATGATCAAGTAATTCATGATGTTGCAATTCAAAGTTTACCAGTAAGATTTGCTATAGATAGAGCCGGTCTAGTGGGTGCTGATGGAGCTACTCACGCAGGTGCTTTTGATATTACATATTTATCAACTTTACCTAATTTTATTGTTATGGCAGCAAGTGATGAAGCAGAATTAGTAAGAATGGTCAATACTTCAGTGGATATTAATAATAAACCGTGTGCATTTAGATATCCAAGAGGAAATGGAGCAGGTTTAGAATTACCCGATATCAACGAAAAAATAGATATTGGAAAAGGAAGAGTTATAAGAGAAGGAAAAAAAGTTGCCCTAGTAAGTTTTGGAAACAGATTAAAAGAATGTTTATTGGCTGAAGAAAGTTTAAAAAAAATGGGAATTAATCCAACAATTATAGATGCTAGATTTGCAAAACCTCTGGATGAAAATCTTATGTGGCAAGTTGCAATAAATCATGAAGTGCTAATTACATTGGAAGAAGGTTCTATTGGAGGTTTTGGAGCCCATGTAAATCATTTCTTAAATGAAAAGAATTTATTAGATTCTAATTTAAAATTTAGATCAATGATTTTGCCTGATAAATTTTTAGACCAAGATAAACCAGAAGAAATGTACAAAGAAGCTGGTTTAGATGCTAAATCCATTGAAGCGAAAGTTCTAGAAACTTTAAATTCTAAAGTTGTAATTAAAAAAACTAATTAATTACCACATTGAGCTTTATTCATTAAGTAGTGATCAAGAATTACACAATGCATCATTGCTTCACCTATAGGTACCGCTCTAATACCTACACATGGATCATGTCTACCTGTGACTGAAATAGAAGTATTTTTTCCAAATTTATTAATTGTTTTTCTTTGAGAAAGAATTGATGAAGTCGGTTTTACTGCAAATGAAACAATTATTTCTTGACCACTAGAAATTCCTCCAAGAATTCCCCCAGCATTATTTGATTTAAATTTTGTTTTCTTTCCTGTTTGAGACATTTCATCAGAATTTTGTTCACCAGAAAGTTGAGCAGAGTTCATTCCAGATCCAATATTAACACCTTTTACAGCATTAATACTCATCATAGCTGATGCCAAATCCATATCTAATTTAGAATAAATTGGAGCTCCTAATCCGACAGGTACACCTCTTGCTCTCACTTCAATAATAGCCCCACATGATGAGCCAGCTTTTCTTATTCCAAGTAAATATTTTTCCCATAATTTTAAAACTGTTTTATCAGGGCAAAATAAAGGGTTTTTTGCAATGAATTTGTCATTCCACTTTTCTGTGTCACATCCTAGTATTCCTAACTGTGTTACTGCTCCAATTACACTGTATCTTTTCCCAATAATATTTTGCAAAACTTGTTTTGCTATTGCCCCTGCTGCCACTCTCGAGGCTGTCTCTCTTGCTGATTGTCTACCTCCACCTCTATAATCTCTAATTCCGTATTTTTTAAAGTATGTATAATCAGCATGACCAGGTCTAAATTTATCTTTAATATTTTTATAATCCTTAGAACGCATATCTTTATTAAATATAATCATTGAGATGGGCGTACCAGTTGTTTTGCCCTCAAATGTCCCTGATAAAATTTCCACTCTATCATCCTCTTTTCTTTGGGTTGTGAATTTAGACTGACCAGGCTTCCTTTTATTTAATTCTAACTGGATGTCTTTAATATTAATCTTGATATTTGGAGGACATCCATCAACAACACATCCTATTGCTGGACCGTGGGACTCACCCCAAGTAGTAAATCGAAAAAATTTTCCAAATGTATTAAAAGACATTATATTATTATATAAATTATTTTGGTTAAATTATGAACGAAAAAAATTCTTTAGGGTTAGATAAATGCTTTCTAGATCTCGATAATCCAATACGATTATTCACTGAATGGTACAACGAGGCAAAGAAAACAGAAATAAATGATCCAAATGCATTAGCTCTAGGCACAATTAATGAAAAAGGTTATCCGAATGTAAGAATGGTATTGCTCAAAGATTATGGAGAAGATGGATTTGTTTTTTACACTAACTTTAATAGTAATAAGGGAAACTCTATAAAGCAGAATCCAAACATTTCGATGTGCTTTCATTGGAAAAGTTTACTCAGACAAATTCGAATAGTTGGCACTGCTGAAAAAGTTTCTGATGAAGAAGCTGATAATTATTATAAATCCAGAAGTTACGGAAGTAGAATTGGTGCATGGGCATCAAATCAGAGTTCAATTTTAAAAGATAGAGAAGAGCTAAACCAATCTATAAAAAAATTTAAAGATCTCTATAAAGATGAAAATAATGTTCCAAGACCTGATCATTGGTCAGGATGGAGGTTAAAACACCACGAAATTGAATTTTGGTTAGATGGCGAAAATAGAATTCACGAAAGATTAAAATATATTAAAGAAAATAATGATTGGAAAAAAATTCTCTTATCACCTTAAAATTTTCTATTAATACTAAATGAAGTTAAATTTTTGAGTATAGTTTTTTCTTCACAATCTTGAAATATACTCAATGAATTTGATGCTAAACTTATATAGTGCTCCGCTTTTTTGTAACACTCATTAATTATATTATATTTTTTTACCAATGTAAGAACATAGTCAAATTGCTCTTTAGATCTGATATTTTGTTCAAATATTTTTTTTAAAACTAATTTTTCATCTGAAGATAATTTTTGATGTAATAGAATAATCGGGAGAGTAACCTTGCCCTCAAAGAAATCTTTCCCTATCTCTTTACCAAACATTTTCAATTCTGAGTTATAGTCAAGTGTGTCATCTGCAATTTGAAATGTTAATCCAAGGTTCTTTCCATAGAATTCTAGTGCATCTTTAAATTTATTATCTCTATCAGTAATTATCGACCCAACTTTTGAAGATGCTGAAAATAAAGCTGCAGTTTTAGAAGAAATTATATTTAAATATGTATCTTCTAACATTTCTGAGTCACCTTTATGTTGTAATTGCAAAACTTCTCCTTGAGCAATAGTTGATGATGTAGAAGATAAAAGTTTTAATACTTCAATACTTCCATCCTCAACCATCATTTCAAAACATCTACTTAATAAATAGTCCCCAACAAGAATTGATGACTGATTTCCCCAAATTTTATTTGTAGTTTTTTTGCCTCTTCTTAAATCTGCGCTGTCAATTACATCATCATGCATAAGAGTTGCTGCGTGTATAAGTTCAACACATGCAGCTAGGTTCACATCTCTACTACCTTTTGTATATCCACACAATTTAGCACACTCCAAAGTAAGCAATGCTCTTAATCTTTTACCTCCACTAGTCATGTGGTAAGCTGTCATTTCTTTAACAAGCTCAACTTTACTATCTAATTTATAAGAAATTTTGTCTTCAACTAAACTTAGTTTTTCATCAACAGAATTTACTAAATCTGTATACGCATTAGTTATTTGCTTTTTTAATTGAACTACTGAACCCATAAATTCAAAATATTACATTAAGTTTATTAATATACTTATCAATTGACGCACCTAATTCTTCAACTATAAGTAGCTTTATAATTAAGTAAATTTTTTATAATCATTTGTATGTTTTCATTTTTTAAAAAAAAAAAAATTGTTAGTCATTTAAGACTTACCGGCGTCATAGGAAATGTTGGAAAGTTTAAACAAGGGATAGAATATTCCTCTCAAGAAGAAATGATAAAAAAAGCTTTTTCAGTAAAAAAAGCAGAGGCTGTTGCAATTTCAATTAATTCACCAGGTGGTTCACCCGTTCAATCACATCTAATATATAAATTTATTAGAGAGCAGTCTAAGAAAAACAAAAAAAAAGTAATAGTTTTTGCTGAAGATGTTGCTGCATCTGGAGGCTATCTAATTGCATGCGCAGGTGATGAGATTTATGCTAATGCAAGTTCTATAATCGGATCAATAGGAGTAATTTATTCTTCTTTTGGTTTTAAAGATTTAATTCAAAAAATAGGTGTTCAAAGAAGGGTTTATACAGCAGGAAAAAATAAAAGCACTCTAGACCCTTTTTTAGACGAGAAAGAAGAGGACATTCAAAGATTAAAAAATATTCAATTGGAACTTCACCAAGAATTTATTAATGTTGTAGAGGAAAGTAGATCAACAAAATTAAACAAAACTGATGTTGAACTTTTTTCTGGAGAATTTTGGTCTGGCAAAACATCTTTAAAACTTGGTTTGATAGATGGATTAGGGAATGCAGAACAGATATTGAGAGAAAAATTTGGTGAAGATGTTGAAATTAAAAAATTTGAAAAGTCAAAAGGATGGCTTGCCAAAAAACTTTCGTCTTCCGAAGACCATGCGGATAAATTGATAAGTGTTTTAGAAGAAAGATCTATTTGGCAAAAATATGGTTTCTAAAAAAAAAACAAAAAATCCAAAATCATTTATTTCTTTTCAGGATACAATTTTAAATCTTCAAAAGTACTGGTCAAAAAAAGGTTGCGTTATTTTACAACCTTATGATTTAGAAGTTGGAGCAGGAACATTTCACCCAGCAACAACTCTAAGATCATTAGGTTCTAAACCGTGGAAAACAGCTTACGTTCAACCATCAAGAAGACCAACAGATGGAAGGTATGGAGAAAATCCTAATCGTTTGCAACACTATTATCAATTTCAAGTTTTAATTAAACCTTCACCAAAAGATATTAAAAAAAAGTATCTTAATAGCCTTTCATCAGTAGGTATTAAATACGAAGAGCACGATATCAGATTTGTAGAGGATGATTGGGAAAGTCCAACCTTAGGTGCTGCTGGTCTTGGATGGGAAGTTTGGTGTGATGGTATGGAAGTTACTCAATTTACTTATTTTCAACAAATGGCAGGTATGGAATGCAATCCAATATCTGTTGAAATTACTTATGGTTTAGAGAGATTATGTATGTTTATTCAAGGTAAAAATAATGTTTTTGATTTAATTTGGAATGATGAGGGAGTTTTATACAAAGATGTTTTTCATCAAGCTGAAAAAGAATTTTCAGCCTATAATTTTGAGTATGCAAACACAGATAAATTATTTAAAATTTTTGATATGCTCGAAGAAGAAGCAAAATCATTAATTGAAAAGAAAATTTCTCTTCCAGCATATGATCAATGTTTAAAATCAAGTCATGTGTTCAATATTTTAGATGCTAGAGGAGTTATAAGTGTTGCTCAAAGAGCAGAATATATTGCAAGGATCAGAAATCTGACAAGAGAAATTGGAAAAATCTGGGTAGAAACACAAAATTAAAATGTCTGAATTTTTCCTTGAATTATTTAGTGAAGAAATACCTTCAAGATTACAAATCAATGCTAGAAATGAATTAACACAAATTTTTAAAAAATTTTTTGATGATAATGAAATCATTGTTAAAGGTAAAATTAATTCTTATTCAACTCCAAATAGGCTCATTGTTCATATAAATAAGATATCTAAAGATGTAATAAAAAAAGCAGAGGAAATTAGAGGTCCTAACATAAATGCTCCAGAAAAGGCTTTGGAAGGATTTTTAAAATCCAATAAAATAAGTAAAGAAAAAGTTTTCAAAAAAAGCACTGAAAAAGGCATATTCTACTTCTACAATAAACCATCGCAAAAAATAAAAACATACGACTTATTAAAGGAGAGTATAGCAAGTTTACTTTTAAAAATTTCATGGAAAAAATCAATGAAATGGGGCAATCATGATTTATATTGGGGAAGACCGTTAAAATCAATATTAGCTTTATTTGATAAAAAAATAATTGAATTTAAATTAAGCCATTTACATAGTTCAAATAAAACTTTTACAGATAAAGATCTAGAAGATGAAGTAAAAAGTTTTAATGATTTTAAATCTTATATAAAATTTTTTAAACAAAAAGGAGTAACAATTGATCAAGATAAAAGGGAAGAATTTATAATTAAAGAAATAAACAAGGCAACTAATCAAAAAAAAATTTATATAAACGTGAATGAAAAACTTATAGACGAAATAATAAATATTGTTGAAAAACCAAAAATTTTAGTATGTGAGTTTAATAAGAAATTTTTAGAAATTCCCCAAGAAATACTAATTATTACGATGCAGCATCACCAAAAATATTTTCCTACATTTGATAGCAAAAACAAAATAACAAATAATTTTATAGTTGTAGCAGATTGCAAAGACAAAAAGGGATTAGTTAAATTAGGAAATCAAAATGTTGTAGATGCAAGGTTGGCAGATGCAGAATTTTTTTGGAATAGAAATAAGTCTCAAAATTTAGTTAAACAGGTGTCTAGATTGAAGCAAATTAATTATTTTAAAGGGTTGGGAAGTTATTTTGATAAAATACAAAGAGTAAGAAAACTTAGCGGAATAATATCAGATGAACTTTTAATAAGTAAAGAAAAGATAGAAATTGCATCCTCAATTTGCAAAGTAGATTTGATGTCGGATTTAGTTGGAGAGTTTCCCGAATTACAAGGCGTGATGGGTGGATATTTCGCAAGAGAGCAAGGTTTTGACGAAGAAATAAGTTTAGCTGTTTCAGAGCATTACTTACCAAGTGGCATTGATAGTAAAGTTCCAAAAAAACCATACAGTATAGCATTATCGTTAAGTGACAAAATAGACTCTTTAGTTGGATTTTTTGGTATTAATCTCAAACCAACTAGTTCAAAAGATCCTTATGCTTTAAGAAGAATGGCAATTAGTTTATTAAGGTTAATAATTGAAAATCAGAAAAAAATAAAATTAAGAGATCTAATAAATTATTCAATAAATTTATACAAAGAACAAAATTATTCTTTTGATTCAAAATTGATAAATGAGGAATTGGGAGATTTTATTTTAGATAGATTAAAAAATTATTTAAAAGAAAAAAATGTTAGGCCGGATATTATTGAATGCTCCACTAATTCTTATGGAATAGATGATTTACTAAAAATTTTTAATAAATCATTAAATTTGAATAAAAATATTAAAAAAGATTTCGGTCTTGATGTTGTTGCAATTTATAAAAGATCTGCAAACATTTTAAATAGTGAAAGTAAATCAAAACTAGAAATTGTAGGTTCTGCCGATCCTGGTCTCTTTAAAAATGATTATGAAAAAAATCTTTATAAAAAAATACATGCTATAAGAAAGTATTTTTCAAGCATAGGTAGAGACGAGGATTATGATGAAAGTCTTAAAACACTCTCAAGTGCCAAAATAGAGGTTAATGAGTTTTTTGATAATGTAATAGTTAATGATCATGAAGAATTAATTAAAAAAAACAGACTAGAACTTTTAAAAATGTTGTGTAAAAGCTTCGATAATTATTTTAACTTTTCAAAAATAGAAGCATAAATGCCAAAATTAGTTTTTAATTTTAAATCTAAAGACACAACAAAAATAAAAAACCCAAAAAATATTTTAGGAGGCAAAGGTGCAAATTTATCAGAAATGGGAAGGATGGGTTTACCTGTTCCACCTGGATTTACGATTTCTACTGAAGTTTGTGATTTATTTTATAAAAATAAAAAGAAATTAAAGCCTAAAATTATAAATGAAATAAATAGAGAGTTAAAAAATATTGAAAAAGATTCTGGTAAAAAATTTGGAGATTTGAAAAATCCTTTGTTGTTATCTGTAAGATCTGGCGCGAGAGTATCCATGCCAGGAATGATGGATACTATTTTAAATCTTGGACTAAATGACAAAACTGTGATTGCTTTAGCAAATAAAACATCAAATATGAGATTTGCAAAAGATAGTTATAGAAGATTTATACAAATGTATGCAAATGTTGTTATGGGTGTTGAAAATTATAATTTTGAAGAATTAATTGAAAATTACAAACTTACAAAAGGTGTTTTGCTAGACACTGATTTGGATGAAGATGATTGGGATGGATTGATTAAAGACTTTAAAAATATTGTAAAAGAAAAAACAAAAAAAAATTTTCCTCAAAATATTAATGAACAATTACTAGGTGCAATTAGTGCAGTCTTTTTGTCATGGGAGAGTAACAGAGCAAAGGTTTACAGAAAATTAAATCATATACCTTCAGAGTGGGGAACTGCAGTAAATGTTCAGTCCATGGTTTTTGGTAATATGGGTGTTGATTGTGCGACAGGTGTTGTGTTTACACGTAATCCATCCAATGGAATCAATGAAATCTATGGCGAATATTTAATAAATGCTCAAGGAGAAGATGTTGTTGCAGGGACAAGGACGCCTCAACATATAACTAAGAAAGCTAGAAAAGACGCAAAAGAAACACTTCTTTCAATGGAAGAGTCAATGCCTAGAGTTTACAAAAATCTAAAAAATATTCTTATAAAGTTGGAGAAACATTATAAAGATATGCAGGATGTGGAGTTCACAGTCGAAAATAATAAGTTATGGATGTTGCAAACTAGATCAGGAAAAAGAACTGCAAAATCATCAGTCAAAATTGCTGTCGATATGGAAAGAGAAAAACTCATCACGAAAAAAGAGGCTGTGCTTAGAGTACAACCAAATTCATTAGATACTTTGCTTCATCCAACTTTAGATGAAACAGCGAATTTAGAAGTAATAGCCAAAGGACTTCCTGCTTCTCCAGGAGCAGCTAGTGGAAAAGTAGTATTTACATCTGATGAGGCTGAAAGATTAAATGGAATGATGCAAAATACAATCCTAGTAAGAGTAGAAACATCACCTGAAGATATCAATGGAATGCATGCAGCTAAAGGAATTCTTACTGCAAGAGGAGGGATGACCAGCCATGCTGCAGTAGTTGCAAGAGGAATGGGTAGACCTTGTGTATCTGGCTCAAGCGAAATAGAAATAGATTACCAAAATAAAATTTTTAAAACAAAAAATAATGAAATTAAAGAAGGCGATTTAATTACTATTGATGGATCAACTGGCAGAATTATAAAAGGAGAGGTTAAAACTGTTAAACCCGAAATTTCGGGAGATTTTTCTAAACTTATGAGCTGGGCTGACAAATTTAGAAAACTAAAAATTAGAACTAATTCTGAAACACCTCTTGATAGTAAAACTGCTAGAGAATTTGGAGCTGAAGGAATAGGTCTTTGTAGAACAGAACATATGTTTTTTGATGAAGAGAGAATTTTATCTGTAAGAGAAATGATTTTATCAAAATCAACAGAAGATAGAGCTAGTGCTCTAAAGAAACTACTTCCTTTTCAAAAAAAGGATTTTATTGATATCTTTAAAATTATGAATGGTCTACCTGTTACAGTTAGATTATTAGATCCACCACTTCATGAATTTTTACCGAAAAATCAAAAAGAAATTAGCGATGTAGCAAATGCTTTAAACATCAAAAGTTCTGAATTAGAGGGTAGAATAACAGAACTTCATGAACAAAATCCAATGCTTGGTCATAGAGGATGTAGACTAGGTATATCATTCCCAGAAATATATGAGATGCAGTGTACTGCGATTTTTCATGCATTAGTTGAATGTAAAAAACTAAACATAAAATCTATTATTCCAGAGATCATGATACCTTTGGTTTCAACTGAAGCAGAAATAAAAATAATGAAAGATTTAGTAATTAGAGTTGCAAAAGAAGTTGAAAACAAGACTAAAACAAAACTAAATTTTTTAGTGGGCACAATGATTGAGCTCCCAAGAGCTGCAATCAAAGCAGATGATATATCTAGACATGCAGAATTCTTTAGTTTTGGTACAAATGATTTAACACAAACAACTTTTGGAATTAGTAGAGATGACAGTGGTAAGTTTTTAAATGATTACATTGATAATAAAATTTTTGATGTTGATCCATTTGTTTCTATAGACGACGGAGTTGGGGATTTGATTGAAATGGCAACAAAAAAAGGTAGAAAAATTAACAAAAAAATTAAACTTGGCATATGTGGTGAACACGGAGGTGATCCTAAAAGTATCGATTTTTGTGCACGCGCTGGTTTAGATTATGTATCCTGTTCACCTTATAGAGTACCTGTTGCAAGACTTGCTGCCGCTCAAGCTCAATTAAAAAAATAAATTAAATTCTATATTTCCAATTTTAAGTCTAATGCATTCATTGAGTGAGTTAAAGATCCTATGGAAATTCTATCTACACCAGTAGAGGAAACATTTTTAACATTCTTTAAGCTAATTCCACCTGATGCTTCAGTCTCATAAAATTTCCTAGATATTCTGACTGCTTTTTTTAAATCTTTTGAACTCATATTATCTAATAGAATTCTATCAAATTTCAGACCCAATATTCTCTTTAACTGAGATAAATTATCAACCTCTACTGTTATTTTTTTTCTTCCTTTCTTTTTAATGGCTCTTTGAATTAAATTTTCAAAATTTTTTTCAGAACTTATATGATTATCTTTTATTAAGTATTCGTCACTTAAATTAAATCTGTGATTTGTTCCACCACCTAATTTAACAGCATATTTTTGAATTACTCTGAGATTTGGTATCGTTTTTCTTGTGCAGCATATTTTAGTTTTTTTTCCTACCTTTTTTACAAACATATTTGTTTTCGTTGCTATGCCAGAAATATGAGAAACAAAGTTTAATGCTACTCTCTCGCCAGTTAAAATATTTTTTAGTTTACCATCAATAGTTGCAACTACCTCGCCTTTTTTAATTAGAGATCCATCCTTTTTTTTATTTTTAAATTTTATTTTTTTATCAATTAATTTAAAAGTTTCTTTTGCAAATTCTATACCACCCAATACACCTTTTTGGTTACTTATCATTTTAACTTTCTTTTTAATATTTTTATTAATTAGTTCTGAAGTAATATCACCTGATGGATATAAGTCCTCATTCAAAGCTAATTTACATGAAGATTTTATAAAATTTTTACTTAATTGAATTTTAGACACAGATTTTATCTGCCTATTTCTGCCATTCTCTCTACAGATTTTCTTGCTTTTTGTATTGTCTCATTGTCCATAATTAATTCATTAGTTTCATTTTCTAAACAATCTAATATTTTAGGTAAAGTAATTCTTTTCATATGAGGACAAAGATTACACGGTCTAATAAATTCAACATTTGGATTATCAATTTGGACATTGTCACTCATCGAGCACTCTGTGACCATCATAACTTTTTCTGGTTGATTATCTCTCACATATTTAATCATTCCACTTGTAGAACCTGCAAAATCAGATGCTTGTATTACATCAGGAGGACATTCAGGATGTGCTATTATTTTTATACCTGGATTAGCTTTCCTAATATCATTAATTTCTTGATCATTGAATTGTTCATGAACTTGACAAGTTCCCTTCCAAGAAATAATTTCTATATCAGTTTGTGATGCCACATATTTAGCCAAAAAATCATCAGGCAAAAATATTACTTTTTTTACTCCTAATGACTCTACAATTTTTACTGCATTTGCAGATGTACAGCAAACATCAGTTTCGGCTTTAACATCAGCAGATGTATTTACATACGAGACCACTGGAACACCAGGATATTGTTTTTTTAGATTTCTAACATCGTCACCTGTTATAGATGAAGATAATGAGCAGCCTGCTTTCATATCTGGTAGTAAAACTTTTTTTTCAGGACTCATTAGTTTTGCAGTTTCAGCCATAAAGTGAACACCGCACATTACAATTATATCTGCTTTTGTTTTTGCAGCCTCTACTGCTAAAGCTAAAGAGTCTGCAGAAAAATCTGAAATGCCGTGATAAATTTCTGGTGTTTGATAATTGTGAGCAAGAATTACTGCGTTCTTCTCTTTTTTTAATTTATTAATTTTATAAATATATGGTGCATGTGTAGCCCATTCTATCTCCGGAATTTTTTTTGATACTTTGTTATAAATTGAGCTTGTTGCTTTTTTTATTTCACTAGTAAATTCCATAAAAAAAACTTATCAACTTGAAATAGAATTGTCATTCATTTAATCTGCCGCATAACATGCGGTCATGCTGAAACTGGTAGACAGGCACGGTTGAGGGCCGTGTGGGCTTAGCCCATGAGAGTTCGAGTCTCTCTGACCGCACCAAAAACAAATATTTATTAAGGGGCGTTCTGTTGCCAGGTGCCCCGGACTTTGAAACCCTATTCGGGAATAAACACACAGAAATACTACCATTAATGGAACACCAATCAAGGAACTTGTGACACCACTAAAACGCCAATAATGGACTCGCTCGTCCTTCGGACTCGCTCGTCCTGGATCCTACCAAAGGGATCCTAAAAAAATCCAAAAATAGATTTATTTGAAGATACCCACATACAACATACTAGATAAAGGGATCCTACTGCTCTAGGTGTATAGCAACCCGTATAAAGACAAGACAATTGAAAACTTTTTGGTACCATAAAAGAGTCAATGGCTTGGTATAATATAAATTCTCAGGATACTGTAACTGCCGAAACTTTAGAAAAAATTAAAACCGAAAGGTGCGGTTTCTGCGGACAAGAAAAACGAGTCAGAAAAAGAATGAAAATATATTTTTCAGAATTTGAAATGGCGGAAAAGCCTGTATGTCAAGAATGCTATGTCCAGAATTCTAAAAAGGCTATAGCTACTTAGGAAGCGTCTTCTCCAGGAGATCCTTTATTAAATCCCTCTCATATTCAGATAGATCCGCAAGTGCCATTCCTAGTTTGTGGTAATCCATAATATCTATTTTCTTTATAGGAATTGGATCTTTGATTGGTGGTTTCTTACTACTACCGCCTTCACTATAGTAGGTGTAAGTAGGATCTTTAATAATACCACCTTTAGCCATGGACATAATTCCAGACATCACATTGTCAATTTTTGCTAAAGCTCCAGATAGAACAATCTCGTCATATTTCTTTTTTATTCTTCGTGATTCTTTTTTATTATCTTCAAGGAAATCTTGTAAACTTCTGCCAGGATTTAGTTTTAAATAATCCTCAAACTCTTTCATCATGATTGGAATTTCAATTACTTCGAATTCGTCTTCCAGGTCTTCTTTTGATTTAGCTATCTTTATAGATTTTTTAGGGGGTACCTTGGTATCGGAAACTTTCTTCAATGACTCTCTACGAGTCTCTATGGAGCTTTTAGGAATCGATTTTGAGTCAGGATTCATGGATCTTGGATCATTGTCATCATAGAGCTCTGAGAGCTTCATTACATTTTCAGGGATATTGTCTTTAGGTCTAACTAAATATTTTACCATTTGTTTATATTCTTTAGGCGTCATAGTTACCTCGAATTCTTTAGGATCAATTTTTATTAATCCAAGTAAACATTACTTTTTTTTATTTTCTTGGGGTAATTAAAGGTAACAAACCCCACTCCCTTGGTTGACTCCAAAACTTTTTCAAGCCACCAGCGGGTACAAATTAAAATGGTAAGGGGACACCTTTCGGTGCTCCACGCCCCCCACCATAAGATTTGTAGACGAAAGAAAACCCATAAAGGAATTAAATTCTTTCTAAGATTCTTCTAACTCACTATTAAATAATAACAAAATTATAAAAACCCCAGATCACTTTTATAGTGTCTGTCTGTCTTTGTTTTTTTTATTCTATTTAATAAGGGCTATCTTTTTCACCATATCGAGAACCTTCTCTTTGTTCTCTATCTTGCAGCATTTTTTCATGAGCTTTAACAGCACCTTTTATATCTTTATTATTTAGCTTAGTAGTTTCAATTGTTTCTACAGGAAATTTCCATACTCTTATTTCCTTTTTATCAATTGTTAATTTAGCCTGTTCTCCATCAAGATTTTCTCTTAAATAAGCGGTCAGTTTTCTAAGCTCAAAAGATTGACTCCTTCTTTTTAAACATTCTGTAATACTTTCAAGTTTAGTCCAATAATAACCTTTCCACTTAACTGTACCAGCATAAGATCCAAGATTAAATCTAGCATCTTCGTCATCATTGAAATTACCACCTCGTGTATGAAAGAAATCGATTATTATTCCACCAATCATTCCATAGTAAGAACTCTCAGGTGGTGCATCTATAACTTTTACATTTTGTAGTAATTGAGTCCTGATTGTTTTCCAATCTTTAGGCAGCACTTCTGGCGGTTCTTCCATACAGTTTTCTAAAATTAAAATTTTTATTTTGGTGTATGAAAGTAACAAAGAAGTATCCCAAATATTAATCCACTTATCTTTGAATTTAAGTTTCCAAGATTTTGGTTCAGTATTGTAAACCACAAGCTCAGTAAACATTGAGGACGCATCTTTGACACCAACCCAACTAAATAATTTTGAAATATCTCCAGGTGTAACCTCTAGTATTTCTGATAGCTTAGGTATCCCAAAAGCCTTTGTTTTCTCGTTTCTAGCCCTAGTACCTTTGTCAGCATACCTTGATGGATTATCTGATCCAGATTTAAAAGCTAGGTCAAAACAAAATTGATTTATTTTTTCATCTGTCCAATCAGTATGATTAGCCAGGACACCAGCAATAGAAGAAATATAAATATCTCTTTGTCCTGTAGCGGGAAACATTATTGACAATGCAGTTTTCAAACAAATCTCTTTCATTAGAGCATTGGTTCTTGTGTCGTACTTCATGAAACCTGTAAAATGAATCCAGGACAGAACCTCAGCTCCCATATTTTTTTTGTGTGGTCTTAGTCCACCTGGTACATAAGTAAATCGATCTTTACCATGGCGTATATCTAGCAGCACTAAACCATGCGGAAAATGTTTAAAATATTTTAAAAAAGCATTAGGAACTTTTATCTGTTCATATTCTGTTACACCTTCAAATAATAAATGGC
>CACNTW010000004.1 GCA_902623495.1 uncultured Pelagibacteraceae bacterium | reverse complement strand
TTTCTACCAACCCAAATCTACCGGATGATAAAAAATTAAATTTTGAAATTTGGTACGATAAGAAAAAAGCATTGATTATAAAAGTAGCTTATAAGAGATTGGGTCTATGGGAATATAGGCTAAAAGAAATTCAATAATTATTTTCCCGCTACTGTCATTTGATTAATCAAAAGTGTAGGTGCATTTGTAGAGTACTTCATCTCTAAATCATTTGCCAAAGTAATATTCTTAAAAATTTCCTTAAAATTTCCAGCTATAGTTATTTCACTTACTGGGTAAGTTAATTCTCCATCCTCAACCATAAATCCTGACGCTCCAACTGAGTAATCTCCTGTAATAATATTGCCTCCATGGCCTATAGTCTCTGTTATATATAGAAACTTTTTTTCTGAATTTAGCAAATCCTTAAAACTTAAGGTACCGTTTTCAAAATATAAGTTTGTTGTTCCTCCAGACCTACCATTAGATTTTAAATTTAACTTTTTACCATTATAAGTATCAATTAAATAATTTTTTAAAATACCATTCTCAACTAGTTTCAAAGAATTGGTTTCAACGCCCTCACTATCAAAATTTTGAGAACCTAATCCTTTTTCAATTTTTGGATCATCAATGATATTTATTGAATTTGGAAAAACTTCAGAATTGATTTGATCTTTTAAAAAAGAAGTTCCTCTTGCAATAGCACTCGCACTAATTGCACTTGCTAGGGTACTTAATATACCTTTGGAAATTCTTTTATCGAATATAACTCCAATTTTTTCACTCTTAATTTTTTTTGGACCTAACTTCTTTATTGCTTTGTCGGCAGCTATTTTTCCAATTTCTTCTGGTTTCATCATATCTTGCAAGAATCTTGCACTACCAAACTCATAATCTCTTTCCATTGCACCATTAATTCTTGATACAGCTACACATGAAGATGAAAAATTTGAGGTTTTGTATCCACCTAAAAAACCATTGCTGTTTGCGAGTATAAAATTATTTTTATTTTCTGTAAAACCAGCTTCGGTATTAACTATTTTTTCGTCCGTTGATGCTGTCTCTTCAACTTTTTTTAAAAATTCAATCTTTTTATCATTTGGATAATGTGTTTCATCATAGAGATTAAGGTCTCTTATCTCTTTAGACATTAAATCTTTATCTGGTAACGAATTATTTTCATCTGATGGAGTGATTTTTGTAGCATCAATACAACGTTCTATTAGTTTTTCTAAGTTTGATTTAGATAAATCTGATGAATTAATGCTTGATTTTTTTTTCTCTATATAAGTAGTTAAATTGACAGCAAAACTATCTGCTCTATTTGACTCGTCTAATTTTTTATTTCTAAAGCTAACATTTTCTGAGACTGAGTGAATCACTTTTACACCCACATCTGTGGCTCCTAGTTTTTTAGAGTTTTCAATACAGAAAGACGCTATATCTTTTAAAAATTCCTGATCCTTTATCATTTATATTAAAGTTTTGTCCCACCAACGGTCATCTTATTTATAAGAATTGATGGCTGGGCTACTCCTACTGGAACACCTTGTCCAGCTTTCCCGCATGTCCCTATACCTGGATCTAATTTCATATCATTACCAACTAACGAAACTTCTTTTAAAATTGACGGTCCATCTCCAATTAATGTAGCACCTTTGATTGGTGATCCAATTTTACCATTATTGATTTCGTATGCTTCTGTGCAATTAAATACAAATTTTCCTGAAGTTATGTCTACTTGTCCTCCCCCAAAACTTACAGCGAAAATACCTTTATCAACTGAACTTATCATTTCATCTTGCGAATATTTACCTGACAACATCATTGTATTTCTCATTCTTGGTAAAACCACATGTTTATAACTTTCTCTTCTTCCACTACCTGTTGACTTAGTTCCCATCAAACGAGCGTTTAAACGGTCTTGCATATAGTTTTTTAAAATTCCATTTTCTATTAAAACTGTATTTTCAGTAGGCGTTCCTTCATCATCTATCGTTAAACTTCCTCTTCTTTGATGTAAGGTGCCGTCATCTACAATCGTAACTCCTTCGCTAGCTACTTGCTGCCCCATTAAATTATGAAAAGCTGAAGTTTTTTTTCTATTAAAATCTCCCTCAAGACCATGTCCAATCGCTTCGTGAATTAAAATTGCCGGCCATCCAGGACCTAAAACAACTTTCATTTCTCCTGCTGGAGCTGGTTTGCTTTCTAAATTCACATTTGCGATTCTAAAAGCTTCATCACAAACATCTTTCCAGCTTCCTTCTTTTAGATAATCATCATAACTTTGTCTTCCTCCAACTCCATAAACACCTGTTTCTTTTTTTCCATCTTTCTCTAATACTACAGAAACGTTGAATCTGACTAATGGTCTATCATCTTTCAAAACTTGATTATCAGACCTAATAATTTCTATTGATTTATGTTCACCTAAAAAATTTGCAGTTACTTGATTTACAATTGAGCCTTTTGATCTTAAATAGTTATTAACACTGTTCAGTAAATCTATCTTTGAGTCGAAGGTCTTGCTTTCAATAGGATTAATGTTTTCGTAATATTTGCTATTAGTTTTAGGAATTTCATGATTATAGGTTCCTTTTTTTGACTTTAACGTATCTTTTAAATTCTCGCTTGATTTTCTTAATGATTCCTTTGAAATATCATTAGAATGAGAGTATGCAACAACTTCTCCTGTTACAGCTCTGAAACCATATCCTTGATCAGAGTTATAAGTTGAGCTCTTTATTTTATTATCATCTAAAACAATAGACTCTGATTTATGATTTTCTAAATATAATTCTCCGTCGTCACAATTTTTTAAGGTTTCGGTAACAATTGCTTCAGCTTGTGATGTATCTATATCTGTATCTTTGAAGAAATTTGACATTTGAAGAATGTAGTAGTGATTATTAATATATCAACTGCTTATTTGGCACATTTGTAAAAATAAAATATTCAAATATAGTTTGATTATGAAGGTTTTTTTTAACAATTCATGCAAAATCTGCAGAGCAGAAATTAATATTTATAAAAAAGAAAAAATAGAAAATTTGAATTGGATAGACATTACTAAAAATAAAAATGCTGAACTAGAAACAAAAAAAACTGATAAAGAGCTTCTAAGACGACTACATGTAGAACAAGATGGAAAAATCTATGTGGGTATTGATGCTTTTTTACTTATTTGGAAAAATATTCCAAAATACAAGTTTCTTTATAAATTTTTTAAAGTCCCAGTCATTTACCAATTATTTTATGTCGGATATGAAATTGTAGCGTTCTTTTTGTATTTAAAAAATAGACACCAACTAAACTAATGTTGAATAGCGTATAAAATCTGGGTTACAAAAGATAAAAATATAAAAAAAGAGAAAAATAAAATAAAATACATAACTGTAACTGCTCTATTTCTCTTTCTTCTTAAAATAACAAATTTTTTATCATCAAGAAAAGAAATGTCTCTATCACCTGGCACTGGATAATCATAACTCCATCTCCATAAAGATGAACCAAATCTTTTATCTAGCTTATTGTAATAATTTACCCAGGCCAATGACCACATAAACATTAAAAATAAAAATGTTAAAGTTAAAAAAGTTGAGAACATAAATATATTAAATTATATTAAATTTTTTTTATATGTCTATCTGGGGAAGTTTAATTGGTGGGATGATCGGTTTTTCTTTAGGAGGACCTTTTGGGATGCTATTAGGTTCCTTAATTGGTGGAAAAGTATCAAGATCAAGATCGTCATTTAAATCTTTTGCGCAACCTCAACAAGTTTTTGCATTAGCTCTTATAGTTTTATCAGCTAAACTAAGTAAAGCAGACGGTCAGGTTAGTAGAGAGGAACTAATAGCGGTAAAAGATAAACTAAAAATTCCAGAACATGAATTAGATCAAGTTGGAAAAATTTTTAATAAAGCTAAAGAAGAAAGCACTGGTTACGAACCATATGCAAAACAAATAGCTCAGATCTATCAGGGAAATATAAATGTGTTGGAGGAAGTCATTAATATATTATTTTATATTGCAGAAGCTGATGGAAATATAAGTGATCAAGAATTTAGGATGATACAACATGTTTCTCAACTATTTGGTCTTAGTGATGCCCAGTTCAATGGAATAGTTGAGGGTAGGAAATCATCAGATAAACTCAATCCATATGTGGTATTAGAGAGCAAACCTGATGATAATCTTACAGATATTAGAAAAAGATATTTAAAATTAAGTAAAGAACATCATCCTGACTTACTTCTAAGTAAAGGAGTTCCTCAAGAAGTTATTGAGGAAAGTAAAAAGAAAATGAGAGCTATTAATTCAGCCTGGGATCAAATTCAAAAGCTAAAAAGTAATTAAAATTGCTCAGATTCTGTTGAGCCTTCCATTGCTGTTGTAGAGCTCTTTCCAGAACTTATTGTATTGGAAACTGCATCAAAATAAGAAGTTCCAACTTCTCGTTGATGTTTAACACTGGTATATCCATCTTTTTCTCTAGCAAATTCATTTTGTTGTATTCTAGAGTAAGCAGTCATACCTTCCTTTTTATATTTCTCTGCAAGCTCGAAAATAGCAATATTTTGCGTATGGAAACCTGCTAAAGTTATAAATTGAAATTTATATCCCATCATTCCAATTTTAGTTTGAAATGTTGCAATCTCATCATCAGATAAATGTTTCTTCCAATTAAATGATGGAGAACAATTATAAGCTAACATCTTACCAGGAAATTTTGCATGTATTGCATCAGCAAACTTTTTTGCTTCTTCTAAATTAGGTGTTGCAGTTTCACACCATATTAGATCCGCGTAAGGTGCATAAGCTAACCCTCTTGAGATTGCTTGATCAATACCATCTTTTACATAATAAAAACCTTCAGGTGATCTTCCTCCTGTTAAAAACGGTTTGTCATTTTCATCAAAATCGTTTGTTATTAGTTTCGCAGCGTTGGCATCTGTTCTTGCAAGAATAATGAGAGGAACGTCGGCAATATCAGCTGCCAATCTTGCTGCTTTTAGATTTCGGACCATGGTTCCAGTAGGAACAAGTACCTTACCACCCATATGTCCACATTTTTTTTCACTAGCTAGTTGGTCTTCAAAATGAACTCCGGCTGCGCCAGCTTTTATAAATTTTTTTGTTAGCTCAAATACATTTAACGGCCCGCCAAATCCTGCTTCGCCATCTGCAATAATTGGCAACATGTAATCAGTTCTTTCGCTGCTTTTCATATCTCCATCTGCTATTTCCATATGTTGAATTTGATCAGCTCTAATTAAAGAATTATTCATAGTCTCAACTAATTTAGGTGCGCTGTCGTAAGGATATAAAGATTGATCAGGGTACATTTCACCAGCACTGTTTGCGTCTGCTGCAACTTGCCAACCACTTAAATAAATTGCTTTTAAACCTGCTTTTGCATGTTGAACAGCTTGATTTCCCGACAAAGACCCAAGTGTGTTTACATATGGCTCTGTATTTAACAATCCCCAAAGTTTTTGAGATTGCTGTTTGCACATTGAATACTCAATTTTAATGGATCCTCTTAACCTTTCAACTTCTTCTGGCTTATAATCCCTTTGTATTCCTGCAAATCTTTTCAACTCGTACGAGATTTTCTCTGCTGACATTATTTCTCCTTTAAAACTAATTCTTTTTACTTTTCGCTATATTCTTCAGTAAACTCATTCATTCCACTTGATCCCCAATCGCAGTGGTCATCTCTTATATAAACCCCTCTGCTTCTATGCTCTTGATGCTCTTGGTGATTTGTAGTTTGAGAACTAGTTTCAGTGTTTTTTAAAGTATTTTTATCCATGTAAAGTTTATAATTTACAATATTTACAAAATCTATAAAAAATGTTAAAAGTCTAGTAAATACAATAAATTTTTTGTAAATAATAATTTACAAAGTTTACAAATAGTAAATGAGTCAAGTAGAATTAAATATTGGTCCAAAAATAAAAGCTTTTAGAAGACAGCTAGGTATGCAGGCAAATAAACTAGCTTCACAACTTAACATTTCACCAAGTTATTTAGCTTTAATCGAGGGAGGTAAAAGAAAAATTGACGGGGAATTACTTTTAAAAATTTGTGATGAGTTAAGCATCAACATTAGCGATCTAACAAATAAATCAGATATCAATATGGTCAACACAATTTCAGAATTGCTTGATGATCAACTTTTTGAAGATTTGGATATAGTTGGTCCAGAAGTTAAAGATTTAGCAAATAGTAATCCAAAAATTGGTAAAGCTCTAATAAGATTAGGAGACATTTTGAAAAAAAAAGATCATGAATTGGTTAACAAAATTGAAAAACTTTCCGGAAAAATTGTAGATAATAGAAAAAATTCTTTTCCTGGAGAAGTAATTTCAGATTTTTTGCAAGAAAATAGAAATTTTTTTCCAAAACTAGAAGAATTTGCAAATCAAATCTTTGAACAAATAAAACAAAATAATAGAACAAGATATATTGCTTTATGTGATTATTTAAAATCAGAGTATAAAATTGAAGTACAAGATATAATTCCTGAAGAAGGAAAACCATTTTCAAAAATTTATGATAAAAAAAATAGAAAGTTGCTGTTGTCTGATTATTTGTCTTTGGAAACAAAGAAATTACATGCTGCAGCTCAAATTGTACAAGAGGGAGCCAGCGATATAATAAATTCTTATCTTGATACTTTTAATTATCCAAATGAAGAATCGAAAAAATTAACAAAAGTTGCTTTATTAAATTATTGTGGTGCAGCAATTTTAATGCCCTATAAATTATTTCACTCAGAATGTAAAAAGCTTAAATATGATTTAGAGTTGTTGCAAAATACTTTTGCAACTTCATTTGAACAAGTCACACATAGAGTAACATGTTTGAATGATCCAAAATTACCTGGAGTTCCTTTCCATTTTTTGAGAGTTGATGTCGCTGGTAATATTTCAAAAAGATTTTCATTGTCAGGCATTGAAATACCGCGTTATGGCGGTGCTTGTCCTCGATGGAATGTGTATTCAGCTTTTTCTAGACCTGGTGTTATTCAGGCTGCAGTAAGTAAAATGACTAATGGTGAAAAGTATGTATGTATCGCAAGAACTGTTGAAAAAGGTATAGGAAGATATGGACAAAAAAAAAGTATGTTATCTATTGGGCTTGGATGTGAAGCCAAATATGCAAGAGATTTTGTTTATACGGAAAACTTAGATTTGAATGATAAAAAATCAGAGATACCTGTTGGGGTTTCATGTAGAACTTGTGATAGACTGGATTGTTCTCAAAGAGCTTTTCCCCCATTACATAAAAAGTTTGATGTAGACATTAATTCTAGAGGAGTATCTGTATATGTCAGTGATTAAAAAACACATAAGTTTTATAATTATATTTTTATTTGTCAGTACAAATAATGTATATTCAGACAATTTAAATATATTGTTTAAAGAATTGCTTAACGCAAAAAATTTACAACAAGCAGAAAAACTAGAGGATCAAATTTGGAATAAATGGACAAGACACCCAAACAATGATTATCTGACGAACAAATTAGAAAACGGAACTTATTCCATGTATCATCAGCAGTATAGAATGGCATTAAAACTATTTACAGACGTAATTAATGAGGACCCAAAATGGGCGGAGGGTTGGAATAAGAGAGCAACATTACTATTTATATTGGGTGATTATGAGAAATCGTTAGATGATATTGAAAAAGTTTTAGATCTAGAGCCAAGACATTTTGGAGCATTATCAGGACGAGCGCAAATATACTTAGGCTTAAAGGAATATGAAAAAGCAGTTGATGACTTGAGAAAAGCAAAATCTATTTATCCATTAATCAAAAGTGGAGAAAATATAAAGTTAATAGAAAAAATTATCAAAGACCAACAAATTTAATTATTCTTAGATCTTTTTTTTGCAATCAGCTGGGTTAATGAATCTACCATTAAATCTGAGGCTTTAAAAATTTCACTTGGTTTAAATTCATGTGAAATATTTTTTTCTTCATTTGTTTTATCTTCAATTACTATACCTTCATCTGGAGAATTATTTTTAATATAAATTAGTATCAACCACTCATCATCAATTGTCTCATCCCATTTTATAAATATCTCTCCAGTTTCGAATCTTCTGTCTATGCATCTCAAGATAGACATATGTTTAGTTATATATCTTTTGTTAAGTTGAAAAACTAAACTATTCGCACTTCTGTAGAAGCTTTCAAGTGCAAACTCAATTTTTTGCCTAGCTAAAGTATACTCCCTTTCTCTTTGAAGTAATTTTGCTCTATCGTCTCCTTCTTGTGTTTCTACACCTAGCGCCTCGACTCGTTCTCTTATTTTCTGATCTCTTATTTGTTGATATTTTAATTTTAGTTTTTCGATACGCTCTTGTAATCCTGAATAATCCTCTCTCTTTTCTCTTAACGCTAATTTTTCTAGTTGTTCTAATTCTTTTACCTCTCTTATTCTAAACTTTTCTATTTGCTTTTCTAATTTTAATTCTTGTAAAAATTTCTTTTGTCTCTCAGCCTGCTCTTTTCTCAGTATGGCCTGTTCTTTTCTTAAAAATAATTTTATATCTTTTGCTCTTTCTCTTTCTAATTTTTGTTCTTGTTTTAACTGGATTTCTTTTTCTTTTAAAAAAGCTAACTCATCTGCTTTCTTTTGTTTTTCAATTTCGATTTTTTCCTTTTCTGCTTGCTCAATTTTCTCAAGTTTAATTTGCCTTTTTTCCTCAGCTCTTATTTCTTTAAAACGAATTAATCTAAATTCTATACTTTGAAAAAATTTTTGTATTAATTTATCAATTGCTAATAAATTAAAACTAAATTTGAAAGAAAACTTATTTTTTAAATCTTCCTCAAGTCTGACCGTTCTTGAAATAATACCCTTTTCAGTACTTGTCTTTAACTTAACTTTTTTTATTTTTTTTCTTCGATTTAATCTTTTTGTTATTTTTTTTTTTAATTTTGGTCTTTTTTTCTTTATTTTTGACTTGGATTTATTTTTTGATTTTTTAATCTTTGTTTTTAAATTTTTTTTTTTGGGTTTTTTTTTCTTTTTTTTCATTTAAGAAATACAGCTTTATCAGCTAATTTTTAATAAATATAGTCTCTAGTATTAGGAACAGATCTTATATCTTTAGTTAGCTGCAGTTGAAATACAACTTGATCTCCCCATTTAAAAGCCATTTCACAACTTGTAAGATAAAATTCCCACATCCTTAAAAATTTTTCGTCAAACATTTCTAAAACTTGATCTTTTTTTGATAGAAATCTCTCTTTCCAATTTCTTAAAGTATGAGCATAGTGCATCCTTAAAATCTCTATATCTGTAGCTATAAGTCCAGAATCCTCTATTGGCCTTGCTATTTCGCTTAAACTAGGGGTATATCCACCAGGAAATATATATTTTGTTATCCAAGGCTGTGGGTCTCTGGGTGGTAAATTCGATCCAATTGTGTGTATCAAAGCTACTCCATCCTGTTTTAACATTTGAGACACTCTATTAAAATAGGTTTGATAGAATTTTTTTCCAACGTGTTCAAACATTCCAACGCTAACTATCCTATCAAATTTTTCATTCAATTGTCTGTAATCTATTAATTTAAATTCAACTTGATTATCTAAATTTAATTCTTTAGCTTTTTCTTGGCTATATTTTAATTGATTTTCTGAAAGTGTAATTCCAGTAACTGAAGCTTTTGTTTTTTTTGCAATGTCAATTGCAAGTGTTCCCCAACCAGATCCAATATCCAAAACTTTTTGGTTAGGTTGTATATGAAGTTTTTTGATTATATGATTGATTTTATTTTCTTGAGCAGTTTCTAAAGTGTCATTTTCATTTTTGAAGTATGCGCATGAATATTGTCTTTTTTTATCAAGAAATAAATCATATAATTTTTCTGAAATATCATAATGATGCGCAACATTTTGTTTAGATTTAACAATTTTATTAAAACTTGTTAAGTATTTTAAAGTCCCCTTTATTTTATTTAATGTCTTTCCATAAATATTAATATCTGCTCTTCCAATATTTTTAAAAGCTATATCAAGAAATTCTGTTAAATTTCCATTTCTTAATCTTAAAGAACCATTTGTATATGCCTCACCAAAATATAGATCTGGATGGAAAAGTAGTTTTTTATGCAAACTTTTATCTAACAACTGTAATTCTATAGGAATTTCTTTCAAAGGCTTTCCTATAACATACCTGTTAGAATTATAATCTATTAATATAAAGCCATCTTCTTTGAATAAATTATTTAAAAAATTTACGAGTTTCATTATGCGGCTTTTAAGTGCTTAAAGTCAAAATCAATTTTTTGAAGTTCATCAAAAAATATTTTTTTTTCGTCTTCATTTAAAAGTTTCAATGGCGGAATTAAATTCTGGTAGTCCTGATCAATTTGTGACATGAAAGTATGTAATCCTGAGATCAAATTAAATTTATCGAAAATACCTCTTACTAAACATAATTTTTCATTTGAGGATTGATCTGATCCATTTTGAAATTTATCATAAACATCTCTTGCCAAAATTGACGTAACATTTGTTGTTGCTGTAATTATTCCTGAGCAACCTAATTCTAAGCCTTTGAGCAATTTACTCTCAGATCCTGGCATAACAGAAAAATTTTTAATCTTTAATTTTTCATATAAATTATAACTACTATCCTTAACTCCCATAATATGTTTAGGAAAATTTTCAACCAATTTTGAAACACATTCGATACTAAATTTATAACCAGATAATTTTTCAAAATTATATAATATTATTCTACATTCTTTGACGTTATCGATTAGTTTAGAATAAAAATTAAAAACATCATTTTCATTATACTTATAGTATGCTGGCGGCATAACTAAAAAATTTTCAAATCCAATTGATTTTGAAATATTTATTAGACTAATATTATCTCCCAACGAATTTAGTCCAGTTCCAATTATAAATTTATCTTTATGCTTGCTTTTAGGTAAAATGTTAATAAGTTTAATTTTCTCACTTAACGAAATTAATTGAGATTGGCCCGTACTGCCAAAAAATATTACGCCATGACACCCTTTTTCAACTAGATTTTCAGCATGTTTTAAGGTTTTTTCACAGTTTAACTGTAAATTATTATCAAGAATTGAAAGGCTTGCTGCATAAATTCCATTGAAATATCCCATACCAAAAATTTATATAAAAATATAAAATAGTAAAGGTTTTAAAAACACATGAAAATCTTAGCAATTCAAAATAGAATGGGAATTGGAGATATGGTAATTTTTCTACCATACATAGAAGCTGTAGCAAAAAAATTCAATTCTCAAATAACTTTACTGGTTAAAGAAAATTCAAAAGCAGATCAGTTAATTAAAAACAATGAATTTATTAGAGAAATAATTCTTCTAAAAAGAAGTAATATAAAAAAAGATTATCATGATGGAGCAATTGGTTTCTTTAGATTAGTCAAAGAAATAAAAAAATATAATTTTGATAAAGTAATTATATTTAATTCATCATTAAGATTTAATCTTATTTGCAAATTTGCAGGTATTAAAAAAGTTTACCAGTATCCATTACTAAAAAAAAAAAACCAAAATATAATTATGGCTGCTAAAGATTTGCTTAAAAAAAATTTTGATTTAAATGTAAATAATGATCCAACCATTCAAGTAAATGAAAAAGAGATAGAGAATGTAAAAAAAAAATTTAAAATGAATAACCATTCAAAAAATATATTGTTAGGTATAGGTGGATCTGGGCCAACAAAGAGAATTCCAGCAAAAAAATTTATAGAATTGATTAGCTTGTGTATAAAAAATTACAATTGTAAATTTTTTTTAGCTACTGGTAATAAACCAGGGGAAATGGAAATCATGAGAGAAATACTAGATACACATAAAGACAAATGTATACCACTAAATGAAATGAGCATTTCAGAAACTTTACCTATTATTAAAAGTTGTGATTTATCTATTTGCAATGATTCAAGTTTTAGTCATTTATCAGCAGGATTAGGGAAATCAACAATAGTTTTAATGGCAGATACACCTTTATTATACGGCAGTTATAGTTCTAAAATGCACCCTATTATACCAGACGGTATTGATGAAGTTAGTCATGGCACAAACGGTAAAGAATTAATTAACCCTAATAAAATTTTTGAAAAATTGACAAAAATACTTAGCTAATATCTCTAATTATATTATCTTTTGCTTGATTTACTAGAGTGGCAATATTATTTAATTCAGGACTTCGATCAGGATGAATTTTTTTCATGATTTTTTTGTAAGAATTCATAACTTCAGCTTTTGTATATTTTTTTTTGGGATCTAAATTTAAAATTTTATAAGATTCATCAATAGACATTGCTTGAGATGAAACGTTTTGGTTAAATTGGTTAAAATTAAACCTTCCAGAGTTTTTCAATACTCTAAAAAGCCCCCATAATCTAAATAGTTGAAATAAAGAAATGCCTGCTTTTGTTTTAATTAAAGGCAAAATAGCCAACATAAATGGTAAGGAAAATATATATCTTCCTGCATATGCCATTATTACCGCTAACAATATTGAAGAAATTATAATAAATGTTCTTACAAATTTTGATATTTTTTTTGTTGAAGTTTTGGCAAACCAATTGAGTAAAATATAAAGAATAATAAAGATAATTAGTATTGCAAAAAAAATATTCATAAATTAATTAAATTTAAATGAAAATACCACAGCTTAAAAAAAAACCAGAATTAAAATCTTGTCACAACGTAACCTGGGAAGACGATTATAGTTGGATACATCAGAAAAACATACTTGAGGTATTGAAAGATAGTTCAAAATTGTTACCAGAGGTTAGAAAATATCTTGAGGATGAAAATGATTATTTTAGTCATCAAATGTCAGATACAAAGGAAATTCAAAAAGTTTTATTTGATGAGATTAAAGGTAGAATTAAACTTGATGATGAGTCTCTTCCATTTAAAGATGTAAGATATAGTTACTGGACAAAAACAACAACAAAAGGAAATTATTCTATAAAGTTAAGAAAAAAAATTGACTCTGGAGAAATTGAAGAAATTTGGAATGGTGATTTAGAAAAAGAAAAGCTTAAAACAGAATATTTTGGGCTTGGAGACTTAGAAGTTAGCTATAATGATAAATTACTAGCTTATTCATTAGATTTAAAAGGATCTGAATATTACACCATACATATAAGAGATATTAATAGTAAAGAGCAAGTTGGTGAAAAAATTGAAAATACAAGTGGTGGAATAACATTTAGCTTAGATGACAAATATATTTTTTACTCTAAGCTTGATGACAATCACAGACCAAGGGAAATTTACAGGCATGAAATTGGAACTCCTGCTAGTAAAGATATTCTTATATTTAAAGAAGAAAGTGAAGCATTTACTGTAGGAATAGGTCTTAGCTCTGATGAAAAGTATTTTTTTATTACCTCATCTGATCATAATACATCCGAACAGTATTATTTTAAAGCAGATGAAATAATTCCTAAACCAAAACTAATTGATAAAAGAAAAAGAGGGATAATATATTCGGTCAATTCATGGAATGATAATTTCTATAAACATACAAATGAAGATGCAGAAGATTTTAAGATCGAAAAGACAAATGATTTAGAAAAAAAGGAATGGGAAACATTTATACCTGCACGAGAAGAGGTTTTAATTGGTGGATTAATTTTCTTAAATGATTGGATTATAAGATCTGAAACTTCTAATGCATTATCGAAATTAATATTAAGAAATCCAAAAAATAACGAAGAAGAAGAAATATTTTTTTCAGATGAAAAAGTTATAGTACCTGGTGTTTCGTTAACCCAAAGAAATAGAAATACTGATACCGTTTATTTATCATATTCATCACCAAAAACTCCTGGAAGGACTTACCTATACAATCTTAAAACAAAAGAGAAAAAATTAGTTAAAGAACAAGAGATTCCTAGTGGCCACAATTCTGATGACTACATAGTTGAAAGATTAGAGTGTGCCTCTCATGATGGAAGAATGGTTCCTATTACCATAACAAGACATAAAAAAACTAAATTAGATGGAACTGCAAAATTATTATTATATGGATACGGATCATACGGAAGTTCTATGTCACCAAGTTTTTCCTCAACCAGAATAAGTTTAATTGAGCGAGATATTATATGGGTAACTTCTCATATTAGAGGCGGTATGGAAAAAGGAATGAAATGGTGGAAAGAAGGAAAATTATTAAACAAGAAAAATACATTTGAAGATTACATTGCTTCTGCAAAATTTTTAATTGAAAAAAAGTTTACGTCTAAAGGTAATATTATTGGAATGGGTGGATCTGCTGGAGGTCTTTTAATGGGTGCAGCTGTTAACCAAGCGCCTGATTTATTTTTGGGTATTGTTATGGCTGTTCCTTTCGTTGACTCGTTGACCACGAATTTAGACCATTCGTTACCATTAACAGTCGGCGAATTTGATGAATTTGGAAATGCTAAAGATAAAAAAGAACACTTTGATTACATATTTTCATATGCACCTTATAACAATATTAAAAAGATGGATTACCCAAACATTCTGATAACAACAAGTCTAAGTGATAACAGGGTATTATTTGATGAGCCAGCAAAATTTACTGCAAAATTAAGGGATTACAAAACAGATAACAATTTACTTTTATTAAAAACAGAAATGAATGCAGGTCATGGAGGAAAATCTGGAAGAGATGGAGCAATTGAGGAGATTGCAATTGACTACGCATTCGCTTTGAAAATAGCTGGAAAATTAAACACTTGATCTTGAATTATCAAAATTAATTACCATATTAATTTTGTTAGTCGCCTAATGGGGCTAGCAATAAATAAACTTGCTTAATTAAAGGAGGATAATATGACAAGTAAGGATCTATCAATTTTCAACTCACTTCGGCCTTTCTCAATTGGATTTGACGATATGTTTGACCAATTCGAAAGCATGTTGGGCAATGGTGGTTTAAGTATGCAATCAAACTACCCGCCTTACAACATAAGAAGAACTGGCAAAGATAACTACTCAATTGAGGTTGCTTTAGCTGGTTTTAGCAAAAAAGATGTTGAGGTAGAGTTTGAAGATAATCTATTAACTGTAAGAACTAAACAAGTTGATAGAAGTGAAAACAAAAACCAAGATGGAGAGATAATCCACAAAGGTATATCACAAAGACAATTTGCGAGATCATTTACAATTGCAGATGATGTAAAAGTGAATGGTGCAGAGTTAAAAGATGGTCTTTTAACAATTGCATGTGAAAGGATTATCCCGGAACATAAAAAAAAGAAACTTATTGAAATTAAATAAGTACCTTGCTTGTGGGGCTAGTCCCCACAAGACTAAATACATCCACTAGAGCTAAATCCGATAATAACCCCTGATGCATTCACCTCAAATTTTCTTTCACAAGGAATTCCATATTTTTTTGTTTTGTAGATAAGCATTTCATTTCCAAGTTCATTGACAAAATCTTCTGAAGGTGAGCCTAATTCTAATCTCATCTCATTAACTTCTTTTCCAACGAATTGACCGAATTTTTCATTCTCTTTTTCAGCCACTTCATCAGATTTCTTTTTAATTGTTTGGCATCCAGTTAAAAAAATTATTGTTAATGTGATAAACAGAGCAATAAATTTTTTTGATAAAGTATTATTTTTAAAAGCAATAATCATTAATACATACCTAAAGTTGAATTATGTTAACAATTTGTTCAAAACTTTCATTAAATTGTTTGAATTTAATACAAATTTGAAAATATAGGAAATTTTAAAGATTATTGAGTTATTGATTTATTGTATTAAAGAAATGCTATGGCAACAGACTTACGAATATCAAATATATCAAAAATATATCCAGGGTGTATAGCTAATGATAATGTATCTCTTCAATTTAAAAGTGGAAAAATATACGCATTATTAGGAGAGAACGGAGCTGGAAAATCTACATTGGTAAAAATTTTGTCTGGTGTAGTGAGCCCAGATAATGGTGAGGTTTTTTTAAATGAAAAAAATTTAAAATTAAGTTCTCCACTCGATGCCAAGAAAAATAAAATTGGAATGGTTTTTCAGCATTTCAATTTATTTGAAACTTTATCAGTATTTGAAAACTTAAGTATAGATGCAACTGAAGATAACGAAAGTTTAAGGGTAAGAGTAAATGAAATATTAAAAAAATATAACTTTAGTATTGACCTTGACGTTCCTGTATTAAATTTATCAGCAGGTCAAAAGCAAAAAGTTGAGATTATAAGATGTCTTTTAAGAAGCCCTAAAGTTCTAATCATGGACGAGCCCACATCTGTTTTGACTGAGCAGGAAACAGAGGAATTATTTATATCTTTAAAAAAATTCTGTGATGAAGGAATATTAATTATTTACATAACTCACAAGTTAAAAGAAGTTTTGTCTTTATGTGACGAGGTTGCTGTAATGCGAAAAGGTAAGGTTGTATCGGTTAGCCAAACACAAAATGAAAGAGTTGAAACTCTCGCAAATAAGATGGTTGGTCAAAAACTAGCGAAAATTAAGAAAAAAATTAATATTTCCAAAAATAAAGATGAGATATTTAAAGTAAAACATTTAAATTTTTATAGCGATGATCCTTTTGAAACAAATTTAGTTAATCTAAATTTTTCTGTAAAGAAAGGAGAATGTTTAGGTATAGCGGGTATTTCTGGCAATGGTCAAAACGAACTCTTTCAAATTTTGAGTGGGGAAATAATTACACCAGATACATCAATCATTTTTCGAAATAAGGAAATTGCTAAATTAAATCCAAAGCAAAGACGAGAGTATTTAATGGCTTTTTCTCCTGAAGATAGAATATCTCAAGCGGCTGTACCTGAATTAAAAATATATGAAAATGTAGCATTAAATAATTTTAAGTCATCAAATTTTTTTGAAAAAGGTTTGGTAAATGAAAAAAAAATTAAAGAGCATTCAAAGAAAATATTATCTGACTTCTCAGTAAATACAGACAATGTTGAATTAAAAAGTCAATTTCTATCGGGTGGAAATTTACAAAAACTTATTTTAGGGAGAGAGTTAATTACAGCTCCGGAATTATTAATTTGTTACAATCCAACATGGGGGCTCGATGTGGGTGCAATCAATTATATTCATGAAACACTTATAAAAATTAACGATCAAGAAAAATCAACGATTTTAATTTCTACAGATACGGAGGAGTTATTAAAACTCAGTGATAGAATTGCAGTTATTTACAAAGGCAAGCTTTCAAAAATAATGCCTTCAGAGGAAGTCACTCCAGAAAAATTAGGACTTCTAATGGGAGGAGGTTCCATTGATTAAAATTGAAAAAAGAAATGATGTACCAATGGCATTATATTTTTTTACTCCTTTTATTGCAATCATACTTACAATTTTAGGTGGCGGTATAATTTTTTATATTTTAGGCTTTAATCCAATAGAAGCACTTAAGTTTTACTTTATAACTCCTATTTCAAATTTATATGGCCTCAGTGAATTGCTACTCAAAGCAACCCCCCTTTGCTTAATTGCTATTGGTTTATCATTTTGTTTTAAAAGTAATAATTGGAATATTGGTGCAGAAGGGCAATTAACTTTTGGTGCAATTGTAGGAGGTGGAGTTGCTCTTTTATTTTATAATCAAGAAGGTTTTTATATATTGCCTTTAGTTATAATTGCTGGAGCAATCGGGGGAATGATCTTTGCACTTATCCCAGCAATCCTTAAAACATATTTTAATACAAATGAGATTTTAGTTAGTCTTATGTTGGTTTACGTTTCAAAGCTACTCTTAGATTACTTAGTAGTTGGGCCATGGAGTAATCCTGAAGGTTTTAATTTTCCTGAAACAAGACAATTTAGTGACTCATCTAGAATGCCATTATTATTTGAAGGTTTGAGAATTCATGCTGGTATTTTTTTAGCTCTTGCAGCAGTTATGCTGAGTTGGTTTGTTCTTTATAAAACCTATTTAGGCTTTCAGATTAAAGTATCTGGTCTAAGTTTAAAAACTGCTAAGTATGCTGGGTTTAAAGGAAAAACTATGATTTTGGTTGTTTTTATGATTAGTGGTGCTTGTGCGGGATTAGCTGGAGTTGGTGAAATTACTGGACCTATTGGACAGCTGCATAGAATGATATCCCCCGATTACGGTTTTACAGCAATTATTGTTGCTTTTTTAGGTCGTCTTAATCCTTTTGGCATAATTTTTGCGTCTTTGGTTGTTGCTTTGACATACCTTGGTGCTGAAACGGCTCAAATTTTTTTACAAATACCAAAATATACCGGCCAAGTCTTTCAGGGTATGATCTTATTTTTTTTACTCGCATCTGATTATTTGCTTTTTTTCAAAGTTAAAATTTTAAATTTAAAAAAAAATGAGCTTAGATATTAGTTTTATAGGAATTCTGATAGGATCAATAATGGCTTCATCAGTGCCATTAATACTTGCGGCTTCAGGTGAATTGATTACTGAAAGATCGGGGGTTTTAAATTTAGGTGTCGAAGGAATGATGATAATCGGAGCAATATCTGGTTTTGCTTTAATGGTAATAACAGATAACCTTTTTATAGCAATCGTAGGCTCTATGTTATCAGGGGTTATAATTTCACTAATCTTTGGATTTTTAACGCAATCTCTTCTTACAAACCATGTTGCAACGGGTTTGGCATTAACTATTTTTGGCATCGGTTTATCCGCAATGTTAGGAAAAAATTTTGTTGGTATCCCTGGAAAAGAATTTCCAATTTTATTTTCAAGTTTAAAAGAAAGTATTCCGTTTTTTGGTCCAATATTATTTGGACACTCTATAGTTTTATATTTTGCTTTTGCTTTACCATTTTTAACTAATTATTTTTTGAAAAAAACTAAGTTAGGTTTAATTGTTAGAGCTGTTGGTGATTCGCCTGTTTCGGCATCTAATCAAGGTATAAATGTTATTCTAGTTAGATACTGTTGTATTCTTTATGGAGGAGCTATGTGTGGCTTAGCAGGTGCATATTTATCTTTAATATACACTCCACAGTGGATTGAAAATATGACAGCTGGAAGAGGATGGATAGCTTTGGCTTTGGTTGTATTTGCAACCTGGAGTCCTATAAAAGTTTTAATTGGTGCTTTAATTTTTGGAGGGATTACAATTCTTCAATTACATATGCAAGCAATTGGGTTTAGAATACCAGTTCAATTCTTAAGTGCATTACCTTATCTGATGACAATAATAGTTTTAGTTGTAATCTCTCGTGACAGTAGAAAAATAAAACTTAATACCCCAACCTCCTTAGGAAGAATATTCTATAAGGAAAAGTAATGTTAGCTATTCGAAAATAATTATTTTTTTTTTTTGAATTTTGATTAACTTAAAGTTTCACAAAAAAAATTTAGAGGGGAAATTCAAAATGTATAAAAACTTTTTTAGATATTTAATTTCTGCAATTTTTCTACTTGGGTTTAGTGTAAACTCAAATGCGGATTTTAAAGTTGGTTTTGTCTATGTTGGCCCAACTGGTGACCATGGATGGACATTTCAACATCACGAAGGTAGAAACGCTGTAGAGGCAGCTGGAATAAAAACAACATTTGTTGAAAGTGTTCCAGAAGGTGCTGATGCAGAAAGAGTGATAAGACAACTGGCTCAATCTGGCCACGACTTAATTTTTACAACTAGTTTTGGATATATGGATCCAACTAACAAAGTTGCAAAAGATTTTCCAAATGTAAAATTTGAACACGCAACGGGTTATAAGAGAGAACACTCAAATGTTTCTACTTATTCTGCAAGATTTTACGAAGGAAGAACTCTTTTAGGTCATATTGCTGGAAAAATGACTAAAACTAACACGATTGGCTATATTGCATCTTTTCCAATTCCTGAAGTAATAAGAGGAATTAACGCAATGACTCTTGCTGCGCAAAAGGTCAATCCAAATATTAAAACTAAGATTGTATGGGTGTTTACTTGGTACGATCCAGGTAAAGAAGCTGAAGCAGCGCAAGCTTTAATCGATCAAGGTGCAGATGTAATTATGCAACATACAGATAGTACTGCACCAGTTCAAACAGCAGAGAAAGCAGGTGTTTGGTCATTTGGTCAAGCAAGTGACATGCAGAGATTTGCTCCTAAATCAATCTTGACTTCAATTATTGATGATTGGGCACCATATTATGTTGAAAGAGCAATTGCTGCAAGAGACGGTACATGGAATCAACAAGATACATGGCATGGATTAAAGGAAGGTATGGTTGCTATGGGACCATATAATTCTGCAATGGGTGCTGACTTAGTTAAAGAAGTAGAGCAGCTTCAAAAAGATCTAGCATCAGGAAAAGTTCATTCGTTCACAGGTCCTATATACGACCAAAAAGGTAATATATTAGTTGCCGAAGGAAAAGTTGCTGATGATGGAATGTTAGCTGGAATGAGTGTTTATGTAAAAGGTGTTGAAGGAGATATTCCAAAATAATTTTTAAAAAAAAATTAAAAAGGCCAACTATATAAGTTGGCCTTTTTTTTATGAGTGTTTTTTCTTTAAGCCGTTAATATCTATTTCATCATAATATTCTGAAGGTTGAACTATCCAAGGATCTCCGTCTAGTAAAATTGGACAAAAATCTGGAGTAAAAGAAGAAGATTTTTTTTTCCAAAGACAAGCTGTTTTTATTTCTTTAATATAGTTTTTCACTGGAGCGTAATTTTTTAACCATTTAATACTTTCATTTAATGTAAGTCCAGTATCAGATAAATCATCAACTAACAAAACATTTTTAAAGTCTTCATTTTTAGCAATTGAGCTTATGTCTCTTGCAAAAATAAGTTCGCCCTGTTTATTTTCTACAGTTTCCCCAGAATAACTTTGAATAACAACATAAGCAGTGGGCAATTTAAATATTCTTGATAGCATATCAATTATAGGTGCTGCACCCCTCATTATTCCGACTAAAACAGATGGTTTGTAATTTTTTTCAATTGTAAGAGCTAACTTTTCAACTGCTAATTTATAATCTTCATAATTGATTATTAATTTTTCTGCCATAAAATTTGGTAACATAAAAAAAAAAAATTAAAAAGGAGAATTATGAAAGGTTACTGGATTGCAACTTACAGTGAAATTAAAGACCCTGAAAGAATGAAAAAATATGCAGATAAAGCAAAGGAAGCTGTATTAAAACATTCTGGAAAAATTTTAGCTCGAAGTGCTAATAACATTGCACTTGAGGGTAGAGAAATGGTTAGAATAGCACTTGCAGAATTCCCAGACGTGGAAACTGCTAAAAAATGCTACGATTCTGAAGAATATGTTGAGGCAAGAACATATCTTAAAGATAATGTAATTAGAGAACATATGATATTTGAAGGAATGGAATAACTTAGAAAAGGGGCAAATATGAAGGCATATTGGGTGAGTTTGTACACAGAGATTTCAAACCAAGATAACCTAAAAAAATATGGTGAAAATGCAATACCAGTTATAAAAAAATTTGGTGGTACTCCTGTAGTTAGAGGAGGCAAACTAAAATATTATAGTGGTGACAAAATATTAAGGACCGTCATATGGGAATTTCCCAGTTATGACATGGCCATATCTTGTCATGACTCTGAAGATTATTTAAAAGCTTGGTCTTATGCAGAACAAACTACAAAAAGACATATGTTTATTGTGGAGGGTGCTAATACTGAATAGTATCGTCATCAATTGAACGCCACAAATACCAAGTGGCAACAGAGCAGTATGGAGAAAATCTTTTTTGAAGCTTTTTTACAAAAATTTCAGGTGGAAAATATTTTTTTTTATAGTTGTTTGATATTGCTCTTAATAATCCAATATCCTGAACTGGCCAGATATTAGACCTATTATAAGTAAATAACAAAATCATCTCTGCTGACCATCTTCCAATTTGTCTTAAAGTTGATAGGTATATAATTGCTTCTTCATCGCTCATTTTCGAAATTAATCTTGGATTAAAACTTTTATCTTTAAATTTTTGAGACATTTCCAAGATACCCCTTATTTTTTGTCGACTAAGACCACATTTTTTAAGTTGTGATGTTTTAAGCTTTGAAACAATTTTTGGATTAATTTTTTTTTTACATGCCAATTCAAATTTTTTGAAGACAGAGTCTGCGGCAGCAACACTTATTTGTTGTCCTATTATACTTTTGCATAAAGAATAAAAGACATCTTTTCTAGTAGTTAAATTATTATCTTTATATTTTTTAATCAATGATCTCATAATACTATCTTTTTTTGAAAGATATGTTCTAGCTTTTTTCCAATATGTCGGTGCCTTACTCATTTCTACTTACCGTTACTTGTTTATTTAAATATATTTCTCTTCGAAATATAATGATTGATGATATTATTACCAGTGAAGCGCCCATCAATGTTTTAATTGTGGGAATTTCATCCCAAATAAAATATCCAAAAGATATTGCAAATATTAATCCTAAATATTTTAGAGGTGTAACCAGAGAAACCTCGGATAATTTATATGATTGACTTAATAATAAATTAGCTGTTCCTCCCAACAAGCCAATTGTACATAATAGTAAGAAATCATTGAAAGTTGGCATGATCCACCCAAATGGTATTGATAAAACTCCAACAATTGTAATTGCAAAAGAAAAAAAGAATGAGATCAACCAGACTGGTTCTGTGGATGAAAGTTTTCTAATTGTAATTGCAACGTAAGACATTCCAATACAAAAGATTATTGGAAATAAATAATAAATATTTAAGCTAGAAAATCCTGGTTGGGTAATTACTAAAACACCAATAAAACCAACAAATACTGCGGCCCATCTATATACTCCTACTTTCTCACTTAGTAAAAATATTGATAGCAAAGTTGTAAATATAGGTGCAGCAAATGAAATACTTGTCACTGTTGCAAGTGGTAGGTTTCTTAGTGCCAAAAATATTGCAGCTAAAGCTATCAGTCCTGAACAACATCTAATTAAATGTAATCCTGGTCTATTTGTTTTGTAAAAATCTCTAAATCTTGTCTTAGGAACTAAAAAAATTATTGGCAAAATACCAAATAGACCTCTAAAGAACATTACCTGTCCAATTGGATAATCTGATGACCACTTGACTATTACATCCATAAATGAAAAGGCACATATTGATAAAAACATGTAAAAAAAGCCTAATTGATTTTTGGAAAGCATGATAATAACTTTAGATTAATTAAAATTTTTAGCAATGGAAATAGCAACTTTAGCACTTGGATGTTTTTGGGGACCTGAAATAAAATTTAGCAAGTTAGATGGAGTAATAAATACAGAGGTTGGATATTGTGGAGGTAATACTGAGAAGACATCTTATAAAGAAGTATGTTATGGTGACACCAATCATGCAGAAGTAGTTAAAGTTGAATTTGACAATACTAAAATTTCTTATGAGGAAATAATAAGAAACTTTTTTGAATTTCATGATCCAACTACTTTAAACCGGCAAGGTCCAGATGTAGGTACTCAGTATAGAAGTGAAATATTTGTTCATGATGAAAATCAAAATAAAATCGCTAACAAAGTATTGAAAGAAATTAATGAAAAATTTAAGGGTAAAATCGTTACCAAAATATCAAAATCAAAAAATTATAACAAAGCCGAAGATTATCATCAGAAATATTTGGAAAAGAGTTTCTAATGTCACTTATATCAACTGAGTGGCTAGAAAAAAATCTCTCAAATGTAAAAATAATTGATGGCTCTTGGCATATGCCTGCAACAAATAGAAGTGGTAAAGAAGAATTTAACAAAGAGCATATACCAAATGCAATTTTTTTTGATATCGATAAAAATTGTAATAAATCAACCGACTTACCACATATGTTAACGGACATGAGTTCGTGGGAAAATATACTATCATCTATGGGCATATCTAACGAAGACGAAATTGTGATTTATGATAATTCTGATGTTTTAAGTGCTTGTAGAGTATGGTTTAATTTAATTTACTTTGGCCATGATAAAAAGAAAGTACATGTTTTAGATGGAGGTTTTAATAAATGGAGAAAAGAAAAAAGAATAACTTCTGCTAATAATATAATTATTCAAACAACTAGCTATAAAGCAAAAGAAAATAATGGAATGGTTAAGGGCAAAGATCAGATTGACCAAAATATAATTAAAAAAAAATTTGATTTAGTTGATGCGAGAAGCAAAGATCGTTTTAATGGCACAACTCCAGACCCAAGAAAAAATGTAAGAAGTGGTTCAATACCTAATTCAATTTGCTTACCGTTTAAAACCCTTATCAATGACGATTTTACTTTTAAAAGTAAATCTGAAATTTCTTCTTATTTTAAAGATTTATCTTTAAATGACCCAGTAAATGTAGTGTTTTCGTGCGGTTCTGGGATCACAGCATGTGTTTTGGCACTTGCATATTCTCAAGTAAATAATAAGTATCTTCCAGTCATTTATGATGGTTCATGGGCTGAATATGGTAAAATATAAAATATGAAAAGATCAACAAAAATTACAAGCATAATAATAATTTTCTTTTTAATTATAGCTACAGTGATTGTTGGTAGAACAATGATTGGAAATCATTTTAAGAAGAAATTTAGTAAAAGACCACCTCCAGGAATAATTGTTACTGCAGCTGAAAATAGAGTTTTTGAAAATTTAATAAGCACATACGGAACAGCAAGACCATTTAAAACACAATCCTATAAAATTGAAAAGTATGAAATACTTAAACCTATCAACTTTAATCAAAAAGTAAAAAAAGGTGATGTAATTGCAGAACTTAAAAATAGAAAAATTACTGCTCAGTTTGATGGAACAATTGGAAAAAGAGAATTTTCAGAAGACATCGAAGTTTCAAAATCTTCAATCTTAGTTAATCTCGAAAATACCAGTATTATCTATTGTGATGTAGATATACCTGAAATGTTTGTACCATTTATTAAGGTTGGTTTACCTGTTGATATAAAATTTTCTGGATACAAAGATAAAACATATAAAGGTCAAGTTGACTCGTTAGCTAGTCGAATTAGTGAGGATACTAGATCATTACCAACAAGGATAAAAATGGACAATACATCTGGTGAAATTTTGCCTGGCTCATTTTTAGAAATTTCAATAAAATATGATACAAGAGAAAGCTTAAGTATCCCAGATACCAGCACAATAGTGGAAGGTGATAATATATTTATCTATAAAGTTGACGAAAAAAATAAAGTATTAAAAACAAATATTGATACCGGCGATAGATACCTGGGTTTTGTTGAAGTTTTAAATGGTCTAAAAGTTGGAGACAAAGTTGTTGCAGAGGGTACAAAAAAGGTCAGACCAAATTTAATAATAAGACCTATAAAAAAAGGTGCTAAAGTAGCTAATCAAAACAAATCTAGTTGGGGTGGAAAAAAGAAAAAAGATACTAAAGAAAACAAGAATGGTATGTTTGCGTGGTTACAAAAATTAAATATATTTAAAAAGTCTGACTCTGAAAAACAAGAAAATAAAAAATAATTAATACATGTATATAACTGAAGTTAGTATTAAAAGACCTGTCGTTGCATGGGTAATGTCAATGATACTAATTATTTTTGGAATTTTTGTATTTTGGGAATTACCTGTTAGGGAATTACCAGATGGTATTCAGCCTCCAGTGGTACAGGTACAAACCGATTATAAATCTGCTTCAGCTCAAATTGTTGATGAAGAGATAACACAAAAAATAGAAGATGTTATAGGAGGAGCGGAAGGAATTAAGAACATTGATTCTAGTTCGCTTAATGGAAGAAGTAGAATAAATATTTATTTTAATACAGATATAGATTTAGATGATGCGGCAAATGACATAAGAGAAAGAGTATCAAGAGTTGCGGACAATTTGCCAGATCAAGCAAACCCGCCTCAAATTTTGAAACAAGCAGCAGGTTTTACAACTACAATGTGGGTTGCTCTATCGTCACCAACTTGGAATGATTTAGATTTGGGTGACTATGCTGAAAGATATCTTATAGATGCCTTTTCGAGTGTACCAAATGTTGGTAGAATTTTAGTCGGTGGATTAAGAGAGCTAAGTGTAAGAGTTTGGGTAGATCCCATCAAATTAGCAGCCAATAATCTTACTATTCAGGAAGTCGAGAGAGCATTAAGAAATGAAAATATAAACATCCCCGCTGGAACTTTGGAAGCTAGTAATAAAGATTTAACTCTTAATATTGATAAGTCTTACTCTAACATTGAAACAATCAAGCAGCTTCCTCTTAAGAAAAACAAAGATAAAGTCACAACCCTTTCTGATATTGCAAATGTTGAGCTTGGTCCAGTTTCTGAGAAAACTTTATTTAAAGCTCAAAGAAAAAATGCAGCTAATTTAAAAACAGTTGGGATTGGAATATACGCAAAAAGTGGAGCATCAACTGTCGAACTTTCAAATCAAATTAAAGAGAAAATAAACATTTTAAATCAATCTTTACCAGATGGTTTAAAGTTAGAAATAGCATTTAATAGAGCAACTTACGTAGGAACTGCAATACAGGAAGTTTATAAAAGTTTAATTATTGCTTTTATTTTGGTCGTGGTAATAATTTACTTATTTTTAGGAAACCTAAAAGCTGTAATTGTACCAGCTGTAGCTTTGCCAGTAAGTTTAATTGGTTCGTTTTTAGGTTTATATATATTTGATCTTTCTATAAATATATTTGTCCTCCTAAGTTTTATTTTAGCAATTGGAATAATAACTGATGATTCTGTAATAATGACAGATGCAATTTATACAAGAATTGAAAAAGGAGAAACGCCGCTTGTAGCTGCTTATAAAGGCTCAAGACAAATAACATTTGCGATAATAGCTACAACTTTAATTTTAGTTGCAGTTTTTTTACCTTTAATTTTTATTGAGGGAATAGCTGGTACCTTGTTTAAAGAAACTGCAATAGCACTATCTTTCTCAATAGTTGTTTCTTCATTTGTGGCTTTAACACTTTCACCAATGTTAGGAAGTAAGTTTTTAAATAAAAAAGAAAAAATTAATTTTTTTGTAAAAAAATTCAATAATGGATTTAAATCTTTTACAGAATTTTATGCCGACACCTTAAAATTTTGGATTAATAAACAGAAAACAATTTCAATATTTATAATTTTATTAATTGCAGCATCTATTTATTTATTTAATTTCACAAAAAAAGAATTGATACCATTAGAAGATAGAGGGGCTTATTTAATAATTGGTTCTACAGATGAAGGAAGTTCATTCGAGTACACACAAGAAAAAGCCCAAATAATTGAGGGAAGAATATTAAAATTGTTACAAGCAGAAGACAGCCCTTACCAAAGATTAATTATGAGGGTACCTGGTTTTGGTAAGTCCGCAACTTCATATAATACCTTTATTATAATTGCACTTTTAGATGAATGGAAAAATAGAGAAAAGAGTACACAAGTTGTTTTAAGAGAAGCTATTGGACAAGTTGTTAGTGTGCCTGAAACGTTTGCGTTTCCTATATCACCTCAATCTATAAGAGTTTCTAGCTATAATAAACCAGTTCAAATGGTGATTTATGGAACAAGTTATGAAGAGTTAGAACAAATTCAAAGTCAAGTTTTAAGAGAACTAAGAAGAAATAGAAATATGTTTAGAATTGAAAGTGATTACACAAAAAATAAACCTGAGGTAAAATTAATTACTAACAAAAATAGAGCAAATGATTTAGGAGTGTCAATAGAAAATATTGGTAGAACTCTCGAAACATTATACGGTGGAAAGAGGGTTACAACATATAATAAAGAAGGAAGAGAATATCCCATAATTCTTCAGCAATATTTAGCAGATAGACGAGATAAAGATGGCTTATCAAAGATTTTTGTAAGATCTGAAACTACTGGAAAATTAGTATCTGTTGCAAGTTTGGTAGAATTTGAAGAGAAAGGAACTGCTGAATCATTACCTAGATATAATAGACAACGAGCAGTAACTATATCGGCAGCTTTATCTGAAGAATACACATTGTCTGAAGCTATAAAATATTTAGAAGACGTAATGTTGAGAGTTGCTCCTCAAAATCAAATAACTTGGAAAGGTAAGTCCGAAGAACTAAAAGAGACTAGTAACGAAATATTTCTTATTTTCGCTTTAGCATTAATAACTGCATATTTAGTAATGGCTGCTACTTTTAACTCGTTTGTCCATCCTTTTATTATAATATTGACTGTACCTCTTGCAGTTTTTGGAGGCCTTGTATTCATTTTATTTCTAAATAGTTCGATAAATATATTTTCACAAATCGCCTTGATTATATTAATCGGTATATCCACTAAAAATAGTATTTTAATCGTCGACTATACTAATCAAATTCGAACAACAGGTGCAAAAATTGAGGAAGCATTGATGGAAGCTTGCAAATTAAGAATAAGACCAATCATAATGACTTCATTAAGTACCATGATTGCAATGTTACCTCTTATAGTAGGTAACATAGGTCCAGGCGCAGGTGAGGCGTCTAGATTAGCAGTTGGATCAACAATCTTTGGTGGAATGATTATTTCAACATTCTTTACATTATATGTGACGCCAACTATGTACTTAACACTAGCAAAAAATACAAAGAGAATAGATGCAGTAGATCTGGAGCTAGAAAAACAGCTGATTAAAAAATAATATATTTTCTAGTAGTCAAAGATTTACTACATTTATTAAGCTGCTTCTTGAATTTGTTTGAATAACCCTCTACTTTTTTTGCCAATACTATAACTTTCTGATTGTTTTTATAATTTTTATAATTTCCCCAGCCTTCATGATAAGCAATATATTGTCTGAAAGCATCTTTTTTTGAAACCTTTAAAATTTTTTCCGTTTTGTTTGTATACCAGCCAATAAAATCAACACTATCTTTAAATCTAGATCTTAAAGCATATTTATTTCCAGTCTCATCTTTATATTGTTTCCAAGTACCTTTAATAGCTTGTGAGTATCCAAATGAACTTGAAGGTCTTTTATAAGGTATAACTTTAAATAATTTTTGACGTGCGGGCTTAGCGAGCCAGTCAAAATCAGATTCCATTTTTATTATTGCTAATTGTAAGTTAATTGGTGTTCCCCACTTTTTTTCAGTTTTTTTCGCGTGTTTATACCAAAGATATCTCTCAGAAAATATTGAACAGCCATCTGCTGTATTTTGTGGTATCGATGAGCAAGCAGTTAAAAATAATAGACCAAAAAATAAAAAATACTTTCTAAAAAGAATCACAGTTTAATATAAATTATCTATTATTTTTTCTCCATATCCATGGGTAATCAAATTCCATACTCCATAAACCTAACTTATTGTTTTTTGCATAAATTTGATCTTTAGAATATTTTTTTTTCGAATATTTTGGATAGTCGAAGGCTAATCCATTTCTTACCATGTAAGCTGAAACACTTTCATTATTTATAAAACACTCACCTAAATACCTACCAAAATAGTCCTTTTGTGGCTCGATTAGACATTTTAATTTTTTATTTATAATTTTTTCTGAAAGAGAATTTTTTGAAATTTTTCCACAATTAATTTTTTTTTTATTTTTTAGGCAAAACTGTTGCTTCCCTTTAAATTTAGTTTCTGGAGCATCTATACCTGAAAAACGAATTTTTTTATTATCTAATAAAATTGTATCACCATCAATTATTTTAATCTTATCTGAAATTAGGATTGTTTCTGATAGTAAGTAATTAGTTGCTGCAAATGTAAATAAAAATAGAAAACTAACTAACTTCAGTAGTTGCTTTTTCATTGCATTCTAGCATTTTTTTTCTAATTTGATCTTCGGATATATTTTTATCTTTTAAATCTCCATAAAGCTTTCTATACACATCTTCATCACCTGCCTCAGCAAAATCTGCTTTAATTACATCTTGAATATATTGATTTTTTTTTTCTTCATCATATCCAAGAATTTGTGAGGCCCACTCCCCTAAATATTTATTTTTTCTTGCATTAATTTTAAATTGTTTTTCCTCATCATGAGCAAATTTTTTTTCAAAACCTTTTTTTCTTTCATCGAATGAACTCATTGCAATCTACCTTTATAAATTATTTTAAAAACTAAAAACGATAAAAATACACCTATTATATTACCAAACAAATCACCTAATTCAAATCCTCTTTCTGGAATTATTAAGTGCAGAATTTCTAAAACAATAGAAATACAAATAAGATAAATAAATATATTTTTTAATTTATGTTTAAAAACAATTAATCCTAGAATTGATATAATAAAGAAAACATAAACGTGATTTGAAGATACTAAAAAATCTCTTGTTAATTGTGGTTGAATTTTACAATCACTATAAATAAAACATCCAAAAATACTACCGGGATATAAGTAAAAAATAAATAAAACTACGTTAGACAGATAAAAAAACTGCTTTAAGTAATTCATAGTTAATCTATATTAAATTTTCACAAATGAGTCACTTAATACTTGTTAGACATGGTCAAAGCGAATGGAATTTAGAAAATAAATTTACAGGATGGGTCGACGTTGAGCTCGCACCACAAGGTAAATTGGAAGCCTGTAAAGCTGGTGAGTTTATAAAAAAATTAAATTTAGAAATAAAACATTTTTATACTTCATATCAACAAAGATCGATTGATACCTTGAAGCTCATTTTAAATACGATCAGAGTAAAACCAAATAATATAATTAAGGCCTGGCAATTAAATGAAAGGCACTACGGGTCACTTACAGGATTAAATAAAGATGAAATGAGAAAAAAATTAGGAGAAGAAGAAGTTCACAAATTCAGAAGATCTTGGGATAATCCGCCAAAACCATTGAACACAAATAGTCCATATCATCCAAAAAATATAAGTATTTATAATGATATACCGCGTAACTTAATTCCAGATACAGAGTCCTTAAAAGATACTTATGATAGAGTTGTGCCCTATTTTGTTGAAAACATAGAGAAAAATTTGCACGATAACACAATTATATCTGCTCATGGAAATTCTATTAGATCGCTTTTGAAATATTTATTTAAAATTGATGACAATGAAATTTCTAAACTTGAAATACCAACCGGAAATCCTCTACTTTTGAAATTTGAAAAAAAGAATATAAAAGAAGCTAAATACCTAGATCAGAGTAGATCTAAGGATTTAATTAAATTCTAACCTTTTTGAAGAAGTTTTTCGTAAATATCTTTATCTGTTAAATGAAGAAACTCAATACTACTCTCGAAACCATACAAATTTTCTTTTTTGATGTAATTATCCCAAATCTCATTCATTGAAAATATTTTTTTTGATAAATTTTTAAATATTTTTTTATTTATAATTTGACACCCTGTATAAATATAATTCTTATCATGGTTCTTTTTTAAATTATTGCCATCCAGAGAAAAATCGCCTTTAAATCTTTTATCAAAACTTAAATCTTTTTTTACAACCATTAAAATATTTTCTAAGTTATTTTTAAAATATATATTTTCCATCTGGTTGATTTCATTTGCATATTGAGCGTTCCAAATTGTATCAGGATTAAAAACTACGAAATCTGTTTCAACTGAATTATTTACTACATTTAAAATACCACCCCCTGTATCTAATATTTCCTTACCATCTTCTATAATTTGAATTTCTAAACCAAAATTATTTGAAAAAATGAAATCTTTTATTTTATCACTTAAATAGAAAGTATTAATTTTTAAAGATTTTATTTCTAATAATTTTATTAAGTTTATAGTATTTTCTAATAAGCTAATCTCATTAATTTTTAAAAGTGGTTTTGGTGTTTTCTCAGTTAATGGCATTAATCTTTTTCCAAATCCTGCACATAAAATTATTGCTGTTTTAACTTTCATATTTTTTTTATTCTTGGGTTTTTTTGTAGAAAATTTTTTAAATCATGAAAATTTGTATTATTTTTGATACGATTATCGATTAATTTCCAAGCGTAAGGTATTAATTTTAGATATTTTCTTTTTTTATCTCTTTTTGCAAGTCTTGTGAATATACCAATTATTTTTAGATTTCTTAAAACAGATAAAATTTCAAAATCATTAATAAATTGAGATTCATTTTTATATTTAAATTTACTTAGAAATACTTTTAAAATATTTGACTTAAAACTATTTGAAGTTTTAATTCTTACATCATCTATAAGTGAGGCCAAATCATATGCTGGATTACCCAAGACAGCATCTTGACTATCTATTAAAGCAATTTTATTTTTATAAAACATCATGTTTGAGACGTGAAAATCTCTATGTACAAACACTTTGTGTTTGATTTTTAAATTTAAATACAAATTATCTATTATTTTTTTGAGATTTTTTTTTAAATATCCTTTTTGAATAATTAATTTATTTGCTGCTAAGTACCAATCCAAAAAAAGGTATGACTCTTTAAGTATTTTACCTTTTGAATAGTTTGATAAATTAAATTTTTTTTTAAGAAAATTTTGAGTTTTAAAATTTTTAATTTTTTGAATTTGATATAGAATTTTTAGTATTTTTTTGTATTCATTTAATTTATTTTTGGAGGATTTAATTTTATACAACATGTTTTTATTACCGAAATCCTCAATTTCTATAAAGTTTTTTTTATAATTTTGACTAATTAAACCTGGGGCTAATATTTTATTTTTAATCAATATTTTGTTAACTGCATCATAATTTAACAGGTTTGATCGCTTTTGAATTTTGCTATAAACTAATACTGAATTATTTGTTCTATAAAATTGTCTAAAAGATGCATCTCCTGATAGTTTTTTAAATTTTTTCAAATTCATTAAAATCAAAATCAATATTATTAGATATAATTAAGTACCTATTTTCAAGCTTTTCATCATATTCAAATTTTAATGTAAAAGTACTTTCTATATTTTTACCTAAGATTTCAGGCCATTCAATTAATCTAGCATAATCTTCTAAGTTTTCATTAATTCCTAAATTATTTAATTCTTTTTTATCTTTAATTCTGTAAAGATCAAAATGTCTAACAATCAAAGAATTGATCTCATATTCATTTATAATATTAAAAGTTGGACTAGGTATTTCTGTTGTTTCTAAACCATTTTTTATTTGAAGATAATTGATTAGATACCTAATAAATGTAGTCTTACCTACTCCGATGTTTCCATAAAAAAGCAAAGTTGTATTTTTGCTAACTTTACTTGCAATTTTTTCAGCAATTTTTTGTGTGATAATTTCTTTTGAAATATCTATTTTGCTACTTTTAGTAGCGATAGGCATCTGGTTTATAAGGTCCTTCTGGTGTTACACTTATATATTTTGCTTGATCATCTGATAATTTGGTTAATTTAGCTCCAACTTTTTCTAAATGAAGTCTAGCTACTTTCTCATCTAAATGTTTAGGTAAAACATATACTTTCTTCTCGTATTTATCTGAGTTATTCCATAATTCTATCTGAGCTGTTACTTGATTTGTAAAAGAAGCACTCATTACAAAACTTGGGTGTCCTGTTGCACATCCAAGATTAACTAATCTACCTTCTGCTAATAAAATAATTCTTTTTCCATCCGGCAATGTAATTTCGTGAACTTGTGGTTTTATTTCATCCCATTTATAATTTTTAAGAGCATCTACTTGGATCTCATTATCAAAGTGACCAATATTACATAGAATTGCTCTATCTTTCATTTCTCTCATATGGTCAGCTGTCACAATATCTTTATTTCCTGTTGCTGTAACAACAATGTCAGCTTCTTTTATCATCTCATCCATTAAAACTACTTCATAACCTTCCATTGCAGCTTGCAGAGCACAAATTGGGTCTGTTTCTGTAACCATAACTCTTGCACCGCTTTGACGAAGAGAAGCAGCGCTACCCTTTCCAACATCTCCAAATCCAGCTACAATAGCTACCTTACCTGACATCATGACGTCAGTAGCTCTTTTAATTCCATCAACTAAACTTTCTCTGCAACCATATAAATTGTCGAACTTAGATTTTGTTACTGAGTCATTAACATTTATTGCTGGGACAAGTAAATTGCCTTCACTTTCCATTTTTTTTAATGCTAAAACTCCTGTAGTTGTCTCTTCTGATAAACCTTTAACATCATTTAATAATTCTTTATAATCTTTGTGCATCAATGCTGTAAGATCGCCACCATCATCAAGTATCATATTTGGTTTCCAGCCATCTTTTCCTTCAATAGTTTGCTTTACACACCACCAATATTCTTCTTCTGTTTCGCCTTTCCAAGCAAATACAGGAATGCCAGCTTTTGCAATCGCTGCCGCTGCATGGTCTTGTGTCGAAAAAATATTACATGAGGACCATCTTACTTCGGCTCCTAACTCAACTAAAGTTTCTATTAAGACGGCTGTTTGTATTGTCATGTGTAAACAACCAACAATCCGAGCTCCATTTAAAGGTTTTTTACCCTTATATTCTTCTCTAAGAGCCATTAATCCTGGCATTTCAGTTTCAGCCAGTGAAATTTCTTTTCTTCCAAATTCTGCTTGGGATATATCTTTTACTTTAAAATCTTCCATAGAAAGAGGCTTTTAACAATTTCACTTAATATATCAACAAAGATTTATGCTTCTGGGAAAATTATTTCAATTCTTGCCCCTTTATCTTTATTATTAGATGCGTTGATTTCACCACCATGAATTTCAACTAAATTTTTGACAATATTTAATCCCAAACCCGAATGTTCTCCAAAGTTTTCAGGTCTATTGCTATAAAATCTATTAAATATCTTATTTGTATCCTTTTCAGTAAATCCAGATCCCTGATCAACGACAACTAATTTAATTTTATCATTTTTATCTTTTGATATTTCAACGGTAATTTCTTGATTATTTTCACTAAAAGAAATTGAGTTTTCTAATAAGTTTGCAATAATTTGTTCAATTCTATTTTCTATCCCTAAGATACTATAATTTTTAATTCCATTAGATTTCAATTTAATTCCAATCGATTTTTTTGTTTCATAGATACTGTTAAAATCGTCAACAACAGATTGAGCAATCTCTTTTAAATTTAATTTTTGCATTTTCTCAGAGGAAATTGCAGCCTCATCTCTTAGCATTTGAGAGTAATCAGTTATTAATCTTTCAATTCTCTCTACGTCATGTGATACAATATTAATTAATTTGTTTCTTTGAGATTTATCATTTGTTTCAGAAATTATCTCAGAGGCACTTTTTAGAGATGCTAAAGGATTTCTGATTTCATGCAAAAGATCTGTTGAATAATTTTCTGCTGTAGTAATTCTTTTGTTTAATTCATTAGTCATTTCATCAAGAGAATTTGATAATTTTCCCAATTCGTCATTTCTTTTTTTTATATTTCCAATATTGGTCTTTTCCTTACTTTTGTTTTTTATAATATTTGTATATTGAACCAAATTTTTAATTGGTTTTAAGAAGTATCTATTTAATACATATGAAAAAATTAAAATTACTAATGCTACAAGCAAAGCAGTTCTGATTATAAAATTTCTTCTTTCATCTATTGCAACCTTTATTTCATTGGCATTTTCAGTAATAGCTAAATAGCCTATTGTTTTGTTTTCACTGACTACATTTTTAACAGTTACTAGTAAAAATTGATCATAGTTTTCTTTAGAGTAAGTTAACGGTTTTCCATAATCTGATGAATATGAGTACTTTTTTAAATCTTCAAATATTTCTTTACTTTCAAAGCTTTTATTACTCTCTTCCAAATTCTTATTTTGAATACTTTGATTATTTAAGTCACTCATTTCAATTATGTTTAGACTTCTTGAGAAAGCATTTGGATCTAAGTCTAATGTGTCGGTATCTCCTAATAGATTAAATTCACTATCAAATATCTGTACTCTATCTATACTTTGAAATAAAAATTTAGTGGAAAACAGAAACTCTCTAATATCTTCAGATGAGAAATTTATTTTTAAACGATCAATATTTTCTGTTGTATTATCAATAATTTTTATGTGCGAGGCAGTTTTATTTTTAATGAGCGTAGGTTTTACTGTGTTAAGGTAAAATAATGTTAATACACCTATCACTAAAAAAACAATAAAGTTGATAACTAAGAATTTTTTTAAAATAGATTGATTATTAGATCTTGAAGTAGCCATTATTTAACATTCCAACGATAACCACTACCATATCTGGTTTCTATCGCTGAAAAGTTATTATCTACTTTTTTAAACTTTTTTCTAATCCTTTTTACGTGACTATCTATTGTTCTATCTTCAATATCTGTGTCTTCTCTGTAAGCAACATCCATTAATTGAGATCTTTCTTTAATAATTCCAGGTCTTTTTGCTAATTCCTTTACAATTAAGAATTCTGTTGTTGTTAATTTATCTGGTAATTGCTTGCCATCCCATTCACACTCTAGCTGTGAAGGGTCAAGTTTTAATTTTCCATGTGAAATTATATTTCTATTATCCTCTAAATTATTATCTTTTTTTCTAAGTTGGACACGAATTCTTTCAATAAGAACTTTAGTTGAAAAGCCACCTGATTTTTTTACAAAATCATCAGCCCCTAGTTTTAGTCCTAAGAGCTCATCCACCTCTTCATCTTTTGAAGTTAAAAAGATAACGGGCATAGATGTTTTTTTTCTCAATTTTTTTAACAATTCTTCTCCATCCATTCTTGGCATTTTAATATCTATAACCGCAAGGTCTGGGGGATTTCTTGACAAACCTATTAAGGCACTTTCTCCATCCAAATAAGTTTGAATATTAAAACCCTCTTTCTCTAGAGCAATACTTAAACTAGTTAATATATTTCTATCATCATCAACAAGGGCAATTGTTTGTTTCATGTTTAACTATAAAAATACTAAAATGTTTAAAATTGGGCAATTAAATGTTTATTAATGAAGCTCTCCCCAGTTATCACCTATGTTTACATCTACCGATAATGGTATTGAAAATGAATGCAAATCACTATCTTTCACACTTGTCATAATATCTTTAATCTTTTTAGAAGCAGATTTAGTACCATTATCAATTACCTCAAAAATCAATTCATCGTGAATTTGAAGTAACATATTAAATTCATTTGTTTTTTTAGTATCTAGCTCATCGTTGATTCTAATCATAGCAAGTCGCATTATTTCTGATGCAGATCCTTGGATAGGTGCATTTATAGCTGCCCTTTCTTGAAAATTTCTAACATTAAAATTTTTGTCATTGATTCCTGGAATATGAGTTTTTCGACCAAAAATATTTCTTACATATCCACTTTTTCTACAGAATTTAATTGTGTTATTCATGTATTCTTTAATTTCTGGAAATTTAATAAAATATGAATTTAGAAATTCTTCGGCTTCATTATTTGATACACCAATTTGTTTGGCCAAACCATATTGAGATATTCCATAAATTATTCCAAAATTAATAGCTTTCGCTTTTCTCCTCATATCAGCATCAATTTTTTTTATGTCTGCACCAAAAACCTGGCTAGCGGTTAATGAGTGAATATCCTCATTATTTTTAAAAGCTTTTTTTAGTTCTTTTACATCAGCTAGATCAGCCAAAATTCTCATTTCGATCTGATTATAGTCTGCTGATATAAGTTTTTTATTTTTTTCTGATATAAAGGCTTTTCGAATATCTTTGCCCTCCTCAGTTTTAATAGGAATATTTTGTAAATTTGGATCACTGGATGCAAGTCTACCCGTTGTAGTTGCTGCTAACAGAAAAGATGTATGCACTCTTTTTGTATTGGGATTTAAATGCTCTGGCAAAGAATCTGAATATGTATTTTTCAATTTACTAGATTGCCTCCATTCTAAAACCAATTTAGGAAATTCATTCCCTTTGTAAGCTAAATCCTCTAGAACTGCTGCACCAGTTGCAAAACTACCTTTTTTAGTCTTTTTTAGCGATGCAATTTTGAGGTCATTATACATTATTTCACCCAACTGTTTAGTCGATGCAATATTAAATTTTTTTTTTGAAATTTTAAAAATTTGTTTTTCTAAATCTTGAAGTTTTTTTTCAAACTTAACAGATAGTTTTTTAAGAAAATTATTATCCAATTTTATGCCATTGATTTCCATTGATGCTAAAATTTTAATTAAAGGTTTTTCGAAAATTTCATAAATATTTAGTAATTTTTCTGATTTAAGCGATTTCAAAAATATTTTATATAAACGGTAAGTTATATCAGCATCTTCTGCCGCATAATCTTTTGCAATATTTAACTCTACTTGGCTGAATTTAATTTCTTTTTTTCCAGATCCAACAAGATCTTTATATTTAATTGTTTTGTGACCAAGATGAATATCTGAAAGAGTATCCATATTATGTCTATTTTTCCCAGCATCTAAAACGTATGACATCAACATTGTATCTTCCATGCTTTGAATATCTATATCCCTTTTACGAAATATTATGTAATCGAATTTAATATTTTGCCCAATTTTTTTTAAACTTTTATCCTCTAAATATGGTTTTAAAATTCTCAAAACATCATTTTCATTTAGATTATTTTTATCAATATGACCTGTTGGAATGTAACAAGCTTTACCTATTTTGCTAGAAATTGATATACCAACTAAATTTGCCTGATGTGGGTCAAGAGAATCTGTTTCAGTATCAATAGAAAATTCACCAGCTTCTTCGGCTTCTTGCATCCAATCTTTTATTTCAGATAAATTTTTTATCAAAACATATTTATCTTTTGATATTTTAGATGTTTCTTTTTTGACTTCTATTTCATCACTAAATTTAGATTGACCATACGTCGAAATTGCTGAACTCAATAACCTGTTAAATTCCATTTCTCTCAAAAAATTGTATAACTTGTCTACGTCTACTTTTTTTAGAACAAAGTCAGTTAATTTGTCTTTCACCGGAACATCATTTTTTAATGTGACTAGTTTTTTACTTACCAGAGCCTTATCTTTATTTTCTAAAAGTGTTTCTCTTCTTTTATTCTGTTTTATTTTATTTGCGTTTTTGAGAAGGTTTTCTAAATTTCCATATTCCTTAATTAATTCTGCTGCTGTTTTTACTCCAATACCTGGAACGCCAGGTACATTATCTGTACTATCCCCTGCTAGTGATTGAACATCAATTACTTTATCCGGACCAACCCCAAATTTATTTATTACATCGTCATTAGATATAAATTTATTCTTCATTGGATCGTATATACGAACCTTTTTTTTGAAAAGTTGCATTAAATCTTTATCAGATGATACAATTGTAACCTTTGCACCTTCGTCTAATATTTGCTCTACATAAGTGGCTATCAAATCATCAGCCTCGTAATTTAACATTTCTATAGAGGGTAAATTGAATGCTAATACTGACTTTCTAATATAATCGAATTGTGGAATTAGATCATCGGGAGCATCAGACCTATTTCCTTTATAATCTGAATATATTTCGTTTCGAAAATTCTTTCTTGCAGAGTCAAAGATTACTGCGAAATGAGTTGGTTTTTCTAAATTTTCGCTAGATTTAGAGTCCTCTAATAATTTAAACAGCATGTTACAAAATCCACTTACTGCTCCTACTGGCAAACCATCACTTTTTCGTGTTAATGGTGGCAATGCATAATAGGCTCTAAATATGTATCCGGACCCATCAATAAGATAGAAATGATCTGTTTTTTTAATTTTACCCATAATTTAATTTATAATAAATTGACGTATTATAGTAAGAATAAAACATCCTGTTAATAAATATTAGTGGATTAAACTTTATTAAAATAGTAATTTAAAGCTAATGGAATTAGTAAATTCAATTTCTAATAATAAAATAATTAAAATCATAATATTTGCATTAATAGGTTCTATTTTATTGACAATATCTGCAAAAATTAAAATACCTTTTTATCCAGTTCCTATGACTATGCAAACATTTATAGTTTTGTTTTTAGGAATTTCCTTTGGATATAAAGTCGGGGTACTTTCGGTAGTTTTTTATTTGATAGAAGGAATTATGGGATTACCGGTATTTTCTAACTCACCAGAGAAAGGAATAGGATTAGCTTATTTTGTTGGTCCAACAATGGGATATTTAATAGGTTTTATATTTGCATGTCTGATAGCAGGCATATTTACATACGATAAAAACCATATATTAAATTTTTTAAAAATTATAATAGCAACATCGGTAATATATATTTTGGGTATTTTGTGGCTTGGAAATTTAATCGGTTGGGATAAACCAATATTAGAATTTGGCGTTTACCCATTTCTTTATGCTGAATTATTTAAGATGTTATTACTAACAGCTTTAGTTAATAAAATTATTAAACTTAGAAAATATATTTAGTATTATCTTGGAGATCTTTTTGATAGAATTCTTTGAAGAGTTCTTCGATGCATTTTAAGTCTTCTTGCAGTCTCAGATACATTTCTGTTACATAGCTCAAAGACTCTGTGAATATGTTCCCATTTTACTCTATCAGCAGACATTGGATTTTCTGGTGGAGCAGCTTTTTTATTTGGATCAGCTAAAAGTGCTTTTTCTACGTCATCTGCATCTGCTGGTTTAGCTAAATAGTCTATTGCACCCTCTTTAATGGCTGCAACTGCAGTTGGTATATTTCCATAACCAGTAAGCATCACTATTCTACTTTCTGAGTTATTTTTCTGGATTTCTTTTACAACTTCTAGTCCGTTTCCATCGTTTAGTCTCAAATCAACAACTGCGAAAGCAGGTTTTTTTGATTTCACAGACTCTATTCCAATTTTTACACCCTCTGCTTGTGAAACAGAAAAGCCCTTTTTCTCCATTGCTCGAGCTAGTCTTTCTCTAAAAGGGTTATCATCATCTACTATAAGTAGAGATTTATCCTCAAATTCTGTTATTTTTTTTAATACTTCTGCCTCTGGCATGGACCTTATATGGAAACATTCTAAATTATTTCAAGGGTACATTTTTACTTTACATTGGCTCATTTTCTGCATAAATGCTCGTTTTATATAAACTTGCATAGCAGTTATGCCGGTTTTTTTTGTTAAATTTTTTTTGGAGCTTTAAATGCAAAAATTTAAATCAGTTGATAAATTAGTAAATCAACTGAGACCAACAGAACCTGTTTATTGTATTAGAAGAGATTCTATAAACATAGCTTCTAAATTTTTTCAGAATAAATTTCCTGGTAAAATCCTATATGCAGTTAAAACTAACCCGCATCCATTAGTATTAAAAACTATCGTGGAAAGTGGAATTAATGATTTTGATATCGCTTCAATTAAAGAAGTTGAGGCAATTAGAAGTGTTAGCCCAGATGCAAAATGCTCCTACATGCATACTGTAAAAAGCAAGGAAAGTATAAACGAAGCATATTTCAAATATAATATTAAGACTTTTTCAATAGATACAAAAGATGAATTAATAAAAATTCTTAATAGCACTAATCAAGCTAAGGATTTAGAGTTATTTGTGAGAGTTGCAGTTTCTAATGAACACGCAGAAATAGATTTATCTAAAAAATTTGGCGCACAAACTTCAGAAGCAATAGGGCTTTATAGATTAACAAAACAGTATGCAAAAAAAATAGGATTAAGTTTTCATGTGGGTTCGCAATGTATGCATCCAATATCCTATTCAAAAGGGATTAATGAAATTAAATATATAATAAAAAAAACAAAAATAGTTCCAGATGTTATAAATATAGGTGGAGGATTTCCAACAATCTATCCTGACTTAGTTCCTCAATCATTAGACTCTTATTTTGAGGAAATAAAAAATTCGTTAAATAAATTAAAATTAGAAAAAAAACCAGAAATTATATGTGAGCCAGGTCGAGCAATTGTTGCAGAAAGTGGTTCGACAATTGTGAGAGTAAACTTAAGAAAAAAACAAAAGCTATATATCAATGATGGAACATACGGAACTTTATTTGATGCAGGTGTGCCTAATATAGTTTATCCATCAAGGATAATTACAAGTGGAAGAATTATATCAAAAAAATTGACTTCATTTGATTTTTATGGACCAACATGTGATAGCATGGATTATATGAAGGGACCTTTTATTCTACCTAATAATATTAAAGAAGGTGATTACATTGAATTAGGTCAATTAGGAGCATACGGATTGACATTTAGAACTCAATTTAATGGATATTATTCTGATAGTATTTACGAAGTATGTGATAATCCAATAATGACGATGTATGACAAAGAAACAAATAAAGAGTTTCTTGTTGCATAATGTCAGATACAAAAAATCTTAATCATAACAGAAAAAAAGACTTTTTAAGTAAAGAAGTTGAGCATATTGATATTACATCTTTTGACTCTAGAAAAATTATATCTTCTATGGAAAAAATGTCTTTTGTTTCAAGAGAAACTGCTAATGCATCCAAGATATATAATGAAATGCTTAAAGATAAAGATTGTACAATATTCTTAACTCTTGCAGGATCTACTTCTGCCGCTGGATGTATGCATATTTATAGAGATATGGTTAAATACAACATGGTAGATGCAATTGTAGCAACTGGAGCATCTATAATAGATATGGATTTTTTTGAAGCGCTTGGATTTAAACATTACCAAGGATCACAATATCAAAATGATAATGAACTTAGAGACAATTATATAGATAGGATTTATGATACTTACATCGATGAAGAGGAGCTCCAGGTTTGTGATAAAACAATAGGAGAAATAGCTGACAAACTTGAGCCGAAGTCTTACACATCGAGAGAATTCATTAAAGAGATTGGTAAATATCTAAAAACTAATTCTAAAAAGAAAGGTTCTTTAATTGAAACAGCTTTTGATAACGATGTACCTATATTCTGTCCTGCATTTACAGACTCAAGTGCAGGTTTTGGATTAGTCATGCATCAAGAGAGAAATCCAAAAAATCATATTACAATAGACTCAATTAGAGAATTTAGAGAATTAACAGAGATTAAAATTAAATCTAAAGGTTCGGGATTATTCATGATTGGTGGTGGAGTTCCTAAAAACTTTATACAAGACACGGTAATTTGTGCTGAACTTTTAGGAAAAAATGTAGATATGCACAAATATGCAATACAAATTACTGTTGCTGACTCAAGAGATGGAGCTTGCAGTAGTTCAACATTAAAAGAAGCAAGTTCATGGGGTAAGGTTGATACTACTAAAGAACAAATGGTATTTGCTGAAGCTACCAGTGTTTTACCGTTAATAGCAAGTGACGCCTATCATACTGGAGAATGGAAAAATAGAGACAGAAAAAACTTTTCTAAAATATTTTGATTGATGATCAAAAAAGTAAAAATTGGAATTATTCAAAGTAAAATTTCAGATAATATTCAAAAAAATATAAACTCAGCTGTTAAAAATATAAAAAAAGCAGCATCAAAAAAAGCTAAAATAATTTGTGTGCCGGAACTATTTTTATCAAATTATTTTTGTCAAACAGAAAGTCATTCCAACTTTAAGCTAGCGGAAAAAATACCTGGCAGAACTACAAAAATATTTTGTGAATTAGCCAAAGATTTACAAATAGTATTAATGATTTCATTATTTGAAAAAAAAACACATGGCTTCTATCATAATACTAGTATCGTTATTAGCGAGAAAGGTAAAATTTTATCGAAATATAGAAAAATGCATATACCAGATGATCCTGGTTATTATGAAAAATTTTATTTTACTCCTGGAGATTTAGGTTTTAAATCTGTTAAAACAAAATTTGGTAAAATTGGATCTTTAATTTGTTGGGATCAATGGTTCCCAGAAGCTGCAAGATTGACTGCACTTAAAGGTGCACAAATAATTTTTTACCCTACTGCTATTGGATGGCATCCTAAAGAGAAAAAAAAATTTGGAAAATCTCAACTAGACTCTTGGATAACAATGCAAAAATCTCACGCAATCGCAAATGGTATTTATGTGGTTGCTATAAATAGAGTTGGAACAGAAAAAAAAGGTAAGAAGAAAATAGAATTCTGGGGAAACTCAATGATTATAGATCCTAGTGGGCAAATAATTGGAAAACTTGGGAATAAAAAAGAAGAAATTTTAATTCGTGAAATAAACTATAAAAAAATTGATTCAGCCAGAGAGCATTGGCCTTTTTTAAGAGATAGAAGAATCGATTTTTATAAAGGCATACTAAAAAATCCTGCAGATGAATGAAAACTTTAATGGATTTAGAATGCCGGCTGAATGGGAGCCTCAAAATTCAGTTTGGATTGCTTGGCCTTATAATAAAAATGATTGGCCTGGATTATATCAATTTATTCCTGAAGTAATTTTAAAGATTATAAAAAAAATTTCAAAAAATCAGAAAGTTAACTTAATCGTTAGCAAAAATATAAAAAATATAAAAAAATTAATAAAACTTAATAAAATTAAAAATATCAACTTCCACTATATTAAAACTGATAGAATATGGTTAAGAGATTCTGGACCCATATTTATAACAAATAAAGTTGAAAAGAAAAAAGTAATACTAAATTTTGCTTTTAACGGATGGTCAAAATATAATAATTATAAAAATGACAATAAAATCAATAATAGTATTAGTAAAATTGCCAATTTTAAAAAGATTGATCCAATAATCAAAAAAAAAGGCAGAATTAGAAAAATAATCATGGAAGGAGGGGCGTTTGATGTAAATGGCTCAGGTACAATTCTATTAACTGAAGAATGTTTGTTAAGCAAAGTTCAAGAAAGAAATAAAAATTTTAAAAAAAAAGACTACGAAAAAATGTTTAATAAATACTTAAATATAAAAAACTTTATATGGCTTAAAAAAGGAATTGCAGGCGATGATACACATGGACATGTAGATGACATAACAAGATTTGTTTCAAGAAATGCGATTATGACTGCGGTTGAAAATAATAAGAAAGATATAAATTACAAAAACTTAAATAAGAATTTAAATATATTGAAAGAAAGTAAATGTGAGAAAGGAAAGAAATTCAAAATTATAAAAGTTCCTATGCCTTCACCAATTTATATTGAGAATACAAGAGTTCCTGCAAGTTATATGAATTTTTATATTTGTAATAAAAAAATAATTCTTCCAATATTCAAAGTAAAAGAAGACAATATTGCAATTAAAATTTTCAAAAATTACTTTAGAAATAGAAAAATCGAAACAGTTGACTGTAGCAAATTGATATGGGGATTTGGTGCAATACATTGCATGACCCAACAAGAACCTAAAATTTAATTATGCTGCTTTTAGTGTACCGAGTAATAATCTAAAAGGTATCAACATTACAAGAGCAACAAATATTTTTACCGCAAGATCTCCTAACGATAAAGTTACCCAAGGAATTCCCGTTCCATAGAATGATATTGAGAAAAATAAAAAAGTATCAACTGTTGAACCTATCAAAGAAGATGTTAAAGGTGCTATAAACCACTTTTTTTGTCTTAATTGATCAAATATCTGAACATCTAAAAGTTGAGCAATTATAAAAGCAGTTCCTGAACCAATTGCTATTCTTATAGAAATAAGATCAGTAAAATTAGTTGAAAATATTAAAGTAAACAAAATTCCAATTGTGAAGCCTATATAAACAATTTTTCTAGCTACTAATTTTCCAAAGGATCTGTTGGCTAAATCTGTAATTAAAAATGCAATTGGATAACTAAAAGCACCGTAAGTTAAAATTTCCTCTAAACGGTAATATTTTATAGGAAATTGAACTAAATAATTAGATGCTAGCACAACCAATCCCATTAAAAATGAGAGAGTAAGGAAAACTTTATTCATTATGCTGTTTTTGCAATTATTGATTTTTTAAGCTTTTTTAATCTTAACGATAAATCTCTTGATTTTGCAGATTTTAAGAAATTATCAAAGCTACCTTTTTTATCTACAGATCTAACACCTGCATTTGAAACTGTTAATCTCAGAGATTTTTTTAAAAGTTCACTTTTAAATTTTACTTTCTTTAAATTTGGAAGAAATCTTCTCTTAGTTTTATTGTTAGCGTGACTAACATTATGGCCTTTTAGAGGGATTTTACCGGTAAGTTCGCATTTTTTAGACATAAATTTTCAAGATGTATATGGTCTTAAAGAATACCAGTCAAGATTAATTTTTTGTTCCGATAGCTTCAGAAATATTTTTAAAACCTTCTCTTTTTACAATTTCGTCGAGATCTTTATTAATCTTTGAAGCAATAGTTGGCCCTTTATAAACCATACCTGTATACAATTGCACAAGAGTTGCACCGCTTACAATTTTATTAAAAACACCATCGGCAGAGTCAACGCCTCCAACTCCAATTATTAAGATTTTTTTTCCAACTAATTTAAAAAATTTATTAATTAATTCGTTAGAGATATTTTCAAGTGGTTTTCCAGATAAACCGCCTTTCTCTAATTTATTTATATTAGATATATTTTCTCTATTTTTATCTGTCGTATTTGAAACTATAACTATTTGAACATTATATTTTAAAAAAATTTCTGAGATTTCATCAATACTTTTTTCATCAATATCAGGAGATACTTTGACTGCTATTGGCACATTTGAATTTAAATTTTTCTTTTCTTCATTTATGCATTTTAAAAGATTATCTAACTCTTCATTTTTGTGAAAGTTTCTTAAATTTTCTGTGTTAGGAGAAGAGATATTAATTGTAATATAGTCTGCTAAATTATGAAATTTTCTGAAACAAATTAAATAATCTTCAACTCTGTTTTCGGTATCTTTATTAGGTCCTATATTAATACCAAGTAATCCATTAGGTGAATTATTTTCAATATTTTTTTTACTTTCTTCTGATCCAATATTGTTAAATCCAAGTCTATTAATTAAAGCCTCATCTTCTTCCAATCTGAACACTCTTGGCTTCGGATTTCCTATTTGTGGTTTAGGTGTAATTGTACCTACCTCAACAAAACCAAATCCTAGTTTGTATAGAGGATTGTAAACTTCTGCATTTTTATCAAATCCAGCAGCAACACCTAGAGGAGAATTTAAGGTTTTGTTTAAAAATTTAGTTTGGATAGTAACTCTGGTTGTTTTATCTATAGCTGGTATCTGATTTAGCTTTAAAGCCTTTATTGCTAGTGAGTGTGCAACTTCAGGGCTAAATTTAAATATAAAAGGTCTTATAAGATTAAACATTTTCAACCTTTTTTCTTATCAATTCTTTGGTTTCATTTACTCCAAAAAAACTAATGAAGAAGCCCATTCTAGGTCCATTTTCGTCACCAAATACAACCTCATAGATAAGCTTAAACCATTCTCTTAAATTTTCTTTATAACCATTTTCTTTTCCTACGGTAAAAATATTTGTCTGAATATCTTCAGGAGCCATTTTATCATTACAATTATCTAAAGACTTAATTAATGCTTTCAGTGCAACTTTCTCTTTTTCATTTGGGGTTTTGTAAATTTTTTTTGTTTTTATAACATCATTGAAATATTTTATTGCATATTCAATTAAATTATCAAAAATTGGATGATCATTTTCATTAATTTCTGTCTTGTATTTTTTTACAAATTTCCAAAGTAATTGTTTGCTGTCCGCATTACTTGTTTCAACTAAATTTAAAAGCATTGAAAAAGTCATAATTGTATTTTCCTCTGGCATTGATCCATTATGTACATGCCAAACTGGATTCATTAACTTCTGTAAATCATTTTGAGTTTTTCCTTTTTCTATAAAATCTAAGTATTCATCAACAGCTTTTGGAACAACTTCTCTGTACAATTTTTTTGCTCTTTTTGGATTTTGATACATGTAAAGAGATAGACTTTGAGGAGATGCATAATTCAGCCATTCATCTATAGTTACTCCATTACCTTTTGATTTAGATATTTTTTCACCTTTTTCGTCCAAAAAAAGTTCATAAGCAAAACCAGATGGGTTAGATTTACCTAATGTTTTAATAATCTTAGTTGAAAGAATTGCACTCTCAATTAAATCCTTTCCATACATTTCAAAATCAACATCTAAAGCGTACCATCTCATTGCCCAATCAACTTTCCATTGCAATTTGCAGTTCCCGTCTAAAATACTTTTTTCCAATTTTGACCCATTATTGTCAAATATGATTTTAGAAGATTTAGAGTCAATTTCTAAAACAGGTATTTCAAGAACTTTTCCAGTCTCTGGGCATATTGGTAAAAAGGGCGAATAAGTCTTCTGTCTTTCTTTACCTAAAGTTGGAAGAATTATTTCCATAATTTTTACATAATTTTCTAGAACTAATTTTAGGGTGTCATTAAAATAACCAGACTTGTAGAGTTCTGTAGAACTTTTAAATGAATATTGAAATTTAAAATTATCAAGAAATTGTTTCAACATATTATTATTATGTTCTCCAAAACTACTAAACTTTTCAAATGGATCAGGGACATCCGTTAAAGGTCTGTGAAGATTATTTTTGAGCTTTTCTTGATTTGGAACATTTTCAGGTACTTTTCTAAGACCATCCATATCATCAGAAAATGTAATAATTTCCTTTGGAACATCTGTTAAATGATTAAGGGCGTTGACAATCATTGTTGTCCTTGCAACTTCTCCAAATGTACCTATATGAGGTAGACCACTAGGGCCATAACCAGTTTGTAAAACTATTTTATTTTTTTTTTCTATGTTCGATTTTCTCTCTCTTAATAGCTTTTTAGCCTCAACAAATGGCCAGGCGTTTGTTTTGTCAAAATTTGTTTTGTCTATCACAACTACTTAAATATCCTTAATATCAGCCTTTTTAATAATTCATATAGAGTTGAAATTTATTTACCATAAAATAATGTCCATTCAAAATGTCCAATTATAAAACTGTCTTTTTTACATTAGGGGTTTTGCAAATTATTTTAGGTCTTTCAATGATTGTACCTATTTTGGTTCAATTAATATTTGATCAAATTGATGCAGGATTTATCGGATCAATGATTGTTACTATTGTTTTTGGATTTTTATTTTTCATTTCTAATTATGATCATGATAAAAAGATAAGTTTGCCTCAAGCTTTTTTGCTCACAGCACTTTCATGGTTAAGTATTGCTATATTTGGTTCTTTGCCTTTAATTTTTTCTAGTACTGATTTGAGTTTTACAGATGCGTTTTTTGAGAGCATGTCTGGTATTACAACAACAGGATCTACAATTATCACGAATTTAAATGAAACATCTAAAGCGATATTACTTTGGAGAGGAATGTTGCAGTGGTTTGGTGGTATTGGAATTATCGTAATGGCAATCACTTTAATGCCTTTAATGAATATAGGGGGTATGCAACTTTTTAATATTTCATCTAATGATACTTCTGAAAAAATTTTTCCTAAAACTAAAGAAGTTTCTTTGAGATTATTGTTTATATATTCCTTATTAACTCTAACTTGTGCATTTTTTTATTTTATATTTGGGATGAGTTTTTTTGATAGCATCGTGCATGCTATGACAACAATAGCAACTGGAGGCTTTGCAAATTATAACGAATCTATAGGTTATTTTAACAGCTCTTTAATAGAAATTAATGCAATAATATTTATTATTCTTGGAAGTATACCTTTTATTAGTTACATCAAATACTTAGCTGGAGATAAGAAAATATTTTTCAAAGACACACAAATAAAAACTTTTATAATTTTGGTTATTATTTCAATTCTTTTAATGTTTTTTTATTTATCTGTTATAAATAAAAGCTTAACTGAGATAAGTTTTTTATCTGTTAGCTTTAATATAATTTCTATTTTAACTGGAACAGGATATGCTACAGAAAATTTTAGTAATTGGGGTCAATTTCCATTAGTATATTTTATAATTTTAATGTTCATTGGAGGGTGTGCGGGCTCTACAACTTGTGGAATAAAGATTTTTAGAGTTCAAATTTTGTATCAATTTATATCAAACCAGCTGAAAAAAATAATTTATCCTCGAGGAATTTTCAAAATTAAATATCAAAATAATAATGTGGATGAAAAATTTATGGACTCAATTATTTCTTTTATATTCCTTTATATATTAATATTTTTTGTTGTGACTGCGCTTTTGTCGCTTGATGGATTAAATTTTATTACAGCAATTTCAGCAGCCGCCACGTCAATTTCAAATGTTGGTCCAGGTTTAGGTGATATTATTGGTCCAAATGGAAGTTTTTCAAGCCTGTCTGATTTTTCTAAATGGGTCCTCAGTGCTGCAATGATACTTGGAAGGTTGGAATTATTTGCAATTCTAGTATTATTTATTCCATCTTTTTGGAGAAAATATTAATGTTTGAAAAAAAACAAACCTGGTCAGAATCTATTTTAGTTTACAAGGATATTCGAATGCTAAGAATATTACTTCTTGGTGCAATTAGTGGATTTCCTTGGGTTTTAATTGCCAGCAGTTTAAGCCTTTGGCTAAAAGAAGAAGGTTTAAGTAGATCGACTATTGGATGGGCAGGTTTAATTTTTGGAGTGTACGCCTTTAATTATTTGTGGGCACCAATAATTGATAGAATACAAATTCCATTTTTAACAAAAAGATTAGGGCATCGACGAGGCTGGATTGTCCTTATGCAAATTATAATTTTATTTAGTTTAATTGTTTGGAGTTTTATTAACCCTACAGAAAATTTGGCGTTACTAATTAGTGTTGGATTAGTTATAGCAATTGCTTCGGCTACACAAGATATTACAGTTGATGCGTTGAGAATTGAACAAATCAATGCTGATGAAGGAAAATCTATGGCAGCAGGTGCTGCTATGGCTGTAGTTGGTTGGTGGACCGGATATAAGTTAGGTGGTGTTATAGCATTGTTTACTGCCGAATTTTTTCAAAACATTGGAATTGAAGATTACTGGCAAACTACTTTTTTAGTTCTTGGTGTTGTCGTAATCCTGATGAATATAGGTTTAATGTTCATACACGAGCCTGTAACAACAGATAGGCAAAACAAACAAAAAGAAACAGACGAAATAATACAATCAAAACTTGGATCAAATAATGTAATAACAAAATTTATTGCTTATATTACTGGTACAATAGGAGGTCCAATAATTAGTTTCTTCAAAAAAAATGGTTTCTCAATTGCAGTTGGAATCCTGGGCTTTGTTTTTCTTTTTAAAATTGGAGAAGCCTTTCTTGGAAGAATGTCCATAGTTTTTTATAAAGAGGTTGGATTTTCAAAAGGCGAAATAGCGATATACTCTAAAACTCTAGGCTGGATAACTACAGTTGTATTTACATTATTAGGTGGAATATTTGCTATGAGAGCTGGCACAATAAAAACAATGTTTGTTGCCGGTGGATTTATGGCAGCAACAAATTTATTATTTGCTGCTCTCGCGTGGTCAGGAAAATCTGAATGGTTGTTTGCTTTAGCGGTTATCGCTGATGATATATCTGCAGCATTCGCAACTGTTGCTTTCGTGGCCTTTATCTCTCTTTTAGTTGATAGGACGTATACCGCTACTCAGTATGCACTTTTAGCTTCGATTGGAACTGCAGGAAGAACGACACTTGCTTCTTCATCGGGTGCTTTAGTTGATTGGCTAAATGGAGACTGGGGAACCTTTTTTATAATTACCACTTTAATGGTTATCCCATCTTTAATTTGTTTATGGTTTATAAGGAATAAAATTAAAATTGGTGCAAAATAGTTTTTTTTTAAAAGAGCCTATTGTCGATATATTAGAGGAACCAAGGAAGAACTCTAATATTAGCTCTCAACTTATCTACGGTGAGAGTTTTAAAATAATTAGTAAAAAAAATAATTATTTTAAAATAAAGACTTCATATGACAAATATTCAGGCTTTATAAAAAAAATTGATAGCTACAAAAAATTCAATCCAACTCACAAAGTTGGAATTTTAAAAGCTAGAATTTATTTAGGTAATAAAAAAGAGAAATCGAAAAAGTTTTTACCATTTATGAGCAAGATTCAAATTTTAAAAAGGGATCAAAATTTCATTATGTATAAAAAAGATAAATGGCTAAGATCAAAAGACATATTTCCAATCCAAAAAAAAAATTCTGATTTTGTAAAGATATTTAAAAAATTTCTAAATTGTAAATATAAATGGGGTGGAAAAACATTCGAAGGAATTGATTGTTCAGCCCTATTGCAGATATTTTATAAATTTAATAATAATTTTTTTCCAAGAGATACGATTGATCAAGTTAAATTAAAAAAAGGTGTAGAATCCAAAAAAAAATTTAAAAAAGGTGATATTATTTTTTGGAAAGGACATGTTGCTATATGCATCAATACAAATGAACTTATTCATGCTTATGGTCCAAAAAAAAGAGTGATTATAATGCCAATAAAAAAAACTATAAAACTAATTAAACAAACTGCAAAATTAGACGTAAAAAAAATAACAAGGGTCTGAGTTATTCTCGACCAAAATCAGGTTTAGAAATGTCTTGTTTTTGAGAAATTATTTGTTTTCTTACGACTTTCGAATTGATTAATTTTTTTATTATCTTCGAATTTTCTTTCTTGCTTATATTCTTCTTAAAATCTTTTAAATTTTTCAAAAAAAGATTTATTGCTTCAATCATATTAGTTTTATTCTCAAAAAATATATCTCTCCACATTATTTCGTTGGATGCAGCAATTCTTGAGAAATCTCTTAATCCACCTGCACTAAATTTAATCAAATTTTTATTCTTTTTTTTCTGAAAATCCTGAGCAGTTTTTATTAAATTGTAAGCAATCAAGTGAGGTAGATGGCTAGTGACTGAAAAAATTTTATCATGTTCATCAGGGTTCATAATAATTATTTTAGATCCTAAAGATTTCCAAAATCTCTCTACTTTTTTTTGTTTTAGAACATTTTTATCTTTTATTATTATGCACCATTTGTTTTTGAACAAATTAGCATTACCATATTCGGGCCCACTAACTTCGGATCCTGAGATAGGATGGCTCATCACCCAATCAAGATTTTTTGATAACTTTTTTTTTTTTAAAGAAATAAGATTTTTTTTTGTTGAACCAACGTCAGTTATAATTGAATTATGATTGAGATTTTTATTAAATGACAAAAAAAATTTAGGATATTCACTCATAGGAGTGCTTAAAATCACAAGATCAATTTTATTTAAATTTTTATCTAACCTTGTTAAAAATTTAATTTTTTTGTTAAATTTTTTAATAATAGATTTATTTTTTTTAGATTTTTCAAATACAAAAAAATTTTTAGAAATTTTTTTTTGTATTGAAGCCTTTAATATTGATGAGCCTATCAATCCACAACCAATAATAAGAATATTATTAAACATTTTTAAAAATAGTATTCATTCTTTTGAGGAATATTTGGTTTTCTTTTGTGTTGCCAATTGTAAGTCTTAAACAATTTTTTATGCCATAGGAATTCATTTCTCTTAGTATAATTCCATATTTCTGTAATTTTTTTAAAGTTGTGTCTGCGTTAAATTTTGCTTTTTTGAAATCTAATAAAAAGAAATTTCCAGATATTTTGTTTGTACCAATATTAAATTTTAACATCTCATTTTTAATTTTTTTGCACCATTTAAGATTATGTATTACTGACTTTTTAACAAATTTATTGTCTTTAAGTGATTCAACAGCACAAATTTGAGCAAATTTATTTACGTTAAAAGGTGGTTTAATTTTATATAATTCTTTAATTATAGATTTATCACCGTATCCCCAGCCTATCCTTAATGAAGCTAGACCATAGATTTTTGAAAATGTTCTTAAAATAAATACATTTTTAGAGTTTTTAAATAATTCAATTCCAGATTTGTAATCCTTATTCTTCATATATTCAAAATATGCATCATCAACAACCAATAAAATAGTTTTATTTAATCTTCTCCTTAAGTCTAATAGCTCGTTTTTTGTTAAATAAGTTCCTGTTGGATTATTTGGATTTGCAATAAAAACAATTTTTGTTTTTTTTGATGTCTTTTTAAGAATTTCTTTAACTGAAACTTTAAAATTAATTTCTTTAGCTAATTTTACATTTGCTCCAACGATTTTGGAATATATCCTATACATGAGGAAACTGTACTGAGGAACAACAACTTCATCATTTTCTCTAAGGAACAATTGACAAAGCATTTGAATTACTTCGTCAGAACCAGAGCCACAAATTATCTTGGATTTATCACAACCATACTTCTTTGATATTTTTTGTGTTAACTCCGAAAATTTACTATCTGGATATTTTGATATATCAAATTTAGACTTAACAATTTTTTCGACATTTTTACTGACACCTAAAGCAGACTCATTTGCGGATAACTTAATAATATTTTTATTACCAGCCAATAAGGATTTTCCTGGTTTGTAACTCTGTAATTTTATGTTTTTAAATCTTGGCAATGTCATAGTAAATATTTCACTATAAATAGTCTTTTAACTAGATAAAACAATAAATAATTGAGCAATATTTGACATATAAATTCCTTTGAAGTAAAAGCTGCATGCGCTGATTTATACTGAATTGCGAGCGCTATAAAAAAACCGCTAAAATGTTTTTTTTCTCACAATTCAATCAGTACAATTATTATGAATAAGAATATTGATACAAAAAAAATAATTATATCAAATCCCCTAAAATTGGATTGTGGCAAGGAAATTAATAGCTTTCCAATAGCATATGAGACATATGGGGAATTAAACAGTGAAAAAAGTAATGCGATATTAGTTTTTCATGCTTTAACTGGAGATCAATATGTTTCTGGAAAAAACCCAATAACTAATAAAGATGGTTGGTGGAGTTATGTTGTTGGAAAAAATAAGCCAATAGATACAAATAAATTTTTTGTGATTTGTGCAAACGTTATTGGAGGCTGCATGGGATCTTATGGACCTAGCACAATAAATGAGTCCACTGGCAAACAAATAGGAACTGATTTTCCCATTATAACTATTAACGACATGGTTAACGCTCAATATGAGCTAATTAAATATTTAGAAATTGAAAAACTTTTTGCTGTAGTAGGTGGTTCAATGGGTGGAATGCAAGTGCTACAATTTGTTTCCAATTTTCCAGATAAAGCAAAACTCGCAATACCGATTGCTTGCACATCTAGTCACTCGGCACAAAACATAGCGTTTAATGAATTAGGAAGACAAGCAATTATGGCTGACAGTAAGTGGGAAAATGGATTTTATAGTAATTACAAATTAAATCCTGACAAAGGTTTAGCAGTAGCAAGAATGGCAGCACATATTACTTATCTTTCTGAAAAAGGATTGCAGGAAAAATTTGGAAGAAAATTGCAAGATAGGGATAGCCTAAGATATGGATTTGAGGCAGATTTTCAAATTGAGAGTTATCTTAGATACCAAGGATCTGTATTTGTTGATAGATTTGATGCTAATAGTTATCTATATATAACTCGTGCAATGGATTATTTTGACTTATCCAAACAGCACAAAGGAAATTTATCTGATGCATTCAAAAAAACCAAAACAAAATTTTTCGTAATATCATTTACATCAGATTGGTTGTATCCAACATCGGAGAATAGAGAAATAGTTATGGCACTAAATTCTATTGGTGCAGATGTCGGATTTGTTGAAATAGAATCTGATAAGGGGCATGACTCTTTTTTGCTTGATGTTCCAAGTTTCCTAAAGACACTTGGCGATTATATTAATTCAACCTACAAAGTTATAAATGAAAGAAGAATTTAACATTATATCTAATTTGATAGAGGAAAATACTAGAGTTCTAGATGTCGGTTGTGGCAATGGTGACTTGATGAAATTTTTACAAGAAAACAAAACTAAAGATATTCGTGGATTAGAAATTTCTAAAGAAAAAGTTCAAAATTGTTTATCAAAAGGATTAACTGTTATAGAGGGTAATGCTGAAAGCGATTTAAAACAATTTCCTAAATCGTCTTTTGATTACGTTATTTTAAGCCAAACATTACAAGCTTTTCTTAATCCTGAATTAGTAATTAATGAATTACTTAAAGTAGGAAAAAAAGTAATTGTTACAATACCTAATTTTGGTTACTGGAGAGTTAGACTACAATTATTGTTTAAAGGTACAATGCCTGTAACAGAAAATTTACCTCATGAATGGTACAATACACCAAATTTACATATGTGCACAATTAAAGATTTTTATAATTTTTGCAGTAGTAAGAATATTAAAATATTTAAGTCTATCGCTTTAAAAAAAAGTCGAATTTCAGAAATAAATAAATCAAATTTAAATTATAAAAATCTTGACTCTCACTTAGGTATATTTTTAATAGAAAGTTAAATGAAAGTAGAAATTATTAAGTGTCTGGAAGATAATTTTTCTTACATTTTAATTAATGAAGCTAATAGAAATTGTTGTGTTGTTGATCCTGGTGAAGCAGATCCAATTATAAATTATTTAGAGAAAAATAAATTAAATTTAAAATATATATTAAATACACATCATCATCATGACCATGTTGGCGGGAATGAGGAATTAAAAAAAAAATTTAATGCAGAAGTAGTAGGTTATGTTGGAGATAAAAACAGAATACCTCAAATTGATATTTGCTTAAGTGATGGTGAAATTTGGAAGAAAGATATTTTTGAAGCAAAAATATATCATGTCCCTGGCCATACAATAGGTCATATCTGTTTTCATTTTTTTAAAAATAAGTTAATTTTTACAGGAGATACTTTATTCTCTTTGGGATGCGGAAGAATTTTTGAAGGGAGTTATGAGCAAATGTACAACTCACTACGAGTTTTAAAAAATTTAGATAAAGATACAAAAATTTATTGTGGACATGAGTATACTTTAAAGAATTCTGAATTTTGTTTAGCACAAGATTCCAATAACAATGAATTACTAAACAAAATTAAAGAAATTAAAGAAAAAATTAAACAAGGCAAAACTAGTATGCCATCGACGATTGGTGAGGAACTTAATTGTAACATTTTTCTTAAGTCAAACGATCTAGAAAATTTCAAAAAATTGCGGGATTTAAAGGATAATTTTTAAGTTATTAAACTTGACTATAACACAACCCGGACTATATTGCTCCCTATAAAATTAGGGCTAACTATGTCATTCGCAGTAATTCAAACAGGTGGTAAACAATATAAAGTTAAAGCTGGAGAGATTCTTAAAGTTGAAAAACTCGAAGATTCAAAAGAAAATTCAAAAATAGAGTTTAATGAAATACTAGCTTACGGAGATGACAAAAATTTAGAGTTAGGAGAGCCGACTATTAGTGGAGCTAAAGTTGAAGCTGAATTAATAAAAAATGGAAAAAATAGAACAGTTCTTATTTTTAAAAAAAGAAGAAGGCAAAATTCGAGAAGAAAAAATGGTCATAGACAAAAATTTACAATGGTAAGAATAAGTAAAATCTATTCAAAAGATGGAAAAGTTATTTCTGAAGCAGAAAAAAGAAAAGAAATACCATCAAAAAAAACAGTTGAAACTAAGGAAGCAGCTAAATAAAAAGTAATTTATGGCAACGAAAAAAGCAGGTGGATCGTCAAGAAACGGAAGAGACAGTGCAGGTCGTAGACTGGGTGTGAAAAAATATGGTGGCGAGATGGTTGTGCCTGGCAACATTATTGTAAGACAAAGGGGAACTAAAATATTTCCTGGAGAAAATGTTGGCATGGGTAAAGACCATTCGATTTTTTCAGTTGTTAAAGGTAAAGTAGAATTTAAAAAATCAAAATCTGATAGAACTTACGTTTCTGTAAAGCCCAATTAATAGATACAACACTCACATAGTTGTTATATGAAATTTCTAGATCAAGTTAAGATATATGTAAAAGCTGGCAACGGAGGGTCAGGATCTCCAAGTTTTCGTAGAGAAAAATTTGTAGAGTTTGGTGGCCCTGATGGCGGCGATGGAGGGAAAGGAGGATCTGTAATTCTTATAAGTGAAAGAAATCTTAATACTTTGATTGATTACAGGTATCAACAACACTTCAAAGCTGAAAGAGGAAAGGATGGCAGCGGAAAAAACAAAACTGGGAAAGGTGGTGAAGATTTATATTTAAAAGTACCTTTAGGAACACAAGTATTTGAAGAAGATAATAAAACACTTATTTATGATTTTAAAAGTCAGAAAGAGGAATTTTTAGTAGCAAGCGGAGGTAAAGGAGGATTTGGAAATACAAGGTTTAAGTCCTCAACCAATAGAGCCCCAAAGAAATTTACAAAAGGAGGTCAAGGAGAGGAATTTTGGATTTGGCTTCAACTAAAAACAATTGCTGATATCGGTATCATAGGATTGCCCAATGCTGGGAAATCAAGCTTGCTTGCATCAATGACGAGTGCAAATCCAAAAATAGCAAACTATAAATTTACTACAATTAATCCAAATCTTGGGGTTGCTAGTTATGACGACAAAGAAGTTACTTTAGCAGATATACCAGGCTTAATTGAGGGTGCTCATACTGGAACTGGTCTTGGGATAAAATTTTTAAAACATATAGAAAGGTGCAAAACTTTGCTACATTTAATAGATATAACTGAAGATGATTTATTTATTTCTTACAACCAAGTCAGAAAAGAATTATCAAAATACAGTAAAGATTTAGTTAAAAAAAAAGAAATAGTAGTTTTAAATAAAACTGACTTAATAGATGAAGAGGAAAAAAAAGAGAAGATAAAAAAACTCAAGAATAAATTAAAAAAAAATATCTTTTTCATGTCAACAATGGATAAAAAATCAGTATCAGATATAAAGTCAAAGTTGGTAAACTATGTATCTTAAAGACTCCAAAACTGTAGTAATAAAAATAGGTTCATCTTTATTAATAAATGACAATAAAATTATTAGAGAAAAATGGCTTTTGGAATTTGCTAAAGATATTAAAGAGTTACAAAAACTTAAAAAGAATATTGTTATAGTAAGTTCTGGAGCAATTGCTTTAGGGTGTAAAAAATTACAATTAAATAAAAAAACTTTAAAGCTTGATAAAAGCCAAGCTGTTGCATCAATTGGACAAATAGAATTAATGAATCTTTTTAAAAAGACATTTGGCTCAAATAAAATAAATATTTCTCAAATTCTAATTACTTTAGAAGATACTGAACAAAGAAGAAGAGCTATAAATGCTAAAAGAACTTTCGAAAACTTATTTGAGCTTAATTTTATACCTGTTGTTAATGAAAATGATAGTATTGCAACTTCTGAAATTAAATACGGAGATAATGATAGATTAGCATCAAGAGTTGCACAAATATCAGGTGCAGATTGCTTAATATTATTGTCTGATGTTGATGGATTGTATTCTAAAAACCCAAAAATTCATAAAAATGCTAAACTGATTAAAGAAATAAAAAATATTGATTCTAAAATTGAAAATTTTTCAAGTAAAAGCACAAGTGAGTATGGTACTGGTGGAATGAAAACGAAAATTGATGCTGCAAAAGTATGTCAAGTCTCGGGTTGCTATATGGCTATTGCAAATGGTTTAATTAAAAGACCAATTAAAAATATACTGGAACATAATTCTGGGACATGGTTTTTACCAAAAGTATCTAAATTAGATGCAAGAAAAAAATGGATAATCAGCTCTATATCTCCAAAAGGAGAGATTATTATAGATGATGGCGCTTTAAGTGCTTTAAAAAATGGAAAAAGTTTATTAGCTGCAGGTATTAGAAAAGTTTCAGGAAAATTTGTTAAAGGTGATCATGTTAGAATTTTAGATAAAAATAACAAAGAATTTGCTAGAGGGTTGAGCAGTTTTACATCTGATGAGATATCTAAAATAAAAGGAGAACATTCTAACAAAATTAGTAATCTTTTAGGCTATGTTACAAAGTCTGAAGTTATACATAAAGATGATATGGTTAAAATTTAATGAGTAAACTACTAAAAAAAATTGGATTAAATTCTAGAAAAGCTTTGAATTCAAGTATTAGTCCAAAAAAAAAAAATAAAGTTTTAAAAGATTTTGTAAAATTAATTGAGATTAATAAGAATAAAATTATTAGTGAAAATAATAAAGATATTTTTTATGCAAGAGGAAAAAAATTAAAAGAAAACTTAATTCAAAGGCTTGCTCTTAATAATAATAAATTAAAAAGTATAATTGACTCTATTAAAACTATTACTTCTTTTAAAGATCCAGTTAATCAAGTAACTTCAAAATGGAAAAGGCCAAATGGACTTGAAATTAGAAGAGTTACAATACCAATAGGAGTTATAGGTGTAATATTTGAGAGTAGACCCAATGTTACTTCGGATGTATCAGCACTATGTTTTAAATCTGGAAATGCTGTTATATTAAGAGGTGGTTCGGAAGCCTACAATAGTAATAAAATTTTAGTAAATTTATTTAGGAAAGCTCTAAAAAAAAATAAAGTAAACGAAAATTACGTCCAGTTTATAAACAATAAAAGCAGAAAACTCGTAGATTATTTATTATCAAAAATGGAAAACTCCATTGATGTTGTAATACCACGAGGCGGAAAAAATTTAGTAAAAAAAGTTAAACAACTTTCAAAGGTACCAGTTATTGGTCATTTGGAAGGAATTTGTCATACATATATTGATAAAGAGGCAGAAAATAATATGGCAAACAAAATAGTATTAAATGCTAAGTTGAGAAATACTAGTATATGTGGTGCAACTGAAACTCTCTTAATACATAAAAGTAAATCAAAATCAGTAAATTTAATTTTAAATTCACTAGCTGAAAGTGGTTGTAAAATTTTAGCTGATAGAAAAATAAGAAAATTATTTAAAGGCAAAACATATCCTGCAAATAATAATACTTGGTCAAAAGAACATCTTTCACCCATTATTTCAGTTAAATTAGTGAATGATGTCAAAGAAGCAGTTACACATATCAATAAATATGGAACTATGCATACAGATGCAATAGTAACCAAAAACAAAAATACAGCAAAATTCTTTATTAAGAATGTAAAAAGCTCAATTGCTATTCAAAATTCATCAACACAATTTGCTGACGGAGGAGAATTTGGTTTTGGTGGAGAGGTTGGAATTTCAACAAACACCTTACCACCAAGAGGTCCTGTCGGTCTAAATCAGTTAGTAAGTTATAAATATGAAGTTTATGGTTCAGGGCAAATTAGAAAATAAAAAGATTGGTATACTCGGTGGATCGTTTGATCCAGCACATGTTGGTCATGTAAGAATTTCTAAATTAGCAAAAAAAAATTATAATTTGAACCAAGTTATATGGGCTATAACAAAACAAAATCCATTTAAAAAAAATAATCCAAATGATCTATATAAAAGAACAGCTTATGCAAAAAAAATTAATAAAAATAATAAATTTATAAAAGTTAAATGTTTTGAAGAAATAATAAAATCTAATCGTACAGTAGATTTAATTAAATATTTAAAAAAAAAATTTAAACGTTCAGAAATATTTTTTTTAATGGGGGCAGATAACCTCATAAATTTTCATAAATGGAAAGGGTACAATTCAATAACTAAAATGTGCAAAATATTGGTATTTGATCGAAATGGATACAAATCAAAGGCTTTTAGATCTAAATCATTTAAGAAATATAATAAAAAAGCAGTTGAATTTGTAAGGTTTAATAAAGTCAATATTTCATCTTCTCAATTAAGAAAAATTTGATACTCTTAATTTAATTAATGGAAAAAATATCAGCTCTTAAAGATGAAATAATCAGAACGCTTGATATTAATAAAGCCTTAGACATAGTTTCAATAGATCTCGAAGGAAAGTCATCAGTTGCGGACTTCATGATTATAGCTAGTGGTACATCATCAAGACATATTCAAGCTTTATCCGAACAAGTTTTTGAAAAATTAAAAATTAATGGTGTGAACAATTGTAAAATTGAAGGAAAGGATAGCAATGATTGGAAGCTTGTAGATGGAATAGACTTAGTTGTTCATATTTTCAATCCTGAAAAAAGAAAATTTTACGAATTAGAAAAAATGTGGTCAGAATTAATTCCTAAAGAAAAACTGATCATATGAAAAAAGTATACCTTATAGCTTCATTATTTTTTTTCTTATTTACAAATCCAATTTTGAGTAATGAAAACGATATTTACAAAAAAATTGATTTATTCAGCGAAGTCTTAGATAAAATTAATAAAGAATATGTTGATGAAGTAAACCAGAGTGAAGCAATGGATGCTGCTATAAACGGCGTTTTGCAATCTTTGGATCCTTATTCAGCATATATGTCTCCGGACTCGTTTAAAAATATGCAAACTGAAACTAGCGGAGAATTTGGAGGATTGGGCATTGAAGTCAGTATGGAGGCTGGTGTCGTAAAAGTAATTTCTCCAATTGATAACTCGCCAGCTGAGGAGGTTGGTGTCAAAGCCGGAGATTACATCGTTAAAATTGATGATGTTCAAGTTCAAGGAAAAACTCTTTCTGAAGCTGTAGAATTAATGAGAGGTCCAGTTGGATCTGATATAGAGATTACCGTTAGAAGAAGGGGAGAAAGAAAAGCACTTATATTTACAATTACAAGAGAAATTATACAAGTTGCATCTGTAAAGTCAGAAATTAAAGATGATCAAACAGCTTATATAAGATTAACATCATTCAATGAGAATAGTAGTAAACAAATAAAAAATAAAATCAAAGAATTTAAAAAAAATAAGAAAATTAAAAATTACATATTAGATTTAAGAAACAATCCTGGTGGATTGTTATCTCAAGCAATAAAAATTTCAGATTATTTTTTAGAAAATGGAGAAATAGTTTCTACAAAAAGTAAAAGGAAGTATGAAAACAGAAAATGGTTTGCAAAAAAAGGAGATATTATTGATGGAGAAACAATGATTATTTTGATTAATTATGGGTCTGCATCAGCATCTGAAATTGTTGCAGGAGCACTACAAGATCACAAAAGAGCAATATTAGTAGGAGAGAGTACATATGGAAAAGGGTCAGTCCAATCAATTATTCCTTTAGAAAATGAAGGTGCCATAAGACTTACTGTTTCTAAATACTATCTCCCATCGGGTAAATCGATTTCAAGAGTAGGTGTGAATCCAGATATAGTTATTGCTGAAGGTTCAGATGAATTTAGAATAAATACAGATACTGATAACCAGTTGGAATTTGCTCTTAAATTATTAAATGGTTAAGAATGAAAGAAAAATTTCAAAAACTTCCATTAAGAAATGGTGTTGGTATCGCAGTCCTAAATAAAAAAAATAAGATATTTGTTGCAAAAAGAATTGATAATCCTGCTGATTTTTGGCAGATGCCTCAGGGCGGTATTGATGAAGGTGAAAATTATTTTGATGCAGCGTTGAGGGAACTTAAAGAAGAAACAAGTATAAAGTCAGTAGAACTAGTTAAAGAAATAAGCAAATACACAACTTACGATCTTCCTGATCGCCTTTTAGGAATTATTTGGAAAGGAAAATATAAAGGCCAAAAGCAAAAGTGGTTTATTGTAAAGTTTAATGGAGAGGAAAATGAGATTAACATTAAAACTAAACATCCTGAATTTTTAGATTGGAAATGGATAGATATTAAAGATTTAACAACTAAAGTTGTAGATTTTAAACTTCATGTTTACCAAGAAATTCAAAAAGAACTAGAAAAAGTGGTTAATTAATACTTATAGATTTTAAAACTTCGACTTTGTGGTTTAAAAGAAATCTTTTTTGATCATCAATATTATCTTTTGATAATTCTGCTTCAGCACTGCTTATCGACTCAGATACAAAATTTTTATCAGCATCTTTTAAATCAAAAATTGAACTAGTTAATACAGATAATGTATTGTCTTTAAATTCGACAATACCATCTTCAACATAGAAACTTTGTTCCTCAGACTCAGAGAATACTCTAATTATACCTGGTTTTAAAAAAGAGATAATTGGAATATGGTCTTTAAGAATACCAATCTCTCCTTCTACAGCGGGTATTACAACCTCAAATACATTATCTTTAGAAAGAAAAGATTGTTCTGGATTTACAATATCTATATTAAAGAGATTACTCATTAAGCAGCTGCATCTTTTGCCATTTTTTCAGCTTTTTCTATTGCTTCTTCTATTGTGCCAACCATATAAAAAGCAGCTTCAGGCAGATGGTCATATTCTCCTTTGCATATTGCGTCAAACCCTTTAATTGTTGACTCTAAATCTACAAGTTTACCTGGAGATCCTGTAAATACTTCAGCCACAAAGAAAGGTTGTGATAAAAATCTTTGAATTTTTCTAGCTCTAGCAACGGTAAGTTTATCATCCTCTGATAGCTCATCCATTCCTAGAATTGCAATAATATCTTGCAAAGATTTGTATGTTTGTAAAATTTTCTGAACAGATCTTGCTACTCTATAGTGTTCATCACCAACAACTCTTGGATCTAAAATTCTAGAAGTAGAATCCAATGGGTCAACAGCTGGGTAAATACCTAATTCAGCAATTTGTCTTGAGAGTACAGTCGTTGCGTCTAAGTGTGAAAAAGAAGTTGCTGGAGCTGGATCTGTTAAATCATCTGCAGGTACATAAATTGCCTGAACAGATGTAATTGATCCTTTATTAGTTGTTGTAATTCTTTCTTGCAGGTTTCCCATATCTGTTGCAAGAGTAGGCTGATAACCAACCGCTGAAGGAATTCTTCCTAGAAGAGCTGATACCTCTGAACCTGCCTGAGTAAATCTAAAAATGTTATCAACAAAGAACAAAACATCTTGACCCTCTTGATCCCTGAAATACTCTGCCACAGTAAGACCAGTTAAAGCTACTCTAGCTCTAGCTCCTGGAGGTTCATTCATTTGTCCATAAACTAATGCTGCTTTAGACCCAGTTCCCTCTGGCTTGATCACTCCTGACTCGATCATTTCGTGATATAAATCGTTCCCTTCTCTAGTTCTCTCTCCCACTCCAGCGAATACTGAAAATCCACCATGGGCCTTAGCTATATTATTTATAAGTTCCATTATAATTACAGTTTTTCCAACTCCTGCTCCACCGAACAATCCGATTTTTCCACCTTTGGCATAAGGTGCTAATAAGTCGATTACCTTTATTCCAGTTACTAGAATTTCTGTTTCTGTAGACTGATCATTAAAAGAAGGAGCTTGTCGGTGTATAGGCCAATTTTCTTTAGTAGAAATTTGTCCTTTCTCATCTATTGGTTCACCTATAACGTTTACAATTCGTCCTAATGTTTCTGGACCTACTGGAACTTGAATTGGAGCGCCTGTATCTTTTACTTCGTCACCCCTTTTGAGTCCCTCTGTACTATCCATAGCAATGGTTCTAACACTTGACTCTCCAAGGTGCTGCGCAACTTCTAAGACTAATCTATTACCTCCATTATCACACTCTAAGGCTGTTAATATTTCTGGCAGTTCTCCATCAAATTTTACGTCAACGACTGCACCAATTACTTGTGTTATGTTTCCTTTTTTGCTCATAATTATAAACTTTCTGCTCCTGATATAATTTCAATTAACTCTTTTGTTATTGCTGCTTGACGGCTTCTATTATACTCAATTGTAAGCCTATCAACCAATTCGCCTGCGTTTCTGGTTGCATTATCCATTGCTGTCATCCTCGAACCTTGCTCACTGGCAGAATTCTCTAACATTGCTTTAAATATTTGCGTTGAAATATTTTTCGGCAATAAATTACTTAAAATCTCATCTTCATCTGGTTCAAACTCATAGTCATTATCATTACCAGAGTCATCTTTATCATCTTTATTTTCATTAAGTGGAACTATTTGTTGTTCTTGTGGAATTTGTGTAATTACATTTTTAAATTTATTGTAAAATATTGCGCAAACATCAAATTCATTTTTTTCAAATTTTTCAATTATAATTTTTCCTACTTTATCTGCATCAAAGTAATTTATATTTTTTGACTCTTTGAAAGAAATGTTCTCTACAATATAACTTTTATACTGTCTTTTAAGTTGATCATATCCTTTAGATCCAACAGTAATAATTTTTAAAGTTTTATTTTCAGATATTATTTTTTCGAAATAACTTTTTGCTTTTTTAATAATGTTAGTATTAAAACCTCCGCATAAACCTCTATCAGCAGTGAGTACAATACATAAATGAACTTTCTCTTCACCTGTTCCAACCAGTAACTTGGGAGCATTTTCTTTATCTGTTATACTTTTTGAAAGATTTAAAATTACATTATTCATTTTTTCAGAATAAGGTCTGCCTTTTTCAGCATTCTCTTGAGCTTTTCTTAACTTGGCTGCAGCCACCATTTTCATAGCTTTTGTTATTTTCTGAGTTGATTTAACACTCGTAATTCTTTTTCTAAGATCGTCTAAACTTGGCATTTATGATTATTTAATTCCTTTAATTAATTCTACTAATTGTTTTTCAATGTCTTCCTCAATCTTCCCAGTTTTAGCAATAGACTCCATAATCTCAGGCTTATCAGATTTACACTTTTGTAGAACTTTATTTTCAAAGTCTGCTACATCTTTAAGTTCAATATCATCCAAATAACCTTTTACGCCACAGAAAATTGATATAACTTGTTCTGCAACTGTCATGGGAGAATACTGTCCTTGTTTTAAAAGTTCAGTTAACTTCGAACCTCTATTTAAAAGTTTTTGTGTAGATGCATCTAAATCAGATCCAAATTGAGCAAAAGCTGCCATTTCTCTGTATTGAGCTAATTCTAATTTAATTGATCCAGCCACAGATTTCATGGCTTTAGTTTGTGCAGCTGATCCTACTCTAGATACGGATAATCCAACGTTTACTGCTGGTCTTATTCCTTGATTGAATAGTTCAGTTTCTAAAAATATTTGCCCATCTGTAATAGATATTACATTTGTTGGAATATATGCAGAAACATCACCTGCTTGTGTTTCAATAATTGGTAGCGCAGTTAAAGAACCTCCGCCATTTTCATCACTTAATTTAGCAGCTCTTTCTAATAATCTACTATGTAAATAGAACACATCCCCAGGGTATGCTTCACGCCCCGGTGGTCTTCTTAATAATAATGACATTTGTCTATATGCGACTGCTTGCTTAGATAAATCATCGTAAATAATTAAAGCATGCATTCCATTATCTCTAAAATATTCTCCCATAGTACATCCTGTGTAAGGAGCTAAAAACTGAAGAGGCGCAGAGTCTGAGGCTGTTGCGGAAACTATAGTCGTATATTCCATTGCGCCAGCGTCTTCTAAAGTTTTTACAATCTGAGCAACAGTTGATCTTTTTTGTCCAATTGCAACATATATACAATAAAGTTTTTTACTTTCGTCGTCTGATTCATTAATTTTCTTTTGATTGATAATTGTATCGATAGCTACTGCGGTTTTACCAGTTTGACGATCTCCAATTATAAGTTCTCTTTGCCCTCTTCCAACAGGAATTAAGCTATCAATTGCTTTTAAACCTGTTTGCATTGGTTCTCCAACTGATTGTCGTGGAATAATTCCTGGAGCTTTAACTTCAACTCTTTTTCTTTCTAAACTTTTATCTAAAGCTCCTTTTCCATCAATTGGATTTCCTAATCCATCAACAACTCTTCCTAAAAGTTGTTTTCCAACTGGTACATCAACAATCGCACCAGTTCTTTTTACAGTATCACCCTCTTTAATTTCTCTATCATCGCCAAATATAACAACACCAACGTTGTCACTCTCTAAGTTTAATGCCATTCCTTTAGAGCCATCAGAAAACTCAACCATTTCTCCTGCTTGAACATTATCCAAGCCATAAATTCTTGCAATTCCATCTCCAACAGATAATACTTGTCCGACCTCTGAAACCTCAGCTCTATCGCCAAGTTTTTTTATCTGTTCTTTTAATATTTTTGTTACTTCTGAAGGATTTATTTCCATTTATGCCTCTATCATTTGTTTTTGAATTTGTTGCAGTTTATTTTTAATAGAATTATCTACCATTGTACTTCCCACTTTTAATACCAAGCCACCAATTAAACTTGGGTCAAATTTATAATTTAACTGTATCTTTGCTCCAAAGTTTTGAGATAGCTCTTCTTTAATTTTAGAAATATCTGTTTCATTAAGTTCTTTAGCTGAAAAAAGCTCTGCTTTTATTTCACCTCTAGCTTTCGAACATACCTCTATAAAGTCACTTAAAATTTTTTCTAAATAAAAAAATCTTCTTTTTTGAATTAAAAAAACTAGAAATCTTTTTAAAAGATTATCAAAATTGTTTTTTTCAGAAATTGTTTCAATAACTTTAGTTAAATCCTCAATACTAGTCGTAGGGTTTTTGATTAAATATCTAAATTCTTCACTTTCATTTATGAGTCTACTAATTGCAACGACTTGTTCCTCTACTTTTGCTAGAGATTTATCTTCGTTAGCCAGCTCAAATAATGCTTGGGAATAACTGTTATTAGAAGTTATTGATATTTTATTTTCGCTCAATTTATACTCTCAATTGTGAAGATGTTTAAAATTTCGCTTAGATAACATACGAATTATCAGTCTTCAAGGCTCAGATTGTGAAAAATGGTAAGATTTAATGGGCTAATTGAAGCTGATAGGGTCAACATCAACTGAAAGTTTCATTCCTTTGGAGAGTTGAAAATCTTTCAATACATCTTTCAATTTTTTCTGAACATTAGATGTTTTTTTTGCCCTTATTAATAGTCTATTTCTGAATTTTTGATTAATTCTATATATTGGAGCATTTACTGGTCCTAAAATTTTTGCATCTATAGATTTTGATAAAATATTTTTAAGTTTTACGGCATCTATATCAAGTTTTTTTTCATTTGATGAAGATAAGATTAAAGCGATAAATCTTTCATAGGGAGGTAAACTATTTCTTTTTCTTAAATTTAATTCATTTTCTAAAAATTTAAAAGGATCTTCATTTGTAATTTGATTTATAACTTCTGGTTTTAAGTTATATGTTTGGAAATAAATATTAGCTGGTTTGCCGGTTCTACCTGCTCTTCCTGATAACTGGTGGTAAAGTTGTAAATTTTTCTCAGTGCTCCTAAGATCGTGTCCTTGAGAAGTTAAATCTATATCTAATACAACAATACAATTCAATTTTGGAAAGTGAAATCCTTTTGATATTAATTGAGTACCTACAAGAATATCTATTTCACCAGATATAATTTTATTCAATTTATCTTTGCCAGATGCTTTATTCATTGTGTCGCTAGAAAAAATTATTGTTTTTTTATTAGGAAAGAGGTTTTTAACTTCCTCTGCAATTTTTTCTACCCCAGGTCCACTAAATACAAACTCACAAACATTTCCTTTCTTACAATCTCTATTTAATTTTGAATTATATCCGCAGTAATGACACAAAAGAATTTTTTTATTTTTGTGAAATACTAAATTTATAGAACACCTTGGGCATGTAAAAACATTTAAACATTTTTTACATAAAACATAGGGTGCAAAACCTCTTCTATTTATGAAAAAGAGAACTTGATCTTTTTTATTTAAATGTTCTTTTACTTTCTCAAGAGTTTTGAGGGATATAGCGCTTTTGGTCGCTAGTTGATTTTGATAAAGATCGATAACATGATGTTTGGGTAAATTGGCACCTTTATATCGATTATGCAATCTTGAGTAATTATATTTTTTAATTTTAATATTTTCATATGTTTCGATTGATGGAACTGCAGTTACTAAATTTATTGGAATATTTTCGTGTTTAGCTCTTGATATTGCCATATCTCTAGCATTATAGATAATTCCTTCATCTTGTTTATAAGATTGATCGTGCTCTTCATCTACTGTTATCAAACCTAATTTTTTGAATGGCAGAAATAAAGATGATCTTGCTCCGAGTACAACTTTAATTTTTCCTGCTGATAATCCATTCCATATAATTTTTCTTTTTTTTGGGCTGACTTTTGAATGCCAAACTGCAGCTTCAAATCCAAAATAAGATTTAAATTTTTTTTCAAATTCATTTGTTAGTCCTATTTCTGGTAATAAAATTAGAGCTTGTAATCCTATATTTATAATTTTTTCAATAGCTTTAAAATAAACTATTGTTTTTCCTGAACCGGTTGTACCTTGAAGTAAATGAACTCTAAAACTGCTATCATTTTTAGATAACTCTTTGTAGGCCTTATCTTGCTCTTCAGAAAGTTGAAAACTTTCTTTTTCGCTTGATAGAGCATATTTTAATAGATCGCTGTCATTTTTTATTTTTAAATTTTCGTCATTAATTAAATGAAGTTTTAAACACATTCCTAGAGGTACAAGATTGTAGTTAGAAAACCACTTTAGAAAATTGATTGTACTTTTACTTAGTGGTTCAATTTCAATTTTCTCATTTATAGATCTTAATTTAAATTCTTTCTTATTCTTTTCTTCAAAAATATCCCAAATTACACCAATAATATTTTTCTTACCAAAAGGTACTTTTACATAATCTCCTGGTTTTAATTTAATATTACTTAGATATGTAAATGGATGATCAAATATATTAGGCAATAGAACAGGATATTTCATAAATTAATTATGATATATATTATGAATGTATTTGACTTTTTAACATACACACAGAACCGTTGATAAAAAACACTTTTTGAAGCACTATTCAATCTTTTATTTCCTTACCAAATATTTACCAAGAAATACAAATGTTTAACAAATATTTTTATCATTCTCTTACTTTTATCACAATGTTTCAATTCAAAAGTCTTTTTTTTAATTTTTTAAATTCATCTTCAGTTAAAACGCCAGATTTGTATAAATTTGATAAATTTTCTAATTGTTTTATCCAATTACTCTCTGTTGAATTTTTAATATCTTCAGTTTTTTTTTTTATTTTATAAACACCTAAAGAAATATTTGATTTCATCTCATCCCACAATTTATTAATAGTATTCGAATTTTCTGACCAAAAATTTGGGTCTAATAGAACAAAGTTTTTAGTATTCTGTGGAGAAGTTGACATTTGTGGTAACATGTTAGTTTTTCCATCTTTAAAATAAGGTTCTCGATCTTTAACAAAATCAATTGCGGATCTTCTCCAAGGAGCAAAAGCAATATATTTTAATTGGGAAGCACCTCCAGCGGTACTAGTCATTTCTCTTAATATTTTTAAAGCTTTGCCATTTTTATAATTAGGACCATTCTTTACTAAAACAAAATACTCATAATCAATTATTTGAGCATCCCAAACTTGTTTTATTGGTGCGCCCTCCAATTCAGCATTAAATAATCTTCCATTCCATGCTGTTGACATTACAACTTTACCACTAGATAAAAGTTCTTTTGGCTCAGCACCCTTGGACCAGAATAAACAACCACCTTGAGGATCAGCACACAAATCATTTATTTTGTAAAAAGCTCTCTTACGACCTTCATTTGTTTTAAGAATTTTATAAATATTTTCTCCACCATTTCCTGGTCTAACTCCATCGGCAGCTAAAGCTATTTCTAAATTTGTTAAAGCATCCTTATAAAGAGCTCTTTTTCCAGGAAATTTTTTTGTATCAAAAAAATCTTCTATAGTTTTAGGGTCACTACCAAAGTTATTTGTATTATATCCCCATGTCCATGAATATAAAATATTTCCAACTGCGCACTTGGAAGGCATTGATTTTATAAAATCTTTACTAGCAGGAGTTCCATCAGGTGCTGGTGCAAAATCTTTATCAAAATCAAATTTATGAAAAAGTCCTTCTTTACATCCATCAATCGTATCATTTACGAATACGTCCATTATATCCCATTTAATTCTTTTGGATTTTTTTTGAGTTCTCAAATCAGACAAGCCTCCGTTGTAATCAACAAATTTAGTTTTTATACCAGTTTTTTTTTCTGCATAGTCAGCTGGGCCTAGTCTTTGCATTTCTGAGTAAGCACCTCCCCATGAAACGATTACTACTTTTTCAGCATTAGAGTTAGAACTAAATAATAAAATCAGAATTAGAAAACCTAAAATTTTTTTCATATATAGCAATCTATAAATATTAAATCACAAGTCTGAATAGAGAGTCAAATACATACATTTACCAATATTTTACCAAAAGTGTTTTGCAGTCCTTAACAAGACTTTACCAAGCAACACAAATGAATGTTAAAAAAAAGTTAACAATCATAATAGATCTAAAAAGGATTATTTAATTTGAAAAATTTAATTATTCTTATTGATACAAAAGGATAATTTAGGATTTTCCTATAAAATCCTATAGTTTAAGAGTGTATCTGTCTTTTATCTACAGATAATGCCGCTTCTTTTATAGCTTCTGAAAATGTTGGGTGTGCGTGGCATGTTCTTGCGATATCTTCTGAACTGGCCCCAAACTCCATTGCAACGGACATTTCTGCTATCATTTCTCCTGCATGTGGACCAATTATATGTACACCAAGTACTTTATCAGTTGATTGATCTGCCAAAATTTTTACAAAACCCTCTGGTTCATCAATTGCTTTGGCTCTCGAATTTGCCATAAAAGGAAATTTACCAATTTTATAACCAATGTTTTCTTTTTTTAATTGCTCCTCAGTTTTACCAACATAAGCTACCTCTGGGGATGTATAAACTACTCCAGGAATAATATCATAATTCACATGACCTGATTGGCCTGCTATAAGTTCTGCAACGGCAATCCCCTCTTCTTCGGCTTTATGGGCTAACATAGGACCATCGATAACATCTCCTATTGCGTATATATTTTTAATATTTGTCTCAAAATTTTTATTTACTTTAACTCTTCCCTTTTCATCTAAAACTACACCAACTTTGTCTAAACTTAAGTTTTTAGTATAAGGTCTTCGTCCAACAGAAATTAAAACAACATCAACATCATGTTTTACTTTTTGGCCATCATTTTGTGAAGTCTCAACCGTTACACCATTAGAGTTTTTAGTTATTTTATCAACTTTAGTATTAAGGTTGAATTTTATGCCTTGCTTCTTTAATATTTTCATAAATTCATTTGAAATATCTCGATCCATTCCAGGAGTTATGTGGTCTAAAAATTCTACAACTGTAACTTCAGTGCCAAGTCTTGACCAAACTGATCCCATTTCTAATCCTATATATCCTCCTCCAACAACAATCATTTTATTAGGAAGCTTGGGAATAGATAGGGCTCCAGTTGAAGATAGAATTCTTTCTTCATCAAAATCTACTCCAGGCAATGAAACTGGCTCTGATCCTGTACTGATTATTGTTTTATCAGTTTGAATTATTTTAGTGCCTTCAGAGCCTTCAATTTTTATTGAATTTTTGTTCTCAAATGAACCTTTGCCTTTAAAATAAGTGACTTTGTTTTTTTTGAATAAAAATTCAACTCCTTTAGTCAAAACTGTTACAGCTTTGTCTTTATTTTTCATCATTTTATCTAAATTGAGTTTTATTTCTCCAGTCTCAATACCAATTTTTTCAAAATTTTTAGCACTGTGAAATTTTTCAGATAAATTAAGTAAACTTTTTGATGGTATGCATCCAATATTTAAACATGTCCCTCCTAGAGATCCTCTAGACTCTATGCATGCTACTTTAAGTCCAAGTTGAGACAATCTAATTGCACAAACATAACCACCAGGACCACCACCAATTACTGTAACATCAAATTTTTCTGACATATTATAAATTTAAAAATAACCTTCTTGGATCTTCTAAGTTTTCTTTAACAGTTTTTAAAAAACTCACAGATTCTTTTCCATCAATTATTCTATGATCATAAGACAATGCTAAAAACATTATAGGTCTAGCTTTTATCTCACCATCAACAACAACAGGTCTTTCAACAATATTATGCATTCCAAGAACTGCTGATTGTGGAGGGTTTAAAATAGGAGTAGATAACATTGATCCATAAACACCTCCGTTGCTAATTGTAAACGTTCCCCCTTGAAGATCCTCTATGGTAAGACTGCCATTTTTTGCTTTGTCTGACAGATCTTTTATGTTTTTTTCAATGTCAGCAAAAGACATTTCATCTGCATTTTTTAATACTGGAACTACTAATCCTTTTTCAGTTCCTACTGCAAAGCTCACATTATAATAATTTTTGTAAACCATTTCATCATTTTCAACTTCAGCATTTATTGCAGGAAATAATTTTAATCCTACTATACAAGCTTTCACAAAAAAGGACATGAAGCCAAGTTTAATTCCATAACTATTTTGGAAATCTTCCTGGTTATCTTTTCTCATTGAAATTATATTTGACATATCAACCTCATTAAACGTTGTAAGCATAGCTGCATTATTTTGAGCCTCTTTTAAACGTTTAGCAATCGTTTGTCTTAGTCTTGACATTTTAATTCGTTCTTCTTCGCCGTATTGAATTTTTCTTTCGTTAGGTTGAGGGTTAGCTCCCATTAAACTTATTAAATCACCTTTTAAAATTCTACCATCTTTACCTGTCCCTTTTACTTCATCTAAATTAATTTTATTTTCAACAACCATTTTTCTTACAGCAGGAGAAAGTGTTTTATTTTGTTTAATAGGCTTGGTTTCTTTAACTTCATCAGTTAATACCAATGGTTCTTCGTCAAGCAATAAAGGTTCTTGAGTTTTTTTTGTATCTTTTTTCTTTTCGATTTCTAAATTTATTACATTATTTTTTTCAACGTTTCCTTTAACCGGCTCAGCTTCCTTTTCTTCTTTAAGAGCACCACCTTCTGAAATCATTCCTAATACAGTTCCAACTTCGACTGTATCACCATCTTTTGAGTTGATCTCTGATATAACACCACTCGCAGGTGCAGGAACTTCTAAGTTTACTTTGTCAGTTTCTAATTCTACTACAGCTTCATCAGCAACTACGTTATCACCCTTTTTCTTTAACCATTTCGTGACCGTAGCCTCTGTAATACTTTCTCCCAAAACTGGAACTAATATTTTTTCACTCATTTATTCAAATACTTTATTTATAATTTCTTGTTGTTCAGAATTATGTCTTCTTGCATAACCTGTAGCAGGTGTAGCATCTGGACTTCTTCCAATGTAAGAAATTGCATTGTTTTTAGCCTTAATAGTCTCTAATGTCCATTGTATATAATCTCTAACAGCAAACCAAGCACCCATATTTTTGGGCTCCTCTTGGCACCAATAAAATTTTGAATTTTTTGCAAATGGTTTTAGCTCTTTAACCAAACTTTTTGCAGGGAAAGGATATAGTTGTTCAATTCTATACAAAATCACATCATTGATTTTTAGTTTCTCTCTTGCCGCAAGAAGATCAAAATAAATTTTTCCAGAGCATAATATTACTTTTCTAATTTTTTTATCTTCTTTTAACTTAATAAAACCTTTTTGCTTAGTATCTCTAGCATGATCCCATAGCACTCTATGAAAAGAATTTTTTTTACTAAAATCTTCTAAATTTGATACACAATATTTATTTCTCAAAAGTGACTTAGGTGTCATTATAATTAAAGGTTTTCTAAAATCACGGTGCATCTGTCTTCTTAAAGCATGAAAATAATTTGCAGGTGTAGTACAATTCATAACTTGTAAATTATCATTTGCACATAATTGTAAAAATCTCTCTAATCTCGCAGAAGAGTGCTCTGGACCTTGTCCTTCATAACCATGGGGTAATAACATAACCAGTCCTGATGCTCTTTTCCACTTTCTTTCACCAGATGATATAAATTGATCAATAATTACTTGTGCACCATTTGCAAAATCTCCAAATTGAGCTTCCCAAATTGTCAATGTATTCGGTTCTACTAAACTGTATCCATATTCAAATCCTAAAACTGCAAGTTCAGATAAAAAACTATCTACAATTTCAAAATTTTTTTGGTTACTAGATATATTGTTTAAAGGTATGTACCTTGAATTATCAATTTGATTTCTTAAAACTGAGTGTCTTTGACTAAAGGTACCTCTACCTGAGTCCTGACCTACTAACCTAACTGGATAACCTTCAACTAATAATGAACCAAATGCTAAAGACTCAGCTGTTGCCCAATCAATTCCTGAGCCTTCATCAATAGTTTTTTTTCTATTTTCCATAATTTTTGTTATGGTTTTGTGAATATTTTTATCAGTTGGAAAAACATGAATTCTGTCAGAAATATTATTTAAAATTTTCAAATCTGATCCAGTTACACCTCTTTTATCTTTACCTCTTTCGGGTTTATATCTCGACCAAGTTCCCTCAAACCACCTAATTTTAGGTTTATAATCTTTCGCATTTTTAAATTGATCATCTAATAAATTTTTAAAGTCAATAATTTGTTGATCTAAATCTTGTTTCGTAAAAAGTCCTTCATTTACTAGCTTTTCACCATAAATTTTAATTGTAGATGAATGAGATCTAATTTTTTTGTACATAAGTGGTTGGGTGAAAGATGGCTCATCTCCCTCATTATGTCCAAATCTTCTGTAACATATTAAATCAATTACAACATCTCTATTAAATTTTAATCTAAACTCAGTTGCTATTCTAGTTGCGTAAACAACTGCCTCAGGATCATCTCCATTAACATGGATGATTGGTGCATCAACCATTTTACCTACGTCAGAAGGATAAGGGGAAGATCGCGCAAATCTAGGACTTGTTGTAAATCCAATTTGGTTGTTAACAATAATATGGATTGTCCCTCCAGTGTTATGACCAGGAAGTCCGGACATCGCAAAACACTCTGCTACTATTCCTTGCCCTGCAAATGCAGCATCTCCGTGAATTAATATTGGTATAACTTTATTTCTTTGTTTGTCTTGGTGAAAAAATTGTTTAGCTCTAGTTTGGCCAAGAACAACAGGATTAACTGCCTCTAAATGTGAAGGATTATCTGTTAAACTAACGTGTACAGGATTTCCATCAAATTCTCTATCAGATGAGGCTCCTAAATGGTATTTGACATCTCCAGCACCATCTTCTGAACCATCCATTTCACCAGCAAATTCATTAAAAATTCTTTTATAAGACTTTTGTAAAACGTTTGCTAAGACATTTAGTCTTCCTCTATGTGACATTCCTATTTTAACTTCTTTTATTTTGGATTGTCCTCCGATTTTTATAATTTGCTCAAGAGCAGGTATTAAACTTTCTCCACCATCTAAACCAAATCTTTTAGTACCAACATATTTTGTGTTTAAAAATTTTTCAAATCCCTCTGCTTGTATTAATTTATTTAAAATTGCTTGCTTTCCATTTTTTGTAAACTTGAGTGCATTCTCGTCTTTTTCAACTCTATCTCTAAACCACATTCTCTCAGTTGGATTTGAAATATGCATGTATTCATAACCTATGGGACCACAATAAGTTTTTTTTAAAAACTTCAGTATTTCTCTAATATTTGCACTTTTTTTATTTATTATTCCGTTTAGAAAAATTTCTTTGTCATAATCTTCTTTTTTAAAACCATAGTACTCAGGATGTAATTCGTCTAAATATTCTGACTTCATCAATTCTAAAGGATCTAATTTTGATAATAGATGTCCCCTTAAGCGATAAGCTCTTATCAAGGCTACGGCACTTATTGAATTTTTATTTGAATTTGCAATTACTTGAAAATTAAACTTGCTAGAATTATCTTTGTTTTTTTCATTTTCTTTAGCTGTTTTCTCAACATCTTCTATATTAATTTTTTTTGAGAAAGGTTTCCACGACGGTCCATTTATCTCATCGACTAATATCTTCATATCCTCATCTACACCTGAGAAATATTCAATCCAACTTTCAGATAGAGATGGATCTTTATTTATAAATTTTACATACATTTCCTCAATAAATGCACTATTAGCTTTATTTAGAAATGATGTTTTTTTATATTCCAGATTTTTAGGAGAGCTCATTTTATTTTAATATAATACTAAATTTTGTTTTCAATTGGACAATTTATTTAACAATGTTTTTCCAATTTCTGAAGGGGATGTGGCAACTTCTATTCCACAATCTTCCATTTTTTTGATCTTATCTTTGGCCCCACCTTTGCCACCTGATATTATGGCGCCTGCATGTCCCATTCTTCTACCCGGTGGTGCTGTAACACCTGCAATAAAACCAACCATGGGTTTTTTTATTTCATGATTTTTTACAAATTCAGCTGCTTCTTCTTCAGCTGATCCTCCTATTTCACCAATCATTAAAATTGATTTAGTTTCCTCATCCTTTAAAAATAAATCTAAACAATCAATGAAGTTCGTACCATTTATTGGATCACCACCTATACCTATACATGTTGATTGTCCCAAATCATTCTCTGTAGTTTGTGCGACAGCCTCATAGGTCAAAGTTCCAGATCTTGATACAATACCAACAGAACCCTTTTTATGTATATTTCCTGGCATTATTCCGATCTTGCATTCATCAGGCGTAATTATCCCTGGACAATTGGGACCGATTAATCTTGATTTTGAATTAAGTAACTTTTTTTTGACCTTAATCATATCAAGAACTGGTATACCCTCAGTGATACAAACGATTAATTCTAAGTTAGCTTCAATGGCCTCTATGATTGCTGCGGATGCAAATTTCGCAGGAACATAAATCATAGTTGCGTTGGCACCAGTTTCATCGACTGCTTCCTTTACTGTATTAAATACTGGTCTATCTAGATGAGTTTGACCACCTTTTTTTGGTGTAACTCCTCCGACTAAATTTGTTCCATATTTAATTGCTTGCTCTGAATGAAAAGTTCCGTGACTACCCGTAAAACCTTGGCAAATTAACTTTGTGTTTTTGTTAACTAAAACTGACATTTATTTAATAGCCTCTACAATTTTTTTAGCAGCATCTGATAAATCAGAAGCAGAAATTAACTCAAGACCTGAATTATCAAGTATTTTTTTTCCCTCTTCAAAATTTGTCCCGGCCAATCTTACAACTAAAGGAACATTCATTTTTATTTCTTTTGCTGCATCCACAACACCTTGGGCAAGAACATCACATCTCATTATTCCGCCAAAAATATTAATCAATATTCCTTTAACATTCTTATCTGATAAAATTATTTTAAAAGCAGCTGCCACTTTTTCTTTAGAAGCCCCACCACCAACATCTAAAAAATTTGCTGGTTCCTTTCCATATAATTTAATTATGTCCATAGTTGCCATTGCAAGCCCAGCTCCATTAACCATGCATCCAATTGTTCCATCAAGTTTAATATATGCTAAATCATGCTTGCTAGCTTCTATCTCTGTTTCTTCTTCTTCATTGAGGTCTCTCAACTCAATTAGCTCTGGATGTCTGAATAAAGCATTTCCATCAAAATTCATTTTTGCATCTAAACAAATCAACTCTTTTTCTTTTGTTAAAATTAAAGGATTAATTTCGATTAAATTAGCATCGGTTTCTATAAATAATTTGTATATGGACTTGATTAGACTAATTCCTTGTTCTTTTGTTTCTTCATCTAGATTAAAAATACTTATTATTTTATTACAATTTTCATCAGATATTTCGTTATCTAAATCTACTTTTGTTTTTAAAATTTTCTCAGGAGATTTGATTGCGACTTCTTCTATATCCATACCCCCTTGATCACTTGAGATAAAAGCTATCTTTGAGCTCGCACGATCTACAACACAAGACAAATAAAATTCTTTATCAATGTTAGATGAAACTTCGACATATAATCTTTTAACAATTCTTCCGCTAGGTCCTGTCTGATGAGTGATTAATTTTTTTCCAAGCAAGGATTTTGCCTCTATTTCAAGACTTTTTAAATCATTTACTATTTTAACTCCACCAGCTTTACCTCTGCCTCCAGCATGAATTTGTGCTTTCAACACATATTTATCAGTTTTAAGATTTTTAGCTTTTTCCAATAATTCATTTACATCTAGAGCATAAACTCCATCCGGAACTTTAGCTCCATATTTTCTAAGTATATTCTTTGCTTGGTGTTCGTGAATATTCATTAACTAGTTATTTAAACTAGGATCAATTTTGGATGCAGCTTCCCATAATTTTTTTACAGCATCTACTGAGTTATTAAACTCAGATTTTTCATTTTCATCTAGCTCAATTTCTTCGATTTTTTCTATACCGTTCTTTCCAACAATTACTGGCACTCCAGCATAAATATTGCTTATTCCGTATTGTCCATTTAAATATGCAGCACAAGGGAGCATTTTTTTGCTATCTTTTAAGTATGCTTCTGCCATTTCAACACCTGACGCTGCTGGTGCATAAAATGCTGAACCTTTTTCTAAATGTTTAACAATTTCAGCACCTCCATCTCTAGTTCTTTGATTTATACTTTCTAATTTATCTTTTGATATTTTTCCTTCTTTGACTAAATCTAATAATGGTTTTCCTGAAACTTTTGTAAATCTTGGTAGAGGAACCATAGTATCTCCATGTCCTCCCATTACCATTGCCTCAATTTCTCTAACAGGCACATTTAACTCTAAAGATAAAAACAGTTTAAATCTCGATGTGTCTAATATTCCGGCCATTCCAACAACTTTGTTAGGCGATAGTCCAGAAAATTTTTGAAAAGCCATAACCATTACATCTAATGGATTTGTAATACATATAACAAAGGCATTTGGTGCATGCTGCTTTATACCTTCAGCAACCTGTTTTATAATTTTTAAATTTATTCCTAATAAATCATCTCTACTCATTCCTGGTTTTCTTGGAACACCAGCTGTAATAATGATTACATCTGAATTTTTTATATCTTCATAATTATCAGTACCTGAAAATTTTACATTAAATCCATCTACGGATGAAGACTGTGCAATATCTAATGCTTTACCTTTGGCAATTCCACTTGCTACATCAAATAATACTACTTCATCAACAAGCTCCTTTAGTCCAATTAAATGTGCTAAAGTTCCACCTATTTGTCCAGCTCCTATTAATGATATTTTTGACATTTTACTATTTCATTGTTGGCATTATAAATTCAGGATCTGATCTAACACCTGAAGGCCATCTTGAAGTGATTGTTTTTAATTTAGTATAAAATCTAACTCCTTCTGGCCCGTGCATATGTTGATCTCCAAATAATGATCTCTTCCATCCACCAAAACTATGAAAAGCAACTGGCACAGGGATAGGGATATTAATTCCAACCATTCCTACTTTAATTTGATTTGCAAATGTTCTTCCTGCATCTCCATCTCTTGTATAAATACTTGTACCATTACCAAACTCATGGTCATTAATTAAATTTAATGCTTCGTTAAAATCTTTAGCTCTGACAACAGATAATACAGGTCCAAATATCTCCTCTTTATAAATTCTCATATCTTTTTTAACATTATCGAATAAGCAACCACCAATATAATAACCGTCTTCATAACCTTGAAGTTTGATATCTCTTCCATCAACCACAAGGTCTGCTCCTTCTTTAATACCTATATCAACATAACCTCTTACTCTTTCAAGATGCTCTTTTGTTACTAAAGGACCCATTTCAGAATTCTTATCCATGCCTGGTCCAATTTTTAAAGCTTCCACTTTTTTAGATAATTCATCGACTAATTTGTCACCTACATTACCAACAGCAACAGCAACAGATTGAGCCATACATCTTTCTCCTGCAGACCCATATGCTGCACCCATTAGACCGTTTACTGCTTGATCTAAATCACAATCTGGCATGACAACACAATGATTTTTAGCTCCTCCAAGAGCTTGAACACGTTTTTCATTTTTGGCTGCATTTTCATAAATGTATTTAGCAATAGGTGTTGATCCAACAAAACTAACTGCGGATATATCTTTATGTTCTAAAATTGCATCTACAACTTCTTTATCTCCATTAACAACATTCAAAACCCCATCTGGTAAACCAGCTTCACTAAATAGCTCTGCAAGTTTTAATGGACAAGATGGATCTTTTTCAGAAGGTTTTAATACGAATGTATTTCCGCAAGCTATTGCCATTGGAAACATCCACATTGGAACCATTGCAGGAAAATTAAATGGTGTAATACCCGCACATACACCTAATGGCTGTCTCACTGACCAGCTATCAATGTTTGTGCCTACATTTTCTGTAAAGTCACCTTTTAGCATTTGTGGAATTCCACATGCAAATTCAACTACCTCTAAACCTCTTGTGAGAGAACCTTTGGCATCTTCATAAACTTTTCCATGCTCTGATACAATCATCTTAGCTAGCAAGTCAGAATTTTTTTCAATTATTTCTTTGTATTTAAATATTATTCTAGCTCTTTGTATTGGAGTTACATTTGACCATGTTTCAAATGCTTTTTTTGCTTTTTGTACTGCTAAATCAAGATCTTGTTTTGTACCAAGTCTAACTTCAGACTCTTGTTTGCCTATAGCAGGATTAAATACTTTTCCTTTTCTATCAGATGTACCAGAAACAATTTTACCATCAATAAAATGCTCAATTAAATTCATGGATGTATTTAAATAAGTAATTATGTGGTTGCAAGCATTTTCTTTATCTCAGCAATAGCTTTTGCTGGATTTAATCCTTTTGGACATGCGTTAGTGCAGTTCAAAATCGTGTGGCATCTATAAAGCTTAAGTTCATCTGCAACCTTTTGAAGTCTTTCCTTTCTATCTTCGTCTCTGCTATCCATTATCCATCTATAAGCTTGTAATAAAACTGCAGGACCTAAATACTTATCGCCATTCCACCAATAACTAGGACATGACGTAGAACAACAAGCACACATTATACATTCATAAGCTCCATCAAGTTTAGCTCTATCTTCTGGAGATTGATGAATTTCTGTTGTTTCACTTTTTGAATTATTTTTTAACCAAGGTTCAATGGATTGGTATTGTTTATATAATCCACTTAAGTCTCCTATTAAATCTTTTTTTACTTTTAAGTGAGGCAAAGGGTATATATCTATATCACCCTTAATTTCTGCATGTGGCTTAGTACATGCAAGACCATTTTTTCCACCCATATTCATTGCACAAGAACCACAAACTCCATGCGCACAAGATCTTCTATAAGCAAGTGTTGGATCAATTTCGTTTTTAATTTTATTTAGTATGTCTAAAACTTTAGATGGACAATTATCCATGTCTACTTCATATGTGTCTATTCTTGGGTTCTCTCCAGTTGATGGATCCCATCTGTAAACATTTACTTTTCTGATATTCTTTGAACCGGTTTTGTCTTTAAAATATTTACCTTTATTAACTTTTGAGTTTTGTGGTAAATTTAATTGAACCATTAATACACTCTTTCTTGTGGAGGAAAATATTGGACTTCATTTGTTAATGTTGAAGTATGTACATCTCTGTATTCAATTTTAGTATTTTTTCCATCACACCAAGATAATGTATGTTTCATAAATTTTTCATCATTTCTTTTCGGATAATCTTCACGAGCATGAGCTCCTCTGCTTTCTTTTCTGTGATATGCAGAATCTACAGTTGTTATCGCTTGTCTAATTAAATTATCAAATTCTAAAGTCTCAACTAAATCAGTATTGAATACCAACGATTTATCTTTAACAGAAATCGATTCCATGCTGTCATATGTTTTTCTGATCTCATCTACACCCTCTTTAAGATTCTTTTCAGTTCTAAATACAGCACATTTAGACTGCATTGTTTTTTGCATCGCCAGTCTAAGTTCAGCAGTTCCATTATCTCCCTCTGCATACCTTAGTTTATCAAATCTATTTAGACATTTTTCAGTTTCGCTTTCACTAACTTCTTCGTGAGGCGTTCCAGGTTTTACCAATTCCGCTGCTCTCTTTGCTGCTGCTCTTCCAAAAACAACCAAGTCAATAAGTGAATTTGAACCTAATCTATTTGCTCCATGAACAGATACGCACGCAGCCTCACCAATCGCCATCAAACCTGGGACTGTTTTTTGAGATCCATTTACTGTTAAAACTTCAGCTTTATAATTTGTTGGTATACCACCCATATTATAATGAACTGTTGGAACAACTGGTATCGGTTCTTTGGTTACATCTACATTTGCAAATAATCTTGCTGCCTCAGTAATGCCTGGCAATCTATCTTCAATAACTTTTTTATCTAAATGACTTAAATATAAATGAACATGGTCTTGATCTTTACCAACACCTCTTCCCTCATTGATTTCAATAGACATTGATCTGCTAACTACATCTCTCGATGCAAGATCTTTAGCGTTGGGAGCATATCTCTCCATAAATCTTTCACCTTTAGAGTTTACCAAATATCCACCTTCACCTCTTACACCTTCAGAAATAAGTGTTCCGTGTCCATATATTCCTGTTGGGTGAAATTGTACAAACTCCATATCTTGAAGAGGTAATCCAGCTCTTAATACCATTGCATTACCATCACCAGTACAAGTATGTGCAGATGTTGCTGAGTAATACACCTTCCCATATCCCCCTGTGGCTATAATTGTTATGTGAGATCTAAAACGATGAATTGTTCCATCATTTAAATTCCAAGCAATTAAACCTTTGCATTGTCCATCTTTCATAATTAAGTCTAATGCAAAATATTCAATAAAAAATTCTGTATTATGTTTAAGTGCTTGACCATATAATGTATGGAGAATTGCATGACCAGTTCTGTCTGCTGCAGCACAAGTTCTTTGTACAATTCCATTTCCATAATTTTTTGTCATTCCACCAAATGGTCTTTGATAAATTTTTCCATCTTCTGTTCTACTAAAAGGAACACCATACTTTTCTAATTCTAGTACTGCTTTTGGAGCTTCCTTACACAAATATTCAATACTATCTTGATCGCCTAACCAATCTGCTCCTTTTACAGTATCGTACATATGCCAACGCCAATCGTCTTCTCCCATGTTTCCAAGGGCTGCTGAAATTCCACCTTGGGCAGCTGATGTATGACTTCTGGTTGGAAAGACTTTAGAAATGCATGCAGTTTTTAATCCAGCTTCACTTAAGCCAACCGCAGCTCTTAGGCCAGAACCTCCAGCACCAAGGACAACGACATCGTATTCATGATCTATAATATTATAAGATTTCATATAGTTATTTTAAATACCGCAAATATTGTAATTAAAGGAATTGTTATAGCAAAAAAATTTAAAGCTTTGTTTGCGGCATTTTTGATTTTTTCATCTTTAATATAGTCTTCAAAAACCTCGCTGATGCTTAATGCCGAGAAAAAGTAAGCAAAAATAAGAAAAAGACTAAATATAAACTTTGAAGGTTGAGAAGTTAGAAAAGTTAATATCTCTAAGTAGCTTTTGTCATAAATACTAACCAAATTTAAAGCAAACCATAACATCAAAGGTACTAATATGAGAGAACTCACTTTTAAAAATACCCATTTTTTTGTTACTGCTCTCATTAAAATAAATTTCGACCTATTAAATAAATTGAAACGGTTAATATAAAAGATCCAAATATTACAATTAAGCCAGTAATTTTTGTGGTTTTTAACTCAAATCCATAACCAAAATCCATAATTAAATGTCTTATCTCACTTAAGATTTGAAAACTAAAAGACCATGTAATACCCAAGATGAAAAATTTCCCGATAAAAGATTGGAGGAATAATTTTATAAATTCATGACTTCCTTCGCTAAATGAAAAAAAAATAAAAAAGATACAAATTAAAGTTATTGCTAATATATTTATTATTCCTGTAATTCTATGAGATATTGAGACTAAAGATGATACATGCCATCTATAAATTTGAATATGAGGAGATAAAGGATTACTTTCCATTTTGATTTGCTTTCATTATTGTTTCTGCAATTTCAACAGAATTTAATGCGGCGCCTCTTAATAGGTTATCTGAAACGATCCACAAATTAATTGAATTCTCTTTTGTTTTATCATCTCTAATTCTTGAGATAAATGTTTCATCACTACCAGTTGCTTCTATTGGTGTACTATATCCTCCATTTTCTCTTTTATCTATAACGCTACAACCATCAGCATTATTTAATGCTTCTCTGATTTGTTCTAGAGAATAAGGATTTTCAAACTCTATATTTACTGATTCTGAATGTGATACAAGAACAGGAATTCTAACGCACGTAGCTGTTAGCTCTATATTATTGTCCAGTATTTTTTTTGTTTCATTAGTCATTTTCAATTCTTCTTTTGTGTATCCATCATCCGAAAAAACATCAATGTGAGGAATGATATTGAAAGCTATTTGTTTAGTAAAATTTTTAGATTCAACAGAATTTCCATCAAGATAAGATTTAGTTTGTTCAATCAATTCATCCATAGGTGCTTTACCGCCTCCAGAAACAGATTGATAGGTAGAAACTATTACTCTTTTTATTTTATATAAATCATGTAATGGTTTAAGAGCTAATACTAACTGAGCTGTTGAGCAGTTAGGATTTGCCACAATATTTTTTTTCATTTCATTAATTTTTTCTGCATTCACTTGAGGTACAATAAGTGGAACGTCAGGATCCATTCTAAAAAAACTAGAATTATCAATTACAGTTGTTAATTTTGCTGCACTTTCTGCATATTGTTCTGCAATTTTACCACCTGCTGCAAAAAAAGTTATATTTGCATTTGAAAAATCGTATTTTTCAAGATCATGGACTTCATAATCTTTGCCCTTAAAACTTATTTTTTTTCCAGCACTATTAGAAGAAGCTACTAAAAAAAGGTTATTAAATTTAATATCCTTTTTTTCTATAACTTCTAGTGTCTTTCTTCCAACATTACCGGTTGCACCGATGATAGCTATATTAGTCATTTTAAAGATTTATACTAAATGAAAGGTAAATCGCAAACTGTTCCGTTAAAACTATTACCATTTATACCAATTTTGAATGTTTGCTTTGCTTCAAAATATGGTTTTTTTATCATAGCTATACCAATTACCTGTTTAAAAGTTGGATTGTAACAACCTGATCGTAGTTCTCCGATTATATTATTTTTTTCATCTGTTAAATTCATTGAACCAGTTACGCTTATTTTATCAGTATCAATTTTAACGCCCATTAGTTTTCTTTTAATTCCTTCAGACTTTATTTTTTTTAATTGCTCTTTTCCTAAAAATTCAACATCACTATCAATATTAATATATTTATCAAAGCCACATTCGTATGGGTTGTCTCCATTGTCCATATCGTTTCCTTGCGAAAGTAATCCACTTTCGATACGTTCAATTAAATTAGGACATCCTGCTCTAATATTAAACTCATCTCCAATTTCAAATAAATGATCGTATAGTTTTAAACCCGCCTCATTATTCTCTACATAAATTTCATATCCACCTTGTTTAGACCATCCTGATTGAGCAATTAAATGTTTAGCTCCAGCAAAATCAAAATAATCAAAACCAAAAAATTTTAATTTTGTTATCTTTTCTCCAAAAACTTTTTCCATCAATTTAAAAGATTTAGGCCCTTGCACAGCCATAATGTCAACTTCGGGTTCGATAATATTTACATCAAATTTATTTCCAATTGCCAATCCTTTTGCAAATAAGATTACATCCGTATCTGCAATAGAAACCCACCATTTATTCTCATTAAATCTTAGAACAACTGGATCATTAATTAATCCAGCATTATCATCTATGATTGGACAATAATAACATCTTCCATCTTTTGATTTCGAAAGATCTCTACAAGTCATAAGTTGAACCAATTTTGCAGCATCTTTTCCAGTAATCTCTACTTGTCTTTCAGCAGCCACATCCCAAACTTGAACATGCTCTTTTAAATGATGATATGAGTCTTCTAAAGAACCAAATGCAGCAGGAAGCAACATATGATTGTATATTGTGTAAGCTGTAACACCTTGTTTTTCAATTCTTGATGTATAAGGCGTACCTCTAAGTCTTCTGGATTTTGCAATAGAAAAGTTTTTCATTTTTTAGCTTAGTGTCATCTTTTTATCTATTTGTAAAGAAAGTAAGTTGTTTATTTGAAAGAAATCTAAGTAAGTTCCTTAGCTCTTTTTCTTAATTCAAATTTTTGGATTTTACCTGTTGATGTTTTTGGAAGTTCACAGAAGTCTATTTTTTTTGGAATTTTGAACCCTGCTAGAGTTTCTCTACAAAAATCAATTAATTCTTTTTCATTTGTCTCTTTATCTGCCACTTTCTCTATAAATGCGCATGGAACTTCTCCCCATTTCTCATCTGGTTTTGCTACTACAGCAACAATTGAAACAGCTGGGTGCTTAGAAAGTGTGTTTTCGATTTCGATAGAAGAAATATTCTCTCCACCTGAAATAATAATATCTTTCGACCTATCTTTAACCTTGATGTATCCATCTGGATAAATAACTGCCAAATCACCAGAGTGAAACCATCCATCTTTCATAGCCTTTTCAGTGGCCTCTTTGTCTTTAAAATACCCTTTCATAACAACATTACCTTTGATCATTATCTCGCCAATGGTTTCTCCATCCATAGGCACGGGTTTCATAGTTTCTGGATCTAAAACAACCACTCCTTCTGTGTTTGGAAATCTCACACCTTGTCTTGCTTTAATTTCATTAATTTTGTCTTCTTCAAAACTATTCCATTCATCATTCCAAGCACATTGTAAAACATGTCCATATGTTTCTGTTAAACCATAGACATGCATTACCTCAAATCCTAATGCTTTCATTTTTTTGAAAATAATACTTGGAGGTGGTGCTCCAGCAGTTAAAACATAAACTTTGTTTTTTAATTCTTTGATATCATTTTGTGATGCACCTGTTATCATATTAAGTACAATAGGTGCACCTCCAAAATGGGTAATGTCGTGCTTTTCAATTAATTCAAATATTTTTTTTACATCAATAGCTCTTAAACAAACTGTTTTTCCATTTAACATTGGTATTGTCCACGGGTACCCCCATCCATTACAGTGGAACATTGGTACAACTGTTAAAAAATTTAATCTATTTGGCATATTCCAAGCAACAGCACTACCTGTTGACATTAAATAAGAACCTCTATGATGATAAACAACACCTTTTGGATTTCCGGTTGTTCCAGACGTATAACTTAAAGAAATTGCTTGCCATTCATCCTTTGGTTTTTTCCAAATATAATTTTCATCACCAGTGCTTAAAAATTCCTCATATTCTCTATCTCCAATTTTTTTTAACAAGGATTGGTCAGCAAAATCATCTTGAACATCAATTACGATTGGTTTTTCTTTTAAAGTTGATAAAGCCTTTTCTGCAACTGCATGCAATTGTCTATCTATTATTAATACTTTTGCTTCACTGTGTTCTAAAATATAGGCAACAGTTTTCGCATCAAGTCTTGAATTAATTGTATTTAAAACGGCTCCTGTCATAGGAACAGAATAATGTGCTTCAAAAATCTCTGGAGTATTAAAGGTCATAACTGAAACTGTGTCTCCTTCAACAATACCAATTTTCTCTAGTGCACTTGCAAATTTGGTGCACCTGTTAAATACTTCAGTCCATGTGAAAGATTTTGTTTCATATACTAAAGCCTCATAATTTGGATAAATGTCTTTTGCTCTATCTAGAAAGCTAAGCGGTGTTAACGGGACATAATTTGAAGGATTTTTATCTAAGTTCTGATTATATTTATTCATCAGTTAAATTTTGCGCTCATAGTATATTTACTACCAGAAATAGCAGATTTATAATGGCTCTCAGCTCTAGGCAAAATTTTGTCAAAATAATAATTTCCTGTATTTAATTTATCTTCATAAAACTCTTTATTGTTTTCCAAATTTTCATAGCTTTTTCTCATTGTTTTTAGCCATATAAATGAAAGACAAAAATAACCAAAAAATCTTAAATAATCGTTACATGATGCGCTTATATCGTCTTTTGGCGTATTGCCATTAGGAGATATCCAGTCAGTGAAATCTGACAATATATTTTTTAATTCAGATATTTTTTTTACATGTTCATTTAAATTGTCTACTTTTGAACAATTTTGAATTTCTGTATCTACATATTTCATAAAATTTTCAAAAACTTTTTTCTGACTAATTTTTCTAAATACAAAATCAATTGCCTGTACAGAATTAGTTCCTTCGTAAATAGGTGTAATTCTATTATCTCTAAATAATTGTTCTATCCCTTGGTCTTTGGTATAACCATAGCCACCAAAAACCTGAATTGCTTCATTGGTTATTTCCATACCCATATCTGTAAAAAATGACTTAATTACTGGGGTCATAAGACCTACAATATCCGATGCATCTTTTTTTACTTCCTCTGAACTATGACTTAAGCTTACATCTACCTGCTGAGCCATCCAAAAAGATAAGGATCTTTCTCCCTCAATTATAGACTTCATATTTAATAAACTTCTTCGAATATCTGCGTGCTTAATAATTAAATCTGTTTCTCCATTAGAATTATTATTTGATTTACCTTGTTTTCTCTCTTTAGAATAACTTAAAGCAGTTTGATAAGCTGTTTCAGATAGACCTAATCCTTGTATACCGACAACGATTCTTTCTAAGTTCATCATTGTAAACATAGAATTTAAGCCTTTGTTCTCTGGTCCGACCATATACCCTTTGGCATCATCAAAACTTAATACACATGCGGGTGAACCTTTAATACCCATTTTTGATTCAATTGAAACAGTGTTGACGCCGTTTCTTGTACCAATTGATCCATCATCATTAATTTGATATTTTGGTACTAAAAATAAACTTATCCCCTTTGTTCCTTTTGGTGCGTCCTGCGTTCTTGCTAAAACAAGGTGTATAATATTTTCAGTTAAATCGTGGTCACCAGAAGTAATAAAGATTTTTTGTCCACTTATATTATAAGTACCATTTTCATTTTTAATTGCCTTTGTTTTTATTAATCCTAAATCTGTTCCACATTGAGGCTCTGTTAAACACATTGTCCCACTCCATTTACCCTCAACAATTTTAGGAAGATATGTGTTTTTGATTTCTTCAGTTGCATGACTCAAAATACAATTGTATGCACCTATACTTAATTCACTATATAATTTAAAAGATAAACTTGATGATGAAAGCATTTCATCAAAAAAAGCACTTACAGTTTTTGGCATTCCTTGACCACCATATTTTGGATCACAAGTTAAAGATACCCATCCATCTTCTATAAATTTTGAATATGCCTCTTTATAACCTGGAGGGGTTCTAACTACTCCATTTTCATAGACACAAGGATTTTCGTCTCCAGCTTTTGCTAAAGGAAGAAGCATTTCTTCATTAATTTTTGCAGCTTCCTCT
>CACNTW010000003.1 GCA_902623495.1 uncultured Pelagibacteraceae bacterium | reverse complement strand
AGATACAAATTTAATTAAGGATAAAAAAATTGCAATCTTTGGATATGGTAGCCAAGGACACGCTCACGCTTTAAACCTAAAAGATAGTGGAGTAAAAGAAGTTGTTGTAGCTCTTCGAGAAGGGTCTTCAAGTATTAAAAAAGCAGAATCTAAAGGATTAAAAGTTATGAACCTTTCGGATGCTGCTGAATGGGCTGATGTTGTGATGATTTTAACTCCAGATGAATTACAAGCAACTATTTATAAAAATCATATTGAGCAACGTGTGAAAGAAGGGACATCTATCGCTTTTGCTCATGGGTTAAACGTTCATTATGATTTGATAAAAGCTAGAAAAGATTTAGATGTATTTATGGTAGCTCCAAAAGGACCAGGACACTTAGTTAGAAGTGAATATGAAAAAGGCGGTGGAGTTCCATGTTTATTTGCTGTCCATCAAAATGGATCAGGTAAAGCTAGAGATCTAGCTATGTCATATGCTTCAGCGATTGGTGGAGGAAGATCAGGTATAATTGAGACAACATTTAAAGACGAAGTAGAGACAGATTTATTTGGTGAACAAACAGTTTTATGTGGAGGTCTTGTTGAATTAATTAAAAATGGATATGAAACATTAGTTGAAGCAGGATACGAACCGGAAATGGCTTATTTTGAAACAGTTCATGAAGTTAAACTTATTGTAGATTTAATTTACGAAGGTGGAATTGCAAACATGAACTATTCTATTTCTAATACAGCTGAATATGGAGAATATGAGTCAGGCCCAAGGATAATAAATAAACAAGAAACAAAAAAAAGAATGAAAGAAGTTTTAGCCGATATCCAGTCTGGTAAATTTACCAAACAATGGATGGATGAATGTAAAAATGGTCAGAAAAATTTCCTAGCAACAAGAGCAAAACTAGCAGAACATCCAGTTGAAAAAGTTGGTGCAACTTTAAGAGAAATGATGCCTTGGATTGCTAAGAAGAAGCTTGTTGATAGCGATAAAAAATAATTTGATGTTAAAATTGGGTTAAATTTTCCAATTTATTTTGCAATCTGAGCGAGAGCATGTATTATGCTCGAGCTAAAAATTACAATGTCAGACAAAGAAAAATTATACATATTTGACACTACAATGCGTGATGGTGAACAATCACCAGGAGCATCCATGAGTGTTGAGGAAAAAATTCAGATTTCAAGAGTATTTGATGAAATGGGAATAGACATTGTTGAAGCAGGTTTTCCAATTGCTTCCCCTGGAGATTTTGAGGCAGTCTCTGAAATAAGTAAAATAATGAAAAACTCAATTCCATGTGGTCTTTCAAGGGCATTAAAAAAAGATATTGATGCGTGTCACGAGTCATTGAAACATGCACCAAGATTTAGAATCCATACTTTTATTTCTACAAGTCCATTACATATGAAACACAAACTTGAAATGACAAATGAGCAGGTTCTAGATGCAATTAAAGAAAGCGTTACTTATGCAAGAAACTTTACTGATGATGTTGAGTGGTCATGCGAAGATGGAACTAGAACTGATATGGATTTTATGTGTAAAACAGTCGAGCTTGCAATTAACTGTGGAGCCAAAACTATAAATATTCCAGATACAGTTGGATACTCTATTCCAGAAGAATTTGCAAAAACAATCAAACATCTAAAGAATAATGTTCCAAACATAGACAAGGCAATATTATCTGCACATTGTCATAATGATCTTGGTTTAGCTGTAGCGAATGCATTAGCTGGAGTTTCAGAAGGTGTAAGACAAATAGAATGCACAATTAATGGAATAGGCGAAAGAGCCGGAAATGCTGCATTAGAAGAAGTAGTTATGGCAATTAAAACTAGAAATGATTTAATGCCTTATAATACAGGGATTAAAACAGAATTAATAAGCAAAGCCTCTAAAATTGTTTCAAACGCAACTGGTTTTCCTGTTCAATTTAATAAAGCAATAGTTGGGAAAAATGCTTTTGCTCATGAGTCAGGAATTCATCAAGATGGAATGTTAAAGAATAGAGAAACTTATGAAATTATGACTCCAGAAAGTGTAGGTGTTAAGAAAACTTCGCTTGTTATGGGTAAACATTCAGGACGACATGCTTTTAAAGACAAATTATCCGATTTAGGTTATTCAGATCTTACAGATGATATTATCCAAGCTGCTTTTGGAAAATTTAAAGTTTTAGCTGATAAAAAAAAACATATTTATGATGAGGATATAGTGGCTCTAGTTGATGACAGTTTAATTGTAGATAATAAAATAAATGCAATTAATTTAAAATCTTTAAAAGTATTTGCTGGTACAGGAGAACCACAAAAAGCTGAAATGACATTAGATGTTTATGGTGATATTAAAAATACAACTGAAACAGGAGATGGACCAGTTGACGCAATATTTAAATGTATAAAAAAATTATTTCCTCACGATGTAAAATTATCTCTTTATCAAGTACATGCAGTAACAGAAGGTACAGATGCTCAAGCAACTGTTAGTGTAAAAATTGAAGAAAATGACAGGACTACAGTAGGTCAATCAGCCGACACAGACACTTTAGTTGCATCAGCAAACGCATATTTAAATGCATTGAATAAAATGCTTATAAAACGGGAGAAAAAAGCACCATCTCAAAATATTAAACATCAAAAAGTGAAAGGAATATAGTTAAATGTCAATGTTTGCCAATTTAAGAAAGTTTTGGAGCCAAGATATGGCAATTGATCTTGGAACAGCTAATACTTTAGTAGTTTTAAAAAGCAAAGGTGTAGTTTTAAATGAACCATCTGTTGTAGCAGTTGTTGATAATAAAGGAAAAAAATCAGTTTTAGCAGTAGGTGATGAAGCTAAAACAATGTTAGGAAGAACACCAGGCAATATTCAAGCAATTAGACCTTTGAGAGACGGAGTGATTGCAGACTTTATTGTTACAGAAGAAATGATCAAACATTTTATTAAAAAAGTTCATAAAAAAACAATTGCAAACCCTAGAATTTTAATTTGTGTACCAACTGGATCAACACCAGTTGAAAGAAAAGCTATTCAAGATAGCGCACTTGCAGCTGGAGCAAGAAGAGTTCAGTTAATCGAGGAGCCAATTGCAGCTGCAATCGGAGCAGGGTTACCAATTCAAGAAGCAACAGGATCAATGGTTGTAGATATTGGTGGTGGAACAACAGAAATAGCCGTAATGTCACTAGGAGGAGTTGTTTATTCTGAATCATTAAGAGTAGCTGGAGATGCTATGGATAATGCATTGAAAGATTATATGAGAGAAGAATACAACTTGATGATAGGGGACAGTACTGCAGAAAAAATTAAAAAAGATATTGGAACAGCAATACCAACAAATAATAATACTTATGCAGTCAAAGGTAGAGATTTAAGATCTGGAACCCCCAAAGAGGTAAACATCTCAGAACAAGATACTTCAGAAGCTTTAAACCCGATACTTAAAGAAATTGTATCTGGAATAAAAAAAGCATTAGAAAATACACCCCCAGAGTTATCAGCTGATCTAGTTGATATGGGTTTAACAATGACAGGAGGAGGATCACTTTTAAAAAATATAGATAAAAGGTTCTCTAAAGAAACTGGATTACCGGTAAATATTGCCGATGATCCATTGTCATGTGTTGCAATAGGAACAGGAAAGGCGTTAGACGATCAAGAAATATTTTCTACTGTACTATCTGAGTATTAAATATTATGTCAACAGAATCGAGTAGAGATGATTTTATTATTGCTATTCGTTCAGCATTTTTAAAAAAAGGAAATAGACAAAAGTTTTCTTTATTTACTCTATTAATCATATCTATTTTAGTTTTGTCATTAGAGTATTTTAAAACTGGACCAGTTAATCAATTTAGGTCTATCACAAAAGACATAATATTCAGAGGATCGTATGTTGTATCAAGTCCATTCAAATATATGAAAGATAAATATTATCTCTTTCAAGATCATATGAGCATGTATGAAGAGTTTTCAGTTTTAAGGGATAAAGATCTTGATTTAGACTCACTTAGAAAAGAAGTCGTTTTTTATAAATCCGAGAATGCTCTTTTGAAAAAGTTAATTGAAGAAAGGGATTTGTACTCTCAAGAATATATGTTAACTAAAATTTTATTAGATAAACAAAGCCCTTATTTAAAGTCTCTAATAATTAACAAGGGTCAAAAAAATGGAGTTAAATTAGGATCTGCTGTAAAGGATCGATTATATTATATCGGAAAAGTTGTAAATGTTAACTTTTTGAGCTCAAGGGTATTACTTGCTAATGATCTTAATAGTAAAATCCCTATCATTATTGAGCCAAGTGGTATTAATGCAATACTGTCAGGAAATGGAAATGATCAGTATGCAGAAATAGAGTACTTACCTAAAGATAATCAAATAAAAGAAAACGAAATTGTATACACCTCTGGGTCAGATGGCATAATTCCAGATACAATACCTGTTGGGAAAATAATAATTCAAAATAACAAGAAGTATGTAAAGTTCTTTAGTAACTTAAATCAACTAAATTATGTGCAGGTGAATAAGTAAAATGGCCAGAGGAGATATAAAAATTTATCAATACCTATTAAATGGTTTTCCAATTATTTTATTATTTTTCTTTGCTTTAACAGGCTACTCGTTTTCATTTAATATTTTTGAAATTAATATATCTTTCAATTTTATTCACTTAATTGTTTTTTATTGGGTTTTAAGAAAACCCGAAATGCTTGGTTATGGACTTATTTTTTTTGCAGGTGTTATCAATGACGTTGTGCAAAACCTACCAATTGGAGTTTCGTCAATAAATTATCTTTTACTTTGTGTTATTGCATCTTTTTTTAGAGCTAGAACTTTAGTTCCCAATCTAATTTATGATTGGATACTATTCTTTATCGCAATATTAATTGTTAGCTCAATTCATTTTACAGTGTTAGCAATTTTCTTTGATGGAAGTATTAGTTATGGAGCTTTAATGTCAACTGCCTTTTTTTCGTTTTTAATTTATCCAGCAGTAGCAAAATTATTTAATCAAATTTATTTACTAGGTTTAAAACAAAAAAATGTTGAATAGAGGAAGAAACATAGAAAAGGGTAGAGTTATAACAAGAAGGATGTTTATACTAGCTGCAGCAAAAATATTACTTTTTGCAGGTATTTCATCAAGATTATATAATTTACAAATTTCTGATAGAGAAAAATATGAAATCTTATCTGATAAAAATAGAATACGTGAGTGGAAAACACCTCCTCAGAGAGGAATAATTGTAGATAACTTTAATAAAGTACTAGCAAGTAATGATAGAGTTTTTCAGCTTCACTTAATATTAGATGAAATTAATGATTTTGATGTAACAATATTCAAAATTAAAAATTTAATCGGTTTAGATCAGTTTCAAGTTAAAAAATTATATAAAAAAAAGGAGAGATTAAAACCTTGGGATACATTAGTAATTTCAGATAATTTAACTTGGGAACAATTTTCAAAAATTAATTTATATTTACATGAATTAGAAGGTGCAAAACCTGTATTATCGACATCTAGGTTTTATCCTTATGCAAATGATTTAGTGCATATAGTTGGTTATGTTGGTGATGCTAGTCCACAAGATCTTGAAAAACCAGAGATAAAAGAAAATTTTGTTCCAGGTCTAAAAGTAGGAAAATACGGAATAGAAAATTCACAAGAGAAAATGTTAATAGGTAACTATGGTATTAAAAGATACGAAGTTAATGCATCCGGAAAAAGAATAAGCCAAATAGATTACATTAAAGAAAGACAGGGTAATAAGGTTAACTTAACTATAGATATTGAAATTCAAAAATATGCCCAAGAGCTACTTAAAGGAAAAGCAGGCTCAATATGCGTAATGGATATATATACTGGAGAAGTAGTTGCGATGGCATCATCCCCAACCTATGATCCAAATAAATTTACGCACGGAATTAATCAGAAAGATTGGAAAGAGATAAGAAATAATCCTTTAAAACCTTTGATAAATAAGTCTATTGCTGGACTTTATTCACCTGGATCTACTTTTAAACCATTAGTTGCTCTTGCAGCTTTAGAATATGGAATATTAGATCCTAATAAAACAATAAGATGTAAGGGTCATAAGCATCCATATGAACTATATGGAGTAAAATATCATTGTTGGAAAAAAGAGGGTCATGGGTACATGAAGCTAAGAAATGCAATCAAACAATCTTGCGATATATACTTTTATGAAATGGCGAGATTACTTGGTGTTGATAAATTATCAATAATTGCAAAAAGATACGGGCTTGGGACTAATGTGCTCGGAGATCTTTATAACGATGAAAAAAAAGGATTAGTTCCGGATACTAAATGGAAGAGACGTGCATTAGAGCAAAGTTGGTATTTAGGGGAAACGGTAATTAATGGTATTGGACAAGGCTATATTCAGACCACACCACTTCAACTTTGTCTAATGACCGCACAAATTGCAAATGGAGGATATAAAATAAAACCTCATATCATAAAAGATGACTCTATAAATTATAAGGACATAATAAATAAGATTAAATTAGATCAATCTAATTTTCCTTTGCATGAAAGAAATTATTTAGATGACATAAATGTTGAATATTATCAGAGAATGTATCACAAGAAGTCTAATATTAATTTTGTATTAGATGCAATGTTTGGTTCTACAAATGAGCAATATGGAACTTCATATAAATCTCGTTACGATAATCCCAAGTACCAATTTGCAGGAAAAACTGGAACATCACAAGTTAGAAGAATTACTGATCTTGATAGAGAACTAGATTTAGATACTGAACAAATTGAATACAAAAAAAGAGACCATGCATTATATGTTGCTTTTGCGCCATATAAGAATCCAAGATATGCAATGAGTGTTATTATTGAACATGGAGGCTCTGGGAGTAAAGCAGCTGCGCCACTCGCAAGTAAATTAATAAAAAGAATTATTGATAGACATAAATTAAGAGAACAATTTAATAATAGCAATACAAATTTAGCATAATGTTAAGGGAAAGAATACAAGCTAGCAATTATAGTTTTTTAGATAAATTAAAATCAATTGATTATTTATTAATATTATTAATCATTGCTATAGGATCAATCAGTGTTTTTGCGATTTACTCTACAGAGGGAGGAAAATTTTCATTTTATACAAAAAATCATATAATCAGATTATCAGTATTTTTCAGTTTATTTTTAGTTTTATCTTTTGTGAGAGTTTCTACCTGGTACAAAAATGCTTACTTATTCTATTTTGTTGGGCTACTTTTATTAATAACAGTTTTATTTTTTGGAATTTCAGCATCTGGTGCAACAAGATGGATTAATTTATACTTTTTAAACTTACAACCCTCAGAATTAATGAAGATTGCAGTGATAATATGTTTTGCAAGATATTATCATAGAATTCAAAGCTCAGATATTCAAAGTATCAAGTTTTTAATTCAACCAATTATACTTTTAATAATTCCTTGTTATCTTGTAATACAGCAACCTGACTTAGGAACCTCTATTTTAATTGCAGGAAGTGGTATTGCTATAATTTGGTTGGCAGGATTAAATATTAAATACTTTGTTTATTCGGGATTGCTATTATTGGTCTCATTACCTTTTGCTATATCCATTTTAAAACCTTATCAAAAGTCTAGAATTTTAACTTTCTTTAATCCTGATAGAGATCCTTTGGGAGCTGGATATCAAATAATTCAGTCTAAAATAGCTATTGGATCAGGTGGTTTTTTTGGAAAAGGGTACTTAAAAGGAACTCAAAGTTATTTAGAATTTTTACCTGAAAAACATACCGACTTTATATTTACACTTTTTTCAGAGGAGTTTGGGTTTCTTGGGTCAATTATACTTTTATTTTTATACATATTATTAATTTATAGAATAATAAATGTTGGGCTAGTCTCTAGGAGCTTCTTTGCAAAATTATATTGTTTTGGTTTTGCTACGGCAATTTTCTTATATGTATTTGTTAATATAGCAATGGTTTTAGGAATGCTACCAATTGTTGGTGCGCCATTACCTATAATGTCTTATGGTGGATCATCATTATTATCTATTATGTTGGGATTGAGTATTGTTATGAGTTGTAAAATTTATAATCAGGAACAAATATCGGTATATTAGCTATTTTCCATCTATAGCAACAATTGTTAAATCATCTTTTTGTACATGACCTGCTCCTAAAATATCATCTATCATAGTTTTAAGTCTATCGTTGATCGAAGTTGATTGATATTTTTTGATATAATTTTCAAAACCTTCTGATCCTAACATTTCCCCATTTGGATTTTTTATCTCTGTAATCCCATCTGTAAAAATATACATTGAGCTATTTTCGAAAGGTATAGTGTGCTCAGGATATTTTGTTTTAGGCATAATGCCTAGTGGAGGGCCAGCTTCTGAGAAATTACTAAAAGTTCCATCAGCAGACAAAATCAAAGGTGGCTCATGACCTGCACTAGATAACAATAGTTCTTTTTTATTTGAATCGTATATTCCAATTAACATAGTAACAAACATCCCTCTTGAAATAGTTTCACATATCTCATTATTTAATTGAAATAATAAATCAGATGCAGAAAAATTAGTTTTACTTAAACATCTATAAAGACTAGATGCTTTCGACATTAGTAGTGAAGATTTAATACCTTTTCCAGATACATCAGCAACACCAAATCCATATTTACCATCTCCTAAATCGGAAAAATTATAAAAGTCACCTGAAACAACTTTGGCAGGGATATTTATTCCAGATATAGGAAAGTCTTTCTCTTTATTTTTAGATAATAAGGATCTTTGAATTTCTCCAACAATTTCTACTTCTTTTTGAATTTTATTTTTTTCGACCATTTCTTTTGCCATCTTTGCATTTCTAATTGCTAAAGCAGCTGGCGCTGAAAGTGTTTCTAAAAGTTTTCTGTCATCTTCTATAAATAATTTGTCTTGAGTTTTCTTATTTAAACAATGAATAACTCCAATACATTCATTTGCTGCAATCAAAGGTGAGCATAAAACTGAGTATGTTGTAAAATTTGTTTTATTATCTAAATCAAAATAAAATTCTGCTATCTCTCTAACATCCTTTCTTACATTTCCTACACGAATACATTTTCTTTGCTGAACAGCTTTACCCATAACACCATCTTTTAGATCTAATTCGTATTCATCTAAATAATCTTGATGAAGTGAAGCAATACATTCAAACTTTTTCTTTTGTTCATTTATTAAAAAAATGTTTGCAGCTTCTGCATTTAGCCTTGCAATAATTACCCGCAATGCATTCATTAGAGTGTCGTTTAAATCGAGAGACAAAGCAAATTCTTGATTCATTTTTGTGACAAGCTCTAAGTCGACGTTAACTTGTTCAGCTTCTTTTTTAGGTTCGATCGGTTTTTTTGATTTAAATAGAAACATTTATTTAACTAGTATTTTAAGCAATTTTTGGTAAATTTTTCAACAATGGAGATTATAATTAATACACCTAATTTATACATCCACCTTCAGGATGCCGTATTAATGGTTCAGTATGTAATTGATGGGTTAATTCATATTACATCAAACATTAAATTATAATCAGTTTCTGTGGATTTAATATTTGTAATTATTCTCGGGGGACTTTGGGGTAGTTTTGCAAATGTTTGTATTTATAGACTCCCTATGGGTAAAGGGGTTGTATCAGGAAGATCATTTTGTCCAAAGTGTAAAAAATTAATTACTTGGAAAGATAATATTCCGATAATTTCATTTCTATTTTTAAACGGCAAATGCAGAAGATGTAGAAAAAAAATTTCACCTCAGTATTTATTAATCGAGTTTATTACTATTATTTATTTTTTATCTGTTTATTACTTATTTGGTATAAGCTTAACTACCTTACTTTTTTTAATTTTAGGTCTATCTTTTATTATAATTTTCTTTATTGACCTAAAACATTACATCATTCCAAATGTATTAACTTTTTCTTTAATGGTAATTGGTTTTATAAAATCTTTTGACCCAAATTTAAATCCAATTTTCCCAAACTATATAAATTCTTTAATTGGAGGAATTTTTGGTTATTTAATTATTTGGTCTATAATTTTTTTTTACAAACAATTAAGAAACAAAGAGGGAATGGGTTTAGGTGATGCTAAACTTTTATCAGCAATCGGATTCTGGTTTGGATGGATCTCAATACCTTTTGTGATATTTTTATCGTCTATAATAGCTTTATTATTTGTGATCCCTAGTCTAATGAAAAAATCAAAAAAACTTTCATCTCAGATCCCATTTGGCCCCTACATCATTATTGGTACATTGATATATTTAATTTTTGAAAGTAATATTCAATCTATAATTTTTTATTAATCAAAAAAATTTAAATGTTTGAAAATATAATATCAAATACTTCTAAAACTATAGTTGGCAATGTAGATAAAATCAAATTAACTCTAGCTGCAATCATTTCTGAAGGAAGTATTTTAATTGAAGACTATCCTGGTTCAGGAAAGACTACATTTGCTAAAGCAATAACATCAAGCTTAGGACTTAACTTTAAAAGAATCCAATTTACATCTGATTTATTACCAAGTGATGTTCTAGGATTTAACATTTTATCAGATGATAAGTTAAAATTTCAGAAAGGTCCTATTTTTACAAATATTGTTTTGGCAGATGAACTAAATAGGGGAAGTCCAAAAGCTCAAAGCGCATTCCTAGAAGCAATGGAAGAAAAAAATGTTACAATAGATGGAGATAGCTATAATTTACCAGAACCATTTTTTGTCATTGCAACTCAAAATCCTATGGATACTTCTGGAACTAGTTCTCTACCAGATTCACAATTGGATCGTTTTATGATTTCTTATTCACTGTCGGACTTAGATCAAAAAGAAAAAATTTTAATGTTAAAAAAAAATATCTCTTTTTCAAATTCTGCAAGTGAAACAATTAATTGGTCTCAAATTAATGATAAAAAAAAAGAAATAATTGTAAAAGATGAAATTTTTGAATATGTTGTTGAAATAGAGCAAACGATTAAAGCTTTAGAACAAAATATCTATATTTCTTCAAGATGCATGAAGCAAATAATTGACTTAGCCAAAGGTTGGGCAATTGTTCATGGAAAAGAATATGTTTCTCACCAAGATATAAAAGACACAATACCTTATATTTTAAGGCATAGAATAAAGTTTTTAAACCAAGATGATAAAGTTGGTTATGTTAATAAAGAAATCCTCGAAAAAATAAACATTGGCTAATGGAAGTCCAATCAAAAACTATTAGTTTTAATTTTAAAAGTTTCCTTAATTTAAAAAAAGAAGCTAAGATTTATATTTATCCTAACTTTAATGGTTTAGGCTTAGGTTTATTTATCTTTTTCTGCTTTTTAATTTCAGTGTTTTATGAAAATAATTCAGGGCTATTAATTTCAATAGTAATTTTCTTTGTTTTTTTTATATCAATATTTATTTCTCATCAAAATATAAGCAAACTAGATTTTATATGTAAAGACGAGTATTTAGTTGAAGCAGAAACTATAAATTCAATCAGTTTTCAAATCTTAAATTCATCAAAAGAAAAAAAAATTAATATTGATATAGAATACAATAAAAAAAACGTTGGTAATTATAATTTTACTGACAGAATTAATTTTTTTAAAATAGATTATAAAAGTAATTATAGAGGTAAATCTTATTTTAATCCAATAACACTTAAATCGATTTATCCCTTTGGATTGATGAGAACTAAAGTTATTTTTAATCCAAAGAGTGAAATAATTATTTATCCAAAAAAAGTTCTTCCGAGCGACGAATTATTAAAAGAATTTAAAATAATTAATATCATTAATGCTGATGAATTTGATGGTATTGATGAATTTAAAAATGGAGATAGTTTTTCCAAAATTGCATGGAAAAAATCAATAATTAGTGACAAAAAATATGTAAAAACTTTTAGTGATACTGAAAAATTGTCTAATCTAATTTTAGATTTAGATAAATATCCACATATTGAATTTGAAAAATTACTAAATTACTCATCTTATATAGTTAATTATTGTTATGAAAAAAAATTGAACTTGAAAATAAAACATAAAAAACACGAGTTATACCTAAACAACAATAATCAATCTTTAAATCGAATATTAAAATATTTTGCCGATGTTAAAAATTAAGAATTACAATTTATCAGTATTTACTTTTCTGCTTTTAATTTTGTGCACTTTTTCACTATCAGCGGATTTAACATTAAATAATAAATTTTTTTGGTTTGTTGTATTTATTTTCAATCTTCTATTTTTTCAAATTAATATAAAATTAAAAAGTTTAATCTTAGGTATTATTGCAATAGGCGCGATTTATATTCAGCTTATTTTTAATGAATATGTGTTTTCAGAGGAATTTTTCCTAAACTGTTTAGCAATACTATTGATCATGAAGTTTTCAGAATTAAAAAATAAAGATAACAAACTTTCATTCAGCTTGATTTGTTTAATAATATCGGTTGCAAGCCTTATTAAAGGCCAAGATATATTAAGCACTTTATTAAGTTTTACTATCGTAATACTGGTCATAATAAATATGTATCTAATTCAGCAAAAGGAGTTGCTAGATTTTAATATTAAAAATGTATTTAAATATTTAGGTTTTGGATTAAGTATTTTTCCTTTTATAATTATTTTTTATTTAGTTTTCCCACGTGCAGAAATAAATTTTAGATTATTTAATCCAGTATCAAGCTCTTTAGGTATTCCAGATAGCATTAATCTTGGATCTTTCAGTGAGTTTTCAAATTCAGAAGAAGATGTTTTTACCCTTATAAATAACAATTTTAAAAAGGATGAGCTCTATTTTAGGGTTAAAATTTTTGATTACATGGAAGAAGACAAATCCTGGAGACCGTCTTCAAGTTATTATTTATTTGATAAATATAAGTCATCTTTTAAAGTTAAGGACGGTAGGGAACTAAATCAAACCTATCAGATAATTTTAGAACCTTTTAAAAAGAAATGGATACCAAGTTTAAAAAATTCAAAATTAATCTCTAATAATATTGAGATATCAGAAGATTATTTTAATCAAATTTACGTTAGCAGAGATTTAATTGATCGAAAAAAACAAATAAGTTTTAAAAGATATAAAACTAATTTCTTTTTAGGAGAGGATTTAAAAGACTATTATACAAAAACTCCATCTAATATATCAAATAGACTTCAAAAATGGGTTTTAAAAAACAATACGTCGACACCGACAGAGTTTTTAAATAAGTTATTTAAAAAATTTTCTGATGGATCTTACTATTATAATTTAAGTCCTCAAAATTTTTCTGGAAATAATTATGAAAACTTTTTCTTTGATCTTAAAGAGGGGTATTGCGAATATTATGCTGGAACTTTTGTTCTTCTTGCAAGACTTGCAAATATACCAAGTAGAATTGTAACAGGCTATTATGGAGGTGAATTAAATGATATAGGAGATTTCTACAAATTCAAACAAAAAGATACACATGCATGGGCAGAAGTATGGCTAAATGATAAAGGTTGGGTAAGAATAGATCCGACCAAAGCAATTCCTGACAGTAATGTCAGAAATACACTTAATAACGTTTTTTCAAATGAACAATTCTCATCAAATAGTTTGTTTTCATCTAATTTTTTTAAAAAAATGAGTTATTACTTTAATTATGCTGATTTTGTATGGACGAAGCATTTATTATCATATGATGATAATGAACGGAAAAATTTTATCAAAGAATTGTTAAATCTTAACTTTTCTAAAATATACATTTGGATATTTATACCTTTGTTTTTATTTTTATTAATTAAATTTTTTTTCAATTTAAACAGCAAAAATATTATGAAATTTTATTTGTATTTAATTTTATTAGGAAAAAGAAAAAAATTTAAAATATTAAAATCTGATACTATTCAACAGATCTATTTAAAGCTACCAGTGATACAAAAAAATAAATATCACAAATTTTTTAAAGCATTTGAGATCAACAAATATTCAAATACAAATTTTAATATAATTAAATCTTTAAAATCAATTTTTTAGTAAAAGATTTCTCTCTGTTTTGAGCTTATTGTTTTCTTTGATAAGTTGAATAATCATTTCTTTCATTATTCTATTCTCCTCAACTGCTCTACCGGTTATCTCAGCCAATCTCTCATTTTCTCTAGCTAATTGTAATTGATCAAACAATTTTTCTAGCTCTGGATCAATAGGTAAACCTTCTATTTTTTTACTAATATTATTTTGAATTACTTTAGTTAAAGAAATATTTACTTGGCTGTCTTTAAGTCCATTTTGTTCATTAAATTCAAGATTAAAGTTTAGGCCAAAATTATCAGTATTTTTGCTGATATTTAAACCAGCTTTTACTGCCAAATCATCATCCATATAATGAGCCATGTCTTTTCTTTCACCATCTGCAACAATGTCAATTTTTTTACTCAAAGTTTGATTTAAAGATAAACCTGTATATGGTTTAAGCACAAAACCATTTTCAAAGAACTTTGAATACTCAACATTAAATCCACCTGATAATACTTGATCCACAGCATCATCAACTGAAAGATCTCCATCTGTAAAAGATGTTAAATAAGTTGGAAGTCTTCTAAGACCATATTTTCCGTCGACTTCAATATTTAAACTTTGACTGTCATCAATTTCTATTTTTTTAGACGCTTTATAATTTACAGCAGCAAATTGACCGAGGTTTTCTTTTAAAATTGTTTGCTTTGTTTCAGTTTCAAGATCTAAATATTTATTTTGAGTTAATCCAAAAATTGAAACCACAGAAAATTTAAATTTCTCATAATCAATTTCTTTTTTTAAACCAATAGCCAAATTTTCACTATCTAAAGACTCTCCATTATTAAAATTTGCTTGTTGGCTTGAATAACTTAGGAAGGGTGTAAAGTTATCATTTTCGATTTTAAAGTCTCCAGTTACACCACGTGTTTCATTTTTATAAATATTGTCTCTTTTTTTAACAGAATAATATCCACTAGATTTTTTTTCTTCTGAAACTGAATTAAAAATATCATTTAAATTAGATAAAAATATTTCCGATCTATATTTTTTATTATGGCTATCAATATCTAAATCTTCACCATAAATTCTTAAATATCCATTTGTTTCAGAATTATCTGCATCTGGATTTAAATTTGAGTCTAGAATTTCATAAGTATCATTCCCGCATAAATTATTAATTATCCTCACATTTTGTTTTTCATGAATTTCTATGGTCTGATCTCTTGAAATACTACAATCTAAAGTAAAGTCGAAAAATGTTACACCGGTTGTTCCGTTTTGATCGCTAAGTAGAATTTTACCATCATAATGTCCTTCTCCTTTTGTTATTAAATTAAATCCCGAAGTTACATTGTTATCATCGCTAACATATATTGAATTTCTATCGTTATGAGTTGTGCCAGCAATTAAACCAGAATTAATAATTGTAGCATTATTTAATGAGCCATGACCTTTACCAAGTCTAATTCCATGTCTTAAATTTGTAATTGTTCCAGTGTTTGTTATTGTTGCATTTGTACCATTGGTAAGGTAAATGGCAGCAGCACTTCCATTATTTGCAGAAATAGTACCACTGTTTGTAATGGTTATATCGCTAGTTTCTTGACCTTGTATAGCATATTTTCCACCATGAATAGTTCCACTATTAACAATCTCAGTGTCATCTGTTTTCTGAACTAAAACAGCAATGCTACTGCTAGCATTTTCATTTTGAGCTGTATTTATTGTACCTGAATTAGTAATTTTATTTGTTCCAGGGGCGCTTTTCATATTTATGGTATCACCCGTTGCACTTATCAAACCATGGTTGATTAAGGTTGTATTTGATGCACCAACACCATTATTTGCTCTTACTGCTTTAGATCCACTAAATACTATTGAACCAGTTGACTCAACAGTTAAGGTTTCACTTTCCCCACAAGTTTGCACTTCAGTTAGCGCAGCAGTTATTGTTTTAAGACAAGTAGCATGACCTAAAGAGCCGAATGAAAAGAAAAAGAATATAATTATTAAAATCTTTTTCATAAATGTATATTTATTAATAGTTATTTTGTCTCCAAGAACTTCTATATCCAGAGACTTGTCCTGAACCAGCTTTTATATTAATCAAATCTTTTTTCGAGCCATCTTCACATTCTTTTCTTTTCTTAGCATCTTTAATTTTGGTACAGTCAACTTTACCCGCAATATTTGCAAATAATGTATCTCCAAAAGTTACAATTTTTGACAGCACACCTTGTCCAACCCATGCACATTTATTACTTTTGCCCATTTCTTGATTTAGTTGTGATGAATTGTTTGTTCCACACTCGTCATCAACCCCACAAATGTATGCATCACCTAAACTACACTTATTTACTGATTTAGTAGGTTCATATACTGGGAAGTAAACTTGGCCTTGGAACACAGTTGGTTCAGCAGTAACTTTTGCAAAATCTTTTAAATTTATATACCAACCTTTGTCAGCATTCTCAGGACACTTAGCACCTGTTGTGTCATCAGTTGTATTTTTACATTCAGTTATGGTGTCAGCTTTAGCTGGAGTTGCAATTTCTTTATAGTAAGGATAATCAACGTCTTTAATTCCAATCATCAGGTTTTGAACACCAGAGGTAGTATCATTTATTCTCTCATAATCACCAGTACCTGCGAATAACCACATAGAATTTGTCGTTTGACCAATAGTAGCATCCATTGCGTGATACATATATCTTCCGTTTGCTTTTGATGAACCTGCATTAAATAAAGTAGTTGTATCAAAAATTTTAATAGTATTTCCACTATTGTCATCGCTCATGTTTGTTAAATTTACTTTTGTAATTTTACCCTCTAAGTCGCTGACATAAACTAAGCCACCTGAATAATTTAATCCAACTGATGTATCAGGTGTTACTAATACTACTGAAGATGGAACTGAATTAACTATGTCACTAGCAGCCGTGTCTTCAATTGGTATTCTCTTATATAAACTTCCTGGATTTGAAAAATCCTCCAAATTTATTAATGTTAAGTTTGAACCGACACCTTCAAATTGAGTTCCAAATCCTCCTCCCATTACCGCAACATAAATATCATCGAGTATATTCGTATCACCAGCACCAGTATTTGGTATTCTAAATATTCTTGGATCAGACCAAGTCTCACCTAATTGACTATAATCATATTCAGGATGAGTTTGAACTCCTGTTGCTTTAGCACCAGCTTTAATAAATACACCTAAACTTGAAGTTTCATCAGGAACATCTGGATCTGCAGCATATATCATCTCAGTTCCAAATGTAATTATAGTATCGCTGCTTGAATTTGTTGATACTGAAAAATTAGTGTAATTGTTACCATTATAGATAACTGACAGGTCTTTTTTTGTAACACCTTGAACAGGGAATGTCCAATTTTTGCTTTTATAACAATTTGTAGTTAAAGATGAATTACAAGCTAATTTTGTTCCTCCACCATTGTAATTATCTGTTACATCTTGAGCTTCTTGAAATGATGCAAGTGAATAAGAATTAGAAATATAATCATAATTATAAATAACCTGATTATGATCCACTCTGTAAACTCTATTATTAATTTTATCATTGAAAATTGACCATAGGTGCAAAGGTTTGTTTGGATTTGTAACGTCTAACACACTCATTCCAGCTCCCCCTCTTCCATATGGAACAAAAAGAATAGTATGCCATTTCTTCGCTGTATCTAATGGACTTTTAAAGTACATGTCATGTGCAACTATAGACCCATCAACTCCAAATATTGCATTCGATCCACCACCTTTTGGTAAATTAAGATTATTATTCATTGTCAAAGGTAAGTACGGAGCAACTAATGGCGGTACAAATCCCCAAATTTCTTTTCCTGATTCTGCATCAAATGCATGAAGAACTCCACTATTAGAACCAGCATAAATTATAGGATCCCTCGCATTTAAAGAATTTTTCCATGTGTCATATCCATTAACTTTTCTAAAATATGCTTCCTGATTTGTATTTGTAAATTCTGTATCAGCTGAAGGCGCTCCAACAACAAGTAATTGTGAGTGATATATATCTCCTAGATAAATATTTTTTCCACTTTTGGTTCTTTTTTCTGTAAGATTACAATCTCCATCATAATCAAAATAATCAGTTCCTCTAACAAAATTAATTAATCCTTTTAAGTCATCGTCTGTTCCATCAAGAACTCCTGCTGAGTTTGCACATCTTCTAAGTAAACTTGATCCACTCGCTGTATCAGTTTTTCTGTGATAGTCTATTATGTCATTTTCGTATAATGCCATAACATTTCCAATTTCAGTTGCATAAGTATCTCTAAAGTTATTATAGTCAGCTTTATAATCTGTACCTGGAATTACACTCCATATTTTTCTTGATCCTGGAGCTGGAACTTTCTCAGCAGCTGACCAATTGCCAGCATCTTTTTCATCAATACTTCCATCTGGATTTACTTTTGTCCTTGTTAGAGTTCCAATCCATTCTTTATTTTGTTGGTAATCAAATTGAGCTTGATACAAAGAACCACCATCTTGAATAGTTGCAGTAATTGCAGGTGCTGTAAATGATAGTTTTTCTGCAATTATTTCGCCAATTTTTTGTTTAAGTTGAGCTGTTAAAGAGGCACCAGTTGTAGCAATAATTGCTTTTTCCGTTCCACCTGCTTTTGCAACATCTTCAAACTTTTTATATCCACTAGCCCGTATTCCAGTACCAAAAGCTATTGCGAACGTTTTAATTTTATTATTATTATAAATATCTTTAACAATTTTAAGACCTCGATTATGTGTATAACCAAACCATTCTCCATCACCGATTAGGATTACATAAGAATTTTGACATGGAGAATTTTTATCTATTGGTGAAAAAGTACTGTTCTTATAGTACCTCGAAGCTATTCTCATCGCAGAGTCCAAGTGTGTCCCTCCACCTGGATTGACGGTTCGTATCATTTTTGCGATTTGAGCTGCTCCTCCTTTATATATAGGAACTTTAAGACAATTGTAATAAGTGCATGGTCTAGCAAAACCTTGACCGGTTTTATGATTTCCGTGCCATCTTGTAAATCCAGATGCACCCGCTGACCAATAAGCAAAACCAAAATCTACACCTGAAGTTAATGATGAGTCTTTAACTATTGCTTCTATAGCCTCATAAGCAGCTTGCATCCTCGTTTTTGGAGCACCACCAATAGATTTAATCCAGCCACCATTATTATCAAGCACATGAACTTGTCCGTTGTTTAGATTTGCTCCTAAAAGCCTGTTATTATTTTCATCCCAACCTAAACCCCAAGGGTAATAAAAATATAAATTACTTGAATTTGACGCTGACTTACTTCTTCTTCCTTTTGTCCAGTTCGTAGTTGCACCGTTACCTGAGGCATTTATAGTGATCTTTTTTAATCTGCTTTGGTTCCATGATAGGGTAAATAAAACATTTGAATTATTTGGATCTCTCTCCAATCCGAGATAATTACCTTCAAAGAAAGAAAAACTTCCGCTAACACTATTTTGAGGACAAGCTGAGCCACCAGTATTTAACTTAGATCTATAAATTCTACTATTTCGGTAGTAATAAATATAGTCTCCCGTTATTTTGGTTCCATAACTAAGTCTTAAATTAAATTGTACACTACAATTGTAAGTTTGGTTAGTGTTTAGGTTTATTGTTTTAAAACCATTACTATGACCAACGTAGAGCATTCCATTGCTTGGATTAATTGTCATGTTATAGGGACGGCCACCTATATTATATTTTACCATACATCTGCCATCGCTAGTTCTTATGCCTACAACTGCACTCTCGAAATATGCTGTTGTATAATAAATACTGTTATAAGTTTCTCCACTGTATGAATATGATGTTCTGCAGTTGCTGTTACCTTCATATCTAGCATTTCCTTTTCCAGAAACACCTCTATATCCAAAACCAGTATCCATCGAGGCTGTATCGTATAGAAATTTTTTTACTCCATCCCTGTTGTATTGAGAAACAAGTATGTTACCACTGCTATCTGCATCTGCATCGTAAGGGTATCTCATACTTGCTAATCCTCCGCTCATACGCCAACCCATACTTCCTGATTTATCAAGTAAGATCAAAACGTTTGCTGGCACATCTCCAATTCCAGTACCAGGTGGTAAAGCCTTAGCAAATAAATTTTCTGTAGTTAAAAATACAAATAAAAAACTAAATATTAATTTTTTTAATTTCATCATTAGTTTTTTGTCGTCTCCATTTCTTTTTCTGCATAAAACTTCGATAACTTTTCATCTAATTCAGGAGTTGATAAATAAATTTGTTCATCTTTAATTCCATCATCACCTGTTATTCTTTGGTAAACCACAAATAAATTTGTTTTCTCAATTACTTCAACACCTTCATATGATTTTGGATTTTTTCCAGTGTCGAATTTTTTATAATTATTTTTTACATAATTCATTAATAATAGTTTCTCTGAAACTAAATTTCTATCATCGTTGAGAGCAACAAAATTAATTGCAACCAACTCATTATTTAAAAATCTATACTCGATACCGACATCTTTTAATTTTTGATTTGGACAAATGTCATCTGCCAATACAGGAAAAACTTCTAATTCTGGATATTCTAATGGAAATGTTCTTCCTATCATTTCACGTTTTTCAAAAACTTCTTTTTTTTCTCCAAATTCAGCTTTTAAATCACATGCAGAATATGAGCTGACAATGGATAAAATTACAATGATAAAAGATTTTATTAATATTTTCATAAAATAATTTTACTTACTACATTAAAATATTTTTTATTAATAAACAAATTTGCCATATTTACTTCGGTAAAACAATTACACTTTCTAGTGCTACTACTAAATTTATATCATCCTTCTCTTTTTTGATGCCACATCCATAAACTCTGTAAGCAATACCATCACTTCCAGTATTTCCAGCTTCTTTTTTCACACTTGTTCCTGTGCCTTTAAATGGAGCAGAGCCTACTTGCTCGATAAAATATTGATAGTAAAATTTCTTCAATTTATCGATCTCACTCTTGGGAATGGTTTTTGAACCTATACTGTCATCCAGAATTACTCCAAAGTTCCAACTTTCAGCAACAACGACTTTGTAGTCTTTTGGTTTGTTTACTTGAAAAGAATTATAACAAGTATCTGATTGTGATAGGTAATTATCTGAGCTCATAGATTTGGAATTATAGTTTTTTTGGGTCATATTAGACGGAAAACTTACTGTATTGTTAGGAAGATTTCTTTTACTCATATCCCTTTGGTGATTACTAATATTCCAAGGTCCTAGAGATTGATTGAGCACATATCTTTCTCCTTCAAGAAGAGCTGTTTCTGCAACATAAAAGGTTTGTTGATATTCATCACTCCGATTGTTGCTTTGATGGTCTCCAGCAGAAATCACAATTAGAGCACCGCCCATCAATGACATTACTAACATCAAAACTAACGAAAGAACTAGCGCAAAACCTTTTTCATTATTATTTATCATTATAACGTTCCCATATTTCTTGCATGTGCAGTTACAACTATTGTCTCTCTAAAATATTTATCATTCCTAGTTTTTTTTCTAAGAGGATTATTTAATGTAAACTTAGTTCTATCTTTATCAGATCTATAGAATTTTTTTGTTGATCTTATAGAAAGCGCTATATCGACAGTTTTAATTTTATATAATTTATCTTTTGTTGCATTATTTACCGTTGGTGGAGGATTTATTAATTTACCTTCATCATCTATTGGTAAAAAAACTAAATCTTCAATATAATCTGCAACTAATTGTTTTTCATAAGTTGCATCATTTCCATCTGTCCTAGGATTTTTCCAATTACTTCCAGTTTCATCCCAAATGACTTTTGTTTTATAAACAGCAAACGCATTGATAGGTGGAAATTTATTTCCTGGTAATGGAGGTGCGCTTTTATCAGGAAGTTTTGAACGTTCACAGCTATAAGTAACTTTATATCTTTGAAAAGTATATTTTGGTGTTTTGCTTTCATCATATTGCATGTCACCATAAACAATATCTATTGTATCACATGCAGTGTTAAAATTTGACGCTTTAGTAATCAGAATTGGAACATGTTCATTTGTAGTTTTTACCGTATCACCATAATATTTAAAACCAGCGTTTCTAATGTCAGCCATTATCATCCCCAAAACTACTTTACCTTGATTAGATATCTTTGCTTTATCGGTAACTTGTGAATATGAATTATTTACAACATTATACGATGTTAACATTGCACCCATCATTATGACAGAAATTACAATACCTAATAAAATTTCAATTAAAGTTAATCCAGATATGTTTTTTAGTTTTTTCATTATCTAATTTGAAAATATAAATACCCTTTCTTAGGTTTTTTATTTCCCTGATTATCAACTCTTCCTGTACTGATATTTACTTCCATACGACCAATTACCATTTGGTCATAAAGCCTTGTTCCATTATAATTTTTATTATTATTGTAAGTACAAACATTACCAGAAGCGGCATTATTGCAAATGTCATATACTTTAAGTTCTTTTTTATTTTCTACTCCCTTGCATTTTAATCTTCTTTTAGAAAATCTATTTGCCCACTTATATTTTTTAGCATCAACAGTATTAGTGAAGGTTTGAGATGTTGAAGATCCAGAATTGCAACTCGGAGCATTCCAGGAAGTTTTTCCACTTTTTTCTTGATTAATTAGGTAATCAGTTAAGGAAACCTTGCTTGTTGGCGATGATGCATTCTTCTCTGATATTAAATCTTCAGCAACCATTGAAATTAGAAGGCTGGATTTGGTTCTTTCACCCGATACATCAATTGAACGAATTGAATATTGAACCATCTGAAAAATAGCAATAAATCCAATTGCAATTATAGCAGTTGATACTAAAGCCTCTAATATCGTTATCCCCTTATCAAATCTATTTTTTTTACATTCTTGTCCAAGCACCACTTTTACTCCATTTAAATTTGTTAACATTTCCAAATCTTGTCCATTCAATCAAGTATGAATGTTTTCCAGGACAACTTGAGCCACTTCGACAAATCATAATAAATTTATCTGTAACATTTGAAGAATTTTCTAAGTTGATATTTTGCTGTCCATTAAAGATACCATCAGTTCCATAATTTTTTTCTCTCAAAGAAAAACAAATTGACGATTTTTTCGTCAAGTTTGTTGCAACCGAAAAAGTTTGCTGATCAATAGTTTTAGTGAACCAATTCGCATCATTTTTACATTTTACGTCTAAACCTTTATTAATCCTGTCAGAAAATTTTTTTCTGTCAATTCCAACAGTAGTAACACTAGTAGATGATGTAGTACTTTCAAAAGTAATTTTGACAATTTCTAGACTTCCATTTGTTGTACGCGTATTGGCCATATTAATTGCATTTGCAATTTTTTCAGCAGCTGTTCTAACTTCCCTATCTTTTTGCCAACTCATAAAGTTAGGCATACCTATGGCCGAAACCAAAGCTACTATTGAAATAACAACAAGCAACTCGAGTAATGTAAAACCTTTAATGTTCTGATCTTGCAGCACCTGGATCTATTTTCCCTGCTTTAGCTAATTCCTCTAAAGATTTTTCCATAGTTATCATTCCATCTCTTACTGCAGTTTGCATGATACTAGGAATTTGATGAATTTTAGCTTCTCTAATTAAGTTTTGTATTGGCGCAGTACATTTCATAATTTCAAAAGCACCAACTCTACCAGCACCATCTCTTGTTTTTAATAACCTTTGAGTAACTACCATTTTAAGAGACGTCGAAATTTGAGCTCTAATTTGTTCTTGTTGCTCAGGAGGAAAAACATCGATAATTCTATTAATTGTACTTGGAGCACCACTAGTATGTAAAGTTCCAAAAACTAGATGTCCAGTTTCAGCAGCAGTCAATGCAAGACTGATAGTTTCTAAGTCTCTCATTTCTCCAACTAAAATTACGTCTGGATCTTCTCTAAGAGCTGCTTTTAAAGCTGCAGCAAATGTTTCAGTTTGTTTTCCAACTTCTCTATGAGAAACAATACTTTTGTTATCCTGATGAATAAATTCAACGGGGTCTTCTACAGTAATAATATTTGCAGTTCTTGTTTTATTTATTTCATTAACAATAGCTGCAAGCGTAGTTGATTTACCTGAACCAGTTGGGCCTGTAACTAAAACTAGTCCTTTGTGAAAGTCGACAATATCATAAAGAGACTGAGGTAAATTAAATTGATCCATTTCAGGAATTTTACTTTCCACTCTTCTACAAACGCATGCCGGGCCTTTAATTGTTTTATAAAAGTTTGCTCTAAATCTTAATCCACTTAATGTTACCGAAGTATCTAATTCGTGAGTTTTATCAAATTTATTCAATTCATGTTCATTACAGTTCATTGATAATAAATCTTTTATATCTTGAGCCGTAACCATTACTTCTTGAACCTTAATAATCTCACCAGTTTGTCGGTAAGCAAGTGGAGCGCCAGCTCTTATGTGAAAATCAGAAATTTTCTTATTATTTTTTGCAAGTTCTTCTAATTTTTCAAACATTCAATATTGATACTATAAATATAAGTTATTTTTACTAATTTATTTCAAAAAAACTCATTATGTACTACTCGGGCTTTTTATTCTAGTAAAAGTTGAGTATATAGATAAAATTCAAAATATAAAAATATGAAAAATCCTTTTGCAAATCTTTTTAAAAAGAAGAGTAAAGATGGTGCGCCAGATAAACCTGTGCCAAAGCCAGATGCAGGCAAAAAGAAAGAGAGTTTTTTTGGCAAACTATTAAAAAATAGATTAGGGAAATCCTCAATAAAAGGTGAGGAAATTTTAGGTGTTGAATTGACACCAAACGAAATTAGACTTGCACAAGTTTCCAGCAATAAAGCAAACCAATGGGTCTTAGATAAATTTTATGTTCATAAATTTGAAGGAGTTCCTGATGGTGGAACAGTTTTAGAAAATCAAGACAAAATTGCTGAAGAGCTAAAGTTAGCTTTATTAAAATCAAAAGTATCAACAACCAATGCTGCAATAGCAATTCCAGTTACAAGCGCCATCATTAGGGTCGTAACTGCGCCTTTAATGACTGAAGAAGAATTGAAAAAAGCTATTGATACAGATTCACTTTGGGAAAATTTAGTTCAACTAACAGATAACTTAGCAGAGTATTCAATATTTCATCAGGTAATAAATAAAGATGAAAAAGCTAACACGATGGATATCTTGTTTGTTGCCTCAAAACTTTCAGACATTAATAGTTATACAGCAATTATTAAAAAAGGTGGATTAAACGCTGTAATTATTGATGTCAAATGTTTTGCATTAAAATCTGCAGTAGACCAAATTAATCAAATAGCTGGATCAATTGAAGATTCAAATTTAACAGCAGTTTTAGAATTTGGACTTGATGAAAATTATGTAATGATACTTTATGAAAATAATCCAATCATAACTGATATATTTATTAGAGCTCAAGATAGAAAAACTTTATCTGAAAGTAATAATCAAGAAGAAATGGATGCTTTGGTCAGAAGATATATGACCCAGGTTAAACAGGCAGTTCAGGATTTTGAAACAAAATATGAAAAAAGAATTAGGAATTTAAAAGTAACATCTAATCTGCCAAACGTAGAAGATTATTTAGCAAGCTTTAGGAAAAATATGGTTAATACTGGCTATAATCTTTTTAATCCATTTGATGGAATTAAGATACCTGCACAAATTGAAAATGATACTAAATTAAGTAATCCATCTTATTTTTCAACAGTTATGGGATTAGCTTTTAGAAAGTTAGATGTATTTGGTTATTATAAATTTGTAACTGCAGTAAAAAATATCAACCTTCTTCCAAACAGAGAAAATATGATTGCACAAAAAAAAGCTAAAGCTTTTTCAAATTTTGCATTTAAAGGAATTGCTGGAATAGTTGTTGCAATATATGTTGTTCTTTTTGGATTTTCATTTTGGCAAATTACAGATTTAAATAAAAAGATAGCTGGATATGAGGAAGTTATTCAAACTCATGAGCTAAAGACTTTAGAGAGAAATAAATATCTCAAAGAAAAAAATTTAATGGATAAAGCACTTGAGCTTAGCCAGTCAATAAAATCCAACAAGACTATTAGCTTTAGAGTTTTAGCTCAAATTGCTTCAGCAGTGCCAAAAAGAGTTAAATTTAGCTCAATTGATTACAATGGTTCAGACTTAATAGTTATAGAAGGTACAGCTTTTAGTGACCAAGACATTTTAAAGTTAATAAGCAATTTAAATAACAAAAAATTAATTTCACAAGCATCTTTAGCAAGCATGACCTTGCCTAATGATCAACAGAGCTCTCAAACAATGAAGGGCTTTAAAATAGCTTGTATTTTGGAGAGTGCATAATGGATTTAAAAAATATGACAATGGATGACTTGAAGCAAAAGCTATCAGGCATCGACAAAAAAACATTAATTAAATTTGGAATAGGAGTAGGGGCTGTAATTTTATTTTTGATTATTTATTATGTCATTCTTAGTCCAATGGTTAAAGAAAGAAGAGCTATATTTGATGATAAAATTTTAAAAGAAAATGAAATCAATAAGTTTGAAAATGACATAATTACTTTAAAAAAAAATATAAAAAAAAGAAAACCTGAATTTGAAGCTAGCTCAACTTTGTTTCACTCAAAAGCTGAAGTTGAAGGTTTGTATGAAAGTTTGAGCAAGCACGCAGCTGTTAATGGATTAATTATCTCAAAAATACAGAAAAAAAAACCTAAACCAGTTTTAAAAGCTGGAAATGCACAACAGTCTGAAAACAATATAACAATGGAAATGGTTTCTTATTATAAAATTCCAGTAGATTACGAAATAAAGGGTAATTTCCTTGGATATATTAAGTTTAAAAGAGCAGTATCTAAACAAAAAAAAATGTTAAATTTTGACAAAGAGACGATAAGTGTAGTACAAAATGATTCAACTGGAGCGATAGTAGCCAAAGGTGAATTAACAATTGTAGGAATGCCAAATGAATTTTTTTAAAATAATATTTATTTTATTATTTACATTAATTAATTCGTTAGCACTAGCTGACAGTCACGATCAAAAGCAAGAAGTTTTAGATAAAGTTAATGAAATAGCTAAAGAATTAGAAAATGAAGAGGAAGTTCCTTTAAATGATCCTTTTGCAGGAAATGAAGGTACAAGTTCAATGTCCGGAAATATACCTGCTGATGAACAAGAGAACGAACTTAGTTTATATAATTTTAAATTAGCTGGTCTTATATCTGGAAAGGATCACAGTTATATTTCAATAGTAAATTCTGGAGGTGAAGTTTTGACTTTAACTCTTGGTCAATTTTTAGGAAAAATTCAACTTGTGGATCTAAGATTGACTGAAGCAATTTTTAAAAAAGAAGATGGAAAATTTATGATTATTGATTTTAATAATCAAGTCAGAGAGGCAGATGATTATTAAAAAGTTTTTTAACATAGTTTTACTATTTACTATTGTACTTATTATTAGCGCCTGTGGTCCAAATTCACAATTTGGAAAAAAATACAACAAACCCTTTAAGCATAATACCCCGTTAATAAAGGATAAAAACATAGTTGCATCTGGAAAGTCAGAAGTTGCAAAAACTTTAGAGATGGGACCAAAACCTATTGAAGGTGACTCTAGAAAATTAGGCAAAAGAAAAAAAATATCATCTGAATCGCAAAGAAATTATTTAATCATTCCAGATGATTATCCATTATTGAAACAAAGAGTTACGTTAAAATTTAAAAACTTAGATTACAAAGAAACAATGGAATTAATGGGTAAAATTGGAGAAATAAATATTCTTGTTGGTGACGAGGTAGCTGGTGCAATATCAGCAGAATTAATAGATGTTCCTTGGGATAAAGCTTTTCAGGCATTACTAGATATGAAAAATTTTGCTTCAGATGTTGATGTAGCAAGTAATTTAATAAGAATACACTCACCAGAAACTTTAACTGCTCAAGAAACTTATAAATCTGAAAGAGCTCAGGCAGTTAAGAGAAAAGTAGAATTGGAAGATAGCGTTGAACCAATATATTCTGAAATATTTAGACTTTATTATATAACACCGTCTCAAGCTAAACAGACAATTGAGGAATTATTTACACAATCAGCAGGTGGAGATAGTTCCTTTACACCAATTCAAATAACAGAAGAAATAACTACAAGGTCAATAATAGTAAGAGGTAAAGAAAAAGACTTAGATGTGGTTGATAAAGTTGTGAAAGAGATAGATATAAGAACCAAACAAGTTTTAATTGAAGCATTCATTGTCGAAGCTAACTCAGATTTTGAAAGAGCGCTCGGTACTAGGATAGGCGGCTATTATAATAGAGGTGGAAAAATATCAGGGGGTACAGCAGGAACTAGTAGTGGAAGTGCATTTGGAACTGATTTAGATACTGCCGCAGGGCTTGGATCAGCAACAGATAGCATAGCTAATTTTCCAGTTACTGGCGCTACAAGTGGTATCGGAATTTTGAGACGAACACCCACAGGAGTTCTTAAAGCTGAAATAACAGCATTAGAGAGTATGGGAATGGGTAAAACAATATCAAATCCAAAAGTATTTACTTTGGATAACCAGCTAGCAACTGTAACGCAAGGTGAGGAAATTCCTTATCAAACTACGTCTGATGGTACAACCTCTACTTCTTTTAAAGAAGCTGCATTGAAATTAGAGGTCACTCCAAGCATTATTGGAGATGGAAACGTTCTATTAACTATTAAAGTAAATAACGATACTCCTAACAGATCAGCCGGAGGTGATGAGCCACCTATCAATAAAATGGAAATTGTAACAAAATTACTAGTTGCAGATGGAGATATTGTTGTGATTGGTGGTATTAAGAAAAACGTGCTTTCTCAGAGTAAAAACCAAACTCCTGGTATTGGAAATGTACCTGTGATTGGTAATCTCTTTAAAGGTAAGGCAAACTCTGATAACCTTGATGAATTATTGGTATTTATAGCGCCAAGAATTTTATAATGATTAATATAAGTAGAGAGTCTGAGATTAATTTAATTAATATCTTGATAGATCAAGATATTATTTCAGGAAAAGACTTAGCTGAAATAAAAAAAATTTCTAGTGACGGAAATAAATCACAACTAGATGCTGTGTTTGAATTAAATTTAACAGATGAACAAAAAATATTAGATTTATTAGTTCATGATCAGTCTTTAGATGTTGTAGATTTATCAACAATCGAAGCGACCGAAGAGCTAAAAGCTGTGCTTCCCTCCAATTATATAAATATGAATTTTATAGCACCTTTTAAAATTGAAGGAAAAGTTCTGCATATAGCAATTTCGGATATCTCAAAATTAAGTTTGATGAGAAACTTAAGAACCATCACAAAAATGGATATAGAATTACATGCCGCAAAAGTTTCAGATATCTCAAATTTTGTAGATAAACTTTTAGCAGATGGTGAAAAAACTATTTCAGATATTAGACAAACCCAAGCTGAAAAAACTAAAACGTTTGATTATGATGTTGATGAACAAGCAGAAGTTTTAGAAAGTCAACCTGAAGAAGATATAGAAGCAATTGAAAATGAGTCTGAGGTTATAAAATTTAGTACAGCTGTAGTTGCTGACGCCATTAAAGCTGGTGTATCTGATATTCATATTGAACCATATAGGTTCTCATCAAGAGTAAGATATAGATTAGATGGTATCCTTACAGAGCAAGAGCATTTTAAAAAATTTTTGCACTCTAATTATGGTGCAGTTGTAACAAGATTTAAAATTATGGGAAAATTAGACATTGCAGAGAGAAGACTTCCACAAGATGGCGCCATACCATTTAAAATTGATGGAAAAGTTGTTGATCTTCGTCTTTCTATTTTGCCAACAGCTACAAATGAAAGAATTGTAATGAGGGTTCTAAATAAAGATGCAGGAGATATAAGTTTAGAGCAATTAAATTTTGAAGAAACAGATTTAAAAAATTTGAGGAAAGCAATTCATGGTACACAAGGATTAGTACTTGTAACAGGTCCGACCGGTTCAGGAAAGACAACAACACTATACAGTATTTTAAAGGAAGTTTCTCAACCCCATTTAAATATATTAACTGCTGAAGATCCAGTTGAGTATGAACTTGATGGTGTGGGACAAGTTCAAATTAAAGATGATATTGGTTTTAATTTTGCAACAGCTTTAAGATCATTTTTAAGACAGGACCCCGAGATAATTCTAGTTGGAGAGATGAGGGATAAAGAAACAGTTGATATTGGATTAAAAGCAGCACTAACAGGACACTTAGTTTTTAGTACACTTCACACAAATGATGCGCCAAGCACAATCACAAGATTACAGAACATGGGAACACCGGATTATTTAATTAGTGCAGCTGTAAGTTTGGTTTTGGCACAAAGATTAGCAAGAAAAACTTGTACAGAGTGTAGAGAACCAGATAATGACATTACTCCAAAAGCTTTAGCTGATCTTGGTTTTACAGTAGAACAGGCTTCCAGAGCAAAAGTTCAAAAAGGAAAGGGTTGTGCAAAATGTAAAGATAGCGGATACAAAGGTCGAATGGGTATTTATGAAATTTTAAATGTTACTAAGCCTATTAAAGAAGCAATTTTAAGAAAAGCCACGACACCAGAGCTAAAAGAAATTGCTTCTAATGAAGGCTTTAGAACGATGCAAGATATGGGAAGAGAGCTTATATTAACTGGAGATTTAAATTTCAGGGAGTTTGATAGAGTTCTTTCAATGGATTAATAAATGTCCTCTGAAACATTTACATACAAAGGTATTTCCGCTGGAAAATATATAGAGGGAGAAATAGAAGCTCTTAATCAAGAAGAGGCGTCTTATAAGTTAAAAGAACAAAAGATAATAATCACAAATTTAGTCAAAACTAAAAAGAAAAAAGCAGCAAAAGAAAAAGGTAAAAAAAGCAGTTTTTCATTCGGAAAGAAAAAAGTATCACCCCAAGATGTGATGATTTTCTCAAAACAGTTTGCCACAATGGTTAAAGCAGGCCTGCCAATTTTGAATGTTCTATCAATGTTACGTGATCAAATTGAACACCCAACAATGAAAGAAATCATTGAGGACATAAGAAAAAGTTTAGAGGGGGGTGTAACTTTATCCAAATGTTTTGAAAAGTATCCTAAAATTTTTGATAATATTTATATAAACTTAATCAAGGCAGGAGAAGCGAGTGGTAAGTTAGATGTTTTTTTACTTAAATTGGTAGACTCACTTGAGAAAAGAGAGAAAGTAAAAAAGAAAATCAAAAGTGCATTAACTTATCCCGTAGTGATGTTTGTTGTTGCTATAACAGTTATGGTTTTCATGTTAATAAAAGTTGTTCCAATATTTGCCGAAATGTATGAGGGTATGGGAGTAGCTTTACCAACTCCGACAGCGGTTATTATGAATGCAAGTAATTTTATGAGAGGAGCAGGCGGTTTGACTTTAGCTATAGTTTGTATAATTGGTTTTGCTTTATTTAAATATACAACAACAAAAATACCAGCTGTAAGATATAAATGGCACAATAGAGTTTTAAAAATGCCTGTATTTGGAGATATGATTTTAAAATCATTAATTGCAAGAATATCCCTGATTATGGGTAATCTTAGTTCTGCAGGTGTAAACTTGCTTGAGAGTATAGAAATTGCAAAACAAGTAAGTAATAATGATGTGGTTACTCAAGCTTTGGAAAATGTAAAAAAAGGTGTTTTCTCTGGTGATACTCTAACAAAATTATTTTTAAAAGAACCAGTGTTCCCTCCGACTTTTAGTCAGCTTATATCAGTTGGTGAACAAACTGGTAACTTGGATGAAATGTTTACATCAGTGTCGGCTTACTATGAAGAAGAGTTTGATACAGCTGTAGATAATATGTCGAGTTTAATTGAACCCATCATGATAGTATTTATGGGTACTATGATTGGTGGTTTGATGATAGCGATGTATTCACCGATCTTTAATGTTGGTGCAATTATAGGTCAATAATTTATTTTTTTTGACAAAATTAAATGGTTGATCCAAGGCTTTTCACCTTCTTTAAATACTACTGCATCCATTATTTGTTGAATAAAAAAAGTTCCAAGTCCGCCTGGTTTAATATCATCAATTTTTCTATGTCGAATTTTATCTTTTTCAACTGGTCTTCCTTTATCAAAAAATCCAATTTCTAAATTACCATTTGCTAAAGAAATTTTTATCTCCATTTTATCCTCAGTATCCTCACCTTGATAAGCATGTTTAACAATATTCTGGGCTGCTTCTGCTATCGCTAGTACTAATTCGTCTTTTAAATCTTGTTCAATATTTACTTTTTCAAAAACTTCTCTTGAAAAACTTCTTACATCTTTAAGGCTAGATGAACTTACGACAAAATCTCTCTGTTCTGATATTTGAGCAAGATTATTCATTATTTATCCTAAGTTTAAAATTTGTTCTAGTTTTGCCATCATAATAACTTTCAAAACTGACTTGCTAATATCTTTTAAAATAACTTTTGTTCCAAGTTCGGTTGCTTTTTGATGACTTTCAATCAAAACTGAGATGCCTGATGAGTCCATATACTGAACTTCTTTTAAATTTAGATGAACTTCTTTTTTTGCCTCTATTAAAGGCATTATAATTTCTTTTGCTTTTTCTGTTACGTCCATATCAATTTCACCATCAAGGTGAACAATTGATATTCCGCCTTCTTCTGTAACTTTGTATGACATAAATATTGATATTTATTAAATTTCACTGTGAAATCAACAAAAATGACCCATTTTGAATAGATTTCATATATAGATATTGACTTTCAAGAGATATAATTATTATGTATATACATATTTTTTATTTAAAATAGGAACACAAATTATGAAAAAAAATAATAAAGGTTTTACACTTATAGAATTATTAGTTGTTGTAGCCATTATCGGTATTCTTGCTGCTGTTGGAGTAGTTGCTTATTCTGGATATACATCAAGTGCGAAAAAGTCTGGAGCAAAGTCTAACCATGCAACAGTTGTTAAATACATAGCTGCAGAATTACAAAAATGTAATATTGGAGAGAGTTCTGCAATGAAAGATAAAGCTGGTGCTGATAAATTAACTTGTAGCAGCAGAACATCTGCTGGAGAAGTAAGTAAAGCAGCAGCTTTAGCATTATCTGAATTTAAAAACTCATATGGAACAACTGGTGGTTCTGGATCAGCAATTTTTGATGCAGCAAAATTTGATGCAAAAGCTAATTGTACAACAGATACGCAAGGCAGAACAAATGTAAAAAGTACTGCTAGTCAGGTTACTGTTTCAACATGTACTGCTAGTGGAGAAGATCCACTAAACGATACTCTTCTTATTGAATAAAAGTAAAACTTTTATTTTGAAAAGTTCTTTTATGACTACTAAAAGCTCTGGGTTCTCACTCATTGAGCTTTTGGTGGTAGTAGCAATACTAGGAATAATATCAGCTATAGGAATTGTTAGTTACAATGGTTACGTTGGAGCATCTAAAAAAAAATCTGCAGAAAATATAATGATGCAAATATCATTAGCTCAGTCAGAGTATTATTCAGATAACGATACTTATTTCTTTACCAAAACTTGTAATATCACAGGAAAATCAGATCCATCAAATGAAATTGAGAAAGAATTATTAGGTGAAGCAGATGTTATAGTTGAGAAGGTAGGCTATGAATTTTGTGTTGAAGCTTTTTCAGATGGATACAAAATTAAAACTGAGGAACAAGAAACATCAAAACCATGCATTATGACTTATACTCATAAATCAGTTCTCGATAAGAACACTAACTGTTAAATTATTAAAATGGACTTCAATAAATATATTGAACAAGTTAAATTGGTCTTCTCAGGAGACCTTTCAAAAAACTTTAAAATTTATGCAACTGCCAGTTTAGCGTGGATAATAATGATTGGTTATTTAACTTGGTGGAATGGTTTAAGAAGCCCAATGATGGATAAAAGCTTTAGATGGGATGAGTGGTTTTGGTTTGGGGTTGTTCCAGCACTTTGTCCCTATTTGTTTTATTTTATCTGGAAAAAAAAAGATTAACTAACCTATTTTGACCATCTACTTTCTATTATGAACTTTAAAATAAATATAACCTTAAGAGGATGAAATGGAGAATGTAGATCTGGAATCAGTAAAATCATTTGTTGATACCCTTTGGGTTATAGACTGCGCAATTTTAGTTTTCATAATGCAGGCAGGTTTCATGTGTATGGAAACAGGACTATCAAGGCATAAAAATAGTATTAACGTAGCATTAAAAAACGCAGCTGATTTTGGATTAGCAGTTGTTATCTTTTGGTTATTTGGCTTCGGTTTGATGTTTGGTAAGAGCTTTAATGGTTATTTTGGAACCGATTTATTTTTCTTTAAAACTGATCGAGCTGAATACATGACTTACTTTGTGTTTCAGGCAATGTTTGTTGCAACTGCAGCAACTATTGTATCGGGCGCTGTTGCAGAAAGAATGAAGTTTAATGGCTATTTAATCATAACAATTATTGCTACAGGAATAATTTATCCAATAGTTGGTCATTGGGCTTGGTCATCTAGTTATTTAAATAACATTGATGCAACGAGACAATTACTTGCTGTTACAGGACAAGTTAAAACTACAGGATGGCTGACAGATATTGGATTTGTTGATTTCGCAGGAAGCACCATTGTTCATTCAGTAGGTGGATGGATTGCATTATCAGCAGTATTAATTTTGGGTCCAAGAATTGGAAAATATTCAGATGCTAATAAAGGAAAGTTTACAGGGTCAAGTTTTCCACTTGCAGTTCTGGGAACCTTAATTTTGTGGTTTGGTTGGTTTGGATTTAATGGCGGAAGTAACGGAGCTATGGATGAGGCAGTTCCACTAATTTTAATAAATACATTTCTAGCTGCTTCTTTTGGATTATTAACAGGTCTTGGAATTTCATTTGCATTATTTAAAAAACCAGATCCTTACTATGTAATTCTTGGACCACTTGCAGGATTGGTTGCAATTACAGCAGGATGTAATTCGATGACTTCTGTTACATCAATTTTCGTAGGTATTATTGGTGCAGTGGTAGCAATTTTTGTTAATGAATTTTTAAATAAATTTGAAATAGATGATGTTGTTGGAGCTGTACCAGTTCATTTGGCAGCAGGTGTTTGGGGCACTATAGCAGTTGGATTATTTAGTGATCTTGAAATACTTGGAACTGGATTAACTAGATTAGAGCAAATTAAAGCACAGTTTATTGGAATTGTGTCTATTGGCGCATTCTCTTTTTTTGGATCATATATTTTATTGAAAATTTTAAATTACTTCTATCCTTTAAGAGTAAGTCCTTTACATGAAGAGCTAGGTCTGAATATTGCTGAACACAATGCAACTTCTGTAGAACATGATTTAATTACAATATTAGAAAAACAATCTGAGTCTGGAGATTTAACAATTAGAGGACCTCAAGATCCATTTACTGCAGGTGGTGTAATTGGACTTTATTATAATAGATTGATGAGCAAACTAGAAACTAGTGAAGCTGAAAAGAAAGTATGGAGAGACAGAATATCAAATGAAGTAAAACTTGCTGTGAAAGTTCAAGAAAATTTTCTACCAAAGAGGAATTTAGAAAATTATCCTGTACATGGAATAAATATTGCAGCTAGAGAAGTTTCTGGAGATTTCTTCAGCTTTTATCCTCACAATGATAGTGTTTATTTTATTATTGCAGATGTTGCAGGTAAAGGAATTCATGCCGGAATGGTAATGGCAAAAGCATCAACTTTATTTGAGATTATGTCTAGAGATCAAGTAGATCCAGATGAAATGATGTTTCATATGAATAATGATCTATTTTTAACTAAAACTGGAGGCATGTTTGTTACTAGTATATTGGGAGAATATAACATGAGGACTGATGAATTAAGATGGGTTAATGGAGGTCATCAGCCAGCTATAATTAGATCATCATCAGGAAATTATGAGCAATTTGAGAGTAATTCGCCACCCATGGGAGTAATACTTCAAAAAGATAAATCTGTTTATAAAAGTCACAAAGTTAAGCTAGGAAATAATAGGTTTTATGCTTTTACTGATGGTTTATCCGAAAGCTTAAATAGCTCAGGTGAAGAAATAGGAATAGATGGTTCATTAAAAATTATAGAACAAAATTTTAATACAGATTCTAGCAAACAGTTATCAGATATATCAAATTCAGTAATTAATACTGCTGGGGATAACAAGCTAAGTGACGACTTAACCTTAATATCTATAGGCAAATAACAATCCAAGTTAAATAAACCCGCGATCAAATATCATATATAATAAGTATTTCTAAGAAAATATATTTTAGATGTGGAAGAAAAAAATCTAAAAATTGGAATTATTGGTGCAGGCATTCAAGGAGTTTGTAATGCTTTGTTTCTACAAAAAAAAGGTTTTCAGGTAACACTTTTTGATAGAGAGGAACCAGGGAGCGCTGCATCATATGGAAATGCTGGACATTTTTCTCCTTATGCATCTGTTCCTTTAAACAGACCCGATGTAATTGCAGATGTTCCCTCAATGTTAATTAGTTCAAGAGGCCCCTTAGCATTAAAATGGAATTATGTGCCAAAAATGATTCCTTGGTTTGCAAGATTTATTTTAAATTGTAGAGAAGAAAAAATGATGCACACAGCAAAGAATATGCATCAAATTTTAGATCAATCATTACCAGCTTTTGATGAATTATTTGATGAAATTGATCTCGAAGGATTAGTGGAAGATAACGGCATTCTTTATGTTTGGACAGATCAAAATATGAAGAGCAGAGAATTGGAAATTAGAATAAGAGATCAGTTAGGTGTAAAACAACAATTGGTTAACAAAAAAGAAATTCATGATTTAGAACCAAACTTAAAACCATTTTATCATGGTGGAGTTTTTTATGATTACGCTAGACATGCAAGAAATCCAAGAAAGATTTTAATAAAATTGTTTGAAAACTTTATAAATAAAGGTGGAAAGTTTTTAAAATTAAATATTCAAAATATAGATTTTGACGAAGAAAAACCTGTTTTAAGAACAGAAACGCAAAGATTTATTTTTGACAAACTTGTAATTGCATGTGGAGCATTCTCAAAAAGATTAACTGATAAATTACATGAAAATATTCCTTTAGATACTGAAAGAGGCTATCATGTTCACTTCAAAGATTATGACCATTTAATTTCAAGACCTATTGTTTATGCAAATAGAGGTTTTGGAATGACACCAATGGAACAGGGGTTGCGTGTTGTCGGAACAGTGGAATTTGGAGGTTTGGAAAACTCTCCATCTAAATCAAGAATAAAAAACTTGATATTAAACGCAAAGGATATGTTAGATGGTCTACCAGAACATAAAGATGAGTGGCTTGGCTTTAGACCTACATTGCCAGACTTTCTCCCAGTTCTAGGGCCTTCAAAAAACTATAAAAATGTTTTTTATTCTTTTGGTCATCATCATTTAGGTTGGACTCTTGGCGCAATATCAGGAAAAATTATATCTAAAATGATATCAGGTGAGAATACTAATTTAGATTTGCAACCATACAGTTCAATAAGGTTTAGTTAAAAGTAATCTTTTATAGTACTCTATTTAATGCTTGAAAATAAAAGTAACATCATAATTGCATCTATTTTGCTTTTTTTAGCAGCTTTGTTTTGGTCAGGAAATTTTATTGTTGGAAAGATAGCAGGTTTAAATGAAATACCTCCAATATCACTAAACATATTAAGGTGGTCACTGGCGTTTCTAATTTTACTACCTTTTACTTATAAAGAGATGATTGAAAAAAGGGAATTAATTTTAAAAAATATTTATCTCTTATGTTTTCTAGGTATCACAGCAGTCAGTATTTTTAATTCAGCACTGTTTTATTCTTTGAAAACTACCCAGGTAATTACAGGTGTACTTATGATCTCAACTGTTCCAGTTATGATAATTTTATTTTCTATAATTTTAAAAATAGAAAAAACAAATACATTTCAAGTTTTGGGAGTTATATTTTCTTTATTAGGTGTATTATTTATAATTTCCAAAGCAGACTTTGAAGTCTTTAAAAATTTAGCTTTTGAAAAAGGAGATTTATTTGCATTATTTGCGATGATATCCTGGTCACTTTATTCAGCACTTTTAAAGAAAAAAAATTATGGATTATCACCAATAACGTTACTTCAAGTTGTTATTGGGCTTGGGGTAATATTTCTTATTCCAATGTATGCAATAGATTATATTTACATTGGTAATCGAATTATAATTAATACAAATTTCATTCTTGTTTTATCATATGTTGTTTTGTTGCCTGGTATCGTCTCCTTTTTTTTCTGGATAAAGGGTGTAGCTTTAATAGGCGCTAATAGAGCTGGGATTTATTTACACTTAATGCCTATTCTTGCAGCAATTCTTGCAATGATAATATTTGATGAAGTATTATTATTTTATCATTATATCGGTGGAATATTTATTATTTCAGGGATATTACTTTCGAATAAAAAAAATGCTTAAAGTAGCTATACTCGATGATTATCAAAATATTGCAAAAGATTTTATTGATCTTAAAAAATTATCTTCAAAATATGAATTTCAGGTATTTAATGAGCCATTTGAAGGTGAAAATGATGCAATTCAACAATTAAAAGAATTTGAAGTTCTTTTTATAATGAGAGAGAGAACAAAAATAACAAAAAAATTTATAGAAAGTTTAAAAAAATTAAAATTAATTGTTACAAGCGGGATGAGAAATAAATCGGTAAATTTAGAAGCAGCCAAAAAAAATAAAATTGTTGTTTGTGGCACTGATATTAATAGTAATCCAACACCAGAGTTAACATGGGCATTAATTTTGGGACTTGCAAGAAATTTTAAAACCGAAATAGATAATATGTACCAAGGTTATTGGCAATCCACTATTGGTGTGGAATTAAAAGGTAAAATTTTAGGCTTACTAGGACTGGGAAGAGTTGGATCTCAAGTTGCAAAAATTGGCAAAGCTTTTGGTATGCAAATTATGGCTTGGAGTGAAAATTTAAATCTAGATAAATGCAAAGAGCTTGGCGTTTTACCGTGTAGCAAAGATGACTTAATTCAAAATTCAGACTTTCTGTCAATTCATGTTCAAGGAGGAGATAGATATAGGGATTGTATTACTATTAAAGAATTTGAGAAAATGAAAAAAACCTCATATTTAGTAAATACTTCAAGAGGTGAAATAGTTAATGAAGATGATTTAATTATAGCATTATCAACAAATATAATAGCTGGAGCAGGAATAGATGTTTACGAAAAAGAACCATTACCTGAAAGTCATAAGCTTAGATTCGTACAGAATGCTCTTTTGCTTCCTCACATTGGTTACGTAACTGCCGAAAATTATGTAACTTTCTATAATCAAATGATTGAAAATCTTGAAAGTTTTGCATCAGGCAAACCAAAAAGGGTCATTGAATAAATTAAATTAAGACAATTTTTACAGATATAAATTTTAATTTTTTGTGTATAATTATTTTGATGAGCAAAGAATTTAAAGCTAATCAAAACCAAAAATTAGATAATCAAGAATTAAATGATTGGTTAGATTCTCTAGATGCAGTAGTTGAAAATCATGGTAGAGAGGGTGCCAAACTAATTTTAGAAAAACTTGAGAAAAGAGCAAAAGATTTAAGAGTATTATATTCACCAGTTCCATATTCACCATACAGAAATACGATATCACAATATGATCAAGGAATTTATCCTGGAGATTTAGCAATTGAAGAAAAAATAACAGCAATTTTAAGATGGAATGCTTTAACCATGGTTATGAAAGCAAATAAAAATTATGGTGGGCTTGGAGGACATATAGCAAGTTATGCATCTTTTGCTGAAGTATTTGAAACGGGATTTAATCATTTTTTTAAAGGTGGAGATGAGGCTGATTTAATTTTTTATCAATCACAGTGCACAACTGGGATATATGCAAGATCTTTTTTAGAGGGAAGATTAACAAAAAACCATTTGGAACATTATAGACAAGAATTAAATGAGCAAGGACTGTCTTCATACTGTCATCCTTATCTGATGAGAGATTACTGGACATTTACCACATCATCTATGGGTATAGGTTTAGTTAATGCAATTTACCAAGCTCGTTTCATGAAATATTTAGAAAATAGAAACTTATTAAAAACAAATAAAAGAGTATGGGGTTTATTTGGAGATGGTGAAATGGATGAACCTGAAAGCTTGGCTGGATTATCTATCGCTTCAAGAGAAAAATTAGATAATTTAACTTTTATTATAAATTGTAATCTCCAAAGATTAGATGGGCCTGTAAGAGGCAACGGACAAATAATTCAAGAACTTGAGACAATCTTTAAAGCTAATGGATGGAATGTTATAAAAGTCCTTTGGGGGTCTGAATGGGATAAGATTTTTCAACAAGATAAAGATCATTTGTTATTAAAACGATTTGCTAAAACTGTAGATGGAAAATATCAAACTTTAGGAGCAAGAGATGGCGAGTATAACCTTAAAAATTTTTTTGCAGAAGATCCAGAAGTTTTAAAATTGGTTTCTTCACTTAGTAAAGATGAAATTGATAAATTAAAAAGAGGAGGTCATGATTTTAAAAAACTTTATGCTGCCTTTAATGCAGCTGTTAAAACTAAGGGCAAACCTACTGTCATTTTAGCTAAAACAAAAAAAGGTTATGGAATGGGAAAAGCTGGAGAGTCAAAAATGACAAACCACCAGCAAAAAGAATTAAATCTCGATGCATTAAAAGAGTTTAGAGATCGTTTTCAATTAGATATTCCAGATAATAAATTAGAAAATATGGAGTTTTATAAACCAGATGAAAATTCAGAGGAAATCAAATATTTAAAAAAAAGAAGAGAAGCTTTAGGAGGATCTTTACCAAAAAGAAGTTTTAAAGAAGTTCAATTGGTAACCCCAAAAATTGAAAAACATTCAAACTTTTTATTCGAAAAAAGCGATAGAGAATATTCAACAACGACTGGACTGGTAAGGTCTTTAGGAAACATAATGAGAGATAAAGAGTTTGGAAAAAGAGTTGTACCAATAGTTGCTGATGAAGCTAGGACTTTTGGAATGGCAAACTTATTTTCACAAATTGGAATTTATTCACCAGATGGTCAGTTATATGAGCCTGAAGATGCAACTTCAATTTTAAAGTATCAAGAATCTAAAACAGGGCAATTACTAGAAGAAGGAATTAATGAAGCAGGAGCAATTTCTTCTTGGCTAGCAGCAGCCACTTCTTACAGTAATCATAATTTTCCAATGATGCCTTTTTATATTTTTTATTCTATGTTTGGTTTTCAAAGAATAGGAGATCTGATTTGGGCAGCAGCAGATCAAATGCCGAGAGGATTTTTAATCGGCGCTACAGCTGGGCGAACTACTTTGGCTGGAGAGGGATTGCAGCATCAAGATGGACAAAGTCATATAATTGCTTCGACATTTCCTAATTTAAAATCTTACGATCCTTGTTTTGCAAGTGAATTAGCAATTATTTTTGATGAAGGAATGAAAAGAATGATGACAGAATGCAAAGATGAATTTTATTATATTACTGTTAATAATGAAAAGTATTCTCATCCAAAAATTGATATAAAGAATAAAGATGGAATAATTAAAGGTGGTTACCTATATAAAGATAATTCAAATGATAAAATTAATATAAATTTATTAGGATCTGGCCCAATCTTTAGAGAATGTATCGAAGCTTCTAAAATTCTTAAAGATGAATATGGAATTGGTTCAAGATTATACAGCATAACAAGTTATTCAGAGTTAGAAAAAAATGCTAAATCAGTTTTAAGACAAAACACATTGTCTCCTGCAAATAAAAAACAAAATTATCTACAAAAACTTATTTCTAATGATGACCCTATAATTGCTACCTCAGATTATGTAAGAGCTTATTCACAATTAATCTCTAGTCACATAAATAATAAGTTTTTAGCAATGGGGACAGATGGCTTTGGAAGAAGTGATACGCGAAAAAATTTAAGAGACTTTTTTGAGGTAGATAGCAAACATATAGTCGTTAGTTCTTTGTATACACTTTATGAAGACAAGAAAATTGCATTAAACATATTAGAAAAAGCAATTAAAAGATATAACCTTAACAATAATAAGAATAATCCTTGGGAAATATAATCTCTATAATTCATTATGGAATTACCAGTAGTCAACCACCAAGATTATGAAGCCAAACTAAATGATGATAATAAATTCCCAATAAAAAAATTTGGAGAATTGGCAAAATTATTAATAAAAAATAAAATAGTCGAAAAATTTCATGAGCCAGAACCTTGTTCCATTGCAACTTTAAAACAAGCTCATACAGAGGATTACATTTATAAAGTAAAGAACAAAACATTAAATAATAATGAGATAAGAAAAATTGGATTTCCTTTAGTAGATAGCGTTGTAAGAAGGTCCTTTGTGGCAACAGGAGGAACTGTTCTAGCAACAAAACTAGCTTTGAACTATGGAATTGCGTGCAATACTGCAGGAGGAAGCCATCATGCAACATCTAATGAGGGAGCTGGTTTTTGTGTTTTTAATGATGTTGCAGTAGCAGCTAAATATTTAACCACAAGAGGTTTAGCAAATAGAATTTTAATTATTGATTTAGATGTTCACCAGGGCAACGGTAATTCTGAAATATTTAAAAATGATAATCAAGTTTTTACATTTAGCATGCATGCAAAAGTTAATTATCCAGCAAAAAAATCAATAAGTAATCTTGATATTGAATTAGAAGAAAATTTAGAAGATAGAGAATATATCGATACTTTAAAAAATAACTTAAAATATTTAAATAAAGAAGAGTTTGATTTTGTTTTCTATATTGCTGGAGTTGATATTCACTATAATGACAGGTTGGGCAAACTAAATATTTCTGATAATGGTATATTTAAGAGAGATGAATTAGTAATTGATAATTTCTTTTCAAATAAAATTCCTATTTGTGGAGTATTAGGAGGTGGATACAACGTGGATTTTAATAAATTAGTAGAATTACATTCTAGTTTACATAAAACATGTGCTAAATTTATATAATGAAAAAAAATTCAAATTTAACTCCAATACAAGAAAATATTTTATTTAAAGAAGCAACTGAACCTCCTGGGTCAAGCGAATTAAATAATGAAAAAAGAGAGGGCTCATATCACTGTGCTAACTGTGATACTGAATTATTTAAATCATCAACAAAATATGAAAGCGGATCAGGATGGCCATCTTTTTTTAAATCTCTTCCAGATGTATTTGAAACTAAAACCGATCACCATATCGGTTATGCTAGGACAGAGTATCATTGTAAAAAATGTGGGGGACATCACGGACACATATTTGATGATGGTCCACAGCCTACAGGCAAAAGATACTGTAACAATGGTGTTTGTTTAGTATTTAAGCCAAAAAACTAGCAAAAAAAAACTTAATAAAATTTAAAATCATATATAGTGTTTATTGTGAAAAATTTAATATTTTTATTTTTAAGTTATATAATTCTAACTACTTATGCTTTTTCAAATTCAGTATCTGAGTATATTTCAAACTTAATTCCGGGAGAGGGAGATACAGAAGTAAGTATTGATCTAAGAGAAAATCATTCTCCAGATTACAGCATCTTGTTAGTTAGAGAAATAGATAGAAATGAAAATAGTAATTATTTTACCCAAATGTCTTTATTCAATACCGAGAAAAATAACGATGAGAGAATTACTGCAAATTTTGGTTTAGGGAAAAGATTTCTTAGTGATGACAAATTTTCACTTACTGGATTAAATTTATTTTTAGATTACGATAATGAAGGAAATGCTAGATCAAGTATTGGTCTGGAAATGAGAAACGCTGTATTAGAATTTGCATATAATAATTATTTTGGATTAGATGATGCGGACGGAGAAAAAGTTTTAGATGGATATGATTTACGATTAGCTTCTCAGATTCCTTATTTACACTGGGCAGACATATTTTTGAATACATATTCATGGGATGGCGTAAACAGAAACGATATTGAAGGATTGATAATTGGATCTGAATTTTCTTTATCATCAACATTGCAGTTAGAATTAGCTTATGATGATAAAGATAGAGCTGGTTTAGAAGATGAATATTTTGTGAAATTAATGTTTGTTTATCCTCCAAAAGAAGGATCAACAGCATCTGATGGTATCAGTTCAGATATTTGGAGGGAGAATAAAGATATGACTGGAGAACTACTGACAAAGGTAAAAAGAAATAATAAAATTATGGTTGAGTTTGATGGCAATGCAACCATATCAAGGACTGATTAATGAAAAAATTTTTAAAATTAACAACATTTCTATTTATATTTTTATTATCTAATAAGCTAGCAATTGCGGCCACAGCAACTGGAAATGCTGATGTTTATAAAGTGATTATGAGAAAAGTTGAACTTTGCACTGGTTATACAGTTGTAGACTTTGATGATGTTGGAACTGCTGCCGCATGTCATGATGCGGTAACTATTGGTACAGGAGACAAAGAAGTAGACATTGCTTCTGTAGCAGCTGGTTCTGCTGCTGCTAATTATGGAGATCCCGCACTTTTACCTTTGGGAGAGACTTATACTCATATGAGAGTCACAGTTGATAGAAAATTTATAATTAGATCTGAAAGCGCTCTTGATACAGGTGGAACTGATGATACAGATAATTGTATTACTGTAGCAACCACTGACGCGCAATATGAAAATGATGAGGCAACAGATAAGTATACCCATAAAGTAGCAATAGCTGAAGGTGGAACAAAAGCAGCTATGAATTTATATATGACTGATGGTAGACAGGGAGACGAAAGCACAAGTAACAATTATACTCAATGTGAAACAGCTAACTGTGCAAAAAATGATGGCTGGACTTGGGATTATGCAGCCTCAGCTTCTAATCTTTCATCAGCAATCGCAATGACAACAATGAGATCCTCTGTTACAACTGATGATGTTCAACTGGTTTATGCTTTAGCCAAACCTTATACTGTCACATTAACTCCACCAACAATCGATATATCTTTTGGTACAAGAAATGCACTTGGTGTACAAGAAGTTTGCGATAATGGTAGTAATTGTGCTGGACAATCAGATTCACATTGTTCATTCTATCCTGAGGAACCTATTGTAACTATTACGATAAAATAAAATTTATTTTAAACTAGAAATTAAATTACCTGCTTTTTCAAGTTCTCTTAACTCTTGATATCCACCCACATGATAGTCATCAAAAAATATTTGAGGTATGGTTCTTTTACCATTTGCTTTTTTTGTCATTTCTTCTCTTAAACCATCTTTCAGTGATACATCTATTTCGGTATAACTTAAATTATTTCTTGTTAGCAAACGCTTTGCAGCATCACAATAACCACACATTGGTCCAGAGTAGACGATAATATTTTTCATATCTTATATATAATCTTAGTTTTATAAATTACTATAGTAGATAGTCGTTTTTATTTATCTTTGATTTGATCAATTTTCTTGAGTATTCAAATTTTTTTCGGTGTTTTATGCTTTGTGAACTTGCTCTTTTTCTCCATAATCTAAAAGAAGATGGTTTTAAAGATCTTCTCATAATTTTAATAACTTCACCTTCAGTCTTACCAGTTTTTTTTTCAATTTCCTCAAAAGTAATTCTATCTGCCCATGCTGCCCAGATGACCCAATCTGGACTATCAAGAGATGGCTCTGGATTTTTAACTCTGGTTGTGGGTCTGTGACTTTTTTTCATCAAAATTCAACAAATTTCAAAAATTATTTTAATGCAAATACTTAAGGCTATGATATTATCACTTTTAGATAGTCCTATCTAGCCATCTTTAGCTCCCGGTTTTTTAGGACTATCCTTAAAATGCTTCCCTTAGATTTTATCCTTTTTTTACAGATCATAATTTTTATGTTCATAACTCCTGGAACGCCTAGAATTGTAATTATTTCTTACTCAATGAATTATGGTGTTCAAAAATGTGTTTGGACTGCGTTAGGAGATGTATCGGCAAATATTATTCAGGCAACTTTAGTAATTTTTGTTATTGGATCCTTTTTGTCTGACAATCCAACAATATTAAATACTTTAAAGTGGTTAGGTATCGCTTATTTAACATATCTTGCATACGATATTTATAAATCGAGACCTAAAGATATAAATACAAAAGATATTTTAGATAAAAGTTTTTTATCGTTTTATAAAGATGGTTTTTTAGTTGCAGGAACAAGTCCTAAAGCATGGATGTTCTTCCCATTTATATTTCCACAATTTATAGATTTTAATTCTAATTATATTATTCAGTTTATTATTTTAATAACAACTTATGTCGTATTAGATTTTCTATCTTTGGTTGGTTATGCAATCTTAGCTAATAAATTAATTGTTTGGATTAAAGCTAATCCTAAAATTATAAATACAATTTCAGCTTGTGTGATAATTTTGATAGCTATAATTATTGCATTTACTCAACAATACTAAGATAAATTGCGTTACTACTCCCACTTGCAATTAAATAATTTTTGTTATTTATTTAAACTTTATTAATTAATTAATTAAAGGGGAATAAATGAAAATAAAAAACATTTTAATTACATTTGTTTCTGCAATAGCATTATTATTTTCAACTTCAGTTGTATCATTTGCAAAAGTTGTTGGAGATAAAATAATTCTAGGTGCTGCAATCTCTTTAACTGGAAAGTATTCATCTAATGGTGTTCATACTCAAAATGGCTATAACATGGCCGTTGACAGAATTAACAGTATGGGTGGAGTAAAAGTTGGGGGAAAAACTTATAAGTTTGACATTATTTATTACGATGATGAATCAAACCCAAAAAGAGCAGCTCAGCTAGCAGAAAGATTAATCTCACAAGATAAAGTAGAGTTCATGCTTGGGCCATACAGTTCAGGTTTGACAAAAGCGATTGCACCAGTAACAGAAAAATATGGTGTACCAATGGTTGAGGCTAACGGTGCTTCTAGATCTTTGTTTACAAAAGGTTACAAATATCTATTTGCGGTATTAGCACCAGCAAACTTATATCTTGATGTAGCAATAAGAACAGCTGTTGAGTTAAATGGTGGTAAAGGTGTAAGAATTGCACAAGCTTTCGAGCAAGATGCATTCTCACAAGACGTAAGATTAGGTATTTTAGATGCAGCTAAAGAAACTGGATCTGAAATTATAATCGACGATAAACTTCCAAAAGAGCTTAATGATATGGCTGCTACGTTAGTTAAAGTAAAACAAATGAAGCCAGATGTATTGGTTGTTTCAGGTCATACAAAAGGAGCTTTAACAGCAATAAGACAAATTTCAGAAATGAAAGTTGACGTTCCTATGTTGGCAATGACACACTGTGATGCTGCAAAATTATCGAAACAACACGGTAAAAATTCTCAATATGCACTATGCGCTTCACAATGGCATAAAACATTAACTTACAAAGATGATTTCTTTAAAGATGGTATGACATATGCAGCAGATTTTGAAAAAGAATTTGGCTATGATCCACCATATCAATCTGCAGAGTCTTCAGCTGCATTGTTAGTATTTAAAGATGCTTTTGAAAGAGCAAATACTTTTGATCAGAAAAAAGTAAGAGATGCTCTTGCTGCAACTAACATGCAAACATTCTATGGAAATATTAAATTTGCACCTGGTGGTCAAAATGTTGACAAACCAATGGTACTTTTCCAAGTAATGTGTGATGATGCTGGTAAGTGTGAAAATAAAGTTGTTGCTCCATTAAAATGGGCTTCAGCTGAGTTAATACATCCAGTACCAAAGTGGTCTGAAAGATAAAATAAAATAATTAAGCCCCCTAGAAATAGGGGGCTTTTTTTTATAGAAATCAAAATTAAATTATGGATTTTTTAGTCTTTCAATATCCAATGATAACTATTCAAGCATGTCTTGATGGACTTCTACTTGGAATACTTTTTGCATTAATCGCTTATGGAATGGCACTTCAATGGGGTGTCATGAATATAATAAACATTGCACAGGGAGACCTTGTAATCTTAGGAGGATACATTGCATACTTTATGTATCTCTACGGCATTCATCCAGCCTGGGGAGTAATTGTTTCTCCTATTATTATGTATTTTGTTGGAATTGCAATTTACAAATTAGTTATAAATAAAGTTGTCGATAGAGATCTGTTCATCTCAATATTGGCAACATTTGGAATTAGTATTCTTTTCATGCAGTTAATGAACTTTGCATTTGGTGCAGATGTTGTATTGGCTAACTCAGGATATGGAACAACTATGTTATTTGATAATAATGTTGTTCTGCCAAACTCTAAAATATTTTCTGCTTTTATCAGTATTGTCTTTGCAATTTGTTTGGTAGTTTATATGAAAAGATCAAAATTAGGTCGCGCTATTAGAGCAACAGCTCAAAATGCAAGAGCCGCAAAGATTTTAGGTGTTGATACTGAAAAAGTTTATGCAGCAACATTTGGAATAAATGCAGCATTATGTGGTGTAGCTGGAGCATTAATTTCAATAACATTTACCATACATCCATACATGGGATTACCTTACACTATAAGATCATTTATGATTGTGATTGTTGCAGGATTAGGAAATTTACCTGGAGTAGCTATGTCAGGTATGGGACTTGGAATATTTGAGGAATTTGCGGATTATATTCTTGGTACAGAATTTAGAATTGGTTCAGTATTTTTATTATTAGTTTTAATTTTAGTTTACAGAAGATTTAAACTTTCAAGAAAGAGAGAATATTTAAAGTGAGAAAAGCTAAAATTAAAGACGATAATGGTAAACTGATAGAAATAGATATTGAAAAATTTAAAAAACATTTAGATGAATATCATTCAACAGGATCTAGTCTTCATGAAGAAAATGGACATTATTTTACAGTTGATAAAGATTTTAGAGATAAAATAGAGAGTTTATATGAACAAAAATAGTTGGATTTTGTATATAGGAATTTTGGTATTTGGTTTAATTGCACCATTTATTTTTCCAGCTTTTAAAGTTCAATTATCAATTCTATGTGTATTAATTGTTCTAGCAACTACTTGGAATATCCAAGGTGGTGAAATGGGTTACAACACATTTGGAAATATTCTTTTTTATGGTTTGGGAATGTATCTTTGCGCATCTGTTCAAGTTGGTATGTTCTTTCCATTAGCTGAATGGACTGAAAGTGGTGGTGAAAAAACTTTTGTACATACTCCTTCACAATTTTTTCAAGGCATGGCAGCTGGACTTATAGTTGCTGCGGTAGTCCCAACAATTGTTGCAGGTTTAATAGGTTATGCAATTTTAGGATTAAGAGGTCATTATTTTGCAATTTGTACATTAGGTTTAGGAGTTGCAGCAGGAGAAATTTCTGGAGGTATTGAAATTATTGGAGCTGGACAGGGCTTTACCACTCCTCCGTTTCCAAATATAGGAGGTCTTGAGGCAAGAGGCGAATTTTTTTATTTTTTAAGTTTTGGAGCACTCGTACTAACTTTCATTGCTGTAAGAGCAATTTATACAACAAGATTTAGATTAATTCTGAATGCAATCAGAGATAATGAAGACAAAGCTGAAGCGATGGGGATCGAGACTATGAAATACAAAATAACTGGATGGATGATTTCAGCTTTCTTTTGTGGACTTGCTGGTGGAATAATGGGAGGTTTAGTTGGTTATATCGACTCAACTGATGTTGCATTTGATGGAAGAGAAATGGGTGTATTTATGGTTTTAATGGCGATCCTAGGAGGTAAAGGAACTTTATGGGGACCAATTATCGGTGCAACTTTATTTCATTTTTTTAAAGAGGGTTTTTGGACATTCTTCCTTGGTTGGCAGTATGTTGCATTAGGAGTTTTAATTGTAGTTATAGTAATTTATTTCCCAGAGGGATTAATGGGATGGTTAAGAGAAAAATATCCAGAAAGATTTGGTGAAGTTGTTGATGAAGCTGATCGAAAAGCACAGGTAGAGTTAAAATGAGTATTCTAGAAGTTAACAATGTAAGTAAATCATTTGGTGGTGTTAAAGCTAATGTTGATATTTCTATGTCAGTTGAAAAAGGAAAAATAGTAGGACTTATAGGACCTAATGGATCAGGAAAAACTACTTTATTTAATTCAATAGTTGGCACTTATCCAATAGATAATGGTTCAATTAAGTTTAATGGAAAAGAAGTTTCAGAATTACCTGTTCCAGTAATTGCAAAACTTGGATTATTAAGAACATTTCAACAAACTAGAATTTACGGAAAATTAAATTGTGTAGATAACATGCTTATCAGTCACAAAGGTAGTGATGAAAGTTTGTTTAAAATTTTCTCTAAAATTCCAAAAGAGCTCACAGAAAAAGCAGAAAACTTACTTAATTTTGTTGGATTGTATCAAAAAAGAAAACTCAGGGCAGGCGACCTATCTTTTGGACAACAAAAGCTATTAGAACTTGCAATGGCACTAATGAATGAGCCAGAAATGCTATTATTAGACGAGCCAACAGCAGGTATAAATCCTACTTTAATTAATGGAATTATTGATAGACTAATCAAAGTTAATCAAGATTTTGGAATAACATTACTTGTGATTGAGCACAATATGAGAGTAATTATGCAATTAGCTGAAGACATATTTTGTCTTGCACACGGCAAAATGCTTGCAAATGGCACTCCAGAAGAGATTAAAAATGACAAAAGAGTAGTTGATGCATATTTGGGGGCTCAATAATGTCTAATCAATATGAAGTTTTAGGAAAAGCACCTGGTGCAGAAGATTTAAAAAACTTATCTTCCGAAGATATTCATTTAACAATAAAAAATTTGAATGCTGGATATGGTAAAATGGAGATTTTACATAATTTTGATTTATTTGTAAGCAAAGCACAATCATTATGTTTAATTGGTCCTAATGGAGCAGGTAAATCAACAATACTTCATTCTATATATGGATTTACAAATATTTTTTCTGGTAAAATAGAAATTGATGGAAAAGAAATAACAAATTTAACTCCAGCTGAAAAATTAAAGTCAGTTGGTATAGCTTATATTCTGCAAGATAACTCAGTTTTTCCAGACATGACTGTTGAGGAAAATTTGTTAATGGGTGGTTTTATTAAAGATAAAACCGAAGAGTCATATCAAGAAGCAGAAAAAATATTAGATAAATATGAAAGATTAAGAAATAGAAGAAATCAACCGGCAAAAGTATTATCAGGTGGAGAAAGAAGATTATTAGAAATATCTAGAGCTTTAGTAATGAAACCATCTGTTCTATTAGTTGATGAACCTTCTATTGGATTGGAGCCAAGATATATTGATATGGTATTTGAAATTTTGGGAGACTTACAAAAAAATGAGAAGAAAACAATTATTCTAGTTGAGCAAAATGCCAAAAAAGGTTTAGAGTTTTCTGATATTGGATATGTATTAGTATCTGGCCAAACTGCAATAGCGGGAAGAGGCAATGATTTACTTAAAAATGATGATGTTGGACGTCTATTCCTAGGCGGATGATTAATTCAAAATATTTTTTTAAAGGAATTCTTTGTGCAAAAGAATTCGATAGCCCTGCAATTGCTCTTGGTTTAAGTTTTTTAGCAATTGGCGCTTTATTAAAAAATTTAGGTTTTACAATTCAAGAAAGTATTTTTTCTACCTTTTTAACTTATGCATTACCTGGTTCACTTGTGATGGCAGAATCGATTTTGATAGGAGTTTCATTACTTAATTTATTTTTTGCTGTTTGGTTAGTGAACGCAAGGTTGTATCCGATGACTGTATCATTAATGCCATTATTAAAGCATCAAAGCCAACCAAGGTGGAAGTATTATCTTTCATGTCATTTTGTTGCGGTATCTTCGTGGTTAATACTTAAAAATAATTATAAAGAAATTGAAAAAAAATATAGAGTCGACTTTTGGATAGGAATTGGGACTGCAACTTGGTTGATAGCAATTTTTTCAACGATCTTAGGTTATTACTCTGCTGATTTTTTAAATAGAGAAATGATGATTGGACTAGCTATAATTAATCCAATCTATTTTACTTGCACAATGATAGGGGTAATGAAGTCTATAAAATTAAATGTTTCAATTATTTTAGGAGCTATCTTAGGACCTTTATTTTATCTTATTAGCCCTGATTGGTGTGTTTTGATTGGTGGGTTTATAGCTGGAACTGTTGCTTTTGTAATAGGAGAGAAAAATGTCAGCTAATATTGTTTTAATAATAGTTATTACGTCTTTAGCTACTTATATTTCAAGGTTTTTAGGAGCTTTTACATCTGAAATAATAGATGAAAATACTAAAATATATAGGTGGTTTAATTATTTAGCGTATTCGACATTAGCTGCTCTAATTTCTAGAATGATAATATTTCCAGCTGGTGCACTTTCTGAAAGTAATTACTTGTCTAGATTTATTGTCGTGCTTTTGGCAATAATAATTTTTAAAATAACTAGAAATAATTTAGTTTACCCAACTTTATTCTCTGCTATCATTATGTTTTTATTAAGTAGCTTAACGATATAAATGAAAAAAATTATTTTACTATTGATCTTAATTTTAATACCAGGTATTTCACAAGCAGCATGTGATGATCCTTTAACTGATGGAGTTGACTATACTAACTGTAGATTTTCAGATGGACAAGATTTGCAAGGTAGTTATTTGCCTAACTCAAACTTATCATTCGCAAGTTTTATACAAGTAAATTTTGATAAAAGTATTATGATGACCTCTAACTTGTCATTTGGAACTTTTCCAGAGTCAACATTTGTTAGAGCTAACTTATATGAGTCAACTCTAGTTGGTGGAAATTTTGAAAAAGCTAATTTTACAGGAGCAAATATGACAAGAGTTGATTTTATGGGCTCAACATTAATTGAAGCAAATTTTCAAAATGCAAATTTAATGGAAGCTAACTTTACCTCATCAAATATGACCAATGCTAATTTTGATGGAGCAAATTTAATTGGAGCTACATGGACCAATGGCGAAACATGTGGACCAAATTCAATTGGAGTTTGTAATAAATAATTATAATGGATAGCTTAGATACTATTCAAGGGTTTGATATTTCATTTAGTGACTATTCCAAAAGAATAATAAATATTAAAATTGAAGATGAAATTATAGATAAATTAATATTTCCTTTTAAAAAATTTGATATCACAGCTCTTGAATATAAACCTTTTACTAGATTTACACTTGCAAAATCTTTAGATGATTCTACGGGGGAAAAGCTTGGAAAATTTATAAACTCTGTTTTAAGAGATAGAGATACTGGTTGTTTTATTATAGGACCTAAAAATAAATCTAAAAAAATTGATAATAATTTTCTTATTAAACTATCAACAGCTGTAACACACTTACTTGGTAATCCAAATTTTGATTCAATGGCTGGAAAATATTATGCAAGATTTCATGTTAAACATGAGGACAATAGCGACTCATATCTTAGAAAAGCATATACCAATATGGATCTTCATACTGATGGAACTTACGTCAAAGAAAAAACTGATTGGTTATTAATGCTAAAAATGGAGGAAGAAAATGTTCAAGGAGGTGAGACTGCAATGTTACACCTTGATGATTGGGAACATTTAGATAGTTTAACTAATGATAAAGTTGGAAAACAAAACTTTATATGGGGTTCTCCAAAAAGTAAAAATATTGATTACAAGGTGGAACATCCTGTTTTTTCAGAAGACGAAAATGGAAAACCACAAATTTCCTATATAGATCAATTTCCTGAGCCCAAAAATATGGAACAAGGGCTATTTCTGCAAAAATTATCAGACTCTTTAGAGGGAAGTCAAAAAAAGATTGTAATGCCTTTACCAGTTGGCTTTTCAGTAGTCGCAAATAACTATTTCTGGCTTCATGGTAGAAAACCATTTGTAGAAAATAAAAAATTATCAAGAGAATTACTAAGAATAAGAGGTTCTTTTTTTACTAATTAATTAATTTTAGTGATAATAATCACTTAGTTTATCATGAAAATCGGATTTATTGGTACAGGACATATCTCAAAATCAGTAATCAATGGAATACTGGGATCAAAATTAAAAATTAATAAAATAATTGTTTCAAAGAGAAATTCAAAAATTTCAAGTGAACTTAAAAGAAAAAGTAAAAAGATAAAAATATCTACTGATAATCAGGATATTATAAATCAATCAAATTGGGTTTTTTTAGCAGTAACACCAACGATTGGAAAAATTATTCTTCCAAAACTAAAATTTAAAAAAGGTCAAACGATAATAAGTTTTATATCAACTATAAAAATGACTGAATTAAAAAAATATATTAAAGTTAAAACTAAGATTATTAGAGCAATTCCTTTGCCTCCAATTTCTCTTAGAAAAGGACCGGTACCAATTTTTCCACCAGATAAACTAGTTAGAAATTTTTTTAATAAGCTTGGCACAACTGTTGAAATAAAAAATGAAAACTTATCATTAAATTTTTGGTCAACTTCATCAATGATGGCACCATTTTACGAATTACTACAAACCCTGAGTGAATGGTTAGTAAAAAGGGGAATTAGTAGAAGTGATTCTCAAAAGTATATTACCTCGTTATTTATTGCCTTATCTGAGGATGCAAAAATTAATTCAAATAAAGATTTAAAAGTACTTGTTAAAAATTCACAAACTCCAAAAGGTTTAAATGAACAAGCTGTTAAAGAATTAAGAAAACTTGGATTTTATAAATCTCTAAATAAAACAGCAAATAGCGTCTTGAATAGATTAAAAAAAAGTAAGTAAAATGTCTGACAATATCTTACAGGTAAATAATCTTACAAAATTATTCGGAGGACTAGCAGCAGTATCCAATTGCTCATTAAATATTAGATCGGGTTCAATCACTGGAATAATTGGCCCAAACGGTTCAGGAAAAACAACATTATTTAATTTAATAGCCGGAAATTTAAAATCTAATGATGGAGAGGTAATATTTAATGATGAAAATATTACAGATGTACCGTCATATGAGTTGTTTGGCAGAGGATTATTAAGAACCTTTCAGATTGCACATGAATTTTCAAACTTAACAGTTTTAGAAAACTTAATGATGGTGCCATCTAATCAAAGTGGAGAAAATTTATTAAATGCGCTTATTAAACCTGGACTAGTTAAAAAAGAGGAAAAAGTTATTAGAGAAAAAGCTTATGAGGTTGTAGATTTTCTTAATTTAACACATTTAGCTAATGAAAGAGCAGGAAACCTTTCAGGAGGTCAAAAAAAATTATTAGAATTAGGAAGAACTATGATGGTTGATGCAAAATTGGTTTTACTTGATGAGGTGGGAGCGGGAGTTAATCGAACACTTTTAAAAGATCTAGGAACTGCAATTTTAAAATTGAATAAAGAAAAAAATTACACCTTTTGTATGATAGAGCATGATATGGATTTTATAAGCAGAATGTGTGATCCAGTAATAGTAATGGCAGATGGTTCAGTTTTATTTGAAGGAACATCTGAAGAAGTCAAAAAAAATGAAAAAGTAATTGAGAGTTATCTTGGAAAGTCAAACTTAACAAAAAAAGAAAATTAATGGCATACTTTGAAGGAGTAAAAATGACTGCAGGTTATGGGGATGGCCCTAATATTATTAGTTCATGTTCCATTGCTGCCAATAGGGGAGAGATAGTAGCTATTCTAGGTCCCAATGGTGCTGGCAAATCAACAGCTATGAAAGCGATGCTCGGATTATTAAAATTAAAATCAGGCTCTGTAACTTTGAATGGTGAAAATATTTCAAAAATTAATCCTCAAGATCGAGTAAAGAAGGGTATTTCATTTGTTCCACAAACAAGAAATGTATTTGCAGAATTAACTGTTAGAGAAAATTTAGAGATCGGTGGCTTTTTGACAGAAGGGAGTTTAGAAAGTAAAATTGAGAGTATTTATAGTTTATTTCCAATCTTGAGTGAAAAAAAATCCCAAGTCGTCGGACAATTATCTGGTGGACAACGTCAGCAAGTCGCTCTTGGGAGAGCTCTAATGAGCGATCCATCAGTTCTTATGTTAGATGAGCCCACAGCTGGAGTTTCTCCAATTGTAATGGATGAATTGTTTGAACATATAATAAAAGTTAAAAAAACAAATGTTGCCGTTATTATGGTTGAGCAAAACGCAAAGCAAGCATTAAGTATTTCAGATAGAGGCTATGTATTGGTAACAGGTCAAAATAAATTTGAGGGATCTGGTAATGATTTACTTGAGGATCCCGAAGTTCGTAGATCATTTTTGGGAGCATAATGGATTTTTTAAACGCAATAATTGTACTTTTTAATTATACATTAATACCTGCGCTAGCTTATGGTTCACAATTAGCTTTAGGTGCAATTTTTGTTACTTTAATTTACGCAGTCTTAAGATTTGCTAATTTTGCAACTGGAGACATGATGTCTTTTGGAACAATGTTCACTGTTATTCTAACATATTACTTTCAATCCTTAGGTATAGGATTAGGTGTTTTACCAACAGCACTTTTAACAATTCCTTTCGCAATCTTAATGATGATTTTATATATGTTAATCATAGACAAATTTGTTTTCAGTTATTATAGGATAAAAAAAAGTCCCCCAGTCCAGTTTGCAATGGTCAGTGTTGGAGTAATGTTTGTTACCCAAGCCATAATCAGAATAATCATTGGACCATCTGATAGAAGATTTTTAGATGGTGAAAAGTTTATAATTAAAGCAACAGAATTTAAAGAAATGACTGGTTTAGCAGAAGGTATCACTTTAAAGTCAACACAAGCAATAACAATCATAGTAACTTTAATAGTAGTTTCAATAATGTTTTGGTTTTTAAATAGAACAAAAACAGGAACAAGCATGAGAGCTTATTCAGACAATGAAGATTTAGCATTATTGTCTGGTATAGATCCTAAGAGAGTTGTTTTGATAACATGGGTCATTGCAGGAATTTTAGCAACTATAGGTGGAGTATTATACGGTTTAGATAAAAGTTATAGACCTTTTGTTTATTTTAATAATATGCTTCCAATATTTGCTGCAGCAATTGTTGGAGGAATCGGAAACCCATATGGGGCTTTTTTTGGGGGATATGTAATTGCATTTGCTGAAATTTTACTTACATATTCTTATAAAAAATTCGTTGCATATTTGTTGCCATCAAGCTTAGAACCAAACTCTCTTATGCAACTTCTTTCAACAGATTATAAATTTGTAGTATCATTTTCAATATTGGTAATTGTTTTATTAATAAGACCATCTGGTATTTTCAAAGGGAAAACTATATGAGAAATTATGAAAACGTAATTTATGCATATATAATAATGTTATTATTAATAATTTGTGTTGGTCTCTTCCAATCCTGGTCAATTGCTCTTACAATCTTAAATTATTGTTTGATCTCAGCAGTAATGACAATAGGAGCAAATATTCAGTGGGGATATGCTGGTTTAATTAACTTTGGTATAATGGGTTATACCGCCTTAGGTGGTTTAGCGGTTGTACTTGTCTCCGTTGATCCTGTTAAAAAAGCATGGCAGGTCGGTGGATTAAATATTTTAGGTAGTATTTGGATAATTGTAGCGATTGTATTTATAACGAGATTTATTTTAAAAAGGTTTGAGAAATCATTAATAAGAAATTATTTCATAGTTTTTCTAATTATAGCTGGAGTTATTTTAATTAGAGTTACTGCAACCCCAGGAATAGAGGCTATAGAGTCTGTAGATCCTGCTGTGTCGGGATTTTTGGGAGGAATGGGGTTACCTGTATTAATGTCATGGATTATAGGAGCTTTTCTTGCAGGTGCTCTTGCGTTTATTATTGGAAAAATTGCTTTAGGATTAAGAGCGGACTATCTTGCTATTGCAACACTTCTTATTGCAGAGATAATTGTGTCAATTATTAAACATGAAGAATGGTTGGCTAGAGGAGTAAAAAATGTTATAGGTCTAAAAAGACCAGCTCCTTACGAAGTTGATTTACAAAAAACTCAATGGTTTAGGGATTTTATTGAAAAAATCTACTCAAATAAACTAGAATTAGTAAATACTATTGCTCAGAAAAAAATTATTCTAAATCAACTAGTTATTGATGCATCATCAATTTTTGTAAAACTATGTTTCACTGGTTTGTTTTTATCAGTAGTTGTTATCTTACTAATTGTTACTCAAAAAGCCTTATACTCTCCATGGGGGAGAAAAATGAGAGCTATTAGAGATAACGAAGTGGCAGCAAGCGCAATGGGAAAGAATATAGTTAAAGAGCACTTGCTTATATTTATCTTAGGTTCTGCAATAGTAGGTTTGGCAGGTGCAATGATGGTCACAAATGATGGTCTTTTTACTCCAGGAAGCTACAGACCAATGCGATATACTTTTGTAATATGGGTAATGGTTATTGTAGGTGGAACAGGTAACAACTTTGGTGCTATTCTTGGAGGATTTGTCGTCTGGTTTTTGTGGGTGGAAGCAGCACCAATATCTTTATTTTTAATTGATTTGTTTACCGCTCATCTTCCAGAAACTAACATGATAAGATCACATCTAGTTGAAAGCGCTCCATATTTTAGATTTTTATTAATAGGAATAGGATTACTTTTAATCATGAGATATAGGCCTCAAGGAATAATACCAGAAAAAATAATTAAACAATAAAATGTATTATATTCTTTTAGGTATAGTAATAGGCTTAATTTTTTATTTATCCGACAAATATCTTTTTTAAAACCCCAGCAAGTTAATCGAACTGGGGTTTTAAAATTTTAGTTATCTTTGAGCTTTATTTTGAAATTTTCCACCTTTTATTTCTTTCTCTAAAAAAGATCCAAAAGCTTCACCAACATCAGTTAGCTCAACTGCGGTAGCACCTTCATAATTTATTTCTTTACCCTCAGCAAGCAAATCTAAAGCCTTTTTTAATTCACCTGGAAAAATTTTAACTCCTGGTGAATTTGCTACACTCATTATGTTGCTTTGGATTACAGATCTATCAGCAGAACCTCCTGCTTGCATTGCTAATGTCATAAGCGCTGCAGCATCATATGACTCACCTGTATATGGTCCTGAAGAGTCAATTCCTGCTGCTTTAGCAACTTCTCCAAACAATCCAGCTCCCTTACCCATCGATCCAGGTAATGAACCAAATGATTTGTTTAGACTATCTCCAAATCTATCAGTTAGCGAGTCACCTATCATTCCATCTGATAAAACAAATGTATCAAAAGCACCGGAGTCTAATGATCCTTGTATGATCATTCCACCACCTTGATCAAGATAACCTAATACTGCAACTGCATCACCACCAGCAGCTGCTAGTGTTGCTACCTCCGCACCATAATCTGCTTTACCTTCTTCATGTGAAGTAACCACAGTTACATTAATTCCATGCGCTTTAATGGCACCTTCATAAACATCGGCTAAACCTTTGCCATAATCATTGTTCGTATAGGTTATTGCAATACTTTTAACTCCTCTGTCTTTAGTAATGTCCGCAAGTACTTGTCCTCCTCTAGCATCAGATGGTGCAGTTCTAAAAAAGAAACCATTATCAGCAAGGTCTGTTAACCCTGGTGATGTTGCAGAAGGCGATATCATTACTACTCCATTTGGAACTGCAACATTTTTAGCTATTGCTCCAGTTACTCCTGAACAGTCTGCTCCCATAATTGCATTTACTCCACCTGAAACAAGCCCTTCTGCTGCTGTAACTGCAGCAGCTGAGTCAACGCATGTCGAGTCTGCTCTTTGTGTTGTGATAGTTGATCCATTTAACAGGGATCCTGAATCAGAAGCTTCTTTAAAAGCAAGCTCTGCTGAAGCAGCCATTGCAGGTGTTAAAGATTCAATCGGTCCAGTAAAGCCTAAGATTATTCCAATCTTAATATCTTGCTTTTCCCCAATTTTAGTTTGCTGTTGCGCAAAATAAAAAATTGCAGCAATCACGATGATTGCTCCAATAATTATAATTCCCAAGTTATTTTTCTTTGTTTCTGCCATATTATCCTCTAATTGTTAACAATTTATATAATCAAAATTAAATCTTATTAAATTATAATTTCAATGAGAAAATTATCAATTTTATCGCAGAATATTAATAAATTATTAACAAAAATTTATTTTTTAAAAACTTACAGACCCAGTTAAAAGAAATTCAGTATTTAAATCTCTATCTTTAATATGTCCAATATCATCGGTTATAATAGTCTTTAATCCTAATCTAATATTTTTATTTATAAATTTTTTATAACTTAGAGTTAAATCTTTTTGTCTTCCTGAAGGACTTAAATTAATTTTATGATCTTTAAATGGTATTATTCCATTTTTATCTGATAGACCAATTAATCTAAAATTCATCTCTCCTTTTTCAACTCTATTTGGTTGGGAAAATGTTAAATTAAATTTATCATTTCCAAAAAAGTTGTTTACTTCATAGTCAATTTCGAAGCTTGTACTCATTACATCTGAAGATCCTAGAACAAAAGTATTATTATTATTCTTAAAATTTGAAAAACCAATGGTATTGCTGAATGATAAATTACTATTTTTATTAAAATTTTTTATTAAATTTATTCCATAAAAGTTTGTAACACTCTCATTTTCAAATCCAAAGGCTCCACTAGACTCAGAGAGAAGAAAACTTTCATTTTCTTTTAATATACCAGCAGTTAGTGAAAATTTTTCAAACAAATTGTTGTTTAAATTAAATGATACTGCAAACGTCTCTAACGGTAAAATAATATCATGATTTATATTTGTTAAAGGATTTAGTTTTGAATTATTATAACTTAAAAATAAATCATTTCCTGAGATATATATTTTCTGATTTAAACCTACTCCATTATTTTCTGATAGAAATGGGTTTGTATAAAAATTATTTTTTGGAATAGTATTTTGAATAGCTAAACTTGGGTTATCTAATGTGATGCTTGAACCGTAATTATATTGATTTTTAAAATTAAAAAATTCTCCTTTGAACATATTTTTGGATATTTTATTGTGGGTTTCAAAACTATTCAATTTTTCAATTTCATCTTTTAAATTAATTTCAATTTTTTGGCTTTCTAAATCATCTTCGTTTATAAAATCTGATAAATATAATTTGAAACCACCATGAAGGGCATCGTAGGCGTAGGTATATTTATTTTTTAGTCCATTAGAAATAGAATTACCTAGTGAGCTAGATGAAGTAAATGATGTTTGTGAAACTGGATATTTCTTCATTGCTGAAAAAGGCATAGCATTTCCAGAGCCACCACCACCTCCTGATCCTCCTCCTCCAGATCCACCTCCACCACCAAATGATAAAGGATTCTTACTTGTGGTTATTGGTGATAAGGCCGCATAGAGATCAGGAACACCATGACCCCATGTATCATTATAGCCGTGTTTAATTGATGCTCCATGAGTAGTAAATGTTGTGTTTCCTGAAGGTGTAAACCAAGAATTGTTTGCAGATGCTAATAACCTATCAGTTAGTTGTTCTGGGGTGTGATTTGGGAAAGCTTGACCAAGTAAAGCTATCATTCCTGAAACTTGAGGAGCGCCCATAGAAGATCCACCATTAACCATCCATTGACTTGTTCCTCCAGTGTCAACGTATCCAGCTGCTCCTATTTCTTGGTCATCAACTACTAAACACCATTCTTTGGCGTTTCCACAAGGATTACCTAATCTATTAAAATCAGACTCTGTAGCTCCAGTTAAGGATGTGCCAGTGAATTCTGCCCACATAACTGATAACCAAGCATCAGATAAATCAACTGAGTCTTGTACCCCATCAAAATAAGCAGGCAATCCTCCTTCTAAACCAACATCACTATCATTTACATAATTAGAACTTGCCCAGACAATTACTCCATTGTTTTGAAAATTATCCATTGCTGTAATGTAACTAGATACAGCCGCTGAACCTCCCCAGTTATTTGCTAACTGCTCTCTAATAGTAACCCCATTATTAGTTGCGGCCGTTTTAACTTCGTCAAATGTTAATGCACTTGTGCATGAACCTCCAACACAACCTTGTTGTATTCCCCAGCTATTATTAACAACTATAGGTGCATGATTAATTCTAGCTGTATCATAATCAGTGGCTAAATTTGCATAAGAACTTGTATCAAAAGATGCAAGTACAAGATCTGCATCTGGGGCAACTCCATGAGTTGTTCCATTGATATCACCTGCAGCAATGCTAGCTACATGATCTCCATGATTAGTTGAACTATTACTTGGGGTTGTTACATCAATAACTGTAACAGTCTTATTGGTATAGGTATCATGAGCAGGAGTAAATTTATCATCTATAATAAATATTGTTTCACCTTCACCAGTTAAATATTGTCCTCCACTATTTTTGTAAGAATGCGCTTTATGTAAATTAAATAATTCATAAGGGTGCACATTGTTACTAGATTGATCTACCAAGGTCCATCCAGACCTACTCTTAATTGTATTTTGAACCGATGTATCTTCAGAATAAGCGGTTGAATTACAAGCCAGAACATAATCATGAATAGTTATAGTAGTGCTAGTGTTACCAGTGGAAGTTACATCTGTTGTACTAGCTGTTACGATAACTGTTTCAGACGTTTCATTAGTATTATCATTTACTGGAGATAATGTTATTGATGCAGAAGTTCCACCAGCTATAATTGTAGAACTTGTTGATGACAAATTATAATCAACACCATCAGTTGCTGTTCCTCCTGTGCTGTAATTAATTGAAACATTAGATGTATGAGCTTTAGTTAAATTTGCTGTAAATGTAATTGACGTACCACATTCACTGATACTGCTAGATGATTTACTAAATGAAATAGTGGCCGCATCTGATGAATTACTACCTCCACCTCCGCCTCCACCACCAACAGCTAATCCAACTATTCCAACTGCAGCAGCAACTCCCAAGTTTGGACTTCCTAATACAGAATTTGAAATAATTGTATCTGGAGCTAAACTATTAAAATATATAGTATCAAATGAGTTATAAATATTTAAAAGCAACTCTTGTCTTTTGAATTCTGCTAAATAACCCATATCAAATGATAAATAATTTATGTCTTCTGTGAGAGCATATATATCTTTAGGGTTATTCCTTATATGATCATTTAATTTCTTAAAATCTTTATCATTAAGATTGAAATTTTTTGCTTCATTATAATTTTCAGAGAATACAGACTTTTTATTAAATATACTTTCTTCTTGTGCAATTTTATCTAAATCTGGATTAAAAATTTCATTTAATTTTTGTTTAAAACTTTTTTTTTTAGCAATAATTTCTTTATCTGGAAGTTTTAAATCAATAATATCATTAATAATACCACTTTTGTTTTCAATTAATTTTATTGAATCATTTTTGATGTTGATGCCCTGATCTTTAAAACATTTTTTAAGCTGAAATTTAAAATTAGTAAATGTAACATAATTATCTAAACATTTATCTAGTTCAGAATAATTTTTAAAATTAACTGCTAATGCATTATTTAGATTGATTAGATTAAAAAAAATAAAAAAAAAAAATAATTTAACTTTCATTAATTTTATCTATTTGGCGTATCGGAAGCTATCATTTGATTTCTAACCTTTTCTCTGAAATAAATATATACTCCAGCAGCGACAATAATTCCTGCTCCAAAAAAAGTTCGGGGAGTTGGGATGGTTTCAAATAGAATATAACCAGCGATCATAGCAAAAATTATATAAGAATATTCAAATAATGAAATTATGGATGGTGACGCAATGCTATAAGCAGAAAAAACACAAAAAAATGATATTGAAGCTACAATTCCCATAACTAAAACATATGGCCATGAAGCTGAAGGGTTAGTAAACCATTCTCTCACAATAAACTGTAAAGTAGGATCAGAAAAATTATTAAATTTTCCATCTCCACTAACAAGATAAATAATTAAACTTACAATAACAGCAAAAATATAAAGCAAGGTCATTTGAGTATAAATATTGTCTTTATCAGAAGTATATTTTGTAATTGTCATTGAGCATGCATAACAAAGTGCACATCCTACAGGTGCTAATTTGAAAAAATTAAATTCTTCAATTGTTGGATTAAGTACAATTAATACACCTATAAAACCTACAACAATTGCACTCCATCTTCTAATTCCAATTTTTTCATTTAAGAAAAATTTAGCAAACATAGACATAAAGAAAGGACATGAGAAAAACAAAGCACTAACCATTGCTAAAGACATAAAAGTTAAAGAAATATAAAAAAAAGCAAATCCAAAAAAGAAACAAACAACCCTAACTAAAGTCAAAAAAGGATAATGTGTTTTAAGAGTAATTTTTTTTTTTGTTATTAAAAAAAAAGATATGAGAATAGTAGCTTGTATTAAAGTTCTTCCCAAATATAACTCAAATAATGCAATATCTTCAAAAATAAATTTTATTAATGAATCTTGAATGGAAAAAAAGGCCATTCCAGTCATAATAAACAAAATACCTTTTGTATTATCGTTTGTTTGCATATCGCACCTATATCAAAAAAACTTTAACCTTCATAATTAATAAGATACTCTTAAAGAAATGAATGATTTTGAACCAATTTATGGTGGATGTATTTGTGGGAGTGTAAAGTATTCAATAAACAGCAAACCTCTTTTTACTCAGGTCTGCCATTGTTTAGATTGCAAAAAATTAACTGGATCATCTTATGTAATGAATACTAGTATTTTTGAAGATTCTTTAAAAATTAGTGGTGAACTTTTAAAAGCTGAATTGATTGCAGGAAGTGGGAAAAAATGTACTCATTACTTTTGTAAAAAATGCGGGGTTTATATTTATGCCGATTATGAATTTGCAATTAGACGATTAACAGTTAGAACAAAGACTCTTTTGAAACCGAAAGACTTTCCACCTCAAGCACATATATTTGTAAAAGATAAGGATCCATGGATAAATATTGCAGACAAAAATATTTGCTATAATGAAATGTATGATCCAAAAATTGCTTGGCCTAAAGAAAGTTTAGATAGATATAAAGAATATCTTGAGACTAATTAAGGATAAAATCAGCTGCTCTTTCACCTATCATTAAAGTAGGTGCATTTAAATTACCACTTGTAATTTCTGGCATAACCGAGGCATCTGCAACCCTTAAATTTTCTAAACCGTGAACTTTCAATTTTTCGTCAACTACCGCCATTCTGTCCACACCCATTTTTAATGTACAGGAAGGATGATAAGCTGTCTCGGCTTTTGATCTAATATACTCTGTAATTTGCTCATCATTAGTTGCACTTTCACCTGGACCAATCTCTTTTCCAGCATAAGGCTTCATTGAGTCTTGACCTAAAATCTTTCTAGCTACACGAACACATTTAATTGTTTCTTTTAAATCATATTCATCTTCTAAATAATTAAATTGAATTTTTGGGTAATCGTATGGATTTGAACTATTTAATTTAATATGTCCTCTACTTTTAGGTTGATTCAAACTTGCATGTAATTGATAACCATGTCTGTCAGGGTCAACTAATCCATGATCGATTACAAATGCTGGAAAAAAATGAAATTGAATATTCGGATAGCTTTTGTCTTCTGACGACTTGCAAAAACCACCTGCTTCTAAAAATGAAGTAGAACATGGGCCACTTTTTGAAAGAAACCATTGAATACCAATTTTAAGCATATTGATTTTGTTAACATAAGAATAGAGTGTATCTTTAGTTTTGCATTCTTGCTGAATGTAGGTTTCTAAGTGATCTTGTAAATTTTGACCCACTCCTTCTAAAGGGTGGATAACATTAATCCCTTTATCTTTTAAATCTTTTTCAGGTCCAACACCTGATAACATCAATAGTTGTGGTGAATTGATTGAACCTCCACTCAATACAACTTCTTTATTCGCATAAACTTTTGTGACTTTATTTTTTATATTTACTTCTATTCCGACTGCTTTCTTTCCTTCAAAAATAATTCTTTCGGCAAACGAATTTGTAAAGACTTTTAAATTTTTCCTTTTTTTTGCTGGTTCTAGATAATATTTAGAAGCGCTAGCTCTTTGTCCTTTATGAATTGTAATGTCATACATTCCAAATCCCTCTTGATCTTCTCCGTTCATGTCATCATTTTTTTTATATCCTGCTTCGACAGAAGCATTAATAAAAGCACTAAACAATGGATTTTTGTTTTTGGATTGATTTACTGGTAAAATTCCTTTCCCACCTCTGAATTTATTCTCTCCTTCAGACCATGTCTCAATTTTTTTAAAAAATGGTAAAACATTTTCATAAGACCATGATTTTAGACCAAATGAAGCCCATCTTTCATAATCATTTTTGTTTCCTCGTACGTAAACCATTCCATTATGCGCAGAACAACCACCTATCATTTTTCCTCTTGGGCAAAATAATCTCCTATTATTTAAATTAGGTTCTGGTTCCGAATAATATTTATAATTATATTTTGGATCATGCATTGCATACAAAATTGCCAAAGGCATATTTACCTTCCAAATATCACTAGATCCACCCGCCTCAAATAAAGCAACTTTAAATTTACCATTTTCGCTTAGTCTATTCGCAAGAACACAACCTGCTGTGCCAGCACCGATTATTATATAATCAAAATTCATTTTAATTTTAATTTTAATAATTCTTTGTATTGATTAATATTTTTCATTTTAATACCAACTTTTTTTGATGCTTCATCAAATTTTCTGAGAAGTATGGAACTTTTGAAATAATCTTTGTTTTCAAAATCTTCACACTCTTTATCATTTAAAACTCCCCCTTGAAGTTTTAGACTAATCTTCGATGCTTTAGACAATTTGTTATAATACTTTTTGTCTCTTGCTAAATATCGCTTGGCTAAAACATGATATTTAATTGGGTTTACAACTTTATTGCTAAAATATTTTTTTAGAAATTTGTATCCAATCACCTCATGTTCACCATCCTTATTATTTTCTACTAATTTATTTGGATCATCGATAACAAAATGTCCATAATCATGAAGTAAGCAAGAACATATTAGATCATCGTCACATTTAGACTTTTCTGCAAGCATTGCAGATTGAATCATGTGATCTGCTATCGTTATATTTTCACCTATATATAAAGATTTATTATTTTCAAAATTATAAATAATTTCTTCTACAATTTGCATTTATTTTTTTAATTTACCTGTAAGTACAAGATTATCAGTTTTAAAATTATTTTTATTCTTATTAATAAAATCATCCATAATTTTTATTTTGTCTTCTTCAAATTCTGTAACTTTTCGTTTATCTAGATCAATATAAAGAGAGAGACTTTCTGTTGTTGCAGCAAGTTTTTTTGTTTTTTTTTCAATCATTTCACATTTTAAATGTAATCTTTTTTTATCATGATCAAAAAAAGTGCAATAAACATCTACTTCTTCATTCTCTTTAACTTCGTTGTTATAAGTTGTCCTTGTTTCAACCACCATAGTGCTTCTTTTATTAATTTGTGCTTTAGCTCCACCCATTTCAAATTTATTAAGCATCGTCTCCCAAGCTTCATCAAAAATTAAAACATAATAAGCCATGTTCATATGCTCATTATAATCTGTCCAATCTTTAATTATTTTTCGCGAAGCCAAATGAAATGACATTTTATCAGCTTTTATTTATTTTATTTGCTACTAACAATTTTCTTTGCATCTCTCGTAAAACTGGTCTTTCTATTAATTTGCCATCAATTACAACCAAACCTGTATTAGCTTTTTTAAATTGATCCATAATTCTTTTAGCTTTACTTATTTCTTCTTCTGATGGAGTAAAAATTTCATTTAAGATACTTATTTGTTTTGGATGAATAGATCCTTTTCCAGTGAAACCTAAGTTTTTAACAAACTGGGCTTCTTTTTTCATGCCTTCCATATTCTCTAGATTTAAATACGGAACATCAATAACATCAACTCCTTTACTTGCACCAGCATGAACTAATCTTGATCTTGCATAAACTAAATTCTCTAATTTGTTTTCCACTCTCAATTCTGCCGCCATATCTTCTCCTCCGAAATATAGAGCAACTATTCTATCGCTAGAATGTGCAATATCATAAATACTTTCAAGAGCTTGATTAGTTTCCATTATAACATGAAGATCAGTATCTAAACCACAATCAGTAAGCATGTCATCAATAAATGTAATTTCGTCAGGCGTTTTAACTTTAGGTAACATGATAGCTTTAACTTTTAGTTTATTTGAAGCAATAGCTTCTAAGTCTAGAAGTCCATGTTTGGTTCTTTGACAATTTAATCTAACAACTAATTCAACATCATTTTTTACTTCTAGTGACTTTAATGCATCAATAGTATTTTTTCTTGCTTCATCTTTATCTTTCATGGCTATTCCATCTTCTAATTCAATACAAACCATATCAGCGCCTGAAGCTAGGGCTTTTGGAAACATTTCTGGTTGAAGACCTGGGGTAAATATAAAACTACGTCTTACTCTTAGTTTATTTAAGTCCATTTAATTTTATTTCCTATAATTATTAATGATATGATATTATATTTTTCTATAAATAAAAATGAACAATAAAGTCTTCATCTCATGCGCAGTTACAGGATCTGGTGATACAGCAAGCAAACATCCTGATTTACCCAAAACTCCAGAGCAAATTGCAAAAGCAGCAATAAAGTCTGCGAAAGCCGGTGCTGCTATTGCTCATATTCATGTTAGAGAAGAAGATGGAACTCCAAGTAGAAGACTCGAGCTTTATAAAGAAGTAGTTGATAGAATAAGATCATCCGAAACTGATGTTATTCTTAATCTTACAACAGGTATGGGTGGTGATTTAGATATAGGCCAAGGCAAAAACCCTTTAGAATTTGGTCCGATGACAGACATGGCAAATGTAATGGAGAGAATAGCCAATGCTGAACAATTTCTTCCAGAAATATGTACACTTGATTGTGGTACATTAAATTTTGGAGACAGTTCTGTTATTACAGTTAATACACCTAATGATTTAAGAAAAGCTGCAAAAAAACTTAAGGAAATAAAAGTTAAACCTGAAATAGAAGCTTTTGATTTGGGAAATATGTGGTTTGGAGCTCAGTTATATAAAGAGGGATTATTAAGTGATCCACCTCTTTTTCAAATGTGTTTAGGAATACCGTGGGGAGCACCCGCAACACCATTAGCTATGCAAGCAATGAAAGATATAATGCCTAAAGAAGGTATATGGTCAGGTTTTGCAATATCTAAAAACGAAATGCCATATGTTGCTCAAACTGTAGTAATGGGAGGTAACCCAAGAGTTGGTTTAGAGGATAATTTATATCTATCCAAAGGAAAATTGGCAACAAATCCTCAATTAGTTGAGAAAGCTATAAGGATCGTCACAGATCTTGGTGTAGAGATTATGTCACCTTCAGAAACAAGAGAAAAATTAAAGCTTGTAAAACACAAGTAATGTCAAAAATTAAAACTGTAGGAATAGTTGGAACTGGTGTCATAGGGACTGGCTGGATAATAAGAAATTTAGCACACAATAAAATCGTTCATGCATATGATCAAAATAAAAATCTTAAAAGCTATGTTTTAAAAGAGATAAAAAGAACTTCAAAAAGTATAAAAAAACTTTTTGGAAAAAAGATTTTAATTAAAAATTTAAAATTTTTTAATTCGCTTGAAAAAGCTCTTGTAAATGTCGATTTTGTTCAAGAAAGTGTATTAGAAAATTATAAAGTTAAAACTGATTTGATACACAAAATCTCAAAATATGTTAAATCAAATGTAATTATTTCCTCAAGTTCCTCAGGACTTTTACCCTCTAAAATTTTTTCTAAGAGTAAAAATCCACAAAGAGGCATAATTGGCCATCCATTTAACCCAGCATATTTGTTGCCAGCAGTTGAAATAGTTCCTGGAAAAAAAACCAAAAAAAAGTTTCTTTTGGACGCAAACAAATATTACAAATCAATCGCAATGAAACCAATTATGCTTAAAAAAGAACTACCAGGTTATTTATCAGATAGACTTCAAGAAGCACTGTGGAGAGAAGGTTTGCATATAATTAACGAAAATTATGCAACAACTCAGGAATTAGATCGTGCAATAGAAGATGGACCAGGTCTTAGATACTCAATAATGGGTACTTTTTTAACATTTCATCTTGCAGGAGGTAATGAAGGAATGAAACATATGTTAAAGCAATTTGGTCCAGCTTTAAAATTACCTTGGACAAAATTAAAAGCTCCAAAATTAACAAATAAATTATCTAATAAACTTATATCAGGCACAAAAAAACAAGCTAAGGGTAAATCAATTAATATGCTTTCAAATATTAGGGACCAATATTTAGTTGATGTCTTAAAAATTAGAAAAAAATATGAGAATAAAATTAGAAATTGATGAAAGAAAAAATTTTTATAAATAAAACTGGCGGATGTATCTGTGGAGACATAACTTTTAACGTTAAGCTTGATGAAGTCCCTTTAGTTTTTAATTGTCATTGCATTGATTGTAGAAAAAAAATAGGGGGAATGATGACAATAATACTGCTTAGAGATGGAGCAATAGATATAGATAAATCAAAATTGAAAATTTATGAACACGAAGGTGGAAGTGGTAATAAAATAAAAAAACATTTTTGTGAAAAGTGCGCAGCACCAATTTTAACTTATGTGGAAAAATACAAGAAATACTATTTATATGCAGGTTTACTGGATGATATCAGTTTTTTAAAAAAAGCAGAAAATATACATTTTAAAGAGTCTCATTTTCCATTTATGGAAATAAATGAAAAAAATATAAAAGTTTAATTGTTAGTGCATTCTTAAGGTATTGCCATCTACGGCAATTACTTGACCAGATACTCTTGGAGCATCATTAGAAATTAAAAAGCTACAAATTTTTCCGATATCTTCTTCGTATACCCATGTATTCATTGATGTCATTGAAACAAACTCTTTTTCTATTAATTTTTTTGAAACATTTAAAAATTTAGATTTATCTCTTATCACTCTTCCCATTCTATCTCCCTTAATTGTTCCTGGACAAATAGCATTTACTCTAATTTTAAATTTTCCTAGTTCCATTGCTAATGTTTTGGTTATACCAATAACCGCCCACTTACTTGCACAGTAAGGAGATCTTAACGGAAATCCAAATATACCTGCGGTTGATGATAAATTTATTATAGCTCCACCTTTATTTTTTTTAAGCATTGGAATTGAATACTTTGAAAAATAAAAATGGCTTATAACATTTACCTTTAAAGTATTTTCCCAATCTTTACTTTTTAATTTTTCGAGTGTTCCAGTTGGCCCGGCAATTCCAACATTATTAATAAGAGCATCAATTTTTTTTGTTTTTTTTAATACTTTGGTAAAAAAATTCTTTACCTGGTTCTCGTCTGAGGCATCACATTGAAAAACAAATAATTTTTTATTATTTAGTTTATGCTTTTTACATTTGCTAAGAAAAGTGGCATTGATATCACATAGATATACTGTTGCACCTTTCTCTAAAAATATTTTTGCTGAACTCCAGCCTATCCCTGAACCTCCTGCAGAAATAACTATTCTTTTATTTTTTAAATTAATACTCATAATTTTAAGATTTACTCAAAGAGTGTTGTAGCTCTTTATTAGTGATATATCCTTTTACATTTCCTTGTTTATCAACCACCTCACAATTGGCATTATTACAAACAACTTGTGGCAAAAACTCCTCAATAAACTGGTCTTCATGTATTTTAATAAGATTATTTTTTTCTTCATTAGTAGTTTCATTTATAGATTTCATTATTATTTTAGCTTTAATCACTTTTGCTCTATTTACATCTTTGACAAAGGCTTCAACATAATCATCAGCTGGATTCATAATAATATCCACAGGTGTTCCAACTTGAACAAGCTTGCCAGCATTAAGAATTCCAATGTGATCACCAAGCTTTAATGACTCATCTAAGTCATGAGTAATAAATACAATAGTTTTTTTTAGTTCCGATTGAAGAGCTAGTAACTGTTTTTGCATATCGCTTCTAATTAAAGGATCTAAAGCTGAAAAAGCTTCATCCATTAACATTATATCAGTATCAGTTGCCAATGCTCTTGCTAGTCCAACTCTTTGTTGCATACCCCCAGATAATTGATTTGGAAATTGATTTTCAAAACCTGTTAATCCAACAGATTCAATTTTTTCCATAGAAACATTGTTTCTCTTTTCAAGTTCTACACCTTGCATTTCAAGTCCATATCCAACATTTTGCAATACTGTTTTGTGAGGAAACAAACCGAATCTTTGAAAAACCATACTCATTTTATGCCGTCTAAAATCAATTAGCTCTTCTTTTTTAAGGCTCATTACATTAGTTCCTTCAATTAGGATTTCACCATCAGTTGGATCTATTAATCTATTTAAATGTCTTATGAGAGTTGATTTACCTGAACCCGATAAACCCATACAAACAAATGTTTCACCTTCATTAATTTTTAGAGTTACATTGTCTAATCCAACTGTGTGACCTGTTTTTTCTAAAATTTCTTCCTTACTTGAACCATCTTTGACCATCTGCAAAACACTGGATGGTTTTGGACCAAATATTTTAAATACATTATTTATTTCAATTTTAGACATTCTAACAAACTTAGTTGATATCTTAACAAATAACTTAACGCTAATAAATCTCTCAAAAAATATTAAGTCAACTATTAATTGAATTGAAATGTGAATTATTTTATATAATCATTATTTATGCACTCAATTTCAAAAATCTCAAAAAATGCGACTTATCTACAAGTAATTTGGGATGATGGGAAAGAAAGTAAATTTAATTATATGTGGCTGAGAGATAATTGTCCAACAGCACACGATAAAGATTCTAGGCATCGAATGTTTAATATTTTAGATGTGTCAGAAAATATAAACCCAAAAAAATATAATCTTAATATTGATGGTAAATTAGAAATAGAGTGGAGTGAGGGAAATCATGTAAGCCATTATGATATTAATTGGCTTAGAGAAAATTGCTACACAATAAAAAATAACGAAGAATACAAATCACCTTATCAATTGTGGGATGGCAGTTTAGAAAAAAATATTGATAGTATATACATAGATCATGATCAAATAATATCTTCTGAACAGGGATTAATAAAATGGTTAGAACTTCTTCATTATAAAGGAATAGCCATAGTTTATAATGCTCCAGTAGAAAAAAATTCTGCGTTTCCTGTTTTAAATAGAATTAGCCACACAAGAGAGACATTTTTTAAAACACCTTTTGAAGTTATAAATATACCAAAACCGAATAACTCAGCTTATACAGCTCATGCACTTCAAAATCATATGGATTTACCATGGTTTGAAAATCCTCCAGGGTATCAATTTTTGCATTGTTTAGTTAATTCAGCAAAAGGAGGTGACTCATCAGCAGTAGATGCATTCGCTGTTGCAGAATATTTAAAGAATAACGACAGAGATACTTTTGATACGCTAACAAAAATTCCTTTAAAGTTTAGAGACAAAGATTATACACAAGAAGCTCATAGAAGCTTTTATGGCACTGCAATAAGTCTGACAAAAGATGGTGATTATAATGATGTTAGATTTAGCACTGCGACCATGGACGCTTTAGATTGTCATCCAGATCAAATGGATAAAGTTTATAAATCTCATCATAAATTTGGAAAACTTTTACACGATGACAAATTTCAAATAAAATTTAGGCTTAGACCAGGAGATATATATACATTCAATAATAGAAGAGTGCTTCATGGAAGAACTGAGTTCGATCCCAATTCTGGACACAGACACCTGCAAGGTTATTACATGGATAGAGATGAAATTGTGGGTAGATTAAATTATCTTAAGAAATAAAAAAGGGCTTTAAAATATCAAAGCCCTTTTATCTAATTTATTTTAAAGTTATTATGGAAGCCAACTTTTCCATTTATCTGGATTATTGTCTAACCACTCATTAACAACTTCTTTAACATCTCTTCCATTTTGATCAACTTCAACTAACATTTTAGCTTGGTCGATATTTTGTAAAGACATTTTTTCAAAGAACTTCTTAGCATCAGCATGTTCAGCACTAGCAAAAGTAGCTGGGTTTCCGTAGTTCATAGTGTAATCTTTAGCCCAACCAGTTGCTGGCCATGCATCGGTTCCACAATCTTTCCAGTTATTTGCTTCAGTGAAGCTGTCACAAACTTTGTGATCTGGAAGTTGTACACCAACCATATCATAAGCACCAAAGAACCAATGTGGCGACCATAGATAAAGTAGGAATGGTTCTTTTCGCATGTAAGCAGCTTTTGCTTCTGCAATAGCAGCAGCTTCTGTTCCAAGCTCATCAGCCTGGAAGTCAATTCCTAAAAGATCAAGTCTTTTTTGGTCATGACAGTTCCAACCTGGAACCGGACATCCAATAAGTCTACCTCTCTTACCACTTTCAATAGTTGCGAATTTTGCTTTGTGTTTATTTAAGTCTTTCCAAGTTTTAATACCTAGTTCTTCAGCAGCATATCTTGGTATCCAGTAGTCTGACATTCCAATTATTCCTGCTGTTCCAAGTAAATCTACACTTCCATCACCACTATATGTTCCAACGACTTTACCTTCGTATATTAAGTCCTCATTTAACATAACAGTGTCAGCTTCAGCATAACTTGGCCAACTTTCGCAAGCGAAGTCTAACTCACCTGCAGCGATTGCTTCCCATAAACCAGTTCCTGAAGGAAATACAGTTTGTTTAATTTTGTATCCCATTTCTCTTTCAAGAATTGCTACGGCAACCTCGCACGTAATTATCCCACCAGTCCAATCTGCTATAGCTGCATGTAGTCTTTTGGCAGCGTTGGCTTGACCAAAGCTTCCAATTAATAGAGCTACAGAAAGAATTAGTGCTGATATCTTTTTTGATAACTTCATTTATTTCCTCTCTTTTTAATTAATTAAAAATACATTCTAGATCAAAATGTATTGGTATGTAAACCACGCAAATAGCACTATTTGTCTTAGCTTATTAATCCTAAAGCTTCTCTTTGTTTTTTAGTCCACGCAAGTGTAATTCTATCAATAATTATAGCTAGTAATACTATTCCAACTCCAGCTGCTAATCCTCTTCCAGTATCGGATCTCGCAAGACCATTAAATACTTCTAAACCCAAGCCCTTACCACCAATAAGTGGTGTAACTATTTGCATAGCAAAAGCCATAATTACAGTCTGATTAAATCCAATTACTAAACTAGGTATCGCTAATGGAAATTTAATTTTATTTAATGTTTGAATAAGTGTTCCACCAAATGATCTTGATACTTCAGAATAAGTGCCAGAAACTTGAGTTAAGCCTAATGATGTTAATCGAATTATTGGTGGAATAGAATATATTACTGTAGCAATAACTGCTGATACTGTTCCACCACCAAAAAACATTAGAACAGGAATTAAATAGCAGAAATAAGGAAGTGTTTGCATTGCATCTAACACAACGTTCTGAATATTTCTAAATCTTTCATTGTAAGATGCAATTATTCCAAGAGGAACTCCTATAACAAAACACAGCACAACAGACACAAGTACTGACGATAAAGTTATCATTGATTGTGTCCATATTCCACATGCACCAATAAATAGAAGAAGGACTGCTGTAATTATTGCAAATCTTATTCCAACAGTTACGTAACCTAAAGCCGAAAATACTGCTAATGTGTACCACCAAGGTATTTGAGTTAGAAAAACATCTAAAGGTCTTAACAAATTTAAATAAACAAAAGCCCTTAAACCTTTTGCAAAAGAAATAAATCCTGGATTTACAGTTAAGCTTTCCACTGCATTAGTAATTGGTTGTCTTATTGATAATTTCCATTCTTTTGGAAATGTTCCTATTTCTAAAAAGTAATGATCTATAAATGCAATTAGAAATAAAACTAAAAAATAAGGAATAACATAATATCTTTTGCTAATAAATTCACCGATGTTTTCAGCTGTAGATTTATTAAAAATTGAAACTAAGACTCTAAATACTGTTGCTATAGCAGACGTAACTGTTTGACACATGATTTTTAAAATTTTATTTCCAAAACTTAATGGCATTTCTATAATTTTTGCGATTTGATATTTTTCCCAACTTTGAGGAAGTAAATAAAATCTTTGAACATCTGAAGGAAGTCTTTCTTTATCTTTGCTAAACGCTAAACTAAATCTATCAAACATTATCGCCATAAATAAAATACATAGCCCACCTTCCATTGCCCAACCAACATCCAATCTTCTTATTGCTTGCCAAACTTGACCACCAATACCTTCGGCACCTATAAAACATGCAAGAACCACTAATGCCAATGCCATCATTATTACTTGGTTAATACCCATCATTATACTTGGTAAAGATAATGGAATTTTAATTTTAAATAACAATTGAAGTTTACTTGAACCAAAGGAAGTGGCTGACTCAATTGTTTGAGCTGGCACTTGCCTTATTCCAGTGTTTGTCAATCTTATTATTGGAGGCATTGCATATATCATTGTGGCCAATATTGCTGGCGCACCCCCTATCCCAAAAAAAAATAATGCTGGGAACAAATACACAAATGCTGGCATTACTTGCATAGTATCCAAGACTGGTTTCATAAAATTTTCAAATCTATTACTTTGTGAACACAAGACACCCAGTATAAATCCAAAAAATACGCATAATAAAACTGACAAACCCATCAATGCCACTGTTTGTAAGGATGGTTCCCACATTCCAGTAGCTCCCCAAAAATAAACTACAAAAGACGAATAAATTCCCAATCGCAAGCCACCTGCAATTATGCAAGGTATTACAATTATTGCAGCTATCAAAATCCAAGGAGACTCAAGCAAAAAGTCTTCTAAAAAATAATAAGTTTCTTTTATATAGCTTGCTATAATTTTAGTGACCCATCTGTAATTTTTTTTTAAATAATCTTCTCCGTCATTCACCCAAGCTGTAAAGGTAAATTTATCAGTGACTTCTTTAGGAAATTTTGAAGGCCCTTCACTTTGAATAGACAACCAAAGTGCTACCAAAAAAACAACTCCAATAATTACATAAGTTATTATGTTTTTTGATTGATTTGATTTATCTATTAAATCAGTTCTAGTAGCCATGTCCACAAGTTAAAATAAATAATTTTACATTTAAAGTAAAATATTGTCTATTTTTAGGATAATATTATTTATTAAAAATGACTGTAGAACAAAAAATAACTTGTACAAATATATGGAAGTTATTTGGACCAGACGAAAAAAGAATTATTAAAAACCTTGATAAAAATTTAAGTATTAAGGAAGTTCAAGAAAAGACAGGACATGTTGTTGCTGTAAAAGATGTCAGTTTCTCAATTCAAAAAGGTGAAACATTTGTAGTAATGGGATTATCTGGTAGTGGAAAATCAACACTAGTCAGATGTATTTCGAGATTGATTGAACCAACAGCTGGCACAGTGAAAATGGATGATGTTGAAGTTACAAAAATGAGTGCAAGTGAATTATTAGAATTAAGAAGAAATAAAATGAGCATGGTTTTCCAACATTTTGGTTTATTTCCTCATAGAACAGTTCTAGAAAATATTGGTTATGGATTAGAAGTAAGGGGAACAAAAAAAGATATAAGAATAGAGAAGTCAATGGAAGTTTTAAAAATGGTTGGCTTAGATGGTTGGCATAATAATTATCCAAGAGAATTATCTGGAGGTATGCAGCAAAGGGTGGGACTTGCAAGAGCGTTAGCTGTGGATCCTGAAATATTAATTTTTGATGAACCTTTTTCAGCTTTGGATCCTTTGATTAGAAGAGAAATGCAGGATGAGCTTTTAAAGATCCAAGAAAAGCTTCAAAAAACCATGGTATTTATAACTCACGACTTTTTAGAGGCAATTAAAATGGGAGACCACATTGCAATTATGAAAGATGGAGAAGTTTCTCAAGTGGGTACACCTGAAGAAATTGTATCTAATCCAAAAGATCAATATGTTAAAGATTTTTGTGAAGATGTTCCTAAATATAAAGTATTAAGCGCAGGCAAAGTCATGAGAACAGAATGCTGCGATGAAACAAAAAATTTATTTGAGGATGGAAAAGATAATATTTTAGATAATTCTAAAATTGAAAATTTAATAGATAGGCTAATTGATAATGATAAAATTTATCCAGTAGTTTGTAATGAAAGTGGAAAGCTATTAGGTGAAATAGACAGAGTAATAGTAATGAAATCTATGAGATCAAATCAATAAATTTGCTTATTACCCTCTATTGATTTCTTTTTAATATTATCTCTCCATATAATAATCATACCAGCAAAAATAATTACTATTACTCCAGGAAATAGTTGGCTCCATGGAGCTTCATTAAAGAAAATCCAACCAAGAATAAAAGATGACGGTATACCAAGATACTCAAATGAAGCTATTTTACTTGCTGAAATTAAACGGTAAGAATAAATAAACAATATTGCTGCTGTACCACCCAAAACTCCAGTCATTGTCATCAAAATAAAATCTTTAAAATTTTTAATTTCAACATGTCCTGTAGTTACAAAAAATAAAAGTAAACCACCAATGACATTAAATATTAATGTGTATAACTGAATTTTTGCAGTTGAATGATTGCCTTGAATGAATTTTAAAATTATGACAGTGAAAGCCCATGCTATAGCGGTTAGAATTGGAAAAATTGAGTACAAACTAAAAATTTCACTTGTTGGTTTCATTATCATAACCACACCAACAAAACCAATTATAACTGCTGACCATCTGTAAATACCAATTTTTTCACTCAATAAAATTATTGATAGTATTACTATGAAGAAAGGTGACGAAAAGGTTAGCGTCATTGCTGTTGCAAATTCCAGATTTACTACTGAGATAAAAATGAATACATTCATAGAAAGAAAACATATTCCTCTCAAGCAACTCAATATCAAAAACTTATTTCCTAAGTTTTTGAATATTGTTGAAAATTCATTTGTGAATAAGATCAATAATAACAAAGGTATAATTGCTGCTACATTTCTAAATAAAGTTAATTGAATTACTGAGTATTCATCACCTAAAAATTTAATAATAACCATATAAAGATCTATACATAAAATTGCTAAGAGCATTGTAGCAATTGCTAAATATGTTTTTTTTAGATCTGTTTTTTCAGATGAAATTTTCATTTAATAATATTGAAATTAGTATAAGTTTTTAAAATATTATGCAAAATTTTAAGCTTAATGAAGAATTTTTATTAAATAATCAGGATTGGACATTCCCAACTTTAACAGCTTATGGACCTGGAAGATTTAAAGAAATTGGAAAGTTTTGTAAAAATTTTAAAATAAATAATGCATTAATCGTTACTGATAGTGGTAGTGTAAATTTACCATTTATAAGTGATTTACAAAATTTACTTAATGACTCAAAAATCAAATCAGATATTTATTCAAATATATCGCCAAATCCTAGAGATGATGAAATAGATTCTGGATGTAAAAAATTTCGTGAAGGCAATCATGATGCAATAATTGCAATAGGCGGTGGAAGTGCAATGGATGGAGGAAAAGCAATTTCTCTTACAGTTGATAGCGGTGTGCCTTTATGGGATTTTGAATTTGAAAAAGAGCCGCCAAAACTAACTATGGAAAATCCTTTTCCAAAAATAATTACTATTCCAACTACAGCAGGAACAGGTGCTGAAACAGAAGTTACTGCCATGGTCACTCATCTTGAAAAAGGAATGAAATTTTGTTTATGGCATCCAGATGCCCGACCATGTTTAGCTTTAGTAGATCCAGAGCTAACTTTAAAATTACCAGCAAATCTTACTGCTTGGACCGGTATAGATGCAATGATACATGCAATTGAAGGTTATAGTGTTCCTATATTTCATCCACTTTGTGATGGTTCTGCATTAGAAAGTTTAAATTTAATTTCAAAATCACTTTATGCAGCTGTCGAAGAACCTGATAATCTTTTAGCGAGAGGAGGAATGATTATTGGATCTTATTTGGGTGGAATAGCTTTCTTAAAAGGCCTAGGTTTAGTTCATGCAATTTCGCACATGGTTGGTGCTGAATATAATACTCATCATGGATTGACTAATGCAATTATACTTCCTGCAGTCATGAAATATAATTTACCTGGATTAGAAGAAAAAGTAAAAAGAATGTCAGAGGCTATGCAATTTGAAAACCATTCAATTGAAAGTTTTCAAGACAACTTAAATATAATTTTAGATAGATTAAAAATCCCTAAAGGATTAAATGAATTAGGAGTGCCAGAAGATTGCCAAGAGAGAATAGCAAAGAAATCAATGTTAGACCAAGCTTACGGACAAAATCCTAAAAAGGCATCATTAGATGAGGTCAAGACTTTAGTTTTAGAGAGTATTAGACAAGCAAGATAGGTTTAATTAAGTGCTTGAGAATTTTTCTGTCCATCAAATAATTTCAAAAATAAAAAAAAGAGAAATTAAAATAGTAGAGGTACTAAATTTTTATTTAGATAGAATAAAAAAATTCAATCCAAAATTAAATGCTATTATTTCACATATAGATGAAACAAAAATTACTGAAGAAGCAAAATTAAAAGATGAAAATTTTAATAGTGATAATGACAAAGATGATATTTATGGACTTCCAATTGCTGTTAAAGAATTATTTGATATTAAAAATGAGGTAACATGCTATGGATATAAAGAGTTATTAAAAAATATACCAAAACAGGACTCTTTATTAGTAGATAATTATAGAAAAAACACAATTTTAATTGGTAAAACAAATCTCTCTGAATTTGCTGTTGGTTGTCATACTACTAACAGAGTTTATGGAGCAACTTCAAATGTTTATGATCATAGTAAGTCAGCGGGAGGGTCTTCTGGTGGCGCAGCAGCAGCTGTTGCAGCAAATTTAATTCCTTTTGCAGATGGCACAGATATGATGGGATCTTGTAGAAACCCAGCAGCATTTGCAAATATTTATGGATTAAGACCAACACCTGGTGCGATTGCAGAAGATAGATTTGAAATTAAAAATTTAAAAGATTTTCCTTTAATATCTACAACTGGATGTTTTGCTAGGACTCCCAATGATATGGAATTTTTATTTAACTATATAAAAGGGAAGAATGTAAAGGATAAATTATCTTTCGATCTTGAAGATATAAATATTAAAAAACTTTCAGATTTAAAAATTGGATGGTGCATTGATCTAAACGAACAATATAAGTATGAAGATGGAATCATCGACTTATGTGAAAATATTTTAAAAAAATTACAGTCAAATAATTTAAATATTGAAGATTTAAAAACTGAAATTAATTCAGAAGAATTGTGGTATTCTTGGACAATATTAAGAGCCAAATTTTTGTATGAAAACTTTTTGTTATATAATTTAAAAAATTTAAATGAATTACCTTCTCAAGCATATTGGGAATATGAAAAAGGGAAAAGCATCAAAACAAACGATGTTTTAAAAGCAATAGAAATAAGAAATAAATATATGGATAAAATACAAAACCTATTTAAACATTATGATTTTTTAGCATTACCTTCGGCTCAACTATTTCCTTTTGAAAAGAACCTAAACAATCCAGAATTTATCAATGATAATAAAATTGACACTTATCATAGATATATGGAAGTCTATACATTATCAAGTTTGCTTGGTTTGCCAACTATATCTATTCCAGTTGGTTTTAATAATAAAGGGCTACCAATGGGAATGCAGATTATAGCAAATGTTAAAGAAGATAATAAACTAATTAACTTTGCCAAATCTTATGAAGAAATTTTTAACTTTTCAAAATTTAAACCAGAATTAACGGAATAATAATGACCAGACACCCTCATCATTTTAAAATTTCATTTGCATTAGCTATTGCTGCTGGTTCATGGGGAATTTATTGGTTACCTCAAAGAATACTAGAAGATGGAGGTTTGACTGGTGGCTGGGGAACAATATCCCAAATGGCGGTTGGAATATTAATATTATCACCAGTCGCAATTTGGAGAGTTATAAAAGGAAAGTCTATTGGATTGGAATTTCCTCTGACTGGTTTTTTTGTTGGAAGTGGATTTGTTTGTTATGCTCTTAGCTTTCTTCTTACTGATGTAGTTAAAGCATTAATCATGTTTTACATGATACCTGTTTGGACAACAATATTTGAAATTATATTTTTAAAAAAGAAATTTGGTTGGAAGAGGGTAATCACATTAGGTTTGGCACTAGGAGGTTTATGGATTGTATTCAGTCAAGAAAATATAATCCCATTACCTCAAAATGCAGGGGATTGGTTGGCTCTTGCTGGAGGTGCACTATTTGGTGCTGGTTTAATTAGAATGGAAATAATTAAAACAGATGGAGTCTTTCCAATTATATTCACCTTCTTTTTTTATGGAGGTTTAGCCAGTATACCTATTGGGTTATTCTTAGTAGATTATTTAGGACCAGTTCCATCAGTGGAGGTTATCATGTCAATGTCCACTTTTTTATTACTTATCTCGATTTTTTATTTTATTCCTACAGGAGTAATAATCTTTTGGGCTCCAAGCAAACTAGGAGCCGGCTTATCATCTATTTTATTTTTAGCTGAAATAATTGTTGGTGTTGTTAGTGCTAGTATTTTAACAAATGAACCTTTTGGTTGGAGAGAAACAATAGGTAGTATTCTAATAATTCTTGGTGGTGTAATTGAAGTTGTATATGTTCCAAAGTCAGAGAAGAAATTAGCATAATGGATATTAATGAATTATTGAAATCAAAAAAAAAAGTCTTCTTAGATGGTGGAACAGGCTCAGAAATTCAGAGACTTGGTGGAACTATGGGACCAGCTTTTTCTGGTTTAGCAAATGTTTTCTCACCAGAAATAGTAATCAAAGTACACGAAAGTCATATAAACGCCGGATGTGATATGATAACAACCAATACTTTTGGAACTGCAAGGCATTGTCTTGAGCCTTCAAATTTAGGAGATCAGACTATAAAAATTAACATTGATACAGTTAAGTTAGCAAGACAAGCAGTCAAAAATTCTGGAAAAAAAATTAAAATTGCTGGAAGTATGTCAACATATTTAGCTTTGGCTGAAAATGAATTTAGACCTGACACAAAATTTGTACCATCATTTGCAAAAGAAGAAAAAAATTATAAAGAACAAGCGAAGGTATTAAAAGAAGAGGGAGTCGAAGTGCTTATTCTTGAAATGCTTTTAGATATTGACCATGCTAAAATTTTGCTTAATGCAGCTTTGGAAACAGGTTTACCTGTCTGGGTTGGATTAAGTTGCTGCATAAGTAAGTTTGATGAAACCGTAGTAGGTAGAAATTTTAGAGCTGAAAAAGAGAGATCTATTATATATGACCCTTTAAAATATCCTGATGAGCCAAAATTCCTTCCTGAAGATAAAATTATAAATTTCGCTGAAATAATTAATTCACTCAAATCTATCGGTGGAGATGTTTATGGCATTATGCATAGTTGGTTTATTGATACAAAAGAGGGAATGAAAGTTTTAAAATCAAATTGGAATGGGCCAATTATGTTCTATCCAGAAATTCATAAATTTGACACGAGTACTATGCAAGCATTAATAACTGAAAATGAAATTGAATTTGTTGATAAGTGTTCTGAGTTAATAGACGATCAGGTAAAAATTATTGGGGGTTGTTGTGGCGTCACAGATAAACATTTAAAATCCTTAATAACAAAATTTTCTTAAATTAGTAATCTTTACTAATTATTTGGTCTATCATATTTACCATATCTTTTTTATATTTTTCATTTGTTGCAGATTTAGTCTCTAAGACAGAAAAAAACGCAGCAACAACTTTTGTTTTCAAATTTATTCCTAAAAATTGGCCCCCATACCCAGAGTGACCAATCCAGTTACCGCATTTCATTAATGAATTAACATAACAGACAAATTTATCTTTAGATAATTGAATGTATTTGGGTCCCTCACTATTAATAGTTTTACTCAAAAAAGTTTTAGAACCAATATTTTTTCCATTTATACCTTTTCCAAACCTAGAAAAAAGTAAACCCATTCTTAAAAAATCTCTTGTAATTAAACTTCCGCCTCCAGACATCCACGGTGTTCCAAATCTATCTGTTCCTATATATAATCCTTCTTCAAATCCTGTTGCTTCAACTGTTTCCAACAGCCACTGTCTTAAACTTTTTTTACTTACTTTTTCTACAATTAGTCCAATAACATCGGTATTAGCTGATTTATAATGCGCCAGATCGGTATAATTTTTTAAATCTCTGCTTTTTAAGGATTTAATTGAATTTAAATATTGTTCCTGGCTTTGAATATTTTTGCCTTTAATAGGCAGTCTCCATCCTCCTACAGGCTCATGTAGAAATGAAGACGAATAAGCTTTTGTATAATCTTCGCTATATAGATTTACAATGTTCATGTCTAATACATCTTTTACTTTTGCATTTGCATAACCACTGCCAATCTTTGGTAAGTAAAAAGAAATTTTCTTATTCAAGTTAATTAGTTTTCTGTCTATTAGCTCCCCCACAAATAAATGTATAAACATTTTTGTAATTGACATAATTGTTTGAGGCTGATTTGTAGAAAAGTCTTTTGCGTACTGCTCGAATAAAATATCCTGATCTTTACCAACTATTAAAGAGCAAAAAGCTTTATTTTTAGTTACCTTTTTTACAGAAGATAATTTACCAATTTTCTTATTAATTTTTTTTTTTAATTTTAGAACAAAATCTGATCTAAGGTATATTCCATATCTATTAATTTTATACAAGTTTCTAAAACCCAACCTCCTTTTATTTGGGAGATTCCATTGAGCTTTATTATCTTTTCTTGTAACTAATTCTGGATTTTTTTCTGAAATAATTTTTTTCAAATTAGTATTTTTTATCCAAACTTAAGAGATTTATTTTTCTCATACTTTTGATGATAGCCTTCTGCTTTACAATAGTTTTTTTCTTTGGAAATCTTTGTAGTAACTTTTCCATCTAATTTCTCATTCATTTCTTTTAAAATCTTCTCTGCTGTATTTTTTTCATTATCATTATTATAAAATATCTCAGAACGATATTGAATTCCTACATAAGTTCCTTGTCTATTTTTTTGAGTTGAGTCATGGAGTTTAAAAAATAATCTGACCATATCTTCATAGCTTAAAATATTTTCATCATATTGAACTTTGACTACTTCTATGTGACCTGTATCCCCACCACAAACTGCTTTGTAAGTAACATTAGGATCATCACCTCCGCAATAACCACATTCGGTAGATAATATTCCTTTTATACCATCGTATTTAGTTTCGTCCCAAAAACAACCAATACCACCAATAAAAGTTTTCATAATTTTACAATATATTATTACTTCAAAATTGAAACAGCTTTTATCTCTTCAACTCCTATACCACAACAACCACCAACAATTTTTACACCTTTGCTAAACCATTTTTTTGCAACTTCCAAATAATCATTGGGTGAAAAATCATCCACAAACTTCCAATTTGGTTTTTCGTAATAGCCTTTGTTAGGGTATGCACCAATAACTCCATTATAATTTTTTAATGCAGTATCTAAAGCTGCACTCGTTGTTTTAATATCTGAGTGAGCAATTAAAATTGGCCCCTTATGTAATTTACTAAAATTTTTCAACGATTCTTCTAAATCCTCGTAAATTTCAGTTTTATTCTTCACATCATCATAACCAAGTGTAATATTTTTTGTATTCTGATCTATTACACAGGAAATAGAAAGCCAAACAGGTAACTTTATATTTGAAGAACACTCAAGCATAGTCTCCACGATTTCTGCTTGAGATGTCATTGCTTCTAAAATTATTAAATCAACACCCTCATTTGATAAAATTTTAATATGTTCATTAAAACATGGCTTCATGTTCTTTGTTCCAAGTTTAAGAAAACTTCCATAACTCGAAACACTTCCTGCTAAACAGATGTTCTTTTTTGAATTATTAATTGCTTGTTTTGCAATTTGAACTGCTTGTTTATTAAATAATTCAATTGAGTCTTCATATCCGTGTTTTCTAAGAGAAATTGGAGTTGTAGCATAAGTATTTGTTGTAATAACATCAGCACCTGCATCAATATAATTTTCATGAACTTCTTTTAGAAATTCTGGGCTATCTACCGAACATTTTCCACACCAGAGGTTTTGATCCATTTTAGCTCCTTTTTTTTCAAGCTCAGCACCTATACCTCCATCAAGTAAAATAATTTTTCCTTCATTGATTTTTTCTTGAATTAAATTGTAAGACATTAATTGTTTGTGAAAGCACAAATTTTATTATTATCAAGATCTCGAATATAAGAATAGTAAACTCCAGAACCTTCTGGTCTTTCACCTCCAGCTCCTTCACTTTTTCCACCTGCCTTAAGTCCAATCTCATGAAACTTATCAACTATATCTCTAGATGATGTAATAAATGAAACTTGCGTTCCATTTCCATTAGTTGCCTCTTTCATATTGACAGGTTTGGTCACATAAAACTCTATAGTTCCATCGCCATTTTTTTCTGTGTAACCAGCGCAAACTTCATCTTTATAATTTCTTTCTAGATTTAAAACTTTTAAGACTTCATCATAAAAAATTATTGCTTTTTCTAAGTTATTGGTTCCTACCATTACATAACCAAGCATTTTAATTTTTCCATTCAGTAATAGTTTTTACCTCTAGATATTCATGCAATCCCCAAGTTCCACCCTCACGTCCATTTCCAGATTGCCTGTACCCACCAAAAGGAGTTCCTGAATCTGCTGCTTTATGATTTACATATACAATTCCAGATCTTAATTTTTTTGAGACTCTTTTTGCCTTTTCTTTATCCTCTGTTTGTAAATAGTTTCCTAATCCATATTCTGTGTCATTTGTAATTTGGATAGCTTCCTCCTCATTTTCAAAAGGAATAATTGACAATACTGGTCCAAATATTTCCTCTTTTGCAATTCTCATATTATTATTTACATCAGTGAATACTGTTGGTTTAATAAAATAACCCTTCTTTAAGTCTTCAGGTTTATCAGGACCACCTGCCACTAAAGTAGCACCTTCTTCAATGCCACTATTTATTAAACTCTGAATTTTATCAAATTGAGTTCTTGAAATTACAGGTCCTATATGATCACCGGCTTTTGAAGCAAGATCAACTTTAATTTTATTTGCTTCGTCTGCAGCTTCTTTAACAGCTCTTTTATAAATTGATTTTTCAACAAGCATTCTAGTTGGAGCATCACATGATTGACCCGAATTACTCATTACGTTTCTAATGCCATCTCTCACCGCATCAGGATATGCATCAGCAAAAACAATATTTCCTCCTTTACCACCAAGTTCAAGACAAACTCTTTTTATAGTTTCAGCAGCATTCTTTGTAATTAATTTTCCAGCTCTAGTAGATCCTGTAAATGAGACCATATCAACATCAGGATGTCCTGAAAGATCAGTACCAACACCAGGCCCATCACCATTTACTAGATTAAACACTCCAGCTGGAAATCCAACCTCATCTATCATTTCTGCAAATAGCATTCCTGACAATGGTGCAATTTCAGATGGCTTAAGTACCATTGTACATCCAGTAGCAAAAGCTGGAATTACTTTTAAAGCAATTTGATTTATAGGCCAATTCCAAGGTGTAATTAATCCACAAACTCCAATTGGCTCATATACAATATGATTAGTAGATCCTTTATCAAAACCAGGTTCGAATTCGAAATCTTTAAGTCTTTTTATAAAGTCTTCGATATGACCTGCACCAGAGGATGTTTGATTAGCCGAACACCAATCTTTAGGACAACCAAGTTCTGTAGTAATAGCATTAGTCATATCATCCCATCTTGAGTTATAAATTTTTAATAATTTTTCTAATAAATTTAACCTTTCTTCTTTTGAAGTTTCTTTCCAAGTTTCAAATGCAGATTTTGCTGCTTTGACTGCAGCATTCGTATCATCAGAACTTCCAAGACTTATAATTGCACAAACTTCTTCTGTTGATGGATTAATAACTTCGCATTCGTTCTTGTTTACTGGCTCAACCCATTTGCCATTTATATAAAATTTTTTTTTATCGAGCATTTATATTTCAAAATTAATTTTTCTTATTATACGTTTATTTGCTCTTACCATTCAAGAAATTAGATGCAGTTTTTAAATTTTAATGATTAATCAATAAGTGGTGGTATATTATATTTATGAAATCACAAAAAATAGAACCAAAGTTTGAAAATAACCAAAATCCACGTATTGGACTTATCGCTTTAGCAACCGATCTAGTGATTGAAAAAGATTTTATAAGTGTAATTAAAGATAAAAAAATAGATTTTTTTGTAAATAGAATAGAATGTTACAACCCCTTAACCAAAGAGAATTTGATCAAAATGTCAGAGAATATTACTCAAGTTACAAAAGATATCTTGCCAGAGCAAAAATTAGACTGTGTTGTATATGCTTGCACATCAGGAACTATTGCAGCAGGATACGATAATATTAAAAATAAAATAAAAGCAGCAAAACCTGAGGCAAAACTTTCAACACCCAGTACAGCAGCTTTGAAAGCATTAAAAAAATTAAATATTAAAAAACTTTCTATATTCACGCCTTATAGTAAAAAAGTAAATGATGATGTTGTTAATTATTTTAAATCATCTGGTTTTGAAATTACTTCAAATTCATACTTTGATATTCATTCTGATATGGATATTGGCAAAGTAGATCAAAATTATCTCTTTGATGTTCTTATAAATTTAGATGTAAGTGAAGCAGATGCTTTATTTGTATCTTGTACCGCTTTACCAGTTCTACCTTTGATACAAAAATTAGAAGATAAACTAGGAATACCAGTTCTTTCAAGCAACCAAGCATTAATCTGGGAGTCTTTGGAAAATATTGGTGAAAATAAATCTGTAAAAGGATTTGGAAGACTGTTTGATTAATTTATGTCTTTTTCAAAAGAGGAATACAAACAAAGATTATTAAAAGTTCAATCTCTGATGAGAGAGAAAAAAATTGATTTAATTATTTCTCACGACACAAATAACATGAATTATCTTACAGGCTACGATGCTTGGTCTTTTTATTATGCACAATGTGTGTTAGTGCACGTCGATTCAAAAGAACCAATTTGCTTTGTCAGAGACCAAGATGCAGGTGGAGCGTACATAAAGACCTATTTAAATAAAGATAATATTATAGTTTATGATGAGAGTTATATTCATACTTGGCCAAAACATCCTTATGATTACTTGACCAGAGTAATTAAAGAAAAAAAATGGGATAAACTTTCTATTGGAGTTGAAATGGATGCTCATTATTTTACAGCTTTTTGTTATGAAAAGATTAAAAAGGGATTACCTTATGCAAACATTATCGACTCTGATCGACTAGTTAACTGGGCTAGATTAATTAAATCCCATGCAGAGATAAATTATATGAAGTCTGCTGCTTTAATTTCTCAAAAAGGAATGCAAACAGCAATGGAAGTAATTAAACCTGGTGCAAGACAATGCGATGCAGTTGGAGAAATTCAAAAATCTTTGTTTTATGGCACAGAAGAATTTGGAGGTGAATATTCTAGTATTGCAACGCTTCTTCCAACTGGAAAAGGAACATCTGCTTCACATTTAACAGCAACTCAAGATAAATTTAATGAAGGTGAAGCAACTATAATTGAATTATCAGGTGTTTATAAAAGATATCACGCACCTATGGCTCGAACAATTTTTTTAGGCAAACCTGATCAAATAAAAATAGATACAATGAATAAAACTATAGAAGCTTTACAAGCTGGAATTGATGCTACAAAACCCGGAAATACAGCAAATGATGTTGCTCAAGCCTTTTGGAAAATTTTAGATAAATATGGTATCGAGAAGAAATCAAGAACAGGTTACTCAATAGGCATTGGATATCCACCAGATTGGGGAGAGCATACTTTAAATATTTATAAAGGTGATATGACAGTACTAGAACCAAATGTTTGTTTTCATATGATTGCAGTCATGCAGTTTGGTGATTGGGGAGTAGAAGCTTCTGAAGCAATTCGAGTAACCGACGAAGGTTGTGAATTATTCTGTAATTTTCCAAAAGAACTACATATAAAGAACTATTAGCTATTGATAATTAACTTCTTAAATGTTTTAAACACTTGATGCCTAAAAATACAGAATTCGTTAAGTTCGATAAAGTTGATAAAAGTTACGATGGTAAAGTCTTAGTAGTCAAAGATTTAAATCTTAATATCTCAGAGGGTGAGTTCATTACTATGCTTGGCCCATCTGGTTCAGGAAAAACAACTTGTTTAATGATGTTAGCTGGATTTGAAACTCCAACTAATGGCGAAATTTATTTAGACTCTAATCCTATTTCAAATATTCCACCACACAAAAGAGGAATTGGAATGGTTTTTCAAAATTATGCATTGTTCCCTCATATGACAGTTTATGAAAATTTGGCTTTTCCTTTGAGAGTAAGAAAAGTTCAAAAAGATGAGATAGATAAAAAAGTAGATAAAGCTTTGTCAATGGTTTCTCTATCAGGATTTGAAAGTAGGATGCCTGCGCAATTGTCAGGAGGACAACAACAAAGGGTAGCTGTTGCAAGAGCACTTGTATTCGATCCAGCAGTAGTTTTAATGGATGAACCCCTTGGAGCTTTAGATAAAAATTTAAGAGAAAGTATGCAATACGAAATTAAACATATTCATGAAAATATTGGTGTTACTGTGGTTTACGTTACACACGATCAAGGAGAAGCATTAACAATGTCAAATAGGATAGCAGTTTTTAATGATGGTAAAGTTCAACAATTATCAAGTCCTGATAAATTGTATGAAGAACCAGTCAACTCTTTTGTGGCAGAGTTTATAGGTGAAAATAATACATTTAAAGGAGAAGTAACAGAGATTTCAAAAGATGTTTGTAAGGTCAAACTTCAAAATAGAGAAATTTTAGCAAATCCGATTTCAGTCAATTCCAAAGGAGATAAAACAACAGTTTCAATAAGACCAGAGAGAGCATTAATAAATCCAAAAGATAAAATGGATAATAATCAAACTGGAAAAATCGAAGAAGTTATCTACCATGGTGATCATACTAGAGTAAGATTAGATCTTTTAGGTAATAAAGAATTTATTTTAAAAGTTCCAAATAGCTCAAACGAGCTAGATTTAAAATTAGGTAACGAGATTAAAGTAGGGTGGAACAGTCAAGACGCAAGAGCTCTAGATCCTAAATAATTTCTCAAATAGACTAGTATTCTTATAACAAAATGGCCTGTTGACTCTCAATAACGATTTTGTTGTACTTCGCTTATATAAATTAATTTATATTTAACGTTTAAACGGAGGATAAATGAAAAAATTAAGTAAATTATTACTTGCTCTTTCTTTTGCTCTTTCAATAACTTCATCTGCATTTGCGGTTACAGTAGCATCTTGGGGTGGGGCTTATACAGAGTCTCAAAGATTAGGGTATGGTGATCCAACTGCAAAAAAACTTGGTGTTGAAATTAACTGGGTAGACTATTCAGGTGGATTATCTGAGATTAAAGCTCAAAAAGAAGCAGGTGCTATTACATGGGATATAATCGATGTATATGCAAAAGATATTATAAATGGATGTGATGAAGGAATTTTCGTCGAATTCGATTTTGACAAAGATTTTCCTGCAGCTCCAGATGGAACTCCTGCAAGTGAAGATTTCTTTGCTCCAATGCCAAGTGATTGTGCGGTAGGAAACATTCTTTATTCTTGGAACTACGCATTCGATACTAGAGCGTTTGATGGAAAAGAACCTAAAACTATTAAGGACTTTTTTAATACAAAAAAATTTCCAGGGAAAAGAGCACTTTATACAGGAGCAATGACAAACTTAGAAATTGCACTAGCTGGTGACGGTGTTTACATGGGTAAAGGTGGATCTGAGATCTACAAATTATTAGAAACTGAAGCTGGTATTAACAGAGCTATGGATAAAATTAAAGAGCTTTGCAACGATGAAAACGGCGGATGTGTATTCTGGTCAGCAGGTGCTCAACCACCTGAATTTCTAGTCGCTCAGGAAGTAGTGATGGCAACAGGATGGAATGGAAGATTCTTTAATGCAGAAATTACTGAAGGTGCTCCTATTAAACAAGTTTGGGATGGACAAGGTTTGGATTATGAATACTTTGGACTTGTCGCAGGTGGACCAGATGAAGCAAATGCGAAAAAAGCCTTAGCAGAAATGACAAGCACTGAAGGATTAGCGGGTAGTGCTAAATATATAGCATATGCTCCTTATAGAATATCTTCACTTGAAATTATTGAAGCAAATGAACCTTGGTTTAAAGACGGCAAGACTGAAATGATGCCTCAAATGCCAACTGCACCAGCAAATACTAAAAAATATTTTTTAGTAAATGGAGAATTCTGGGCAGAAAATGATGCTGAGTTAAGTGAAAAATGGGAAGCAATGAAAGCTGGTCTTTAATAAACTATAAAAGATTAGTATAATATAATATATATAGGGCGACTTTAGAGTCGCCCTTTTTTTTATGAGCAGTGAAACAAAACAAATATTAACAACAGACGGAATTCCTTTAGAAATAAGTTTAAGAAAAGCTGAAAGAAAAAATAAAATCAAAGCTTTTTTATTAGTATCTCCATTGCTACTTTTTTTATTAATAACTTATATTTTTCCAATAGGTGAAATGTTTACAAGAAGTATTGATGACAAGATGATTACAAATATGCTTCCAAAAACATTTAAATCTATGGAAACATGGGATGGAAAAGAGCTACCGCCCGAAGAAGTATTTGCTTCATTCTTATCTGACTTTAAAATTCTTGTTGATAAAAAAGAACATGGAAAACTTGCACAAAGACTCAACAAAGAAAAAAATGGATTTAGCTCAACTGTTAAAAAATTATTTAGACAAGTTAAAAGAAATAAAATCGATGAAAGTAAAAATATTAAAGAACAAATTATGAAGGTTCATAAAAGATGGAGAGATGTCGAATATTGGAGAGCAATTAAAAGAACAGCACCTCCTTATACTTCAGCCAAATATTTAAAAGCTATAGATATGTATTTGAATGAAGATAATAAAATCACTCAAGTTAGTGAGGACAGAAGAATACATAGAATTTTATGGTTGAGAACTGTAGAGGTTGCTTTCTTTGTTACTGTATTCTGTTTTCTAATGGGGTATCCAATAGCTCATTTATTAGCAACACTTCCGATGAAATACAGTAATTTATTAATGATTTGTGTTCTTCTTCCATTTTGGACATCATTATTAGTTAGAACAGCTAGCTGGATGATTTTACTTCAACAACAAGGAGTAGTTAACGATTTCTTTGTAATGATTGGGCTCGTGGCAGACGATAATAGGCCAGAAATGATGTACAACAAAGTCGGAACTTATGTTGCAATGACCCAAATTCTATTGCCATTTATGGTTTTACCACTCTACAGCGTGATGAAAACTATCTCACCAAGTTTAATGAGAGCAGGCAAATCTCTTGGCGGAACACCTTTTGTTGCTTTTTGGAAAGTATATTTTCCATTAACAATACCAGGTATCGGGGCAGGTTGTCTTTTAGTTTTTATTTTAGCAATTGGATATTACATTACCCCTGCATTAGTTGGGGGATCATCAGGAACCTTAATTAGTAACCGAATTGCTTATCATATGAAAACTACTTTAGATTGGAGTTTTGCTTCAGCAATGGGACTTATGTTGCTTGGAGGAGTTTTGGTTATCTATTGGCTTTATAATAAATTAGTTGGAGTTGATAATATTAAGTTAGGTTAGTATGGCATTACCAAAGTATACAGAAACTAGATATAGAATTTGGCACTACTTTTACATTGCTATATGCACTTTTGTTTTTATTTTTTTAATAGCACCTTTGTTTGTAATATTTCCATTGTCATTTAATGCAGAAGAGTTTCTTGTTTTTTCAGAAGGAATGAAGAATTTAGACCCAGACGCTTTTTCCTTAAGATGGTATAAAGATATGGTTTACGGAACAAAAAACCCATGGGGCCTTGCTGCAAAAAATAGTTTTATTATAGCTATATTTGCGACACTAGGTTCAGTAATTTTAGGAACGGTTGCTGCATTAGGTTTGAGTAGCAGACACATGCCATTTAAAGGAATAATAATGGCAACTTTGATTTCACCTATGATAGTTCCACTTATTATATCTGGTGTTGCAATATTCTTTTTTATGGCAAAGGCAGGTTTAGCGGCAACTCATGCAGGAATAGTTTTAGCTCATATAATTTTAGGAACACCTTTCGTTGTAATAACAGTTACTGCAACATTATCAGGTTTTGATCATAGTGTGACCAGAGCAGCAGCTAGTTTAGGTAGTAATCCAGTAAATACATTTATGAAAGTAACCCTTCCATTAATTTTACCAGGTGTAATATCAGGAGGTTTATTTGCTTTTGTAACTTCTTTTGATGAAGTTGTAGTCGTTTTATTTTTAGCGGGTCTTGAAAATACAACTATTCCAATTCAAATGTGGACAGGTTTAAGAGAACAATTAAGTCCTACAATTTTAGCAGTAGCTACATGTTTAATCATTTTATCAACCTTAATATTGATTAGTGCAGAATTATTGAGGAGAAGATCAGAGCGTTTAAGAGGAATTAATAGATAATTAATTTACCGACTCGATTACTGTCGCAATACCCATACCTAAACCGATACATTGAGTAGATAAAGCATATTTCTTATTTTCACGTCTAAGCAAATCTGCAGCTTTACCAGTTATTCTAGCTCCTGTTGCTCCTAGAGGATGACCAAGTGCTAAGGCTCCACCATCTAAATTAGCTTTCTTTTGATCGATACCAAGATCTTTTAAACATGCTATTGATTGAGATGCAAAAGCTTCATTAATTTCTACAATATCAATATCATTAATTGATAAATTGGCTCTCTCTAATGCTTTTTTTGTTGCTCCTATAGGTCCAAGTCCCATTACATCGGGCTCACATCCTTTTACTCCAGTTGCAACAATTCTACCCAAAATTTCTAATCCATTTTCTTTTGCATAACTTTCTTCACATATCAATGTTGCTGCTGCTCCATCGGTAAGAGGCGAGGATGTTGCTGCTGTAACAGTTCCTTCTTGATCAAATGCAAGTTTTAAACCATCCAAAGTTTCTTGATTACTTTTTGGACGTATGTTTCCATCTTTTGTGCAGCCAGCGATTCCAACTATTTCATTTTTAAATTTACCATTAACTTCAGCCTCATTAGCTTTTTGATGACTTTGAATTGCAAACTCTTGTTGTTCAGTTCTTGAAATTTTATATTTTTTCGCGACATTTTCAGCAGTGATACCCATTGAAAAATAAACATTTGGATTTTCTTTATCTGTATAAGGATAGGGTATTGGTTCAAAGCCAGTTGTAACTCTAGTCATACTTTCAACACCTCCGCACACAAAAACTTTACCTGCGCCCATTGCTATTTTACCGGCTGCAACATGAATAGCTTCCATAGATGAACCGCACCATCTATCAACGGTCATTCCTGATGTATGTATTTCCATTCCAGATAAAAATGTTGTGAGCTTCCCAATATTAAAACTCTGCTCTCCAACTTGGAAAGCACAACCAACAACAATATCTTCTATATCAGCAGGATTTACTTTTGTTTTAGATACAAGATTTTTAACTACTTCTGCAAACATATTTACAGGCTTAACGTCAATTAATTCACCTTTTCTTGCCATTGTAAAAGGTGATCTTGAATATCCTGCTATAACTGCTCTTTTCATATAAGTCTTATACCCACTAATTATTATTTTGAAAATGGTAAAGAGGACACAATTCCTTTTCTTAATTTGTTATCTGGAGTGTGCACTAAAACTTCTGACCCTATTTTACAAAATTCATTTAAAATCATGGATAAACCAATATTTTTTTTGAATTTTGGAGAATAAATCCCTGAGGTAATTTTACCAATTAATTTCTTATCTTTTGAATATAGCGGAAAAGGAATTGAACATGGAGGACAATCTTTACCATCAAATAATACTCCTTTTAATTTTTGTTTTACACCTTTTTTCTTAATCTTCTCTAAAGCATTTTTTCCAATGAAATCGTGATCGCTTTCGTAATTACAATATTTTTCTAAGTTACATTCAATTGGATTGTTTTCTTTTGTAAAATCATTTCCATAAGACATTAATCCTGCTTCTATTCTATCTATTAAATTCGGGCATCCTGGAGCAATATTAAATTCTTTCCCCGATTTCCATATTATATCCCAAATTTTTTCTCCCATTTCATTTTTGTCGAAGTAATCTTCAAAGCATTTAAAATAAATCTCAAATCCATCTTGTTTGCTATATCCTGACCTTGCAATAACTTGTTTAGTTCCTAAAAAATCAAATATTCTAAAATTAAAAAATTTTAATTTTCTAATATCTTCTCCGAATATTGATGCCATCAAATCTTCAGACTTTGGACCTTGTACTGCAAGAGGATATACATCTGGTTCTGCTATGCTCACATTTAGATTTAAACCAACTGCAATACCTTTTGCCCAAAGCAATACATCAGAGTCTGCTATTGAAATCCAAAACATATCATCATCTAATTTTAACAACACTGGATCATTTATCATTCCAGCATTTTCATCTATCATAGGAATATAAAAACATTTTCCAGTCTCCATATTTTTTAATGATCTTGGGGTCATTTTTTGTACTAATAAACTAGCGTCTGGACCTGATATCTGGACTTGTCTTTGACAGGAAACATCCCATAGCTGAACATGTTCATTTAAATGCCAATAATCATCCTCAACAGATTTCTGAAATCTTTTTGGTAAGAGCATATGATTTACAACAGTAAAATCAGTTACACCACATTCTTCAACTCTCTTGGTGTAAGGAGTTCTTCTTATTCTCCTAGACATATTTAGTTTTGTGCTAATTTTGCTTTGTATCAACGAAGCCATATATTATTTTGACCACCACACTGTATAACTGTTAGGAGAAATTATTATTGGCAAGTGATAATTTTTTTTATTATCGGTCATTTTAAATTTTATGACTATTTCACCCACAATTTTTTTCTTTTTAAAGTATCTTTTAATATCACAAATCATTTCATAATTGCATTTACAATCTTTTTTGCTAAGATTGAAATGCAGATTAATCCTACCATTTCCATCAGTCTTTGTATTCAAAAAAAGCTTTTTTAATTTTGAGGATTGTATTTGATAAATCTTTACTTTGACGTTACTTGCATGATTTCCATCAGAACCATTCAATAAATGTGAGCTAAATTTTGCCATTTTACTCTATTGACGATTTCTCTCTCTTGCTGGCCACAGCAGCAACAATTGGACTTAATACTGGTTTAGCTTTTACATTTACACAAGCAGTTTTACCGCTTGCAATAGCTCTTTTTAGTGCTGGACCCAATTCTTCTCTTTTCGTTACTAACTCTCCATGACCCCCAAAGCCTTCAAATATACTGTGGAAAGGTATATCTCTAAAGTCTGTTGCAACTCTTTTTCCACTTTCAAATAATCTTTCTTGTTGTTGACCAATTGATGCTAAGCCACCATTATTGTCGATAACAACAACGATTGGTTTCTTTTCAAAAAATGCAGTTTCTATAGACATGCCTCCAGATAAAAAGGCACCATCTCCACTAATTAAAATTACATTCGATTTAGGGTTATTATTTTTTGCAGATAATGCAAATGATACACCAACACCCAGCATACTAAATGTGCCTGGATGTAAAATTCCACCCAATTTTTTTCCTTGAGCTCCAGCTAAATTTATTGCGATCTCCGACCAGAAATGAGTATTTCCTCCATCAATTATAAGCCAATCTTTCTCATCCATTGCGTCTTGAACATCTAACGCTAATTGCAGCGGATGAATTTTTCCACCATTTTTTTTGGCTTTATCAGCTTCAATTTTTAATTCATTTAAAGATTTATCCACCCAATCTTTTTTTCTATTTTTATTATCTTGAAACCAACTATTTCCTAAATTCCATTTATTATTTTTCTTCAGATTACATAGAGTGTCTAAAAATACTCCTGGATCACATAAAAGGTTATGATCAGCTGCTCTATTAAACTCAATTTCTTCATGGGAACCGTTAATACAAACTAAAGTTGTTGTTTTTGGAATGAAAGGAGGGTTACCAAAATTCATTTGGTTATCTAACCTTGCACCAATCATTAAAACTAAGTCTGAGTTTTGTAATGCAAATTCTGAAGGTGGATATTGGTGAATATCTGCTAAACCCATATATGCATTTGCCTCTTCTCCCAAAAGTTTTTGATGGTATGGCACATTAAAAACTGGAATATTTAAACTTTCACCCGCAGTCTCTAAATTTTTTTCTGAGTTTGACCACCAAACACCATGTCCTCCAATTATGACAGGTTTTTTTGCATTACATGCTAGCTCAAGTATTTTTGATAAAGCATTTGGATCTGGCCATGCCTTAGCAACTGGCTTTGCTTTATGTGAAAATGGTCTTTCTTCAAGTCCAACATTTTCCTCAAATGAAGAAAACATTATATCTACTGGTAAACTTAGATGAACAGCCCCAGGGTATCCATTCGTTGCAATTCTGTAAGCTTTATCAACAAATTCTCTAATTCTTGTTCCATCTGTAATGCTTGCGCTATATTTTGTAAGAGGAGCAGCTATTGAAACATCATCAATTTCTTTAAAGCCACCTGAGCCTTGTCTTTTTAAACTACTTGATCCAGTTATGTAAATTATCGGTGTTCTTTCTCCCCATGCTTCCATCATTGATGGTACTGCATTTGCAAAACCTTCAGGTCCAACTAAACATACAGATGGTTTTCTTGTAATTCTTGTGTGTCCATCTGCTAAGTGTCCAGCTATTTGTTCATGAGGACAATTAACTACATCAATTTGACATTCCATGAAACCTTCAATTGCAGGATTACAAAATCCACCTGATAGAGTAAAAACTTTATTAATACCTTTATCTTTTAATGCTCTTGCAATTAATGCTCCACCTCTTATTTTTTTTTCCATATTAGTAAGTTGTATTCATAAAAAGTTTCTGTTCAATTATATCAGAAGAAACTTCATTAATATCATTTAATCCAACCAAACCTAACGTTGTGCTTGTTTCTTCTTTAATTATATCTACAATTCTTCTTAACCCGCTAGCACCATCAGCTCCCATTGCATACATTACAGGTCTTCCAATCATTGAAAAATCTGCTCCTAAAGCTAATGATCTTATAATATCACTTCCACTTCTTATTCCACTATCAAATATAATTGGAAAATTATTTCCTACTGCTTCTCTAATAAAAGGTAAAATATTTATTGCTGCTGAGGCACTGTCTAATTGTCTACCTCCGTGATTTGAAACTTGTATGGCATCAGCACCCATTTCTTTAATTTTGATTGCATCATCTGATGACATGACACCTTTTACAATTAATTTACCTTTCCATTTATTTCTTACTCTTTTCAGAGTTTCCCAATCTGTTTTTCCTCTACTTTCTTTTCTTTTAAAAATACCTTTTCCACTTTTTGAAGTTTCGTAATTCATTGGCTTTGGTATTCCATTAAGCAATGTAGATATTGACCAAACTGGATGAGTTGCAAAATCAAAAAATTGTTTAGGTCCAATTTTAAATGGATATGAAAATCCATTTTTATCATCTCTAGTTCTTCTTGATAAAACCGGAACATCAACAGTAAGTATAGCTACCTCATAGCCAGTTTTTTCTGCTCTATCTAGCAATTCCATTACAAAAGCCTCATCTTGAAAAATATAAAGTTGAAGCCATGAATGACCTTCAGAAAGCTCATACATTTTTTCTAAGGTTGTTGTAGAAGCCATCGATACACAGGTTGGTATGTTATTTCGTGCACTCTCTTTTGCTAACATAGAATCTGCACCTGGCCATGAAAGATTTGTCATACCCATTGGAGCAAATCCAAAAGGATAGTCATATTTAAATCCAAGAATATTTTTTTTTAGTTTTCTTTCCTCTACATTTCTTAGAACTCTTGGCTCAAGACGTATTTGATCTAAAGCAAAACTATTTATTTCTGATAATTTTTCATCTCCTGATGCACCATCAATAAAATCATAAACTAGCTTTGGTAATCTTTTCTTCGACAGTTTTTTTGCATCTTCAATGCTAAAAATTTTGTTACTGGTTTTAATATTGTCCATTTAAATTTTTTATATATGTTTTTAAACTTATCTTATCATGTCTAGTCACATAATAAGCGTCATGATTAATTCTTGAAGAATAAACTTCTGAAGGAATTCCGTCAATAAAAAGCACAGCTACACCATCATCAATAGCTATTCCATTTGGCAAATTTCCAACTTTAATTTCTGAAATAAATTGTTGAAGTCGATTATTATCTGAAGAATGCGGTGTGCAACTTCCCTCTAAAAAATTTATTCCTTTTAATGGATTCAACTTTTTATTGACTGTATCTGATAATATCCAATCAAACCAACAGACAGCACCTGCACTTATTCCACTCAGAATTATTCCTTTTTCATATGCATCTTTAAAGTCTTTGATAAGATTATGTCTTTTCCAAATATTAATCATGTCAGAGGTATTGCCACCTCCCACATAAATTATATCTTTGTTTAACAGCCATTCATTAAAACCTTCCACACTTGAACAGAGATTAAAATGAGATAATTTAAACTTTTGTGATTTAAATCTTTTATAAAAAAGATCGGTTTTTTCTTTATTATCATTGCTAGCTGTAGGTAAAAAACCGATATTGATTTTTGATTTATTAACTTGATTTATAACATATTCATCCAAGTCTTCATCAGACGAATGTGTAAATCCACCACCACCAATTGCTATTATTATTTTTTTATTCCTGACCACGGAGAAGGACCTGTTGGAATATCGATTTTTAAACCTCTTACAATTTCATTTTTAAAGTCATACATTGGTAAGGCACATATTTCACCTTTATGAATTTTATTATCATTGCAACTAACATCCACTATTAATCCTGGTTTATATTTTGTAGAATTCATTAAAACTATTCCAACACCACATTTTTGAAAAGGAGACCAAGTACTTGATGTAATTTTTCCAATTACTTCATTATTAAATTTTATGTAAGTTCCTTTTAAACCTGTTCCATTTTCTACTCGTATTCCCCAACATCTTTTTTCTTTATCGGCAGTCATCAATGCTGATTTTCCAATAAAATAATTTTTTTTTAAATCGACATACTTACCTAACCCGACATCATATGGATTTGTTTCATGGTTAAAGTCTTGCCCAGCTGATAATAATCCAGATTCTATTCTTTTACATCTGAAACCAGGGGTTCCTGTGAGTATCATTCCCATTTTTTTTCCTTCCTCAAGTATGTGATCCCCGACTTTTTCAGTATTATTATTTTTTCTAAAATAAATTTCCCAACCAAGTTCATTACTAAAACCCGATCTACTTATGATTACCTTTTCATTTAGTATAGTTATTTCTTTCCAATCAAAATATTTCCAATTCTCAGGAAAAGTCTCTTTACTTAAAACTTTTAAAAGATCCATAGATTTTGGTCCTTGAATTTGACTTACCCAAACGTCTGGGTCAGAAATTTTTACATTAAGATTATCAGTGTGCGCTTTATACCATGAAAAAAGATCACCATCAGCTTGAACAAACCAGAATTTATTTTCTTCAAGTTTTAGTAAAACTCCATCTGTAAGCATGCCTCCGTCATTATAACAAGCAAATTGGTACGAACATCTTCCTACTTTTACTGTTGAGATATCTCTTGTGAATATTTTTTGTAAAAGTTTTTCTGCATCGGGACCAGATATTTCATATGGATGTTCACCAGTATGACGAAAAATCACCTCTTGTCTTACTTTCCAATACATTTCATCAGCAGTAGCGTG
>CACNTW010000002.1 GCA_902623495.1 uncultured Pelagibacteraceae bacterium | reverse complement strand
TTAGGAGTTTTTTTTCATTAAAATATTCCCAAGCTTGAATATTCTTATCATATTTTTTTTTTTGATTGATATATGCTTTACAAAGTTCAACGGAAGTTAATTGTTTATTTTTAAGTTTTTTTAAAAGTTGTTGTGCTGATAAATTTAGGAGTTTCATTTATCTCTTAAACTAATTTTTCATCAGAATAAACGCAACATTTCTCTGGTGGAAAATATAAATTTAATTCTCCGTCTGGAATGGGTTTTTCTCTTTCTACTTTTGACTTAATCACTAAATCACCCATTTTTCCTGTAAGGAGCTTAAAATTACCAAAGTCCTCAACTCTTGTGAGTTTAATTTTAACTGTATTACTTTTTTCTTTTTCAGCCAATTCTATGAACTCAGATCTAATTCCCAGTTTAACATTTTTATCTTTTAAATTTCCTAAATTTGAATTTGTCTTAATAGTGGTATCATTAATTTTTACTTCATGATCAGAGGATACAGTTGAATGAAAAATATTCATCGCAGGAGAGCCAATAAAATAACCTACAAAAGTTGTTTTAGGTTTTTCAAATAAATCTTTTGGCAATCCAACTTGCACGATTTCACCTTGATCCATAACAATTATATTTTCGGCAAAAGTCATAGCTTCGTTTTGATCATGAGTTACATAAACCAATGTTGTTTTATATTGTTCATTGATTTCTTTTAAGTTTCTTCGAAGTCTAAATTTTAAATCTGGGTCTATAACTGTAAGAGGTTCGTCCATTAAAACAGCAGCAACGTCTTCTCGAACTAAACCTCTACCTAAAGAGATAAGTTGTTTTTGATCAGCCGTTAATTTTCTTGCTGGTGAGTTTAAAAATGAAGATAAATTTAAAGTATCTGAAACTGCTTTTACTCTTTCTTCAATTTTTTCTTTTGTAAATTCCCTACATCTTAGTGGGAACGCTAAATTGTCGTAAACTGTCATTGTATTGTAAATTACTGGGAATTGGAAAACCTGTGCAATATTTCTATCTTCTGTTTTTAAATCGGTTACAGGTGTTTCATCGAATAATATTTCACCTTTTGATGGCCTCACTAATCCAGAAACAATGTTTAACATTGTAGTTTTTCCACACCCGGAAGGTCCCAAAATTGCATACCGCTTGCCATTTTCCCAAGTCATTGAAAACGGATTGAGGGCATATGTTGGTTTTGGATCTAGAGGATTATAAGTATGAGAAATATTAGATAAATCAATTTTAGCCATTTGTTCCTCCATACGGCGATGAAACTAATTTTTCATCTTCTCCAAAAGCATAAAACTTATTTGCATTAAAATTTATTTTTACTTTCTCATGAATTTTAAAATTCATTACTTCCTCGATTAAGGCAATTATTTTTGAGTTTCCTCTTTTTAGGTGGAGCAATGTTTCTGACCCACTAATTTCTGCTAATTCTATTTCGAATTCTTCACCATTCTCATCAAGTTTAATTTCTGAAGCTCTAATTCCAAAATTATAATCTCTATCTTCTAAATTCTTAAAATGATTTGGAATTTCTAAAGAAATATTCTCAAAATTTAAATTTTTTGAATTTTTTGAACCCTTCAGAACATTCATTGGTGGATCATTTGATATTTCTGCAACTTTTAAATTAGATGGATTTTCAAAAATTTCTTTGGCAGGCCCTTTTTGTAATACCTTCCCTTCATCTAAAACAATTACTTCTCCATTTAGTTCCATTACTTCTTGGGGATCTGTTGTTGAATAAATTAAAATTGTATCTTGGGACAGTCCTTCTGAGAAAATTCTTTTAAATTCTTCTCTTAACTGCTCTCTAAGTTTATAATCTAAATTAACTAACGGTTCATCTAGCAACAAAATTTTTGCTTTTTTTGCAAGTGATCTTGCAAGCGCAACTCTTTGTTGCTGTCCGCCAGATAATTCCTGAATTTTTCTATTTTCAAATCCAACCAATCCAACAGTTTTTAGAGCTTCATCTACATCTTTTTTTATTTGCTCTGGACTTAATTTTCTTTGTTCTAATGGAAAAGTTATGTTTTCATAGACATTTAAATGAGGGTAATTAATAAATTGTTGATAGACCATAGCAACATTTCTTTCCCAAACTGGTATTTTAATAAAGTCTTTTTCCTCAAAAGAAATTGAGCCTTGATCTGGATTTAATAATCCTGCAATTGTTTTTAAAAGAGTCGTTTTGCCAGATAAAGTTCTGCCTAAAATGGTATACAAATTGCCTTTTTTAAAATTAAACGAGACATCGTTTAAATGAAATTGCTCATCAGGTTTATAAGAAATTTTCTCTCCAATTAAATTCATTATTTTAATGCTCCTGATAAATTTCCTTTTGATAGATATCTCTCAACTATAAATGCAACGATTATTAATGGTGCAACTGAGACTAAAGCTGATGCTGAAAGGCTCCACCATGGTGTTATTGATGAATTAAGTGCAACAACTTTTACAGGTAACAATTGTACTTCAGTAAATGTCAAAATAAATGCAAAAAAGAAATCTATCCATCCAAAAATAATACAAAACATTCCCGCAACAATTAATCCAGGTATTGAATTTGGTAAAACAACTTTATAGAAAGCTTGATAAGGATTACACCCATCAATTAATGCAGTCTCATCTAATTCTTTTGGAACTCTATTAAAAAAATCTACCATAATCCAAACAGCAATTGGCATTAATAAAACGATATATACGACCACTAGACCTAATAAACTATCAAGCAATCCTATTGTGCTTAGAAAAATAAAGAAAGGAATTGATAATACAATTGGAGGCATGATTCTTTGTGAAATGAAGAAAAAAGTAATATCGTTGTTTCTAACAAATCCGGCTTTAAAGGTAAATCTTGATAGTGCATAAGCAGCAAGTGTTCCAAGAACAATACTTATTAAACTAGCAGTACAGGTTACAAAAATACTGTTAAAATAAGGCTCGACAATATCTACTCCACCTTTAGCTGGAGACTTAATTAAAACTCTCCAACCCTCCAGTGTTGGTTCGAAATCTAACCAAGGTATATAAGTTACTTTACTATTTACAGATTGGAAGTCTTTAAAAGATGTTGATACAGCCCAGAGAAAAGGTGCAACAACAAATACAGTCCAAAATGTAATAAAGAAATATTTAAGAAAAGTGTAAAGTTTGCTCATAGTTATTCTTTGATCATTAATTTGGTTAAAACTTTAGCTATTATCGTTAAACTGATAATCATTATTACAAGATAAGTGAAAGATAAGGTTGCTGCATAACCCATCTGAAATTCTCTTAATCCTTTAATATAAATATAAAAACTTGAGGTCTCAGTTGCAGTACCTGGTCCTCCTGAGGTCAAAACAAATACTGTATCCATTATTTTTGAAGCCTCGATAAGTCTTATTATTATTGCTCCAATTGATATTGGAGCCATCAAAGGAAAGGTTACATAAACAAATTTTCTAAATGGACTTGCTCCATCTATAGCGGCTGCCAAAAAGGGTTCTTTTGGAAGTGACAAAAGTCCAGCTAGTAATAGTAAAAACATAAACGGTGTCCATTGCCAAACTTCAACAATTATAACAGTAAACTTTGCAATAACTGGATCACTCAACCATAAAATAGGTTTTACTCCTAATCCACCTAACAAATCATTTACAGGACCTAGTGACTCATGAAAAAATGTTCTCCAAATAACTGTCATTATTACTGGAGTTGTCATCATTGGTACTAGAAAAATTACTCTAAAAAATCTTTTAAATTTTATTTCTCTCCAAACCATCATCGCTAAAGCAAATCCGATAACATATTGAAGAATAACTGTAGTTACTGATAAAAAACTTAGCCTAAAAAAAGACTCCCAAAACCTCGGGTCATCAGTAAATAACCTTATGTAATTCGTAATGCCTATGAAGTTCATTTCTGGTGTATAACTATTCCATCCAGAAAGACTTAATCTAATAGTAAAAATAATTGGAAAAATTAAAATTCCAATAAGTACAAACAATCCTGGGAATAAAAAAACAAACTTGTGTTTAAAATTCATAATTTTTTTTTTGGATTATTTTAAAATGTGGCCGTTAAAAAACGGCCACAAGTTTACAAAATTATTGCTTATTATCTTCCATTGCTACACCAACAGCATAGGCTTTTCTTACGTTATCTTTTCCTACTCTGTTAAGTATATCTTCCCACTGTTTAGCAGCTTCGTCTAAAGCAGCTTGTGGAGATAATTGACCAGCTAATGCTTTTGCAGCAGCAGTAGCCAATGCAGCATTAAACTCAAAAGTTCCAGGAACTCTTAATGGAAATACTCTATTTTTACTTTGTTCCATTTGTGCAAGAGTATCAACATATGATTGGGCAATATCTTTATCCCAACCAATTTGTGTCCATACATCAACTTTAAAGTCGTCATTTCTAAATGGGTTTACACCAAATCTACCAATTCCAATGTCCGCTTGGTGGTTAGCTTCGTTAGCGAAGAAACATAGGTAATCGAAAGCCATTTCTTTCTCTTTACTTTTCTTAGCTACTCCAACTGCCCATCCCCATACGAAGAAAGGAGCTTGGTTAAAGCCTTCATCCCAAGAGTTAGTTTTTCTATTCCAAACTTTCATTGCTCCTGGTAACTGTGCAGCACCAACTTTATTGTTTATTGGACTATCTGGTTGCATAGCAGCAACAAATGCATCATCCCATGAAAAACTAAACAAAGTTTGTCCTCCACCAAATGATCCAATTTCATCACCTAAACCAAAATTTATTCCTCCTGGTGGAACATATTTGGTTGCTGCAACCCAATCTGTTAATGCTTCAACAAAACCTGGATTGTTAATTAGTGGTTTCATAGTTTCTAAATCAAAGAAAAAACCACCTGGTGTTTTTGGATTTTTAGAGTAAGCAGCAGATCTTGAATAGAAAGCAGCATACATCAGGTCATCTTTTTTCATAACTTCTGCTGATCCATATTCTTTCTCGCCATCACCATCCCAATCCCATCCATTGAAATAAGCGGCCATTTCTCCATATTCTTTCCAAGTTGTTGGTACCTTTAACTCTTTACCAGTAGCTTCCTTATATTGCTTTTGGTACTCAGGATTATCAATTACATCTTTTCTATATTTTAGATAATGTCTGTCTCCATCAACCGGAAACTGATACATAACACCATCCCAAGATGCTACACCAATGTGAGACGGGGTAACGTCTTTCATTTGTTTCATCTCAACGTATTTCTTTGGAACTGGCTCTAAGTATCTTCTCCAATCGTTAATGAAGTTTGAAAATCCAAAAACGATGTCATATGGAGCTTGTCCAGCTTGAAATGGTACCATTGCTTTCGCATATAAGTCACCTGCTGGTGTATGAGTAACATCAACTTTTGCTCCAGTAAGTTTAGCGAACTGCTCAGCATGTAGAGCTGTTGGCTCTCCCATGACTGGTACAGCATGTGTATTAATCTTAAGCGTCTTGCCTTTATAGTTTTTCTTAGACATAGACTCGTAAGAACAATCACCAGGAATATCCCCAGTTGCTTTGATATGTGGAAACTGATCACTCCACTTATCAGCATACGCAACAGGACTAAATACCAACAAAGCTGATATTAGAGCGGTTACGCAAGTTTTTATTGTCTTCATCTTTTTTCCTCTCTTTGTTGTTAATTATGGAACTAACACTGCACGACCTTTAATCTTACCATCATTTAAATCATGTAGTGCTTTATTAGCTTCTTCAAGTTTGTATTCTTTCATTGAAAGTTTTACTAAACCTTTATCTGCTAGTTCCATTAATTCATATAATTCAGCCCATGTACCTACTAAGCTTCCAACTATACTTTTTTCTTGATCGATCATATCAATCGCCAAAACTCTTATTTCTTCTCCGTAACCTACAATATAGAAAGTCCCAGTTGCTTTGGTCATTTTAATTCCCATTGGCGTAGAACCTTTTTCACCAACAAAATCTATAACAGCCTCTGCACCTTTTCCTTTTGTAAGTTCTTTTACTTTTTCAATTTCATTACCATCTATTAAAACTCCATGGTCAGCTCCTAGTTCCATTGCATGTTCTAAAGGCGCTTTTGCTTTTTCAACAACAATAATATTTGCGGCACACATTGCTTTCATACATTGAATTGCTATATGTCCTAATCCACCAGCACCTATGATTACACAATTTTCACCTGGCAGAAGGTGTCTAGTAGCTTTTTTTACAACTCTGTAAGCAGTTAAACCTGCGTCTGAAAATGGCGCAACGTCTATTGGACCTAAAACTTTTGGAATTTTTATTAGATTTCTTACGCTAGTTTGAAGTAATTCTGAATATCCCCCGTGTTTTACATTCAAACCTGCAAAAATTGGATCTTCAGCATGCATATCGTTTCCTCTTCTACAATCTAAGCATGTTCCTCCTGTGCCAGAAACTTTAGGGTGTAAAATTACTGCATCACCTTTTTTAAATCCCGTAACATCTTTACCAACTTCCTCTATCCATCCAGCGTTCTCATGTCCCATTACCATCGGCAACAGATCGTTATTTTGATCTGTAATGTGCTTCCAAACTCCTTCAATTATATGCAAATCAGTTCTACAAACACCTGCAGCTCCAATTTTAACAATGACATCACTTGCTTTCTCAATTTTAGGATTTGGTAACTCTTCACCTGTGACCCAAACATCCGCTTTCATTTCTGGGTCGTACTTATGTAAAACCTGTGCTTTCATTATTTTCCTCTCTAAATTTATTTTTTATAAATAAATTTTAAATTGAAATAAAAAATATGTCTAGAAAGTTAGAATAATTTTAATTACCAATTACAACTTGAGATTGTTAATTAACTTTATTTTTGCATCCGCCTGTTTTGAAAAACTCATCAATATTATCTATAGCTAGATTGGCCATTGCGGTTCTAGTTTCTTTAGTTGCGCTACCCAAATGAGGAAGAATAAAAGCACTTTTATGTTTAAGATATCCTGGATTTAAATTTGGTTCATTTTTGTAAACATCTAGCCCAACTGCATAAACTTTTCTTCTTTCCAAAGCATCTATTAAAGCTTCATCTTCAATAATATCTCCTCTTGCAACATTGGTTACAACTGCACCTTTAGGTAATAATTCTAGTGTATCTTTATTAATTAAATTAATTGTCTCTTTAGATGCAGGACAACATACTGAAAGGACATCAGAGACTTTCATCAAATCATTTAAGTTATCGTGGTAAGTTGCGCCTTGTTCTTTTTCTTCACTTAATTTTGAACGATTGTGATAATGAATTATCATACCTAAAGATTTAGCTATTTTAGCTATTTTTTGACCAATTCTACCCATGCCAAGTATTCCAAGTCTTGTACCTGTTAATTGTTTTCCAATCAACATATCTGCTGACCAAACCCAGCCACCTTCTCTAGCTTTTTCAATTCCCTCAGATGCTCTTCTGCATGCACCTAATATCAACAAAACGCCTATTTCTGCAGTGGCATCGGTTAAAACATCTGGCGTGTTTGTTACTGCAATCCCTTTTTTCTTTGCAGCTTCTAAATCTATATTTCCAAAACCTACGGCAAAATTTGATATAATTTTAATACTATCAGGTAATTGATTAATTGTTTCTGCATCTAGCTTATCTGTTAGAGCTGATAAAATACCATCACAGCCTGCACTCATCTCTATTAACTTCTTTTGAGAATATAGTTCGTCGTTTAAATTAAAATTAGCATCAAATAGTTCTTTAGCTTTATCCTCACAAGATCTTAAAAGCCTTCTTGTGATTAAAATTTTTTTCATTTTATTTTGGATTAATTTAGATCAAAAACCTTACCAGGATTCATGATATTGTTTACATCAATGCTTCTTTTAATAGCTTTCATCACTGGCAAATTGTCTGGGTGCTCTCTTAATAAGTAATGTTTTTTTTGAAGACCAATTCCATGTTCTCCTGTAATTGTTCCCTCTAACTCTAAAGCTTTGTTAATTAAATCGTCACTGTACTGTCTAATTTTTTTTTGTTTTTCCTCATCATCAGGATCATACAATATTATAGAGTGAAAATTACCATCTCCAACATGACCAACCATTGGTGCAGTTAGACCTAATTTTTTTACTTCTTTTTCCGCCCATGAAATGCACTCAACTAACTTGGAAATTGGTACACAAACATCTGTAGAATACACTTTCATATCATGACCTAAAGCTTTTACTGAATAGTAAACATCATGCCTTGCTTTCCATAATATTTTTTGTTCTTCAGGAGAAGATGCCCATTGAAAATCACTTCCACCATTATTTTTTGATAATTCTTCAACAATTTTTATAGACTCGTTATTTGATAGTTCACTACCATGGAATTCAAAGAATAAAGTTGGTGATGCTTTGATGTTTTCTAACTTTGAATATTTAATGCTAATTTCCATTTGATCTTTGTTTAACATTTCAATTCTTGCAATTGGAACACCATACTGAATAACTTCTTGCGCAGTCTTTACTGCTGAGTCTAAATCTGGAAAATAGCAAACTGCACTCATTATGCTCTCAGGTATTGGTGATAATCTTAATTGAACTTCTGTAATAATTCCTAAAGTTCCCTCAGATCCAATAAACAAATTAGTTAAGTTATATCCCGCAGAAGTTTTTTTAGTTCTTGCACCAGTTTTAATTATATCTCCATTAGGTAAAACAACCGTTAAACCAGAAATAACTGTTCTCATTGTTCCATATTTAACTGCCATAGTTCCTGAAGCTGAAGTAGATGCCATTCCACCGAGTGCAGCATCTGCACCAGGGTCTATTGGAAAAAATACACCATCTTCTCTTAAATATTCATTTAATTGCTTTCTTGTTACATTTGCTTGTACTCTGCAATCAAAATCCTCAGCATTTACGCTTAAAACTTTATTCATTTTTTCTAGAGAAATTGTAATACCATTTTGATTTCCAACAACATGACCTTCAAGAGATGTGCCAGTTCCAAACGGGACAACAGGAATTTTATGCTCGTTACAAATTTTTAGAATTTTTGAAACTTCTTCATTAGTTTCTGGAAATACAACTGCCTTCGATAATATTGGATTATAAGTATCTTCTCCTCTTGCATAATTTGCACGAGTAGACTCAGAAGTAGAAAATCTCCCGTTAAATATCTTTTTTAATTCTGCTTGGACAGTTTCGTTCATTCTTTAATAATACAAAAATATTAATTAAAAATACAGTTTATTTAGAAAGCATCTTGCCTATATTTTCTAAGGCTTGCATTATATTATCTCTAGATGCGGCAAAACTAAATCTAACGTAATCATTACAAGTTTTACCGAATGCAGTACCAGGAACAATTGCAACACCTGCTTCATGCATAGCTTTTTTGCAAAACTCAGATCCATTCATGCCAGTCCCTTTTATATTCGGAAAAGCATAAAAAGCTCCTCCCGGCAAACTACACTCAACTCCTGGTAAATCATTTAATCCTTTATGAATTAAATTTCTTCTTAATGTAAATTTATCTAACATATCTTTAATTGAGTCTTCAGGACCATCTAATGCGGCTATACCAGCATATTGGGCTGCTGCATTTACACATGATACACTATTAATCAAAAGTTTGTTTACATGTTCAACCAAATGCTCAGGCCAGTAACTCCAGCCAAGTCTCCATCCAGTCATAGAATATGCTTTACTCCAACCCTCAAGAACAATTAATCTGTCTCTTAAATTAGGATAGTTAAAGAAAGTTGGCATTTCCTTATAGTCAAAAATTTGTCTACTATAAATTTCATCACTTAAAATTGTGACCTGTGGATGTTTTTCTAATTCTTTTGCCAAGTAATCAATTGCAGGTTTTTCAACAAAACTTCCAGTTGGGTTATTTGGATTAATCAAGATTAAAAGTCTAGTTTTGTCAGTTATTAAAGATAGAATTTTGTCTGGGTCAAATTTTAAATCTTTATCCTCAGTTAAGTCGTATGGAACAGCTTTTGCTCCAGAGTAGTTAATCATTGACTCATAAATTGGAAAAGCTGGAGTAGGATGAATTATTTCAACACCTGGTTCACCATAACAGGTAATTGCATAATACATTGTAGGTTTACCACCTGGCATTATCAAAACTCTATTTGGATCAATATCAGAATTATAAAGTCTCTTAACCCATCTAGCGACAGCTTCTCGACATTCCGGAATACCATTTGATAATACATAACCGTGATGTCCATCATCAAGTGCTTTTTTTGCAGCTTCGACCACATGTTTTGGAGTTTTAAAGTCAGGTTGTCCTAGACCTAAATGGATCATAGGTTTGCCTTGTGCTTCTAATTTTTTTGCTTCTGCTAAAACAGAAAATGCACTTTCAGTTCCTAAACGATCTAATGCTTTTGCTAATTCAATCATAATTTTTCGTCGACAAACTAACTGAAAAGCAACTTCATGTCTATTTATTTAAAGTGAAAATAATAATAAAAATTATTTATAAAAAATATTTAATTACGGTAAATTATCTTTGATCTATCTAACTCTTTTACACTTTTGCAGCCCATAAGGATCATATTTCTTCTAATTTCATCGTGCATATTTTGAAGCAGCCTCTCTACTCCTTGCTGTCCACCTGCTCCTAAGCTGAACAAAAAAGCTTTCCCAAAACTACAAGCAGTTGCGCCTGCAGCTAAAGCCTTTAGAACATGAGTACCCCGTCTAACACCTCCATCTAAAATTATCTCAACCTTGTCACCCACAGCGTCTGAAATAGCCTTTAGTTGATCAAATGGAGTTCTGGATCCATCAAGTTGTCTTCCTCCATGATTAGATATTATTATTGCCGTACAACCAATATCAACTGCTCTCTTTGCATCCTCTACAGACATTACACCCTTCAAAGCAAAAGGTCCGTCCCATTTTTTTATACAGTATTCAGCATCTTCCCAATTCATTTTTGGGTCATACTGTTCATTAACATAATCTATAACTGATTTAGTTATACTAGTTCCTTTATCAGTTTTGTGTTTAATATTTGCGAGTTCAAATTTCTTATTCGTAAAATATCTGAATAACCATCCTGGTCTCATCGCAAAATTCATTATACTTTCAAATGTAAATTTAGGAGGAGTTGTAAAACCAGTTCTGTGATCTCTCTCTCTATTTCCCGCAACCAAAGTATCAACTGTTAAGCACAAACCATCAAAATTTGCTCTTTTACATCTATCAATTAAGTCATCAGTAAATGATTTATCTTTATGGATATAAAGTTGAAATAATTTTGGTCCACTTGATATATTGGCAATTTCTTCAATAGAAAATGATGCCATTGTTGACATGCTATACATTGTGCCAAATTTTTCTGCAGCTCGTGCAGAAGCCTTATCCCCATCTGGATGATATAAACTTTGCATAGCAGTAGGAGATAAAAAAATTGGCATATCTATTTTTCTACCAAAAACTGTAGTTGATAAATCTGGTTCTCCTACACTTCTAAGAATATTTGGGATTAAATCACAATCGTCAAATGAATTTGTATTTCTTTTTAAAGTGGTTTCATCGTCTGCGCCACCATCAATGTAATGAAAAATAGGAGCTGGTAATTTTTTTTTAGCTAACTTTCTAAAATCATCAAAATTGTAACAACTTTTCAAGCTCATGCATTTCGAAATCTTAAATTATTTCTATTAAGATCACTGATCTTTGTGCAGCCCATTAATTTCATGTCTCTTACTAATTCAGTTTTATATAAGTTAAGTGCTCTCTCAACACCTTCCTGACCTGCTGCAGCTAAAGCATAAAGATATAATCTTCCACCAGCACATGCTTTTGCACCCATAGATAAAGCTTTTAACATATGAGTTCCTCTTTGAAATCCACCTTCACAAATAACATCTAACTTATCACCAACTGCATCAACAATTTCAGCTAATTGATCGAAAGGTGATCTAGATCCATCAAGCTGTCTTCCTCCATGATTTGATACCATTATACCAGTACATCCAATATCAACTGCTCTTTTAGCATCTTCAACACTCATTACTCCCTTTAGTGCAAAATGGCCGCCCCACTGAGAGCACAATTTTTCAGCATCGTCCCAGTTCATAGATTGATCCAACATAGTAGAAAAGTAATTACCTATTGAAGTATTTGTATCAGTACCTTCTTTAACAAAATCTTGGAGATGTGGTAGTTCAAATTTTCCTTTAGTTAAATAATTTATCCCCCACATTGGTTTTGTGGCAAAACTAAACAAGCTCGAAAGTGTCAATTTTGGAGGTGATGTAAATCCAGTTCTTAGATCTCTTTCGCGATTTCCTCCAGTTATCGTATCAACAGTTAAAGCCATCACATCAAATTTTGCTGCTTTTGCTCGTTCTAAACAAGAGTCATTTAATCCTCTGTCCTTATGGAAATAAAATTGAAACATTTTTGGAGTGTCTATTAAAGATGAAATTTCCTCAACACTAACTGTAGCTAATGCTGAAACACCAAACATGGTATTGAATTTTTTCGCAGCTCTTCCAACCGCTCTTTCTCCTTCGTAATGGAATAGCCTCTGCAAAGCTGTTGGGGAACAATAAAAAGGTAAGTCTAGTTTTTTTCCAAAAATAGTTGTCGATAAGTCCACATTTTCAACACCTCTTAAAACATTTGGAACTAGGTCAACATCATTAAATGCACTACTGTTTCTTGCATAAGTTATTTCATCATCAGCTGCTCCATCGATATAATGGAAAATTGGAGATGGAAGTTTTTGTTTTGCTAGTTTTCTAAAGTCATAAAAATTATGACAATCTTTTAATCTCATATCTTAAATTAAAATTTTTTTGCAAAATTAAACATATAACTATTTGCCCCAGGATTTTTATCTCCTAAACTAGCATTAGAAATATGGTTATATGAAAAACCTAATTCAGAGTTTGACGAAATTTCAAATAGTAATTGTATTTGTGTTTTAAACTCAATTTCATGACCTAAATCCTTGCCATCTCCCTCATCATAATAACCTACAGCAAAACTAGGTGATATAGTTATGTAGTCAGACTTTTGATTCATTTGATAACCAGTATAAACATAAACTGCCTCATCATCGGTAATCATAACTCCTGAAACTGGATATATATTACCAACAAATGAATCTTTAATAGATGATAAATTCATATATTCTATTCCAATTAGTCCAGCTCTTTTTCCATCATCGCTGTGGTCAAACACACCAGAATAAATGTTTAATTTATTTTCTGCAGTGGAAATTGATATACTTAAGAAAGCTAGCAGTAATGTTTTAATTAATAATCTCATAATTAATTCCTCTACTTTATAGATACTTTTCTAATAATTAAAAGCCCGCCAAAAATGAATAAAATCAAAGGAATTAACCAAAGTAAAAATGTATTTTTATTTAATTCTGGTTCATAAACAATCCATTCTCCATATTTATTTTTTAAATAATCATATATTTCTTCTTCTTCTTTACCTTCATCAATCTTATTTTTTACAACAAGCTTCATGCTTATAGCAAAATCAGACTGGGAGTCGTAAACAGATTGACCCTGACATATCAAACACCTTAAGTTTTTTGTAATTTGATCTACTTTAGTATTTATTTCAATAGCATAGGAAAAATTAAAACTAAAATATAGCAACAATATTAATTTTAAAATTTTAGACATTTTTTTTTAATATATTTTTTATTTCTATTAAATTTTCGCTTGTCAATGGACCAATATACTTTTTTATTATCTCATTTGTTTTACCACTTATAATAAAAGTTTCAGGAACACCAATTGCTCCGAATTCTATTGATTTTGTTCCATCATTATCGGTTATAACTTCTGAATAAGGATTTCCGAGTAAGCTTAAAAAATTTTTCGCGTTCTTTGGACTGTCTTTATAATTAATTCCAATTACATTTATGTTCATATCTTTTAATTTCATTAAAAACTGATGCTCTTCTCTACATGGTGCACACCAAGATGCCCAAATATTTACTACTGAAGGACTATTTTTATCAAATAAGTCTGAAATATTTATTATTTCATCAGAAAATAATTTTTTTGCATTAAGTGAGAAATCTATTTTACTTTTTAATTTCTCATTAGAATAATCTTTAGAAACATTTAATCCCTTGAGCAAGATTATAAAAATTATTATTAAACTTAGTATTAGTCCTAAAAATTTAATATTTTTGCTCATTTTTTCTAATAACACTTAATAAACCACCAAAACTAATTAATATAGTTGAGATCCATATCCAAATCATCAAGGGTTTATATTGATATCTTACGTTATAATAACCATCGTCTTTTAGAATATTAAATACTAAAAAATTATCTGAAAATAATGTTGTCTTAATATCTGCTTCACTAGTAATAGTTAAAGGCTGTTGGTAAATCCTAACTTCTGGGTATAGAGCAAAAGAGGAATTTTTATTTGTAACTTCAAAACTAGCTTTAAGAGATTTATAATTGTCTACATTTTTAACGTTAACTTCTTTTAGTTTTACAACTTTTTCATTGAATATTCTTTCATCTCCTACTTTCATATTTGAATTGAATTCATTAGAAAAAAGTCCATTCAATATGATACTTGTAATTAATAAACTAAAACCAAAATGTGAGATTTTTTGGCTAATCGAGGATTTGCTAATAAAAAAATCCTTAATTGTTACTAATAAGAGATAGATGCTCAAAACTATCAGAGGAATAGATAAAAGAAACGAATTTTCGGTTTTTGTTAAAATAACATATGAAATAAGTAGTGAAACTAAAAAAATAATTAAAATATTATAGTTAAAATTTTTTAATTTATCTTTAATCCATTTCAAACTTGGGCCAAAGCTCATGAATATTAAAAAAGGAATTAAGAAGGGTATTAAAAGATTATGATAAAAAGGCGGACCAACAGAAATTTTTGAACCATTTAAAACTTCAAGAAAAATTGGATAAATTGTACCAACAAGAACAACAGATAAAAAAAACATCATAAACCAGTTATTCACTAATATTGCAGTCTCTTTACTTAAAATAAAATTCTCTTTGGCTGCGTTTGATATTTTATTCTGATTATAAAAGAAAATTAATATAGACATTAATATTAGGATAAAGAGAAAACTTAATATATATAGCCCTCTTGATGGATCGTTTGCAAAAGTATGAATTGAATTTAAAATTCCAGACCTAACGAGAAAAGTGCCGCTCATACTCAGTGAGAAAGTTGTAATTGACAAAATAATAGTCCACTCTTTAAACGAATTTCTTTTCTGTAATACAATTACAGTATGCAGGAGTGCTGTTAAGCAAAACCATGGCATTAATGAAACATTCTCTACAGGATCCCAAAACCAAAAACCTCCCCAGCCCAGCTCATAATATGCCCATATAGATCCAAGCAAAATACCAATTGTTAAAAATACCCAAGATACCAAAACCCATTTTTTAATATGGCTTGCCCACTTATCTCCAATATTTCCACTAATCATTGAGGCAAGTGAAGCTGAAAAGATAATAGATGTTCCAACATAACCTAAATATAAAATTGGAGGATGAATAGCTAAAGCAGGGTCTTGTAAAATAGGGTTCAAACCTAATCCCTCGCTAGGAATTGGATATAGCATTTTGAATGGGTTGGAAGTTAATAAAATAAAAACTAGAAAACCTGAAATAATAATTTGTTGAAATAATATCGTTAAAAGTTTGTATTTAGTATCTTGTAATCTTGAATTTAATAAAAAAATAAATAGAAAAATTGAAAGAACTAATAACCACAATAATAAACTTCCCTCGTGATTTCCCCATGTACCTGATACTTTGTAAAATAAAGGTTTTAAAGTATGAGAATTGTTGAAAACAGTTTCATTACTAAAATCTGAAATTACAAAAGCTGCAACTAGACTAAAAAAACTTACCATAATCATTATAGTTTGTATTGAAGTAATTAAAATAAAGTTTTTATCTAAATATTTATTTTCTGAATTTGCATCCAAGTATGACTTAAACATTAAATAAACAGATGCAATTAAAGCAATATATAAAGAATAATTTCCTAAATAATTAGACATACAAATTAATTGTTTTTCATAGCTTCGCTGACTTCAGGAGGCATATAATTTTCATCATGTTTTGCTAAAATCTTGTCAGCATTTAGAAAACTTTTATCCTTTAAGAAACCTTCAGCAACTACACCCTTACCCTCTTCAAACAGATTAGGTACAGATCCATTAAAGTTGACTAATAATTCATTTTTGAAATCCGTAATTACGAAAAAAATTTCTTTATCGTTTATTTTAATAGAATTTTTTTTCACCATTCCGCCAACTCTAATTTTTTGAGCATTTTTGATTTCATTAAGGTTTTTAATGTCTGTTGGAGACTTAAAATATACTACGTTTTCTTCAAGAGATTTAACCACCAAAAAAATCGTAAGAACTAATGAAATTAAAATTAAAAAAATAAAAAGGGCTCTAAATTTAACTTTTTTTCCGTACATGTGAATTTTAGTTAAACTTTAGATGTGGAAGTGTTTGCTAATATCTCTCTGTACGTTTTTTGCTTAGCTACTGATGCAAGTTTCTTTTCATCTAGTGATTTATAATTTTCCTCAAATTTCTTTTTCTCTTTAATTAAATTTAATTTTACTACCGCGTACAAGAAGCTAAAAGAAAATAGAGTAAATATAAATGATGACCAAACGTATACACCGTATCCATTCATATTTAGTAGTTCACTAATCATAATCTATTAAGACCTTTATTTTTAATCTTTAACAGTTCTGTATTATATTTCATTAAAAATATCAAAAGTGAAAACAGAGCAAATGCCGCAGTCATTATAGCTAATGGTGTCAACATTGAAGAATGAATTGTTGTTTCTTCCAAAATTTTTACTGACGCAGGTTGGTGTAAAGTATTCCACCATTCTACTGAAAATTTTATAACTGGAATATTTATAAGACCAATAATTGCTATTATTGAGCTAATTTTTTCTGCTTTACTAGTGTCTGTCGTAATCTTCCAAGAAGTAATGAACAATAAATAAAAAATTGAAAGTAAGAGCATTGAAGTTATTCTTGCATCCCAAGCCCACCAAGTTCCCCAGGTTGGTTTTCCCCAAATTGATCCTGTAACTAAAGCTATTATGCTAAAAACAAAACCAGAAGGTGCTAAACTTTTTGTTATTAAAGAGAAATTTTTATTTTTAAAAACAAAAACCCCAAAAGAAAGAATGGAAATAAATGAAAATATTCCGAGTGATATCCAAGCTGATGGAACATGGACATACATAATCCTAACTGAGTCACTCTGCTTATAATCCTCGGGAGAAAGAACTAAAGCTTCAACTAATCCAAGTAACAATACAATTATAAATAGCGCAAATACAAACTTTTGTATTTTATTAATTATCTTTAAAGTTTTATTTGGATTGAAATAGTTAATCATAATTTTTTATAACACATAAATTTTAGATTAAAATTGTTCAAAATTTTCTGACCAAGAATACAGAGGGAGATAGAGGAAAAACAGTACTCTTGATCAGAATTAAATAATTTATAACAAACAGATATGACAGAGATTTGGGACAATTGTGTTTAAATATTGGCTATTAGTTAATTTGAAGGCTTGAAGTAGCTAGATCCACGCTTACCTGAAAAAATTTCATTAATTAGAGGGTGTTTTATAGGCTCTTCAGAGTCATCAAATAATAGATTTTGCTCAGACACATAAGCCTCGTAAGTAATTTCGTCATTCTCTGCTAGTAAATGATAAAATGGCTGATCTTTTCTAGGTCTTACGTTTTTTGGAATCGATTGATACCACTCCTCTGAGTTATTAAATTCAAAGTCAACATCGTAAATCACACCTCTAAAATCGAAGTGTCTATGTTTTACAACGTCTCCAATTGAAAATTTAGCTTTTTGAGTACTCACGATATTAAATATGGATATTTGATGAAAAAAATCAATAAAAAAAATATAAAAGTTTTATTAATCTGTTAATATGTAGCAGTGAATAAATCACTTCTAAAATTCATTACAGACGTTGGGCCTTTAGCTATTTTTTTCTTCTTTTATTATAACAGTGATAAAAATTTAAAAGTTGCAATACCACCTCTAATTGTCGCAACAATAATTTCTGTTCTCTTAGTTTGGATACTGGAAAAAAAAGTTCCGATGGTTCCTTTGTTAGGAGGAATTTTAATTACTCTATTTGGAGGTTTAACAATTTATTTTGATAATCCAATTTTTATTTATATGAAACCCACTATTATAAATATTTTATTTGCCTTAGCTTTATTCTTCGGAAAATACTTCACCAATGAACCAGTTTTAAAATTAATACTTGGAAAAACACTGCCAATGTCTGATGAGGGTTGGAAAATTTTGAATAACAGATGGACTTATTTTTTTATTTTTTTAGCTATATTAAATGAAATTGTTTGGAGAACTCAAACAGAAGAATTTTGGGTTAACTTTAAAGTTTGGGGAATGCTACCAATTACATTCATCTTTACCGCATCACAAGTTGGGTTGATTAATAAACACAAATTAAATGAGTAATTTAAAATTAGTAATAAATAATTTAAATAAAGAACAAAACCAAAGGTATTTTTTCGAAAAAAAAGAACTAAAAATTATATTAGATCTATATGCTAAAATGGTATCTGAAGGATCTTGGAAAGACTATGGTCTGTCAATATCAAGTAAAAGAGTAATTTTTAGTATTTTTAAAAATGCAGCAGAAAAAGCTATCTACAACATCAATAAAAATTTTAAACCTTCTAATAAGAATTTGAAATATTTAATAACTGATAAAAACGGTAAAATTTTAAATAATAATCATGATTTAGAAATTCTTCTAAAAAAAACAAATTGGAAAAAACTATAGTTTTTGATTATCTTCTTTGACCAAACAATCTTAAAAGCATTATAAATAAATTTATAAAATCTAAGTATAGTGTTAAAGCTCCCATAACAGCTTTCTTACCAATTACTTCTCCTGAGTCTGATGCTACGTACATATTCTTAATTTTTTGTGTATCATAAGCAGTTAATCCAACAAATATAAGAACGCCGATAATTGAAATAGCAAAGTACATCATTGAAGATTTTAAGAAAATATTTACTAAAGATGCGATTATAATACCGATTAGACCCATCATTAAAAATGATCCAAATTTTGTGAGGTCTCTTTTAGTTGTGTAACCATATATACTCATTGCTCCAAATGTAGCTGAAGAAATGAAAAATACTCTCGTCACACTCAGTCCTGTATAAACTAATAATATTGATGAGAGTGATAAACCCATTAAGGCTGCAAAAATCCAAAAGGTAGTTTGGGCTTTTGAAGAACTCATTTTATTTATTCCAAAGCTCATGTAAAAAACAATTCCAAGAGGTGCTAACATAACCACCCATTTTAATCCTGAAAGATAGATTGCATTTCCAAACTCTGTTAATGCAACTATGGATCCGCTTGCATCTGTAACTACTGACATTTTAAAAGAAAGCAATGCAATGATTCCTGTTAATAAAACTCCAGTTGCCATGTAGTTATAAACTTTAAGCATGTAGGCTCTAAGGCCTTCATCCATAACAACAGCTTTTTTTGCTGTCGATGATCTATTTAAGATATTGTCTCTATTGAATTCCATAATTAAATATATAGTAATAAAATATAAATTTTTCAAGCAGTCAAAATATAGGTAACAAATACTTAATATTTAATGAATTATAAAAAATTAGGAACAACTGATATTGATATTAGCACAATTTGTCTCGGCACCATGACTTGGGGTGAACAAAATACCGAAAAACAAGCATTCGATCAGATGAATTTTGCCTTAGAAAATGGAGTTAATTTTTGGGATACAGCAGAACTTTATGCAGTACCTCCAAAAGCTGAAACATTTGGTCATACTGAGACTATCATTGGAAATTGGTTTGAAAAAACGAAAAAAAGAAAAGATGTGATACTTGCAACTAAAGTTTGTGGTCCTTCAAGAGATTATATTAGAAATGGTGAAAATAGTTTTGTAGGAAAGAATCTCGAAAACGCAGTTCATAACAGTCTTAAAAGACTTAAAACGGATTACATCGATTTATATCAACTTCATTGGCCAGAAAGAAACGTAAACAATTTTGGAAGACTGGGTTACGTGCATAAAGAAAATGAATGGAATAAATTCGAAGACGTTTTGATTGAATTACAAAAATATATTGAGCAAGGTAAAATTAGATATATAGGATTATCAAATGAGACCCCTTGGGGAGTGATGAGCTATTTAAAACTTTCAAGAGATAATGATTTACCAAGAATGATGAGTATACAAAATCCATATAACTTGCTTAATAGATCTTTTGAAGTAGGTTTAGCTGAAGTTTCAATTAGAGAAAATATAGGGTGTTTATCATACTCTCCTTTAGCAAGCGGATTTTTAAGTGGTAAGTACAGAAATAATAAATTTCCAAAAGGATCTAGAATGGAAAGAGACTGGGATTTTTGGTATCGATACAGAAAACCAAATACAAACCAAGCAGTAGAGGAATATTACAACATTAGTAAAAAATATAACGTCGATATGAGTCAAATGTGTATAAAATTTTGTGAGATACAAGATTTTATGTCTAGCGTTATTATTGGTGCAACAACAATGGAGCAGTTGAAAACAAATATAGAAAGTGTAAAAGTGAATCTTGATGAAGAAATAATTAATGAAATTAATGAAATTCAAAAAAAATATCCAAATCCATGTCCATAATTTTTAAAATAATTTTTTTTATTCTCTTATTAGGATCAACTTCTTATTCAGAAGAATTAAATAAAATAGGAACATTTAAAGACTGGGATGCAATTGTTGTTACTAATGGGGATAGTAAAGTATGTTTTGCTCAATCTAAACCTGTTCTTCAATCTCCTAAAAAAAATGATAGAGATGCAAGATTATTTGTAACTTTCAGACCATCTGAAAAAATTAAAGACGAAGTAAGCACAACTTCGGGCTATGAATACAACAGTCAAAATTCAATTACAGCTAGCTCTGGTAAATCAAAATATAAATTTGATATAGCTCAAGATAATTTTGCATGGATTTCAAGTAATAAAATTGAGAAAAAAGTTGTTAGCAGAATGAAAAAGGCATCAAGATTAATGGTTACTGGATATAATAAATCTGGATCTCAAACAATTGATCATTATTCTTTGATGGGCTTCACTAGAGCATATAACGCGGCTAAAAAAAGCTGTAGTTAAATAATGAAATCAAAGAAAAAGATAGTTCTTGCCTATTCTGGAGGTTTGGACACATCAATCATATTAAAATGGTTACAGGAAAATTATGATGCAGAAGTAATTTGTTATACTGCAGACATTGGTCAAGAAATAGATAGAAATAAAATTTTCAGAAACGCAAAAAAACTTGGCGTAAAAAATATTATTATTCAAGATCTAAAAGATATTTTTGTAAAAGATTATGTTTATCCAATGATTAGGGGCCATGCAATATATGAAGGTGTTTATTTGCTTGGAACCTCAATTGCTAGACCTTTAATAGCCAAAGATCAAATTAGAATTGCTAAAAAATTTAATGCCTATGCTGTATCTCATGGATCAACAGGAAAAGGAAATGATCAAGTAAGATTTGAGTTAGGTTATCATTATTTTGGTCCTAAAATAAAAGTTATTGCGCCTTGGAGAATTTGGAAGCTGAAATCTAGATCAGATCTAATTAATTATGCAAAAAAAAATAAAATTGAAATACCTAAAGACAAGAAAGGAGCGCCACCTTTTTCAGTAGACGATAATATTTTTCATACATCAACAGAAGGAAAGTTGTTAGAAAATCCAAAAAACTCTGCACCTGACTTTATCTTTCAAAGAACGGTATCTCCAGAAAAAGCACCTAATAAATCTTCAATTGTAAAAATAGATTTTAGAAGTGGAGATCCGATTGCAGTGAATGGGAAAAAATTATCTCCATCTAAATTGCTTGGAAAATTAAACGACATAGCTGGAAAAAATGCTATTGGAAGAGTTGATCTAGTAGAAAATAGATTTATCGGTATAAAATCAAGAGGTGTATACGAAACACCAGGCGGAACTTTATTAATGCACGCTCATAGGGCTATAGAGTCTGTTACACTTGATAAAGATACAATGCATAAGAAAGAAAAAATTATGCCTAGATATGCGGAACTGATTTACAATGGATATTGGTTTTCTAAAGAGAGATTTAAATTACAAAGAATTGTAGATCTTAAGAGAAGTAAAGTTAATGGATCAGTTAAATTGAGGTTATATAAAGGGAATGTTATTATTCATTCAAGAATAACTAAAAGTTCAGCTTATTCTATGAAAAAAGTTTCATTTGAGGAAAATAAAACTTTTAATAAATCAAATGTTGAAAGATTTATTAATTTTCACAAGAAAAAATTAAAATAAAATATCATGAATTTTGAACCAAGTCGGGCGCAAGCCTCTAATAAACTAGATAATTTTGTTGAAAATAATCTTTCTGAATATTCAAGATTGAGAAATTTTGATTTTGGTCCAGATAAAAGATCAAATATATCTTGTATTTCTCCATATATATCTCACGGAATATTAAATGAGTTAGAAGTTATAGATAGAGCCTTAAAGAAATTTTCATTTTCTAAAAATGAAAAATTTATTCAGGAGGTTTTGTGGCGTACTTATTGGAAAGGATGGTTAGAATTAAGGCCTAATGTATGGACAGATTACATAATAGAACTAAAAATTATAAGAGAAAAATACAAAGATAATAAAGATTATATAAATGCCATTGATGGAAATACAAATATAGAATGTTTTAATGAATGGGTTAGAGAATTAAAAGAATTTAATTACCTTCATAATCATACAAGAATGTGGTTTGCCAGTATCTGGATTTTTACTTTAAATTTACCTTGGCAATTAGGAGCTGAATTTTTTATTAAGCATCTCTATGATGGAGATGCAGCATCTAATACATTAGGATGGAGATGGGTTGCTGGGATACAAACACAAGGTAAGCATTATTTGGCAAGTGAATGGAATATAAAAAAATTTACTAATAACAGATTTAATAACATTAATTTAAATGAGAATGCACCACCTAAAGTTAGCGAGAAAATATACAAGGCTGTCTTAAAAGATTTTAGTAATCCAGTAAGTTTGGATGAGCAAAATTTAATTATTTTTGATAATAATCTTTCTTTTGAGTTGACTGATTTCAAAGACCATAAATTTAAAAAGATTTATTTAGTAAATAATAATAACGACAGTAGAAATATTAAACTTAGTGAAAAAACAATGAAATTTAAGACTAATTTAATTCAGGATCAAAAAAGAAGGTTGGATGAAAAATCTTTGGATTGTGAAATTATTGATATTGGTAACCTTAAAACAATTGAGAATAGTTATTTTTTATATCCTTGTGTTGGAGAAAACTTAGATTTTTTAACTTCTCAAGGAATAAATAATATAAAATTTCTTTATCGTAATTTAGACCGAAATTCTTGGAAATATTGCAATAAAGGTTTTTTTAATTTCAAAAAGTATATACCAACTATAATTAAAGAATTTTTTTAAAGAACTATTGTAAATTATCAAAATTATGAGATAACCATAATATGAATAACCCACAAGTTCTTGAAATTATTGAAAATCTTAAAGGCAGAAGGAATTACGAAGAAAAGAAAGCTTCAAAATTAGGTTTCAACTCTCTTTATGCATATATCGAAAATAAAATATTAAAAGAGAAAGAAACTGCAGAAGCAAAAATTCTTGAACAATCAGCAGCTAGGGAAGAAGTAATTGAAGAAAAAAAATCAGAGAAAAAGACAAGTTGTTCTTGTTGTTAATCTATTTTAGCTGGACACCTTCAGCATCAATACCATCAAACAACTGAGAATTAACAATTTTTATAATACCAGATCCAACATCTTCTTGCACTGCCTCTAATCCAGTTTTATCGCTATCATCATTAGTGTTTGTAATTGTACTTTCAATAAACGCTCTCACATCACCTACACCTTCCTCTTCAAGCACAATTCCTTTACCACCATTTTTTACAGCAATTACACCATCAATACTTGCTATAACTGAACCATCATCTTCTTCAGAATTTTTAAAACCATCGTCTGTGTTATTTATAGAAATAGTGTTGTTGATAGTTAAAAATATATCACCATTATTTGCTTCATCAAAATCTAAACCTTCGTCTAAATTTCCATTTATAAATGAGTTATTAATGGTAACAACTAAATTTCCGGGACCAGCTTCATCAATATCAAAACCATCATCTAAATCTATGCCAAATTCAAATTCTTTAACAAAACCAGAGTCATACAAATCAACTTCTCTCTCAAAACATCTATCATCTGGGGTACCCTTAATCTTTCCAGGTATACTGTCTTCTTTTCTCACATTATCATCAAATTCACCTTCATCTTGTTTGGGCATAAATGGTTTTAAAAGTTTTGGATCACAATATGCTCCATTTAAAACAAAAGATGAATTATTTACTGTAGCATTAACATTTCCAGCATTACCTTCATCTAACTCAACTCCATCCGCACCAACAAGAGTAAACAGAGAGTTACTTGCTTTGAAATCGATATCACCAATGCCTCTTTCATCAATCCTAAATCCATCCGCATCAAATCTTCCATTTCCTACATTACTAATTGTTAAATTATCAACTACAACTTTAATGGAAGCATCTGAACCTTCTCCCCCACCGCCTTGTCCACCACCACAGTCATCGGCTAGACTGCAGTCAGAAATATGAATTCCATGACTGGCAACATCGTTAACAGAAACGTTATTTAAAATTACATTTACTAAACCTTTTTGGTCGTCTCTAACATCTACAAATATACCTTTGCCCCATCCTCCTTTTTTAATACTAAATCCACCTACTCCATAAAAATTTAAATTAGATATTGTAAGGTCAGCACCATTTGAAACAAAGAGGAGTGTTTGATTTTGGGTAGTTTTAATAGACTGTCCTGACCCTACTATATCTAGGGGTTGTAGTCCTGTATATTCTAAAGTTGAATTAATAATTATTTCATCTTCAGTTGTAATTAATATTTTTGATGATTCTTTACTTTTAGATGCCTTTAAAAGTGCATGCCTTAGACTTTCAGGACCAGAATCTTTTGAATTTTTGACATTAAATGTTTTTGCTAGAGATTGTGAACTGTTGAAAAGTATTAATAATAGAATTAGTACTAAATTTCTTTGCATGAAAAATTTATAATTTAAATAAGATACAAAATTATTTCAGAAAGATTAAATAATTATTAAAATTAAATTCTTAGTTGTTCTTTGAACATTTCTTAGAACAATATTTCACTTTATCCCAGTTTAATTTCCATTTTTTTCTCCAAGTAAAAGGTCTCTTACATACAGGGCAAATTTTTGTGGGTAAATTTTCTTTTCTCACTATGCAGTATTTTGTTTAATAAATTTTTCTGCCTCAGCTAAAATTAATTTTTTTCTATCAGGTTTCATTTTATCAAAAATTCTAACCATCATAGAAAGTCTAGGATTTTTTAAAAAGAAGGCTCTATTTCTATTTATGAATCTCCAATAAAGACCATCCATGGTATTGCACCATTCTCCTTTTTTAAAATCCATCATTTTCATGAAATAAGCGGAGCCGCAAATATATGGTTTTGTTGCAAAGATTCCTCCATCACTGAAAAGCCCCATTCCATAAACATTCGGAACCATTACCCAGTCAGAGGAATCTACAAACATTTCCATAAACCATTTGTAAACATACGTTGGCTTAACTTCACATAAATTCATTATGTTTGATAAGATCATTAACCTTTCAATATGATGTGACCAACCATAATTCACTGCATTTTTAATAGCATAATCTAAAGGTGGTAATCCTGTTGTTCCTTCGTACCATGAGTTTTTCATTTTTCTATTTTGTTTAAAAAAATTTCTAGTTTCCATTTCTTTTGAATAGCTTTGATATATTCCCCTCATAAATTCTCTCCACCCGATTACTTGACGAATATAACCCTCTAAGGAATTTAATCTTATTTTATTTTTGTTGTGAAAATCTAAAACTTTTTTAATTATAAATTCTGGAGTGATAAGACCTAAATTGATGTAAGGACTTAAAGCACTATGAAATAATATATTGTCTTTCTGATCAACTGCATCTTCATAATCCCCAAATAAATTTGATTTCTCTTTAATAAAAAAATTTAATAATTTAATTACATCATCATATTCCGTAGCAAACCAAAAATCTTTCGTATTACCTGGGTGACTTTTAAAATTTTTATCAATTAAAATTTTTAGTTTTTTCGTATGAACAGTCTCAGTAATTTTAGGAAATTTGGGTATAGATATATTTTTTGGAAGTTTATTTCGATTTTCTTCGTCAAAACTCCATTTGCCTCCTTCTGGATTACCATCTTTTTTCATGAGTATATCCAAATCTCTTCTAGTCTCTTTATAAAAAACTGCCATAAAAGGTTTTTTTGATTTCGATAAATAGTTTTTAAATTTTTCTCTAGAATTTAAAAACATTGGTGTTTGAATAATATTCCATTTAATTTTTTCCTTTTTTAAAAAATTAGTAATTTTATTTTCAAAAAACTTATCCTCAATTTCGAAACTTGAAATTTCTTTAATTTTTTTTGCTTTAATTATTTTTTTTAATTTTTCTGTGTAATCCAGATTGAAAGATTTATCCTCGATCGAAGAATATTCTAATTTAAATTTATTTTTTTTTAGTCTATCTGCGTGAGATCGCATGCAAGATAAGAACAATAATATCTTTTGTTTATGATGCTTTTCATACGTACAAAGCTGATAATCTTCAGCCATAAAGAAAAAGTGGTCTTTTCTGTACTTTTCTAGATATTTTTCTGAGAAAAGCTGATTTCCAAGTAGAAAAAATAATTTCATTAACTATATATAACCCTTTAAAAATTTATGTCAGAAAAATATTTAGTAGTAGGTGCGACAGGATCTATCGGATCAAATTTAGCTGAACAGTTATACGCAGCCGGCAAAGAAGTACATTTAATCGGTAGGGATGAAGAAAGAACAAAATCTTTGTCTGAAAAACTAAATTGTAAATATACAGTCTCTGATGTTTTAGAAAATGGTTTTGTTGAAAAGATTAAGTCCGAAATAGATGATATCAAAGGTATAGCTTATTGTGTTGGTTCAATTGATTTAAAACCTTTGAGAATGGTTTCAGAAAACGATTTTACAAAATGTATGAAACTAAATTTATATTCCGCAGTAGATTTAATTAAAGGTTATCAAGAAAGTTTAAAAAAAAATAAAGGATCGATTGTTTTGTTTTCAACTGTTGCTGCTCAAAGGGGTTTTACAAATCATGCAATTATAGCTTCAACTAAAGCAGCTGTTGAAGGATTAACTGTTTCTTTAGCAGCAGAATTTGCTCCTAACATAAGAGTAAATTGCATTGCTCCAAGTTTAACTAATTCAAAAATTGCAGAGCCAATGCTTAAAAATAAAGTTTTAGCTGATGGAATAGCAAAAGCCCATCCATTAAAAAGACTTGGGGAAGGTAAAGACTCAGCTTCGCTTGCAAAATTTCTGATAACTGAAGACAGTTCTTGGGTTACAGGACAAATTATTGCTGTCGATGGTGGTAGATCAAAACTTTCATAGAGTGAAGAAATTATTATTTCTTTTATCCTTAATATTATTCTCAACTAATTCATTTAGTAAAAATTTTAATTTTAATAAAATTATTGAATTAGAAGCACCTTGGGGTTCGTCGTTCGTTAATGATAATGAAATGATTGTTACCGAGAAAGGTGGCAAAATAAAACTTGTTAATATTTCAACAAGAGAGGTAAGTGAAATTGGTCATAACTTAAATTTTGTAGAATATGGACAGGGAGGATTATTGGATATTCTGTATCATGAAGATTACACTTACATCTCATACACAGAAAATAGAAATAATTGGAAGACTAGTACTTCAATTGCACGTGCAAAATTTAATAAAAACAAATTAAATTTTAAAAATATTTTTCAAGCCAATCCACCGATTGACTCGCCTTATCATTTTGGTTCAAGACTGGTAATTAAAGAGAATTATTTATTTGCTTCTGCAGGTGAAAGAGGTGGAGGAATGATTGCTCAAGATGGAAATAAACATCCAGGAAGTATAATTAGAATTTATCTAGATGGTAGCATTCCAAAAGACAATCCTCGTTTTGAGGGAAAATCAGACTGGCTACCTGAAATATATCAAATTGGTGTAAGAAATCCTCAAGGTTTAGCTTTATCACCTTTTGATGGAAAAATTTATATGAGTAATCATGGTGCAAAAGGAGGCGATTGGTTTGGTGAAGCAAAGAAAGGTGAAAATTATGGTTGGAAAATTCTTGGATGGGGTGGCACAAATTATTCAGGTATACCAATAGGGCCAAAATGGAAACCCGGCTTTACAAAAGCCATTCAATATTGGGTTCCATCTATAGCCACAAGTGCAATCACAATTTATAGAGGCAATGAATTTAAAGAATGGAATGGTCATGCATTAATTACTTCTCTTAAAGATAAGTCCTTAAGAAAATTAGAGTTTAATGATTTATCAAACGTAAAAGAGGAAATAATATTTAAAGATAAAATTGGAAGAATCAGAGACATACAAATTCATCCTATAAATGGTAAACTATATTTTTTAAATCAAGATGGATTATGGTTGATGGAAAATTCTAGTTAGTATCAAAAAGCTCCTTAAATAATTTAAATTCACCAATTTTAAAAATAATTGCATCATCTTTTTTAAATCCAAATTTTTCTGCATTTTGCTTAAACCTTAAAGGGGGCTCTAATATTGGTTCAAGTGATAAGACAAAAGTTCCCCAATGCATTCCAATTACTTTTTTACTTTTTAAATCTTTAGCAAGTCCAAGGGCTTCTTCAGGGTTAGTGTGGTAAGCAGAAGAATCTTTAATTGATGCCATAGGATAAAAATTATATGCGCCAATGTTAATAAATGTTAAATCAATTGGACCGTATTTATCTCCCAATTCTTTATATATTTTTCCAACACCAGTATCACATGAAAATAATATTTTTTTTCCCTTGTATTCAATCAAATAGCTACCCCATAAAGTTTTGTTAGTATCCGTTAAACTCCTTTTTGACCAGTGGACTGATGGCAAAAAAGTAATATTTAAGTTATGATTTATTCTTATTTGATCATACCAATCCATTTCATTTACATCTTTAAATCTATTAATTTTAAAATATTTTTTTAGTCCTAAAGGTACCAAAACTTTAGAATCTTTATAAGGAAATCTCATTATTGTTTTCATGTCTTGATGATCGTAGTGATTGTGAGTTAGTAGAAAAATATCTGTTCTTGGTATCTCATTAAGTTTTAATGCTGGTTCAGTAAATCTCTTTGGCCCAAAAAATAAAGGTCCTGCATTTTTTGAAAAAACTGGATCTGTTATTATTGTTATTTCCCCTAATTTTAATAAAAATGTTGCATGACCTATCCACGCTACATAATCTTCTTTTTGGAAATTATTTAAATCCGATAAAACTTTTTCTTTTTTAATGATATTACTTTCAGGAAAAGTCATATCTAATTTTTTTTTTTCTTGGTTAAATACCTTAAACGACCAATTGAAATTCATATCAATCACCTTTGATCCTTCAGGATTACGAAATGTGCCATTTGCTGAATGATGATATTTTTTTTTCATATCCGATTAATAATTTTTTGAAATAATATCTTGAATTGTATTACTTATAACTATTGTTCCAGCTTTGTTAGGATGTATGCCATCTTGTTGATTTAGATTTGGATCAAGAGCAACACCCTCTAGCAAAAATGGAATTAAAGGTAAATTATATTTTTTTGACAATTTAGGATAAATAGCATCAAAATTTTTTTTATATGTAGTTCCATGAGATGTTGGCGCAACCATCCCAGCTATTATAATTTTTATTTTTTTACTATTAGCAATTTTAATTATTTCTTCTAAATTTCTTTCAGTTTCATCTGGTTGAATTCCTCTAAGCATATCATTTGCCCCAAGACCAAGAATGATTAGATCAATACCGGGTTCTGATAAACTCCATTCTGCTCTATTCAATCCACCAGATGAAGTACTTCCTGACACACTTCCATTTATTACCTTAATATTTAAACCACTCCTAACGAGATTACTTTCTAAAACCAAAGATAAGTGTTGTTCTTTAGGTAGACCATAACCCGCCATTAAACTATCGCCGAATAATATAACCTTTTCTATTGCACTTGCATTTATGTGCACTAGAAAGAATAACAATATTTTTATAAATAAACTTTTATTCATGAACACACTTCTTAAATTAAAAAAAATAAATCTCAAATACCAAACTGGGAAGGACAATATCAATGTTTTAAAAAATATTGATTTAACTATAAAAAAAAAAGAAACTGTATCTGTGGTTGGAGAAAGTGGGTCAGGAAAAACAAGCTTGATTATGCTTATTGGTGGACTAGAACGTCCAACCTCAGGGAAAATTATATTTCAAGACAGGGAAATAACAAATCTTAATGAAGACGAAGTATCTGAAATTAGAAAGCAAAATATAGGAATTATATTTCAATCTTTCTATTTAATTCCAAATTATACAGCTGTTGAAAATGTAGCTTTAACACTTGAACTTAATGAATTTAAAAATCCTGAGAAAGAAGCAAAAAGTTTATTAGATCGATTTGGTCTAAAACATAGACTCAATAATCTTCCAAGTCAATTATCTGGCGGAGAGCAACAACGTGTAGCGATTGCAAGGGCTATTGCAATGAAACCAGATTTGATTTTAGCTGATGAACCAACTGGTAATCTAGATACCGAAAACTCAATAATGATCTCTGAAATTTTATTTAAATACGTCAAAGAAGAAGGTTCTTCTTTAATAATGGTAACGCATGATCCAAGATTAGCAGACAAAGCAAAACGAAAAATTAAAATCAAAGATGGAAAAATTAAATAATTCTTCGAAGTTAAGTTTAATATTCAAGTATGCTTTAAAGGATTTAAGCAGAAATTATAAAAAAATTTCAAGCATTATTATAACGCTTTTTATCAGTCTTTTTATTTTAAGTGCCATCTTTACAATCGAAGATAGTTTAAAAAGAGAGCTTAATGATAATGCAAAAGTTCTTTTGGGTGGAGATCTCGAAATCGATTATAACCGTAATCAGGGGGATCTTAATTTGGTCAATAAAGTAAAGGAATTTTCAACTGTCTCACAAATGATAGAGTTCAGTACAATGCTTTCAACGACAGGCAGAGAAAAAAATAAATCATTATTTACAAGAATTAAAACAGTTGATGAAAAATATCCGTTGTACGGTGAAGTTGTTTATGAGCCAGAAGATGCTTATGAAAGAATGCAAAAGGAACCCAAGACAATTTTAATTAATGAAAGTTTATCAAAAACTTTAAAGATAAAAATAAATGACAAAGTTAAGGTACAAGATCAAAGTTTCATAGTTGTTGGAATTATAAAATCTGTACCTGATGTAAGTGGGTTTGTAGCTTTTGGAGATTGGGCACTAGCAGGAAAACAAACTTTGGAGATACTAAAACTGAATGGAATAGGTAGTTTTTTAAATTATGAATATAAAGTAAAGTTTAAACCAAGTGATGATCCAGAAAAAATAGAAAGTAAGATCAAAGATATTTTTAAAGATGACCAAAAAGTAAAACTTAGATTTCCAGAGAATTCAGCTAGTGGCTTAAAAAGGATAATTAATAATTTTTCCCAATTTCTATCTTTAGTTTCAATTAGTGCAATGTTAATCGCTGGAATTGGTATCGCTAATACATTGTTGTCTTTTATAAACCAGAATAATATGTCTATTGCTGTAAGAAAAGCTGTAGGATTTTATTCAGGGAATATAAAAACACTTTATTATCTTCAATTATTAATATTATTATTTATTATTACTGTAATTTCTTATGGCTCAAGTTTTTTAATTGTACCAATTGCAGATAAATATTTATCTGATGGGTTGGGATTAAATGTTTATCCAAAATTCTCTTTAATTAATTTTATAAAAATATTTATTGTAGGTTTGTTAGTTCTTATAATTTTTTCAATACCAACAATAAGTTCAATTGATCAAGTTAAAGCATCAAACCTATTTAGAAATGTATTCCAAAACCTACAATTTTATTATTCAAAAAAGTCAGTTATTTTGAGTTTTATCTTATTATCATTTTTAGTTTTATTGTTTACACTAGGATCTGAAAGACCTTCTTATAGCTTGGGTTATTTTCTGGCCTTTTTTGTATGTCTAATTGTATTTTTTTTACTTTCGAAAATTATAATTTATTTACTGAAAAAGTTTAATTTTATTTCAAATATCTCTTTAAAAGTATCGATAAAAAATATAACTCAAACAAAAAGTATCACTCCTATAACGATTATGTCTTTAGGCTTAGGTGTAACTTTATTATTAACTTTAGCTTTAGTTGGAACAAATTTTAAAAGAGAAATTGCAAGATCTATTCCAGATATTGCACCTGATTATTTTTTTGTTGGAATTCAAAAAGGTGAAAAGAAAAAATTTGAAAAAGGTGTTTACAAAATGAACCCTGATGCGAACATTGAAATAGTGCCTATGGTTTCTTCTGGAATAGTAAAAATTAATGGTGTAAATCCAAATAGTTATATTAAACCAGATAATGACAGTTATTGGGTAATTGGAAGTGAAAGAAGATCGTCTTGGGTTGAAAATATACCTAAAGATAACCCAATTTTAAAAGGGGAATGGTGGGATTTATCTAAGCCTAACCAACTTCAGATATCACTTGATGCAAAAGTGGCTAAAGATTTTAATATTGAGTTGGGTGATATTTTTACTTTAAACATTTATGGTCGAGAAATTGATGGAGAAATAGTTAATTTTAGAGAAGTTAATTATCGTGATCTAAGTATTAATTTTGCGATGTTATTTAATCCACAATTTGCAAAAAATATTCCACATGAATATTTAGCAACTGCTAAGTTTAAAAATCCAGATAATTTTGATGAAACCAAAATGTTAGAAGTATTACCGAGTTTGTCTATGATAAAAATTGCTGATTACTTAAACAAAGTAACAGCTGTTTTAAACAAAGTTTTTATAGCTGTAACATTAATTTCTGGAGTAACAATTGTCGTTGGATTAATTGTGATCTCAAGTGCTATAATGGTTCAAGGAAAAGTAAAAGAGTACCAAAATCTTGTATTTAAAATTTTAGGTTTTTCAAAAAAAGAAATTATATTCTCATCTTTGATAGAATTTATAATTATTTTTATGTCGGTAATATTAATCGCAATCTTTTTTGCAGTGATAGGTTCAAAATTTATTATGGAGAATATTTTTGAATTAGTTTGGAAATTTGATTTTAAGGTTTTAATTTATCTTAGTGCTTCCATAGGAATGGTAACCTTAATTTTAATTATGCTAACTAATCTTAAATACCTAAATCCCAAAGTATATCCACTAATTAGAAATCAATAATTGTTTTTTTTTTATAATTTTAATTAAAAAGTAACTAAGTTAATATATAAAAAATAAAATGAATAGTTTTGAAGAATCGAAAAAATACTTTTTAGAAGGAATAGAATTATATTCAAAAGGAAAATATGAAGAAGCAGTAACTAAATTTATAAAATCACTTGATTTAGAACCAGACAGACCATCAATTTTGCTGAATTTATCAAAAACCTATTATAAATTAGATGATCATGCGAAAGCAGAAGAAAAATTAGAAAAAATATTCACCCTAGTTGGATTTGAGGATGAAAAGAAAGAGGCTTTTAGATTAATTTTAGAAATTTACACCAAGCAAAATAATGTTGAAAAGATGTTATTTAATAAAAAAAGAATAACTGCAAACAACCTAGGAAATAAATTAAATTATTTAAAGCATAGCTTATTTTACCCTAGTTTTTTTAATTCAAAGGGGGAGCTAGATATAGCTAGAGATAATTTAATTGAAAATATTGATAATCTATTAAATTCAAAAGATTGTCCAAAATTAGACTTAGAAAATGAAATGTTGGATCCTATTAACTTTCGTTTAACATATGATGGTAAACCTAATCTTGATATATATAAAAAATTAGTAAAGCTATACAGAAAGATTTATCAAGTAAATGATGAACATAATTTGTATGCTGACAAAAGTAGAAAAAAAATTAAATTAGCATTTATTTCAGAATTTTTTACAAATCACACAATTAGTAAATGGTTTAGAGGAATAATATACAAGTTGGATAAACAAAAATTTGAAGTAATTGTGTTTCATTCAGATAAAACTAAAAAAGGTAATAGGTTTGAAGAAATAAAAAGAAATGAGCTAATATTTAAATATGAAAATATTTTTCTTCCAGAAAGTTTTTTTGAGAAGAAAAAATTGATAGAGGATAAAAATTTAGATATATTATTTTATACAGACATTCATATGTCTACAAATTTGTACTTTTTAACCTTATATAAATTGGCAAAGTATCAAATTACAACCTTAGGGCATCCAGAGACAACAGGTAATAACAAAATTGACTTTTTTTTGTCTTCTAAATTAATTGAGACAGATAATTATGAAAAAAGATATACAGAAAATGTTATTTTATCAGAATCACTTCCAATGTATTTTTATAAACCTGAGATCAAACTAAAATTAAATAGAAATGATCTCACAAAAAAAAATATTTATTCTTGCCCTCAAGCGATATTTAAAATGCATCCAAGTTTTGATATTGCAATCAAGAAAATATTACACAAAGATAAAAAAGCTCAAATATATTTTGTGAAAGATAAAAGTGAATTTTTATATAAACAATTCATAAAGAGATTAAAAAAAAGCATTTCGTCAGATTTTGATAGAATCAAATTTATTAAACCAAATAATGTAGAGGAATTTATTAATCACTGTGGAAGAGCATCGGTATTGTTAGACCCATTTATTTTTGGTTCTGCTACAAGTTTTATTGAGTCAATGTTTTATGGAACCCCAACAATATCCATGCCTACTGAAAGTATGAAAAGTAGAATTGTAGATGGAGCATATAAACAAATGCAGATAACTGATGCTCCAATAAAAACAAATTTAGATGATTATGTAGACCATGCTATAGAAATTGCAAATAATGATAATTATGATTTAAAAAAATTTTTCAGCGATCAAGCAAATAAATTTCTTTATGATAATGATAACTTTATTGAAGAGTTTGAGAATTTAATCTTACAGATCGTCAATTAATTTTTTAGATTTCTTTTAAAACATTCAATTGTATTTTTTAATAGACAAGCAATTGTCATAGGTCCTACGCCTCCTGGAACTGGAGTTAATGCTTTTGCTACTTTTGATACTTCATCAAATGCGACATCTCCAACTAAACCGTTTTGAGTTTTATTTATTCCAACATCAATCACAATTGCATCTTTTTTCACCCAATCACCTTTTACAAGTTCAGGTATACCAACAGCAGCAACTATAATGTCTCCTTTTAAACATTCTTCCTTAAGATCATTAGTTTTTGAATGAGTAATTGTAACTGTGCAATTTTCTTTCAATAACAATTGTGTCATTGGCTTGCCGTTTAAATTTGATCTTCCAATAATTACAGCCTTTTTTCCATTAAGGTTTGGTTCTATTTTTTTTATTAATAAATAACAACCTAAAGGAGTGCATGGAATAGAACTTTCATAACCTGATGACAGATTGCCAACATTCATTGGATGAAATCCATCTACATCTTTCTCCGGCACAATTGCCTCTATAACTTTTTGTTTATCAATATGTTTTGGGAGCGGTAGCTGAACTAAAATTCCTGAAACAGAATCGTCATTATTAAGTTCATCGATTTTTTTTAAAACTTCACTTTCTTCAACAGAATCAGGGTATCTAATCACCTCTGATTTAAGACCTACTTCATTGGCAGATTTCTCTTTATTTCTTACATAAATTTGACTAGGTGCTAAATCGCCAATCAATATAACTGTTAAACCTGGCACTTTACTGTGTTTATCTTTTAAAGATAAGACTTCTTTCTTGAGCTCTTCTCTTAAATCAGCAGCAGCTTTTTTCCCATCAATTAAAATCATTTATTAAAATATAAGTGGTGCAATGTAGAGCTTCATACACATTTCTATAAACCATATCAACAAAAGAAGTACGATAGGAGAGATATCAAAAGCACCAAGATTAGGTAAAAATCTTCTAATTCTCATTAAAATCGGCTCTGTCATTTTATAAGTGAAGTCTAATATTAAATATACAAACCGGTTACTTGTATTTAATACATTAAAAGCAACCAGCCAACTTATTACAACGTTAGCAATGACAACATATGAATAAAGTTTCAAAATTTGAAGTGCTAAATAAAATATAGCGATCATTTTTTTTCGACATAAATAGACTGACTTGGGAAAGCAAAAGCAGCTCCCTTACCTTCAACAATTTTTTTTATTTCAAGTGCCAAATTTTCTTTTACTTGTAAATAATTAGTCCAACTATTTGTTTTTGTAAAACATCTAACATACATATCAATCGAACTATCTGAAAATTTATCTATTCTTACAGCGACTCCTACAGATTGGTCATAATCTTCACCTTTATTTATGTGATCTTCAATCTCATCTCTTATTGTTTTCAACTGATCAATTGTAGTGTCATATTGAAGAGTTATTATCCAGCTAATAGCCCAGTTAGTCTTTCTAGTGTTATTAATCACTGCATTTTCTGCAAATTGAAAATTAGGAATAATTGCCAATGATTTATCAAATTTTCTTATAACTGTTGATCTAAATCCTATGTTTTCAACTACACCTTCAATAACTCCGTCGACTTTAATCCAATCGCCAATTCTAAATCTTTTTTCAACTAAAACTAAAATTCCAGAAATTAAATTTTTAAATAAATCCTGAGCACCTAATGCTACCGCTACTCCAAATAAACCTAATCCTGCAATTATCGGCCCAATTTTAATTCCCCATAACTCAAGAACTGCTGCTGCGCCTAATATAAAAATTAAAATTTTAAGAGATTTTATAATCCAACCTATCAATTCTTTTGTAAGGACTTTATCTAATCCACTTAAAATATATGATATTGGCTCAATTATTTGATGTATTATCCAAAATATTAAAATTGTTATTAATGTTCTATTAACATTATCTATGAATCCTCTAGTCTCATTATCAAATGACATATAGTAGCTAGCAAAAAAGACACCAAGAACAATAGGGAGAAACCTTGCAGGACCCTCCATGGATTTTACAAACGTATCATCTAATTTGTTCGTTGTTTTTTTTGAAATTAATTCTAATTTTTTTATTACAAGTTTGCTAATTAGACCTCTAAATATTAAAAATAATACAAATATTCCAATGCCTACAATTATCTGAAAGAAATCTACTCCAAGAATTCCCTGCTTCCATACAGATAAAAATAACTCATTTAGTTTATTTAAAACGTCCATTTTTAAATTTTATATAGCAAAAACTCCTCTTCACCAGGGTTAAAAAGAAAAATTTTTTTCCATTTTATGTCATTCAATGCTGATGATGCTTTTTCGCCCATGCACATTAGATTAGTTTCCATCCAAATTTTATCCAAATTATATTTTTTTATTAATTTAAAAAATGTTTTAGCGCTATTTTCAGAATATATGTAAACGATTTCTGGTACAGATGATTTAATATCTCTTAAAAAATCATTACTTAAATTCTCATTCGGTATTGCAGTATAATTTATAATTCTCTTTATGAGATAATTTTCTGAAATTAAATCTTTATCAAGATTATAAGAAACAATTTCTCCACAAATATATGCCATAGGTCCGGTCTTGGAATCAAAGTTTTGTAAAATTAATTCTTTAAGATTATTAACATTTCCTTCAGCACAAAATATATTTTGAAAACCAAGCTCTTTTGCTTTTCCCTCTGTTGCAGATCCAACACAAAAACAAAATATATTTCTATCTATTTTTGAAATATCTAAATTTTTTAAAGAATTAGCACTTGTAAAAATAACTCCTTTGAATTGATTAAAATCTATTCCTTGTGTTGATATTTTTTTTATATGTAACAAAGGTAAATGTGAAACTTTATGTTTCATGGAAGTAAATTTTATAATTAATTCCTTACTATCATCTAATGGTCTGGTTAGTAAAATATGCATTTTAATTTTTATAAGAACCTTTTGATTGTAATTTAAGCTCTCTTCCCACCATTCTACTAGTAGAATTAATATTATCTTTTTTAACACTTTTTTTTATGAAATACCTATGCTTTCCATCGACAGAAAATAATTCAGATAATAAATCTACCTTTTCACCATTTGATTTTGCAAATACGCCAACTGCAGTATCACAATCTCCTTCAAGAACTTTTAAAACCTCTCTTTCTGCATTTGCAACAATCCTTGTGTCTTGATCATTAATATTTTCAAGTAATTTTTTAATCTCATTATCATCTTCTCTACATTGAAGTGCTATAATTCCTTGTCCTGCACAAGGTATTAGTTCATCAATACTAAATTCTTGTGAAATTTTATACTCTAGTTTTAACGAGTCTATTCCAGCTTTTGAGAGAAGTATTGCATCGTATTCACCTTTTTCTAATTTTTGAATTCTTGTATCAACATTTCCTCTAATCAATTTATATTTTAGGTCAGACCTTTTTTTTCTAAGCTGAAACTCTCTTCTATAAGATGATGTTCCTATTATAGAGTTAGGTTCTAAATCTTCAAATTTTATATTATTTTTACTAATTAAGATTTCATTAGGAGAATTTCTTTTTAAAAAATTATTTGTTAGTAAATACTCAGTTTCTGAAGTCGGCATATCTTTAAGTGCATGAACAGCAATATCTACATTTTTATTTATTAACTCTTTTTCAATTTGTTTTGAAAATAATCCTTTGCCACCTATTTCCGTTAATCTTTCATCTTGTTTTTGATCACCAGTTGTTACTATTTTTTTTAATTCAATCTTATTCGGAAAGTATTTTTTTAGTTCATTTTTTACATTTTCTGCATAAACCGTCGCTAACTTACTCCCACGAGTTCCAATAACTATATTAGTTCTTTTCATAAAATATATTTTTATTACATTCTTATAGTTTAATTGTATTAATTATAAAAAAAAATTTATGACTAAAAATCCAATAATATTAGGTATTGAGACCAGTTGTGATGAGACAGCAATTTCAATTATTCAAGATCATGATGATGGCATACCAAAAATTTTATCAAATATAGTATCGAGCCAATTTGATATTCATAAAGAATTTGGAGGGGTTGTTCCCGAACTCGCAGCAAGGTCTCATGTTGAAAAAATTAATTCAATTGCAAGAAAAGCATTTGACGAAAGTGGTATCAGTCTAGACAAAATTTCAGCAATAGCGTCAACAGTCGGTCCTGGATTAATTATTTGTCTTAGTGTTGGTTTAAATTTTGGAAAGGCTTTATCCTCTTCTTTAAATGTTCCTTTTATAGGTATAAACCATCTAGAAGGTCATGCTTTAAGTCCAAAACTTCAACAAAAATTAGAATACCCATATCTGCTTCTTTTAATTTCTGGTGGCCATAGCCAATATCTTGTCGTTAATGGTTTAGGTAAATACAAAAGATTGGGTACAACAATAGATGATGCACTAGGAGAAGCATATGATAAAACAGCTAAAATTTTAGGTATAGAATTTCCTGGTGGTCCAAAACTTGAAAAATTTGCGGAGAAAGGAGATCCAAATAAATTTAAACTACCTAAACCAATAATAAATAAAGGTGGTTGCAATCTCTCATTTGCAGGATTGAAAACTGCTATTTTGAAAATTTCGAAAGAAATAAATACAGAAAAAGAAAGGTTCGATCTAGCTGCATCTTTTCAAAAAACAATAGAAGAAATATTATATGTAAAAACAAAAAAAGCTTTTGAAGAATTTAAAAAAATAAGTAAGCAGGCAAAATATGACTTTGTAATAGCTGGCGGTGTTGCGGCTAATAAAGGAATAAGAAATAAATTAAATCAATTAAGTGAAGAAAATAATTTCAAAACAATTTACCCTGACATTAAACTATGTGGAGATAATGCAGCGATGATAGCAATGGCGGGACTAGAAAGATTTAAAAATAACCAATTTAATGAATTAGATTTACAAGCAAGTCCTAGAATGCCCCTAGATATAAATGCAAAATTTTTGAAAGGTGCGGGCGTAAAATTATAAAACTGCTGAATTATTTGATTTCAATAGTATCTGGTTTTTCGTTGTTAACATATTTTTCGTAAGCATTAAGATATGCATTTTCTAAGTTTTTTGTAAACATTATAGTGTTTAACAAAGGCTTAGTTTTAATATTATCTTTTAGTTCACTTTTTATTACATTAAAATAATTATCATCCATCGCAATTTTTACAGCTAATTCTTCATATGCTTGATTGGTATCAGTGATAAGTTTATCTAAACCAACAGATGATAGTAAACTTGATGTCACACGACTTGCAAAAGAATTTCCCCTTAATGTTAAGATTGGAAGGCAAGATCTAAGAGAGTCACTTGCCGTTGTATGTGCGTTACAAGGAAACGTATCTAAAAATAAGTCTGCTAACTTTAATCTAGTAAGATGTTCTGAATGCATCATTCTACTAGCAAATATCAATCGATTTTGATCTATTCCTTTTGAAATCAATTTTTTTTTAAGATTGGTTTTTGCGATATCATTATCAACTAGTAACCATAAAACACTATTTTGAACTTTTTCTAAAATTTTAATCCAGGTACCAAACATATCAGGAAGGATTTTATAAGTATTATTAAAACAACAATAAACAAAACTATTTTCAGGTAACCCAAACTCTTTTCTTGTAAAATTTTTTTCTGAGATGGTAAGAGTAGCATCATTGACTTGGTAAGAATTTGGTAGATATATTATATTTTCTGAATAGTATTTTTTTTTTTGATCTGGGATTACCATCTTATCTGCAACTAAATAATCAATACAATCTGATCCTGTTGTTCCAGGAAAGCCTAAAAAACTTATTTGTATTGGCGCACATCTTTCAATAAATATTTCAAATCTATTATCCTTAGTAAAACCTTTTAAGTCTACAGCAATATCTATATTTTCATGCCTTGATATATCGACAATCTCTTGAATTGTTTTTTGTTTAACATCAATAAACTTATCAAAAGTTTTTATTACTCGTTTCCTAATTTGAGAATTATCATCCGGACCAAAAGAAAATGCATAAATCTCAAATTTTGATTTATCATGAAGTTCAAATAAATTAGCTATCAAATACATAGTAGCATGGTTATGAAAGTCAGATGAATAGTACGCTATTCGAATTTTTTTATTTCGAACTTTTTCTTTTTTAATCCATTTTGAGATTTTAAATTCATTTTCCAAGAAGATATTTGATGATTTCATTAGTAAAGATGGGGAATCATAAAGTAAAAGTGTTGTAAAAGGACTAGCAGATTTTTTTCCAACCAAAATTTGATTCTTTAAAAAATTTTTTTCTTGCTCAAAATTTTCCCAATCACACATCCCACATTTTAATTGTAATATATTTCCTAACAAAAATTTAATTCTTGGATTAATTTTTAATGCTTTTTTGTAATTGTAAATTGACTTATCTAATAATTTTAAATCCATGTAGATGTTTCCCAGATTTTTGTAAGCTTCAGGAAAATTTTTATTAAGGCTAATAGCTTTTTTGTAATTAATCACAGACTCTTCTATTAGATTGATCTTCTGCAGGGCTTTAGCTTTATTGTAATATGTTAAGGCAAAATCAGAATTAATTTTTATAGCTAAGTTATAATTATCAATTGCATCATTATATCTCTTTAATTCATAATAAACATTTCCTAAATTATTAAATTCGTTAAAATGAACTGGATTTATAGCTATTGCTTTTTTAAAAATTGTTAAAGCATTTTTGTAATCCTTCAAATTAGCATACAAACTTCCAAGATTATTGTAAGCTTCTTTGTAATCTTTTTTTATTTCTATAGCTTTATTGAAATTGTTGATCGCATTAGAATAATCTTTTAAATTACTGTATGTATTACCTTTGCCAAAATAAGCTTGAAAAAAATCTGGTTTTAATTTTGTAGCTTTATCCCATGATTGTATCGCCTCTTTTAATTTTTTTTCCTGCAAAAATGCTATTGATAAATTATTGTACAAATCAGCACTATTTGGATTGATTGTAGAAGCCTTTTTGAATAGCTCTATTGATTTACTAAAACTTTTATTTTGAAAACTTATTGCTGCTAATAGGTTTATTGCATCAAAATTATTTGGATCTAAATCTAATATATTTTGACAAATTTTTTCTGCTTCAATAAATTTTTTATTTTGGTAGCAATTAATAGCTCTTTTTATTAAATTATCCATAAATTATTAGATTTAAAATTAATAATACTAATAATTTTTTTAAAAGTTAACATTATTAAAAAATAATATTTACTTATGAAGCATTGGTTACTTAAATCGGAGCCAAACGTTTGGTCAATTAATGATCAAATCAAAGCTGGGTATAATGGAGCAGATTGGGATGGAGTTAGAAACTATCAGGCAGCGAATAATTTAAAAAAAATGAAAAAAGGTGATCTTTGTTTTTTTTATCATTCAAATATAGGTAAAGAAATTGTCGGAATTGTTGAGGTTATTAAAACTGCATTTATAGATCCTACAGACAAACAGAAGCGATTTGTAGCGGTAAAAGTTAAGTACAAAAGTAAACTAAAAACGGCTGTTTCACTCGAAAATATTAAACAAAAGAAAGAATTAAAAGATATTGCGCTTATAAGGCAAAGTAGGCTTTCGGTTATGCCAGTAGATACTAAATGCTGGAAAATTATTTTGAAGATGGGTAGTATCTAGGAAAAAAAATCCATGCCTATTAAAAAAAATAAAAAAATAAAAAAAACGAAAATAAAAAAAGTTGCGAAAAAAAGAAATTTAAGAACATTCTCCAAAGTTGAAAAAGAACTTGTATATAAAACTAAAAAGGATTGGATAAGCAAAGCAATTGTTAATAAATCTCAATACGAAAAAAAATATAAAACATCAATCAAAGATAATGATGGATTTTGGAAAAAAGAAGGTAAAAGAATAAATTGGATTAAACCTTATACTAAAATTAAAGATGTTAAATACAGCAAGTCAGAAGTAAAAATAAAATGGTTTTATGACGGAACTTTAAATGCATCTGTAAATTGTATAGACAGACACTTAAAAAAAAATAAAGATAAAACTGCTATTATTTGGGTCGGTGATGATCCAAAAGTACAAAAAAAAATATCTTATAAGGAATTGCATAAAGAAGTTTCAAAAGCAGCGAATGGTTTGAAAGAACTAGGAGTAAAAAAAGGTGACAGAGTTACAATTTATTTAACAATGATTCCTGAGCTTGCATACACAATGCTAGCTTGTGCAAGAATAGGTGCTATTCATTCAATAATTTTTGGAGGCTTTTCTCCAGATAGTATTTCTGGAAGAATAAACGACTGTGAGTCTGATTATTTAATTACGGCTGATGAAGGTGTGAGAGGTGGAAAAATAATTCCCTTAAAATCAATTGCTGATGAAGCTTTAGTAAATTGTCCAAATGTAAAAAAATGTGTCGTTGTTAAAAGAACAGGCAATAGAATAAATTGGGACGAACGAAGAGATGTTTGGTACCACGAGTTAACAAAAAAAGTTTCAAATAAATGTGAACCTGAAGAAATGAATGCAGAAGATCCTTTATTTATTTTATATACCTCAGGATCAACTGGAAAACCTAAAGGTGTAATGCATACAACGGGTGGATATATGGTGTATGCATCAATGACTCATCAATATATATTTAATTATAAACCTAAAGATATTTATTGGTGTACTGCTGACATTGGTTGGGTAACTGGTCATAGCTATATTATTTATGGACCATTATCAAATGGGGCAACAACAATAATGTTTGAGGGAATTCCAACTTATCCTGATAGTTCAAGATGGTGGCAAATCGTTGATAAGTATAAAGTGAATATTTTTTATACTGCTCCAACAGCAATAAGAGCTTTGATGAGAGAAGGTGATAAGCCTGTTAAGAAAACATCAAGAAAATCGCTGAAATTGTTAGGAACCGTAGGTGAGCCAATCAATCCAGAAGCATGGGAGTGGTATTATAAAACTGTTGGAGATTCTAATTGTCCGATTGTTGATACTTGGTGGCAAACTGAAACTGGTGGAATATTAATTAGTCCACAAACAGGAGCTATAAATTTAAAACCAGGTTCAGCAACAAAACCATTTTATGGGATTAAACCAGTAATAGTTAATAAAGATGGAAAAGTTTTAAAAGGAGAGGCAGAAGGTCGATTGTGTATAGCACAATCTTGGCCTGGCCAAATGCGTACAGTTTATGGTGATCATCAAAGGTTCATTGATACATATTTTTCTCAATTTGATGGTAAATATTTTACAGGAGATGGATGTAGAAGAGATAAAGATGGATATTACTGGATTACAGGAAGAGTTGATGATGTAATTATTGTTTCAGGACATAATCTTGGAACTGCAGAAATAGAAAGTGCGTTTGTTGCTCATCCAAAAGTAGCGGAAGCTGCTGTAGTTGGATATCCACATGATATTAAAGGAAATGGTTTATATTGTTACGTTACTTTAAATGTAGGAGAAAAATCAACTTTAGATTTAGAGAGAGATCTAAAACTTTGGGTTAGAAAACAAATTGGCCCAATAGCAACACCAGATTTAATACAATTTTCACCTGGACTTCCAAAAACTAGATCAGGTAAAATTATGAGAAGAATTCTCAGAAAAATTGCAGCAAATGAACATGACCAATTAGGTGACACAACAACTTTGGCAGATCCAAGTGTAGTAAAAAGCTTAGTTGAAAATAGAAAAAATACTTAAAAATTTATTAATTCAATAAATTCCTTTTTAACATTATCCCATTTTAAGATCATAGAATTCAAAACTATTTTCTTGTCTAAAGATTTTAATTCTTCAGCAATTGGAGACCATTCATATAATGATAGCGCACTAATATTAAATGGTAATGACTCATGATATTCATTCCAATTAATCTTTTCATATCTTTCAAGAAAATTTTTTTTTGCATTTTCATATATTTCCTTTGGCATTTGATTTTTCTGAAGTTCATTATCCAAAATTTCAAAATAAATTTCATTTGCTTTTTCAGTATCATGTTGATTTCTGATATCTTTTAAAAAAGAGATTGTATAAAAAGTTAAATCCTGTAAAGCAGTTGAATAAATATTCCATTTAGCTTTGTTAATCGATCCTAAAAATATTTCATCTTCAAACATCAGTACATATTTTGCCCCCATTCTAGTTTTCAGATATCCATAAAGAGTTACTTGACTTACCCATGCTGATTTTTTTTGGATAAATTCTTTTAAGTCAGAATAATTTTCAATTTTTTTTGTTTTTTTAAAATATTTTAAAAATGGAATAAAATATTCCTTTAAATACTCAAATTTCAAATCTTTGAGCTTTAATTTGTATTTGATGCCCATTTAGAACCGATATTACAACTTTTACTATAAATATATGCCATTTTTTACCCTTTAAATATCACTTTAAATGAGTATGAATTATATCTTTAACCTATAGGGAGGATTAAAATAATGTCAAACAAAGAAAAGCACTGGGAAAAAACCAAAGGATTAATGATAATTACATTAATTATTTGGTTTGTTTTCGGTTATCTGATCTTCATGTTTGGTTCTGACCTAAACACTTCAAGTTTTATGGGATATCCATTAGCGTATTACATGTGTGCGCAGGGTTCTATCATTGCATTTGTGGTCCTAATTTTTTGGTTTGCAAATAGACAGGAAAAAATCGATGAAGAGTTTGGTTTTACCGAAAAGGAGGATGATTAATGTTTAAAGGCAATTTTATTGACAACCTACCAAAAATTTACGGAACATATACTGGGGGCTTCATTGTATTCATCATATTGATGGCGATAGCGGAGCAAGCAGGTATGACTGCTAAAACAATTGGTATTTTGTTTGTCGCCTTTACAGTTTGTATATATGCCTTGATTGGGTATTTATCTAGAACTGTTCAGGTTGATGCTTATTATGTTGCTGGAAGACAGGTGCCAACAGTATTTAACGGAATGGCAACTGCAGCTGACTGGATGTCAGGTGCATCATTCGTTGCAATGGCTGGTGGTATTTATTTTGGTGGTTATACTTATATGGCTTTCCTAGTCGGATGGACTGGGGGATACGTATTAGTATCATCTCTTTTAGCACCATATTTAAGAAAATTTGGATGTTATACTGTGCCAGATTTCATTGGAACAAGATACGGCGGAAACTTTGCAAGATTCTGTGCTGTGGTTGTTTTAACATTGGCTTCTTTCACTTATGTAACAGCTCAAATTAACGCAACAGGAACAATTGCATCAAGAGCACTAAGTATTCCATTTGAATTAGGAGTTTGGGTTGGACTAGTAAGTATTTTACTTTGTTCAATGCTAGGCGGAATGAGAGCGGTAACTTGGACACAGGTTGCACAATACATAGTATTGATTATTGCTTACCTAATTCCAGTATTTTGGATTAGTAACAAATCTGGATTTGGTTTCTTTCCACACTTTATGTTAGGTGAGGAAGTGGCTAGATTAGGTGATCTTGAAGCTCAATTTGGATTAGTTAAAAATGCTGCTGCGGACATCAAAGCTGCAGGTGTGCCAGGTGGTCTAAAATCTATCGCTGTATCACACGCAGGTGTGCCAGAAGGTGGAATGGCTGCATGGAAGTTTATTTCATTAGCACTATGTATGATGGTAGGAACAGCTTCTTTACCACACATTTTAATGAGATACTTCACTACTCCAAGTGTTAAAGCTGCAAGAAAATCAGTGGCGTGGTCACTATTCTTTATTGCATTGCTTTATACTTCAGCTCCAATGCTTGCAACATTGTCCAAAATCTCACTAATAGATCCAAACTTACCAACAGGTATTATTGGAAAACCAATTGCTGAAATTATGCAAATTGAGTGGGTAAATGCTTGGATTAATGTAAAACAAGCCTTCATAGCAGACTTTAACGGAGATGGTATTCTTCAGTTAAATGAATGGTTCATGAGAGGAGACGTAGTTGTACTAGCAACTCCTGAGGTTGCTGGATTACCATACGTAATCTCTGGACTAGTTGCTGCAGGAGGAATGGCTGCTGCGATGTCAACTGCTGATGGTCTAATTCTTGCTATCGCTAACGCTTTATCACATGATATCTATTACAAAATCATTGATCCAAAAGCGGATGTAAGAAAAAGATTGTTAGTTGCTAGAGCACTTTTAATAGTTATTGGTGCCGCTGGAGCATACATTGCATCGATGAGGATCACTAGTATCCTTGGTGCAGTTGCTTGGGCATTTGACTTTGCAATGTCAGGATTGTTCTTCCCATTAATACTTGGTGTATGGTGGAAGAGAGCAACAAGACAAGGAGCAATAGCAGGTATGATAGCAGGTCTTGCATCAGGAACAGCTTATCTAATTTATGTGTATCCTAAGTTTATGGGCAATGCACCTTGGTTAGGTATTGACCATTTACGTTTTGGTATTATCGGAGCGTCTGTCTGTTTAGTTGTAATGGTTGTTGTAAGTTTAATGACTGAAGAACCAGATAAAGCTACACAGCAAATGGTAGACGAAGTTCGTGTTCCATCAGGTAAGACAATACTTGGTAAGCAACACTAAATTAAACTTTTTGGGGGCGGATACCGCCCCCATTATTTTCAGATAAATGCCTTTATATATTTTAGTAATAGACTACATTTTAGGTATCATTATGTGGACTTTAATTGGAAGATCTGCAATGAATATTTTTCAAAAAGAAGATTCTGAATTCTTTTTTATGAAAGTATTTGTGAAATACACAAATCCAATTATCAAAATTTTTAAATTCATAACTCCTAGTTTCATTATAGGACCGTTAGTCCCGCTTTATGTAGCATGGTTTTTTTATATGTTTAGATTTTATTTAATGCCTTATTTAATGGGTTATTCTGTTATGGGAATGTTATCGTTTCCATTAGAAAGTGAAATAGCTGCAGAAATTTACAAAGTATTTGGTAAATAATAATTCAAATATATTTAAAAATTGATAGTACTAGTTTTTATTTATTAATGAAAAATATACAAATTTCACCTTCAATTCTCTCAGCGGATTTTAGTCAGTTAGGTAATGAGATTAAACGACTAGAGGATGGTGGTGCAGATTTAATACATGTTGATGTAATGGATGGACATTTTGTTCCAAACATCACAATAGGTCCCCCAGTGATAAAAACTTTAAGAAATTATACAAAATTACCCTTTGATGTACATTTGATGATCTCGCCGGTTCATAAATACATTAAAAATTTTGCTGAAGCAGGATCTGATATAATAACAATTCATCCTGAAGCAACTAATAATTTAATTGAGTCAATTCAACTTATAAAGCAATTAAAGAAAAAAGTAGGAATATCTTTAAATCCAAATACGGAAATAAATATCATAGAAAAACTTTTAAAGGATATTGATTTAGTTTTAATAATGAGTGTACATCCAGGGTTTGGTGGCCAAAAATTTATGCCAGAGGTAATTGAAAAAATTAAGAAGCTTCATCAAATAAAAAAAGATTATAAATTAAACTTTGATATTGAAGTCGATGGTGGAATTAACTTTTCTAATTCAAAGGAAGTTATATCAGCAGGAGCAAATATATTGGTTTCTGGAACAACTATATTTAATGAAAATAATGGCAATATTAAAAAAAATATAGAAACGCTAAGATCAATGTAAGATGTATTTAAAAAATTCTTTATCTTTTATAAATGAATTTTTTAACACATCCAAAAATCAAATAAGAAAATTATACTTAAAATCAAATTTTTATAATAATAAAATTTCAAAAATTGAAATAAGTAATATTACATATAGACCGAGTCTTAGCATTCTGAGTTGCTTAGTTAAATATGATAAAAAAAAAATTAAAATTGAGGAATTAGATAAAGATAATATTTGGGAAAATAAATTATTAAGTGGGCATAACCTATATAAACTTAATAATTTTTATTGGTTGTTTAGTATCGATTTAAAATCTTCACCAAATATTACACAATCAATAATAATTAAATGGATTGAAAAAAACCAAAATTACAATTCATTAACATGGCAAATCGATATTTTATCAAAGAGAATAATATCTTGGATTGCAAACTCTAAATTATCTTACGATGAAAGTGACACTAAATATAAGAATAAATTTAATTTGTCTGTAAACAAACAAATTAATCATTTAACAAATGAAATAAGTAAATCTCAATCTGTTAATGATAAATTATTAGGATGTACTGCAATAATAATCACAGGATTATCATACGAAAATAAAAAATTTTTAAATTATGGATTGGAATTACTAAGAAGAATTATTATCAATTCTTTTGACGATGAGTATTTTCCAAAAACAAGAAGTATTAGGCAATTAAATTTTTATTTAAAATATTTTGTTCTTGTTAGAGAAATATTAAAGGAGTCTTTTAATGATATACCTGAGTACCTTGATGAAATAATTTTCTATCTAGGAAAATCTTATTCCGTTTTTTCTGAAATAGAACAAAGTTTACTATTCAATGGAAATCATCAAAATGATTTAAATGAATTTAATAAATATCTTTCACTTCATAAATATAAGTTCGAAAATTCAAATAATGAGGTAGGAGGATATGCTATTTTGAAGAACAAAAATTGTATTCTTGCAATGGATGTTGGAAATTCGCCCCAAAAAACATTTTCGTATAACTATCAAAGTGGAGCTCTTTCATTTGAATTCTTCTATAAAGATAAAAAACTTATTTCGAATTCTGGTTACTTTCAAGATTATAAAAATAAATTAAATCCAATATCAAAATCTACTGCTTGTCACTCAACACTTATAATTGACAATCATTCAAGTTGTTCATTTAGAAACAATGGGAACTATAAAATATTAGAAAATGGTTTGAAAATTAGTGATAAAAATATTGTTAATGAAAAAAACTTTTGGTTAATCAAAGCATCTCATAATGGATATTTAAATAAATTTGGAATTTTACATGAAAGATCTTTAAAATATTTCGTTGAAAAAAATAAATTGATAGGTACCGATAGAATAATTTCAAAAAACAAGTTGGTACAAAAAAAATATGATATCAGATTTCATGTGGAACCAGGTGTTAAATTAACAAAAACACTAGATAACAAAACTATACTAATTGAAATTGAGAATTCTGGATGGAAATTTTCAACTAACTGCGAGATTATAAATATTGAATCGGGTATATATTTCGGTAATAAAAATTTAACTAGTGAAAATCAAAATATATGTTTATCAGGCAAAATAAAGGATATAACTCAGGAAATTAAATGGGTATTCGAAAAAATACAATAAAAATCAAGACTGCTTTAATTTCATTATCAGATAAATCTAATTTAAGACCATTATTAAATTTACTAAAAAAATATAAAATCAAAATAATAAGCTCAGGTGGCACATATGAAAAAATTAAAAGTATGGGCTTTAAAAGCTTAGAAGTATCTAAATTTACAAATTCAAAAGAGCTGCTAGATGGAAGAGTTAAAACCTTACATCCAAAAATTCATTCTGGGATTTTAAATGTTAGGCAGAATAAAAAACATCAAAAAGAAATGAAAATTAATAATTATGAAAATATAGATTTAGTTATTATAAATTTTTATCCGTTTGAAAAAGTTTTGTTAAGTAATTCTGGCCACAGAAATATAATTGAAAATATAGATATTGGAGGACCAACAATGGTTAGATCAGCTGCAAAAAATTATAATGATGTAGTTGTCCTAAGTAACACAAAACAGTATGAAGATTTAACTATTGAATTAGATAGAAATAGAGGGTCGACGAATTTAGAATTTAGAGAAAAATTGGCCGAGGAAGCATTTATGGAGACTGCATATTATGAATCAAAAATTTTTAATTATTTTAATCAAAAGTCTAATAACATTTTCCCAATTAAAAAAATTTTTTCTGGAAAATTAGTTGAGGAGACAAGGTATGGAGAAAATCCTCATCAAAAAGCAGCAATATATTCTCAAAATAACAAACAGGAAATTATTCAAATCAGTGGAAAACAACTAAGTTACAACAATTATAACGATTTTTATTCGGCTCTAAGTATATCCAAAACTTTGCCAAGAAATAGAGGTGTAGCAATAATTAAGCATGCTAATCCCTGTGGTATTTCCATTAATCAAAACAAAATCAAATCTTTTAAAGAGGCTTTAGAAAGTGATCCAGTTAGTGCCTATGGTGGTATTGTATCATGTAACTTTAAATTAAATATTAGTTTAGCTAAAGAGATTAATAAAATATTTTTTGAGGTAATAATTGCAAATGGATTTGACAAAAAATCAGTCAAACTTTTAAAAAAGAAAAAAAATCTAAGGCTAATTGATTCTAGTAAAGTTGAAAAAAATTTTAAATTTAATTTTATAAATAAATTTAATTCTATTTTAGTTCAAGATCCAGATAATAAACATTTTTCCAGAAATGATTTTAAAATTGTATCAAAATTAAAACCTACGAATAAAACTTTAAACAAACTTATTTTTGCATTTAATATATGCAGAAGTGTAAAATCGAATGCGATAGTGATTACAAAAGATTACAAGACAATAGGTATAGGTTCTGGACAACCAAGTAGGTTAGATAGTTGCAAAATAGCAATTGATAAAATGAAAAAGTTTCAAAAAATAAGCGATAGTGATGAAATTTTAGCAGCATCAGATGCGTTTTTCCCGTTTGTGGATGGTATAGAAAAGTTGGTACAAGCAGGAATTTCAGCAGTCATTCAACCGTCGGGTTCAAAAAATGATAAAGAAATTATTAAATTTGCTAACCAAACAAATACTATTTTGGTATTTTCCAAAACAAGACACTTTAATCACTAATCAATTTATCTTATCTATTTTAGCAGCTAAAATAAAATCACTCTCAGCAAGACCTTTAATTGCGTGAGTAAATATTTTAATTCTTGCATAGCCCCATCCAAACCACAGATCAGGGTGATGTCCCTCTGTTTCAGCAATTTCTCCGACTTTATTCACAAATTCTTGACTTTTTAAGAAATCATCAAATTTAAAATTTTTTATCAAATGAAATCCATCGATTTTATCCTCTATAACTTCCCATCCATCAACTTGTTTTAAATACTTATGAATTTCTTCTATATTGAATGGTGGGATGTTACCTTCACATGGTATACATTTTTTATTTGCTAAATCGTTCATAACATAATTCCTTTAATGGAGCGGGCAATGGGACTTGAACCCACGACCTTCTCGTTGGCAACGAGACGCTCTACCACTGAGCTATGCCCGCCTATACTATTAAATTTTAAAATTATTAGTTTTTTAAATATTAATCAAGTGTCAACATTCAAATTTGTTAACAGTATAATTAAAAAATTTTAAGATAATTTTATATTTAATTTAGTATTTTATTTTAAATACCAAGGAGTTGTAAATATTGTCAAACTCATCTGCAGCATATGAACCCCCTGCGGATGTGGTACCACTTCCTCCTTTAACCTCTCCAAAATTTGCTCTTTTTAAAAGAACTTCATAGTTTCCTGAACCAAATCCTACCATTAGTTGATAACCAAACTGGAGTGTTTCATTATCACCGTTAAATGTTGTACTTCCAGATTTGAAACTTGTATCAACCATTGTGTATCCAATTCCTATACCTCCACCTAAAATACCATAGAATTCTCCATCTCCTGGTGTGGCCATCAAATTCAACATTGATGTTAATGTAGATACATCAACATTAACCCCAGTTGTTAGGTTTTGGGTAACTTCAGTGTAATAACTTACTTCACCCTCAATTGCTGTACCATCGGATCTTTGACCATTAAAATAACCTATAACAAGTCCATTTTCTTCAGGATCTTTAAAATATGTACTTCCCCCTGAATCGTGTGGATCTTCAGCAATGTGTTTTGTGTATCCAACAAGAAAACCAGAGTAATCTTCTGCTTTCAGATTTCCAAAAAACAAAATAGACATTAATAAGTATAATAAGAAAAACCTCATACTATTAATTTAGCAGAAGATGTACTTTTTGACAAGTTGTAACTAGGAATAGAATTACTATAATAAATATATGAAACTCAATGAATTGCCTAAAAAAATACCAGTGTTTCCATTGTCCAATTTTATAATGTTTCCTGGTACAACTGTTCCTCTAAATATTTTTGAGCCAAGATACTTGCAAATGATAAATGATAGCATGAAAAAACATAGAATGATTGGAATGATACAGCCAAAAAAAACAGGGTCTTTAAAAAAACCTGATTTATATGAAATTGGATGTATTGGAAAAATCACAAGCTACAACGAAACTGAAGATGGTAGAATACTGATTATTTTAAATGGAATTTGTAGATACAAAATTAACTCTGAATTAAATACCGATAAGATGTACCGTGAGTGCAATGTTCAATATGATAATTTTTCCAAAGATATAGTTCAAAAAAGTAATGAAGTTAACTTTTCTGACTTAAGTTTAATTATGCAGAACATGAAAAAATTTTTTAAAAAACAAGGTTATATTGTTAACCTTAAAGACTTAGAAAAAAAAGATCTCAGCCAAACTCTTAATGATCTTTCTATGGCTTCACCTTTCTCGTTAGAAGAGAAACAAATATTGTTAGAAAGCCTTGATATAAATGTGAGAAAAGAAAAAATGGAACAAATTTTAAATAATTATATTAAAGACGAATTTGATAATACAACTCTTCAGTAATTTATAAATTTAATCCTTTATCAGATAGAATATTAGAATACTTTTTAAACACAGAACTTTTTTTTAAAATTCTAAAGATTGGTTTTGAAATAGAATTATTAATTTTATTATCAAGTTTAAAGAATTCATAAATGCTATCAATTGCGTTTCCGTAAAGGAAATTTAAATGTTTTGTTGAGTTCTGAAAATCATCAGCAACAGATTTATCAATTGGTAGTCCTAGTGAAATTTTATCGTTTACTATTTTTGACAATATTTTGATATCCCGAATTGTCATATTAAATCCTTGACCTGCAAGAGGATGTATACGATGTATTAAGTCTCCAAAAGCAAGTATGTTATTATGACTATAATTTCTAAGCATTTCAAAACTCAGACTAAATTTTTCAATTTTACTAATCTTAGTTATTGAATAGAAGGAATTATATTTTTTAAATATATCATAAATTTTCTTATCGGTTATTTTTGCCCCTTTGTAAGAAAAAACTACCGAGGTTTTAATATTAGATAATGGAAGGAATGCCAGAGGTCCATATTTTGTAAATACTTGGATTGCTATATCATTATCTTTACTTCGATGATTTATTAGAAATGTATATGCTCTACTTTTATAATTTTTTTTTATTTTATTAGTAAAAAATTTATTTGAAATAAAATTTTTGTTTTGACTGTTAATTACTAGATCGTAAATTTTAGTTTTCTTTAAAATGTGCTGACCGGAGATATTTGAATTAAGTAATTTTATAAATTTTGATTTTTTTACTTTTTTTAAAAAAATTTCATTTAATTTTGAATAGAGTATTAAATTAAAAACTTCTTTATTTTTTTTATTAAAATTAATTATCTCTTTAAATTGAGAGTCTTCAGTAAAAATTTTAATTTCTTTACTTTTCCAATGTTCAATATTTGATTTTATTAGAGATTTTAAATAGTCAAAATTTTCACTTGATAAAGCTATTGTTCGATTTGTTTTTATGTTTTGAATTTTTTTATTTAAATATATGTCAACATTAAGTTTTTTTTCAGCAAAAACGTTAGCAAGAATCAAATTTGTTAAGTTTTGGCCTATAAGACAGATTTTCATAACAAATTAATTTTAACAATAAAAATTAAATGATACAAAGTGACAAATGAAGTTTTGATTCATGATAATTAAAAATTATATAAGTAAAATTAGCGATTTTATTATCAATAGACTGGCAGAATTAGTTGGTATTGCATTAGTCATTATCTCGATATTCCTCTTTATATCATTAATTAGCTACTCTCCAGAAGACCCAAATTTTATTTTTCCTGAAAATCAGAATATAAAAAATATACTCGGATTTAGAGGAAGTTTTATAGCTGATATATTTTTTCAATCAATTGGTATTGTATCATTACTAATTCCATTTTCATTGCTGTTCACAGGATTATCTATAACAATAAACAAGAAATTTGTTGTTATTATTGAAAATATTTTTTTTATAATTCTTTACATTATTCTTGGAACATTTTTTTTTGGTATTTTTCATAAAGAGACATATTGGTTAATAATAAATGGAAATAACGGTTTTGTAGGTGATTTAATGTCAGAAACTATAATTGCAGACTTTTTAAAAATTAATAAATCAGCAAGTTATTATTTCCTGATATTTTTTATATTATTATTTTTTCTTTTAAGCAGTAATTTCAAAATTTCACACATTTTAAATATTTTTGCCCTAATAAGAAAATTGTTTTCGTCAAAAAAAGATAATTTAATTGATAATGAAAATACTTTTAATGAAACTAATATAATTGAAAGAACTAAAGAACAGCCTGTTCAGGAAGATTTATTTAGTAGTAACAAATCAATTTTAAGTGATATAAAAATTAAGTTACCTTTAATTGATTTTCTAAAAAAACCAGAAAAAAGCTCAAATATAAAAGAAGACATTAAAATAAATGCTGAAGGATTAGAAAAAATACTTCTAGATTTTGGAGTTGAGGGAAAAATAAAAAAAATAAGCCATGGACCTGTTGTTTCACTTAATGAATTTGAGCCAGCCGCAGGAGTAAAGGTATCTAAAATTATTAATTTATCTGAGGATATTGCAAGAAATACGAGCTCCGAGTCTGCGAGAATAGCAACTATACCTGGCAGCAATACAGTGGGCATTGAATTACCCAAAATTTCGAGGGAAAACGTTTTCTTGCGAGAAATTATTTCAGATAAAAATTTTAAAAGAAAAGATATTAAATTACCAATTGCTCTCGGAAAAAGTTTATCTGGTGAACCAATAACAAGTGATTTGAGCACAATGCCCCACTTATTGATAGCAGGAACAACTGGATCAGGCAAATCTGTATGTATTAATACAATTATTCTTTCTTTAATTTACAAACATACTCCAGAAATTTGTAAATTCATTTTAATAGACCCTAAAATGTTAGAACTTTCAACTTATGAAGGAATACCTCATTTATTATGCCCAGTTATCACCGAAGCAAAAAAAGCAGCTTCAGTTTTAGGTTGGGTAGTTAAAGAAATGGAAAATAGATACAGATTAATGACAAAAGTGGGTGTTAGGAACATTGACGGATATAATGAAAAACATAAAGTTAAAATGCCTTATATTGTTGTAATTGTTGATGAAATGTCAGATCTTATGTTAGTAGCTGGAAAGGAAATTGAGAATTACATTCAAAAATTATCTCAGATGGCTAGAGCCGCTGGCATTCATATAATAATGGCAACCCAAAGACCGAGTGTAGACGTAATAACTGGTACAATAAAGGCCAATTTTCCAACAAGGATTTCATTCCAAGTAACCTCAAAAATTGACAGTAGAACAATTTTAGGTGAACAAGGTGCAGAACAACTTTTAGGTAAGGGAGACATGTTATATATGTCGTCAGCAAATAAAATTACCAGGATACATGCACCTTATGTATCTGAAATAGAGATAGACAAGGTTAATAACTTTTTGAGAAATCAAGCAGAACCAGATTATGTTGATGAAATTTTAAATTTCGCAGATGAGAAAGAAATTGATGAAAAAAATAAGGATAATTCTGATACAGATGAATTATATGATGAAGCACTAGAAATAATTAAATCTGAGAGAAAAGCATCCACTTCATTTTTGCAAAGAAAATTACAAATTGGATACAATAGAGCTGCAAGAATCATTGATCAGATGGAGGCAAATGGTGAAGTTAGCAAAGCTAATCATGTTGGCAAAAGGGAAGTTTTAAAATAGTGAAATATATAATTTTTTTTTTAATATTTTTTTATCCACTAAATATTTTAGCATCATCAAAAGAGGAAATAAAAAATAAATTAAAAGTTACAAACAATATATCTTTTAAATTTACACAAAAAATTGGAAAAGAAACTGAGGAAGGAGAATGTGTAATTTTTTACCCAAAAAAAATTTTATGTAAATATGATGATATTTATAATAAAGTTTTAGTGTCTAACGGAAGATCACTGTTAATTAACAGCAAAAAAATTTCAAATTATTTAAGATATAACCTAAAAGATACTCCTCTTAACTTAATTTTAGATAAAAAATTTCTACTCGAGAAGTTAGAACAAGTCGAAATAGTTCATGAAAATGATGAAACATTTTCTTTTGAAATTACACATAATAATAATTTATTTAATATTTTTTTTGATAAAAATAATTATGAAATTAAAGGATGGACAACTACTGACATTTATCAAAACAGAGTTGAAACAAAATTATTTAATATAAAATCAAATATAATGATTGATGAAAAGATATTTAGAGTTCAAAATTACATTAATTAATATCTAAATCAATAGTTTCGGATTTAAAAATTTTCATCCCTCTTCCTAAATAATTTTTTAAAGCATGTTTGTGATCTAAAGAGCATGTATGAAGCCATACCTTTTTTGTGTTTTTTCTAAATCCTAACTTTAGAGCTTCTGTTAAGAGATATTTTCCATAATTTTTTCCTATATATTGATCTAAAATTCCAAAATAAGCGACTTCACATTTTCTTGTTTCGGGATGAAATAAGAGCTCAAAAAAGCCAATCAAATCGTTATTTTCTCTCAATATATAAGTTTCTAAATTTGAATTATTTGTATAACTCATCCATTTTGCATCGTCCCAAACAAGTCGATCTATCCAACGATAACTTTTTCCAATTTGCTTATAAAAAAATTTATTTATTTGAAAATCTGGAGGATTTTTAATTTCAATTTTACAATTTACCTTTGGCTCAGATGATTTAATTTCATCTGGAGAGTTAATTTCCAAATATTTTCTGTCAACTCTGGTTATCACGAAACCATTTTTCCTACCTTTTCACCACCAAATAAGTGAAAATGTAAGTGGGGCACTTCTTGACCACCATAGTCGCTAATGTTGGCAAGAGCCCGGTACCCCTTACCATCAATCGATGAAATTCCCAATTTTTTTGAAACAGTAGTTATTCCTCTCATCAAACCTACTATTTCATCATTTGAGGCATTTGAATTGAAGTCATCTAAATCTATATATTTTCCTTTTGGAACTACTAAAGCATGAATTTTTTTTTGAGGATTAATATCATAAAAAGATAATATAAAATCATCCTCATAAATTTTATTACAAGGAATTTCTCCTCTTAAGATTTTTGCAAATATATTATTATTATCGTAGCTCATGAAAATTAATTTAAATATATATTCTATTGTTCGTTCAATCAATCTCCAGTGATCAAAGTTTCTATGATATTTCCTTCGCACAGAGTTCTGATTCTAATACTATTATTATTAGTATAATAATACGTCTGACCTTCAGTAGTTGGATTTCCACTATTACCAGCCCAAGTGTAACCCCAATGATTATTAGGGCTATATACATTTTTTAAAAAATTCGTCATATGTATTCCTACATTTTGAGCTAAGTTTTCAAAATTATTAGAACAATTAAAATCATACTCTGCACCTTGTTTAAAGCCAGTGTACCAACTTCTGAGCTTTATAGTACTTTCAAATTCACAGAATGCTTTTTTTTCTTTTATAGTTTTAACTATTTTTTCATGATTTGCTTTGCAAATTTTCTTTTTTGCAGATTTGGTATATCCGCTGTAAGCAACAACTCCAACAGCTGCTAAAATTCCAATTATTGCCACAACAACTAATAACTCAATTAATGTAAAACCTTTTTCTCTCATTTTAGAAAAATTTAATCCAAAGCTACAGACAATTTTAAAATGTACTCGTAATCTCCATTAGTATCTTTAGTGTTACAAGGTAATTTATAACACATTTCTACTGTAGCATTTTTATTTCCTTGAGTGTTGATTATAATATAACCGTGTTGTTTATCTTCGTAAGCTGCCCCACCACTTTTTATTGCTTTCTCTGTAGTTCCATCTGATTTGCCAAAGGGATTTGTAAAATTGTATTTTTTAAATGCTTCATCGACGTATTGAGCAATGGTTTGTGCTTTAACGCTGCCACATTTAACATTAGTTTGATCAAAAGGATAATGATCTGGGTCTACATTGCACATCATTAGTTCGTTTGAAATAAATTTCGATACACTGCTAAAATTTGCTTTTGCTGTTGCTATTTTAGCACTAGAAGTATATCCACTATAAGCAACCACACCTACTGCAGCTAAAATTCCAATTATCGCTACAACAACAAGCAATTCTATTAAAGTAAAGCCCTTGTTCTTCATTTTAAAATAATCTTATTAAATAACTTAAAATTTTGCATTGTTAAAATGCATGCAACTAATAATATAATACTTTAAAAAAGAGAGGGAAAATGAATAAATATAAATCAATTTATAAAACTATTATTAGCTTAACGTTTATTTTTTCATTTGTTCTTACTTCGACAGCTGCTTTTTCTGAGATTGTTGGACGTTTATCCGTTCATTGGAGTCCGAAGCACCATAGTGCAAAACATGCACAAATATTTGCTGATGAAGTTAACAAAAGAGCAAAAGGAAAATTAAAAATAGAAGTTTATCCATCTAAACAATTATTTGGAATTAGAGAAGTAATGGGTGCGGTTACTTCAGGTGCGGTTGAACTTGGAGGAATTGTTGGAGTGGTAAGTTTTCCACCAATCAATAAAAACTTTAACGTCGCTTCATTCCCAGGATTATTTAATTCGTGGGAACAACAAAGAGGTTTTTTTCAAAATTCACCAAAAGGAAAAGAAATTTGGGGTGAATTAACAAAAAAAACTAATTCAACATTAGTTATGTATAACCCTGTTGGACCTGTAATGACTTTTTCAAGTGCTAAAGAATTAACTGGTATTGATGCTATGAAAGGTCTTAAGGCTAGAAGACTTTTAAAAAGTGAAGAGCCTATGTGGGATGCTTTAGGAGCAAACAGAGTATCTTTACCAACTGGTGAAGTTTATACATCTTTACAAACTGGAATGATTGATACGATTAATAGTCCTCCAGGAAGTATAGAAGCATATAGCTGGTGGGAGTTTTTAAAATACGCTCAAAAGCCTTATCAATATTATGCTGATGCATATATTATGGCAAACTCAACTTGGTTTAATAGTCTGTCTCCAGACTTACAAAAAATCATAATGGATGTTGGTAAAGAAATAGGAAAAAGATCAACTGACTTAATTATGGATACTGGAGAAAGCACTCTTAAAAAATTCCAAGAAAGAGGTGGGGTTGTTACTACGCTTTCAGGAGCTGAAAAAGCTAAGTTTGATAAGCTTATGAAAGATGAAGTAATGCCAGCAATGGCTAAAATGATTGATGCTGACGCTTTAGAAGCAGCACAAGCATATGCTAAAAGTAATTAGAAGAAGTTAAGCTTTTTCTAAAAAGATTATGAGGGCATTGCGAGCTATTAATAATTTGCTAGCAAAAGCTGCAATTTCGCTCGCAATGTTCATTGTCTTTTTAATGGTGGCAGCTTTAGCTTTAAGCGCCACAACAAGATTTATTACAGGTACAGGATTTGCATGGTTTATTGAATTACCACCTGTAATGGTTAGTTGGTTAGTATTTCCATTACTAGGTCCTTTATTAAAAGAAGGACAACATATTAAAGTAGATTTTTTAAGTCACTATTTATCTGAAAAATCAAAAAATATTATTGGGACAATAGTAAATTTAATAGCCTTAATTTCCGCATGTGTTTTCTTTAAGGCGGGAGTTGATGCAACAACAATGTATTACAATTTGGGACAAATGATGGAATTAGAAATTAACATTCCTATCTGGTGGATGTTTTTAGCATTTCCAGTTGGTTTTTTAATTTTAGCCTTAACTTCGTTAGAGCTAATTTTAGATAATTTTAAAAAACTCTTAGGGAAAGAATAAATGTTTGGATTGGCTTTTATTATTTCTCTCGTAACATTAGTTATATCAGTTCCAATTTTTTTAGTTTTTGGTTTAGGAAGTTCTTTAGCTGCAATTGCTGGATTAAATTTACCTTGGTCAGTACTTATCCAGGTTTCATTTGGTGCATTAACTAAACATGTTCTAATCGCTGTTCCATTATTTATTTTTACTGGAATGGCAATGTTAAAAGGTGGAGCTGCCTCAAGATTAGTTAAGTTTACAACCACATTGGTTGGTCATTGGCCGGGCGGCCTTGGTGTTGCTATGGTTATTGCGATGGGTTTCTTTGCAGCTTTCTGTGGATCAATACTTGCGGCAATAACTGCTGTTGGAACAATTATGATGCCAAAGATGATTGAACAAGGTTACCCAACCCCATTTGTTGTTGTTCTAGCAGCCTCTGCAGCTCTATTAGAGGCATTGATACCTCCATCTAATGCAGCGATACTATTTAGTGCTCTAACTAATGTACCTGTATCTAAAACCTTTGCAGCAGGCGTTATTCCAGGCTTAGTTCTACTTGTTTTGATGGTTCTTCTAGTTTTGTTTAAATGCAGGCATATTAGAACAGATGAGAAGGCATCTTTTAAGGAAAGAGTAAGTTCTTTCATCGCTGCATTACCAGCATTGATCACTCCAGTTATAATTTTAGGTGGAATTTATGCTGGCATACTAACTCCATCTGAATCGGCAGCTGTTGCAGGAGTTTATGCAGTACTAATTGGATTTTTAATTTACCGTGAACTTACTTTTTCATCTTTGATGAGTTGTTTAAGGGAAACAGCAATCATAACAGCTGTAATTTTTGCAATTATAGCTACTGCAACATTCTTAAGCGTAGTTTTAACATATACTCAAGCTCCACAAAAAATTATAACATTCTTCACAGATAAAGGTGTGAGCGTAAATCTGTTCTGGATTATGCTTGGTGCTATTTGTTTAATTCTTGGAACGTTTATAGAAATTGTTCCTGTATTTTATTTAACGGTACCAATTTTTGCAGCAATCACATTATCATTTAATCAAAGCTTACTTCATCTTTATGTAGTATTTGTAGCATTTGCTGGAATAGGAATGATCACACCCCCCGTATGCGTTGGTATTTATACAGCTGCAGGTGTGATCAAAGAAAATCCAGCCAAAGCTTTCAAAGAAGTTCCTCTATTTACAATCGTTGGAATAATTTATGGAATACTAATGATATTATTTCCAATATTCTCAACCTGGTTACCTGGTAAATTGTAAGCTATTTCTTTATTGTCCAACCATTCTTTTCTAATGCTTTAATTAAATTTTTACGCATCTGATCTCTTGATGTTTTTTGATCCCCTATTTTCTCAAAGAATACAGGTTCTAATCCTCTATCCTTTTTGGATTTAAAGTAGTTCTTGATTGATTGTATTATTAGTTTCATTTGCCTCCTTTAGCGTTGTGTTTAAAGTCCCAGCAAGTAAAGTTATTTTTTAAATCAGGACTATTGATAGAATATATTAAAACTAATAAATTTCAATATTTAATGACTTATAAATCTTATGGAAACAACTCATAGTGTAAGCCCTAATTTAGTACAAAGAATATTTGGCGCTAAAGATTTAAAACTGAATATTAAAAACTTTTTAATTGCAGTTAGTCATAAAAGAAAAAAGGAGTTTGATTATAGAGAAATTTTAAACATTAAAGTAAGAAAAAAACTTATCTTTTATAACTTAGAGATTTATTTCGAAAAACAAAATCAAATTTTTAGCAAACTTACTAAGACCCAGAAAGAATATTATTATTTTATATTAAAAAATTTGCAAAAGATTAAAGAATGCTTTGATGATATCATTTTATTAACCAATGGAAAGCAATACATAAACAATAAACAATTACAAATTTGGATTATCAAAAATAAAGAAATATTAAAATTTTTAAATAGATTTCAAAAAACTTCACTAGGAATTGTGGAATTAAAAATTCTAAAATTTTATAAACAGATGGATAAAATAATAATTTTAAAAAATAAATATTTTGTAGAAAATGAAATTAAAAAATTTAAAATATTATTTGATAAAATTGAAGATAATCCGCTTACGTATGCTCAAAGAAAAGCAATTGTAACTGATGAAGATTCTACTTTAGTTGTTGCTGGGGCTGGCACTGGCAAAACATCTACTGTTGTAGGTAAGGTTTCTTATCTTGTCACAAAAAATCAAATAAAACCTGATGAAATATTAGCTTTAGCGTATGGAAAAGACGCGGCTCAAGAAATGCGTGAGAGAGTTAAAGAAAAGACTGGAATTGATACTGAAATAAGAACCTTCCATGCCCTTGGAAAAAAAATAATTGAAGACATATCAAAAAACAAAATAAAAATATCTGACGCCTCCACTAATGAAAAAAGAAAATTAAACTTAATTGCAGAAATTCTTAGAGCAATGTTAAAAAATCCAAAATCAAAGGAAAATATAATAAATTTTATTTCAAAACATCGTTATCCAGCAAAATACAGAGAAGATTTTAATACAGACACAAATTATTTTGAGTATATGAGGAAATTTGACCTGATAACGCTTAAAGGTGAACTAGTTAAATCATTTGAAGAGTTATTAATTGCAGACTGGTTATTCCTAAATGGTGTTTTTTATGAGTATGAATTTCCATTTGAACATGACACGTCAACTAGATCAAAAGATCAGTACCGGCCAGATTTCAAACTTGGTCAGGGTATTTATTTAGAACATTTTGGAGTAGATAAAAATGGTAATACCGCGCCTTACATATCGAAAGATAAATATAATAGATCGATGGATTGGAAGAGGTCTCTTTGTAGACGTAAAAATATAACCTTGATCGAATCTTATTCATGGGAAAGAATGGAAGGAGTTTTGCTTACAAACTTAAAAGAAAAACTAATAAAAAATAGAATAAAGATTAATCCAAATGACCCCGAAATAGAGAAGCAGTTATTTGAAAAGAAAGAACTTAGTGACAGATTAATCACATTGCTAGCTGAGTTTTTAAGTATTTACAAAGAAGGTCAGTTTACCCGTGAAGAAGTAATAAGTAGTGTTAAGAATATTTCCTCAGATGAAAAAGAAAGATACTATGTTTTTCTAAATTTATTCTTCGATGTTTATGATAGGTATCAAAATTTTCTTAAAAGAAGAAAGGAATATGATTTTGCTGATCTATTAAAATTAGGTACAGAAAAACTTAAAAATAAATCATTTAAAACTAATTTTAAAAGAATTATTGTTGATGAATATCAAGATATATCGAGGGGAAGATATAGATTTTTAAAAGCTATTATAGAAAATCAGGATGATTGTCGAATAATGTGCGTTGGGGATGATTGGCAGTCAATATATGCTTTTAATGGCAGTGATATTAAATTTACTTTTGATTTTGAAAAAATTTTTGGAAGAACAGCTAGAGTAGATTTAGATAAAAGTTTCAGATTTTCTCAACCTATACTTGATGTATCATCAAGATTTATCCAACGAAATCCATTCCAACTAAAAAAGAAAATCATTTCAAAACCAAGCAATATTAAAAATACTATAGAAATCATAAACCTTGATTATGGGGAAAGTAATAATTTATTAAATGTTTTTAAGACTGTAGACAATGTTAGACCAAAAAATAAAAAATGGGTTGTATATATTCTTGGAAGATACAATCGAATAGCAAAAAAAAATAATATTTATCCGGACATACCAAAAGAAATAAAACTAAAATTTAAAAATTTAAAATTTGAGTTTATGACTATACATAAGTCTAAAGGTCTTGGTGCTGATGCAATTATTATCTTAAATTTAGAGGCAGGAAAATATGGATTTCCAGGCTATATTGAAAATGATCCTATAATGAATTTGGTAAGACCAGGGGAACAAGATTTTAAAAATGCTGAGGAGAGAAGGGTTTTATATGTTGCAATGACAAGAGCAAAACAAAAAATTATATTATGTAGTAATAGTTATTTTCCATCAGAGTTTATTGATGAGCTAAAAACTTATCCAGAAGTTTCATTTGAAAAAAAATCATTGATAAATAAAAACTATCTACCTTGCCCAAGTTGCACTAGTGGTAAACTTTACCTAAAAAAACCTAAAAGAATTAATGGATACGCCTGGAGTTGTAGTTTAGAGCCGTACTGTATTGGTAAAGCTAAATATTGTAAAAATTGTAATAAATACCCAGCTGTCAGCAATAATAGATGTATTGATCCAGAATGCAAAAGTAGTTAAATTTCAACAAATGTCTTTAATTAAAGAATGCCAAATCTGTGGGAGCAGAATTAGCTTTAGAAAGATGCCTCATGGAAAATACGTAGCATTTGATGTCAAAACTAATAATAGGCATATTCATTCTAAATCTGAAATAAGTAAGATAAAAAAAATTAAAGATAAAGAAATTGATAAAAATAATAAATTAAAAGAAAATACAAATAAAAAATCAAAACAAGACCAAAAAACTATTTTTAATGATTTTAGTAATTCGGAAGAGTTTGATGCATATGTATCTAATTCTAATGAGGATATTTACAAAGATGATACTTTATCAAGTTTAAGGGATGAGATAGATGGGAGAAAACCAGAGAATAAAAATAACAAAAGTTTAATTTTTGGTTTAGTTGCAATTATTGTTATCTTAATTTTTCTTTTGAATAATTAAAATTATTTTTTTCTACTCTTCAGTTCTTCCATTACTTCTTCAATTTTTATACCACTTTTCTCAAGATACATGATTAAGTGATATAGAACATCTGCTGCTTCGTGGATTTTATTAGAGTCTTGCTCTACAGCTTCTATTAGTTCATTTATTTCTTCTAAAACCTTCTCTTTTGCTAAAGATTTATCTTCTAAAAGCTTATTAGTGTATGAACCTTCAACAGGATTACTTTTTCGCTCTCTTGCAAGGGTAACGAGATCTTCTAAAATCTTTAACATACTAAATCCTAACAGGTATATCTTTTGATGCCAAATATTGCTTAGCTTCATTTACTGAATAAGTTCCATAATGGAATATAGATGCAGCTAAAACTGCACTAGCACCTGATTTTATTCCATCTACTAAATGATCTAAAGTCCCAACTCCACCTGATGCAATAACTGGAATATTGACCATGGATGATATCTTTTGCATTAATTCAATGTCATATCCAGACTGAGTTCCATCTTTATCCATGGAAGTTACAAGAAGCTCTCCTGCCCCACATTTCTCCATTTTAGATGCAAATTCTAAGGCATTTATACCTGTTGGATTTCTTCCCCCATGAGTAAAGATTTCCCAACCATCATCTTTTCTTTTTGCATCAATTGCAACAACAATGCACTGTGATCCAAACTTTTTAGAACTATCTTCAACAACTTTTGAATTTTGAACAGCTGCTGTATTTATTGATACTTTATCAGCTCCACAATTAAGTAATTTATTAATATCATCAATACTTCTAACTCCCCCACCTACAGTCAATGGCACGAAACATTTCTTAGAAGTTTTCTCTACCACTTCATAAATAGTGTCTCTATTTTCATTTGAAGCAGTAATATCTAAAAAACAAATCTCATCTGCACCGCCATCGCTATAAATTTTTGCTTGTTCTACAGGGTCTCCTGCATCTTTAAGATCGACAAAGTTAATACCTTTTACAACACGACCATTTTTAACATCTAAACAAGGAATAATTCTATTTTTAAGCATTTATTTCTTTTGCAAGTTCACCTAACTTTATATCTCCATCGTATATAGCTTTTCCTACTATAACACCTTCGATATTATTTAAAATTTTAGCTTTTTTAATATCATTAATTGATGAAACACCACCAGATATAACAACAGGACAATTTGAAATATCTGCCACTTTTTGTGTTTCTTCAAAGTTAGGACTTTGCTTAGTACCATCTCTATTTATGTCTGTGTAAATTATCCTACTAACCCCATATTCATTTACTTTTTTTAAATATTCTGTTGTTAATTTATCAGACTCTTCAGTCCAGCCTGAAGTTGCGAGATGACCATCTTTTGCATCTAAACCTAATGCAATTTGGTTTGGATACTTTTTACAAGCTTCTTCTAAAAATCTTCTATCTTTTATAGCAGCACTTCCTAGAATTACTTTTTCAACACCAGCACTAATATATTTTTTGATAGTTTCAAAATTTCTTACTCCACCTCCGATTTCAATTTTAAGGTCAAATTTCTTAATAATATCTTGAATAATATCAATATTAATTGGATCTCCAGTTAATGCACCATCCAAATCGACTATATGTAAATTCTTAAATCCATTTTCTTTGTATTTTCTAGCTTGATCCGCAGGAGATATTTCATATTCCGTTTTGTTTTCAAAGTCTCCTTTAATTAATCTTACACATTTTTTATCTTTAATGTCTATTGCAGGAAAAATTTTCACTTAATCTAAAAGTTTCTTTTTAGCTTTTTCAAATTCTTCTTTTGACAAAACACCATCATCATACAATTTTTTTAAAGATTTGATTTGTTCTACGATTTCACTATTTGATAAATTAGAATTATTGTTTGAAGATGTATTATTATTTTTATTTGAATTTAGATTTTGAATTTCACCTTTATAAAAATCTAATTCTTTTAAAATTGAAATAGTTTTGCCTGCTTTAATTTCTGACTTTTTAAGACTTCTTCTTTTTTTATTTGATCCATTATCCCAAACAATTTTTCTTTTTACAGCAAACAAAAAGCATTCCTGAGGGTAACCATCCTTTTGTGCCATTTTTTTACAATCTCCTACAGCTAAAGCTGAATAATTTTTTTCATCAACATTGTGAGAAGCAAATTTTTTTGGTTGTCTTACAATACCATAATAATAACCGTCTTTCGATATAGCAATAACATAAGGATACCAATCTGCTTTTTCTGGTTCAGCCCACTTTCCTTTTGTTCCCCCACTAAAATAATATTCCAAAACATGTGCTGTATTTTCTGGCAGATCTAAAGGACCTTTGCCTTTTTTATAAGTCTTAACAGCATAACTGTTAGAGGTAAGAAATAATGCAATTAGCAAGTAAATTAAAATTTTAAAATTCATACACAATTAATTTAATATTTTTTTTTTAGCTTTTTCAAATTCCTCTTTTGATAACACACCAGATTTGTAAAGTTCGTTTAAATCTTGTATCTGATTTATAAAATCAGTATCTTTACTCGAACTCTCAATTTTAATAGATTTATTTTTCGATTTAAAAGAATCATCTATTATTTGTTCAAAATCTGAAAAGAAGGTTTTACAATTAACCACGCAATAACCGTCCATGACAAATAAATTATCATCAATTTCTGAAATATAGTAGGCAATATTACCCAACTTAATCTTCGATGATGTTAGAAGATATGTAATATCACCATTGATTATAAGGTAAGGTTTCTTATTTGAATACTTTGATATAGTGAATTTATCAAAATTTATGAATAAACCATCCATGAACATATAGTAGTCTTTGCCAGATGTTATTTCGTTTTTAATTTTATTCGTAAATTTTTGTAGTTCTGACGTAGACATTTCTCTTATTTCATCAATATTTATACCATATTCAGACAACATATCATTATTATTTATTTTTTCTTCAGTTCTAAAATATGTAAAAAAAGTTCCAGAGTTATTCATTTTTAAAATATTTTTTGTAGTCTTTAATAAACTTTTAACCTTGGAATCACTGAATGAAGCTAACATCTTATTATATTTAGTTATTATTGGCTTAATAATTTTTATTTCTTCAAAATTTTTTCCAGCTTCTACCTGATTAACAATTTCTAGGACTTTATTGTCAACTAATCCAAAACAAGTTGAAAATTCTTGACAAAAAGAAGAGCCAAAACTTGTATCATTCCAGTTAATTACATTGAATTTGTTAGGAAAAATTATTTTGTGCATTCCTAGATCTAGCTCTTTTGTAAAAGATTTTGTTGAAATAAATATTAAACTTAAAATTAAGACATATTTTTTCATTTTTGTTTTATACAATTTGCATTAAAACCAATCAAATCATCAATGCCTGACTTAGGTCTTTTACGTAAATAAGTTGGGTCTGCTTCTAAATTTACACCAGTAATCATTTCCATAAGAGTATCAATAGCCAAAGCATCTTGATGGGTATGCATTCTTGCATTTTTCTTTTTGTATTGATTGTTGTTTTGGTCTCCATCATACTTTCTTGAGGCAAATTTTTCATAATCAGTAATTCCTGTGTTTAAAACCTCAGCTGCTTTTGTTAATTTTTTGATAATTTTTTTTGGAATTTTTGCGCCCCATAAATCAGCTAAATAAATATACCCTAAAGCAGAATTTAGCCCATAAGAGTGATACCATAAACCTCTGTAACCTCTAAATGAGTTATTATTAATATATCCATCCTCATAAAATACCTTATCAATATATTTCAATCTAAAATTAATTTCTTTAGCAGCTAATTTTTTATTATTTGTCCAGCTCGCATAAACTAAATTTGGAATGCCTCCGTTTCCCATTGCATAAAAACCTTTTTTTTTATTTGCAAATTCTTCTGGTTTTATAAATTTTTTATGCATTTTTTTTGTATATTTTTTTACTATCTTTAGTTCTTCTTTGCTTAAATGATCTTTTAAATAAGTGGCAATAATCATGTAATTTGTAAAAGCATCTCTTGCAAATTCATAAGCATGATACCAACATGGTGCTTCTGGATTACCATCTTTCCAACATCTAGGCTTTTTTTTTAGTTCTTCTCTTCCTATTGTGTCATGCAGAATATTTGCCTTTGCCATTTGAATTAGAACATTTTTAGCTAAATTAATTTCATCTTTGTCATTATTTCCAACTGCTGTGTGTGTGGTAACTGCAAATAACGTCATTGGACCTGTTAAATTTTCATGATTTACACTTCTTGAGTTTCCTTTTGCCCATTCATCCATCCAATCCAATTTAATTAAGCTTTCAATTCTACTTTTAGTATAATTAGATTTAAAACTTTCATTTCCTGCGGCAAGACAAACTCCTATTTCTTCAGTATAAAAATGTTTTGGAAAAATTATTTGTTCCGATTTAACTTTAGCAACAGCATTGTTCAAGAAAGATAATATTAAAAAAAATACTAAAATAACTTTTTTCATTTTATAAATTTATAAAATTATCAATTATTTTAAGTCCGGTTTTATCACTTTTTTCAGGGTGAAACTGCGTTCCAAATATATTCTCTTTCTCAACTGCACAAACTATATTTGATGAATAATCAGTTGTAGCAGTAGTAACTGAATTATCATTTGGAATAAATTCATAACTGTGAACAAAATACATATGAGAATTGTTCTCTATATCATTAAAAATTTTAGTATCTTTTACAATGCTTATTTGGTTCCAACCAATATGAGGAAGTTTATATTTTCCATCTTGATTATTAATTTTAGAAACTTTCCCTGGGATCCAGCCCAATCCTTTAGTCTCAACTTCTTCATATCCAACATCTGCAAACATTTGAAGTCCCACACAAATACCAAGAAGTGGTTTTTTATTATTTAATGCAAATTCATTTAAAGTATCAATCAAACCACTTATACCGTTTAAACCATCAATGCAGCTCTTAAAAGATCCTTGCCCCGGCAAAACTACTTTATCACTATATTTAATTTTATTTAAATCTGAGGTTACTTCGATATTAACTTTATCTTTAGCAACTTCCTTAAAGGAGTTTATTACAGAGCTAATATTGCCCGATTTATAGTCAACAATTGTGACGTCCATTAATCTTATAAAGAGCCTTTTGTAGAAGGAATTGTACTTTTGTTCCTTGGATCTAATTCTAGTGCAGCTCTTAAAGTTCTTGCTAGGCCTTTGTAACAAGACTCTATGATATGATGACTATTGTCACCATAAATATTTTCAACATGCAAAGTTATACCTGCGGCTTGAGAAAAGGCTTGGAACCATTCTTTAAACAATTCCGTGTCCATTTCACCAAGTTTCTCGACTTTTAATTTTACATTCCAAATCAAGTAAGGTCTGTTCGAAACATCGATTGCAACTCTTGTTAATGTTTCATCCATTGGTAGCAGAATGTGAGCATATCTTTTAATACCTACAAATTTTTTTGAAGCTTTCTTTAAACATTCTCCGATAGCAATTCCAGTGTCTTCAGTTGTATGGTGAAGATCAATATGTGTGTCACCTTTAGCTTTAACATTTAAATCCATTGATGAGTGTTTAGATAACTGCTCGAGCATGTGATCTAAGAAACCTATTCCTGTGTCAACTTTGTACTTACCTTTGCCATCAATATTAAGGTCAACACTAATGTTAGTTTCTTTAGTTTTTCTCGCTATTTTTGCTTTTCTTTTCATAATATAAATTAGGTATATAGGTATTTCTAATTATATCAATAATACTAAACCTGGACTTGAACTATTAAAATTCGTATCCATTTATAGGACATGACAACAATTGTGCTTGTAAGAAAAAATAAAGACGTAGTTGTGGCAAGTGACGGTCAAGTTAGTATGGGTAATACTGTAATTAAGAAAACTGCCAACAAAGTTCGTAAAATTGAGAAAAGAAATGTGATCGCAGGATTCGCAGGATCTACTGCAGACGCACTTACTTTATTTGAGAGACTAGAGTCAAAGCTTGAAAAGCATGCGGGTAACCTGACAAGAGCTGCTGTAGAATTAGCAAAGGATTGGCGTACAGATAAATATTTAAGAAGATTGGAAGCCTTGATGGCTATAGGTGATAAAGAAAAAAGTTTTATAATTTCTGGGACAGGTGATGTTCTTGAACCAGAAGGTGATATTATTGGAATAGGTTCAGGTGGGAATTATGCCTTGGCAGCTGCAAAAGTATTAATGGATACTGATATGACAGCTGAAGAGATTGCAAAAAAATCTATTAAAGTTGCAGCTGATATATGTGTATTTACTAATGATAATTTGAGTATGGAGAAAATATAATGGAAAACTCCAATGTAACAACATTTCCGAAAGGGAAAGTGTCAAAAGAAAAAACTACAATTACAAATTCATTATCACCAAGGGAAATTGTTTCTGAATTAGACAGATTTGTTGTTGGGCAAAACAAAGCTAAAAGAGCTGTTGCAATTGCTTTAAGAAATAGATGGAGAAGGCAAGCATTGCAAGATGATATGAAAGATGAAGTTCTTCCAAAAAATATTCTTATGATTGGTCCTACTGGTGTGGGTAAAACGGAAATTTCTAGAAGACTTTCAAAATTAGCAGAAGCACCATTTGTAAAAGTTGAAGCAACAAGATTTACTGAAGTAGGATATGTCGGACGAGATGTAGAGCAGATTGTTAGGGATCTTTTAGAAATTGCAATCGCTATGGAAAAAGTAAAGAAAAGAAAAGAAGTTAATGCCCAAGCGCAAAAATTAGCTGAAGACAGGGTTTTAGATGCATTAGTTGGAAATAAGGCAAGTGTAGCAACAAGAGAAAGTTTTAGAAAGAGACTAAGAGATGGAGATTTAGATGATAATGAAATTGAAATAGCTGTTAGTGAATCTAATCAAATGCCATCTTTTGAGATACCTGGAATGCCCGGTGCAAATGTTGGAATGATAAATATTTCCGACATGCTTGGAAAATCCATGGGTCAAAAGCCAAAGAAAAAAAAAATGTTGGTGAAAGAATCTCATGAAATATTAATAAATGAAGAGTCAGACAAACTCATTGAACAGGACAAAATTATAAAGTCAGCAAAAGATTCAACTGAGAATAACGGTATCGTTTTTTTAGATGAAATAGATAAAATTTCTGCAAGAACAGATCGAGTTGGTGGTGATGTTTCAAGAGAAGGCGTTCAAAGAGATTTATTGCCACTAATAGAAGGAACAACTGTTAGTACTAAATATGGACCCATTAAAACGGATCATATTTTATTTATTGCTTCAGGAGCTTTTCAGTTAGCAAAACCATCAGACCTTTTGCCTGAATTACAAGGTAGATTACCAATAAGAGTAGAGCTTGACGCATTAAATAGTGAAGATTTTATAAGAATACTAAAGGAACCAGATAATAGTTTAATAAAACAATACAAAGCACTTTTAAAAACAGAAAATGTAGATTTAGAATTTACAGAAGATGGAATAAATACGATCGCTCATATTGCAAGTGAAGTCAATTCCTCTGTTGAAAACATTGGTGCAAGAAGATTACATACGATTATCGAAAAAGTTTTAGATGAAATCAGTTTTACAGCAACAGATAGGGCTGGAGAAAAAATTACTGTAGATGGTAAATATATAAAAGATAATATCGGAGAATTGGTAAAAGATACTGATCTTTCCAAGTTTATTTTATAGTTTTCAAAAATATATCAAAATTTCCTTTTGCGGGGCTATTAACCGACTCAAAGTCAATTTTAATAATTTTATTCATTAACTCGGCATTATTTTTGATATACTCAGGCACGGAATATTTTAAAATACTTAAGTCTTTAGATTTATAAGGATCTTCCAAATTTTTTGATCTCATTCCTTTGCCAGTAATTATATTTACTTTTTTTACCTTATTTATATAACAATTCTCAATAAATTCAGAAATTTGTTTGTTAGCTTCTTCTAAAGTGTATCCATGAAGATCAATTGTTTTTTCTGAAATTATTTTATCATTTGATTGATCTGAATCTTTGCTCTGAAGTTTTTCAGAACTATCTAAGAAATTTTGCCAGTCTTTTTTATCTTTATCTGATAGCTTATTTGTCAAGCTTGAGTATCAATTAAAAGCCAGTTGGGATTTGTAGATTTACTATCTTTTGAAAACTTCCACGTATCTAATACTTTTTTAATTTTTTCTGGATCACCCGACACAACTTTATTATCTTTATCTTTTACACAAGATATTATTTCACTTACAAATTCAATTGTTACTTCTAGCATATTTTTATTTTGCTCATGTTGTTTTACCTCAGCCGAATTGATGCCAATAAATGTTGTCTCGGAGGAAAGTTTTTTAGATTGTCTGTCTTTAATTGCATCTTCAAATTGCTGATAGACATTCTTATCTAAAAGGGATTTAATATCTTTTATTGTACCTTTAGCAAAATTTGTTATAATTGTTTCGTAAGCAATTTTAGCTCCTTTTACAAATTCTTTTTTTGCAGTTTCGTCAAATGTGTTGGCATTCAAATCAATTTTTGGATTTGCTGGTGGAGCTTCGTGGGCAAAACTAGAATCAATATCTTCTTCAAAACCTGTTTTTTTTCCCAAAATTCCTCTCAATCTTAAAAAAATAAATCCAGCTATCATTGCAAGAAGGATAATATCAATGTATTCAAAGCTATAACTCATATTTATATAATATTTACTATGTTACTAAATTTCAACCTGCTATTTAGATTGTAGACAAATGAACACAGCATTAATTTTAGTTATTGGTATACCTCTTATAGAAATCTATTTATTTATCAAAGTTGGATCGCTAATTGGGGCATTTAACACTATTTTGCTAATTTTTATAACAGCAATTGTTGGTGTAAGTTACGCAAGATATGAAGGTTTTAATACTATAAGGTCTGGTATTAACCAATTAATTAAAAACGAATTACCGATATATGAAATAGTTTCTGGAGCAACTTTAGCATTTGCCGCTTTCTTATTAATATTGCCAGGTTTCGCTACTGACTTAATAGGAATCTTACTTGCAATTCCTTTAACGAGAAAAATTATTTTGAGAAGACTCATAAGTAAAAATAAATATAAATCAAATTTAAAAAAAAATTATATTGATGGAGATTATGAAGATATAAGTGATGATCATGACAAAAAAATATGAAATAATTTTCAAGTATATTAAAGATCTATCGGTAGAAATTCCAAATGCAGAGACATTCGTATTTAGTAGAGAATATATTACAAAATATATTCTTGGTATTAATATTAATACTAACTTAATAAAAAATGAAATGATCGAAGTAATAACAAAAATAAATTATAAAGATCCAAGCGATAACAAAAGAAAATCCTATTTTGAAATTAGTTATGCCACTATAATTAAAGTTAAAGATAAATCATTAGATAAACAAAATTTAGAAAAATTAATACTTGTTGATGTACAAAACGATATATATCCTGAATTAGAGAAAATATTTTTAGAAACAATAAAAAATTCGGGATTCCCAGACTTAAAGTTAGAAAAAAAGGTAAACTTTGAAGAGCTATACCAAAAAAGATTTAATTAAAAAAATTTTTCTTCAAATTAGATTTTAAAAACTTTTCATGAGCTTGTAACTCTTCTTTTGAAGGTACAATAATTTTTTTAAAATAGGATTTGTGTTTATTAAATACTCCACTATTTTTTTGTATTGGATCATTAAATTGAAAAATAGGCTCTTTTTGATCTAACAAATTTATATATACTTTTGATAACAACTCACAATCCAAAAGTGCAGTATGTTTCTCCCTTTTAGAATTATCTATCTTAAATCTTTTACAAAGAGCATCTAAACTTATTCCAGATCCAGGATACTTATTTCTAGCAATTTCCAAAGTATCTATAACATTTTCTTTAGGAATATTGTGACTGTTTATTAAAGATAATTCATTATTTAAATGTGCCAAATCAAATTCTGCATTGTGTATAATGATTTTTTTCCCTTCAATGAATTTTAAAAATTCATCAGCAATATCTTTAAATTTTTTTTTATCAGACAAAAATTCATCTGTATAACCGTGAACTTCTAGAGCACTTTTAGAGACTTTTCTCTCGGGATTTAGATAATAGTGGAAGAAATTTTTTGTTGGGATTAAATTATCTATTTCTATACACCCGATTTCTACAATTCTATGTCCATCTTTTACAGATAATCCAGTAGTTTCAGTATCAAGAACTATTTCTTTCATATAAAATTTTTTCTTTTAGAATTTTAATTTTTTTTCTCATTATATTTGGAGAAAAATTATTTTCGACTGTATAATTGGATAATTTTCTTTTTTTTAAGAGTAAATCTTGGTTATCTGTAAGACTTTTAATAAGTTTTATATTAAAGTATCTTCTTTTTTTTAATCTTTTTAAAACCGTTTTCTTATCTGATTTTACAAAGACTAGAATATCACCTTTTTTATTTAATTTGTTCTCAATTAATAAAGGTATATCAAGAATGACCATTTTATGATTTTTATTCTTATCTAAAAAATTTTTCATCTTCTTTCTTACTATTGGATGAACGACCGATGCAATTTTTTTTAAATTTTTACTATTTTTATTAATAGCAAAAGTTAACTCCATTTTTGATATAGGAAAAGATTTTATAAATTTAGGTAATTTTTTTTTTAACTTTTTATAACAATCTTTATCGTTTCTATAAATTAACTTGACTTGAGCATCTGCATTAAATACTGGATATTTAAAAAGTTTAGCAATAAAGGATTTACCAGAACCTATCCCGCCCATCATACCTACTCTAATCATAGCTGTTTATATGCACCTTCCTCCATCTACCTCTAAAATTGTACCAGTTATCATGCCTGCCTCATCAGAACATAAAAAACATGCTGCGTTTCCCATATCCTGGGGAGTAGAAAATCTTCCAATTGGAATTGTTGACAAAAATGCTTGTTTTTTTTTCGGCGAATTTCCACCCATAAATGATTTTAATAATGGCGTTTTTCCAGCAACGGGTGCTATTGCATTAACTCTTACATTAAAAGGAGCAAGTTCAATGGCCATAGCTTTTGTTGCTGTAATCATCCATCCTTTGCTAGCGTTATACCAATTTAATTTTGGTCTAGGCGAAAGACCTGCAGTTGATGCTACATTTAAAATTACTCCTCTTTTTAATTTCTTCATCCTAGGCACAAAATATTTCGCACACAGATAAACAGATTTAGCATTTACATTAAATACTTTATCAAATTCATTTTCTTTTACTGCTTCCATATTTTTTGGTTTGTGAGTTATTCCGGCATTATTAACAATTATATCTACTGTCTTATATTTATTGTAAGTATATTTTAATAAGGATTTAAAATTTGAATCTTTTGATACGTCAGCAACAAAATATTGTTGAGATAATGATTTTGATACTTTTTTTAATAAACTTGAATTAATATCAACTAGTATTAATTTTGCTCCTTCTTCAGAAAATTTTTTAGCTATTCCTTTGCCAAAACCTGACGCTGATCCTGTTATAATTGCAACTTTGTTTTTTAATCTCATAATTCAATTTTTTAATAAATTTATTGTTTCTTCGTCAATATCTGGTTCAATATTGTGCCAAATATTAAAAGCTTTTTGAGCCTGGAAAAGAAACATGTTTAATCCATTTTCAAAATTATTACCTTTTTGATTTCCAATATTAAAAAATTTTGTCTCATGTGGATCATAAATTACATCATAGAAAAATTTGTTTTTTCCAAATTGACTAAAATCATGTTCAAAATCATCTCCTTTTTTTAGTCCTATGCTGGTTGCATTAATTATTACATCAAAATCTACCAAGTCACCCCAATCCAATACCTTTAAGTCATTAAATAAATCTTTTAAGTCATCGGCCTTGCCTTTTGTTCTGTTGCTCACAAATATTTTTGAGGCATTCATTCTTTTTAAAGCATATATTATTGATGGAACTACACCACCTGCACCTAAAATAATTATAGTCTTGTTGGTTAAATTATAATTTAATTTTTTTATGCTAAGTTCAAAACCATCGATATCAGTGTTGTGGCCTATTAAATTTCCACTTTCAACAGAAATAGTATTTATGGATTTTGTTCTCAAAGCATGGCCACTTAAGACATTGATGAAGGGAATAATTTCCTTTTTAAAAGGTACAGTTACATTAAGACCATTTAACTGACCTTGTTTTAAGTTTTCGCACAATTCAGCTAGGTCGCTTTTGTGTGTCTCCAATTTTCCGTAAATTGCATCTAAGTTGTATTTTTTTATCCAGAAATTATGTAATTTTGGAGATAGTGAGTGATTTATTGGATTTCCAATAACTAAAAATTTTTTCATATATAATTACCTAGATACTTTTTAATATCAATTATAGGTAATCCCATAATAGTATTCTCATCTCCATCAATCGATGTGAATAAATTTCTACCTTCACCTTCTATTTGATAAACATTATATGCATACAGGGCTTCGTCTGTTATTTTTTCTAAATATTCTCTTAATTCTTTGTCTGAAAAATTTTTCATCGTAAGGTGCGCTTTATCTGTATAATTCCAAGTCATTGATCCATTTTTAGAAATACAAACTGAACTTATTAACGAATGTTTTTTTCCATTTAATTTTTTTAAAATATTAAAAGCTTCTGTCCTATTTTCAGGTTTTGAAATTAATTCTCCATTTAAATCTATTACACTATCTGCACCAAGAACCAAAATATCATAATTTTTTTGGCTAACTCTATTTGCTTTTAATTCGGCCAAATTTTTTGAAATTATTTCTGGAGATGCACCTTCATTCAGTAAGCTTTCTTTTACAGGATCCTCATCGATATTTGAAGGAGAGACTACACATCGAATTCCATTTTTTTTCAAAATTTCCTCTCTAACTTTACTCTTCGAAGCTAAAATAATTTCAACCATTTTTATTTTGTATTTCGAATATTTTAATTATTGATGCCGCAGTTTCTTCGACAGATTTTCTAGTTACGTCTATTATTGGCCATTTATTTTTTTTAAATATCTTCTTAGATTGTTCTACTTCAAGTCTAATTTTTTCTAGATTTGTATAATCTGAGGCTTCATTTTCTTTCAGTGAATTTAATCTATTTCTTCTTATGTCATAGAGCCTTTCAGCTTCTGTGATTAAGCCGATAACACATAAAGTTTTTGATTTAACAATATCACTTGGAATACTCATATTATTTACAAGTGGAATGTTTGAAGTTTTTAATCCCTTATTTGCAAGATATATAGAAGTTGGTGTTTTGCTAGTTCTACTAACACCAATTAAAATAATGTCTGACTCTAAAATGTTTTCGGTATTATTACCATCATCATGATTCATGGTAAATTGTATTGCTTCAATCCTTTTGTAATAATCCTCATCTAAAACATGTTGGGCACTAGGTTGGTGCGTTGCTTTTTCATTTAAAATTTTCGAGAAATTTAGTATTAAGTCGCCTAGAACACCAAAACATGGAATGTTTTTTTTATTAGATTCTTCTGCAAGAAACTTTGCTAATTTACTATTAACAACTGTATATAAAATTATCGGACTTTGTTTTTTTTTAGCATCATTCAGTATTGTGGAAATTTGATTTTCGGTTCTTGTAAACGAAAATTGGTTTAGATCATAATTAAAATTATTAAATTGTGCTTTGAGAGCCATAAATATTCTATCAAGCGTCTCTCCTGTGGAGTCTGATATTAAATAAACCTGGTGTGTATTCTTCATGTATAAATTGTTTGTAAATTAATTATAGAATAAGAAAAACTTTTGATTTAGCAACCACATCTAATTTTAGTATACCTGTTATTGTTTAATAAACATTTTTATAAATGTGAATAACTTATTAACAATTTTCATATGTATAAAGGTGACCAAATAATCCCGGTTTTAAAGGATTTTTTTTTCAGGAAAATGAATAAAAAGTTAATAAAGTGTTAAAATTGAGTAATTTACGTTATCAACAATTCATACTAATAATAAATCTAAATATAATTATCTTATTATAAATGACACCAATAAAAGAATGTTTAATATATGGTAAAACAGATTTGGTTCCTATTTGGCTAATGAGACAAGCGGGTAGGTATTTACCTGAATTCAGAGAAATAAGAAAAGATAACCCAAATTTTATAAATCTTTGTTTAAACTCAGAATTGTCAGAAGAAATAACTCTCCAACCAATAAAAAGGTTTGGCTTTGATGCAGCAATTATTTTCTCTGACATTTTAATGATACCTTATGGACTTGGTCAAAAAGTTGAGTTTAAGAAAAATTTCGGACCTAACCTTCAAGATTTCAAGATAGATAAATTACTAGAAATTGATGAAGAGGGATTCACAAAAAATTTATCTCCAATATATCAAATTCTAGCCAATTTAAAAAAAAGTGAAGATTTAAAAAAAAAAGACATAATTGGTTTTGTAGGAGCTCCTTGGACTTTACTTGTATATATGATAAATAAGGTTTCTCCAAAGAATGGTTTAATAACCAATTTTTTTTCTGACAAAGGCTTAATTAATAATTTGTTAAAAATTTTAGATAAATTTATTAAAATTCATATTAAAAACCAAGTAAATGCTGGAGCCTCTATAATTCAAATATTTGATAGTTGGTCTGGACTAATCGAATCTGACTTGGAGAAATACTTATATAATCCAACCTCTTCATTAGTTAATTATACTAAAAGCTTAGGGGTACCGGTGATTTGTTTTCCAAGAGGAATAACAGACTACAGCCAATTTTGTAAAATCGTTAAGCCAAGTATGGTTAATATAGATTATGACGTTAATCCAAAAAATTTACTTAAAAATATAGATATACCTATACAAGGCGGATTTCACCCTGAGGTACTATTAACAAATAAAGAACACTTAAAAAAAGAAGTAAATAAATATTTAGATATTTTTAAAGATCACCCTTATGTTTTTAATCTTGGGCATGGTATTCTTCCAGAAACAAAAATTGAGATGGTAGAAGAATTAGTAAAAACAGTCAGAGACTTCACATAATGAAAGATCACCCTAAAATTAAATTTGGTAAAACTGGAGTTTTAATTGTTAACCTAGGCACCCCCGATTCAACAAAATGGTTAGATATTAGACGGTACTTAAAAGAATTTTTATCTGATAGAAGAGTTATAGAGATTAATCCAATTCTATGGCAATTAATATTAAATCTTATAATTTTAAATTTAAGACCATCTAAAACAGCAAAAGCTTATAAAGAAATCTGGATGAAGGACATAAACATGTCTCCATTAATGTATTATACACAAAAGCAGGCTGAAAAAGTCTCAAATTCAATATCGAATGAGAACATATTTATAGACTTCGCAATGAGATACGGAAATCCGAGCATTAAAAGTAAAATAAAAAAACTACATGATAATGGCTGTGAAAATCTTGTAATTTTACCTTTATATCCTCAATATGCCGCTCCAACTACGGCGACAGTATGCGATGAAGTTTACAGAACATTAATGTCTATGAGATGGCAACCTTCACTTAAGATTATTCCACATTATGAATCTGATCCTTTTTACATTGATGCTTTGGTGAATTCCATTAATTCTAAAATAGAGAACATAAAATGGAAACCTGATTTAATATTAGCTTCCTATCATGGAATTCCCAAAAAATACTTTGATAAAGGAGACCCATACCATTGTTATTGTCACAAAACTACAAGACTAATTTCTGAAAAGTTTAAAGAAATCGAAATTAAAACTACTTTTCAATCAAGGTTTGGACCCGAGGAGTGGCTACAACCTTATACTGATAAAACTTTAGAAAATTTACCAAAAGAGGGAGTAAAAAATGTCTTAGCAATTTGTCCAGGATTTTCTTCAGATTGTGTAGAAACATTAGAAGAAATATTAATTCAAGGAAAAGAAAGTTTTTTGGAAGCTGGTGGTGAAAATTTTGATATGGTTTCGTGCCTTAATGATAATGATGATCATATAAAATTAATTATTAATTTGATTAAAAAAAATATTTAATTGATGAATTATTATCTTCTTTTTAAATCTTTACATTTAATCTCAGTTATCTCATGGATGGCTGGTCTATTATATTTACCAAGAATTTTTGTGTACCACGCTGTAAATAGTGATGATAGAAAAATTTCAGATGTATTTAAGACAATGGAAAAAAAATTGTATTTTTACATTATGACACCAGCAATGATTTTATCATGGATATTTGGATTGCTTTTAATTCATAGCATAGGATTTCAGCAACTAGGTCAAACGTGGATGATATTAAAAATAATATTTGTGATATTCCTTACTTTGTATCATTTCTATTTAGGTAAAACCTTAAATCAGTTTAAATTTGATCAAAATACTCATTCTCATAAATTTTACAGATTAATTAATGAAATCCCTACAATATTGCTTATTTTAATTGTTTTAGTGGTAATATTTAAGCCTTTATAGGCTTGAAATCTTTTAAACAGGTTATTATATTAATCAAATCAAATTAAAACCTCCCCTATTATGAACATTCAAGAATTAAAAGAAAAATCCTCTGAAAAGCTAATTACAGAAGCAGAGAACTTAGGAATAGAAAACGCTAGCACTTTAAGGAGACAAGAAATTTATTTTGCAATATTAAAGAAGTTAGCTGAAAAGGGAGAGGAAATTACAGGTGGAGGTGTTTTACAATTGCTGCAGGATGGTTTTGGTTTTCTTAGAGCAATAGAATCAAATTATCTCCCTGGTGCCGATGATATCTACGTTAGCCCAAATCAAATAAGAAGATTTGGATTAAGAACAGGAGATACTGTAGAAGGACCAATAAGAGCTCCAAAAGAAGGAGAAAGATATTTTGCCTTATTACAAGTAAGTAAAATTAACTTTGAAGAAACAGATAAATTTAAACATAAAATTGCATTTGATAATCTAACTCCACTGTATCCAAACAAACAATTAGTTATGGAGGTAGAGAAAAACAAAATCGAAAAAAAAATAGACTTAACACCTAGATTAATTGATTTAGTTAGCCCAATTGGAAAGGGACAAAGATCTTTAATAATCTCGCCACCGAAAGCTGGAAAAACAATGATTTTGCAAAGTATTGCAAACTCTATCACAGCAAATCATCCTGAGTGCTATTTAATGGTTTTGTTAATTGATGAAAGACCAGAGGAAGTAACAGATATGCAGAGAACCGTCAAAGGCGAGGTTATAAGCTCAACTTTTGATGAACCGGCACAAAGGCATGTTGCCGTTGCGGAAATGGTAATAGAGAAAGCAAAAAGACTCACGGAACATAAAAAAGATGTAGTGATATTATTAGATTCAATCACCAGGTTAGGAAGAGCATATAATGCAGTTGTTCCAAGCTCGGGAAAAGTTTTAACAGGAGGAGTTGATGCAAATGCACTTCAAAGGCCTAAGAGATTCTTTGGTGCAGCCAGAAATATAGAAGAAGGTGGATCGTTAACTATCATAGCAACTGCTTTAATAGATACTGGTAGTAGAATGGATGAGGTTATATTTGAAGAGTTTAAGGGTACAGGAAACAGCGAGACTATATTAGATAGAAAAATATCAGAAAAAAGGATTTTCCCAGCAATAGATATAACTAAATCAGGAACTAGAAGGGAAGAATTAATTTTTGAGAAAAATGACTTACAAAAAATGAATGTTTTAAGAAGAATAATTGCTCCAATGGGCTCAATGGATGCTATAGAATTTATAAACTCAAAACTTAAAGATACCAAAAATAATGCAGAGTTTTTTAATTCTATGAATAAACCTGCTTAGATTTATATATAACTAAGCTCTTTCATTTCTTTATTAAATATTTTTTCCAGTTTATTTGTTGTGCTTATATTTAAGAGTTTCTTGTAATTATTATTTTTCCCCAAGTTAAAAAAAGTTTTTTTATTTCCTTGCTCGTCTAAAATTGCTTCTGCAAAACCCTCAATTTTTTCTTTTTTTTTAAGAGTTTCAAAATTAGTATTTTCAATTGATTTTTTTATCTTATTTTTATCCACATCACTCGAATTATTAATTAAATTATTTGTGAATTTTATTATTTTAATAAAAGATTGCTCTGTGTCTGTCTCTAAATCTTCATATTTGACCAAAAGTTTATTTTTTATATCCGAATTTTTCCATGATTTGTAATTATTTGCCCATGAGCTTATAAAAGAGTAACTTGAATAATCTTCTACGTCATTTTTATCCTTCAAATTTCTGTATGGGCTACAAATCATATCTAACGCTTCTTTTTCACCAATAGAATAATGATTCATTAAAGATGAAATTACATTTCTTGGATCCCGTACTATGTAAATCTGCCCAATAGAGAATTCTGGTGTTGTAAATTTATTACCCTTATAAGCTCCATAAATGTTGTGTGTTTTTAAAAAAAAAATTTTTTTTTTAGATACAATTTCTTTTTGTGCAACTAACCAGTTTTTTGATGCATCATCTACACTTAATACCTTTCTTCTAGAAAAATCCTTACTTGGAAATTGTTTAATATTGCTGAGTAATTCGAAATTAAAATTTCCATCTTTAGAATAATAATATGCTGAGAGAAATGATCTAACCCATGTGTTTCCACTTTTGGGGTAAGATGATATCCAAATAATCATAGAAAAATTTATATATTTAAATTTAATACTAGCTATAATTAATTTAATGACAATATATGCCCTATCATCAGGTCCTGGCCTAGCAGGAATAGCTGTAATCAGAGTTTCTGGTTTACATACTAAAAAAGTCATATCAAAACTTACTAAAAAAGAACCTCCAAAGCCTAGAATGGCAACTAAGTGTAAATTCAATAAAATAAGGGATAATCAGCTGATAGATGAGGGTATTTTAATATGGTTTCCAGGGCCAAATAGCTACACAGGAGAGGATATGGCTGAATTTCATTTACATGGTAGTAAATCAGTAATCGATGCTATGCACACCTCTATATCTGAAATAGATGGATGTAGGCTAGCGGAGCCTGGAGAGTTTACTAAAATAGCATTTCAAAATGGAAAAATTAATTTGTTAAAAGCCGAGAGCATTTCAGATTTAATTTCATCTGAAACAGAAATTCAAAGAGAGCAAGCTATCAAAATAATGTCAGGAAAAAGTTCAGATAAATTTAATTCATTAAGAGAAAGGTTATTAAAAATATTATCAAACGTAGAAGCAAAAATTGATTTCCCTGAAGATGATTTACCAAAAGATATTTTAAAATACATACACAAAGAAATAAAAAATATCAGAGAAGAAATAGAGAAAATATTAAATGATGAAAAAGTAGGTGAGAGAATAAGAGAAGGATTTAAAATTGCAATAGTTGGACCTACAAATGCTGGCAAATCATCTTTATTAAATTATTTATCAAAGAGGGATGTTGCAATTGTTTCGGAAATAGCAGGAACTACTAGAGATGTTATCGAAGTACATTTGAACCTTGATGGATATCCTGTAATTATATCTGACACTGCTGGAATTAGAGATTCGAAAGATGAAATTGAAAAAAAAGGGATCAATTTATCTTTAAAGAAAGCTGAAAATGCAGATTTAAATTTAATTGTTACTGAGCCTAAAAGTATTGATTTTATTGATTTTTTTAGCAGAAATTTATCGAAAAAGTCAATTTTGGTGGTTAATAAAATTGACCTCGGAATTGATTATGTAAGTAGTGAATTAAAAAAATATAATCCTATTAATATTTCTATTAAAGACAACATAAATTTAGATAAGCTTGTAAATCAAATTAAAAAAAATTTAAAAAATAAATTTATTAATTCAGAAGATATTTACATAACAAGACAAAGACATAGAGCAAGTCTAGAACAATGTTTAGACAGTTTAAAAAATTTTGAAAAAAAGAAATCTTTAGATGATTTTGATAAAGCAGCTGAAGATTTAAGATTAGCAACAAGATATTTGGGAATGATTGTAGGAAAAGTTGATGTTGAAGAGATATTAGGTTCGATTTTTAGTGATTTTTGCATAGGTAAATAAACACTGATAATAAAGGTTTTTTAGACATTTCTAAGTGTTCTCTTGTAAATTTTAAGATCAATAATAGATTAGCATTATGAAAAATACGTTATCATTTGACGTAGTAGTTATAGGTGGTGGACATGCAGGTTGTGAAGCTGCAGCAGCATCAGCTAGATTAGGAGTTAATACTGCTCTGTTTACACACAAATTTGATACAATTGGAGAGATGTCTTGCAACCCTGCGATAGGGGGACTGGGTAAAGGTCACCTTGTTAGAGAGATTGATGCTTTAGATGGTGTGATGGGACTAGTAGCAGACAAATCAGGTATTCAATTTAGATTATTAAATAGAAGCAGAGGTCCAGCTGTAAGGGGTCCTAGAACACAAAGTGATAGGTCTTTATATAAGAAATTTATGCAAAAAATACTTGTAAACTATTGTAATTTAACAATTTTTTCTGATCCTGTAATTAAGTTTAATTTCAATAATAATGATATAATCGGATTTATAACTGAGTCAGGTAAAGAAATTAAATCATCTAAGGTAATACTAACAACGGGCACTTTTTTAAATGGATTAATACATATAGGTAACGAAAAGACTCCAGCTGGAAGATACAATGAGAAACCTTCTACAGGCTTAAGTGAACAATTGGAGAGATATAATTTTAGACTAGGTAGATTAAAAACAGGAACACCTCCAAGATTAGATGCTCGTACTATAAATTTTGAAAACTTGGAGGAGCAACATGCAGATGAAGATCCATACTATTTTTCATTTTTAACCAAAAAAAATTCTAACAAACAAATCTCATGTCGAATGACTTACACGAATGAAGTTGTTCATAAAATTATTTCTCAGAACATAAAGAGAAGCGCGATGTATTCAGGAAGTATAAAAGGTATGGGTCCTAGATATTGTCCTTCGATAGAAGACAAGATAAAAAAGTTTGCAGGTAAAAAGAGGCATCAAATATTTTTAGAACCCGAAGGTTTAAATGACCATACAATTTATCCAAATGGGATCTCAACATCACTACCAGCAGATATACAGCAAGAAATATGTAGTAAAATCAATGGTTTAGAAGATGTAAAAATTTTGAGGCCTGGATATGCCATAGAGTATGATTTTGTAGACCCAAGGGAACTTTTTTTAACTCTGGAAACCAAAAAGATAAAAAATCTTTATCTCGCAGGCCAGATCAATGGAACTACAGGATATGAAGAAGCAGCTGCTCAAGGATTGATGGCAGGTATAAATGCTGCTCTAGCTTTTAAAAAAAAAGAACCTTTTATTTTGGACAGATCAGAAGCTTATATTGGTGTAATGATCGATGACCTGGTTACTAAAGGTGTTGCTGAGCCTTATAGAATGTTCACATCAAGGGCTGAATATAGACTTTCATTGAGGTCTGACAACGCAGATGTTAGATTAACCAAAAAAGGCGTCGACATAGGTGTAGTACTTAAAGAAAGAGAGGTGACATTTAAAGATAAATATTCACAATTATTAAAAATTCAAATTAAAATGGATAATTTGACGATTACACCTTCTAAAGCGTCCAGATTTGGTATTAATATTGCCAAAGACGGAGTTAGCAGGTCAGCAAATAATTTATTAGGACAAAAATCAGTGAATATGAGCAAAATAAGAGAAATTTGGCCTGAAATAAAATTTGTTTCACGTGAAATAGACGAACAACTAGAAATTAATTCACATTATAAAGGCTACCTAAAGAAACAAAAAGCCGATATATTGGCTTTTAAAAGAGACGAAAATCTTATAATACCTGATAATATTAATTATGACGTTTTTTCAGGCTTATCTAATGAAGTGAAGTCAAAATTTAAAAAAATTAAGCCAAAAACTATGGGACAGGCTCTAAGAATTGATGGAGTAACCCCAGCTGCAGTATATATTTTGTTGTCTCATCTTAAAAGAAAGTCTATTAAGCATATAGCTTGATTGATTCGGATTTTATAAAATTTAGTGAAGAAGTAGCCTCAAAAGTTTCACGTGAAACATTTAAGGAGTTAGAATATTATTCAAAATCAATTATAGCAAAAAATAAAAGCATTAACCTTATAAGTAAGAGCACAGAAAAGTGCATAAATATAAGACATATAGAAGATAGTGCACAAACAATTGATTTTATTGATAAAAACGATATTAAAACTTGCACTGATTTAGGGTCCGGGGCCGGACTACCTGGTATAGTTTTAGGAATTCTAATGAAATCAAAAAAACCTTTATTTAAGCTTATTTTCTACGAAAAAAGTTATCATAAAAGTAATTTTTTAAAAGAAATGTCAAAAAAATTTAATTTGAACTCTGAAATCCGATGTAAAAATATATTTGATGAGAAAAATTTATCTACAGACGTGATCATTTCACGAGCCTTCAAACCTTTACCAATTATTTTCCAAATAGCTCAAAAAAATTTTAAAAATTATAAATATATAATTACATTTTTAGGAAAAAGTGGAAAAAAAATTTTAGAAGACGCACATAGGTTTTGGAAATTTGACTATGAAGAGAAAAAAAGTTTAACAAGTGAGGGATCTTTCATTATAAAAATTTCTAATTTGAGGAAAATTAATGCAAATGAAAAATAATTTTCTAATTAATTTTTTTTTCCTTCTAATAAATTTTTTAAAACATGAAATTTTTAATATAGGATTTTTAAATAAATAAAAAAATGGATAAGAAAATTATTTCTATCATAAATCAAAAAGGTGGAGTAGGTAAGACAACTACTGTCATAAATTTAGCTGCCGGATTGTCAATGAAAGGTAAAAAAATTCTGGTGATAGATTTAGATCCTCAAGGTAACGCAACAACAGGTCTTGGACTGTCGAACACAACAAGTTCAGATTTAACAATTTATAGTGTGCTTAACGGAAACAAGAAAATTTCAGATGTTATACTACAAACCAAATTCCATAATCTCTATATGATTACTTCTAACGTAGATTTATCAGGTTTAGAAGTCGAAACGGCTGGTGATAGTCGAAGAGCCTTTAAATTGAAGGATGAATTAACCGCTATTTTAAATGATTCTGAAGCATTATATGATTATATACTAATTGACTGCCCTCCTTCATTGAGCTTACTCACAATTATGGCTCTAGTAGCCTCAGATGCATTAGTAGTACCGCTTCAGACCGAATTCTTTGCCCTGGAGGGTCTTACACAACTAATGAAAACAATTGAGAGAATAAAATCAAATTTAAATCCCACCCTTGAGATAAGGGGAATTCTTTTGACGATGTTTGACAAAAGAAATAAACTTTCAGGTCAGGTCGAGATAGAAGCAAGAAATTATTTTAAAGAGAAAGTTTACTCTACTGCAGTTCCAAGAAATGTTAGACTTTCAGAAGCTCCTTCTCATGGAATACCAGTACTTTTATATGATAAAATCTGCCCAGGAAGCAAAGCCTATTTTAAATTCACTGAAGAATTTTTAGAACAAGATAAACAAGTGGAGAGTGCCGCATGATAAATCCTTTTAAAAATAAGAAAGGCTTAGGAAGAGGCCTCTCTTCATTGATTGGCGATAGTAATATTAAAACCTCAAACGATAAAATTTCTGTTAGTTCAATTATTCCAAACAAAAATCAGCCAAGAAAGTTTTTTGAAAAAACCGCTTTAGATGAATTAACAAATTCTATAAAAGAGAGGGGAATAATTCAGCCTTTAATAGTTAGAAAATCACATGATCAAAATGATAAATATGAATTGATAGCAGGTGAAAGAAGATGGCAAGCTGCTCAGTCAGCGGGTCTTCATGAGGTTCCAGTTGTGATCATAGAAGCTGACAATTTAAAATCATTGGAATTGGCTATTATCGAAAATGTGCAAAGAAAAGATCTTAACGCAATCGAGGAAGCTGAAAGTTATAAAAATTTGATTGATAAATTTGGATATGATCAAGAAAGAGTTTCACAGTTTATAGGAAAAAGTAGATCACATATTTCTAATTCGTTACGTTTATTAAGTCTTCCTGAGAGACTAATTGATATGATAAGACTAGAGAAGATTTCTCATGGTCATGCTAAAATTTTAGTTGGTATGGAAAATGCTCTTTTAATTGGAGAGAAAATTTTAAAAAAAAAATTATCAGTTAGACAAACTGAAAATTTGGTTAGACTCTTAAAAGTTGGAAATAAAAAAAACAATAGAAATAAAGATCCAAATATAATTGCCACTGAAGAAAGCCTATCTGAAAAAATTGGTATGAAGGTGTCGTTAAATAATAAAAAAAATAATTCTGGTAATTTAACAATTGAATATAAAGGGTTTGACCAACTTGATAGGTTAATAAGCGTTATAAAAAATAATTATTAATTAAGAATAAAATCAGAAATTATATTTAACGAATTTTTAGAATTACTTTTAATTAATACTTCAATTTCATTAATTTGATAAATTTTGTCCTTTAAGTCTTCTTCTTTCCAAATTTTTACTTGTTTTTTTATACTTTCTTTTTCCTTCCAAAATATAGGTGGTTTAGTACTAGCAATTACCTCTTCTATGTTCTGATTTAAAGATTTTTTTTTGATAATACCTAATAATCTCTTTGATTTGTTTAATATCACCCTCAAAAGTAATATACAATCTTCGTCAGAAAAATTATTTTCATTTAATATCTTGCTAAGTTTCCTTTTATTTCTAGATAGATAACTTTCCACAAGCTGATCTATTCCATAATTTTCTGCTAAATTACTTAATTTATCTACAGTGTTAAAATCAATATTTTTATTGGTAAGTGAATAACTATGTATTTTGTCTAGCTCTTTTAGAAGATTTTCTCTATCTCCGCTTGCTCTATCAACTAGTAAGTTTATGGACTCTCTTGATAATTTTATGTCTTTCTCTTTTAATAATTTAACTAGTATCGTAATTAAGCTATTCGAGTTATCCTCATAAAAAGGAATTACAGCTAAATTTTTACTTTTCTCAAATAAACTTCTCAGTTTTGATTTCTTTTCTAGAATACTAGATTTAAAAATCATTTTACATTCGGTTAATTTTTTTTCCTCAATTATTTCAATATATTCAGACATTTTATTGCTTACTCTTGAAATAATGAAAATTTTCTGATCCTCAAATAGAGATTTATTTAACAATTCAGAGATGATTGTATCTATATTTTCGATAAATTGTGGTTCATCATATTTATAAATCTCGCCGTTATGTTTTTTTAAAAAATAATTATTAATTATCTCATTTTGAAATCCCTCATTTTTTCCATAAAATAAAAAAATATTAAATTTTGAAGTTTTTTCCTCATTTAATTCAAAATTTTTTATTATCATTTATCTATTGAAATTATTGAAAGCATTATTTCTTCGCTTAAATTATTTGCAATTGTTGTAATTATGTTTTCTTCGTATTTACTTAATTCAAATTTATCATCAATGTTATTATATGTTACTTGTTTTTTTAAATTATTTTTAAAGATTAAATTTCCATCTTTTTTGGTTTCATATTCTAAATTTATTTCAATTTTATAAATAGAAGGATCTCCTTTTGCATCTGAAGAAATTATTATTTTTTTTTTATCTGATTTAAAAAATATACTATACTCGACATCACCATTAGCTCTACTCAAAAGATTGTTTTTAATAATATTATTCACCCCTGAATTTCCTTCAAAGTTAACTTCTTTAAAATTAAAATTTATATTTTTGTTCAGAAAAATTGGCTCATATGAGCAGCTATAAATAAATACTATAGAAAAAAAAGCTAATATAATTTTATTCATCTATTAAAATATTCACCAATCTATTTTTAACGAAAATTGTCTTTTTAATTTTCGCGTTATTTAAATATTTTTCAATCATTTTATCATTCTTTATCATCTTCATGAGTTCTTCTTCATCGATATCTTTTGTTACTTTTATAATTCCTCTCTTTTTACCGTTTATTTGAACCACCAGGTTAATTTCCTCGTCTTCTAACTTGGATTTGTCAAATTCTGGCCATTCGATATTTTTATTCAGATTAAGATCTGTCAGACACTCGTTAACAAAATGAGGAATTACTGGCATGAAACAAATTAAAAGTTTTTTGTAATTTTCAGGTAAATTATTTATATCTTTATTATTTTTAATGTGATTAATCAAAAAATTATATGTTTCATACATATTGGCAATAATTACATTGTAATTAAATTTTTCAAGATTATTTGTGATCTTCGATACTGTTTGATTTGTAAATTTTTCTAACTTCTCATCAAAATAATCATTACTTTCTTTTAAAATTTTTGTCTTCATTTCATTGTGTAGCATCCATAACTTTTGGATAAACTTATAAGACGATATCATACCTTGCTCTGACCATTGGACATCTTTTTCTGGTGGGCTGTCAGAAAGAATAAATAGTCTTACAGAATCTGCACCATAATTTTCAATAATGAATTCAGGATCTACTACATTTTTTTTTGACTTGGACATTGACTCAGAGGGCCCAACTTTAATAATTTCCTCATGATTGTTCTTTTTTACAAATTTATTATTTATTTTTTCAACTTCATCAGGGCTTAACCAGTTATTTTTATTATCCTTATAAGTTTCATGACAAACCATTCCTTGAGTAAATAAACTTTCAAATGGTTCAGTTATTTTAAAATTTTTGTTATTGTAGTTAATCGCTCTCATAAAAAATCTGGAATAAAGCAAGTGTAGAATTGCATGCTCAACCCCACCAATATATTGATCTACTGGCATCCAATAATCTATATCCTCTTTATCGAAACCATAACTCTTTTCATTGGGAGAGCAAAATCTTAGATAATACCATGAAGAGCATACGAATGTGTCTAGTGTATCTGTTTCTCTAGTGAGTTCTTTCCCTTCTAAAACTATTTTTTTCCAATCATTTTGGCTGTCCAATGGATTTCCTTTTACATTTAAATCTATATTTTGTGGAAGTTTAACCGGTAAAAATTTTTTAGGTATTGGATAAACTTTACCATTTTTGTCATAAGCAACTGGTATTGGACATCCCCAATATCTTTGTCTCGAGACTCCCCAGTCTTTCAATCTGTAATTAATCTTTTGTTTTCCTAATTTTCTCTCCTCCAAAATTTTAATTGTTTCAATTACTGAATTAATCGGTGCTTCAATTCCATTTAAAAATTCTGAATTAATCAAAATACCTGGTCCTGGATAGGACTCATCTTTAACTTGAAAATCTTCCTTTTCATCATAAGGTCTTACAACTGTTTTAATATTTAGTTTATACTTCTTAGCGAAATCAAAATCTCTTTGATCATGTGCAGGACATCCAAAAACAGCTCCAAAACCATAATCCATTAAAACGAAATTAGCAAAATAAACCGGCACTTTTTCGTCTGGTTTTAAAGGATTTTTTGCAAATAAATTTGTTTTAAAACCTATTTTTTCACCTACGGCAATGGCTTCTTCAGTTGTTCCAGTTTTTGAACACTCACTTTTAAACACTTTAAATTCATTATCATTTTCATAAAACTTTGAAATTTCATGATCTACAGAAAGTGCTAAAAATGAAAATCCAAATAGTGTATCGGGTCTAGTTGTAAAACATGTAATTTTGTCTATAGGTAAATCTCCCTCAACTTCAAAATCAATTTCACAACCATAAGATTTTCCAATCCAATTTTTTTGCATAGTTTTAACTTTATTGGGCCAGGAATCTAATTTTTCTAAACCATCTAGGAGATCTTGCGAAAATTCTGAAATTTTAAAGAACCATTGACTAAGTTTTTTCCTTTCAACTAAAGCTCCCGATCTCCATCCTTTTCCATCTATCACTTGTTCATTAGCTAAAACTGTTTCGTCTACAGGATCCCAATTAACATAATTTTCTTTTCTATATACTAGACCTTTTTCTAATAATTCGAGAAAAAAAATTTGTTGGTGCTTATAATAATCCTCAGAGCAAGTTGAAATTTCTCTTTTCCAATCAATAGATAATCCTAATTTTTTTAGCTGATGTTTCATGGTGCTTATATTTTTATTGGTCCAGGCTTTCGGATCAAGTTTGTTTTCTCTAGCTGCATTTTCTGCAGGCATACCAAATGCATCCCATCCCATTGGATGAAGCACGTTAAAACCCTTTAATGATTTATATCTCGAAAGTACATCGCCTATTGTATAATTCCTTACATGACCCATATGTATTTTCCCCGATGGGTAAGGAAACATTTCTAAGCAATAAAATTTTTTTTTATCTTTGTCTATTCTGGCATGAAAAAAATCTTCGTTTATCCATTTATTTTGCCATTTTTCTTCAACTTCTTTAAAATTATATCTATCCACAATTTAAGTTAAATTAATATTTATTTTTTTAATCGCTCGTTTATATACTTTTTATTTTTCTTTCCTTGATTTTCTGATTCATAAACTGCAGCTTTAGTAAGAATTTTTTTTGTCAGTTCAGTCGATAAAACACTAGATCTATCAGTTATTTTACAAGTTTGTTGAACAGAGCAATTTTTATAGAAAACTTTCACCGCAAGCGCGTCTGATCTAACTTCATTGCTTAAAAATCTTATAGAAATTTTAACAGACTCATTGTTTGAGTCACTATCACTGTACCAATCTGTTACAATTATCCCACCACTATAGTTAGCAAGAGCTAAAGGCATAAACTCTAAAGTATCTAAAGAGGCTCTCCATAGTTCATTAGAACTTGCAAAGTCGAATTCACCAGTATTCTTTTTATCACCCATCAATCTGAACCCTCTTCCTTCTTCTATGTTTTTTTGAACTCTATCTTTCCAATTTGGTGGAACTTTTCTAGCGTCAGTGTTTGAGTTACAACTGCCAAGGAATACAAATAAAATAAATAAAATTAAGATTTTAGAGCTCATATTTTTAATATTACTGAAAGTTTAATTTAGAGTATTTATCAATTATTTTATAATATTAACTAAAAAATGTGAAAACCTTGAATTTTTTGATTAAACATGTGATGTAAATATGCAACACATAACTTAAAATTATCAATTAAAAGCTTAAACTGCTAAGTTTTAATGATTTTTTTGGTAAATAAGTCCTGTTTAATATTAAACATAAAAAAGGAGTCTTAATATGGACAATTTAAAAAAAGTAGGGCTAACAGCATTAGCTGGTTCCCTAGTAGTTGCTGGTCACGTTTCAGCAGCTGAAATGTCTGTCTCTGGTAGCGCGACTATGTCGTACAACGGAGGTGACGAAGATAAAACTGAAGGTCAAGGTTGGACGATGGGTGACTCAGTTACGTTTTCTGCTTCAGGAGATGTAAATGACATTGGAGTTACTTACTCGGTAGAACTTGACGGTGATGCTGCAGATGGTGGCGGTGGAGTAGATAACTATTCATTAGCATTTGACTTAGGTGATGCTGGATCGTTAACTTTTGCTGGTCACGGTGGTGACGGTTTCATGAGTGCTAACGATGACGTTATGCCAACAGCTCACGAAGAGCCATGGGATATTGTAACTTCGGCAGAAACTCAATTGATCAATGGTCATTCTGGAAACAACATGTTTAATTACAAATACAGCCACGACTCAGGACTTAACTTAACAGTTGGTTACCTAAACGCTGCAGACGCAGTAACTGATGTATCATACACTGATTACGGTGTAACTTACACAGGTGTGGAAGGTCTAACTCTTGGTTATGGACAAGGTGATGTTGAGCAAACAACAAACACTAAAAGTGATGAGAGCACAATGTTTGCAAAATACGCAATCGGTCAAGTTACTGTTGGTATTCAAATGTCTGAAAAAGATAATGAGTCAGGAAATGATTACGAGACAACAGGTGTAGGTATCAGTTACCAAGTAAATGATGACTTAGCTGTTTCTTATGGTTCTCATATAACAGAAGTTGATGGTACTTCTCCAGATCAGGAAGCATCTGCAGTTTCTGTATCTTACACAATGGGATCACTAAGCATGTCATTATCTATGCACCAAGTTGATAACATTAACAACGTAGGTACAAACGACAGAGAAGCGTACAATGTTTCTCTAGGTTTTGCATTCTAAGTTGATTGTATAGAACATTTAAAAGGCCCTAGAAATAGGGCCTTTTTTTTTCTCAAAATAACTAATACCACTAAATCCACTACAATTTAATAGTTTAACTTGTTTCAAGTTTGATTTTGAAACACCACCCAATGCAATTATTTTTTTTTTAGTTAGTTTTTTTAAATTATTAAACTTATTAAAACCTAGATAATTTTTATTATTCTTAAATAATGATGATATAAATATATGTTCAACACATTGATTTTCTTTTAATCTTATCTCTTTTATATTGTGTGCAGATCCAATTATTTTAAAATTTTTTTTAAACGTAAAGCTTAAATGCCTGAAGTCTTTGTTAAATGAAGGAATATAAGCACCAGCAATATCCATTTTCATTGCAAGTTTAATATTATTTGAAATATAAAGTTTTATCCCTTTAATTTTGCAATAGTTTTTTAATTTAATAACGTCATTAGTAACTTTTTTTTCTTTATAATTTCTATAAATAATTATTGTATTCTTTTCTAATTTATCAATATTATTGATATTGAACTTATTTATAAAATAGTATTTTTTTAGAATTACATTATGCATGAAACTGTGAAAAATTTAATTAACATACAATCTAAAGTTAAGCAAAAAGTAGATGAAAATTCTATTACATATAATCCTATAATCATTGCAGTCTCAAAAACGTTTGATTTAAATCATATTATACCTTTAATTAATCATGGACATGTCCACTACGGAGAAAATAAAGTTCAAGAAGCCTTAGAAAAATGGACTGAAATAAAACAAAAGAGAAACAATCTAAAACTTCATTTAATCGGAAAACTTCAAACAAATAAAGCTAAGTTTGCTGTAAAGTTATTTGACTACATACACTCACTTGATAATGAAAAACTGGCAAAAAAAATTTCATCTCTGCAAAAAGAGCAAAATCATAAAGTTAAGTTGTTTATCCAAGTTAATATTGGTGAAGAAAAACAAAAGTCTGGAATAAATGAGAATGAATTGGAAGACTTTTATAGATTTTGTGTAGAACTTGATCTTAATATTATCGGTTTAATGTGTATACCTCCTATAGATCAAAAAAGCGAAATTTATTTTAATAAAATGAAATTTTTAAAAAAAAAATATAAATTAGATGAATTAAGCATGGGAATGTCCTCTGATTATTTAAAAGCAATTGATTATGAATCCTCATATATTAGAATAGGCTCTAGTATATTTGGTGAGAGATATTAAATAATTTTTATTTTAGTTTTCTTGGTTATTAATTTAGCCAAAATAAGAAAATCTTTTTCTGATAAACCAATGCATCCGGCGGTTGGTTTATAGTTTTTAGTTAAATGAATAAATATCGCACTTCCTAGAGGAACTTTTGGTTTATTCCAGTTATATTTTATCGGAATAAAATAATCATACTTATAATCGTATCTAAATAATCTCTCAGCGCTTGTATTTTTGTTTTTCTTTATTAGCTTATTGTATTTTTTCTTATTCTTAACATCATCACACCAGAACATATTTTTTTTTATAATTATGCATTTCAATCTAGTCAAAGGTTTTGGGTTTCTGTCATTTCTATAATACAAGTTACCAAGCTGAAAAAGCCCTTTAGGTGTTTTCTTATCTCCCTCAATCTTTTTTGCAGTTATACCCTCTAAACCTACACAACATTTGAAGCAGAATTCCTTAAATAAAAGAGTATGTTTATTTTTTAAAATAATTGTCATAATCTAAAGCATGGACAAACAAAAACTACATATTATCAATTTCCCAATCTTATATGAAATCTTGTTTGAATTAAAGCATATCCATAACTTTGAACTTGAAAATTTAAGCATCCATTCAATTAACAAAAAAAAATTTACCAAATTTGATTTAGTTATATCAAGAAATTTTTTATCAATTGAAGATCAAATAGAGCTTAAAAATTTACCAATTGAATTAGATAAGTTATTAGATGTTATTAATTTGAAATTTCTAAAAAAAAAAATAGAGTTTAAAAAAAACATAAAATTAGGAAAATATTTAGTTAATTTTAATACAAGAAAAATAATCCATGAAAAAAAAATTCTTACGCTCACAGAAAAAGAAGCAAAAATAATTGATTTTCTTAATAATTCAAATGACGCTGTTACAGTACAACTGTTACAAAAAAATGTTTGGGGTCACAAGTCCAAGCTAGATACTCATACAGTAGAAACCCACATTTATAGACTTAGAAAAAAAATTTTAACTATGTTTAATGATAATAATTTTATAAAAAGTAAAAAGAGCGGATATTATATCTAGTTATCTGATAAGTAATTTATTAAACAAAATGATTAACATTAATATTAAAACTTATAACTATCCTATCTTCATCAGACTCATTTTTACCTACTCTATGCGGTAAGTAACTTGGAAAGAATAATAAATCACCTTCTTTTATATCCAAACCTCTTGTATTAGAATTTAAATCATTTTTTTTTGCGATTTTAGGGAAGCTGTGACTGCTGACTGTATTTGGGTTTTCTATTAAAAATTTTCCACAATTTTCTGGTGTTTTTACGTAGTAAGCAGCGCTCAAATAAGAATTTGGGTGAGTATGAGTAACATTAAAACTGTTTTTTGAGTTAATTATTGCCCACATTTCTGTGCAAACTATTTGTTTTGGATTTATATTCCACCCATAATTTTCAAAAACATCAAATATATATTCTTTTAATGATATTAAGAATTTATTTTGTATAGAGTCTGAATTTTTTAAGTTAAAATTCTTAGAATGCCATCCATGGACATTTGATCTCTCTAGACCATCTTTATCAGCATCTCTCAAATCATAGATATATTTTGTTAAATCCTTGTTAATTTTTTGAAAGTTTTTATATTGATATTTAAAGACAGGTTGGGGAAAAAATTTAAGAATTTGTCTATTTTGTATCATATATAAAATATATTAATTTAATTTAAATGCCAAAAAAATTAAATAAAAAAAATTTAATCGCTAAAGATCTCTTTACAAGAAAGTATAAACAGAAAATCATAAAACCCAAGAAAGGGAAAGGAAGCTTTAAAAGAAAAAAGGTTTGATTACTTTAAAATATCAACATTAAAGCTTATTACTATTCTATCTTCATCTGATAAATTCATACCAACTGAATGTGGAAGATAAGCTGGAAAAAGTAATAAATCTCCCTCCTTTGGCTTAATTTGAGCTATATTTTGGTTGAATTCTGTTTTTCTTTCACTCGCAGTGATCCTTTCTCTTGATACAGAATTCGGGTTGGTAACTATAAATGATCCACAATTTTCTGGTGCGTTAACGTAATAAGCGGCGCTGAGATAATTGTTTGGATGTGTATGTTCAATATTAAAGTTATTTTTTTTATTAATTATTGCCCACATTTCAGTCAAATTAACTTTACCCGGAACATATAACCAACCGTACTCTTTAAATACATCAGCAACATACTTCTGAATTGATTGAAAAAATATAAAGGGCGCTGAACTTTTATCTTTTAAATTGAAAGGTTTTGAATGCCAACCTCCTTGGTTAGATCTTGATAGACCATTTGGATCCTCATTGTAAGCATTATAAATATATTTTTTTAAATCTTGATTATGTCTTTCATAACTTTCTAACTGATATTGAAAAATTGGCTGTGCAAAATATTTGTGTACTTTTTTTGAGTCACTCATTAATTAAAGTCTTGCCCCGATTTGTTGAATAACTTTTGATGACATCTCTTTTCCTTTTTCCAAACTTTCTGAATTACTTAAATTATTTAATATTCCATGTAAAAACCCCGAAGCAAATAAATCTCCAGCACCTGTAAGATCCTTAATGCTTAGGTTTTTTTCAACACCGTTCTCCTCTACTTCTTCACCTAATATAGAAATTGCTCCTTTATCTCCTCTAGTAATTATTATAAGTTTTTCTAAACTTTTTCCAAAGTTAATAACTTCTTTAAAATCTTTAGCATCAATCAATGACATTATTTCTTGTTCATTTGCAAAGGTGATATCCAATTTATTTTTTACTAAATCTAAAAAATGAGGTTTGTGTCTATCCACACAAAATTGATCTGATAAAGACATTGCAACTTTTTTTGCATTATTAATCGCTTTTTCAAATGCTTTTTTAGGTTCACCCTCATCCCATAAATAACCCTCTAAAAATATCATTTCAGACTTCTTAACAACATTTGCATCAACATCGTTTTCATTAATTTTTCCCGCTGTACCTAGAAATGTGCACATTGTTCTTTCTGAGTCAGGAGTAACGAGAATCAAACATGTTCCAGTTGGTAATTCTTCTCTCTTTTTTTTGTAATAATATTTAACATTTTCTGATTTTAAACCATCCTCGTATTTGCCTCCCAATTTGTCATCACTTACTTTTCCAATAAATCCAACATCATTTCCCATTTGAGATAATCCTACGATAGAGTTTGCTACTGAACCACCAGATATGGTTTTTTCAATTTTTAAATTTGATAGCATTAATTGAAATTCATTTGCATCAAAAATCAATTTCATGGTGCCTTTAGTTAAATTATTTTTTTTAATAAAGTTATCATCAACTTTACAAATTACATCAACAATTGCATTACCTATACCTAAAATTTTCATTTTATGCTTTCTTTGTTTTAATTGGTTTTTTTCTTTTAGGATAACAAGAAGTACAAATTTTACAAGAAATACCGTAGCATTCTCTTGCTTTGCAATACTCTCTTCCATAATAAATTATTTGAAGATGTAATTTGTTCCAATTTTTTTTTGGAAATAATCTCTTTAAGTCTTTTTCAGTTTGAGTTACATTTTTTCCATCGGTCAATCCCCACCTTTGTGCAAGTCTATGTATGTGTGTATCAATTGGAAATGCCGGGTAGCCAAATCCTTGAGACATAACTACACTGGCTGTTTTGTGCCCAACTCCAGGCAGTTCCTCTAGCTCCTCAAATGTCTTTGGAACTCTGCCATTATATTTTTTAATTAAAGTATTTGATAGATTATAAATACTCTTAGCTTTAATTCTAAAAATTCCTATACTTCTAATTAATTGTTCAATTTTCTTTCTTCCAAGTTTAACAAAATGCTCAGGTCTGTTGTACTTTGGATAAATATTTCTTGTAACATTATTAACATTTACATCAGTACATTGTGCTGAAAGTAGAACAGAAATTAAAAGTGTGAATATATTTTTATGTTTTAATGGTATGGGTGTTGTAGGATAAGTTTTATTAAGTATTTTTAAAACTATTTTGGCTCTCTGAACTTCATTCATTATTTGAAATTCAGAAGATTTCTCATTGAATAAAGACCTGGCTTTTTATTAATTAACCATTTAGCAGCAGTTATTGCTCCTTCAGAATATAAAGCTCTATCAAAAGCCTCATGGTTAAGAGTAATTATTTCTTTTCCACTTGAAAAAGAAACTTCATGCTCACCAATAATCTCACTTTTTCTTATTGAATTGAAATTAATTTTTTTTCCATAAGGAAAATTTTTTTTGTTTAAATATTTTTTTCCCATCATTTTATAAAAGTCTTTATTTTTTCCTGTAGCTATCCCTTTTCCGAGCATTAAAGCTGTTCCAGATGGGTGATCTTTTTTATGTCTATGATGTACTTCAAAAATTTTACTTAAATAATTGCTTCCCAGTGATGCTGATGTAATTTCTGTAAGATACATTAGTAAATTAATACCGAGACTCATATTTCCAGCTTTTAAAATTGGAATTTTTTTAGAAAACTTCTTTATTAAATCCTCTTCTTTTTTTGTAAAACCGGTTGTACCAATAACCACCTTTTTTTTAAGTTTTGTAGCTATTCTTAAAACCTCGAATGTACATTTTGGTATAGTGAAATCTATTATCACATTAGCTTTACTTAGGGCTTTTTCAGTATTTAATTCAGGTTTAATTCCACCTATCTTTTTATTAATTAATCTATTTTCTGTTAGAGCAACTAACCTAGTATATTTATCTTTTTTAGTGGATTTAATAAGCTGTTGACCCATTCTTCCCATGCATCCGGTAATTGCTAAATTTATTTTTTTCATATAATATTTGAACACTCAAGACTAACATGAAAAAGTTATTTATTGTAATTATCTTTTTATTTTTGCACGCATGTTTTGCGCCTTCCACATACACACTTAAAACTAAATTTAATGCAGATGAAGCCAAATGGATAAAAGAGAGAGGTAATGCCAACATAATTGGACAAGCTTTTTTAAATCAGAAAGGAGGAACAGTAGTTACATGTGCAGGTCAAGAGGTCTACCTAACACCTGTAAATAGCTATTCCTCTGAAAGAATGAATGCAATTTATAAATCAACAGAAAAAGGTTACTTGGGGTACTACTTAAGTAATATAGTTTTTGAGCCTTCAACTCCTCAAGAATATTATACTCTAGCAAAGAAATCTATTTGTGACGCTCAAGGAAATTTTAAATTTAATAATATTAAAGCCGATAAGGAATATTTTATAACTACTAAAGTTACTTGGGAAGTCTCGGTTGTTGAGGGAGGTTATTTAATGCTTAAAGTCAAACCAAAAGATAATGAAACTTTAGAAGTTATTCTTAATTAGTTTGAAAATTTTTATTAATTCTTCCAAAAACTTTTGGCCTTTTGAAAGAATTTTTTAATACTTGGGTTAGATTTTTCATTTTCAATTTCTCTAAATTTTTCTAATAATTCCTTCTGTTCTTTATTCAGTGATATTGGAACTTCAGTATTTACCTGCACATAAAGATCTCCAAAATCACTTCCTCTCATGTAAGGCATGCCTTTACCTCTCAGTCTAAATTGTTTGCCACTTTGTGTTCCGGCTGGAATTTTAATTTTAGCTTTACCACCATCAATTGTTGGAATTTCAATTGATGTTCCAAGAGCTGCATCTGCAATAGAAACTGGACATTCAAAAAATAAGTTTTCATCGGATCTTTTAAATAAGTCGTGAGAATGAACATTTATGAATAAGTATAAATCACCACTACTACCTCCTCTTGAACCGGCCTCACCTTTTCCTGAAAGTCTAATTCTGGTTCCATCATCTACACCTTTTGGAATAGTAACTGATAATCTCTTTGAAGCTTGTTTTTTACCTTGTCCATTGCAATTAGGACATGGATGAGTAATTTCCTCTCCTGCACCTGCGCATTGGGGACATGTTTGTTGGACTGTAAAAAAACCTTGGCTTGATCTTACTTGACCATGACCACCACACATCGAGCATGCTCCAGCTTGATGACCAGGTTTTGAACCTGAACCACTACAAGTATCGCATTTTTCAGATGTAGAGAATTTTATGTCTTGTTTCTTTCCAGAAAAAGCTTCTTCTAAAGATATAGATAAATCATATCTTAAATCCGATCCTCTATTATTTGACCTTCTTGATCTTCGGCTTCCACCAAAACCCTCTCCAAAAAAGTCTTCAAAAATATCAGAGAAATGATTTGAAAAATCGAAATTTCCAAATCCACCTCTTCCGCCACCTCCATTTTCAAAAGCTGCATGACCAAAATTATCATAATTTTGTTTTCTCTCTGAATTGGAAAGTACATGATAAGCTTCGGATGCTTCTTTAAATTTTTCTTCAGCACCTTTATCACCTTTATTTTTATCTGGGTGATATTTAACTGCGAGTTTTCTATAAGCTGATTTTATTTGATCTGCTGAAGCACTTTTATTTACACCTAAAACTTCATAATAATCTCTTTTTGCCATAACATGTTATAGACAAACAGTTGTTTTGTTAGGCGCTTTTTTCTTTGTTCTCGTCTTTTACTTCTTCAAAATCTGCATCAACAACGTTATCGTCTTTCGTATCTTCTTTCTTTGCGTCTTTTGGAGCATCTTCAGGTTTTGCACCTTGTTGTGATTTATAGATTGCTTCACCTAATTTCATAGATGCCTGAACTAAATCTTGTGTTTTCTTTTTAATCTCTTCGACATCAGTCCCTTTAAGAGCATTTCTTAGATTTGCTGATGCGTCTTCAATAGCTTTTTTATCTGCGTCCGAAACCTTACTTCCATGCTCTTTTAAATTCTTTTCAGTTGAGTGTATTAATGTATCTGCTTGGTTTCTTGCATCTACAGCTTCTCTTTTTTTCTTATCTTCCTCTTTATTAGACTCTGCATCTTTTACCATTTGATTAATTTCTTCATCACTTAATCCTCCAGATGCTTGAATTTGAATTTTTTGTTCTTTGCCAGTTCCTTTATCTTTGGCGGACACATTTACTATACCATTTGCATCAATATCAAATGTTACCTCAATCTGTGGAACACCCCTTGGTGCCGGAGCAATACCAACTAATTCAAAATTTCCTAAAACTTTATTATCTGATGCCATCTCTCTTTCACCCTGAAGAACTCTGATTGATACAGCGGGTTGATTGTCTTCAGCAGTCGAAAATACTTGACTCTTTTTTGTTGGTATTGTTGTATTTTTATCAATTAGTTTTGTTGATACACCACCCAATGTTTCTATTCCTAAAGATAAAGGAGTTACATCTAAAAGTAACACATCCTTTACATCACCTTGTAACACACCTGCTTGAATTGCAGCGCCCATAGCAACAACTTCATCTGGATTTACGGATTTGTTAGGATCTTTCCCAAAGAAATTTTTAACTTCTTCTATAACTTTAGGCATTCTAGTCATACCACCAACAAGCACTATTTCATCTACCTCGCTTGCAGATAAACCCGCGTCCTTTAATGCAGTTTTGCATGGTGGAATAGTTCTTGAAATTAGATCTTCAACTAAGGCCTCAAGTTTTGCTCTTGTCATCTTTAAGTTAATATGTTTTGGTCCAGTTTTGTCAGCGGTAATAAATGGTAGATTTATCTCAGTTTGAGTTGCAGATGATAATTCTATTTTAGCTTTTTCAGCTGCTTCTTTAAGTCTTTGCAATGCTAATTTATCAGATTTTAAATCAATACCATTCTCTTTTTTGAATTCTGAAAGTAAATAATCTACAATAGCATTATCAAAATCCTCACCACCTAAAAATGTATCACCATTGGTAGATTTTACCTCGAATACGCCATCACCTAACTCAAGAATTGATACATCAAATGTTCCACCTCCTAGATCATAAACTGCTATTTTTTTATTAGCTTTTTTATCTAAACCGTAAGCTAAAGATGCTGCTGTTGGCTCGTTTATAATTCTTAAAACCTCTAAACCAGCTATTTTACCGGCATCTTTTGTAGCTTGTCTCTGAGCATCATTAAAGTATGCTGGAACGGTAATAACTGCTTGTTTCACTTCAGAACCTAAATATTTTTCTGCTGTCTCCTTCATCTTTTGAAGTGTGAAAGCTGAAATTTGTGACGGTGAATATTTTTGACCTTTTGCTTCAATCCATGCGTCGCCTTTATCAGAATTAACTATTTTAAAAGGAGCAGTCTCTACATCTTTTTTAACAGTTGGATCATCAAAATTTCTACCAATTAATCTTTTAACTGCAAATATTGTATTTTCAGGATTTGTAACAGCCTGTCTTTTTGCAGGTTGCCCTATTAATTTTTCACCTTCATCTGTAAATGCCACGACTGAAGGTGTTGTTCTTGCGCCTTCAGCATTTTCTAAAACTTTAGCTTGTGTTCCCTCCATAACGGCTACACAAGAATTTGTTGTCCCTAAATCTATACCTATAACTTTACTCATAATTTATCCTATTTGATGCTCATATAAGTGCTAATTTTACAACTACAACCATAATAAATAATTAATTTTTTGCTTCTTTTTCCTGATTTTCTTGGTTTTTTTCATTATTTTGTTTTTCTTCAACTTTTTTTTTAGATACAGCTACCAAAGATGGTCTCAGCAATCTATCCTTCATCATAAAACCTTTTTGAATTTCTTGAACAATTGTCCCTTGATCCTTGGTGTCATCTTCAACTTCCATCATAGCCTGATGTAAATTTGGATCTAGTTTTTCGTTAATTGCTTTTATTGGCTCAATATTATTTTTTTTGAAGATTGAAATCATATCTTTATTAATAATATTGATATGCTCAATCAATTTCTTTAATGTATCTTTATCTTTTATAGTTTCATCACTTTCTAGCGTTTGTTTTGATCTCTCTAAATTATCCAGAAGGTTAAGAGTTTCTCTTGCAAATGAAAATCCACCATACTCAAAAGCTTCATCTTTCTCTTTTTCAAATCTTCTTCTCTGATTTTCCATTTCAGCGAATGTTCTAGCAACTTTATCTTTAAGATTTGCAATTTCATCTTCAGGTGAAAGTTGCTCTTCTTTGTCTTTTTTTTCAGTTTCTTCTGGAGGCTTTTTATCAGTACTTATCTTTGAATTTTCATCTTTTAGATTTTGATCTTCTCCATTTTGTGTTTCTTCTTTTTCCATTAGAGTCTATATGGTAAGAATTTCATGAAATTCTAGATGTTAAAAAAAAAAATTAAAGAAATTGTGGTAGGGTCAAATAATGTCGGAAAAATAAAAGAAATCAAAGAATTATTGCCCAAATACTATATTATCACCTCTCCAAAGGACTATGGTCTCAAAAGTCCGAAAGAAAATGGAGATACATTTCTTAAAAATTCTTTAATCAAAGCAAAGTATTTTTCAAAAAAAACAAAAAAAATTTGCATAGCAGATGATTCAGGACTTGAAATTGATTTACTAAATAACCAACCTGGTATTTATTCAGCAAGGTGGGGTGGAAAAAAGAGTGATTTTAATTTGGCAATATCTAAAGTATATCAAAGACTGACTAAGGTAGATAAAAATTGGAAGTCAAAAAAGATTAAAGCTAGATTTATTTGTGCATTAACTATTTATGGATTAAAAAAAAACCCGATCCAATCTTTGGGAATTATTAATGGTAAAATTTCTAAAAATAAAATTGGAAATAAAGGTTTTGGATATGATCCAATTTTTATTCCTGAAAACAAAAGGTTAACTTTCGGTCAAATGAGTCAAAAGTTAAAATTCAAAAATGACCACCGAGCAAAAGCTTTCAAAAAAATTAAAAAATTTCTTTAAAATTTTTATCTTCTATTTCATAAAAGTTTAATTGATGGGTAATTGTTTTTTTATTTATTTCAAAGATGCCAATTTTTCCTTTAAATATATTTTTCTTAATAAATAAACTTTTATCAGTCGTAAAATTATTATTTATTAACAAATAATATACCAACCCTATTAGATCATAACTTAAAAAAGAAATTTGATTTGGCATATTTTTGAAGTTTTGAATGTATTCTTTTTGAAATATTTCAAAGTTATCTTTATTTATTGATGGGAAATATATTGGATGCAATGAAGTCTCCTTTAAAAGACTTTCATCAAACCATTGATTCAACGTGATGTATTTAACTCTTTCTGAAGAGACATCGGTATATAATAATGATGTGGCAACACTTTTTAGACTTTCACTAAAATCAGCAATTATTACTGAATCAAAGTTAATAAAACCTAAAGTATCTTTTTTTTTTAATTCATCAATTTTTTTCTTTTTATTGAAAGTATTTGAATTTTCTATTCTTTTAATTTCTTTTTCTAAATTTAGCTTTCTTTGTTGATATCTTGTTAGATCTTCTATTTGTTTTGTTAGTAATGTCGGGTCTTTGTTATAAATGAATTTTTCTTTTAATATTAAATTTGATTTCTCAATAGCTTCCTCAATCTCTCTTTTATAATCTGTCTCAGGGATTAAAAATATAGTATTTTTCAAATTATTTTCACTTAAATACTTTTTAATTGTTTTTATTTGTGATATTGCATTTACTCCTGCAGAAATTACATTTTTTGGATTATTTCTAATTTTGTTTGTGAAAGATAAGAATGTTACATTATTTAATTCGTCTAAATATTTATTACTTTCATTGAAAACTGGTCCAATTATTATTTTTATACCATCACTGTAAAGCTCGTTTGATACTTTTAATGCATCTATCGGGTTTGCCTTTGTATCTTTAGGTATTATTGTTATTCTATCATCGTTAATTTCGTTTAACGCCATTCTTGTAGATTTAAGAATTGAATTACCAATATATGAATATTCGCCTGATAAAGGCACAATTAAACCTATTTTAATTTTCTCATCTGAAATTGCTTTAAGATGTGAAAAAACGATTATAAGAAAAACTTTTAAAATTATGATATATAATTTTCTCATCGTCATTAAATGTATAATTTTAAAATAAATGATAGTTTAAAACCTGGGCTATATTGTGTTTCTACGCCGATAGGAAATTTAGGAGATATTACTTTTAGGTCTATATACATACTTAATAAATCAGATTTGATTTTGTCAGAAGACACAAGAGTTTCAAGTAAACTATTATCTAGGTTTAATATAAATACAAAATTATTATCAAATCATAAATTTAACGAAAAAAAAAACATTAAATATGTACTAGATTTGCTAAAAGAAAATAAAATAATTTCTATCATTTCAGATGCAGGTACTCCAACAATTTCAGATCCGGGTGGAATTTTAATAAATGAATGCATCAAGAATAAAATTGATATATTTCCAGTTCCAGGATCCTCTGCCGTCGCTGCAGCAGTTTCTATAAGTGGCTTTTCAAACAAATTCCTTTTTTGTGGTTTTTTGCCCGATAAAAAAATGCAAATAGATCAACTTTTTCAAAAGATTTCTAATTTAAATTATTCAATTGTTTTTTTTATTTCACCAAAAAAAATAAAAAAAATAACAGCTCAAATCCAGAAATATTTTGATGATAGAGATATTTTAATCACTAGAGAAATGACAAAATTACATGAAGAATATATTAGAGATAAGGTTAAAAACCTCAATAATATAAAAATATCAGAAAAAGGCGAGATTACCGTAGTTATATCAGAAAATTCATATTTAGAAAATAGGTTACAAGTAATTGAAGAATCAGTTAAAAAAAAAATTATCAAACTTTTAAAAAAAATGTCGATTAAAGATATTACATCAAAAATTAGTATGGAGCACAATATATCAAAAAAAATTGTTTATGATTATTGCTTAAAGAAAAAAAATGAAATTTAGAAATTTAATATTAATTATAATTTTTATTTTAATTTCTGGATGTGTTGGTTATTCATCAACTGGTGTTTTGGGTACAGGAGTTTCAGTTGCAATGGATCCAAGAACTATTGGGACACAAATAGATGACTCTATAATGCAAAAAAATTTGCGGGCAAAATTAATATTAATGGATAGAAGTTATTTATTAAAAGTAAAGACCAAAGTCTTGGATGGTAGAATATTTATAACAGGTAAAGTTAATACTGTAGAGGAAAAGCTAAAAATCACAAAGTTAGGTTGGGAAATAAAAGGAGCAAGATCAGTTAAAAATGATCTAAAGATAAAAGAAAAGTTTAGCTTCAAACAGACTGCAAAAGATGTGCTTATTACCTCTCAATTAAGAACTGCAATAATAGCGAATAAAAAAATAAAGTCAGCAAATTATGATATAGATACTTATAAGAAAATAATTTATATTTACGGAATCTCACTAAATGAAGAAGAAAGAGCTGAGATTATAAACGAGGCCAAAAAGATCCTTGATGTAGAAGATGTTGTCACAAGTATTTTTTTAGTTGAGGATTTAAGAGTAATAAAAAACTAATTTGGTTTTTTGTAATTAATCACGCCTGCTGAATATGCTGCAACAGATGCTAAATTTAATATGTCAGATGTTGATGATCTTAATGGTGCAATTTCAATCGCTTGACCTAAACCGATCAACAGTGGTCCAATTACTTTTGCACCACCTAAAGTTTTCATTATTTTATAAGTTATGGCAGCACTATGTTGTCCAGGCATAATCAATATATTTGCATTACCAACAATTTCAGAGAATGGATAAAGGTCTTTATATTCATCACTTAAGGCTACATCAGGCTGCATATCTCCATCAAACTTAAAGTTAACCTTTTTATTTTTTAAAATTTCTACTGCATCTCTTATATGTTTAGTTCTAGTTGTAATTGGTTGGCCAAAGGTTGAGTGTGAAAGAAAAGCAACTTTTGGATCAAAACCGAATAATTTTGCTACTCTGGATGCAGAAATGGCTATTTCAGAAAGTTGTTCAGATGTTGGATACTCGTGAACACTTGTATCCGCAATAAAAACTGTTTTTCCTTTATTTACAATCATGTTCAATCCAAACATAATTTCTCCCGGTCTAGCATCGATAACTTTTTTTACTTTATCAAGAGATTGTCCATACCTTCTTGAATTTCCAGTTACCATTGCATCAGCATCACCACATGCAACCATGCAAGAACCCCATATAACTCTGTCATTTCTAACCATTTTATCACAATCTCTTTCAAGCAATCCTTCTGTTCTTTGGAGTTTTTTAAATAAGTAATTCACATATTTTTTTCGTTTGTCGCTCAAAGTAGAGTTTACAATTTGAATATCAAAGTTTTCTCCGTAACCAATCTCTTTTAGTTTTTCTTTAACCACTTTTTCTTTAGCAACTAAAATTGGCGTGCCCAGTCCACTATTTTTAAATGCTATTGCAGCCTTCAAAGTATTTTCATCTTCACCATCGGCAAATACAACTTTTTTGTTTGTTTTTTTAATTTGATTATTTATCCCTTGCATAATTGTTACAGATGGATCAAGCCTTTGTTTTAGATGTTCAGAATACTGATCAAAATTTTCTATTTTTTTTCTAGCTACACCAGATTTTATAGCAGCTTTTGCTACTGCGACTGGTATTACGCTTATTAACCTTGGGTCAAAAGTAGATGGAATAATATACTCTTTTCCATAATTAGGTCTTTCACCACCCATTGCAGCTGCAACTTCATCTGGCACAAATTCCCTAGCAAGTGAGGCAATAGCATTAGCGGCTGCAACTTTCATTTCTTCATTAATAGTTTTTGCTCTAACATCTAATGCTCCCCTAAATATATAAGGAAACCCAATTAAATTATTTACTTGGTTTGGATAATCGGATCTACCCGTTGCTATAATTGCATCATTTCTCACTTCTTCAATATCTTCTGGTTTAATTTCAGGATCTGGATTTGCGCAAGCAAATATAATTGGATTTTTCGCCATTTTTTTAATCATACTCTTTTTAACAACACCTGCGGCGGATAAACCTAAAAATACATCTGCATTCCTCATCGCATCATCTAAACTTTTATCATTTGTTTCTAATGCAAACTCTTTCTTCCAAGAATTAATATCTTTTCTATTTTTACTTATTACACCTTTTGTATCCAACATTTTGATATTATTTTTTGGAATACCAGTGCTTCTAAATAATTTTGCGCATGCCATAGCTGCAGCACCTGCACCATTAATCACTATTTTGATTTTTTTAATGTTCTTCTTTGCAATATCTACAGCGTTAATTAATGCAGCTGTTGTTATAATCGCTGTACCATGTTGATCGTCATGAAATACAGGAATATCTAAAATTTTTTTTAATTCTTCTTCAATTATAAAACAGTTTGGGGCCGCAATGTCTTCAAGATTTATACCACCAAAACTTTTTGCTATATGCTTTATGGAATTAATTATTTCTTTTGTATCCTCTGTGTCTATTTCTAAATCTATAGAGTCAATATCTGCAAATCTTTTAAATAGAACAGCTTTACCTTCCATCACTGGTTTTGATGCTATCGCACCCAAATTTCCTAGTCCTAATATTGCTGATCCATTACTAATTACTGCAACTAAGTTTCCTTTAGTAGTATATTCATATGCTAACTCAGGATTATCTGCTATTGCTTTTACAGGAGCTGCAACACCAGGTGAATAAGCTAGTGCCAAGTCTCTTTTTGTAGTTACAGGTTTAGATGAAACGATCTCTATTTTGCCAGATTTATCATTAGTATGAAAATCTAGAGCTTCTTTATCAGAATAATGTTCAATTTTGTTTTTTTTCATTGTTTGTTTAGATATACAAAAGGATTAAGCTACTAATATGATTTATGAATTTAATTAAGTCAACAGGCACATTCAGTATTTTTGTTATACTGAGCAGAATTTTAGGATACATTAGAGACTTTTTTATTGCTATTTATCTTGGTTCGGGACCAATAGCTGATGCATTCTTTGTAGCATTTAGAATACCAAATACCTTTAGAAGATTATTTGCTGAAGGCACATTTAATGCAGCATTTGTTCCATCTTACACGTCAGAACTTTTATCTAGAAAAAAAAAAGCTCAGAAATTTGCAAACTCAGTATTTAATTTATTGGTCTTAGCACTTTTAAGTCTAACAATATTAATAGAGATTTTTATGCCGAGCTTTATAAAATTGATCGCTCCTGGTTTCTCAGATTTAGATGAAAAGTTCAAGTTAGCTGTTGATTTAACTAGAATTACTTTTCCATTCTTATTTTTTATAAGTATGGCATCTTTCTTTTCAGCAATTTTAAATTCACATAACAAATTTGCCGCCGCTGCCGCCGCTCCACTTTTTTTAAATATAATATTAATAATATGTTTCCTAATTATAAAAAATGATTCAGATTTAGTTTACTATCTAAGTTATGGCGTAACATTTGCAGGGATTATACAATTTATATTTTTAATTATTTTTACTAGAAAATATTTTTATCCTGATTTTAACTTCAATTTCCAAATAGATAAAAAAATAAAATTTTTTTTTCGGAAACTTTTGCCAAGCATATTTTCATCTGGGGTTACCCAAATAAATATATTAGTTGGAACTATAATTGCTTCTTTCCAAGCAAGTGCAGTATCATATTTGTATTATGCGGATAGAATATATCAGATAAACTTAGCGATAGCAGGGATTGCAATTGGTATAATTATTTTACCTAACTTAACTAGATATGTTAAAAGTAAAGACAAAATAAAATTGGCAATTTTACAAAATAAATCATTAGAATTAAGTTTATTTTTAAGTCTTCCTGCTACTCTAGCATTACTTCTTGCTTCTGAAGAAATTGTTTCTGCGCTTTTTGGGTATGGATCTTTTAATGAAGAAAGCGTTAAAAATTCAGCTAATGCACTATTTTATTTTGCATTGGGTCTGCCTGCATTCTCGATGATAAAAATATTTTCAAGTTTTATATTTGCAAGAAATGATACTAAAACACCTTTTTACTTTTCATTGATTTCTGTAATTTTAAATATTGTTATTAGTTTATCTTTATTCAGTAAAATTGGGTTTATTATAATTCCTATAGCAACTAGTATTTCTTCTTGGTTGAATGGATTATTACTAATGGTATTTGTTCTAAATAAAAATTACTTTAATTTCAACAATACATTTTTTATACAGCTATTTAAAATATTTACTGTAAATTTAATTTGCTTGGGATTATTTAAAATTTTAATAAATTATTTTAATAATTATTTTATATTTACAAATAGTTATAAATTTTTAGCAATTATATTATTAGTTCTTTTAACTTTTGCTTTTTATTTGTTAATTTCAATACTCATTAAGGCCTTTAAAATATCTGATATTAAATTAAAGTATTAAATTATGTCTAAAAAAATTTTTTCTGGAGTACAACCAACAGGAAACTTGCATCTTGGTAATTATATTGGTGCAATAAAAAATTTTGTGGATTTACAAAATAATAAAGAAAACAATTGTATTTTTTGCGTCGTGGATCTTCATGCAATTACTGTAATGCAAGACCCGCTAGAATTAAAAAATAATATTAGAGAGACAGCAGCAGCATTTATCGCAAGCGGTATTGATCCAAAAAATAGTATAATATTTAATCAATCTTTAGTTCCCGCACACTCCGAGGGATCTTGGATTTTAGGATGTGTTGCTAGAATGGGATGGCTCAATAGAATGACACAATTCAAAGAAAAAGCTGGTAAAGATAAGGAAAAAGCTAGCGTTGGTTTATACATCTATCCGGTTTTGATGGCGTCCGATATTCTTTTGTATGATGCCACTCATGTGCCAGTTGGAGATGATCAAAAACAGCATCTAGAACTCTGTAGAGATATAGCTCAAAAATTTAATAACGAATATAAATGCCCAGATTTTCTAAGACCTCCAGAGCCTCTTATACAAAAAAATTTTTCAAGAATAATGAGCTTGAAGGATGGTACAAAAAAAATGAGTAAGTCAGATATTGCTGAAGGAAGTAGGATCAATTTAACAGATTCTGAGGATCAAATCATTAACAAAATAAAAAAAGCAAAAACAGATAATGATACTTTACCTGGAAATGAGGTTGGACTTAAAGGTAGACCCGAAGCAGAAAACTTGATGGGTATTTACTCTAGCTTAAGTGATCAAAATATTACCGATACATTAAATGAATTTGAGGGAAAAAATTTTTCTGATTTAAAAAATAAACTATCTGAAATAATTGCGACTAAACTCTCACCTATATCAAAAGAAATACAAAAATTATTGTCAGACAAAAATTATATAGATCAAATTTTAGAGGATGGTGCAGCAAAAGCTCAGGATATCTCTTCTAAAAAAGTTAAAAAGATAAAAGAAATAGTTGGTTTTTAATCATTTAATATTTTGAAATAAACACTATATAAAACCTATGTTTATACAAACTGAAAATACACCAAATCCAAACTCATTAAAGTTTTTACCAGGAAGAAAGGTATCTAATGATGGTCCTTTAGAAGTTCTAAATCAGGAAGATACAAACAATTTATTGATCAAGAATTTATTACAAATAAATGGAGTGACTGGAGTATTTTTAGGGGAAGATTTCTTTTCTATAAATAAAGAAGAGAATAAAAAATGGGAAGATATTCAGCATATTGTTATTTCTTATGTCAATGAGCATTATGCAAATGGCAATACGTGCATTATCGATAAAAAAAATAATGAAGAAGATCAAAACAAAAATTACTCAGAAATTGAAAAAAAAATTATAAGTATTTTAGATTCTAAAATCAGACCTGCTGTTGCAAGAGATGGTGGAGATATAAAATTTCAAGAATTCAAGGATGGAAAAGTTAAAGTTATATTAAAAGGCAGCTGCTCAGGATGTCCGTCTTCAACTCTTACTTTAAAAAAGGGTGTAGAAAACTTACTTTGTCATTATATTCCTGAAGTTAAAGAAGTTTTAGCTGTATAATTAATTAATAATAATTATATTGAAATTAATGGTGAGAAGTACAAAAAATAAAAATATTAAACTTAAACAAAAGAAAAATAATATATTTAGATTTTCTGCAATTAGTATTTTTGTAATATTTTCATTCTTTTCTTTACCAACCGTAAACAATTTTTTAGATAAAAATATAAATTTCAAAAAATCTATAATTTCAAATGCTGGTGTAAATTTTGACCAAGAATTAGAAAAAAGAAAAAAAGTGCTAGATGGAGAAACTGAATCTAAAACAAATAAACTGAGTTTAAAAAATATTTTTGCTGATATTGATTTTTTTAGTACAGATGAAGAGGGTCAAAATTCAATTAGATTTGATGCAAGAACAATTGAACAATTGTTTAAAGATACAAATTATAATCTTGAAAGAGTTCGAGAGACTAAGTTGGTAAATATAGGTAACAAAATTGATCACCTTCCAAAAGAGATTAAAAGTATTGAGAGTTCAAAAAAGAGAAAGAGACTATTTATTCAAATAGTTTTGCCGTTAATCGTAGAAGAAAACGCTAAAATTCGACTCGATAGAAAAGAATTATTTAGAATATTAGCTAAAAATATTAACACACAAAAAGAAAAGAGTTGGTTAAAAGAAAAATTTAAACAATACGGTTTAAGAGATGGAGATTTTTATTCTCTGAAAGTTAGAATGGATGAAATACCTGTCTCTTTAGCACTTGCTCAAGCTGCCAAAGAAACTGGATGGGGGACATCGAGATTTGCTCTAGAGGGTAATGCATTATTTGGACAATGGACTTGGAGTGGAGAAGGAATAAGACCAGCAGGTGTAGATAAAGATGCAAAACACAAAGTTGCAAAGTTTGCAGTTCTTAAAGCATCAGTGAGAGCATATCAACGAAATTTAAATACTCACAGCAGCTATATCGAATTTAGAAAAGAAAGAGCAATTCAAAGAGACAACGATGAAAAATTAGACAGTTTAAAGTTGGTAAATTATTTAGATAAATACGCGGAGACTGGGCATCAATATATTGATGTGTTAAAAAAAATCATAAAGCAAAATTCTCTTACGGATTTTGATGATGTAAATGTAATGCCTACAAGCAATAAGACAAAAAAATTAATTTAATTTTGAACAAATTGGAAACCTGAAAATCTCCACCCATTTTTATCTTTTAAAGAGCAATTAATTCTACCTCTTCTCTCAATAAATTTTTCTGCAAAATCAATATTTAATATATTATCAATTAAGATAATTTTTGTTTTTCTCCATTTTGAACCTTCATTTGAAAAACAATTAATATTTTCTAAATTCTTTTGATCTTTAAAAAATTCTATCGTCATTTTGGGTGGGTTTTCTCCATTATTCATAAATTTGTTTTCAGGTTTAATAATTTTATACTGAAGTGGCAAATAAGAAATTACCTCTTTAAATCTTTTTACTTCACCATATTTTTCGTTTATAGGGAATCTTGGTAGTTCATATCTATCTTTGTTTAAATCAATAACACCTGAATGTTGTCCAAATGCAAATTCAAATTTATTTGAAATATAATTTTTCTGTTCTAAGTTATACTCGCCAAAGGGATATGAAAAAAAACTTGGATTATAACCTAACTTATCGTTAAATATTTTAATTGATTTCTCAATATCTTCCACAAACTTTTGAAAAGTAAATTTAGTTAAATAATCGTGTGAATGTGAATGATTACCAATGTATGCAAAGTTTTCTTTTTCTACTTCTTTTATTTGGTTCCAACTCATGTATCCTTTATTTCCAACTGACTCTGTTGAAACAAATAAAATAAATGGAATTTTTTCTTTTTTTAAAATTGGCCAAGCATTCTCATAAAATGATGTGAATGCATCGTCAATAGTTAGTAAAATTTTTTTTTGTTCCTTAACTTCTTTAAAATTTTTTGAAAATTCACCAGGATTATAAAATTTTAAATTGTTTTCTTTTATTAAATTAATATGTTTTTTAAATATATTTAATCTTATATTTGTTGATGGATACTTATTTTCTTCAAATCTATGATACATAATTGCCAAAATACCTTGTTCATTTTTAAAATATTTTTTATTTACTACTTCAGCTTTAACGTTTAAAAAAATAATAAAAAAAATGAATACTTTAGTTATTAACGCTGCAGATGATAAAATTTTATTTTCTCTCATTACTAACATAGAATCTTATACTACCGCTCATATAAACAGTAGAGAAAATTTTGACAAAATAATGATATTAATTTTAAATTTCCTTAATGAACACGATTCAAATTTAGATAAAATAAGCGAAATATTTGTTAATCAAGGTCCTGGCAAAGTATCAAGTATTAGAAATTCAATAGCAATTGCTAAAGGCATTGCCTTTGCAAAAAATATTGATTTATATGGATTTTTAAGTGAACACTTAACCGAAAATGGTGTAGATCAGTTAGTAAAAATCGATAAAAAAAATTTTACAAATATTAATTTGATTAAACCCCTTTACTCGAGTTAAAATATATTATGCTAGAAACGATCGAAGAAAAATGCCAAAAAAATGGAGTGAAACTTACAGATCAAAGAAGGATAATTGCTAAAGTAATATCCGAGTCCAAGGAAACATATGGAGAGTCCGACCATCCAGATGTTGATGAATTATACAATAGAGTTTCTCAAATAGATTCTAAAATTAGTATTGCTACAGTTTATAGAACAGTCAAACTTTTTGAAGAAGCTGGAATTTTAACAAAACATGATTTTAAGTCTGGCAAAGCGAGATATGAGCTAAATGATGATCATAATCACTTAATTGATATCAAAACTGGTGAAATAATAGAATTTGTTGACGAAGAGATTGAAGAATTACAAAAAAAAATCGCTGATAAATATGGCTATAAGCTCGTTGATCATAAATTAGAGCTATACGGGATCAAAAAAAAATAATTCATGCACAAGAAGGTTTTTATAAAGACATTTGGTTGTCAAATGAATGAGTACGACTCCAACAGGATATATGATGCTATCAGAGATATAGGTTATAATAAAACTGAAAATCAAGATGATGCCGATTGTTACATATTAAACACTTGTCATATTAGAGATAAAGCCAAAGATAAAGTTTATCATGAGGTTGGAAGAGTTAAGAAATTATACAAAAATAAAAAAAAACCGATAATGGTAGTTGCAGGTTGCGTAGCACAAGCTGAAAATACAGAGATGCTCAATAGAGAAAAATATATAGATCTAGTTATAGGCCCACAATCTTATCAAAAAATAAATAGTCTTTTAAAGAATTTTGAGGAAGAAAATAAAGTTGAAGAAACTGAATTTGATTCAGTTTCTAAGTTTAGGTACTTCGATAATATTAAAAACAATAATACCAATGTTTCATCTTTCTTAACGATTCAAGAGGGTTGTGATAAATTCTGTCATTTTTGCGTTGTACCTTATACTAGAGGACCAGAATATTCTCGACCATATAAAAGCATTATTGATGAAGCTGAGAGATTGATAAAGAACGGATCTAGAGAAATAACATTTCTTGGCCAAAACGTTAATGCATATTCTTATATAGATGGATCCAAAGAGTACCGACTATCAGACCTTATCAATTCACTCAGTGAATATAACGAAATAAGTAGAATTAGATATACTACTTCTCATCCAAGAGATATGACAGATGATCTTATTGAATGTTACAAAAATTCAAAAAAATTAATGCCTTTTGTTCATTTACCAATTCAAAGCGGTTCTGATAGAATATTAAAAATGATGAACAGAAAGCATACTGTAAATAATTATTTAAATATTTATGAAAAATTAATCAAAATTAATCCTGATATAAAATTTTCAAGTGACTTTATTATTGGATACCCTGGAGAAACGGAGAATGATTTTAAAGAAACCATAAATTTAGTTAACAAAATTAAATTTATAAATTCATTTTCTTTTATTTTTAGTCCAAGACCAGGAACAAAGGCTGCCGAATTAGAAATTACTGATAAAGATAAACTTAAAAATAGGCTGATAACTATTCAAGAAAAATTATTTAGTAATCAAATAGAATTGAATAAATCTTTAGAAGGCAAAACCTTAGAGGTACTTGTGGAAAATAAACTTAAAAACCAAAACAAATATTTCGGACGAAATAAATATTTAAATTCAGTAATTTTTGATGGTAATGAAAGTCATATTGGCAAACTTATTAGAGTTAATATTGAAAAAAGTAATCAAAATTCATTATTTGGCAAAGTAATAGATGAAATGAAAGCAGCATAATTTGAATAATTTTGCAAAATCAAAAATTAATCCCGATTTAAAATATGTATATTCAGAAAACAATGCCTTAAGTATTGTATTTCAAAGCAATGAATTACTTTTAGGTGTTTTAGGAGAATTTAATAATAATATAAAAGAATTAGAAAAAATTACTAATACCAGCATTTACTCTAGAGGAAATTCAATTTTATTAAAAAATACTCATGAAAAAAATGAATTAATAAAAAATGCAATTCAATTTCTTGTAGATCAATTTTTAAATAATGGAACATTAGAAAAAAAGGATATAGAGTCATCTGTAAACAAATTTATGATTGATGAGAAAGTTACAAATAAAACTGAAAATGTAGAATACATAATAAAAACTCCAAAAAAATCTGTAATACCAAGATCTGAGAAGCAAAAAAATTATATAAGAGCTTTAAAAGAGTCAGATATTGTTATTTCTGCAGGACCAGCGGGAACTGGTAAAACTTTTTTAGCTGTCGCAGTTGCCTTAACTATGTTACTTGAAAAAAAAATAGAGCGTATCATTTTATCTAGACCAGCTGTAGAAGCGGGAGAGAGATTAGGTTTCTTGCCAGGAGACATGAGAGAAAAAGTTGATCCTTATTTAAGACCTCTTTACGATTCATTATATGACTTATTAGATTTTGAAAAAATACAAAAAAAAATAGAAATCGGAGATATTGAAATCGCACCGCTTGCTTTTATGAGGGGTAGAACTTTAAAAAATTCTTTTGCAATTCTTGATGAAGCACAAAATGCCACTGATACTCAAATAAAAATGTTCTTAACAAGAATAGGTGAAAATTCTAAAATAGTTATTAACGGTGATCCTTCCCAAATAGACTTACCTAATAAAACAATGTCAGGTTTAAATAGATCAAAAAAATTACTCGGTCATCTAAAGGAGATATCTGTAGTAGATTTCGATCATACTGACGTTGTAAGACACCCACTAGTTTCTAAGATAGTTAAGGCTTATTCTGATAAAAATTCAGATTAATGATTAAAGCCAACATAGTTATAGATAAAAAAATTTGGGAAAAAAAATTAAAAAAACCAGAAATTTACTTCCAAAAGAAATTAAACAAATTATCTAAATTCAGCTCCTTTAAAAACAAAAACCAAGAATTTACTGTGATGCTTACTAATAATAAAATAATGAAAGATTTAAATTCAAAGTTTAGAAATAAAAATGTTTCAACAGATGTGCTTTCTTTTCCTCTAAAAGTTAAATTAAAAAATAAATTATATTTAGGAGACATAGCAATTTCTTTTGAAATAATTAATAAAAGAGCAAAATCATCTAGTTTTGATCATGAATTAGATAAAATGTGGATACATGGTTATTTGCATCTCTTAGGACATGATCATAAAAAAAATAAAGATTATTATCTTATGAAGAAAAAAGAAAATTTAATATTTAAAAAATTGAATAAAATAAATTGAAATCTATTTTAGAAAATAAAGTGTTCCTATTTTTAATATGTTTCCTTTTAGGTATACTAACGTCATTTAGTCTACCCCCTTACAATTTATTTTTTATTAATTTTTTAACACTTCCAGTGTTACTTTACATATTAATAAATTATGTAGATAAAAAAACTACTTCACTTTTTGTTGGTTGGATCTTTGGATTTGGTTATTTTATTTCAAACCTATATTGGATTACAAATTCTTTGACATTTGATGCAAAATTTAAATTTATTATTCCATTTGCATTTATATTAATCCCTTTATTTTTGGGAATATTTTATGGTTTAGTTACTTTTCTATGCAATTTTTTTAATTTAAAAAATAAACTCTCGTCAATTTTGATTTTTTCGATTTTTTTTGGAGGTATTGAGTTTCTAAGAAGTTTTATTTTTGGAGGTTTTCCTTGGAATTTATTAGTTTTTAGTCTTTCAAATAATTTACATTCTTTACAAATTTTATCTTATATAGGAACTTATTCATTAAATTTATTATCAATAACTATATTTTTATTACCAGTAATATTTTTTTTTAAATATAAAAGCCTAACTAAATTTTTAATTTTTAGTTTTAGTTTAATTTTATTAGTAATCAATTTTTTATATGGAAATTTTATTATTAAAAATTTTGAAAAAAAAAAATATGATAACTTAAGTTCCATAATTCGAGTTATCTCTCCAAATATACCCATCGAAAGATTCCTATCAAACCAAGATACTGAAAAAAGTATTAATGAATTGATTAGTTTAAGTGATGCACATAACATTGAAAAAGCAATATTCATTTACCCAGAGGGAATTATTACAAGTATATATCTAAAAGATCTAAAATTTTACAAAGATAGCTTTAAGGAAAATTATAATATTAACCATAAGGTTATATTGGGTATAAATAGTACCAACCAAAATAAAATTTATAATTCTCTGATAGTATTAAATAACGAGATAGAATTATTACATAAGTATAATAAAAATAAACTTGTCCCATTTGGAGAATTTTTGCCTTTTGAAAATTTCTTTCAAATAATAGGTCTAAAAAAAATAACTCAAGGATATCAATCATTTTCAGCTGATGTTAAAAGAGAAATTTTGGAGATAAATAAATTAAAATTTATCCCACTTATTTGTTACGAAATTATCTATTCAGGAAAAATTAATCCAAATAAAAATTATTATGATATTATATTAAACATTTCTGAAGATGGTTGGTTTGGAAAAACAATTGGACCTCAACAACATTTGGCTCACTCAATATTCAGATCAATTGAAGAAGGTAAAAATGTAATAAGATCAACAAACAATGGAATATCTGCTTTTGTTAATCCCAAAGGTCAAATTAATAAACAAATTAAAGAAAAAGGATATTTTGATGTTAAAAAAATCAAACGTGTTAATAAAACTTATTTTGCTAGACACGGTAATAAGATCTTCTTTTATTTTGTTCTAATTTATACTACTTTCATTGTGATTTTAAAAATTAGGGAGAATAAATGAAAAAAGATTACTTATTTACAAGCGAGTCAGTATCTGAAGGTCACCCAGACAAAGTTTGCGATAGAATTTCAGACATGGTTGTAGATACATATTTAGCAGCCGAACCTCAATCAAGAGTTGCCTGTGAAACTTTAACAACAACAAATAAAGTTGTATTAGCTGGTGAAGTAAGAGGTCCAGAAATTAAAAAAGAAGATTTAATAGAAAAAGTAAGACATTGCATTAAAGATATAGGTTATGATCAAAAGGGATTTACTTGGAAAGAGGCTACTTCAGTTGAAAGTCATTTACATGCTCAATCTGCTGATATTGCTATGGGTGTAGACTCTTCTGGAAATAAAGATGAGGGTGCGGGTGACCAAGGAATTATGTTTGGTTATGCTTGTAATGAAACTGATGTCCTTATGCCAGCTCCAATACACTATTCTCATAAAATTTTAAGACTTATGGCAGAAGATAGAAAATCTGGAAAATTGAAAAATATTGAGCCAGATTCAAAAAGCCAAATAACAATTGAATATAAAGAAGGAAAACCATCATCAGTGAAATCAGTGGTAATATCAACTCAACACTCACCTGATGTAAATCAAGCACAAGTAAGAGATTTGGTTAAACCTTATATTGAAAAATCTATACCAAAAGAATTGTTAAATTCGTTAGATGAAAAAGAAATCTATGTAAATCCTACAGGTAACTTTGTTATTGGAGGCCCTGATGGAGATAGCGGTTTGACAGGCAGAAAAATTATTGTTGATACTTACGGTGGAGCAGCCCCACATGGTGGAGGTGCATTTTCAGGAAAAGATCCAACTAAAGTCGATAGATCTGCTGCTTACGCATCTAGGTATTTGGCAAAAAATGTTGTTGCATCTAAATTAGCTGATAAATGTTTGATCCAACTTGCCTATGCAATTGGAGTATCAAAACCTTTGTCAATCTATGTAGATTTGTTTGATAACGATGATGAAAAAAATAAACACGTAGTGAAGCTTATACATGAAAATTTTGATTTAAGTCCTCGAGGAATTAGACAAATGTTGGGATTAAATAAACCTATTTATGAAAAAACAGCAGCTTATGGACACTTTGGGAGAATTCCAGATGAAGAAGGCTCATTTTCATGGGAAAAGACAGATAAATCTGATGTATTTAGTAAGTAAATAAAGTTGAATATTAAAAAAAAATAAATATATTCCAAAAATATTATTGAAATTTCAAAATGGGCTACGGCCCATTTTTTTTTAGTATTAATTAGTATGTTAAATAGAAGAGCAGATAAATTAGAATTAATTAGAATAGCAGAAGCAGTAGCTTTAGAAAAATCCATTGATAAAGAGTTAATCATAGGATCGATGGAAAATGGTATAGCAAAAGCTGCTAAATCAAAATTTGGATCTGAAAATGAAATTAAAGTCGAAATTGATCGGGAAAGTGGAGAAATTGGAATATTTAGAAAACTTGTAATTGCTGAAAATCCTGAAAACTCTAATTTAGAAATTACAATTGATGATGCAGTAATTCTTAATGAAAAAAATAAAGGAAAACAGATTGGAGATGAAGTCCTTCAACCACTGCCTTCATTTGATTTTGGAAGAATAGCTGCGCAAACAGCAAAACAAGTTATTAGCTTTAATGTAAGAGAAGCTGAAAGAGAGAGACAATACAACGATTTTAAAGATAAAATTGATACTATCTTAAGTGGTATAGTAAAAAGATTAGAATTTGGGAATGTAATTGTTGACTTAGGAAGAACCGAAGCAATAATTCAAAAAAATGAAATGATCCCCAGAGAAAATATTAAGGCAGGTGATAGAGTAAAAGCATATTGTTTAGACGTAAGAAGGGAGCCAAGAGGACAACAAATTTTTCTTTCTAGAGCACATCCTAAATTTATGGAAAAATTATTTATTCAAGAAGTTCCAGAAATTTATGATGGGCTTATAGAGATTAAATCATCATCAAGAGATCCAGGCAGTAGAGCTAAAATTTGTGTAAAAGCAATTGATACTTCTTTAGATCCAGTAGGAGCATGTGTAGGAATGAGAGGTAGTAGAGTTCAAGCAGTTGTAAATGAACTTCAAGGAGAAAAAATTGATATAGTAAATTGGTCAGAAGATCCAGCTGTAATAGTTGCAAATGCTCTATCACCTGCAGAAGTTCAAAGAGTTAATGTGGATGAAGAGAGTAGAAAACTTGATGTTATTTTAACAGAAGAAAATCTTAGTAAAGCAATCGGTAGAAGAGGTCAAAATGTTAGATTGGCAACAAAATTAATGAATTATGAAATAAATATAATGACAGATCAAGAAGACTCTGAAAGAAGACAAATAGAATTTAAAGAGAAGACAGATAATTTCGTTAAAAATTTAGAGTTAGATGAAACATTAGGCCAGCTACTCGTTGCTGAAGGATTCTCATCAATAGATGATATTAAAGACAGTAATCCAGATTCACTTATAAAAATTGAGGGTATAGAAGAAGAGACCGCAAAGGAATTGATTGAAAGAGCTAAAGAATTTTATCAAAAAGACCAAGAGGAAATAGCTAATAGAATTAAAGATTTAGGTTTAGAGAATGATTTAATTAACCACAAGGGTTTGACACCAGGAATGCTAGTCACTCTTGGAGAACAAAAAATTTTAACGTTAAATGATTTTGCAGATCTAGCATCTGATGAATTGACAGGCGGATACGATGTTGTCAAGGGAGAAAGAGTTAAAATTAAAGGGTATTTAGAGGATTTTGCACTCTCAAAAAAAGAGGCAGATGATCTAATAATGTCTGCAAGAGATATTGTATATCAAGATTGAGAGATGAGAAATGGAAAAGAAAAAATTAAAGTTAACAATTACTGGAGCTTCAAAAAAAACGATAAATAGTATCGAACAAGCAAAATCCCATTCAAAGAATACAGTCGTAATAGAAAAAAGAACCCAGAGATTTGGAAGCAAACCAAATTTTTCAAGAGTAGCAAGATCAACTGAAAATAAACCACAAAGCTCTTTTGTGCCAAAAAAAACGAATTTTTCGAAACCTTCATCACCAATCACATCTGATTTTGAAAAAAGAAAGTTAGCAGAACAAAGAGCTACAAGAAGATTAAAAGGCGAGAATATTCAAAAAGAAAACAAGTCTGCTAAGTTAGTAGGCAAAAGGAGAGAATTAAAACTTACAGTTTCGCGAGCATTAAATGAGGAAGATATTGGTAATAGATCTAGAAGCTTAGCCTCTTTAAAAAGAGCAAAGCAAAAGGAAAATAGATTATTAAATAAAGAGGAGACAAAAGAAAATTTTAAACCAGTTAAAAGAGATATAAATATACCTGAGGTAATCACCATAAGAGAATTAGCAAATAGAATGGCAGAGCAATCAAGTAGTATAATCAAGCATTTGATGGGTATGGGAGTAACAGTTACGATCAATCATACAATCGATGCAGATACAGCCGAGTATTTAGTTAAGGAATTTGGACATAATCCTGTTAAAGAAGAAAGGGCTGAAGAAATTTTAGAAAAGATTAAAGAAATAAAAACTCAAAATTTAAAAAGTAGAGCTCCAATAGTAACGGTAATGGGCCACGTTGATCATGGTAAGACATCTGTTTTAGATGTCTTAAGAAAAGCAAATGTTGTTTCTGGTGAATTTGGAGGTATTACTCAACATATAGGTGCATATCAGATCAAATATAAAGAAAACAAGTTAACTTTTATCGATACTCCTGGTCATGCAGCTTTTACAGAAATGAGAGCTAGAGGTTCAAAATTAACCGATATAGTTATTCTTGTTGTTGCAGCTGATGATGGTGTAAAACCACAAACAATAGAGTCAATTAAACATGCGAAAGCTGCTAAAGTACCAATTGTTGTTGCAATAAATAAGTGTGATTTACCTGAGGCCGATCCTCAAAAAATTAAGAATCAGCTTTTAGAATATGAGCTGATTGCTGAAGATTTATCAGGAGACACTCTAATGGTTGAAATATCGACTAAAACAAAACAGAATTTAGATAAATTAGTTGAGAGTGTAATCTTACAAGCAGAAATATTGGATTTAAAAACTGATTTTGAAACTGATGCAAAAGGGATTGTTCTTGAATCCAAAATTGACATTGGAAGAGGACCAATTGCAAATGTAGTAGTAACAGCTGGAACTTTAAATAAAGGTGATTATTTTGTTAGTGGTTTAAAATGGGGAAAAGTTAGGGCTATAATTAATGACCAAGGAAAACAAATTGACAAAGCTGAGCCCGCAACACCAATTGAGATATTAGGTATTAATGGAGCAGCAAAATCAGGAGATGATTTTATAGTTTTAAATAACGAAAAAGAGGCTAAAACTTTATCTGATGGTAGAATACAACAAGCAAAAGAAAGTAAAAATCCTTTGTCTTATGTTACCCAAGACTCAGCATTCAAAGATAAATCATCTGAGGAATTAAATATTATAATAAAATCGGATGTTCATGGATCGTCTGAAGCTATAAAAAATGCAATAAACCAAATAAAACATGATGAGGTAAAGCCAAAGATACTTTTATCAGATATTGGAATGGTTACAGAAACAGATGTCACTCTAGCTAAAGCATCTAATGCTGTTATTATAGCTTTTAATGTAAAACCTAGTAAAGAAGCTAAAAAAAGAGCAGAACAAGAAAAAATTTCTATATCAAATTTTAATATCATTTATGAGGTTCTAGATTTTATAAAAAGTAAAATGTCTGGTCTTTTAACGCCAGAGGTAGATGAAAAAATTATTGGAACAGCAGAGATATTAGAAATATTTAAAGTTTCAAAAGTTGGAAAAGTAGCAGGTTCGAAAGTAACAGATGGAGAAATTACTCAAGATTCAAATGCAAGAGTTATCAGAGATGGAGCTATAATTTTTAATGGGAAAATAGGCTCAATATTTAGAGAAAAAAATCAAACTAAACAGGTATCAGCTGGTCTAGAATGTGGGATAACGCTTAAGGATTTTGTCGATTTCCAGAAAAATGACGTAATTGAAGTATACAATTCGACAATAACAGAGAGAACAATATAATGACTAATTTAGGAAAACCAGTTACTCAAAGACAATTAAGAGTTGGCGAAATGATCAAACAAGCATTGGGAATGATATTTATCAGAGATGAAGCTAAATTACCAAATTTATCTACTAAAGAGATAACAGTGACAGAAGTTAGAATGTCTCCAGATTTAAAAACTGCAAAAATTTTTGTAATGCCTTTAGGTGGAAAAGATGTTGAAGAAGTAGTTGTTAAATTAAAAGAATTTTCATTTGTAATAAGAAAAGTCTTATCAAAAAAGATAGTGATGAAGTTTTTACCAAAATTATTTTTTGTAAAAGATGACTCCTTTGACTACGCAGAAAAAATTGAAAATTTAATAAAACAAACAAATAGGTAAGGAAAAAAATGGCAAATAAATCAAAAGAACTGGCAATCCATGAAAAAGATACAGGTTCTTCAGAGGTACAGGTTGCTCAATTAACTTATAAAATTGAGAACTTGTCTAAACATATTAAACAGTTCAAAAAAGATAAACATTCATCTGTTGGACTTTTAAGAGCAGTAAATAAAAGAAAGAAATTATTAGACTATTTAAAGAAAAATAAAATTCAGTCTTATAAAGAAGTAATATCAAAATTAAATTTAAGGAAGTAAATGTTTAAAGTTGTAAAGAAAGAAATAGAAGTAGCAGGGAAAAAGATTAGTTTAGAAACAGGTAAAATAGCAAGACAAGCAGATGGTGCAATCATAGCTCAGTGTGGAGAAACAGTTGTTTTAGCAACAGCAGTTGGAGCTAAAAAAGTTAATCCAGATATGGATTACTTTCCTTTGTCAGTAAATTATCAAGAAAAATATTACGCAGCTGGTAAAATTCCAGGTGGATATTTTAAGAGAGAGGCAAGACCAACAGATAGTGAAACATTAATTTCAAGATTAATTGATAGACCCATCAGACCACTTTTTCCAGATGAATTTAAAAACGAAGTTCAAGTACTGCCAACTGTTATATCTTATGACAAAGAAAATGAAGCAGATATTTTATCAATAATTGCTTCATCAGCAGCGTTAGCAATTTCTGGAATGCCATTTTTGGGTCCTGTAGGTGCGTCTAGAGTTGGCTTTATTAAAGGAGAATACGTACTTAACCCTACCAAAGCACAACTTAAAGACTCAAAACTTGATCTTGTAGTAGCAGGAACAAAAGATGCGGTTTTAATGGTTGAATCCGAAGCAAACGGTTTAACTGAAGAGGAAATGTTAAATGCTGTTAAGTTTGGGCACGAAGGGTTTGTTCCAGTAATCGAGATGATCGAGGATCTAGCCAAAGAATGCAAAAAACCTGATTGGGAAGTTGAGAAAAAAGATCTTTCAGAAGTAAAAAATAAATTAGAGAGTGAATTTACGGATGAACTTAAAAAAGCATTTTCAATAAAAGATAAACAAGAAAGATCAAATTTAATTTCTGAGATAACTGATAAAGCAAAAAAACTGTATGAAGAAGATGAGAATTATACAGATCTTGATGTAAATTCTGAACTTAAAAATTTAGAAAAAAGGATTGTAAGAACAGATATTTTAAAAAATAAAAATAGAATTGATGGTAGAGGTCTTGCAGATGTTAGGCCAATTATGTGTGAAGTTGGAATTCTTCCAAGAGTTCATGGCTCTGCTTTGTTTACTCGAGGAGAAACTCAAGCAATAGTTACAACTACACTCGGTACGTCGGATGATGAGCAGAAAATAGAAAGTCTTGAAGGATTACAAAAAGAGAGATTTATGCTTCATTATAATTTTCCACCTTTCTCTGTTGGTGAAACTGGTAGAATAGGTACTGGCAGAAGAGAGATTGGTCATGGAAAATTAGCTTGGAGAGCAATAAATTCTTCTTTGCCTTCAAAGGAGAGTTTTCCCTACACATTTAGAATTGTATCAGAGATAACCGAGTCAAACGGTTCTTCATCTATGGCAACTGTTTGTGGCTCGTCTTTGGCATTGATGGATGCAGGTGTACCAATTAAAGAACCAGTTGCTGGAATTGCAATGGGATTAATTAAAGAAGGAGATGACTTTAGCGTTCTTTCCGACATTCTTGGAGATGAAGACCACCTAGGTGATATGGACTTTAAAGTTGCTGGAACTAAAGATGGAATAACATCTCTTCAAATGGATATTAAAATTACAGGAATAACATTTGAAATTATGGAACAAGCTTTAAAACAGGCGAAAGATGGAAGAATTCATATCTTAGGAGAAATGAACAAAGCTTTATCTAAATCAAGAGAAGATGTCGGAAAACATACACCTAAAATGGAAAAAATAACTGTAGATAAGAAAGATATTGCTACAGTCATTGGAAAAGGTGGAGCAACTATAAGAGAAATAGTTGAGGTTTCAGGTGCAAAAGTTGACATCAATGACGAGGGTGAAGTTACAGTAGCTGCTCCAGATGAGGAATCTAGGAATAAAGCTATGCAAATGATTAAAGACTTAACTGCTAAAGCTGAACTCAATAAAATTTACAATGGTAAAGTTATGAAAATTATGGAGTTTGGTGCATTTGTTAATTTCCTAGGAAAACAAGATGGTCTCGTTCACATATCAGAACTTGCTGATAAAAGAGTCGGTAAGGTAACTGATGTCGTAAAAGAAGGTGATGAAGTTAAAGTTAAAGTAATAGGTTTTGATAGAGGAAAAGTTAAGTTATCAATTAAACAAGCTGCAATATAAATTTATAGGAGAAATATGAAAAAATTTGATGATTTGATGAGCGTAAGTAATGAAATTGAAAATATCAGCGCTAGTGATGCAAAAGAAAAGCTAAATGAACCAAATGTTCAATTTATCGATGTTAGAGACAAAGAAAGCTATTCAAAAGGCACGATCGGTAATGCAATTCACTTAGATAGGGGTTTACTAGAATTTTATTTAGCAGAAGGCAGTCCTCTAGAAAATGATATGTTTAAAAAAAATCCAGATAAAGAATATGTAGTTTTTTGTGGTGTTGGAGGACAAGGAACATTAGCAACCAAAACTATGAAGGACATGGGGGTTAAAAATGTCAAAAATATCATTGGTGGCATGAAAGAGTGGGAAAAGATCAAGTAGAAAATAATAATTTTAAATTTTAATAAAATGAAAATTCCAAAAAAACTCAAATTTGAACAACTCAAAAATAAATATGGAAGATATTTATTACTTGGTAGTTTTGCATTTTTTTTTATTAAAGGTTTAATTTGGTTAGGTATTTTTATTGCTGTTGGCTTAGGAATTACTAATTCTTTTTAAATTAAGACAAATACCAACAAAATTATTTGAACAAAATTTATCACCACAGAAACAAAGTGTGATTGTTTAAATTTTTTATCCTGCTTTTCATCTCTGAACTTATTTATCAGTGGCATCAGTACAAAATTTGATACAGCAAATAATACTGCAATACTTAAAATTAAATAAAAATCTAAGGAAAAAATTTTTAGAATTATAAAGCAAATTAAAACTAAAATACTAATAGCTAAATTAACAGTGTAGTAATAAGGAAATATTTTTCTTATAAATTTTCTAGCACTTTCCTCATCTAATGCAGTGAAAGTTACAGGTGCTATAACAAAAGAAAAAAAGAGCATAATTCCCAATATAATACTTGTTAGATAAATACTAATTTGTTGCATCATTAATTAAGTATTTTTTCTTTTGCTTTTTTAAATTCTTCCTCTGTTAAAACACCTGATTTTAATAAATCTCTTAATTTATTAATTTGTGTAACAATATCCTGATTTTGATCAATGCTACCATTTTCTGATGAATTTGAAATTAATGAACTTAAATTTATTTTGTGATGTTCTTTAGCTCTTACCTCCAGCTCAAATTTTTTATGCCTCTCAGCACTTAATGAGATAACTTTGTCCATTATTTTTTTATGTTTTGGAAAGTTTGAAATATTGTGCTTATGATATTCTGATCTTTCTTCTTTTATAAATTTACTCTTTGGCGCACCTAAAATTTCAGGATCAAAATAATGTGTCATTACAAACCATTTACCTCCGGTCAACCTTGAGAAATAGCTATGCCAACTTCCAATAGCCACCTTTGGAAGTTCTATGCCATTATTTCTCAACCAAGCTTTGTAATGTGAATATACGCCTCTTAATTCTGGATCCTCTGGATCATTCAGTTCTTTGTATACATCTTCATGCAAAACCCAAAAGCAATTATGCGACGATCCTTTCGCAAAATATTCTAATACATAATATTCGGGCCTATCATAACAACCATCATATTTATTTTTAAAGACTATTTCTTGTAATATACTATTGAATATACTTTGATATCTTGAACCAATATCAAGTTCGCCTATGTTGATCCACTCTATAGCTTTTTTATTTTTAATTTTTAACAATATGTAGCCTTTACTTACAACCCCGTAATAGCTATAAGCATATTTATCTGCCACTACCCACTCACCATCTGGCAAATCAAAAACATATTTTTTATAAAATTCTAAATTCCCTTTAATTTTGTCACCAATTCTATAACTTTTAGAATTTGCATTTAAACTTATAAAAAAAATAAAAACAAAAAATAATATTATTTTTCTGGTCATTTATCTTTTCTTAAACTAACTAATATTTTTAGGATCGGGCATTCCAACTTTATTATAACCAGCATCAACGTAATGAATTTCACCAGTAACACCACCTGCCATATCACTTAAAAGATATAATGCTGAATTTCCGACATCAAGATTATCTACATTTCTTTTCAAAAATGAATGATCGGCATTCCACTTGTAAAGAAATTTAGCATCCCCAATAGCAGAAGCTGCTAGAGTTTTAATTGGTCCCGCACTGATTGCATTAACTCTAATATTCTTTGCTCCTAGATCCCTCGCAAGATATTTAACACTAGATTCTAGTGCAGCTTTACATACTCCCATTACATTATAATTGGGTATGGCTTTATTTGCTTCATAACTCAAAGTAATCATACTACCACCCTGCTTCATTATTTTAGATGCCTCTCTAGCAACTTCAGTAAATGAAAAACAAGATATTAACATACTTCTTAAAAAATTTTCTCTAGTTGTATTTAAATATTCTCCTGATAACTCAGACTTATCTGAAAATGCAATCGCATGCACAACAAAATCAATTTCTCCCCATTGACTTTTTACATCTTCAAAAAGTTTTACAACTTCTTCTTTTTTTTCTACATCACAGCCAAATGTTTCATTTGAATTTAGTTTTTCCGCAAGTGGAACAACTCTTTTTTTTAAAGCATCACCCAAATATGTAAAAGCTAACTCTGCCCCGGCTTCTGCTAGTTTTTGTGATATACCCCATGCAATTGATCTCTCATTGGCAACTCCCATGATAAGACCTTTTTTTCCCTTCATTAAACTCATAGATTTAAACTTTCTCAAAAACTAATGTTGCATTAGTCCCACCAAAACCAAAGCTGTTAGACATAATTGCGTTTAAATTTACGTCTTTTTCAACTTGTGTAACAATTGGATAGTGTTTTGCTTCATCATCCATTTCTGAAATATTTGCTGACGCTGAAATAAAATTGTTTTTCATCATTATTAAACTGTAAATTGCTTCGTGAACTGAAGTTGCACCTAATGAATGACCTGATAAAGATTTGGTTGAACTTATCTTAGGTTTATAATCTGGGAAAGCCTCACCAACTGCTTTTAATTCTGTAATATCTCCTACAGGGGTTGATGTCCCGTGAGTATTAATATAGTCAATTTTATTTTTTGATGTTGCTAAAGCCATTTTCATACATCTCACCGCTCCCTCACCAGATGGTGCAACCATATCATAACCATCTGATGTTGCTCCATATCCGGTTAATTCTGCGTATATTTTAGCACCTCTTGCTTTGGCATGTTCGTATTCTTCTAAAACAAGAACCCCACCTCCACCAGCTATAACAAATCCATCTCTCGTTTTATCATATGGTCTTGATGCTTTTTCAGGGGTATCATTATATTTTGAGGATAGTGCAGTCATTGCATCAAACATTGCAGTCATTGCAAAGTGAACTTCATCACTCCCACCTGCAAAAATAATATTTTGTTTTCCTAATTGAATAAGTTCCATTGCATTCCCAATACAATGACCACTCGTAGCACATGCTGAACTTATTGTGTAATTAGTGCCTTTTATTTTAAACGGAACTGCTAAAGTGGCGGAAGCAGTACTTGCCATTGTTCTTGGAACTATAAATGGACCCATTTTTTTTGGATTTTTTTCTCTAGTTTTATCTGATGCCAAAATCACATTTTCTATTGATGGTCCTCCAGATCCCATCACCATTCCTGTTGAAATATTGCTAACTTCATTCTCCTCTAATCCAGAGTCTTTAACTGCTTCACTCATAGCAACATAATTATATGCTGATCCAGCACCCATAAAACGAATAACTTTTCTATCAATATACTCTTCTAATTTAATATTAGGTTTTCCATGAACATGACTTTTTAAATTATGTTCTTTATATTCCTCAGAAAATGTTATCCCTGATTTTGTATTAACTAATGATTGATAAACTTCATCTTGATTATTTCCTAAACATGATACTACACCAAGTCCTGTTACAACTACTCTTTTCATTATTTAAATAATCCTACTTTAAGATTTTCTGCACTATAAATCTTTTTTCCATCAGCAAGCAATATTCCATTTGCAAGACCCACAGTAGTTTCTCCTTTAACAAGAATTCTTTTCATATCTATTACATATGTCGCCATTTTTACATTTTTAAGAACTTCACCAGTAAATTTTACTGTGCTTACGCCTAATGCTCTACCTCTTCCTGGATTTCCTAGCCAACCAAGAAAAAATCCAACTAACTGCCACATAGCATCTAAGCCAAGACAGCCAGGCATAACTGGATCTTCTTTAAAATGACAATCAAAGAACCATAAATTATCCTTAATATCAAGTTCGGCTTTCATAGAGCCTTTTTTATAAAAACCCTGATTTTCAGTAATTTCTGTAATTCTATCAAACATTAGCATTGGTGGAGATGGTAATTTTGCATTTCCTGGACCAAATAACTTACCGTTAGCGCAATCAATAAGTTCGTTGTAATTAAAGGAACTTTTTTTCATAAATTTGTAATCTTATTACTTGATTTAGGTACATTATAATATAGAAATAGTTTAGAATAGTTTTAAATTGCTAATGACTAGTAGACAAGAATTTATTGAAAAACTAAGAAACTCTAGCTTAAGACCAACAAAACAAAGAATAAATATATGTGAGGTTTTATTTAATAGAGATAAAACTTTCCACTTCACAATAAACGACTTATTCAATTTAATTAAAGATAAAACTGGAGAGAAAGTTTCATTAGCAACTGTTTACAATACAGTTCATGCATTTCATAAAAAAGGTTATCTTAAAGAGATAACTATTAATTCTAATCAAACTTACTTTGATACAAATGTCACAGATCATCACCATTTTTTTGATGTGAAGGAAGAAAAGCTTATTGATCTTAAAAATGAGGATGTAGGACCGATAGAAATTCAAAGATCTATACCTGGAAAAAAAATTAAATCAGTTGAAGTTTTAGTAAAATTAGAAGACTGAGTTTCAAAATTAAATCATAAATATTCTGACTTATTGACAATCTTCTTTAGAATAATTATAAACAACTAATTAGAATAATTATAATATTAAAGGAGATATATAATAATGAGTGCGGAATTTCATAAAAGTAAAACATTTAAATCAGCAGAATTAAGTAAGTGCCCTTTTACGGGCGCAGGTACACCAGCAAAATTTAGCGCTGGAAGAGGACAAACAAATAGAGATTTTTGGCCAAATAGTTTGAATTTGAAAATTTTAAGTCAGCACTCGAATTTATCAAATCCAATGGAGAAAAAATTTAATTATTCTAAAGAATTTAAAAAACTTAACTACAAAGCACTCAAAAAAGATTTAAACAAATTAATGACAGACTCACAGGACTGGTGGCCAGCAGATTACGGTCATTATGGTCCTTTGTTTATTAGATTAGCATGGCACGCAGCAGGTACTTACAGAACAGGTGATGGTAGAGGGGGAGCTGGAACAGGCAATCAAAGGTTTGCACCGTTAAATGCTTGGCCTGATAATGTTAATCTAGATAAAGCTAGATTACTTTTGTGGCCAATAAAACAGAAATATGGAAAAAGAATTTCTTGGGCAGATTTATTTATACTAGTTGGAAATGTTGCATTAGAGTCAATGGGCTTTAAAACGTTCGGTTTTGGAGCGGGAAGAACTGATATCTGGGAACCAGAAGATGATATTTACTGGGGTTCAGAAAAAGAAATGTTGGGTGTTAAGAGATACAGCGGAAAAAGAGATCTTGAACAACCATTGGGGGCTTCTCACATGGGATTAATTTATGTAAATCCACAAGGTCCAGATTTTAATCCAGATCCATTAAAAGCGGCTCATGATATTAGAGAAACATTTGGACGAATGGCAATGAATGATTATGAAACTGTTGCACTAGTTGCAGGTGGTCATACTTTTGGAAAATCTCATGGTGCTGCACCTGAATCACATAAAGGACCTGATCCAGAAGCATCAAGAATTCAAGATCAAGCAACTGGTTGGAATAGTAATTACAAGTCAGGAAAAGGTGTACACGCAATAAGTAGTGGTATTGAAGGGGCATGGACACAAACACCAACACAATGGGATATGGGTTACTTTGATTGTTTATTTAACCATGAATGGGAATTGACAAAAGGACCTGCTGGAGCATTTCAATGGACTCCAAAAAAGAATGGTCAGAAAATTAAAATGGTTCCTGATGCTCATGATAAAAGTAAAATGCATCCTCCAATGATGCAAACAACTGATTTATCTTTGAGAATGGATAAAAGTTATGGACCAATTTCAAAACATTTTTATCAAAATCCAGATGAATTTGCTGATGCATTTGCAAGAGCTTGGTTTAAGCTTACTCATAGAGACATGGGACCAAGAGCATGTTATTTGGGTAGCGAAGTACCAAAAGAACAATTAATTTGGCAAGATCCTATAGATAAACCAAAATATAAACTTAAATCAAAAGATATAAGGGATTTGAAATCAAAGCTTTCAAAATCAAAAATCTCCGTGTCTGATTTAGTTTCTACAGCTTGGGCATCTGCTTCCACGTACAGAGGTTCTGATAAAAGAGGTGGAGCAAACGGAGCAAGAATTATGCTTGAGCCTCAAAGAAGTTGGAAAGTTAATAACCCTAAAAAACTATCAAAGGTTATTAAAGCTCTACAAAAAATTAAGAAAAGATTTGATACAAATAAAAAATCAGTCTCAATGGCGGATCTTATAGTATTAGGTGGAAATGTAGGAGTTGAAATGGCAGCTAAAAAGGCTGGTCACAAAATTCAAGTCCCATTTAACCCTGGAAGAGGAGATGCTAGACAAGACCAGACAGATGTAAATTCATTTGGATTGCTCGAGCCACAAGCTGATGGTTTTAGAAACTACATGAAAAAAGGTAAATCTAATGTTTCTGCTGAAGAAAAATTAATCGATAAGGCGCAATTAATGGGATTAACGGCACCAGAGATGACAGTTCTTGTGGGAGGAATGAGAGTTTTAGATACAAACTTTGATAGTTCTAAAAATGGAGTTTTCACAAAAAAACCTGGAACTCTCTCAACAGATTATTTTGTAAATCTCCTCGATATGAGTACCACTTGGAAGGAAACTGACAAATCTGAACAATATTTTGTTGGTAAAGATAGAAAGTCTAAAAAAGCCAAGTGGAAAGGTTCAAGAGTTGACCTTATTTTTGGTTCAAATTCCCAATTAAGAGCATTAGCTGAAGTCTATGCCTGCAAAGACTCATCTGACAAATTTATCAAAGACTTTGTATCCGCATGGGTCAAAGTGATGAATGCAGATAGATTTGATTTAAGATTAAATTAGTATAGAAAAAGGCGGAAAAAAAATGACATCATTAAATTTTGAAGATTTTTATAAAGTTCCTGAAATCAAATTTGACATCTCAAAATTACGTAAAGATCTAGATGCAATATTAGAGAAAAAAAGATTTAATTCACCAGGAGTAACCCACTTCGGTGCAATTCCTTTAAATCAAATCCCTAATGATGAAGAGTCAATTAAGGGAAATAACATTAGAGGAAGATATTGGACTATTGCTGATGAGACAGGAAGAGAAGTTTCAAGAGACATTGATATTGACGAGTCAAAATATACTCAATTAGTGCCTGAATTTGAGAATACTTATTTCAAGGAAGTTTATGAAATCCTGAGCAAAAAATTTAAACTAGGAAGAGTAAGGCTTTTATTAAAAGAGCCAAGATCAACACTAAGCTGGCACAAAGATCCAGAGTGTAGATTGCACATTCCGATAGTAACTAACGCAGGTTGTTCAATGGTTATTGAAAATGTTGCAAAACATTTGCCTGCAGATGGACATGTATGGATTACTAACAATACAAAGTATCATAACTTTTTTAATGGAGGGGAACAGTCTAGAGTTCATTTAGTCGCTTGTGTGCTTGAAAGCCCGTTTAAAGAATAATGGAAGTTACCAACGGTATTTTTAAAGCTGCTGGTCAAATTTATTTCAATAACAGAGGCTCTATTTTAAGAACAATTGTTTATACAGTTGGTCATTTTGCAATTGCTATAACTGTTTTGATGTTAGTTGCTGATGTATCTTTCATGATAGCTTTGACCGATGCAATTGTAGAACCAATTGCTAATTCTATTTGGTATTTCATTTTAGATAAGTGGTGGGCAAGTAGATCAAAAAGTAAATAATAATCATTATCAATAAGTATTTAGGAAAAATTTAATAAGGATAATTAGTAGTAATAATAATTATTTGCAAAAATAATGCGTAAATAATAATTATTCGCAAGGATATTTGTTGAAAATAATTTTTTCATATTTAATTTCTAAATATGCAAATTGAAAATTATAATTGTAAAAAATGTGGATTAACAATTTCTTCAACTTGTTCCAAGTGTGATAAAATAGTTGATGTTGAAGTCCTTGATGATGGATGTATAGTTCAGAAGACTAAATGTGTTGATTGTGCGAATGCTCCTGTTATCAAAGACGTTTGTGTCCAACAAAAATAATTAGTTAATATATATAACTTAAAGGGTTAGTTGATTTTTCCCCAAAGATTTTCTTCGTCAACCCACCCTTTAAAACTTTTTGTTTCTACTAAACACCAATTTCTCTGACATTTTTTTACTAACAATAATCTTCCAGTTTCTATTTTAGCCAATGGTTTGGAAAATTTAGTTGGTTTTTTGAAAAGAATTTTATTTGACATAGTTATAAAGGATTTTGATTGCTTCAATTGAGATATATGTATCCACCCACCATTTTTTTTATTATCAATTATTCTTCTAAAATTTTCTTTTTTATCAATCACTTTTACTGGCAAGTTTATTTTCTTGTAAATATACTTTATTGGATAATCAAAACTTGGTCCATATCTTACGTTTACCTTATCATTTTTAAGCATTAAAAATTTTTCATTATCTTCCGAAATGGCATTCGAGGTAAAAAATATTATGATTAAAACCTTGAAGATTAATTGCACAAGCAACCTCTTTTTTTAGTAAATTTTATTTTTCTAAATTCTAGTTTTTTTAGATTAACCACCAGAATTGATGAGTGAAGACTTTTATCTGAAGAAATTATGTTTTTTAAAACTTCATTTGCTTGCATACTCCCAATTATATTTGATGTAGTTCCTAATATTCCTTCACTTTCACAATTTAAAACTTCATCAGAAGGTTCTGACTGGTAAAAACATTTTAAACATGGGCTTGATTTATTATTAAAATCGAATGAAAAAATATGTCCATCAAATTTGCTAATAGCACCAACTATTAATTTTCTTTTATATTTTAATGAAAATTTATTTATTAAAAATTTAGTTTTAAAATTATCTGTTCCATCTACAATTATATCGAAATCTTTTACAATTTTATTTAAATTTTTTTCTGATGCTTTTTCTTTTAAAATTTTGACTTTTACATCTCTGTTAATTAATTTTATTCTTCTTTTAAAGATATCAACCTTAAATTTTCCAACATCTTTTGAAGTATACAAAATTTGTCTTTGAAGATTTGAAATATCTACTTTATCGTGATCAATAGCACCTATATACCCTACACCGCATCTAGCCAACAAATCTGCAACTGGACTACCTAATCCACCAATTCCTACAATTAAAACTTTTGAATTAATTATTTTCTTTTGTCCTAATATACCAATATCCTTAAGTATTATTTGTCTAGAGTATCTCTCAAGCTTTCGTTTAGATAATGAATTTTTCACTTACCCGTTGATCCAAATCCACCCGAACCTCTAATTGTCTCAGGCAAAGTTTCTACAGTTTCAAAATCTACTTTTAGAATTGGCATTAGTATCATTTGAGCAATTCTATCATCGTTATTTACTGTAAAGTCTTTATCTCCATGATTAAATAAAATTACTTTTATTTCTCCTCTGTAGTCACTATCAATTGTTCCAGGAGTATTTAATACACTTATATTATTTTTAGCTGCTAAACCCGACCGCGGCCTGATCTGAACTTCGGTATCCTCAGGTATTGCAATAGATATACCTGTTGGCACTAAAGCGTTTTCGCCTGGTTTAATTACTATTTTCTTTTCAATGAATGCAGTCAAATCTAGTCCAGATGAACCTGTTGTTTTATATTCTGGCAGTTTAACTTTTTTGTCTAATTTTTTAATTAAGACTTTCACCATTAAGTTAATTAATCTGTTGAATTACTCTTTTAACTATTTCTTCAGCGACCAATGATTTACTCATCTTTTCAAATTTTTCTTCAGGTTTATCTTTGTAAAATATAGAAATTTTATTAAAATCTGATCCAAATCCTATAGTTTGATCTGAGACATCATTTGCAATTACCCAGTCACAATTTTTTTCATTCAATTTCTCCTTTGCATTTGTCGAGAGATTGTTTGTTTCTGCTGCAAAACCAATTGTTATTTTTGGTCTTAATGAATTATGATTAGATATATGATTTAAAATATCAATATTTTTTTCTAGCTCTAAGTTAAATTCTTCATTCTTTTTAATCTTTGTACTTTTATAATTTTTCACTTTAAAATCAGAGACAGCTGCAGAAAAAATAGCTACATCTGTTGGTAGATTATTTAAACTTTCTTTGAACATCTCTTCAGCCGTTTCAACACTTACAAAATTAACACCATCCAAAGGTTTAATGCTTGTCTTTCCAGAAATAAGTGTCGTATTAAATCCATTGTCTCTAAGACATTTGGCTATTTCATATCCTTGTTTGCCACTGGATTTATTTGTAATAAATCTTACAGGATCAATATATTCATTAGTTGGTCCTGCAGTAACTAAAGCTTTTAATTTTTTATTTTTATCTAAATTAGAAAAATAATTTTTAATCGTATTGACTATTTCATTTGGTTCTGTCATTTTTCCTTCACCGTATTCACCACATGCCATATCTCCTATGTCTGGCCCAATAATTTTGTATCCAAAGCTTTTTAATTTTAATATGTTTTCTTTAGTAGTAGGATGCTCCCACATTCTTACATTCATTGCCGGTGCTATAAATATTTGTTTATTTGAGGCTAATAAAACGGTAGACGCCAAATCTTCTGCATTACCTGAAGCTACCTTAGATATAGTATTTGCTGTAATAGGTGCAACTAATATTGCATCAGCCCATCTGGATAAAGATATGTGGTCCATCTCAGCTTCGTTATCTGCACTAAATATATCGTCATAAACTTTTTCTTGAGAAAGAGATGAAACAGATAATGGAGTTACAAATTCTTTTGCATTTTTTGTTAATATAGTTTTTACACGAGTACCATTTTTCTTAAGTAATCTTATTAACTCAAGACTTTTGTAAGCAGAAATTCCACCACATATAATTAACAGTATTTTTTTATTCTCAAAATAATTCATCGTTGAGATTAAAATACTACTAATCCTAAAATTACAAGTAATAATAAACCAATGATTGACTGATTTCTGAAAGCTACCATTTCAGATTTTTTTGTATTTAGATCATTATAAGTATTAGTATTTTGTGGAATTTGTCCACTTGCGAGAAATGTTAATGCTTGGTTTGCTTTATCCATAATTTGAGGCATGTCTGGTAGTCTTTTTATAACTTCTGCAGAATTTTTAAGAGTTTCATTTAATGTAGTTACTGGATCTTTTGTTTCTTTAAGCCATTTTTCAAGAACAGGTCTTGAAGTTTCCCAAATGTTTGTCTCTGGATTTAATCTTCTTGCAACACCTTCAACTACTACCATAGTTTTCTGTAGCATGAGTAGTTGTGGTTGAGTTTGCATATTAAATTTTTCAGTAACATCAAAAAGCTGCTTAAGTAGTTTACCGCCAGATATATCTTTAATTGACTGACCAAATATTGGCTCTCCTATTGATCTTAGTGCTTGGGCAAGATCGTCAACAGGTACTTCTTTTGGAACTAAACCCGCAGCTAAATGAACCTCAGCTACTTTTTTATAATCTCGTTTAATAAATCCATATAAAATTTCAGCAAGAAATTTTTTACTTAAATCATCTAACCTTCCCATTATACCAAAATCGATAGGAACTATTTGACCACCATTGTTTATAAAAATATTACCTTGATGCATATCTGCATGAAAAAAACCATCTCTAACAGCATGTCTTAGAAAATGTTGAATAATATCTGATGCAATTTTTTTAGTATCTATATTTCTTTTTTCTAATTCTTCTGTTTCTCTTATAGAGACACCTTCAACCCAGTCTAAAGTCATTACATTTTCACTTGTAAAATTCCAATAAATTCTAGGAACTTGAAATCCACTGTCATTCTTAGTGTTTTCAGAATACTCATTAGCTGCAGCGGCTTCAAATCTTAAATCCATTTCTAAATTGGTTATTTCTTTTAGCAAATAAACAACCTCGACTAATTTAAGTCTTTTTGTCTTTTTGATAATTGACTCAGTTAAAAAAGCAAAAAGCATCAAAGCATCAATTTCTTCGTTGAATATTTTTTTTATATTTGGTCGTAAAATTTTTATAGCCACATCTTTAATTATGCCATTATCATTTATTTGCGCTTTATGAACTTGAGCTATAGATGCTGCTGCCACTGGCTCAGATAGATTTATAATTGAATTAAAATTATCTTCTCCTAGATCTTTTTTAATTATTTCTTTAGCTTTTGATAATTCAAAGGGAGGCAAACGATCTTGTAAACTCTCTAGTTGCTTTGATAACTTTTCTCCAATTATATCTGGTCTAGTTGCTAGAAATTGACCTAATTTAATGAATGTCGTGCCCATAGATTGCAAGGAGTTTGATAATCTTTCACCTTCGGTTTCATTTACAAAAGAATTATCTTTTTTTGAAAACGATAAAGACAACAAATAAAATAAAATTTTTATTCCAATTGGTGGATTATGAAACTTTGTGAATATACTTAAAGCATCAGATTTTGCTAATTTCCTTCCAAGCTTAAAAAGTATGTATAATTTTTTAATCATATTTTCCAACCTGAATGAATAGCTACTATTCCACCTGAATAGTTCCTATACTCACATTTAATAAAATTATTTTTCACCATTAAACCCTTTAATTCCTCTTGATTAACAAATTCTTGGATACTTTTAATTAGATATTCATAAGGCTCTTTTTCACCAACCACAAATTTTCCTATTTTTGGAATTAATTTAGAGTATCTTTTATAGACTAAATCTAAGTTTAAATTTTGAATTTTTGAAAATTCTAAACAAAAAAATCTACCTCCTGACTTTAAAACTCTGTACGCTTCACTTAAGGATTTATTAATATTTTTTGTATTTCTTAAACCAAAACTGATTGTGTAATAATCACATGAATTAGATTTTAAAGGCAATTTCTCTGCCGATCCTTTAATCCAATTGATATTCTTGTAATTTGATAGTCTATTTTTTCCCTTTTTCATCATTCCTTCATTGGGATCAATACAAAATAATTCTATATTTTTATTTGAACTATTATCGATAAAAAGTTTTGCTATATCACCTGTGCCACATGCAACATCTGCTAGAATTTTATTTTTACCTGGGTTCATCCAATTTATTAAATTTCTTTTCCAGATTCTATGAACTCCAAGTGACATCAAATCATTCATGATGTCGTATTTATCATAAACTTTATCAAACACACCTTGGACTAGACCTTTTTTATTTTGAAGATATTGTTGCATAAAATAAATAATATTAATTAATATAATAATAAATGCCAGAATTGCCAGAAGTAGAAGTTGTTAAAGAGTCACTAAGTAGAACAATAACAGGAAAAAAAATAAAAAAAGTAAGTATAAAGAATAGGAATTTAAGGTACAAAATAAAAAAAGGTTTTGAAACAAGACTTCAATCAAAATCAATAAAAAAAGTTAAGAGATTTTCAAAATATATCATACTAGTTTTAAATGATGAAAAATTTTGCTTAATTCATCTTGGAATGTCTGGCACTATACATCTCTTAAGAAAAAATATTTTAAATCAAAAAACAAATGCAAGTTTTTATCATAGTCCTTATTTGCCAAAAAAACATAATCATGTGTTTTTGGAATTTGATAACATAAAAATTATATATAATGATCCCAGAAGATTTGGTTATTTCAAATTATTTGAAAATAAGAATAATTTAGAAAATTTTATAAAAAACTATGGTCCTGAACCTTTTTCTTCAAAATTTAATCTCAACTACTTAAAAAAATATTTTTATAAAAAGGAAAAGAATATAAAAAATTTTCTTTTAGATCAAAAGTTTGTTTCAGGTTTGGGGAATATTTATGCTAGTGAAATTTTATTCATCTCTAAAATAAATCCAAAAAAAAAAGCAAAATCTTTAAGTGAAAACGAATGTATTAATATTATTAAATATTCAAGAAAAATTTTAAATTTAGCGATAAAAAAAGGAGGGTCTAGTATTAGAGATTTTAAAAACATAGTTGGTAAAAATGGATCTTTTCAAGATAACTTTAAAGTATACAACAGAGAAAATAAGAGTTGTCTTTCACCAGGATGCAAAGGGACAATAAAAAAAAAATTTATCACTAATAGATCAACATTTTTTTGTAATATTTGTCAAAAATAAAAAATTATTATATTGACCGTATAAATTTCTCGTTATATACAATCGCGCTTATGGCAAACACTAAATCAGCTATTAAACGAATAAGACGTATATCACGTCAAACAACGGTAAATAAGTCTAGAAAAAGTAGGTTTAGATCTGCAATAAAAAAAATGAATCTAATTCTTAATAAAAAGGACAAAAAAGAAGCCTTAGCTTTCTTGCCAAAATTAAACTCTGAATTGATGAAAATAGCAAAGACAGGGGTAATAAAAAAGCAAAACGCGTCAAGAAATATTTCTAGAATAACAAAAAAAATAAATTCCTTATAACAACTTTTAGTTTACTTAGAGAAATTACAACCCTAGAGATTACTTTTTCAATTAAAAAAAGAATTTTTTAATTTTTTTAGTCCCAAGATAAAAAAAAAATAAAAAAAGTAAATTTAAGATTACTAATTTTAAGTCCCTAAAAAGAGATTCAATTATTAATTTATACAATTGTAAATTTTATTTTTTTTTGAGAATAAAAATAAATTTATTGCATTGAATTATGAATAGGAGTTTAACAGACTCTCATGAAAAATAATCTCACTAACATTAAATCAGACAATATTAATAAGATTGATTGGAAATTATTACAAAATGAAATGAAAAATAAGTTTGGATCTGAGATTTATGATAGTTGGTTAAAAAAAATTGATTTAGTTGATGAGTTTAAAAATTATGTTTTATTATCCGTTTCGACAAGATTTATCAGAGACTGGATAACCTCAAGATATTTAGATCAAATATTACAAATAATTAAATCATATAAAAAAGATATTTCTAGAATAGAATTTGTGATTAACGAGAATATAAAAAACAAAAACAGTGATGAAGTAAAACCAGATAATTCATCTGATAATGAAAAGGTTTCATTTATTAAAGATTCATATCTTCAATATAATCGAATTGATCCAAATAAAAACTTTGAGAATTTCTTGCTAGGGAAAAGTAATAAACTAGCTTTTGAGGCTGCAAAAAAAGTCTCAGAACAAATAGCTCATTATAATCCTCTATATATTTATAGTGGAGTTGGAATGGGTAAGACACATTTGTTAAATGCAATTGGATTAAGTTTGAAAGAAAAAAATAAAGTAATGTTTATTTCAGCCGAAAGATTTATGTATCAATTTGTAAAATCGATAAAATCCAATGATATGGTAAAGTTTAAAGAGTATTTTAGAAATACTGACATATTTTTGATTGATGATATTCAATTTATGAATGGAAAAGAAGCTATGCAAGAAGAGTTTTTCCACACATTTAATGTTTTGCTAGAGAAAGGATCACAAATTATTGTATCAGCAGATAGACCACCAAACAAATTAACTAGAATACAAGAGAGAATTAAATCTAGATTTTCAGGAGGACTAGTAGTTGATATTCAAAATGCTGATTTTGAATTAAGATACAATATAATAAAATCTAAAAATGAAGATCTTGGAATTCATGATCCAAATAATATTAAAATCAGTGACGAGATCATAAAATTTATTAGTACTGAAGTTAACACTAGTATCAGAGAACTTGTAGGTGCATTTAATAGAATAGTATCTTTCTCAAGAATTTATGGAAAAACACCTTCAATGTCAGAGGTAAAAGTAATATTAAAAGATCTATTAAATTTAACCCAAAATAAAGTTGATATAGACAATATTCAAACAATAGTCTGTAAATATTTTAAAATAAGTAAAAACGAAATGTTGTCACCAAGAAGGTCAAGATATCTTGTAAGGCCAAGACAAACTGCTATTTATTTAGCAAAAATGCTAACATCTAAATCTTTACCTGAGATAGGTCGATCATTTGCTAATAGAGATCACACAACCGTTATTCATTCAGTTAAAACAATAGAAAAATTAAGAAAAGAAGATAACGAATTAAATTTAAGCATTGATAGCCTAAAAAATAAAATATTATACAAACAAGAAAATGAAATTTAGTGTTAATCAACAGGATTTGCAAAAATCTTTAGGTTACTGTCAGGGTGTAATAGAAAAAAGAAGCACTTTACCTATTCTTTCAAATATTTTGATAGATGCAGCAAATTCAAAGTTAAAAATTACAGCAACAGACCTAGATTTAATATTTGTAAATGAAATTTCAAATATTAAAATTTTTGATGAAGGCAAAACAACTACTTCTTCATCTATTATGTTTGATATTGTAAGAAAAATACCTTCTGGTAGTCAGATAAATTTTGAAAATACTGGAGAAAGTAAATTACAACTAGAATCAAATAAATCTCTATTCAATTTAAATTCAATTAATGCTTCTGAATTTCCAATTACAGACGAAAATTTCAATGAAAATGAATTTACTATAAATTCAAAAGATTTATTAAAACTTTTAAACAAATGTAAATTTTCGATTTCAAATGATGAAACAAGGCATTATCTTAGTGGTATTTTTTTCCATCAGACCCAAACAGATGATAAGAATTTTTTAACCGCGGCCGCAACAGATAGCCATAGAATGTCTATCTCAAAAATAAGATTAAAAAACAAAATTGAATTTGAACCAATAATACTTCCAAAAAAAACTATATTTCAATTATGTTCTCTTTTAGAAGATTATGATGGTGAGGTCAAAGTCTCAAATATTAAATCTAAAATTAAATTTGAACTTAACAATAGTATTTTGATATCAAAATTAATCGATGGAAAATTCCCTAATTATATTCAAGTTATCCCTAGAGAGAATCAAAAAAAACTTGAAATAGATCTAAAATCTTTTCTAAATTCTGTCGATAGAGTGGCATCAGTTTCTCTAGATAAAAAAGATGGTGTAAAATTTAATTTGACTAAAGATAATTTAGATTTATCCGTCAATAACACTAATAGTGGTGATGGTAAAGAAAGCCTTTCTGTAAAATTTGAGACAGATTTAGATATAAGTTTTAATTCTAGATATTTGCTGGATATAGCATCCCAACTAAATGGTGATAACATTGAAATATATTTGAAAGATACTGGATCTCCTGCGTTAATAAAAGATCCTGCAGACTTTGACAGTATTTATGTTGTAATGCCTATGAAAGGTTAGTTAGCAAGACCAAGCTCGGAATATATTTCTTTTTGCAATAATTTTACAAATTCTGTTTCATCGATACCTGTATTAATTGGTTTTAAAATAGAAATAGTAATCGTTTTATTGGGCTTCATCTTTCCAGATTTTGGCCATACTCTTCCAGAATCAACAGCGACAGGTTGACATTTTACATTTAATTCTCTGTAAATTCTTCCAACTCCTTTTTTAAAGGGAATAATTTCATCTGGTAGAACTCGAGTGGCTTGTGGAAAAATTATTACAGGTCTTTTTGTTTTTTCCATAACTTCTTTAATTTTTTTAGTAAAATTAAGGTTTTCTCTAGAAACTTTATTTCTATTCACAGAAATAGAATCTATCTTTCTTAAATACCAACCAAATATCGGAATATTTAATAGTTCTTTTTTAAGAATAAAAATTGGTGAATTAAATATTGTTTGTAAAAAAAAAGTTTCAAACATCGATTGATGAGAGCATGCGATAAAGAAATTTTCGTTATTAATTATGTTTTCTTGACCTTTTATTACTATGCTGGTTGAGTAAAAAATTTTTAAACAGAATGAGGACCAGTATCCAAAAAGTTTACCACCAAAAAGAGTGATTTTCTTTGACAGTAATAAAGATGGAAGAAAAATAATACATATTAAAATTAATCCAGAAAAAAATATACTTTTAAAGAGGATATTTCTCATTATAAGTTTTAAATTAGATTATATCTGTTATTTTTTGTCTTTTTCTTATAATCTTTACTTTATTTCCTTTAATCAAAATTTCAGCAGGCCTTAATCTAAGATTATAATTAGATGATAATGAATAACCATAGGCCCCTGTATCGCAAATAATCATAATATCATTTTCTTTTATATTCTGAAATTTTCTTTCTGTTAAAAATTTATCTGTTGTCTCGCATACTGGGCCTACAAATTCTAATATTTTCTTTGATCGTGACATATTTCTTAGGGATGGAACTATCCTATGTTTTGCATTATACAAAGCTGGTCTTATCAAATCATTCATTGCTGCATCTAATATTACAAATGTTTTTGTTTTGTTATGTTTTAAATAAATTACTTTAGATGCAAGTATACCAACATTTCCAATTATAGATCTTCCAGGTTCAAAAATTATTTTACAATTATATTTATTTTTAAATTTAATTATTGATTTTTTATATTTTGTATAATTAAGTTTTTTCTTTTTATTATCATAGTTTATCCCCATCCCACCACCTAAATCAATGAACTCAAATTTATAATCTAAATTTTTTAAAAGTTTATCAAGAACATTTAGCATTTTTTCGTAGGGTTTGTGGTTTAAGATTTGACTACCGATATGAACACTTAAGCATTTAATATTTATAAATTTTGATTGTTTCATCAAATTAATAATTTTTACAAAAGTCTTTTTATCTACACCAAATTTATTTTCACTTTTACCAGTTGAAATTTGTTTCAATGTTTCAGCATCTGTATCTGGATTTAATCTTAGTCCTATATCAACAACTTTATTAAATTTTTTTGCAACCTTCTCAATTTCTAAAACTTCACTCAATGACTCAGAATTTATTAATAATATATTTTGCTTAATTGCGTACTCAATTTCATCTCTTGTTTTACCAACTCCAGAGAAAACTATCTTATTTTTATCAATACCAGCTTTAAGTGATGCATATAATTCACCTTTTGAAACCACATCTGCCCCAAGGCCAAGCTTTTTTATTTCTTTTAATAATGAAATATTTGAATTAGATTTTACAGAAAAACAAATTAAAGGTTTAATTTCCTTAAAAGCTTTTTTAAAATTCTCTACATTTTCTCTTAAATTTTTATAAGAGTAGCAATATAAAGGTGTATTAAATTTTTTTGTAAGACTCTCAATATTTTTTCCTTCAATAAAAAATTTATTGTTTATATATCTCATGATACTTTTTGAATATTCTTACTTAATTCAGATTTATATTCTGGATCGCCTTTACGGCCACAAGCAACTACAAAATATAAACAAAGTATAATAATTAAAATTTTTTTACTCATTTTTTGCCTTTTTTATCATTTTCTTAACGTTCTCAAAAGAAGTTCCGCCAAAAGATTTTTTTGAATTAATTGAACTTTCCAGATTTAGTATTTTATAAACATTTAATGTAAGTTTTGGCTCAATTTGATTTATTTCTTTTAATTCTAATTCGTGAAGTTTTTTGTTTTTTTTTTCAGCTAGATTAATTATTTTTGCTGTTTGTATGTATGCTTTTCTAAATGGATATCCAAGTTCTTTTACAATATAATCAGATAAATCTGTAGCTGTAGTAAAACCTTTTCCTGCAAGGGATAGCATACTTTTTTTATTTATTATCAAATTTTTTATTACATCATTTAACAATGACAGTGATATTTTTAATTGATCATTTGTTTTAAAAACAATTTCTTTGTCATCTTGTAAATCTTTAAAATATGATAAAGGTAACCCTTTTAATATTGAAATCATTGAATTGATATTTCCTACAAATATTCCAGTTTTACCTCTCAAATATTCCAATGGGTCAGGATTCTTTTTTTGTGGCATTATAGACGAACCGGTTACTAATTTATCATTTAAAGTTATCATGTTAAATGCATCAGAATTCCAAATTATGAGTTCTTCAGCAATTCTAGAAATGTGTAGTGAGCACGCTAGAGAAGAATACAAAAAGTCTAATACAAAATCTCTATCAGAAACAGTATCTACAGAATTGTTTGTAGGTTTTTTAAATTTAAGTTTTTTTGTGGTGTAATTTCTGTCAATTTTAAAAGAAGTGCCAGATAAAGCCCCTACGCCTAAAGGATTTTCATCTAAAAACTCTAAGTTATTCTTAAATTTTTTCTTATCTCTCTTAAACATTTCAACATATGCTAGTAGATAATGTGCTAAGGATAATGGTTGTGCATTTTTTAAATGTGTAAATCCTGGCATAATTGTTCTGATATTTTTTTGTGCAAGATTTAGAATATTTGAATTTGTATTATCTAATAAAATTATTATTTTTTTTGTTGCCTCTTTTAACCATAATTTAAGATCGGTAATTACCTGATCATTTCTAGATCTAGCAGTATGAACATATCCAGCATCATCACCAATCAGTTCAAATAATCTGTTTTCTATATTCATATGAATATCCTCTAAATCATAATCAAAATTGAACTTTTTTTTTACAATTTCATTTTTAATTCTTTTTAATCCCCAGATTATTTTATTCTTTATTCTGAAATTTATAATTCTTTGTTTGTGAAGCATTTCAACATGAGCAATTGATCCTTCAATATCTTCTTTAAACAGTCTTTTATCTACTGGTAATGAACCACCAACTTTTTTAAATAAAGTTGAGGCATTTTTCTTAATTCTTGTACCCCAAATTGGTTTATTGTTTTTATTTTTACTCATGTTATTCAATTACAAATCTATGAAATTTATATTTATATCCATTAAAATAATATTTATTTACTTCATATCATTTAGTTCTTCATATTCAATAGAAGCACCAAATATAAAAAATCTAATAATTTATGAGGAAAAACAAAAAATTAAGTTTTTTGACTTTTTAAATGAGGCTGGAAATAAAGTTAATCTGAAAGATTTTAAATCTGAATTAATTATTTTGAATTTTTGGGCAACATGGTGTGCCCCTTGTAGAGAGGAAATGCCATCTTTAAATAACCTTCAAAAACTTAATGATGAAAAAAAAATAAAGATTATCCCAATAAATATAGGTGGAGAAAATATTAGTAAATCTAAGAAATTTTTTGATGAACTTGTCATAGAAGAATTACAAGTTTTTGTTGGAGATGGTGCTGGAATTGCAAAAAATTTAAAATTAAGAGGACTACCCACAACACTATTTGTTGATAAAGACGGTTATGAGTTTGCAAGAATTGTTGGTTCAATAGATTTTAATAGTGATGAATTTCTAAATTGGTTAAATGAATTAAATTAATTCTTATAGAAGTAAGCTAATGCTACTAGCACAATTATAGCAACAAATTGTAGCAAGACTCTAAGCTGCATTAATTTGTTTGATGTTTTTTTATCTCCGTCTCCTTTAAAAAGAGTTCTAATTCCAAGAATTAAGACAACAGCTACAGCTGCAAGTAAAACAATTGCTGCAATTTTAACAAATATTTCAGAAATCATACTTTGATTTTAGTTTCTTTTTAAAATAAAAAAACATAATTACTTATCTATGACATTTTGCCTTGAATCAACGATTATAAAACCTGATAGTGGTTCCGACATCAAAAATGCTGTAATTTTACTTCATGGATATGGTGGAGACGGAAAAGATATAAGTATGTTAACTTTTAATTGGAAAAGGTTTTTAACCAATACAGTATTTTTATGTCCAAATGGACATGAACAATGTAAAATTAATCCAATTGGTTATCAATGGTTTGATTTAGAAACAAATGATAAAAATTACATTTTAAACGAAGTAAAAAAAGCTGAAGATAAATTAAGAAAATACATTGAACAAGTTAAAGTAGAATATAATTTGGAAAATTCAAAGATATGTTTATCTGGATTTAGTCAGGGTTGCATGATGTCAATAAACTTGGGCTTAACTTCTAAAGATCCCTTTAATTGTATTGTTGGATTTTCTGGAAAGATTATAGATAAAGAAGATCTTAGTTTAAGATTAATTTCTAAAACAAAAACTCTATTAATTCATGGCGAAAAAGATGAAATAGTTCCACCCTACAATTTATTGGAAGCAAAAGATTTTTTTACACGCAATAATATTAGTATAGAAACTTTAATGATCAAAAACTGCGACCATCATATACCAGTTGAAGCTTCAAGTAATGCATTAAAATTTATCAAAGATAATTTTGATTCTTAAAGATAATTAATTTATTTTGTTACATTGATTAATAATAATATATAATATATTAAATAATTATGACTATGATGATCAATGAAAACCTTTCACTCGAAAAATGTCCAGCTCTAGTCCTTAACGCAGATTATAGACCGTTAAGTTATTATCCTTTATCATTATGGTCATGGCAAGACGCTATTAAATCTGTATTTTTAGATAGAGTCTCAATTGTAAGTCATTATGATAGAATGATAAGAAGCCCATCATTCTCTATGCAGTTACCAAGTGTTATTGCATTAAAATCTTTTATAAAGCCTCGCTCAAATCCAAATTTCACAAGATTTAATGTTTTTCTACGAGATAAGTTTAGTTGTCAATATTGTGGAAGTAATGATGAACTAACTTTTGACCATCTTCTTCCAAGATCAAAAGGTGGGAAAACTGATTGGGAAAATGTTGTTACCGCATGCTCAGCATGTAATGTAAAAAAAGGTGGAAGATTATTAAAAAATTCAGGCATGAAGTTAAATCAATGGCCTTTTCAACCAACAACAGAAGATCTTCATAGAAATGGGAAGAATTTTCCTCCTAATTTTCTGCACAGCAGTTGGATGGATTATTTATATTGGGATGTAGAATTAGATCCTAGTTAAATTTTTTCAGAGATATTTATAGCAATTTTTGAACCCGTTTTAATAATTTTATCCATCACTGAATATAATCCTTTTTTTGTTGCGCCATGCTCATATGCAATATCTTTATGTTCCAATTCATCAGCTCTAAATTTTTTAATTTTTTCTCTAAGTTTTTTCTCATCATCTTGTAATTGATCTATTTGACTTTGGTAATGTTTATCAATTACTTCCTCAACAGATGCTGTACATAGCATTGCTGCCTTTTTTCCTAATATTGTTGAGCCGAAACCTAAACCTACTCCTAATAAATCCCATAGTGGTAAAAATTTAGTTGGTTTTATATTTCTTTCTCTGATTTCATTTTCAAAAAAATCACTATGTTCTTGCTCATGTTCTCTCATTTCTTCTACCAATTTTAATAGTTCAGGATCCTTTTTAAATGTTTTCAGTGCTAAAAGTTGACCTTCATATATTTTAATTGCACCTCTTTCACCTGCGTGATCAACTCTAATAAATTCTTCTAATTTTTTTTTGTTAGTCTTTTTCATAAACAAGAGCTCTTAGCGAAAATAATACAATTAGTAAAGATATTAAAAAATTCAATCCAGATAAAGATATGCCTAAAATAGTAAAATCTACATCTTTGCAATTTTTAACCATTCCAAGACTTTCGATTATTTTTTCTTTATTCGTGATATCTATATTTGTGTTTGTACAACCAGCATATTCATCAAAAATGCCATTTTCTATACCGAAATGATATCCTGCAAGAGCAGTGCTCAGTGTGAATGTAATGATTAAAGCAATTAATATTTTATCAGATTTAGCATAGTTATATCCCAAAAAACAAATGAAGATCGCTACTAAAAAAGGAATTCTTTGATAAATACATAATTTACAAGGTAAATACCCAAGAACTTTTTCAATATAGATCGCGGATAATATAGCAATAATTGAGAATATAAAAATTAATAAATAAATATTTTTTCTTTTAAAAATAAAATTCATTTTAGTTCATAAAGTTTTGTAAAAATTTATAAATTAAAAAAGCAAAAACTATTAATGCAATTGAAATTATAATTGAAACTTTAAGCAGCTTTTTTTCAATTATTGTTTTCATAGCAGAACCAAAATTTCCAACTAAGAAAGCTATTATAAAAAATCTAGATCCTCTTGTTATTAAGGAGACAATTATAAAATAGACAATATTAAATTGAACAAACCCACTTGTTATTGTGAGTAATTTAAATGGGATGGGTGTAAAACCCGCTATAGCCAGCAACGTTGCCCATGCAAAAACCCCTCCATCTGATGAAATTTTATCTTTTAAAAATGAAGTATTATCTACACCGTAAAGCTCAAAAATCTTAATTCCAATTTCATTGAAAAAAACATATCCTATGAAATATCCCAAACATGCACCTAAGACGGATCCTGTCGTAGCAATAATTGCTATCTTCATCCATCTTTGTCTGTCGGCAATAGTCATTGGAATAATAAGAACATCTGGTGGAATAGGAAATATGAAACTCTCAATAAAAGAAATAAAACCTAAAATTTTTTTTGAATTTTTATGTCCTGCAAGTTTAATTGTTTTATTAAATAGTTCCTTAAACATATTTTCTTTTAATATAAATAGTGTTTTAATACTATTATTTATATTCTATGAAACTAAAAATAAATGGGCGAATGGCGGAACTGGTAGACGCGTTGGACTCAAAATCCAATAGTAGCAATACTGTGAGAGTTCGATTCTCTCTTTGCCCACCAAAAAATATATGAACTTGAAACAAATTAATAATCTAACTGAATTGTTTTTTGGTCAATTTAATCAACAAACAAACAAAAACAAAATATTATTGTCAACTTTAGGTGATAAAAGAAAAAATTATTCGTGGCAAGAAACATATGATTTTATTAGTTTAGTTTCTAATGAATTAAGAAAAGTAATATCAAAAGGTGATAGGTGTTTATTAATTTCTGAAAATAGACCTGAATGGTTTATCACAGACTTATCTATAATGTTATCAGATGGGATAACTGTTCCAGCTTACACAACTTATGCAGAAAATGACTACAATTATATTCTTAATGATTGCACTCCAAGTGTAATTTTTGTTTCAAATAACGAACAATTTAATAAATTGAAAAATATTATTAAGGATAAAAAATTCATAAAAAAAATATTTTCTTTTGAAAAATTAACAAATATAGAAATTGAATATATTAATTTAAAAGATTTAATTCAAAATAAAAAAAAAAATATACCAATTCATAAATCATTGGCCTCAAGAAAAGATCCGTCTTGCATAATTTATACATCAGGTACTCAAGGAAATCCTAAAGGAGTAATTTTAAGTCATGGAGGCATCTTAAATAATTGTGAGGGCGCAATAGATATTTTAAAACCGTTATTGTCTAAAGAACAGCCCAGGTTCCTTACATGGCTTCCACTTTCACATTCTTACGAGCACACTGTTCAATTTGTACAAATTACTGTAGCAGCTAGAATTTTTTACGCAGAGAGCATCGATAAATTGGTTAAAAATATGGGTGATTGTTCACCAGAGATTATGACAGCTGTACCAAGATTTTATCAAAATCTTTATCAAAAAATTAATGCAAGTTTTAAAAAAGCTACAGGATTAAAAAAAAACTTAATATTTAAAATGTTAGAATTAGGTCTAAAAAAAATAAAAAAAGAAAATTTAACTATTTTTGAAAAAATACAAGATAGAATCTTAGAGAAATTAGTAAGAAAAAAAATAAAATCACAATTTGGTGGATCACTTAAAACATTTGTTTCTGGAGGAGGTGCATTAGATAAAGAAGTTGGATATTTTCTTAATGCTATTGGTTTACCAACTCTGCAAGGTTACGGTTTAACAGAAACATCTCCAGTAGTAAGCTGTAATCCAATAGATGATATAAGAATAGATACCGTTGGTCCACCATTTAAGGGAAATGAGGTAAAAATAGCAGAGGATGGTGAAATTTTAGTAAAAGGTGAAAATGTAATGTTGGGTTATTGGAATAATATAGAAGAAACCGAAAAGGTTCTAAAAGATGGCTGGCTTCATACAGGAGATATTGGAGTATTTGAAAATAATTTTTTAAAAATTACTGATAGAAAAAAAGATATTCTTATCACTCCTGGAGGGGATAATATTTCTCCATTAAAAATTGAAAATGAATTAGTCAATCTAGAATTTATTGATCAAGCAGTAGTTTATGGAGATAATAAACCTTATTTGGTAGCATTATTAGTTTTAAATGAAGAATTTATTAATATTACAGAAGAAGAAATTCACAATGCAATAAATAACTTGAACAATAATCTTTCAAAAATTGAAAATATTAAAAAGTTTTTTTTAATAAAAGAAAAATTTTCAATTGAAAATGGAATGTTAACACCAACATTAAAGTTAAAAAGATATAAAATTATAAAAAAATATAAAAATAGTTTTGAAGATCTCTATATTTAGTAAAAAAAAAATTGATTAATAATCCCTATTTTACTTAACTTTTTATTAATATTTTTTTTTTTATTTTTATAAAAAAAAATTAAAAAATTTTAAAAAATTATGTAATTGACATAACTAATCAAAAAAATTACAAAAAGGTAATTAAACGAATCAAAAAGATTCGTAAAAAAAAAGGGAGCTAAAGATGGCTAAAAGAAGAAAAAAAGCTGCTAAAAAGAAAACTAAGAAAAAAGCTAAGAAAAAAGCTAAAAAGAAAAGAAGAAGATAGTTAGTATTCTTTTTATTAAAGAACGCTTCTCATGGCGCTTGCGTGAGGAGCGTTTTTTTTATTTGGCTACTTCCTCAGAAATTTCTTCTTCTACAGGTTTGTTCTCAATTTTTTGTGTTTGTTTCTCAAGATTTCTTTTTAACGCTTTATCAAGTTTCTTCTGTGTATCTTCCATGCTAAAATTTAATACAATCTGAAATTCAGTTAATATTCTTTCATAAGCTTTTTCAAAAAGTTGTCTTTCGCTGTAAGACTGATCTACCATAAGATCGTCTCCTTTGTTTAGATCTCTTACAACTTCTGCTAATTCATATATTTTTCCTGAGGAGATTTTTGCTTCATATTCCTGAGCTCTTCTACTCCACATACTTCTTTTTATTTTTGGTTTGCTTTTCAAAATGCTAATACATTTGTTTACTTGATTTATTGTTGCAAGAGGTCTCAAGTGAGATTGTTTATTAACAGGGACCATGCCGCTCGCTTTATCTTTTTCAAATTTCAATATGTATGTTTCAATTTCGATCCCTCCAATATTCATTTTTTTGAATTCAGTTATTTGCCCAACTCCATGCTTTGGATAAACAACATAGTCTTTTACTTTATACTCTTTTTTTTCAGTATCTTGTTTTTTTACTTTTTTTATCTCAGGTTTTTGTTCGCTACTTTTTGGGATTCTTAATAAATTACTATTTGCTTCAGAATTATCTTTTTTCTCATTTTTTGAAGACTTTTTTTTAATTACAGTTTTTTGGTCATTTTTTTGAATTTTTATTTTTTTTGTTTTAACTGCAGCTTTGGTTTTCTTTATTTTTATAGCTTTATTTTTTTTTAATTTTTTTGATACTTTTAAGTTTTTTTTCTTATCCGTAACTTTTTTTGCTTTAAATGTTTTCTTTAAAGTATTTATCAAACTTATTTTCTTCATCTTTATATTTATCGTGATCTGGTAGAGGTTCCTTGGGGACGGAAATATTTGGCCATATTTCTGAGTATTTCCTATTAATCTCTAACCACTTTTCATTACCTTCTTCTGTATCTGAAACTATAGCATCTATTGGACACTCAGGTTCACAAACGCCACAATCTATACACTCATCCGGTTTAATTACAAGCATATTTTTTCCTTCGTAAAAACAATCAACTGGGCAAACATCAACACAAGTTGTATGTTTACATTTTATGCATTTATCATTGACTAAATATGTCATTGATTTGTTTTTATTTTTTCTTTTATATCTCCAACCACTTTCGGATCTAGATATAATAAACCTGACAATCTTCTCATAAGGTTAGTCTCATACATGTCTGCATTTTCATCTGAATAAATAATGTTCCATAATGCCTCTATAATTATCTTTTTTTTATCAATATTTTTATTTTTTACTTCCTTGGTAAATTCTAAGATTTGATTTGAATCTTTCTCCTTTGTTTCTGCATCTTTTAAAATTTCATCTAAATTATTTTCATCTGCTCCCATTTCAATTAAAGCTTTTTTAATTATTGATCTTTCTTTTCCAGTAAAATTTTCATCTATTTTTGCTGAGTGAATTAGCAATGCGGCAACACTAATTAATGATAAATGATTTTCATCTTTGTTTTTATTTATTTTATTTTTTTTAAAAAGGTTGAACATTATTTTAAGTTTAATTGATTTAATACACTAAACGGATTATTTGAATAGTCATTTTTGTCATTTTTTTTAATAATTTTCTTTTTTGCTGGAATATATTTTATAAAATATTCCTTTTCCTTTTCGTAAATTTTGTAGTTCATTTTAATTAAAAGTCTTTTAAAATTTTCTTTAGAACAACCAAGTAAGTTCAGCATTTCTGGCACAACCTTCACCTCTTTTTTGTTATCTTTCTCAGAATTAAAAATTAATAAGAATAATCTTTCTAATATATCAATTCTTATATAAATATCGTCAAATTTTTCAAAACCGCAAAGTAACATAAAATCTTTATTTGCAGATTTCATACTATCTAAAAAATTTAATCCAAAAGTTGGAGGTGATAAATTTAAAAATTTATTATTATGACTTTTCCATAATAATATCCTTAAAGAAACTGTACTTGGTTTAAATAATTTAAATAAAAAGACATGGTATCTGCCAAATTTTACTCCAAGTTTTCTTAATTTTTTCCTTTCATCTTGGTTTAATTTTTTTAAGTAATCTGAAATATTTGATCTTTTTATGACACCATTATTTTCATAGAGTCTATAAGCTAAAGCTCTAAGTTCAGGGTTATTTTCCTTTATGTTTTTTAATTCAATTAAACTGCTAAGCTCAGTTTTAATTTTTTTTATTACCCATTTATTTAAATAATCGTTTAAATTATTCCTTTCATTATTATCAATCATTTCATCAATTATTAAATCAATTTTTGGATTAAGATAATCATTGCCAGCCACTAATTTCGCTATAGGCTCATTTCTCCAATATATTTTGAAATCATCTCTCAATTCTATAAGTCCAGTGTCTATAATTTGCTGTGTTCTATTAATTATTTCTGGACCCACATTCTGTCTGGCTGCTTTTTTTAATGACTTGATATCCGCGTCTAAAGCATCAACCTTTAAATCTAATATAAGTTTTAATCCTTTTAAATTTCCAATGTATTGACCGTTAATTAATACCTTTTCTTCATCAATTATTTCAGTTTTTAATTCAATATCTTGTTTTAAACCTTTTGCTAATACACTTGCTCTCTTATCTATAAAAGTTTTTGTTAGTTCATCATGAAGTCTATCTGATAATCTATCTTCTAAATTTTTGGTTCTTTCAATCCAATAATCTTGGTTATCTACCCAATTAGATTTATTTGCTACATATGACCAGGTTCTAACATTTGATATTCTATTCGAAATCGAATCTACATTCCCATCAAGTTTATCAAGCATAGAAAGCTGTTTCTTCATGTAATAGTTAGGTATTTTTTTCTCTTCACCTGTCAAAAAATTGAATACCCTATTGACCACTTCCAAATGGTTGCCATATGTTTTCTTAACAAAATCAGGAATTTGACAGCATTCCCATAAGATTTTTAAAACATTTGAGTAATTTTCAATATTATTATTATTTTCTTTTAAAAAATATTTTAAAACTTTCTCATCTTCACATTCACCGACTCTTCTTAACCAATCTTTATTGGGTTTTTCGTCTAAAGATTTTAATAGTGCTGCTTTACTGCTAAAATTTAGATTTGAATTTCGCCAAAATATACTTTGTATTTCTGGAAAATTGTGATTTTCTAAAAATTCAATTTCCTCTGGGTTAACTTCGTCACAATCTCCTGTAATACCAAAACTACCATCATTTAAATATCTACCAGCTCTACCTGAAATTTGTCCAATTTCAGAGATTTTTAACCTTCTAATTTTTTTTCCATCAAATTTTTTTATACTTGAGAAATAGACGTTATCTAAATCCATGTTAATTCCCATCCCAATAGCATCGGTAGCCACAAGATAATCAACGTCTCCGGATTGATATAAACTTACTTGAGCATTCCTAGTTTTAGGACTAAGAGATCCCATGACAATAGCTGCACCACCTTTCTGTCTTCTAATGAGTTCTGCAATTGCATAAACTTCTTCAGTTGAAAAAGCTATCACCACACTTTTTCTTTCAATTCTTGAAATTTTTTTATGCCCACAAAATGATAATTTTGACAATCTTTTTTTATTTATGAATTCAATATCACCATCAAGTTTTTGGATAATACTTTTAATAGTATTTGAGCCCATTAACATTGTTAATTTTTCACCCCTTAGATTTATTAATCTGTCTGTAAAAATATGACCCCGCTCATGATCAGAACACATTTGAATTTCATCAATCCCTACGAAATCTAAAATTTTATCAACAGGCATTGATTCAACAGTACACAAAAAATATTTTGCATTTATCGGTATAATCTTTTCCTCTCCTGTTATAAGAGCTACCTTTGAAACATCTACTTTTTGGATTATTTTGTCGTAAACCTCTCTTGCTAAAAGTCTTAAAGGAAATCCTATCATTCCAGTGTCGAAAGAAAGCATTGTCTCAATAGCTAAAAAAGTTTTACCAGTATTTGTAGGTCCTAGTACTGCTGTTATCTTATTTTTTGACATATCAACTTTTAGTATGTTCTTTTTTTTGCCTACTATATTTTGTTACTCAAAAAGAACAAAAATAGACTAAAACTAGTCCGAATCAGATAAGAAAAAGTTCTCATTTTCAATTTTTAATAACTAAGGTTAGCATAAATTTTAGAATATAAATATAAATTTTTAATGCCAAAAAAACTTTGGGAACCGTCTGAAGCACTTATAAAAAATTCGAATTTATTTAAATATGAGAAATTTGTTTCAAAAAATTATAAATATAATTTCTCAGGAAATTATAAAAGATTATTAAGTTGGAGTTTACAATATCCGAAAGATTTTTGGAATTCTATTTGGAACTACTTTGAAATAATTGGAGTAAAAACTAATAAATTTAAATTAACAAAAGATCTTATTAATAGTAAATTTTTTGTAAATTCAAAATTAAGCTTTGTTGAAAATCTTTTAGTTAAAAATTCAGATCAAAAAGCTATTACGTTTGTTAGCGAAAATGGTTACAGAGAACAAAAATCCTGGAAAGAACTTAATATTGAAGTAAAAAAAATAATTTCATTTTATAAAAAAATAAATATTTATGAAAAGGATAGGATAGCTGCATATACTCCAAATCAGATAGAAACAGTAGAGTGTTTCTTAAGTGCTAGCGCCATAGGATCAATCTGGAGTTCGTGCTCACCTGATTTTGGTGTGCCTGGAGTTATAGAACGTTTTTCACAAATTAAACCTAAACTATTAATTATTACTGATAAATATTATTATAACGGAAAGGAAATAAATATCATTGAAAGACTGCCTAAAATTTTAAAAAAAATAAAAAGTATAAAATCAGTATTAATTTTAAATTATCCTGGAAAAAAAATAAAAAAAATAAAAAAAATAAATAATATAAAAATTCATTATTTTAATGAGATTAAAAATTTTGAATTGAGTAGAATTAAATTTAAAAAATTTGATTTTGATCACGAATTAGCAATTTTATACTCGAGTGGCACAACAGGTAAACCAAAATGTATTTGCCATCGATCTGGTGGAGTTTTATTGCAACATTTGAAAGAACACCAACTACATTGCAATATAAAACCAAATGATAATGTATTCTATTTTACGACTTGTGGATGGATGATGTGGAATTGGCTTGTTACAGCCTTAGCATCTAAAGCATCAATATTGCTATTTGACGGCTTTCCTATGCATAAATCACCAGAGTTATTGTTAAATATTGCAAATAAAGAGAAAGTTACTCTATTTGGTATAAGTGCAAAATATATCGATCAACTTATTAAGCAGAAAGTTAAGGTAAAAGAAAAAATTCATCTCAAATCTTTAAGAACAATTTGTTCTACAGGTTCGCCGCTATCTAAAGATGGTTTTGAATTTGTTTATAAAAATATAAAAAAAAATGTTCATTTAGCATCTATTTCTGGCGGAACAGATATTGTCTCTTGTTTTGTAAATGGTAACATTTATTCAAGCGTAAATAGTGGTGAAATACAAAACAACGGTCTTGGAATGGATACAGCAGTATTTTCTGAAAAAGGTAAATCAATTTTAAATAAAAAAGGAGAACTAGTATGCAGAAACGCGTTTCCATCAATGCCCTTAAAATTTTGGAATGACCATGGAAAAGTTAAATACAAAAAAGCCTATTTTTCAAAATTTAAAAATATTTGGCATCATGGGGATTATGCTGAGAGAAAAAATAATGGGTCTTATATTATCTATGGAAGATCAGATGCAACATTAAACCCAGGAGGTGTTCGACTTGGCACAGCTGAAATTTATTCTGTTGTAGAAAAATTTAAAGAAGTAAAAGAGTCTATTGCAGTAGGCCAATCTTGGGATAATGATGTAAGAATAATACTTTTTGTAGTCTTATCAAAAAACAAAAAATTAGATGAAAATTTAATTGCTAAACTAAAAACAACAATTAGATATGAGGCTTCTCCAAGACATGTACCAGCTAAAATAATTGCAGTAAAAGATATTCCTAAGACTAAAAATGGCAAAATTGTAGAAGTAGCTGTTAAAAATATAATAGATGGTAATAAAATAAATAATATTGAAGCATTATCAAATCCATCTGCTTTAAATGAATATAAAAATCTTAATGAGTTAAATTCATAATGATTAAAGATACTATTAAAAGCCTAAGTTTATCAGCAACTCTAAAAATAAACGAAAAATCAAAAGTCATTGAAAATGAAGGAAAAAATATTATTAAGTTTGGATTTGGACAATCGCCATTCCCAGTTCCAATTACTATTGTTGAAGAATTAAAAAAAAATGCACATCAGAAAAGTTATTTACCTATCCAGGGATTAGATAAATTAAGAGACTCAATCGTAAAATATGAGTCAAAAAAGAAAAATTATAATTTTAAATCAGATCAGGTCATTGTAGGTCCTGGAACCAAAGAGTTAATGTTCTTGATGCATTTAGCATTTGAAGGTGAAATTTTGTTACCAGCCCCAAGTTGGGTATCTTACAAACCACAATCAATTATAGCTAAAAATAATTATCATTGGATTCAAACATCTGCTGCAAATAATTGGTTTCCTAAAGCTCAAGAAATAGAAAAAATTATTTTAAAAAAACCAGATAAAAAATATCTTTTATTTCTTAATTCTCCAAACAATCCATCAGGACAAGTATGCAAAAATTTAAAAGAAATTTCTTTAATAGTAAAAAAATATAATATTTTAGTTTTATCAGATGAAATTTATTCTGAATTAGCATTTGATGAAAATTATATTTCTATTTTCGAACATTGCCATGATAATGTTGTAATAAGTAACGGACTTAGTAAATGGTGTGGCGCAGGTGGTTGGAGACTTGGGTACTTTATAATACCAAAGAAAAAAATCGAATTACTTAAATCTATTAAAGTTTTAGCAAGTGAAACATTTTCTGCAGTAAGTTCACCAATCCAGTTTGCTGCAATATCTGCTTTTAATGCCAATCATGAAGACTACATTTTAAAATCAAAAAAAATTCTTAAAGCTGTTGGAGAGTATGTATATAGAAATTTATCATCTAATAATATTATTATGAACAAACCAATGGGAGGCTTTTATTTATTACCAGAATTCTTAAATAAAAAATTTGATAGTTCAACTATTTTATGCGATGAGATTTTAACTGATTTAAATATTGCTTTACTTCCTGGAAGTGATTTTGGATTTGATCAAAAAAGGATGATAGTTCGTTTAAGTTTTACAGACTTTGATGGAGATACATTCATGAAAAATATTAATGAAAAAACTGATATTAATGACGAGTTAATAAAACTGTACGCCCCAAAGGTTGTAGAAGGAGTAAATAAATTAAAATCATGGGTTGAAAAATAATAATCACATAAAAAATTCCTTAATTAGCAACACTTATATTTAATGAATTTACTAGACACTCGAAGCAATAAATAGTTAGATTTAACTTTAAAACTTTAGAGAGGGTATATGAAAAAAATATTATCAACAATATCAAGCTCTCTGATTATTTTTGCTGCTATATTTTCATTTGGATCAATAGCAAAATCAGCAGAGTTTTTTACAATAGGTACAGGAGGACCAACTGGAGTTTATTTTCAGACAGGAAACGCTATTTGTAAAATGTTACATAAATCAGCAATTAGTGCTGAACACGGTAGAAAAAAAGGTATGAAAGATAAAGCTTACAGATGTACCGCTCCTTCAACTGGAGGATCAAATTATAACATCGGACAAATAAAAGATGGTGAGTTTCAATTTGGTGTAGCACAATCTGACTGGCAATTTCATGCTTACAATGGATCAAGCAAATGGGAAGGGAAACAATTCAAAAATTTAAGAGCTGTTTTCTCAGTACATAATGAGCCATTTCAAATCTGGGCTAGAAAAAAAGCAAAAGTTAAAGATTTTATGGGTCTTAAAGGAAAAGTAGTAAACATTGGAAATCCAGGTTCTGGTCAAAGAGGAACAATGGAAGAATTAATGAAAGCTATGGGCGTTGATAACAGTTTCTTTAAATCAGTTACTGAGCTAACATCTTCAGAGCAAGTAAAAGCTTTATGTGATGGAAAAATTGATGCGTTTGGATACTCAGTAGGTTTTCCAAATGGAGCAATGGAACAAGCAGCAACATGTGCAGCTAAAGCTATGCCAATCAATTTAACAGGAGATGTAATTAATGGAATTATTAGTGGAGCTGATTATTATGCATCAGCAACAATTCCAAAAGGAACTTATACTAAACAGAAAAAAGATGTAACTACATTTGGTGTTAAAGCTACTGTGGTAACAAGTGTGGATGTTTCTGAAGATTTAGTTTATCAGGTTACAAAAGCTGTTTTTGAAAATTTTGACGATTTTAGAAAACAACATCCAGCTTTTGCTCCTCTAGAGAAAAAAAATATGATAGCTGATGGTTTATCAGCACCACTTCATCCTGGAGCTATTAAATATTATAAAGAAGCTGGTTTAATGTAATTAAATCTATATAAAAAATTGAGGCCCAATATATCTATTGGGCCTTTTTTTTTATATATTAAGCTGAATGTCAGCAGACATAGATAAAAAAATTGAAAATAAGATTAAAGAGGATCTTTCTCCTACAAGAAATTTAACAGGTTTTCATTTAAAGTTAGTTGCAGGTATTGCAATAACCTGGTCTTTATTTCAGCTTTGGTATGCTTCTCCATTTCCATTTTGGTTAAACTTTGGAATGTTTAAAGGTTTACCTGCTAGAGCAATTCATCTTGGTTTTGCACTTTTACTAGCTTTTTTAATATTTCCATATGCAAAGGGTAAAAAAGTAAATTTTATAGATATATTCATTGCAATAATAGGTGCAGTTTGTTGTTTATATATTTATATTTTTTATGATCAATTAGTAGATAGGGGTGGAATATTACTTAAAATAAATTTTTCCAATGGTCTTACTATTCCAGTAGAACTTATACTTGGAATAATTGGAATATTAATTCTTCTTGAAGCCACACGTAGAGTAATAGGCATTCCATTAGTTGTTATAGCAGTTTGTTTTTTGTTATTTTCTTATTTTGGTCAATATGCTCCAGATATAATTTCTCATGGCGGATTATCATTAAAAAGGTTAGTTGGTTTTCAATGGTTTGATCAAGAAGCAATTTTTGGAATTCCGATAGGTGTTTCTGTAGATTTCATATTTCTCTTTGTACTTTTTGGAGCACTTTTAGAAACTGCTGGAGGAGGTAAATATTTTTTAGATTTAGCTTTTGCAATGGTTGGAAAAATGCGAGGTGGTCCTGCTAAGGCAGCCATTCTAGGATCCGGTATGACAGGATTAATCTCTGGATCATCAATTGCTAATACAGTTACAACTGGAACATTTACAATTCCAATTATGAAAAAGACAGGTTTTTCAAAAGAAAAAGCGGGTGCAATTGAAGTATCTTCATCAGTTAATGGTCAAATAATGCCTCCTGTTATGGGAGCAGCAGCTTTTGTAATGGCAAGTTTTATCGGTGTTACATATTTTGAAGTTGTCAAACATGCTTTTTTACCGGCTATAATTTCTTACATCGCACTATTTTATATATCTCACCTTGAAGCACTTAAATTAAATCTAAAAGGTATGGATGCAAATGACATTCCAAAATTGAAAAAAACATTTTTTGAAGGAATACATTTTTTATTTCCAATATTTGTTCTTATATATCTACTAGTTTATATGAGGCTTACAGCTTCTTACTCTATTTTTTTTGCAACAATAACTTTAATTATAGTCAACCTTTTAAATAAAATTTTTAAAGAAAAGAACTTTAAGAATGCTTTAATATATTGGTACAACCAAACTGTTGTTGGTTTTGAAAAGGGTGCCTTGAATATGGTTAGTGTTGGAATAGCAATTGCAACAGCAGGTATTATAGTTGGTGCAGTTGGATCTACAGGTTTGAGTACTAATTTAATAATTGTAATCGAGTCGATTGCAAAAGATAATGTTATTATTCTCTTATTTTTAACTATTATTTTGTGTTTACTATTGGGTATGGGTTTACCAACTACCGCAAACTATGTAGTTGTAGCATCTCTGATGGCAACTGTTCTTGTGGATGTTGGAAATGCATCAGGATTTATTTTTCCTTTAATTGCGGTTCATTTATTCGTGTTCTATTTTGGCCTAATGGCAGACGTAACACCTCCAGTTGGCTTAGCATCTTACGCAGCTGCTGCTATTTCTGGTGGAGATCCGTTAAGAACAGGAGCCCAGGCATTTTGGTATAGTCTGAGAACAGGAATACTTCCTATTGTATTCTTATTTAATAGCGAGTTATTATTAATTGGTATTCAAAGCATATGGCATGGCTTAATGGTCATAGCCACCTCATTGATTGGGATTTTAGTATTTACATCTGCTACTCAAGGTTGGTTTATAAATAAATTGAGATGGTATGAGATTATTATTTTTTTAATAATTTCAATATCATTATTATCTCCAGAATTTATTCTAAATAAATTTTACCCAAAATATAACTATTTAAGCATTGAAGAAATAAACAAAAAACAGTTTGATTATAATAAAGAGATAAGAATTAAAATTACTAGACTAACAGAGTATGGTGAAAGATATAAATTATTTGTAATAGAAAAAAATAGTTTTGATGAAAATTTCAGTTTAGATGAATATGGAATGAGCTTAGTTTCAGAAGATAATAAAACCATAATTGATACTTTAAAATGGAATGGAATTGCAAAAAAATCTGGTCTAGAAATGGGAGATATTATTAATGAATTTAAAATTGAAAATCAGAATAGACCAAAAAAAGAAATAATTTATCCTATTGCTCTTATTCTTTTATCAATCTTTGGTTATTTAAATACGAGAAGAAGAATTTAGCTTAAACCTGCATGAGGTAACTTACGTTTAAGTATTTTCCAGATACCTGTAGCAGATGCAATTATTTTACCTTTACATTTTAAATGGCACTCTAAAAAAACCATGCTTTTTGTTTTTTTTTTAATTTTTACATATCCAAAAATTTCATCACCAATAGTTGAAGGTCCGATAAAGTTAATATTAAGTGTTATAGTTACACAAGGCTGATTACCCGAAATTCTATGGGCTCCAGATCCACATCCGGTATCTATAATTGATGCTATATACCCACCATGAGTTATACCAGCTCTGTTAAGATGGTTTTTTTTTATTTTAGTTTTAAATTCATATTTAGTTTTTGAGATATCTCTAAGTAGCAAACCACCATTGTGTCTCATGAAACCTTTTTTAACGCTTATTTGTTTAAATTTTTTCATTAAATTATTAAAGTTATTAAAATTAATACTATTAACACTATTATAAAAAAATAAATTACAGATTTTTGCAAAGATATTTTCATTTTTCCTTCTTTTTGGTGCGCCTGCTAGGAGTCGAACCCAGAACCTCCTGGTCCGTAGCCAAGCGCTCTATCCAATTGAGCTACAGGCGCTAAATATAATCTATTCTTTTAACATTTATTATTAATTTTACTAAATTTTAATAATGGTCAAAAATATACATCTATTAAAAGTAAATAATATATATATATACAAATAGCGAAATGAGTGAAAAATTACTAGTTCCAGATATTGGAGATTTTGAAGAGGTAGAAATCATAGAAATTCTTGTAAAAGAAGGAGATAAAATCTCTAAAAATGACCCTGTAATAACTTTAGAAAGTGATAAATCAAGTGTTGAAGTACCATCTACTTTTGAGGGTGTTGTAGATAGTATTAACATAAAAATAGGTGATAAAGTTTCTAAAGGAGATTTGATACTAACATTATCTTCTGAGAATGGAACTCAGCAAAAGCAAGAATCTATTGAAAAGATACCACCCGCAACAGAAAAAATAATTGCGGAAGCAGAAGATTCTAATGGATATAATAATTCTGATTTAGATACTAGTGCACATAAAGTAGAAAATACACAAGCAGAAGAACATAATGAAAAATTAGAAATAGTCGAAAGTAAAAATGATATTGATCCTCAAGAGACAAAAGAATGGTTAGAATCTTTGTCTGCTGTAGTACATTCTGAAGGACCTGAGAGAGCTCATTTTTTAATTAAACAATTAATTGATCAGGCATATAAAGAGGGATCAAATATACCTTACACACAAAATACACCATACATAAACACTATACCAGCAGATGAAGAGATAAAATCTCCAGGCGATCAAAATATCGAAAGAAAAATCAGAGCATTAATTCGATGGAATTCAGCAGTGATGGTTGTCAGAGCCAACATGAGAGATCCTTCGTTAGGAGGTCACATTGGGACATTTGCTTCAGCAGCAACTCTTTATGATATAGGAATGAATCATTTTTGGAGAGCTAAAAGCAATAAATTTGGTGGAGATTTAATTTATTTCCAAGGACATTCAGCGCCAGGTATTTACGCTAGAGCTTTTTTGGAAGGAAGACTTGACGAAAAGCAATTAGATAGATTCAGACAGGAAGTTTACCCAGGAGGTTTGTCATCTTATCCTCATCCATGGCTGATGCCTAAGTTTTGGCAGTTTCCAACTGTTTCCATGGGTCTTGGACCAATGATGGCGACCTATCAGGCAAGATTTATGAAATATCTTATTAATAGAAAATTAATAAAAGATGAGAATAGAAAAGTTTGGTCTTTCTTAGGAGATGGTGAAATAGACGAGCCAGAAGCTCTAGGATCTATTGGTTTAGCAGCAAGAGAAAAGTTAGATAACTTGATTTATGTTGTGAACTGCAACCTACAAAGATTAGATGGTCCAGTAAGAGGCAATGGTAAAATTATTCAAGAATTAGAAGGAATTTTTAGAGGAGCTGGATGGAATGTAATAAAAGTCATTTGGGGATCATATTGGGATCCTTTACTCGCAAATGATAAATCAGGTTTACTTGTAAAAAGAATGAACGAAGCAGTTGATGGAGAATACCAAGCCTTTAAAGCAAAAGGTGGTTTATATGTTAGAGATAACTTCTTTGGGAAATACCCTGAACTTAAAAATCTAGTTGCAAGTTATACGGATAGCGATATTTGGAAATTAAATAGAGGCGGTCACGACCCGCATAAAGTTTATGCCGCTTATCATAAAGCTATTAATACAAAAGACAGACCAACAGTCATATTAGCTAAAACAATCAAAGGATACGGTATGGGAAAATCTGGTGAAAGTATAAATACAACCCATCAGCAAAAAAAATTAGGTGTAGATGATTTGCTATATTATAGAGATAGATTTGATGTTCCATTAACAGATGAACAAGTCAAAAATATAGAATACTTTAGACCTGATGAAAATTCAGAGGAAATAAAATACTTAAAAAAAAGAAGATTGGCTTTAGGAGGATATATTCCTGAGAGATCGTCTTTTTCGAAACCAATCAAAACACCAAGTAATGATATTTTTGACTTTATGAAAAAATCAACCGGTGAAAAAGAAATGTCAACTACTATGGCACTTGTTAGGATGTTGACGAATTTGTTAAGAGATAAAAATGTTGCTTCAAGACTTGTTCCAATAATCCCTGATGAAGCAAGAACATTTGGCATGGAAGGTTTTTTCCAAAAAATAGGTATATATGCGCATGAAGGTCAAAAATATGAGCCAGAGGACTCAGCTCAATTAAGCTCCTACAAGGAAGAGAAAAGTGGTCAAGTTTTAGAGGAAGGAATAAATGAGGCTGGATCCATGGCATCATGGATAGCTGCAGGAACATCATATTCAAATCATGACATAGAAATGATACCAATTTATCTTTTTTATTCTATGTTTGGTTTTCAAAGAACTGGCGATTTTGCGTGGGCAGCTGGAGATAGTCAAACAAGAGGATTTCTAATTGGAGCTACAGCTGGAAGAACAACTTTGGCTGGAGAAGGCCTTCAACACCAAGATGGTCACAGTCATTTATTAGCATCAACAATTCCAAATTGTGTTTCTTATGATCCAACCTTTCATTATGAATTAGCAACAATTTTTAAAGAAGGTTTAAGAAGAATGCATGAAAAACATGAAAATATTTTTTACTATATTACAACAATGAATGAAAATTATTCTCATCCAGAGATGCCCAAAGATTGTGAAGAAGGCATATTAAAAGGGATGTATAAAATAAAAGATTTCAGCAAGAATAAAAAAAATAAGATTCAATTATTGGGTTCAGGAACAATTTTAAGAGAGATGATTGAAGCAGCAGAAATTTTACAAAATGAATATCAAGTTGATAGTGAAGTATGGAGTGTTACCAGTTTTAATGAATTAAGAAAAGATGGACTTGAAACAGAAAGGTATAATTTGCTTAATCCAGGAGGAGAGAAAAAAATCTCTTACGTTGAAAAATGTCTTGGAAAAACCGAAGGTCCTATTTTAGCAGCTTCAGATTACATGAGAATGAATTCTGACCAAATTAGACCTTACATAAATAAAAGCTTTTATTCATTGGGTACAGATGGATTTGGTAGAAGTGATACAAGAAAAAATCTAAGAAAATTTTTTGAAGTCGATAAAGAGCATATAGTTGCATATGGCTTAAGTATTTTATCTAATGAACAATTAATTGCTTCTAAACATGCGGTAGATGCAATTAAAAAATATAAAATTGATAAAGATAAGCCTATGCCCACAAAATTATAATGAGCGAGAAAGAAGTATTAGTTCCTAACATTGGTGATTTTAAAGATGTTGAAGTAATTGAAGTATTAATAGAGGCAGGATCAAATATTAATAAAGATGATCCGATAATTACAATAGAAAGTGATAAATCAAGTGTTGAGATCCCAAGCCCATACTCAGGTAGTGTTAAAAAAGTTAATTTAAAAGTTGGTGATAAAGTTTCAGAGGGTTCATTAATACTAATAATTGGTTCAGAAGAAGAAAAATCAGATGAGCAAATTGAAGAAGAGGTCAAAGAGATTAAAGAAGAAACTATCATACAAAAACCACCCGAAAAAGTAATTTCAAAACCAAAAGAAATATTAAAAAATAATAGAGTTAGTGTATTCAAATCAAGCAAAGCACTTGCTAGCCCAAAAACTAGAAAATTTGCAAGAGAACTTGGTGTTGATATTAATAATATTACTGGATCACAAAGATCAGGAAGAATTATAGAGGAGGATATAAAAAAATTCGTATCTTCTAATTTTAATAAACCTCAAGAAGAAAAGAAGGCTCCATCTATAAAGCCCTCAGAATATGATCACGCTGATTTTGGAGATGTAGAAATTCAAGATATACCAAGAATTAAAAGAATTGCTGCTCCACATTTATCAAATTCTTGGCAAACAATACCGCATGTTACTAGTTGTGATGAAGCAGATATCACTGAGTTAGAAGAATTTAGACAAAATTTGACTGATACTTTTACTGGAGAAAAAAAGAAAATTACTCCATTGGCATTTATTATAAAGGCAGTTGTGGAAGCTTTGAAAGTTTTTCCAAGATTTAATAGTTCTATTGACAATATTGAAAATGGAAAAATAACATTAAAAAAATACTTCCACGTAGGAATTGCAGTTGATACTCCCAACGGTTTAATGGTGCCAAAAATAAGAAATGCTAATCAAAAGAATATAGATCAAATAAGCAAGGATCTAAAAAAAGTTAGTGATGATTGCCGAAATTTGAAGATAGATAAAAAAGAGTTTTATGGAGGATCCATAACTATAACAAGCCTAGGTGGCATTGGAGGAACTTATTTTACTCCTATAATAAATTATCCTGAGGTTGCTATTCTAGGAATTGGAAGGACTTATATTAAACCTATTTATATTGATGGACAATTTAAACCTAGAACAATGTTGCCTTTATCTCTCTCTTACGATCATAGAATTATTGACGGTGCTGAGGGTTCAAGATTTAATAATGAATTAAAAAATAACCTTGGTAAAAACTTTGCCTACAAATTGGCTAAGCAATGATTAAAAATTTTAAACTTTTAAATAATAAAACTGTATTTTACTTTAATGACAATAAGTTTGAAATATTTCCTAATATTTGGTTAAGAGATCATATTAAAAATAAAGAAAACTGGGATTTTAAAACCAATCAAAGAATAACTTATACCGCAAATTTAGACATTAATATCAAAGTTAAAAAAGCAAAATTATTAAAAAAAGGGAAATTCATTGAAATATTATGGTCTGATGAAAATAAACCAACTAAATATTCATATGAATTTTTAAAAAAAAATTCTTTAAAAAAAGAAGAAACTAAAAGTGATACTCAATTTTGGAAAGATAAAGACATAAAAAATCAAATTTTCATTAACTATAAACAATTAAAAACTAAAGTTGGATTTAAAAATTTATTAAAAAAAATCCACATATATGGTTTTGCAGTCGTAAGAAATTGTTCAAAGAATTTAAACTCTGTTGAATATATAGCTAAAAAAATAGGTTATGTCAGAAATTCAATTTTTGGAGGATTGTGGACTTTTGAGTCAAATAATAAAAAAGCAGACAGTGCATATTCAAACCAAGAACTGAGACCACATACAGACTCTACATATAGTAATGATGCTCCAGGTTTACAATTACTACTTTGTTGTAAGTATGATGCTAAAGGTGGAGATTCTATAATGGTAGATGGATTTAAATTGGCAAATGAAATCAAACAAAAATATAAAAAACATTTTAAAACTTTAACAAATACAAAAGTTAAAGGTTCTTATATTGGCGATGGTGTTCGCCTTGAAGCAAAAAGACCAATAATAAAATTAAATGAAAAAAATAATTTTGATCAAATTAGTTTTAACAATTACGATAGAGCACCTTTTAGAGAAACTAATCAGAAAACAATTAATTTTTATAAAGCAATTAAAGTATTTGATACGATGGCAAACCAAAAGCAATATCAGTGGAGGCATATTTTAAAACCTGGTGAATTACTAATTTTTAATAATTGGAGAGTAATGCATGGTAGAGGTGCATTTTCAGGTATAAGAAAAATGGCTGGTTGCTATATCAATAAAGAAGATTTTGATAGCTGTTGTAGAATGAATAATATTATCTAAATTTAATTAAATTAATGTCCAAAACCACATCGCTTATATGCGCTTTGATAACAACATTTATTTGGGGCACTGCTTTCATTGCTCAAGACACAGGCATGGACAATATTGGTCCATTAACATTCAATGCATCTAGATTTTTTGTTGGTTTTCTTACAGTCCTGCCAATTGCTTTAATTTTAGAGAGAAAAAAAATTAATTATGAAATCAATTCTAATAAAAAATTATTTTTAAAATATTTATTTTTAATGGGTATATCATTATTTTTGGGTACCTACTTGCAGCAAGCCGCATTACAATATACAAATATAGCTAATGCAGCTTTCTTTACAGTTTTTTACGTTCCGTTAGTTCCAATTTTATTATTTTTTATTTACTCTATTAAAGTCCATTGGAGTCTTTGGCCTTCAATAGGTTTATGTATAATAGGTGTTTACCTATTAAGTGATTTTTCAAACTCAGAAATTATGATAGGTGATGCTTTAGTTATTCTATGCTCACTATTTTGGGCTTTACATATAATTTTCGCTGGAAAATTTATGGAGAAGTTTAATATACCAATTTTTTATGCAGCATTACAAGCAGCTCTTGTATTTGGTTTATCTCTTATATTTGCTTTTATTTTAGAGGAAGTAGTTATTACAAAAATTTTAACTGAGTATAGTTCAATATTATATGCAGGTGTTTTATCTGGAGGAATTGCTTTTACTTTACAAATGTTTGCACAAAAAAATATTGAAGAAGCTCCAGCAGCAATAATTTACTCACTTGAAGGTGTCTTTGCAACAATTGCTGGATGGATTATTTTAATTCAAGTTCTTAACATAAATAATATTATAGGATGTGTATTAATTCTTATTGCTGTAATATTTTCTCAAATTGCTCCAACGTCCAAAAAATCATAAGTAAATAATTGAAAAAAGAATAATACTTAAAACTATTCTATAAATAACAAAAAAACTCAAACTAAATATTTTAACATAAATAAGAAAATATTTAATTGTAAAATAAGAAAATAAAAATGAAGCTGAAGTAGAAAAAATAAATATAGTATCAAAAATTATTTGATCATCAATAACATCTTTAAATCCCAAAACACTTGCACCCGCTAAAGCTGGAATAGATAAATAAAAAGCTATCTTTGATGATTCAACTCTGTCAAATTTTAAAAATCTTGAAGCTGTAATTACTATACCTGATCTACTGACTCCTGGAATAATAGCTAAAATCTGAAATAACCCTATTATAATAATACTTTTAATATTTAATTCCGAAGAAATTTTATTTTTCAATTCAAACTTATCTGAAAAGTATAATAAAATTCCAAAAATCAAAGTTGTCCAAGCGACAACTTTTAAGTTTCTAAATTGATCAATTAAATTTGTGGAGTAAAAAATATAACCAACAATAACTAAAGGTATAGACCCAAGAGTTATTAGTAGAAATATATTTTTATTATTAATGATATTTATTAACTCTTTTCTAAAAAATAAAATAATTGCTAACAAAGAACCTAAATGCAGACTAATATCTAATTGTAGGTTGCTAACATTGAAGTCACTCAATCTTGATATAATCAAAAGATGTGCAGACGAGCTAACTGGAATAAACTCAGATATTCCTTGAATAATTGATAAAATTAGCGTCTCTACATATTTTGAAATCATTAGATCCAATACTTCATAATGAAATTGTAACCAAATTAAAGCAATTACATATTTGCATATCATCTATGCATAATAAGAAAAAACCGCTGATTTACTTAAGTTTTGTGTAATATTAGTCAATATTTATGACCTTGTAATTGTTTATTATTAAATTTTTATCGTATATACAGCGTCCACCATGTCAGAAAAAATGCTTAAGTTTGTTGATATAGGTCAACAAAATCCACCTAAAAGAGATATATCAGACCGAAAAGAGGATTTTGATGAAATATATCAAGAATTTCTAAAAGATAGGGCTGTTCAGCAGTCAAGCAGATGTTCCCAATGTGGAGTACCATTTTGCCAAGTTCATTGTCCATTAAGTAACAATATACCAGATTGGCTTAAACTAACTGCCGAGGGAAGATATGAGGAAGCTTATCAATTATCACAAAGCACAAACAACATGCCAGAAGTTTGTGGAAGAATTTGCCCCCAGGATAGGCTGTGTGAAGGGAATTGTGTAATAGAGCAATCGGGTCATGGAACAGTAACTATTGGATCAATAGAAAAATATATCACAGAGAAAGCTTGGGAAAATGGTTGGGTTAAACCAATAGAAATAAATAGTGAAAAAAATGAGAGTGTAGGAATTATAGGTTCTGGTCCTGCTGGACTTGCTTGTGGAGAACAACTCAGAAAAAAAGGATACAAGGTAACTATATATGATCGTTATGACAGAGCTGGAGGGCTACTAATATATGGTATCCCAGGATTTAAATTAGAAAAGCATGTTGTTCAAAGAAGAATAAAACTTTTGGAAGAAAGCGGAATTAAATTTGTTTTAAACTTTGAAGTTGGAAAAGATTCCAGCTTGATGGAGTTAAGAGAAAAACATGATGCAATTTTAATAGCTACAGGAGTTTATAAAGCTAGAGAAGTTAATCTACCTGGTAATGATTTGAGTAATATTTTCCCTGCCATGGAATTTTTGACAGCATCAAATAAAAAAGGACTAGGTGATAAAGTTGAGTTATTTGACAACGGAACTTTAAATGCTGAAGGCAAAGATGTTGTAGTAATTGGAGGTGGAGATACAGCAATGGACTGCTTAAGGACTTCAGTGAGACAGAATGCTAAATCTGTAAAATGTTTATATAGAAGAGATAGAGAAAATATGCCAGGATCAGCAAGAGAAGTTAGCAATGCAGAAGAAGAAGGTGTTGAATTCATATGGTTAACAAGCCCTAAAGAGTTTAAGGGAACAAATAAAATTGAAAGTGTAGTTGTTAATAAAATGAAATTGGGTGAGCCAGATGATAGCGGTAGAAGAAAACCAGTTATTGAAGAAAATTCAGATTTTGAAATTAAAGCTGATCTTGTAATCAAAGCACTTGGATTTGATCCAGAAGATCTTCCAAAATTATTTAATGAAGAAAAATTACAAGTATCAAGATGGGGAACAATAAAAGCGGATTTTGATACAATGGAAACTAGTATAGAGGGAGTTTTTGCAGCTGGAGATATAGTTCGTGGAGCATCTTTAGTGGTTTGGGGTATCAAAGACGGAAGAGATGCCGCAACATCAATTGATAATTATTTACAAAGTAAACAAAAACTCAGAGTTGCTTAATGAAATTAAGAAATAAAAATTTTAAAATTTTAAAAAGTAATCATATTTATTCGGAAGAAATGGAACATGATGCATGTGGTGTAGGCTTAGTAGCATCTACCGAAGGTCTAAAATCAAGAAAAGTTGTAGAATATGGAATCGATGCCTTAAAAGCTGTTTGGCATAGGGGTGCAATCGATGCAGATGGAAAAACAGGAGATGGTGCTGGAATTCATATTGAAATTCCTAAAGATTTCTTTGAGGAAAAAATTGAAGTCACTGGTCATAAACATGATAATTCTGAACTATGTGTGGGTATGATTTTCTTACCAAGAAATGATTATAGCGCTCAAGAGCAATGTAGAACTATTGTTGAAAGTGAACTAACAAAGAGAAATTTTAGTATCTATGGCTGGAGACAAGTTCCTGTTGATCCCTCTGTCTTAGGAGAAAAAGCTGAACATACAAGACCAGAAATTACTCAAGTATTGTTCACATACAATGACAAAAAAGTTGTCAATAAATCTCTGGAACAAAAATTGTATGAAACTAGAAGAGTAATTGAAAAAGAAGCTCTCAATAATCAATTAAATAATTTTTATATATGTTCATTTAGTTCTAAATCTATCATTTATAAAGGAATGTTTTTAGCAGAAGCTTTGTCAGATTTTTATACTGACTTAAAAGATGAAAGATTTATATCTAGGTATGCAATATTTCACCAAAGATTTTCAACCAATACTGCGCCAAGTTGGGACTTAGCTCAACCGTTTAGATCTATAGCGCATAATGGTGAAATAAATACCCTTAAAGGAAATGTTAATTGGATGAAGGTTCACGAAGAAGAGATGTTTAGTCCAGTTTTCGAAGATATAGAGAATCTTAAGCCTGTAATACCAGCTGGAAATTCTGACTCTGCATCATTAGATAATGTTTTTGAGTTATTAAATATTTCTGGACAGCCTGCTCCTCTAGCAAAATTAATGTTAATACCAGACGCTTGGTCAAAAAAAAATAAAGTATTAAAAAAAGATCATCAACAACTATTCAATTTTTTAAATAGTACCATGGAGCCTTGGGATGGGCCAGCTGCTATAGCTGCAACAGATAATGAATGGGTGATTGTTGCAACTGACAGAAATGGATTAAGACCACTTAGATATACAGTGACAAGAGACAAACTTCTTTTTGCAGGAAGTGAAACAGGAATGATAGATTTAAATGAGAAAAAAATTGTATCTAAAGGAAGATTAGGACCTGGAGAAATATTAGGAGTAAGAATAGAAAAAGGCAAAGTATATTCAAACGATGAAATAAAAAACTACCTTTCAAAAGAATATAAGCATTACAACAATCAGATTATTGATCTTGATAAAAAATTAGAGGCAGAAACTGAAAAAGTAGAGCTAGAAGGCCAAAGTTTGAGGAATTTTCAACATTGTTTTGGATATAGCATAGAAGATTTAGAATTAATTCTTCATCCAATGGCAGAAGATGCTAAAGAAGCAACAGGCTCAATGGGTGATGACACGCCTTTAGCAGTTTTATCTGACAAATATAGACCACTATATCATTACTTTAGACAAAACTTTAGTCAGGTTACAAATCCACCAATTGACTCTCTAAGAGAAAATAAAGTTATGAGTTTAAAGACAAGATTTGGAAATCTTGGTAATATTTTAGATTTTAGTAAATTAACTAAAGACAATATTTATGTCTTAAATAGTCCGATATTATCAAATGCACAATTTGAAAAATTTTTGAAATTCTTTGGAAATAATAATAAAGTTTTAGATTGTACATTCAGCAAAGATGATGATTTAGAGACATCAATAAATTTACTCAAAGTTAAATCTGAACAAGCTGTTAGAGAGGGAATTAAACAAATAATATTATCAGATAAAAATATTTCAAAAAATAGAATGCCAATACCAATGCTTTTATGTATAGGGGCAATAAATACACATTTAGTTAAATTAGGTTTAAGAGGTTATGTTTCTATTAATGTTCAAACTGGAGATGCTCTAGATACTCACTCTTTTGCAACATTAATTGGTGTTGGTGCTACTACAGTGAACCCTTATTTAGCTTTTGATAGCTTATATCAAAGACATTCTAAGAAATTATTTGGAAATTTCACTTTTGATGAATGTGTTTCAAGATATATTAAATCAGTCAATCTCGGTCTTCTTAAAATAATGTCTAAAATGGGAATTTCTGTTTTAAGTTCTTATAGAGGCGGATGTAATTTTGAAACTGTGGGACTAAGCAGAACAATTGTGAAAGATTACTTTCCTGGGATGTTATCAAAGATTTCTGGAATTGGTTTAAAAGGAATAGAAAAGAAAATCAGAACTATACACAAAGAAGCATTTTTTAATAATTCAAATATTTTACCTATCGGAGGTATTTACAGATATAGAAAAAATGGTGAAACACATCAGTATCAAGGCAAACTAATTCATTTACTGCAAACTGCGGTTGGACAAGGATCTTATGAAATATATAAAAAATACACAAAAGGTATTTATAATCTAAATCCAATAAGTTTAAGAGATTTAGTAGATTTTAAATCTAAAAATCCCATAGATATATCTAATGTTGAGCCTGCATCTAATATATTAAAAAGATTTGGAAGTGGAAGTATGTCTCATGGAGCTTTATCTAAAGAAGCACATGAAACTCTTGCTGTTGGTATGAACAGAATTAAAGGCGCATCCTGTAGTGGTGAAGGTGGAGAAGATGAAAAAAGATTTAAGATTATGGAGAATGGAGATAGTGCAAATTCAAGGGTTAAACAAATTGCATCAGCTAGATTTGGAGTAACCATTAATTACTTAAATAATTGTAATGAGATTGAAATCAAAATTGCACAGGGCGCTAAACCAGGTGAAGGTGGACAATTACCAGGTTTTAAAGTTACGGGTGAAATTGCGAGATTGAGATACTCAACGCCAGGAGTTACTTTAATATCACCTCCACCACATCATGACATTTACTCAATAGAAGATCTAGCTCAATTAATTTATGATTTAAAACAAATAAATCCTAAGGCTAGGGTTGGAGTTAAATTAGTTGCTTCATCAGGAATTGGAACGATTGCTGCTGGAGTTGCAAAAGCTAAAGCAGACATAATTTTAATCTCAGGGCATTCAGGAGGTACAGGAGCCACTCCACAGACAAGCGTTAAATATGTTGGAGTTCCTTGGGAGATGGGATTAACAGAAGCAAATCAGGTATTGACTTTAAATAACTTGAGACATCAAGTGACGCTTAGAACTGACGGTGGAATAAAAACAGGAAGAGATGTTGTAATTGCAGCCATGATGGGAGCAGAAGAATTTGGCGTAGCAACAACTGCTTTAGTCGCAATGGGATGTATAATGGTCAGACAATGTCATTCAAATACATGTCCAGTGGGTGTTTGCACACAAGATGATAAATTAAGAGAGAAATTTACAGGAACTCCTGAAAAAGTAGTAAACCTTTTTACATTTATAGCAGAGGAAGTAAGAGAAATACTTGCTGATCTTGGTTTTAAATCTTTAAATGAAGTAATTGGAAGAACTGACTTACTAAGGCAAGTAAGCAAAGGATCACCAAACTTGGATGATCTAGACTTAAATCCCCTTTTTGTTCAGGCAGATCCTGGAAAAAATAAAAGATATTGTGAGAAACCTGAAATTAATTCTGTTCCAGATACTTTAGATCAAAAATTATGGCCAGAAATAGAAGACAAAATAGATAAAAAAGAAAAAATAAATCAAGAATTTGAAATTCAAAATACTGATAGAGCAGTTGGTACTAGAATTTCTTATCATTTGTACAAAAAATTTGGAAATAACAATCTTGATGAAAATTCGATCGAATTAAATTTTAAAGGTTCAGCAGGCCAATCCTTTGGTGCTTTTGCTATTAAAGGATTAAAACTAATTTTAAAAGGGGATGCAAATGATTATGTTGCAAAAGGATTATCAGGTGGAACTATTGTGATTAAATTACAAGATGAAAGCAACCTTGTTTCAAATGAAAATACTATTATTGGAAACACTGTTTTGTATGGAGCTACTTCAGGAAAATTATTAGCTGCAGGACAAGCAGGAGAGAGATTTGCTGTTAGAAATTCAGGTGCAACTGCAGTAGTAGAAGGTTGTGATTCAAATGGTTGTGAATACATGACAGGTGGAAACATTATTATATTGGGAGATATTGGCGATAATTTTGGAGCTGGCATGACAGGAGGTATGGCATTTATTTATGACCCTGAAAATCAATTTGATAAAAAAGTAAATCCTGAAAGTGTAGTTTGGCAAACTCCAGAAACTAAATTTTGGATCGAGCATCTAAGGAAATTAATTCAAGAGCATGCGATAGAAACAAATTCAACAATCTCGAAAAAAATTGTTGAGAATTTTGAAAATGAAATAAATAATTTCGTCCAAGTTTGTCCAAAAGAAATGTTAGATAAGTTAGAAAATCCTATATCAAACAAAAAATTAGTCGGTCAAGCTAGTTAGTATTTTTAATAATATTATCCAACTCTTTACAAATAATATTTAGATTTTTTTTTGACGATAGACTATGGTCACCCTTCTTAATTATATTTAATTTTTTTTTTGCTTTGCTGAAGATTTTTAAAACTTCTCTTGAGTATTTAATTGGTACAACTTCATCTTTTTGACCATGGACCATAGTAACAGGTATTTTCATTGGAATTTTAACGTTCAAAACTTTATTTTGCTTTCTTCTTCCATCTTTAATTAATTGATTAGTTATGAGATACTCATATCCACCATTTTTAATTTTGCTAACACCTTTTTTGATAATTTCACTCTTTGTCTTTTTTGAAAATTTTTTCCACATTATTCTTGTTAAAAATTCTGGAGCAGAGCCAATTCCCAGGAAGCCTTTAATCTGTTTCTTAATTGATTTAAATAATAATAAAGAAATCCAAGCACCCATACTAGAACCTATTAAAATTATATCATTTTTTTTAACTATATTCTTAATAGTCTGTTTTGCATCATTTGCCCAAGTGGAAATATTCCCTTTTGTAAATTCACCTGAAGATTTTCCGTATCCAGAATATTCTAGTGCCAAAAAACCAAATTTATTTTTTTTAGCATAGTTTAAAAATCTTTTAGGTTTATCTCCTTCTATATCGGATGCAAAACCTGGTAAAAATATAATATAAAGATTTTTCTTATAATAATTGCTTGTATATCTTAGTTTTTTTGTTTTAGAAATTTTTAGAAATTTAAATTTTTTCATATAAAGTATTAAAATTGATTTGAAATATTATAACTCTACCATATGCATCCAAAATTGAAAGTTCTGCAAGTTATACCAAAACTTGGATACGGTGGCGCAGAAACAGGTTGTTATGATATCGCACACTATCTACATGAAAATGATTGTAAATCTTTTTTAATTTGTAACGGTGGTGAATTAACAAAGTTTATAGATAAAAAAAAAGTTAAATATATAAGGTTACCTGTTAATTCCAAAAACCCCATTTTGGTTTTTTTTAATTCAATAATTATTTCTTTAATAATTTTATTTTATGGAATTAATATTGTCCACGCGAGAAGTAGAGCACCTGCATGGTCTTGTTTGTTAGCTACCAAAATTACGCGACGTAAATTTGTAACTACATTTCATGGAACATATAATTTTAAAAGTAAATTAAAAAAATTATATAATTCTGTAATGTTGAGATCAGATTTAATTATTGCTGGGTCTAATTTTATATTTTCACATATTAAAGAAAACTACTCTGCATACCTTAATGATAAAAAAAAATTCTTGGTGATATTTAGAGGCATTAATACTGACTATTTTGATCCATCAACTACTATAGAAACAGAGGAAGATGAATTATTTAAATCATGGGGACTTAAAATTGAGAGAAAAACTGTTCTATTGCCCGGAAGATTAACAGAATGGAAAGGCCAAGAAATGTTTTTAGATGCTATTAATAAAGTAAATATTAATTTAGGACACGAGGTATTTAATGTAATTATTCTTGGGAGCGATCAAGGAAGAGAACTTTACAAAAAGAAACTTATTAGGTTAGTAGAACAGTATAGATTAACTAATCAAGTAAAATTTATAGATCATTGTAAAAATATGCCTCTAGCTTACAAAGTTTCAGACATCATAGTTTCTTCATCTATAGAACCAGAAGCCTTTGGAAGAATATCTGTTGAGGCTCAGGCAATGAAAAAACCAATTGTTGCAAGTAATATTGGGGGATCAAAAGAGACTATAAATGAAAATAAAACAGGATTTTTATTTGAAGCAAATAACTCTGACGATCTTTCAAAAAAATTAATAGAAATTATGAATTTAGATGAACAGACTATCAATCAAATGGGCATAGAAGGTAGAAAAAATGTCATTTCAAAATTTAATGTTGAAAAAATGTGTTTTTCTACTTATTCAGAGTATAAAAAATTAATAAACTAATGCCAAGTATTACATTACCTGATGGAAAAAAATTAAACTTTGAAAAAAGTATAACAGGCACAGAGGTTGCTGAAAAAATTAGCAAGTCCTTAGGTAAGCAAGCTTTGGTGATGAGCATAAATGGTGAGCTTAAAGATTTATTTACCGTTATTGATCAAGATTGTTCTATTGAAATATTTACAGCTAAAGATCCTGAGGGTTTAGAAGTCATTAGACATGACACTGCACATATAATGGCTATGGCCGTTCAAGAACTATACCCAGGCACACAGGTAACAATTGGGCCAGTTATAGAAAATGGATTTTACTATGATTTTGCAAGAAAAGAGCCTTTTACTAGCGATGATTTAAAAAAGATCGAAAAAAAAATGTCAGAGATAATAGATAAAGATGTAAAAACAAGAAAAGAAGTTTGGGAGAGAGATAAAGCAATAAGTCATTTTAAAAAAATTGGAGAAAAATACAAAGCTGAGATAATCAAGAGCATTCCTAAAAACGAAGAACTTACTGTTTATCATCATGGTGAAACATGGCATGATTTATGTAGAGGTCCACATTTAGTATCTTCTGGTAAAATAGGTAAATCTTTTAAACTGACAAAAGTATCTGGAGCTTATTGGCGTGGTGACTCTAATAATGAAATGCTTCAAAGAATATATGGCACTGGTTGGGCAACTCAAAAAGAATTAGACCTTTATCTTCAGAGAATTGAGGAAGCAGAAAAAAGAGATCATAGAAAAATTGGAAAAGAGATGGATTTATTTCATTTTAGAGAAGAAAGTCCTGGATCTGTGTTTTGGCACCAGAAAGGATGGAATTTGTTCCAAAAATTAGTTTCATATATGAGAATGAAACAAGATCACGATGGTTACAAAGAGATAAATACGCCAGAAATACTTGATAGATCTTTATGGGAAAAATCTGGCCACTGGGAAAAATTTGGAGCTAATATGTATACTTCAACTACACCAGATGAAAAAGTATTTGCAATTAAACCCATGAATTGTCCTGGGTGTGTTCAAGTATTTAATCAAGGACTTAAAAGTTATAGAGACTTACCTTTAAAGATGTCAGAATTTGGAAAAGTTCATAGATATGAACCTTCAGGTGCATTGCATGGATTATTACGTGTAAGAGCCTTTACTCAAGATGATGCACATATTTTTTGTACAGAAGATCAAATTACCGAAGAATGTTTGAGTGTTACAAATTTAATTTTAGAAATTTATAAAGATCTTGGTTTTGAAGATGTTATTTTAAAATATTCAGATAGACCAGATTTAAGAGTTGGTGACGATAAAGTTTGGGATAAATCAGAGGCTGCGTTGTTAGAGGCAATCAAAGCAACAAAGCTAGAGTACTCAATTAATAAAGGTGAGGGCGCATTTTATGGACCAAAAATTGAATTTGTTTTAAGAGATGCAATTGGTAGAGATTGGCAGTGTGGAACCTTGCAAGTAGATTTAAATTTACCAGGTAGATTAGGAGCATCTTTTGTTGATAAAGATGGAACTAAAAAAGTACCTGTAATGTTACACAGAGCATTATTTGGATCTTTAGAAAGGTTCATAGGTATCCTTATAGAGAATTATGCAGGCAAGCTACCATTTTGGATATCACCTTTACAGGCAGTAGTTATTCCAATCTCTAGTGATTTTGATGAATATGCTAAAAGTGTAGCTAAGGAATTAAAACGGGTTGGTTTGATTGTAGAGGTGGATCTTAAAAATCACAATTTAAATTATAAAATAAGAGATCATTCTTTAACAAAAGTACCAATGTTATTGATTTGTGGAAAAAAAGAAGTTGACTCCAACAGTGTAACTATTAGAAGATTGGATTCTAATAAACAAGAAAATATGGCTTTGAAAGAATTTGTAAAAAAATACTCCGATCTAAATAAAGCCCCTTCAATCTAAGTGGCAGATTTTAAACAAAATTATTTTCATAAAAGAACCAAAGCAAGAGGCCCAAGGTCTAACAACAGGATTACATCAAATGAAGTTCAAGTTATTGCAAGTGATGGAGAAAATTTAGGAATTTTAAATTTAAATGAAGCTATTAATAAAGCAAAAAATGAAGGTTTAGATTTAATTGAAATTGCTCCGAATGCAAAACCTCCTGTCTGTAAAATTATGGACATGGGTAAATATAAATACGATGCACAAAAAAAAGCTAACAAAGCAAAAAAAAAACAAAAGAAAATTGAATTAAAAGAAATAAAATTAAGGCCAGTTACAGAAGTTCATGACTACACTTTCAAAATTAAAAATGCTCAAAAATTTTTGGCAAAAGGTGATAAAGTCAAATTTACAATAAGGTTCAAAGGGAGAGAGTTACAACATTCAAACCTTGGCAATGAATTAATGGATAAAATTAAGGCAGATATGGAGACTATTGGGAGAGTAGAGCTTCAGCCAAAATTTGATGGAAAGCAAATGATTATGGTAATTCAGCCTTTATAAGCCATAATTCTAGTTGTAAATTTAATTTAATATTTGTATAACCCCGAAAATTATGCCCAAGTTAAAAACAAAAAGTTCAGCTAAAAAAAGATTTAAAATCTCAGCTAAAGGTAAGGTTATTACCCCACAGGCTGGAAAAAGACACGGCATGATTAAAAGAACGAATTCACAAATTAGAAAACAAAGAGGCACAACTGTTTTATCCAAACAAGATGGTAAGATAGTAAAATCTTATATGCCTTACAGCTTAAGAGGATAAAATGGCAAGAGTTAAAAGAGGAGTTACAAGCAGAGCTAAACATAAAAAAGTTTTAAAAGCTGTTAAAGGTCAGTGGGGAAGAAGAAAAAATACAATAAGAGTTGCAAGACAGGCAATGGAAAAAGCCATGCAGTATGCTTATAGAGATAGAAGAAATAAAAAAAGGGATTTCAAAGCACTGTGGATACAAAGAATTAATGCTGGTGTCAGATCCGAAGGCATAACATATTCAAAGTTTATTAATGGTTTAAGCAAATCAGGAATTAAATTAGATAGAAAAATTCTTGCAGAAATTGCTTACGATAACCCCGAAGCATTCAAAACTATAGTTAAAAGGGCTCAAGCAGCATTAAATTAATCAAGACTATTGTTTTTCTTCCTTTAACAAATATTCTATTAGAATGTCTGATATTAAAAAAATAAAAGATGATTATATCGATAGGCTTAAGACAGAAAATAATATTGAAAAAGTAAATAACATCAAATCTGAACTATTTGGAAAAAACGGAATTATATCGAACGAATTTAAAAAATTAGGTTCGATTTCTGTAGAGGAAAGAAAAAAATTAGCCTCAGATTTAAATAATATTAAAGATGAACTTCAAAATAAAATATCAATCAAAATTCAAGAAATTGAAACTAAAGAAATTAATTTAAAGCTTGAGAAAGAAAAAATTGATGTAACTCTTCCAGAAAGAAATATTGAAATTGGTAAAATTCATCCAGTCTCCCAGGTAATAGATGAAATTTCATCTATATTTTCTGAAATAGGATTTAGTGTTGAGGAAGGCCCAGATGTAGAAAATGAATATAATAATTTTACAGCATTAAATACACCGGATAACCATCCAGCTAGAGATATGCATGATACTTTTTACCTTGATAATAATAAGGAATTACTTTTGAGAACTCACACATCTCCAGTTCAGGTAAGAACTATGCTAAAAGGTAAACCTCCTTTTAAAATTATTGCTCCGGGACGAACTTACAGATCAGATAGTGATCAAACCCATGCCCCGATGTTTCATCAAGTTGAGGGACTTCATATAGATAAGAATATAAATATGGGACATTTAAAAGGATGTTTAAATTATTTTATTAAGGAGTTTTTTGAAGTTGATAAAATTAAAATGAGATTCAGACCAAGTCATTTTCCATTTACGGAACCTTCTGCAGAAGTAGATATAGGATATGAAATTAACAATGGAAAGATTGTAATTGGTGAAGGTAATAAATGGTTAGAAATTCTAGGCTGTGGAATGGTTCATCCAAATGTTTTAAAAAATGTAAATGTTAATCCAAGTAAATATCAAGGATATGCCTTTGGAATTGGCATAGACAGACTTGGAATGTTAAAATATGGAATTAATGATTTAAGAGCCTTTTTTGAGACTGATTATAGATGGTTAAGTCACTTTGGCTTTGATCCATTGGATGTCCCTTCAAATTATAGAGGACTAAGTAGATGAAGTTCACAGTTGACTGGTTAAAAAACCATCTTGATACAAAATTTAACAATAATCAAATAATAGATAAATTAACTAATATTGGTCTAGAAGTAGAAAGTTTTGAGAGTTCTACATCTGAATTAGATACATTTATTGTTGCAAAAATTATAAATGCCAAAACTCATCCAAATGCTGACAGATTGAAGTTATGTGATGTTGATATAGGTAGCGACAAAACAATTGAAGTAGTATGTGGAGCCCCAAATGCAAAAAATGGTCTTTTGACTGTTTATGCACCTCCAGGATCGATTATTCCTAAAAATCAGATGAAATTATCTGTAAGTAAAATAAGAGGTGTAACATCATATGGAATGCTCTGTTCTGAGTCAGAATTACTATTATCCAATGAAAGTGATGGAATTATAGAATTAAAAAACAATAAATATGAAAATAAAATTGGAGAAAAATATTTTAAAAACACTTCTGAAAAAGTAATAGATTTATCAATTACGCCCAATAGACCAGATTGTTTAGGAGTAAGAGGAATTGCTAGAGATTTATCTGCTGCTGGTGCTGGTAAATTAAAAATTAATAAAAAATCCAACTTAAAATATATAGGTAATCAAAATATAAACGTAATAATAAAAAAAGAAAAAGCTCAAGGATGCACAATATTTGGAAGTTGTTTAATAAAAGGTTTAACAAATAAAGAAAGTCCAAAATGGCTAAAAGATAAAATTCTGTCTTTAGGCCAAAAACCAATATCTGCGATAGTCGATATTACTAATTATGTAATGTTTGATTTAAATAGACCATTACACGCTTATGATGCAGATAAAATAGATAATGAAATTATTGTTAGAAGTTCTTCTAAAGGAGAAAGCTTCGAAGCCTTAGATAATAAAAAATATATTTTAGAAAATGATATGTGTGTTATTTCTGACAGATCTGGAGTCCTTGGTCTTGGTGGCATAATTGGTGGGACAAGATCTGGAACAGAATATTCGACTAAAAATATATTATTAGAATCTGCTTATTTTTTACCACGTTCAATAAGAAAAACCTCTAAACAATTAAATATAGATACAGATGCAAAATTCAGATTCGAAAGAGGCATAGATCCCCTTTCAATCGAAGAAGGATTAATAAAAGCTTCTGAACTAATAAAACAAATTTGCGGAGGTGAAATAAGCAATTTAGATGTAAAAAAAATCGAAAATTATAAAAAAACAATAATAAATTTTGATCCATTTCTTTTTGAAAAAACGACTGGATTTAATGTTGAAAATAAAGAATTAATCAAAATACTAGAAAAGTTAGGTTTTAATGTATCTAAGAATAAAAAAATTTTAAAGTTAGTAGTACCCTCTTGGAGACCTGATATAACTCAACCAATTGATATTGTTGAAGAAATAGTGAGAATAAAAGGTTATGAACATATTAATACTTCAGAACCTATTAAGACAAGATTAAAGCCAACACTTAATTATTATCAGAAATTATTTCATTTTTTACAAAGATCTGTCGCATCTAAAGGTTATTTAGAAACTGTGACTTGGTCATTTACTGACTCTAAAATTAATCAATTATTTAAAGAAAATGATGAAGAAATACCAATTGTAAATCCGATTAGTTCAGATCTAAATGTTCTAAGAAATTCTATTTTCCCAAATTTGATATTCTATTTAAAGAAAAACTTAGATAGAGGATTTAAGGATATTTCTTTATTTGAAATTGGTCCGTCGTTTAAAGGAAAAAATCCTGGAGATCAACTGACTGTTATAGGTGCTGTAAGAGCAGGAAAGGTTTCAAGACTATCTTGGAATGATAAAGAGAGAATTGTAGATACATTCGATGTAAAAAAAGATGTAATACAAAGTCTTTATGAAGCAGGGATTAATAAAGATGATATTATTATAGATGATAGAACTCCTTCTTACTATCATCCAGGAAAATCTGGAGGAGTATACCAAAATAAAAAAGAAAAAAACGCTATAGCATATTTTGGTGAAATACATCCAAACATAATAAAAAAATTAGATATAAAAACTGAAGGTTTGGTAATATTTGAAATTTGTCTTGATTACATAAAAGAGTCAAAACAAAAAATAAAAGATTCAAAATCTGAATATAAATTTTCTGATTATCAAAAATCAGAGAGAGATTTTGCATTTATTATTAATAAAAATTTTAAATCTCAAGAATTGGTTAATATAATTAAATCTGTTGATAACAAATTAATTAAGTCAGTAAGAGTATTTGATGTATTTGAGGGAGAAAATATTCCAGAAAGAAAAAAATCTATAGCTGTTAATGTAACTATTCAGTCAGAAGAAAAAACATTAAATGAAAATGACCTGGACAACATTAATAAACTAATTATATCTTCAGTTGAATCAAAGTCTGGCGCAAAAATTAGATCCTAAAAATGGGTAATACAATAGACAACATTAGGAATTTTGCAATTATAGCTCATATAGATCATGGCAAATCAACTATAGCTGACAGAATAATTCATAAATGTGGAGGTTTGAGTGATAGAGAAATGAAATCTCAAGTGCTTGACTCTATGGATATAGAAAGAGAGAGAGGTATAACAATTAAAGCACAAACAGTTAAATTAAATTATAAAGCTAAAAATGGTAAAAAATATATTTTAAATATTATAGACACCCCAGGACATGTAGATTTTAGTTATGAAGTTAGTAGAAGCCTTTATGCGTGCGAAGGTTCAATATTAATTGTAGATAGCACTCAAGGAGTTGAAGCTCAAACACTCGCAAATGTATACCAAGCACTTGATATAAATCATGAGATTATTCCAGTATTAAATAAAATTGATTTACCAGCATCTGATCTTGAGAGAACAAATAATCAAATTGAGGATGTAATTGGCATAGATACATCTAATTCTGTCCCGTGCTCTGGAAAAACTGGACAAGGAATAGATGAAATTCTTGAGCAAATTATTAACTCTTTACCTGGACCTAAAGGTGAAAAAAATAGCAAATTAAAATGTTTATTAGTTGATAGCTGGTATGACACATATCTTGGGGTAGTTATATTAGTGAGAATTATAGATGGAAAACTAAAAAAAAATATGAAAATAAAAATGATGTCTACAAATCAAGAATATATAGTAGAAAAAGTTGGTGTTTTTACTCCTAAGGCAAAAGATGTGAGTGAGCTTAATGCTGGAGAAATAGGTTTTATTACAACTGGTATTAAAATTTTATCAGAAACTAAAGTTGGAGACACTATATGCGATGCAGAAAATCCTCTCCAAGAGGCATTACCAGGTTTTAAACCAAGTAAACCAGTAGTTTTTTGTGGTTTATTTCCGGTTGATAGTTCTGAATATCAAAAATTAAAAGATGGACTTGCTAAATTACAATTAAATGATGCAAGTTTTTCTTACGAAGCAGAATCATCATCTGCCTTAGGGCTTGGTTTTAGATGCGGATTTTTAGGTCTTTTACACCTTGAAATAATCACAGAAAGACTTGAAAGAGAATTTGATATAAATTTATTAACTACAACACCTGGTGTAGTTTATAAAGTTCACTTAAACAATGGTGAAATTATGGAACTTCAAAATCCATCAAATTTACCGGATCCTACTTATATAAAATTTATTGAAGAACCATGGATTAAAGCCACAATTATCACTCCAGACCAATACTTGGGATCAATTATTAAGTTATGTCAAAATAAAAGAGGTATTCAAACTAATTTAAGCTATTCAGGAAATCGTGCAGTAATTAATTATGAGATACCTTTAAATGAGGTTGTATTTGATTTTAATGATCGCCTTAAATCTATGACAAGTGGATATGCTAGTTTTGATTATGAAATTATTGATCACAAAGAAGGAGATCTAGTAAAAATGAATATACTTGTAAATTCAGAACCTGTTGATGCTCTTGCAATGATGATACATAAAGATTTTGCTCAGACTACAGGTAGAGAGGTCTGTGAAAAATTAAAAGATTTAATTCCAAGACACAACTTTATGATACCAATTCAAGCAGCTATTGGTGGTAAAATTATCGCTAGAGAAACTATTAAAGGTTTTAAAAAAGATGTATTAACGAAAATACATGGAGGTGGAGCGACTGATAGAAAAAGAAAACTGCTTGAAAAACAGAAAAAAGGTAAAGCTAGAGCTAAGCAATTTGGAAAAGTTGAGATTCCTCAAGAAGCATTTATAGGTGTTTTAAGGATAAACAAAGAGTAGGTATTTTGGAGAGGTGGCCGAGTGGTTGAAGGCGCACGCTTGGAAAGCGTGTATAGGGGAAACTCTATCATGGGTTCGAATCCCATTCTCTCCGCCATATTTTTATTAGAAAAATGATCTTTTTGACAGGTTTTAAAGAAATAGAAAAAAAATCTAAAAAGCATCAAAAAAACGTTGGTATTCAACACTTATTTAAGTATTTGCACTTCTACCATTTTTAAATTTTTTGTAAAAATGTTATAAAAATTTCTTCCATATTAAAAATTAATGACAAAAAATAATTCAAATAATTATCAAGCTGACTCAATAAAAGTCCTAAAAGGTTTAGAAGCTGTAAGAAAAAGACCAGGTATGTATATCGGTGACACCGATGATGGGACTGGATTACATCATATGGTTTACGAAGTTGTAGATAATTCTATCGATGAAGCTCTAGCTGGTTTTTGTAAAAAAATTGAAATAAGTATAAACGATGATAACTCTGTAACAGTGATTGATGACGGCAGAGGAATTCCTGTTGATATTCACAAGGGTGAAAAAAAATCAGCTGCAGAAGTTATAATGACCCAACTTCATGCTGGTGGTAAATTTGACCATAATTCTTATAAAGTTTCTGGAGGATTACACGGAGTAGGTGTTTCAGTCGTTAATGCTCTTTCTGAGAGATTAAAACTTACAATTAATAGAGATAATAAAAAATTTTATATAGAATTTAAAGATGGAGACGCTAAAACTTCTTTAAAACAAGTTGGAAAATCAAAAACAAGTGGGACTGAAATTAATTTTGTTCCATCGAAAGATATATTTTCATCTATTAAATTTAGTTTTTCTATATTAGAAAAAAGAATGAGAGAATTGGCCTTTTTAAACAAGGGCATAAAAATAGTTTTAAGTGATTTAAGACAAAAAAAGCCAAAAACACTAGAATTTAAATTTGATGGAGGTATTACGGAATTTGTACAATTCATTGATGAAAAAAAAGAAAGTTTAAAAAACAAAAATGAAAATGATCTTTTTAAAAGACCTATATACATTGAAGGTTTAAAAAATAATATTGATGTTCAATGCTCCCTTAAGTGGAATGCGGGGTATAGTGAAGATGTATTACCTTATACTAATAACATTTATCAAAAAGACGGAGGAACACATCTTCTTGGATTTAGAAGTGCATTAACAAGAGTAGTAAATAAATATGCAAATGAACAAAACTTGTTAAAAAAAAATAAAGTTTCTTTATCAGGAGATGACGTTAAAGAAGGATTAACTTCAGTTCTTTCTATCAAAATTCCTGACCCTAAATTTTCGTCTCAAACAAAAGATAAATTAGTCTCATCAGAAGTTAGAAATATTGTTGAAACTATCATTAATGAGAAGCTGTCTATATGGTTTGATCAAAATCCATCGATTTCAAAAATTATCTTAACTAAAATTATCCAAGCTGCTGTAGCAAGAGATGTAGCAAGAAAAGCAAGAGAAAATGTAAGAAGAAAAGGAGCCTTAGAATTAACTGGATTGCCTGGAAAATTAGCCGATTGTCAAAACTCAAAGCAAGATGGCACTGAACTATTTATTGTAGAGGGTGACTCAGCTGGTGGTTCAGCCAAACAAGGCAGAAACCGTGAAAATCAAGCAGTTTTGCCGCTTAGAGGAAAAATACTAAATACTTTTACAGATTTGAATGGATCGAAAAAGAATGGAAATGCTAATGATTTAAGAACTAAAAGCTTATCAAAGATGATTTCATCAAATGAAATAGTTACATTGATTAATGCACTTGGTCTTGATCCAAAAAATGAGGATATAGATCTCAAAGATTTAAGATATGGAAAAATAATAATAATGACAGATGCTGATGTTGATGGCTCACATATAAGAGCATTATTATTAACTTTTTTTAATAATAAACCATTTGATAAATTAATTGAGTTTGGACATGTTTATCTTGCTCAGCCACCTTTATTTAAAATTAACAAAGGAACTAAAAGCATATATATCAAAGATGAAAATGAGCTCGAAAGTTATTTAATAAAAAATTCAAAGGACATTAAAAAATATAAAAAAAATTCTAAAGAATTTAATAATATTCTCCAAATTGAAAAATCTAAACTTAACATTCAAAGATTTAAAGGACTTGGTGAAATGAACCCTGATGAATTATGGAATACAACTTTAAATCCAGAAACAAGAAATTTGTTACAAGTTCAATATTCAAAGAATAGTAAAAAAGATCAAGATTTGATACAGACCTTAATGGGTAACGACGTTTCTTCAAGAAAAGATTTTATTGTTGAAAATGCAATAAATGTTTCAAACTTAGATATTTAGATGGATTTAAAACAATCTGTCAAAGCAGCATCATTGAATAAGTCTACTTATATAAATTTAAGATGGATTGGAATTTTAGGTCAGTTTATAACTATAAACACGGTAAAATTTATTTTTGATTTTGAATTCGACTTTATTTTATCTAATCTAATTATTTTTATTGGAGCTTTAAGTAACTTCTACTTAATGTTTTTTTATAAAAAACCAATACTTTCAAATATAACCTCTTTTAATTTTTTATCTTTAGATATCCTTCAATTGAGTGCTTTACTTTACTTATCTGGAGGTATTTTAAACCCATTTTCAATATTTCTTTTGATACCAAGTGTATTTGCTGCATCTAATTTAAATATAAAAACAAATATTGCTTTAATTTTAATTACTCTAGCTTCGATTATATTTTTAACTTTCTATCATTATAAACTACCTAAACCATTAGATGAATATAGTATTAGCTTGTACTTTTATTATGCAATTCCTTTAGCATTGATAATTGCATTATTTTTTTTGAACTATTTTGCATTTATTTTTGGACAAGAAACAAACCTTAGGAAAGATGCTTTGGATAAAATCCAAGAAGTAATTTCTAAAGAACACGAACTAGTTTCACTTGGGGGACAAGCCGCAGCCGCAGCTCATTCATTCGGAACTCCTTTGTCCACAATTAAAATTATTTCTCACGATCTTTTTGATCAATTTAAAGACAATGATGATGTAAAAAAAGATCTTGAACTATTAATTAGTCAGGTTAATAGGTGTAATGATATTTTAAAAAAACTAACATTAAATCCAACTATAGAAGATGATTTTATTGACAAAAATAAAACGCTTTACGATTATATTAGTGAGATAGTTAACTCATTTAAGGAAATTTCAAATAAGAATTTCAATATTGATAAAGAGCAAGATTCCAACTCATTTGAAATATTAAAATCTGTTGAAATTGTTTATGGTTTGAGGAATTTCATAGGAAATGCTAACAAATTTTCAAATGAAAATATCTATATTGCTATCAAAAGCGACAGTCAAAAGACCGAAATAACAATAGAGGATGATGGCCCTGGTATACCAAAAGATATAATTAATAAGATTGGAGAACCCTATATTAAGACAATTAAACCTAAAGATAATAAAAAAACTGGATTAGGCTTAGGGATTTTTATAGGCAAAACTTTATTAGAAAAAAATTCTGCAAAAATAACAATTAGAAATTCAGAAACTAGAGGTGGAGCTGAAGTTAAAATAGAGTGGGAAAATAAAAATTTAAAAAAATTAGTGTAATTTTTTATTATTTTCAAACAAACCACTAAGCTGACCAATCATTACATCACCTAACTCTTGAACATCAGCAATTTTTATCGCTTTTTTGTAATACCTCGAAACATCGTGACCAATACCTATTGCAAGAATTTCGATATCGCTTTTGTTTTCTATTAATTTTACAGTTTGTTTTAGATGTTTTTCTAAAAAATCACCCGAGTTAACAGATAATGTTGAATCATCAACTGGAGCACCATCCGAAATAACCATAAGAATTTTCCTTTCTTCTTTTCTTTTCTTAAGTCTATTGAAAGCCCAAGTAATAGCTTCTCCATCAATATTTTCTTTAAGCAGACCCTCTTTTAGCATTAAGCCTAAATTTTTTTTTGATTGTCTCCAGTGAGTGTCAGCAGATTTATAAATTATGTGTCTTAAATCATTTAAACGTCCTGGATTTTTTAATTTTCCAAGTTTATTCCACTTTTCTCTGCTCTTACCACCCTTCCAATTCTTTGTTGTGAAACCAAGAATTTCTGCTTTAACCGAGCATCTTTCTAATGTTCTAGACAATATATCAGCACAAAGAGCGGCAATAGTAATTGGCCTTCCTCTCATTGATCCTGAATTATCAATGAGTAAAGTCACAACTGTATCTTTAAACTCTAAATCTTTCTCTTTTTTAAAAGAAAGAGAATTATATGGATCAATTATTATTCTTGGTAATTTTGAACTATCTAATAAACCTTCTTCAAGATCAAATTCCCAAGATCTATTTTGTTTTGCAAGTAACTGCCTTTGCAATTTATTTGCGAGTTTCGTAATTATGTCTTGGAAACTAGTTAACTGTTGATCTAAATTTTTTCTTAATTTAGAAATTTCCTCTGAGTTTTCCAATGTTTCTGCTTTTGCTATCTCATCAAATTCTGAAGTATATATTTTATATTCTCTATTACTTATTCCTAAATTTTTTTTCTGAACAATATTTTCTATTTCACTATTTTCAGCATCATCATTTCCTAATTGTTCATCAAGTCTAAACTCATTCATTTCATCAGAACTATCAACACCTTCATTTATACTATCTTCCTCTTCTCTTTCCTGAGAGTCTCCACTATCTGTTTTTTGATCGTCCTTTGAATTATTACTATCCCGCTCATCTTCTTTCTGCTCTTCTTTTTTATTTTCTTCTTCAGACTCGAAGATTTCCATGTTCTGAAGAATTTCCGATATTTTAGAATTGTATATGTCCTGATTCTCTGCATTTTCTTTTAAAAAATTTATGTGTTTATCTAAAGATTTTTCAAAATCATCTTTCCAATATGATAAAATTTTTTCAGCACTTTCTGATAAACTTACATTCATTAGTTTATTAAGCATGTAATATTCAAAAGCTTCAGAAACATTAGACTCTTCTTTCTTTTTTATGTTTTCAGATTTTGCAGTGCTTATCTTATTTTTATATTTGCTCATTAAATTTTTAGAAATTCCCCTCATCATTTGTGATCCTAAAAGTTCATATCTTATTTTCTCAGAAATTTTATACAGCGTATGACAAGTAGGTGTTTTTGGAATATTTTGTTCCAGAGTAGAATTATCAGAAAATTTCCTTTTTAATGCCTCCGAATCTGCCTCGGCTCTTAATTTAATAAAGTTTTCTTTATCTTTTAAATTATCAAATTTAGAAATATTAAATTCTTTTAAATTTTTTTTGTCTTTTAATGGATATGTTTCACCTGAAATCGCTTTAATCGTTGAATTTAAAGCTTGTTTAAATTGCTCTTTTATAAGATCATCTTTGTTCATTAAACCTGAATATTTATCATCGACTCTGGCAATTCTTCGCCAAAACATCTTTGATAGTATTCTGCGATTGTATTCTTTTCTACATCATCACATTTATTTAAAAAAGTTACTCTGAATGCATAGCCCACGTCTTTAAATATTTCAGAATTTTCCGCCCAATGTAGTACTGTCCTAGGACTCATAACAGTTGAAATATCTCCAGCCATAAAGCCTTTTCTTGTTAATGTCGCAACTTTTATCATGTTTGCAACTCTCTCTTTACCTTTATTATTATCTAGGGACTTGTTTTTTCCTAAAATAATTTCCATTTCTTTTTCCAAAGCTAAATAATTTAATGTTGTAACGATGTTCCATCTATCCATCTGTCCCTGGTTTATTTGTTGTGTACCATGATAAAGTCCAGTTGTATCTCCCAAACCAACAGTATTTGAAGTTGCGAATAATCTAAAATATTTATTTTGTTTAATAACCTTATTCTTATCTAATAAAGTAAAATTTCCCTCAGCTTCCAAAACTCTTTGAATTACAAACATCACATCTGGTCTACCAGCATCATATTCATCAAATACTAAAGCTACTGGATTTTGTATGGACCAAGGAAGAATTCCTTCTTTAAATTCTGTAACTTGTTTTCCATCTTTGATTACAATTGAGTCTTTACCAATTAAATCTATTCTACTAACATGGCTATCTAAGTTAATTCTAATACATGGCCAGTTTAATCTAGCTGCAATTTGTTCTATATGTGTGGATTTACCTGTTCCATGATAACCTTGTACAAGAACTCTCTTATTAAATGAAAATCCAGAGAGGATTGCTAAAGTTGTGTCTTTATCAAATTTATAAGTTTTATCTATATCTGGCACATAATCAGTTTTTTTTGAAAATGCGTCCACTTCCATATCAGAATCAATTCCGAATGTTTGTTTAATCGATAATTTAATATCTGGGGTCTGTTCAATATTTGTTGTCAATTTTGTCCTTATAAGTATTTTTTAGTTGGGTATAAGCTAAAGTTATTACCTTAAGCTTATCTTCAAATTTTTTATTGCCAGCATTCATATCAGGGTGAAATTTTTTCACAAGTCTTTTGAATTTTTCTTGTATTTTGGCCCATTTTAAACCAACTCCAACACCCAAAATTTCAAAGGCTTTAAGATCATTACTATTAAACTTAAACTTATTCATATGATTCAAGTTACTAAAATCTTTAAATTTTCCATTTTCATCTTTTAAAGTATTATTCCACAATATTTTGAAAAAATTATCTGAAGAACTAAAACTCTGTGTTGGCTTATGCCATGTCATGTCAGATTTTAAAAAGTTGATTACTTGTTCGTCGCTCATACCTGAAAAATAATTCCAGCTTTTATTAAACTTTCTTACATGCTCAAGACAGAGAAGCCTATATTCTTTGCTGTTATCCTTTTCTTTCGGAGCTTTGTAAAGTCCCTCTTCATTACAATTATTCCATTCACAAATATTTTTCATATTATATAATATCAAGTTTAATGGATATTAATCAACTTTCAAAAAAAATTGAAAATAAACTTTTGAAAGATGCTTCTATAAAAGACGCAAAGATAATTGACAACACTTATAAGCATTTAAAACATAATTCACATCAGAAAGGCAAATTTCATATTAAATTAGAAATAAATTCTGATATATTAAAAAAAATGAATAGAATTCAGTCTAATAAAGTAATTTATAAAATTTTAAGCGAAGAACTGAAAACTGATATTCATTCTTTACAAATTAGCTTTATTTAATTCTTTTAATAAAAACTTATTCAATTCACCAGATTTGGCCTGATAATTTAAGTTTAATTTACCAAAATTCCTAATTAATATTAAGTTTATGCTATCTGATTTATTTTTTTTATCACTTTTCATAAAATTTAGAATTGATGTAATTTTCCTTTTATTAAAAAGATCTTTATATTTATTTTTAATTTCTATCTTTTTAATATGATTATTTATTAATTCTGAATTTGGATCTGAAATAATTTTTTTTTCTTTACTAAAATTTACAGCGTTCATCAAACCAAATATAACAGCTTCTCCATGATTTAATTTTTTTGAATAACCAAGAGTTGCCTCATATGCGTGAGCAAAAGTATGACCAAGATTTAGAGATTTTCTTAAATTTTTTTCTTTTTCATCCTTTTCGATAATTTTTTTTTTTAATAAACAGCTATTTAAAATTGCGTTAATTATAAAATTTCCTTTTAGGTTTAAAATATTATTAAAATTTTTATCTAAAAAAACAAAATTTTTTTTGCTATCAATTAAACTACTTTTTAATATTTCGGCATATCCACATATAATTTCTCTTTTTGGGAGGGTATGTAGTAAATTAATATCTGAAATTACTAAATCTGGCTGATAAAAACTTCCTACAAGATTTTTTCCAAATTTATTGTTAATACCTGTTTTTCCGCCTATAGAAGAGTCGACTTGAGCTAATAAAGTGGAAGGTATATTAATAAATTTTATTCCTCTTTTATATGTGCTGGCTGCATATCCAACTACATCTCCTGTAATTCCTCCACCAAATGAAATTATACAGTCCTCTCTATAAAAATTATTTTTAAATAAAACATTATGTATTTTGTCAATACTTAAGTAACTTTTATTTTTTTCATTTGCATTAAAATTTAAAGTATAAATTTTTCGATTTTTTAAATTTCTTAAGAGTAATGTTCTAAATATTTTTGGTATCTTACTGTCAATTACAATCAAACATTTAGAAAATAATACTTTATTTTTTTTTAAAATATTTTTCAGTTTTGGAATTAGATTGGTACCAATATGAACTTCGTAATTTTTACTTTTAGTTTTAACCTTTATTATTTTTTGTTTCATATTTTTTTATAATTTTATTTGCTATTTCATTTTTATTTAGCTGATCGCAATTAATTGTGAAGTCTGCCAAACTATATATTTTAGCTCTCTCATTTATTAGTCTCTCTAGATCTGTTTCACTTAATGTCATAGCCAGAGGTCTTTTTTTGCTACCATTTATTCTTTTAATTATTATATCTTTTTTCCAATTCAACCAAAAACTAAAAGAACTATTCTTACATTCTTTCCTAATATTAGTATTTATATATGCACCTCCACCTAGTGATAAAATTTGTTTCTCACCTTTTAAACATGATAATGTTATTTCTTCTTCACATTCACGGAAGTATTTTTCTCCCTTTTTTTTGAAAATTTCTGCAATTTTCATTTTTTCTTTTTCTTCAATTTTATTATCTATATCAATAAATTTAAGTTTGGTTTGTTTAGAAATCAATTTTCCTATTAATGTCTTTCCCGAGCCCATCATACCTACTAAAACTAGATTTTTATTTGATTCCATATATTTCTAAGTTGAAAAAACACAAATATGTCTTATTTTGATTTTACAAAATTATATGCTTTTAAAACATTATACTACAAAGAAATATAACATAATATGAAATTTGCAATTAAAGCTGGAATTATTTTTTTTATATTGATTTTATCTATTGTTGTTTTGAGTCAGATTGATTTCCCATCCCCCAACAAAAAAATTGAAGTGATATTGCCTAATGAAAATTTTAAAACAATTAAGTAAAATAATTTTCAAAATAACCTTAATTTTATTTTTTTATAATTATTCTTTTGCAAATGAACCAATCGATATTTGGAAAATTGAAAAAAAAGACATTATTAACAAAGATAATTCAACCTCAAATATAAACGCAAGTAATAATCAAAATACTAATACAACATTATCAGTTCAATCCAGTTCCGAGATAGTGATAAATAAAGAGATCGAGTCATCCACTATAAAATTAGCTGGACTATATGATCCTGCGCAGAATGGTCTAAAAATTGATATGTGGTCGAACAGTGATGGTGAGTTAATTAAAAGTATATTAAATAAAAATTTAAATAGAAACTTATCTGAATTTTCAAAAAAAATATTAGATATAGCTTTACTAACAAATTCATATATTCCAACAAATAATATTACTGAAGAGGAATTTTTAGAGTTTAAGTTTAATCATTTAATAAACAAAAAAGATTTTGAATTAATTAAAGAATTTTTAATCAATAATTCTGAAGTTTCAAACAAAAATAAATTGATTAAATTTTATTCAGAGTATTTTCTTTCAAACTCCGAATTAAAAAAAGCATGTGAAATATTTAATATTAGTGGTGCTATTACTGATAAATATTTAAACAATTTTAAAATTTATTGTTTAATTCTAGAGGATAAAAAAGAACAAGCTCAACTACTTTTTGATTTGTCAAAAGAATTGGATGAGATTGACACTTTTTTTGAAAATAAATTTAATATATTAATGGGCTACGCAAGCAAAGATGAAATAATTTCAGACGAAAATATTTTATATTTTCACTTATCTCATAAAACAAATAATGATTTTAATTATGAGCCAAAAATGGACTCACCTAGATATATCTGGAATTATTTGTCATCATCAAATATTCTTAAAAATGCAAATTCCTTTGATATTGAAAATCCAGAAGATTTGAGATTATTAGAAAGAGCAACTCATGAAAATGTGTTTGATGAGAGAGAGCTACTAGATACATATAAAAAATTTCAATTTAACATAACACAACTATTAAATGCCAAAGATGCTTATAAGCTACTTCCAGATTATGAGGGCAGAGCTTTATTATATCAAAGATTACTTTTATCTGTTGATGTTGAGCAAAGATTAAGTATGGCTTCTGAATTATATAAATCTTTCCAAAAAAAAAAATTAGATAATGCGTTTGATAATGAAATCAAAGTAATATTAAAAAAAATAAAAAAAGATGATGTTCCCTCAAATTTTACTACCTTTTATGAAAATCATACCAACAACAAGTTAAAAAAAGAGAGAAAGATAAAATTTAATAACAAAAAAATACATCAATCAAAATTATTAAATTACTTTTTAAATAAAACTAGTTTGCCAAAAGCTGAAAAGGAAACAAATGATATTTTGAAAAAAATTAAAAGAAACAAAAAATATGTTTTTTCTACAAAAGATATGATTCTTATTGAATCGCTTAAATCAGATGGTGTAAAAATAGATAAAAAATACTCAAACCTTTATGAATACAACTTTCAATTTTCCTCTGATATAAAACAGATGCTATCGAATGGAGAGTTAGGCTTATTATTAATTAAAATAGTAGATATTGTTGGTGAAAGTAACCTTGAAGATCTAGATATAAACACAGTGAATTTATTAGTTTCAACTATGAATGAGCTAAAAAATGTAGATTTAAGGAATGAAATTCTAATAGAAGTCTTACCTTTAAAAGTCTAAACAATAAATAAATTATGTCAGTAAAAAAACTAATCACAGTACCTGATGATATTCTTAGAAAAAAATCTGAACCTTTAAATAGAGTTGATGTTAATGAAAAAAAACTCATAAAAGATTTATTTGAAACTATGTACCATCACAATGGCATAGGTTTAGCAGCTGTTCAAGTTGGAATCCTTAAAAGAGTAGTTGTTTTAGATGTCTCAAAAAATGAAAATGAAAAAAAACCTTTATGTTTTATTAATCCACAAATAAAAACTCTTAGTCAAAAAATGTCTACATATGAGGAAGGTTGTTTATCAATACCCAATACCTTTATTGAGATAGAGAGACCAGAAATTTGTACCGTATCTTATATAGATGAAAATGGTGATAAGAAAGAAATGGAATGTGATGGACTACTCTCAACATGTTTACAACATGAAATAAATCACTTAGATGGAAAACTAATCATTGATTATTTGTCTAAAATAAAAAAAGATTTAATAATAAAAAAATTGTCTAAACAAAAAACTTCTAATAGATTTGTTGTTTAAATGTCAAATATTGTATTCATGGGTACGCCGCAGTTTGCTGTACCTATTCTAAAAAAAATTAATCAAAAATATAAAATTAACTGTGTTTTTTCTCAGCCTCCAAGTAAATCAAATAGAGGTCAAAAGTTTACGAAATCACCAATTCATAAATGTGCGGAGGAACTTAATCTAGAAATTAAAACCCCAAAAAAAATTGATGAAGAATTTGAATATCTTAAAGAATTAAATTTAGATCTTGTCATTGTTGTTGCATACGGACAGTTAATTTCAAAAAAAATTCTTGATTTGAGTAAAAAAGGTTTTTTGAATATTCATGCTTCAATATTACCAAAATGGAGAGGGGCGGCACCAATCCAAAGATCGATTTTAAACATTGAAAAAAAAACTGGAATATCATTTATGAAAATTAATGAAAAATTAGATTCTGGACCAGTATGTAATAAATATTCAGTAGATATTCTTGACCAAGATAATACAGAAACTTTGTCTGAAAAATTATCTTGTTTGAGCACAGAAAAAATTTTAGAAAATGTGCAAAAAGTTTTAGACGGAGAGGCAATATTTAAAGAACAAGATCATACAAAAGCTACATACGCAAAGAAAATTCAAAAAATAGAGGGAAAGATAGATTGGAACAGTAGTGCTAATAAAATAATTGCTCAAATAAATGGATTATATCCAAAACCTGGTGCATGGTTTGAGTTTAAAAATAAAAGATATAAAATATTAAAAGCCAAAATAAACAAGCAGTCAGGTAAAATCGGTGAAGTAATCGACGAACAAATGACAATAGCATGTGGTGAAAATTCAATAAATATTATTGAGATACAAAAAGAGGGCAAGAATCCTCAATTCATTAACGAATTTTTATTAGGGAACAAGGTTAGAAAAGGAACAATAATTACAAGTGAATAGATATCAGATTCTAATAGAATACGAAGGCACTTTATACAATGGTTGGCAAATTCAAAAAAAAGGTAAGTCAATCCAGGAAAATATTGAGATTGTCATATCTAAACTATTAAAAGAAAAAATAAAAATTTATGGGTCTGGACGAACAGACACAGGAGTTCATGCTAAAGAGCAATCAGCTCACTTTGATACTACAAACAAAATTATTCAAAAAGATAAATTATTGAATTCACTAAACTTCTTTTTAAATAAAAAAAAAATATCTATTTTAAAAATAAAGAAAAAAAATAAACTTTTTCATTCAAGATATTCTGCAAAAGAAAGACGGTATACGTACTTAATTAGAAATGATGCTTCTCCTTCAGTTATCAATTTTAACAGAGAGTGGCATATTAAAAAAAAAATTGATGTTGAATTGATGAAAAAGGGAGCAAAAAAATTAATTGGAACTCATGATTTTTCAACTTTTAGAGCATCCAATTGTGCTGCAAAAAGTCCGGTAAGAACCATGAAAAAAGTAAAAATAACCAAAGTTAAAAATGTTATAAAAATTCAATTTGTGTCAAAATCATTTCTTAAGAGTCAAGTTAGATCCATGGTTGGTTCACTCAAATACCTTGGTGAAAATAAATGGAACTTAAAAAAATTTACCAGTATATTTAAATCAAAATCTAGAAAAAATTGTGCTCCTATTGCCCCTGCACATGGTTTATATCTTGAGAAAATTATTTATTAGATTTTTCTTTTTTCTTTTTTATTCTCCATCTTGATCCCTCTCTAACTATGTAACCACAACAATTTTTGGAGCCACACTTACAAGGGAAATCCTTATAATTTTCATCAAAACTAAATCCATAATCATAAGTTAGTTCCTCATTTTTTTTTATATCTTTAATAGAACTAATCCATAATTTTAAACCTTTACCTTCAACTTCACAGTTTGGATTACAAGAGTGATTAATAAGTCTTGCAGTATTGTAAGCAAAATCACCGTCTAAATCATACCTATTATTTAAGTTAAAAAGATAAATTGCTTTATCGTTATCAAATTTTGGATTATTTTCGGTTTGTTTTTTTGTAATTATTTTACCTATGTAGTAAATAATCTTAGTTCCTTTTTTTATATTTTTAGATGCAAACAGTCCCCTGTTATCAATATTTGATGATTTTTGTTTATATAATTTCATGATTATGTATTTTTCTACTCAATTAATGCATTTACATGATAATTAGCGCTTTCAGCAAGTGCTTTTAGGTCGTATCCACCTTCTAATAAAGATACTACTTTCCCGTTAGTAAATTTATTAGTGGCTTTTAGTGTTCTTCTTGTTATTTCATAAAAATCTTTGGATGAAAGTTCAAATTGAGCTAATGGATCGTTCTTGTGAGCATCAAAGCCAGCAGAAAAGATTAGGTAATCAGGCTTATATTCAATTAATCTATCTAAAACTCTATCATAAGCATTAAAATACTCCTCAGAATTTGTGCCAGCAGGAAGAGGTATATTAAGAGAATTATTATACTTTCCCTTGTCTTTTTCTGAGCCACCACCTGGATAAAATGGATATTGATGTGTTGATATGTAAAGTGAATTTTTGTTGTCATACATTACATCATAATTTCCATTTCCCCAATGAACATCAAAATCTACACATGCAATTCTTTTATAATTATATTTTTTTATTAAATAATTAACTGCAACACCTGCATTAGAAATACAGCAAAAGCCCATTGATTTGTTTTTTTCAGCATGATGTCCTGGTGGTCGTACTACACAAAATGCATTTTTATATTTTTTATTCTCAATTCCATCTATTGCACTTATGGCTGATCCTGCAGCTTGAAATACTGCATCCTTACTTCCAGGCGATACAACAGTATCACCATCTAAAAAATTTAAGCCACTTTTAGGAAATGAGTCTTTTAAATTATTAATATAATCTTCAGAATGAGTCATATTAAGAATATCATTAGGAACAACATCTGGCTTATCCCAAAGCAGTTCTTTATTTTTTTTTAAAGTGTCAATTATTGAAACTACTCTCTTCGGTTGCTCTGGATGACCATCACCTGTTATATGTTTTTCTGAAGATTCAGATGTTATAATTGCAGTTTTCAAGCGAAATAATTATGTAAAATGTTCTTATAAATCTTAGTTAACTTTTTTAAATCTGAGATCGATGTTCTTTCATTAACCATATGAATAGTATTATTTCTTAACCCAAGCTCAAGACGTGGTATTGAACCTAAAAATCTGCTGTCACTTGTGCCACCTCTACAATTTAATTTTGCATTTTTACCTGTAATTTTTTTTACAACTTTTTTTACCATATAAATTTCTTTATTTGGCTCTGTGTAAAATGCCTCTCCACTTACTTTATAATCTATTTTAGTTTTGCAATTTTCTTTTTTTGCAACTGCATTAATAATTTTACTAAGTTTTTTTTTCAAAGATGTTGATTTATAAATTGAATTAAATCTAACATTAAATTTAGCACTTGCAGATTGTGGGACTACATTTTCAGATATATTATCCACATTCATTTTTGTAAATTCTAAATTTGATGGCGGCATATACTTTGTTCCTTTGTCTAGCTGAACACTTTTCAGTTTAGATATTATTTTAGCGAGAGCAGTACAAGGATTTATATATGTCCCATAAAATGCAGAGTGTCCACTTTTCCCATATACTGTTATTGTCCCATTCATAGAACCTCTTCTCCCAATCCTGATTTCGTCTCCAACTGATTTATTTGATGAAGGTTCGCCTACTACCGAAAAATCGATTTTTTCTTTTTTTTTCTTTAAATATTTCATAACTGCTGGACAGCCATGACCTGTAGTTTCTTCATCTGCCGTAATTATTATTGATATAGAACCTTTAAATTTTTTATTTTTAATAAAGTTACTTACAGCACTTATCCAACATGCCACACTACCTTTCATGTCCTGGGATCCTCTTCCATATAAATATCCTTTTTTTACTACTGCTTTAAATGGTGGAAACTCCCAATTATTGAGGTTAGCAACAACATCTGTGTGACCCAAATAATTAATGTTAGGTTTTGATTTACCAAATTTTGCATATAAATTTAATGCGGGTTTAGCACCTGTACCTTTTGATTTTATTATATGACATTTAAAACCTATTGATGAGAGTTTCCTTGAAAGGAAATTCATAATACCCTTATCTTCTGTTTTAATTGTTTGAAATTTTATTAGCTCCTGAGCTAACTTTAATTCATTATAAGTTTTCATTAGTTTATTCTCTTAAAAGATCGTTAACAGATGTCTTTGATCTAGTCTTTTCATCAACTTGTTTAATTATTACTGCACAATATAAAGATGGTGCTTGTGGATTGTTTTTATCTGGTAAGGATCCTGGAACTACCACTGAGTAAGGTGGAATTTTTCCATAAGTTATTTCACCAGTTTTTCTATTAACAATTTTTGTTGATTGCCCAATATACATTCCCATACTTAGAACAGAGCCTTCTCCAACTATTACACCTTCTACTACTTCTGACATTGCTCCTAAGAAAACATTATCTTCAATAATTGTTGGTAATGCTTGGGCTGGTTCTAATACTCCACCAACCCCAGTCCCGGCCGAGATATGACAATTTTTTCCAATCTGACAACAACTTCCTGCACGACTGAATGTATCCATCATAGTACCTTCGTCTATGTACGCTCCAATATTTACATAACATGGCATAAGAACAGCATTTTTTGCAACAAAGGAACCACGTCTTGCTGCTGTGTTGGGGACCATTCTGAAGCCAGCTTTTTCAAAATCTTCATTTGTCCAGCCAGCAGTTTTACCTTTTAATAAGTGACTCTTATCTCTCCATGTTGAATATGGCCCCGCCATGATATCCATTCCATACATTCGAAAACTTAACATGATAGCTTTTTTTAGATGTTGATGAGTAACCCATTCACCATTGATCTTTTCAGCTACTCTTGCTTTTCCACTGTCTAGATCATCAATAATTCGATTAACAACATCCTTTAAAGATTTATCTGAATTTTGGTTTACTTGGTCTTTATTTTCCCAAGCTTCATTTATAATTTTTTCAATACTCATAATTTTATGAGTTTTTTAATAACCTTATTTCTTTTAAAAATAAAGAGAGATTTTCGATTTTATAGTCGATGTAATCTTTATTAGACTCTTTTTTACCCCAGTATTCATTATTGATAAGCCAAGCTGTTATTGTCCCCCGTTCTTTACCTATTGATAAATTTTTAGCTATATCCTCGATATAAAGAGTTTCTTTTGGATTGATCTTAAATTTATTAACCATAAGATCGAAGGCCCTGGCCTCAGGCTTAGGATGATATTTTGCGTCTACAATATCAAATATATCTTTAAATTGGTCTTCAATACCAAGAGTTTTTACTATATTTTTTACGTGAGCTCTACTTCCGTTTGTAAATACGAATTTATTTAAATTAATGTTTTCAAGCTCATTTCTTAAGACAAGGTCTTTTTCCATAAATGAAAGATCAATATCATGAACATACTCCAAGAATTCTTCCGGTGGTATATCATGATGTATCATCAATCCATTCAAACTTGTGTTGTATTTGTGAAAATAATCTCTTTGTAATTCTTTAGCTTTTACAAGATCTAGGTTAAGTTTATTTGAGATATATTTTGTCATTCTCTTACTAACTTGGCCAAAAACTGCTTCTAAATCATTGTATAAAACGCCATCACAGTCGAATAAAATATTTTTAATATTTTTTAAATTATTCATTTTCTAATTAATGTTCCTGCGCCCTTATCAGAAAATAACTCAAATAGTATTGAATGTGGTTTTCTTCCATCAACAATAACTACACCTCTAACACCATTAGATATTGCATTTAAACAAGTGTTTATTTTCGGTATCATGCCCCCAGAAATAATATTATTTTTTAACATTTCGTTGGCTCTATTAAGATTAATTTCAGATATAAGTTTTTGATTTTCATCAAGAACCCCCTCAACATCTGTCATCAAAAGAAGTCGTCTAGCATCGATCTCTTTTGCAATTGAGCCTGCGGCAACATCTGCATTAATATTATAAATTCTTCCATCATCACCTACTCCTAAAGGGACAATAATTGGAATTTGTTTATTATTAATAATATTTAATATTTTCTCCTTATTAATTTTTTTTGGTTTGCCAACATATCCCAATTCTTTTTTTTCAGGAATAATATTAATTACGTTATTTTCTTTAGGTGATATTGAACAAACATTTGTGTTTTTAGATTTTAATTCGTTTAAAATCTCTAAATTAAGCTCTAGTAAAGCCTCTTCTATATATCTTATTGTTTTTTCGTCTGAAACCCTAAGTCCATTGATAAATCTTGTTTCTATATTTTTTTCGTCTAATTTTTTTTTAATATTCTTACCTCCACCATGGACGACTATTGCTGATAAACCAATTTTGTTTATTACTGAAATATCTTCAATAAACTGATGAAATAGTTTTTTATCTAATAAAACAGATCCTCCGCATTTAATTACTATTACCTCAGACTTATATTTATTAATATATTTTTCAACTTCATTAATATTTGGTCCATCCGTTGGAATAATCTTGTCTAATTCCATCAATTAAACTGTTTTAACTGAAGTTCTCTTCATAATTACATACTGTTGTGCCATTGTAAGCACGTTGTTTATTGTCCAATATATAACTAATCCTGATGGAAAAGGTGCTAGTATCACTGTTAAGAATACAGGAAAAAACATAAATATTTTTTGCTGAATCGGATCTGGCGGTGTTGGATTAAGTTTTTGTTGCATCCACATTGTTACACCCATCGCTACTGGCCAAGCGCCAATAATTAAAAATGATGGAACATCATATGGTAACAAACCAAATAAATTAAATAAGCTTGTTGGATCTCTTTCACTTAGATCATGAATCCAACCAAAAAAAGGTTGATGTCTCATTTCAATTGTAACAAACAACATTTTATATATTGCAAAAAAGAATGGTATTTGAATTAAAATAGGCAAACACCCACTTACAGGATTCACCTTCTCTCTTTTGTAAAGAGCCATCATTTCTTGCTGTAACTTCATTTTATCTTCCTTATGAAGTTCTTTAAGTCTAACCATTTCGGGTTGAAGAACTTTCATTTTTGCCATTGACCTAAATGAGTAGTTAGCGAGGGGAAAAAATAATATTCTTATACAAGCGGTAATTAATATAATTGCAATTCCATAGTTGCCAGTTAATTTAAAGAAATAATCTGATATTAGGAATATCGGTTTTGTTAAAAAATATAGAAATCCCCAATCAATTGCTAAATCAAATTTGTTAATATTTAGTTTTTCAGAATAACCATCAACAACATCCACTTCTTTTGCTGCAATAATCACTTTTACCTGATTAGTTTTACTTTCATTAGCTCTGACTTCAGTTGCAACAGTCTCTATGAAGTTAGCTTTAAATTTATTTTTATAATCGAAATCTGATCTAAAACTTTTGTTACTTTCTGGGATTAAACTTGTTATCCAATATTTATCTGTAATACCCATCCATCCTTTGTTAGCATTTATTGAGTACTTCTTGTCTTTAATGTCATCGTAATCTTCCTCAACAAGATTATCATCAAAAACACCTAATAAGCCTTCATGTAATATATAAAAATCAGTTACATCAGGAGCTAGGTTTCTAATAATCTGTCCGTATGGATAAAAGTTATAAGTATTTTGCGTATTATTCGTAATTTTTTGGTTAACAGTAAATAAAAATTTATCATCTATACTTATTTCCTTTTCAAAACTTATATTCTGTTGGTTATTCCACACTAATTTAATTGGATTGTTCGGTGTTAGCAATTTATTGCCGACTACTTCCCATTTTGTATTTGAATTGGGAACTTCGATATCTTTATTATTTATAGCCCAACCTGTTTCTATATAATAACCATTTTCAGACTCTTTAGGATTAAGTAAAACTACATTTTCATCAGAATCTAAACTTTCAGTGTATTTCTTAAAAATCAGATCATCGATTAATGATCCCTCTAAAGAAATTGAACCTTTAATATTTTCATTTTCAAATAGAATCCTTTCAACTTTATTAATTGCCTCTGATCTAGAAATTTTATTATTCTCCGTATTTTGCTCTATTTTTGGTGCCTCGTTAAGTTGAAGATTATTCTTATTTTGTTCATCATTAGTTACCTGCTTTGGATCAGGACTTGGTGGAGCAAAAAATAGTCCATAGAGAATTATTACTGCTGCACTTAATGAAATTGCTGCTATTACGTTTCTCGTGTCCATTATTTAATATTCTTCTTCTTTACCGGATCATACCCATGTCCTCCTCCTAAAAATTTTATAGGATGACAAGATAAAATTCTTTTAATGCCTTTGTAAGAACCTTTTAAAACACCATACTCATTTAAACTATCAATAAAATAATCTGAACAGGTTGGAAGATACCTGCAATTATTACCTAGAACCGGTGAAATGAAAAATTTATAAAGTTTAATTAAATATATAAATCCTTTTTTAATCATAACTATCTAATTTTTTTTAACTCACTAAAAAGTTTTATTTTAATAAAATTGTATTCATCTTCTAAAACAGATTTTTTAGCAATTAATAAATAACTATAGTTAAGATTAATTTTAATTTTTTTTAAAGCCTCATTCATCATATTTCTCAATCTTCTTTTAATTTTATTTCTTATAACAGCTGTACCTATCTTTTTTTTTGTAACAAAACTTATATTAAAATATTTATTACTTTTACTTTCTAATCTCCTGTAAAAAATTGTTGAATATCTATTTGAAATTTTTTTACCATTTAAAATAAATTTAAAATCTTCATTTTTAGATAAACTTTTTAATTTAACCTGCATTAAACAGTGAGTTTTTTTCTACCCTTACTTCTTCTTCTTCTAATTAGTTTTCTTCCACCTTTAGTTTTCATTTTAGACCTAAAACCGTGCCTTCTTTTTCTCACTTTTTTACTAGGTTGATATGTACGTTTCATATTAAGGCTTCTTTTTTGTTAAATTTCGGTAGTTATACAATTTAATGTATATAAGTACAGCGATTTTTAATAAATTAAATCAAAATGGAAAATGAAAATAAATTAAAAATTATTCTCGGTATTATATATCTTTCAATAGTTACTGGCTTTTTGTTGCTTTTTTTTAGCTATTTTTCATATGACGACTTTTCAAGTTTTGAACTTATAAAAAATAATAGAGACAAGCTATATGATATCAAAAATTCTAATCTTTTAATTGCTAGCATATTATTTTTTATTGGAGTGATTATTTGGGTTATGCTCTTAGGATTTGGTGCGCCAGTTTTTTTAGTTGGAGGATTTGTGTTCGGAAAATGGATAGGGACAATCCTTATTGTATTTGCTTTATCCATAGGCGCAACGCTTTTATATATTTGTGCAAATTATTTTTTTAAAGATTTAATTAAAAAAAAATTTTCATCAAAGTTTTCTAACCTTACCGAAAAATTTAAAAAAAATGAATTTACTTTTTTTCTGATATATAGATTTGTTGGAGGTATACCTTTTTTTATATCAAACATTTTGCCGGCATTATTTAATGTTAAGATTAAAAATTTCTTTTTCGGATCTGTTATTGGAATGACACCTCAGTTATTCGTTGGAGCTTCACTTGGCGCAGGACTAAATAAAGTAATTGAAAACAATCAAGAACCTCCAAGCATGTTTGATATAATTTTAACTCCAGATATTTATGTACCAGTCATTGGTATGATAATCCTGGTTTTAGTTGGATTTATAATCAGAAAAAAATTCTACAAATAACTGGTGCCCTCACCCAGAATTGAACTGGAAACTCATCCTTACCATGGATGTGTTATACCATTTAACTATGAGGGCATTTTTTAATTATAATTAGTGTATAAAATTGTTTTTTTCAAATAAATGCCTTAATTTTTTACGAAAATCAGGTATATCTAAATTAGGTAAATGATATGGGAATTCACTACGATTATAAATCTACAAGAGGAGCTAAGGCTATGGAGAAGCAGGCTAAAAGAGAAAAAAAGCTTGCTGAAAAAAGAGCTAAGAAAATAGCCAAACAAGGTGAACCCAAAAGTCCAGAGGATAAAACAATACCAATCGATCAAGTAATAACTTTGGATCACCTTACCAATCCAGACAAAAAGTAACTAAGATGGACAGGAAGAAGGATAAAAAAGCTAAACTCGAAGAAGCTTTGCGTAAAAACTTAAGAAAAAGAAAAATTTTTCAAAAAAAAAATAAAAAAAATAAATAAATGTCAGTGCAATCAGATAAGTGGATAATCAAAATGGCAAAAGATCATGCAATGATTTCTCCATTTGAAGATAAACAAATCAGGGAAGGAAAAATTTCATTTGGTGTTTCTTCATACGGGTACGATGCAAGAGTATCTAATGAGTTTAAAATATTTACCAATGTTAACTCCGAAATTGTAGATCCAAAAAATTTTAAACCAACAAATTTTGTAACAAAAGAGTCTGATGAATGTATTATTCCGCCAAATTCTTTTGTTTTAGCAAGAACAGTCGAATATTTTAAAATTCCTAGTGATGTCTTAGTTATTTGTTTAGGTAAGTCCACTTATGCCAGATGTGGAATAATTGTTAACGTAACACCTTTGGAACCAGGATGGGAAGGTCATGTGACTCTTGAATTTTCTAACACAACCCCATTACCAGCCAAAATATATGCAAATGAGGGTGTGGCACAATTTATATTTTTAAAAGGGAATGAGAAACCTGATGTTTCATATGCCGATAGAAATGGAAAATATATGGGCCAAAAAGGGGTAACGCTTCCCAAAATTTAAAATGGATAAATTTAAAATTATTGGTCCCTCTAAGATCAGAGGAGAGGTATCAATTTCTGGAAGTAAAAATTCTGCACTACCAATACTCGCTGCAACTTTACTATTTGATAAAAATGTAACAATTAAAAATCTGCCGAGAGTTAAAGATATTGATACAATGCTTAATTTGCTAAAATCACTAGGAAGAAAAATTACCTTTAAAAATAATAAAAAAATTGCGACAATCTCAAAAGGAAAAAAAAATAATTTTTTTGCACCTTATTCTCTAGTTAAAACAATGAGAGCAGGAATTTTAGTTCTTGGTCCTTTATTGGCAAAAAATAAAAAAGCAAAAGTAAGTAGCCCGGGTGGTTGCAGTATAGGAGTAAGACCAATAGATATACATTTAAAAGCAATATCAAAGTTAGGTGTTAAAATACAAATTGAAAAAGGATATGTTAATGCAAAAGCTCAAAAAGGATTAGTTGGTTCAGAAATAAGATTTTCAAAAATATCTGTTGGAGCTACCGAAAATTTAATTCTTGCTGCTTGTCTCGCTAATGGGACAACAATAATAAAAAATTGTGCAATAGAGCCTGAGATCAAGGATCTGACAAATTTTCTTAAAACAGCTGGTGCCAAGATAAAATGGATTGGTAAAAGAACTTTAAAAATAGAAGGTGTTAAAACATTAAAAAGTATAACTTACTCAATTATGAATGATAGAATTGAAGCAGGTACTTTTTGTGTTGCCGCATGTTTGAATGGTGGAAACTTAAAAATTAAAAACTTTGAACCAAAAATTATCAATACAGAGATAAATTTACTTAAGAAAATTGGTGCAAAGATAAAAACCACAAAAAATACAATTCAAATTAATGGACCAAAAAAAATTAAAAGTCTAAATTTTTTAAAAACTGGAGAATATCCAAATTTCCCCACTGATTTGCAAGCTCAAATTATGGTATTGTTAACTAGAGCAAATGGGAAAAGCACAATTGAAGAAAATATATTTGAAAACAGATTTATGCATGTTCCAGAATTAAAAAGATTAGGTGCAAAAATAAATATTAAAGGTAACAAGGCAATTATTGAGGGAACTAATAATCTAGAGGGAGCTGAGTTAATGTCTAGTGATTTAAGGGCATCAGTAGCTTTAGTTTTAGCAGCTTTTATTTCAAGAGGAACATCTATTATTAATAGAGTATATCATTTAGATCGAGGTTATGAAAAAATTGAAAATAAGCTAAAAAAAATTGGAGTAAAAATAAAAAGAATATCTTAGTGAATAATTTTTTAAAGAAAGTAATCGCTCAATCTCCAGACGACTTACAAATTATATCAGCTATATGTGCAGAGTCTAAAGTCAAAATTTCTGATATAAAATATTTACCGTCTACAAAAATTTTTTTACTTTCTGTTTTAAGAATAGATAAGGAAACAGATAGTAGCAAACCTATTAATAGTGTTATAAAATTTGAATTTATTGAAAGTTCTAAGTCTAAAAACATTAAACAATCCAATCCAGATTTAACTTTAGAATTATTTGCAATTGATATTTTTAAAAAAAAAGAAAATTTTGAAATAGTTCTGTTATTTTCAAAAAATCGAATTATAACACTTTCCACAGAAGTTATTGATGTAACGTTAGAAGACCAAAAAATTGAAAATGATAAAAGTAATTAATTGTAAGAAAAAAAATTATAAAAGAGAATTAACATCTTTTTTGGATAAAAGGAGATCTGGAAAAGCAATAGACACTTCGATAGTTCCAAAAATTTTAAAAGACATCAAAATTAATGGAAGAAAAGCACTTTTAAAGTATGAGAAAAAATTTAGTAAAAATATAGATATAGTTCCTTCAAAAGATAAAGTAAACAAAGCAATTAATACCTTAGAACCTAAGATTAAAAAAAGTATCGATTTAGCCTATAATAGAATTTTTAAGTTTCATTCACTACAAAAACCAAAAAATATTAAGTATGTAGATAATTTTAAAAATAAACTTGAATATAAGCATGTGCCACTACAGTCTGTAGGTATTTATGTACCAGCTAATTTACCATCCACATTATTAATGAATGCTGTGCCTGCAAAAATTTCTGGTGTAAAAAGAATAGTTTTGGCCAATCCAAAACTTAATGGAAAACTAAATCCTGCTGTTCTTTATGCAGCAAAAAAAGTTGGAATTAATGAAATTTACTCAATGGGTGGTGCCCAAGCTATAGCAAGTTTAGCGTATATTCAAAAAGTGAATAAAATTGTTGGGCCTGGAAATATTTATGTTGCAAGAAGCAAACGTGAAGTCTTTGGTGATGTTGGTACAGAAGGAATGGTTGCTGGGCCTAGTGAAATTTGTGTTTTAGCAGATGATAAAACTGATTTAAATCAAGTAATAACATCTATGATTGGACAAGCAGAACATGATGTAAATTCTCAGTGTATTTTAATTACAAAAGATAAAAAATTAGTAAATAAATTTAATGAAGAGATAAAAGAAAGTATCAAAAAAGTTCAAAGAAAAAGAGTTGTTTTAAAAAGTTTAAAAAATAATGGACTAATTGTGTTAGCCCAAAGTGATAAGCAAATAATAGAATCAATTAATGAAGTAGCTCCAGAGCACTTAGAAATTAATGTATCTAATTATAAAAAGTATTTAAATCAAATTCATAATGCAGGAAGTATTATGATTGGAAAGTATTCTCCAATGGCCGTCTCAGATTATAATGTTGGTTCAAACCATGTATTGCCAACTTTAGGATCTGCTAAATTTTCATCTGGACTAAATCTTAGTGAATTTTATAAAAAAATTAGCCATATAACTCTTACAAAAAAAGGTATTGAGAAATTAGGAGAATCCGCTACACATCTCGCTGAGTATGAAGAACTAGATAATCATGCTCAAAGTATTAAATCTAGAATGAGGAGATAATAATTTGGGAAAACAGGATACGTTGGAATTTGAAGGTGTGGTAACAGATCTTCTTCCTAATGCTATGTTTAGAGTTAAACTAGACAATGGTCATAACGTTACAGCTCACACAGCAGGAAAACTAAGAAAAAACCGTATCCGTGTTTTGCAAGGTGACAGAGTAAAATTGGAAGTTTCTCCATACGATCTTTCAAAGGGTCGTATTATTTTTAGATCTTAATATGGCTTCGTAGCTCAGTTGGTAGAGCAGAGCCCTGAAAAGGCTTGTGTCGCTGGTTCGAGTCCCGCCGAAGCCACCACTCCCATGTGGTATTAATATCCATCATTATGCTTGCATTCAAAATTAAAATCTAATACCTATCCATCAGCTATTTATAGCTAATTATATAATAACAAAGAAAGAGTAACTAAAGTATGAGTACATTAAAAGGCAAAGTAAAGTGGTTCAACGGTAAGAAGGGCTACGGTTTTATTGAAAGAGAAGACGGAGAAAAAGATTGTTTCGTTCATGCGAGCGCAGTTAGAGAAGCTGGGCTAAGATTTTTGAATGAAAACGATGCTATAGAATTCGAAATTCAAGATGGCGAAAAAGGTCCAAGCGCTGTAAATTTGAAAAAATTAGGTTAATAAAATTTAATTCATCAAAAATATTTGTATAGGAATAGGATATGTTAAAAAACATAGCTATTCCTGTGCAAAACCTTTTCTTGCTTGCATTTAAAAAAAAAAATGCTAATTACACGGTAATGAATAAATTCGTTACTATTAACAGAGAAACTCACAGACATCATTTTCATGCTGGCTGCAAGCTAGCTATTTAATTATTTATAAATTTAATTTTATCCACATTTAGTATAAAACAGTAGAAGGAGCACGGGTAGCTCAGTTGGTTAGAGCAGCGGTTTGTGGAACCGAAGGTCGACAGTTCGAATCTGTCCCCGTGTACCAAAAAATGAATAAAGAAAAAAAATTGTCTGCAAATACCCCTTCGGGTTTTGTTGATAGATACGGAAAAGAATTAGCGTTAAAAGAAAATTTAATTGCTAAGATTGAGGAAAATTTTTTAAAATTTGGTTTTTCCAAGCTAGAAACCCCAAGTTTTGAAATATCAGAAAATATAGGAAAATTTTTACCAGATGAAGATAGGCCAAGCTCTGGTGTGTTTGGTTTTCAAGAGGAAAATAATAGCTGGATATCATTACGTTATGATTTAACTGCGCCATTAGCAAGATACGTATCTCAAAATTATTTAAATATCTCAAATCCTTTTAAAAGATATCAGATTGGTAATGTATGGCGAAATGAGAAACCTGGCCCTGGTAGATTTAGAGAGTTTACACAAGCTGATTGTGATATTGTTGGATCTGGTAATCCTTTAGCAGATGCTGAGATGTGCAATCTTTTAGCTGACACGTTATATTTCTGTGGCTTAGAAAAAAATCAATATCAAATCAAATTAAGTAATAGAAAATTAATTCAAGGACTTATTGAAAATTTAAAAATTTCAGAGAGCAAACAACAACTTACTGTTTTGAGAGCTATTGATAAACTTGATAGAGTTGGAACTGATGGTGTTAAACAATTGCTTACAACAGGACGTGAAGATAAATCTGGTGATAAAACTATTGGAGCAAACCTCTCTGATAATCAAGCTGAAGCTATAGTCAGTTTTATAAATATGAAATCTTTAGATGAAATTAGGTCAGCTATACCAAATAAATTAGTTGAAGATGGTGTTGATGAGTTAAATAAAGTATTAGATGGAATAAGTTATTCATCTAATTTTGATCAAATAATTTTTTCTCCTGAAGTTATTAGAGGACTTGAATATTATGATGGCCCAATATTTGAGGCAAATTTAACATTTAAAGTTAAAAATCAAAAAAACCAAGAGGTAGAGTTTGGATCAGTTGGTGGAGGTGGAAGATATAATTCTTTAGTTTCACGGTTTAAAAAAGTAGACCTATCTGCGACAGGTGTATCTATAGGTCTTGATCGTTTGTTATACGCTTTAGTTCAGTTAAACAAAATTGAAGTAAAAAATAATTCACCAATAATAATATGTGTTTTAGATGAAAAATATCTCTCTAATTATTATGAATTGTTATCAAAACTTAGAAATCAAAATATAAGATCTGAAGTTTATCTGGGAGACTCAGGTTTGAAATCTCAATTAAAATATGCTGATAAAAGAAGTTCGCCAGCTGTAATTCTTTGTGGAGATGATGAATTTAAAAATAATAAAATTACTATAAAAAAATTAGTCCAAAATTTAGAAGAAACATCAAGAAATTTATCTAGAGAAGAATGGAAAAAATCTGAAAATACTCAAATTACATTTGACAAGGGGAACCTGATTGATGAAATCAAAAAACTTATCTGAAAATATTTTAAAAGTAATTAAGTCAAATGGATATAAATATATTGATCTTGATACAGTTATTGACACCAATTTAATATTGGAAAGATCAGGAGAAAATTTCAAAAGATTTATATTTTCTTTCAATGATCAATTAGGAAATGAACTTTGTTTAAGACCTGATTTAACAATTGCATCTTGTGTTAGATATTTAAATAATAATAAGAAAACTAGTGAAAAAATTTTCTATAGTGGTCAAGCATTTAGAAAAGGATTAAATAAAAAAGATTCTGTTATCAGGAGTCAAATTGGTTTTGAAATATTAGGATCTTTTACTGAAAAAAAAGATGATAAAAAAATAATAGAAACTTCACTTAAAGCATTATCAAAAATTAAATATACAAGCGGAAATTTAGTAATAGGTAACATAGAAATTTTTAGGCTTTTGTTAGATAAATTGGATTGTCCAGCAAGATGGAAACTAAGATTGCAACGTCATTTTTGGAGAGAAAAATATTTTAATGATTTATTAAAAAGATTGGAGACGAATTCTGATATCGATCCAACAATTGTAGAAATAGATAAAAAAAAATATTCTAAAATGATTAATGGAAATCAAAAAAAAGAAGTTGCTGGAAGATCAATAGAAGAAATATTATTAAGATTTGACACTAAAATTAAAGATCCAAGAAGAACAAAAAAAGGTAGTAATGTTGTAAAAATTTTAAAAGAATACTTAAAAATTGAATGTCCTATTAATCAAGCATCTAAAAAGTTAAATTTATTTTTTAAAAAAAATAAAATTAATCTTAGAGTTCAGGATGATTATTTTCCAATAACTAAAAATAAAATTAATAAATTAAATGTTAGATTTAATTCTTCTTTTGGAAGACATCTCGAATATTACACTGGTTTGGTATTTAAGATCGATATTAAATCGAAGTCTGAGAAATTAAATATTAGAGGTGGTAGATACGATTCTTTAATTAAAGATCTTGGCTTTAAAAAAAATATACCAGCTGTTGGAGCTGCTATTAACTTAGAAAAAATATGATAATTTGGTTAGCTTCATATCCTAAAAGTGGAAATACATGGTTGAGATCTTTAATAGCAAATTACTATTTTTCAGAAACAGGTGATTTTAATTTTGAACTTTTAGACAAAATAGACTCTTTTCCAAGTAACAAATATTTTAGAAAGTATTTAGATAAATTTAATCAGCCTCACGATACTTCAAAGTATTGGATAAAGGAGCAAGAAAAAATTAATCAATCCAAAGGTTTGAAATTTTTTAAAACTCATAATGCACTTTGTAAAATAGATGGTAATCAATTTACTAATAAAGAAAATACAGTAGGTGTTATTTATATAGTTAGAGATCCAAGGAATGTAATCTCTTCATTATCAAACCATTATCAAATTTCTGTCGATGAAGCTTTTCAATTTATGACAGATGAAAAAAGAGGAATTGTCTCCAAAGAAAAAGAGAGATTTTTAGGCTTTCAAGCACTTTTTTCATGGAAGTTAAATCAGAAATCATGGGTAGATAATAAATTATATCCAGTTTTAACTGTAAGGTATGAAGATCTACAAAGTGATGCACTAAATACTTTTAAAAATGTTATTAACTTCGTTCATAAAATTTCTAAATCAGATGAAAAATTTAATAAAGAAAAAGCATTAAAATGTATAAGAAATTGCAATTTTAATAATTTGAAAAAACTAGAGGACGAAAAAGGTTTTGCAGAAGCAATTACAAAAAAAGGTTCTGTCGAAAAAATAAAATTTTTTAATTTAGGAAAAGATAATGATTATAGGAAATTACTTAATGAGAATTTAATAAACAAAATGAACAATTTATTTCAAGAAGAATTAGTAAAATATAAATATGAGTAACAACATTGTTAAAATTGGAATTCCAAGTAAAGGTCGTTTACGATCTGGAGTATTAAATATTTTTAAAAAAAAGAAATTAAAAATTCTATCTGAAAGAGGTGAGAGAGACTTATTTGGATTTATCAAAGGAAAAAAAAATTTAGTTATTTATTATCTTCATGCTAGAGAGATAGTAGAACGTCTTGCAGATGGATCTTTAGATATTGGTTTCTCAGGATATGATTTATTAAAGGAAAGCGAAATTAATATTCAAAAAAAGGTGATTGTAAAAAAAAAGTACAATTTTGGAGAGGCTACATTGGTAGTTGCAATTCCAGATGATTGGATAGATGTACAGACAATGCCTGATCTTGAAGAAATAGCTTTTGAATTTAAAGATAAAAAAAGAAATAGATTACGTATAGCAACAAAGTATCCTAATCTAACTAGAGAATTCATGTTCTCAAGAGGAGTTACACAATTTAAATTGGTAAAGAGTCTCGGCGCAACAGAGATATACCCATTTACTGGATCATCAGAAATTATAACTGATATAACTTCAACAGGAGCAACCTTAAAAGCTAATAAATTAAGGATATTAAAAGACGGAATAATTCTTAAATCTCAAGCATGTTTAATGACCCCCAAAAAAAAAAAAGAGGCAGAACTCTTAAAAGTGTTTTAAATAAACTTTAAATATTATTAAGTAAGTGTAACATACGAATCATGGATATAATTTTAATAATTATTTTAGCTTCAATATTAATAGCGACTTTATCTATCCTTTATTTAAATATTAAATCAAATATAAAAAAAGAGGATGAAAACAAAGCTGATGAGATAGCTAATCTAAATGCCGAAATAATTAAATTAAAAGATAGTTTAAATACTACTATAAATACATCTTTAAGTTCGATGTCTTCATCTTTTAACAATCTTTCAACTGGTGTTACGAAAGATATGACAGCAGCTCTGACAAAAGTTGATGAGAAAGTTGCAGCTTTTAATTCCCAAGTTGAAAATTTAAACGAAAGTCAGAAAGGCATTAATAAAATTTTAGCTGGAGTCAAAAAGTATGGAACTTTAGCTGAGTTCAGCCTGGGCTCACTTATTAAGGATTTACTACCTTCTTCACAGTACCTTTCAAATGTTAAAATGAAGGAGGAAACTAGCGAAAATGTTGAATTTGCTATTAAACTTCAAGAGGGTGTATTGGTTCCGGTTGATAGCCATTTTCCTGTTGAGAGATTTAAAGCTATTCAAGATGCTCATCAAGAAGACGATAAAAAAGCTATTGTGGATGCAAGAACTAAACTTGCAAAAGCTTTTAAAGAAAAAGCCAAGAGTATAAATGAAAAATATATTGTCCCACCTAAAAGCACTGATTTTGCAATTGTGTATGCACCAACAGAGAGTTTGTTTTTAGAGTTAGCTAATTATCAAGATCCAAATACTAAAGAATTATTGAGCCAAGAATTAATGAAAAAATATAAAGTAACTGTTATGGGGCCAAATAATTTATCTGGGTATCTACAATCATTACACATGGGTTTTCAAACATTAAAAGTTCAAAAACACGCAACAGAAATATATGATCATTTAAAAACAATAAGTACTAGATTCACAAAACATTTTGATGGAATTGTTAATCTCAGAAAAAAATTAGAAGAGGCAATGTCAGCTGTTGATAAATTTGGAACAGATGCAAGATCTATTAAAAGAACATTAGAAAATATAAAAGATCCCGAGCAAATTGAAAGAGCGATTGAAGCAGAAAATGTCGAGAAATTTGAGGATATTCCAAGTCAAGCAAAAAATTAAATTAATTCTATTACAAAAAATTTAATGAAATGGAATAATAAATTTAATTATCCCAAGTCTTCAAGGTCAATTGAAGATGGATACAGAAAATATTTATTAGGAGAGAACAAACTACCAAGTGTTACTACTATTCTAAGTACTACAAAGTCTGAAGAAGAGAAGGCAGCTCTTGCAAATTGGAGAGAGAGAGTAGGTGTTAAGGAAGCAAATAGAATTAAAACAGAGGCGTCATCGAGAGGTACTTCTATGCACTCTTATATTGAGGACTATTTAAGAGGAAGAATTAATGAGAGTTTTTTTGAGAGTAATGAACAATATAAAAACATGGCTAAAGAAATAATTCAAAAAGGAATTACTGGAAGACTTAACGAAGTATATGGAATGGAAGAAACTTTATATTATCCAGATCAATATGCTGGAACAGCTGACATGATAGCAGTATACGAAGGTAAAGATGTCATTGTAGATTTTAAACAGTCTAATAAACCGAAAAAAGTAGATTACATTCAAGATTATTTTTTGCAATTAGGAGCATATACATTAGCACATGATACTGTCCATGGAACTAAGATGAAAGCGGGTATAATATTATTATGTACTAAAGATATTTTATTCCAAGAATTTAAAATTGAGGGAGCTGAATTAGAAATGTATCAAAATTTATTTTTAGGAAGGGTTAAAAAGTTTTACGAATTGAATAATATATCTTGACTTTAACTAACCAATCCATACAAGAGTTATTAATACCTGAGCTAATCGTTTATATGCTAATGGTTAAGTCTTTAAAAAACTTTCCAAAAACCCATAAAATATTAGCTAATTTGAGGATAAAGTTATGAATTTAGCAATTTGGGACATAGAATCATCTAGCGCAAGTACTGACTTTGGGAGCATCATTGAAATTGGCGGAGTTCTAGTTGATGATAATTTTAAAGAGAAAGACAGATTTAATTTAAGATGCAGCTTACCTGAAGGAGAAATCTTTCAGGCCATGGCGCTTATTGTTAATAAGACATCAATAAAGCAATTAACTCAAACAAATCTTTCTCATTATCAAATGTTAGCAGAAGTTGAAAAAATATTTAAAAAGTGGAGTCCCGCAGTATTTCTTGGTTGGTCTAATATTGGATTTGATGATGAAATGATAAGAAAAGAGTTTTTTAAAGGGATTAGATATCCATATCTAACAAATTCCGCTCCGAACAAAAGACATGATGGTATTAATATTGCTCGTGCAGCTTATGCAATTGATCCTTCAATTTTAGAAGTAGAATTTAATGAAAAAAATAATGCAGTATTCAAATTAGAGTCCTTGGCTAGAATGCAAGGTATTGATTCAACTGACGCCCATAGTGCTTTAAGTGATAGTATAATGACAGCTAAAGTTTTAAATATTGTTAAAAAAAAACAACCATATACTTGGGAGTCTTTTTTTAAAACTGCGAACAAATCCGACACTGAAACTATAATTAAGAAAGGGGAAATTATTACTCTAAATGAGTATTATTATGGTAAATCTAGACTTCATCTAGTTGCACCTCTTCATCAAAAATACTGTATGCATCCAATATATGCCGGTTGGTATTATGCATTCGACTTAAGGATTGATATAGAACCTTTATTAAATTTATCAATAAATGAGCTAAAAGTTGAAATGAAAAAATCTCCTAAATTTTTAAGGACTATTAGATCTAATAAGGCCCCAATTATTATTGATGCAAAATATGGCATGAAAGCCGAACCTTATAGTGCCATGGATAAGTCTTTAATAAAAAAAAGGGCAGATATTGTTAAAAATTATGAGAAATTTTCTCAAAATATACTTCATGCATTAAGAGAAGTGGCTGAAGAAAAAGAACAATCTAAAACACAAGAAGATATTTATGCAGAAGAAAGTATTTATACTAAATTTACATCAAACAAAGATACTTCATTATTTTCTACTTGGCATGCAGCATCATGGAAAGATAAACTTAAATTACTAGATAAATTTGATGATGATCGTTTAGTAGGATTTGGAAAAAAAATCATATATCGAGAGGCACCCGAAGTTTTACCCGAGAGTATGCTTAAAACAATAAAACGAGAAATTGCAAAGCGAATTTTGAGTAAAAAGAAAGAAAAATGGTGGACAATTCCAACACTTTACACAGAAATTGATACCCTGAGAGAAAAATATACAAATGAGAATGACAACGAAAAGCTATTACTCCTAGACGAGTTTAATGAATATGCAATGTCAATAGAGAAAAAGTATGAAAATGTTTAATGTGGATAATTTTAACATTTCTTCTTTAACTATTGATAAAAAAATTTTAATTTATATATAAATACTATGGCAACATTAAAAGTTACAGACGAAAAATTTGAAGAACAAGTTCTAAAAAATGAGAAACCTGTTTTAGTAGATTTTTGGGCAGAATGGTGTGGACCTTGTAAAATGGTTGGACCAATCTTAGAGGAAATTTCGGAGGAAATGGCAAATGATATTGTCATTGCAAAACATGACATAGACTCAGAACCTAACATGCCTACCAAGTATGGTGTTCGTGGAATTCCCACAATGCTTTTATTTAAAGGTGGTGAATTAAAAGCAACTAAAGTTGGAGCTACACCAAAAAGTGATATTGTGGCTTTTATAAAAGAAAATATCTAATTTTTATTAAGTAATTCTCCAGCAAGATATAAAGATCCAGTTATCATTATCAAATCATCTTTCTCTGAATTCAGAGAAAAAAGAGCTTCCTCAATAGATTTTTTGTAACTAACATTAGGAAACTTATTTAATTTTTCCTTTAAATCAATTCCTTTGATAGCGTTCGGTTGGTTAGGAATATCAATTGTTGTTATGGAAGATATATTATTAAATTTGCTTAAATATTCTTCATGATCTTTATTAGACATCATTCCAAGAATTAAATGTTTTTTACAATCAAGAGAATTTAAATATTCATTAAGAGCTTTTGCACCCAAAGGATTATGTGAACCATCTAAATATAATCTATTATCCTTACAAATATTTTTAAGTTTTCCAGATTTAATTTCTTGTAGCCTTGCAATACTTTTTATCCTAGTAATTCCTTCTTTAATATTTTGATCTTTTACTCCCAGTTGTAAATTTCTTAAAGTAGCAATAGCAGTCGCACAATTATCAATTTGAAAATTACCTAAAAGATTTGGTTTTGGTAATTTCAAACCACCATATTCATCTTCGTAATAAATAAAACCATTCTCACTTAATGAATAATTAAAATCATCTTTATAAATGATTTTTTTTGATAGATTATTATTAATTGTTTTTTTTATTAAATTTAAGGTTTCGTCTGAGCTTTGTTTGCTAACTACAATATTAGAATTTAGTAGGGATGAGGTTTTTTCATAAACAATTTTTTCAATATTTTGCTCATTTTTTGGTAACCAATCTAAATGATCCAATCCTATTGAAGTAACAATACTAGATAAATTAGTATCAATAATATTTGTTGCATCAAATCTGTGAAATAGACCACTTTCAATAATATTTATTTTGTCTTTGAATTTACTTGCATAATAAAAATATGCTGCAGTTAATATTTCAAAATACGTTATTTGTTCGCCATTATTAAAATTTTCAACTTCTACTAATAAATCAGACAAGTTATTGTCAGATATTTCAATGTCGTTAAAAATAAATCTCTCGTTAATTTTTTGAATATGCGGGCTAGTATAAATATTACAGTCTATATTAGCAGTTTTTAAAATTGATCTCACTGCTTGTATAGTTGAATACTTGCCATTTGTGCCAACTACAGATATGTATTTTAGCTCTTTTTGTGGATTTCCTAATTTATTACAAAGATTCTTAACTCTATCTAGACTGAGATCAATTTCTTTAGGATGCAGCTTTTGCAAGCGGTTCAATATTGTCTGAAGTTTCATTTATTTGCTTTTCATTTACCGCGCTATCTTTTTTTAACAATATTGATAACAGTAAGCTTATTTCTGTTTTTAAATCTTTTCGTTCAACAATTCTGTCGACAAATCCATGTTTTTCAACAAATTCAGATGTTTGAAAATCAGAGCTTAACTCCTCTTTCACTGTTGCTTGTATAACTCTTTTTCCCGCAAACGCTATCAAACAACCTGGTTCAGCAAAATGAATATCGCCTAACATAGCAAAAGATGCTGTAATCCCACCAGCTGTTGGATCTGTAAAACAAACTAAATAAGGAAGATTATTTTTTTTAAGCTCATTTATTGCAAGAGTAGTTCTTGTCATATTTGCAAGCGCAATAGGAGACTCAAACATTCTTTGTCCTCCACCACAGGGAAAAAAAACAAATGGTGTTTGATTATCAATTGCGTGCTGAACTCCATAAATAATAGCCTCACCCTCAGCTGCTCCAACAGAACCACCAATGAACTCAAAATTTATTGCACCCGCTACAATTTCAATTCCGTTTATTTTACCTTTAGCAATCATCACTGCTGAATTTTGCTTAGTTTTCTTTCTAGCAGATTCTAATCTTTCTTTATAAGATTTGGTATCTACCCATCCAAGTGGATCTTCTGCGGGTATTGGTGTATCAAAAATTTCATATGCATTTTTTCCAAAGATAATATCAAATCTTTGTCTACAATTTATTCTATGATGTTTTCCACAAGAGTTGCATACCCATAAATTTTCCTCTAAATCGATTTTTAGTATTGGACCTTTGCAACAGCTAGTCCAATCTGAATTTGCGATATCTTCTTTTGAAGGTCTTTTTTTAAAAACTTTTTTTATCTTTTCACCAAAACTTAATGCTTTTGTAATCCAATTCATAAAATTTTATTTTTTAATTTTTTTACAAGTTTACTTACATTTGTGACAGGATTTTGTCTATTGTTTAAACTCCTTGATATTTCCTTACTTATTTGACTTCCAACAACCAAACCGTCTGAAGATTTAAGTTTAGAGATATTTTTTTCTGTTATTCCAAAACCAATAACACATTTTTTTTTTGGATTTATTTTTTTTATCTTTTTATATTTCGACAAAATTTCTTTTGGAGAAACTTTCAATTTTCCACCTGTTGTAGATAACATACTTATATAGTAAATCATCTCATGAGAGTCTTTTACAATCTTTTTTAATCTTTCTAATGAAGTTGTCGGTGATAATAATTGTATAAAACTTATAGAATATTTTTTACATATGTTTGCAAATTTTTTATTTTCAGGCCATGGTAAATCAACGACTATAATACCATTGACACCTACATCTCGGCACTTTTTTAGAAATTTAATTTCATTGTATTGGAATATCATATTATAATAACCCATTAATATTACAGGTTTTGCATTTTTATTTTTTTTATATTTTTTTACAATGTCAAAGACATCTGAAATTTTAATTCCGTTCTTGATTGCTCTATAAGCACTTGTTTGTATTTGGCCACCATCAGCAATTGGTGTGTTGTGAGGGAAGCCAATTTCACAAATATCGATGTAATTTGAAATTGCTTTTAAAATTGCTAAAGTTTTTTTTTTTGTGTTATCACCCGCAACAGTATAAGTTAATAATGCGGGTCTATTGTTTGCATTTGCTTTTATGAAAGCTAAACTTATTGGTGAGTTCATATTTTGACTAGTCTTTGTTTTAAAATGTCTCTATCTTTCTTTGCATCTCCACAAGAATTAACGATTATAATATTATCTTTACTTAATTTTGGAGCAATCTTTATTGCTTCAGCAAATGCATGACTTGGTTCTAGACTTGGGTTAAGTTTTTCAAATTTTGTTACTAGTTTATATGCATTTAAAGCATCTTCGTCAGTTGCAAATGTATATTTTGCTCTTTTTGTATCTTTAAGAAAACAATGTATCGGGCTTACACCAGGATAATCTAAGCCCGCACTTATAGACTCTGTTTCATTAATTTGACCTTCATTATTTTGACAAATATAAGAAGCAGCACCATGCAAAATTCCTAATTTCGCACCACGACTTAATGGCGCGGCATGTAGTTTTGAATTCCTTGGGCCTCCAGCTTCAACCCCAATTAATTCTACTTGATTTTTTGGAAAATCAACAAATTCGCTCCAAAATCCATAGGCTGAACTTCCCCCACCAACACAATTAATTAATTTAATTTTTTTTGGAATCTTCTTGAATTCAGATAATAATTGTTTTTTAAGCTCTCTAGATATTTGGGCTGTACTCCAACCACATATTTTAACAAAAATGTTTGGTCCAACAGTAGATCCAACACACATATGTGTAGTGTCACAATTTGAAACCCAATAACGCATGCATTCACTAACAGCATCTACTAAAGTTTGACTGCCAGTAGTCACGGGAACAATTTCTGCACCATTTTTTTTCATTGCATCACAATTCGGTTTTTGTCTTTTAATGTCTTTAGCACCCATAAAAATTTTACATTTAAGACCAAATTTCTTAGCTGCCATACTCAGCATTTTTCCTGCATACCCAGCGCCAGTATCTCCTACTATGTATTTTTTACCCATAGTTTTACATATAAGTGCGTGAACTGTAGCATTATAAATCTTATGCGCCCCTCCATTTGCATCCGAAACCACTTTTGCCCAAATTTCAGCTCCCCCTAAATGTCTAGATAATTTATCTAACTTTATTAATCTTGTAGGTGTACCTACATAGTTTTTAAAATAAAAATCTCTTTTTTTTATAAAGGATTTAGATTTTCTAAGTTTTCGAAATTCCCTAGTTAGATCTTCAACAGGTTTTTTAAGTGTTTCAGGTATATAGCTTCCACCAAATTTACCTCCCCAAAATCCGTTTTTATCATGCTGATCTATAAGAGGAATATTTTTTTTTAATTTCATTTTTTTAAATTAGTAATGT
>CACNTW010000001.1 GCA_902623495.1 uncultured Pelagibacteraceae bacterium | reverse complement strand
GAGATAGATAACGAACCGGTCATTACTCAAAGATTGCAAAGCAAAGTTTTAGAGTTTAAAAAATTTTTTAAAGATAAAGATATTAAGGTTAGAAATTTTGTAATTGAGGATAAGTCAATTATATTCGATGTTGAAAATTTTAAGATTGAGGATGTTAAATCTCTTTTAGATGATGATAAAAGTGAGATAAATCCTTATTTTCAACAATATAAATCTCATCAATTTAACTTTGAAAACAAGGATACCTCATTCAAGTTAGAATTTTCTGACTATGGATTGGTATTGTTAAAAAATTCTTCATTAGATCAAGCAATTGAAATTGTAAGAAGAAGAGTTGATGAAGTAGGAACTAATGAGCCAAATATTTTAAAAAGAGGTAATGATAGAATTCTTGTTGAGTTGCCAGGATTAGATGATCCTGGTAGAATTAAATCTTTATTGGGTAAAACAGCAAACTTAACCTTCCAATTTATATCCAGTAGTTCTGAAGAATCATTTGGAACAGAAAAACTTTCTTTTGAGGATGGCTCTAGTGAAGCCATTGTTAGTAAACGAATTGTTTTAAGTGGTGATAATCTTATGGATGCCAAACCAACTATGAATAATCAAACTAATGAGACAGTTGTTTCATTTAGTTTGGATAGGGTAGGAGCAAAAAAGTTTGGTAAGGCGACTTCAAATGGTGTTGGAAAAAGGTTGGCAATTGTTTTGGATGGAAAAATTATTAGTGCTCCTGAAGTCAGAGAACCAATTATTGGAGGAAATGGACAGATATCTGGTAATTTCACCTTTCAATCAGCAACGGATTTAGCTTTACTTTTAAGATCAGGTGCTTTGCCGGCTCCACTTAATATTATCGAAGAAAGAACTGTAGGTCCTGACCTTGGAAAAGACTCAATTAATGCAGGAATTATGTCATTGATAATCGGATTTATCTTAGTCGTTGCCTTTATGTTTTATAAATATAGATTTTTCGGCTTAATTGCTAACTTAGCTTTAATATCTAATTTATTTTTATTAGTTGGGATTTTAACTTTATTTGAAGCAACTCTTACACTCCCAGGTATTGCAGGTATTATTTTAACAGTAGGTATGGCTGTTGATGCAAATGTTTTAATTTTTGAGAGAATTAAGGAAGAATTAAAAAATGAAAATAATTCAATTGTAGCATTTGATTCTGGGTATACAAAATCACGAACAACAATTTTAGATGCCAATATTACAACTTTAATCGCTGCAGTAATTCTATTTTTTATGGGCTCAGGTCCAATTAAAGGATTTTCTATAACGCTTGGAGTTGGAATACTTACAACACTATTTTCAGTATATTTCATTGCTCGTTTGATTACTGCTTACTATGTCATCAAAAATAAACATAAGGAAAAACTTATATAATGAAAACAATCTATTTTAATAAGTTTTATAAAAGTTTTAATATACTTTCAGGTATATTAATTATTGCTTCCTTAGTTTTCTTAGTTTTTAAAGGATTGAATTTTGGTGTTGATTTTAAAGGAGGTACTTTAATAGAGCTAAGGACTGACAAATCTTCTGCTAATATTACAAAAATAAGAGATAGTTTTAATCAAATGAATCTTGGCGATGTTTCAGTGAAAAATTTTGGTAATGAAACTGATTTTGTAGTTAAATTTGAAAAACAAAACTCAAATGATCCAAAGTTTATAGAAGAGATAAAAACGAAACTATCAAATTCTATAGGTACAGTTGATTTTAGAAGAGTAGAAAATGTTGGGCCGAAAGTTAGTGCAGAACTTTTGAGATCAGGTGTAATAGCGATAGCCTTATCTTTGGCGGCTATGCTTTTATATATATGGATTAGATTTGAGTGGCAATTTAGTCTTGGAGCTATTTTAGCTTTATTTCACGACGTTATAATTACATTAGGAGTATTTTCTGTATTTTCATTAGAGATCAATCTTTCTATCGTTGCAGCTGTTTTAACAATAGTTGGATATTCAATGAATGATACAGTTGTAATATTCGATAGAGTTAGAGAAAATTTGCGTAAATATGCAGATGTTAAAATATTTGAACTAACAAATATCTCAATAAATGAAACTTTATCTCGAACAATAATAACTTCAGTTACTACATTGTTGGCACTTTTATCTATATTTATTTTTGGTGGAGAAATATTAAAAGGATTTTCGTTGGCAATGATATTAGGAGTAATTTTTGGAACTTATTCATCTATTTATATTGCAAACCCAGTACTAGTCTCTTTAAAAGTTAGCCAAAGAACGATTGTTAAAGAAGAAAAAGAATAATTAATAAAGATTTTGTGCCGCTACCATTGTTAACAACATTGGTAATGATAAAAGTGTATTTGTTCTAGAAAACAGCATCGCAGTTTTTGCTGATTTAGCTTTAACTTCAGGTTCACACTCAACCATGCCTAAAGCTCTTTTTTGATTTGGCCAGATAACAAACCAAACATTAAATGCCATTATTAATCCTAACCACATTCCAATTCCTATTGCAGTATTTTTTCCACCGCCTGATCCAATTCCTAATGTCATTGCTTGATGAACGTATCCATTAAAATAGGCTAATAATAATCCTGTTATGATTGTAAATAATGCTGCCCATCTAAACCAAAATAATGCTGCAGGAGCTATAACTTTACCTATAGCAGGCTTTTGTTCGTCAGGAATTTTAGCCATGTTAGGAATTTGAACAAAATTGAAATACCACAGTAAACCAATCCACATAATACTTACAGTTACATGTACGTATCTTAATAACCAGCTCCAAAATAAAACATCAAAATCAAATCCACCATTGCCGATGTAAAGACCAATGAATAGTAATATTGCAATAGCCAATGACAAATGAACAGTCTTTGATAATGATTGTAATATGGAAGTCATCTATACGATGATTTTATATTATTTTTCTATAAAGATTAAGCGGTTTTTTTAAATTTCGTATCCAATAAAGGCTTTAAAAATTTACCTGTATAGCTATCTTTTACTTTTGCAACTTCCTCGGGTTTACCTTCAGCAATAATATTTCCACCTTTAACACCACCCTCGGGTCCCATATCTACAATATAATCGGCAGTTTTAATAACATCTAAATTATGCTCAATAACTACAACTGAATTACCCGTTGCAACAAATGTGTGTAAAATTTCCAAAAGTTTTTTTATATCATGCTGATGCAATCCAGTAGTTGGTTCATCTAATATATACATTGTTCTTCCTGTAGACCTTTTAGATAATTCTTTAGCAAGCTTTATACGCTGAGCTTCTCCACCAGAAAGAGTTGTAGCTTGCTGACCAATTTTTATGTAGCCAAGACCAACTTTTTTTAATGTTAGAAGTTTAGTTTTGATGTTTGAAATATTTTCAAAATACTCACATCCTTCATCAACAGTCATATTTAAAACATCTGCAATACTCTTATCTTTGAATTTAATCTCTAATGTTTCTCTGTTGTATCTAGTGCCTTTGCATTCATCGCATGTTATGTAAACATCAGGAAGAAAGTGCATTTCGTAAGTAATTACACCATCTCCTTCACATGCTTCACATCTTCCACCCTTTACATTGAAAGAAAATCTTCCAGGTCTATAGCCTCTACTTTTTGCTTCAGGTAAATTGGTAAACCAGTCTCTTATAGGACCAAAAGCTCCAGTATATGTAGCAGGATTTGATCTAGGAGTTCTACCAATAGGTGATTGATCAATATCTATAACTTTATCAATTAATTCTATTCCTTTAAATCCTCTAAACGGCTGAGGAATTTTTCTAGACTTATTATTATTTAAAGTAAGGTTTAATGCATTGTATAAAGTTTGTAGTATCAAAGTAGATTTACCACTTCCAGATACACCTGTAACACAAGTGAAACTACCTAAAGGTATTTTTAAATTTACGTTATTTAAATTATTTCCTGATGCACCATTGATTTCTAAAAATCTACCATTTTTTGCAAGTCTTCTATTTTTTGGAATAGGTATGAAACTCTTATTTGATAAATATCTTCCAGTAATACTTTTATCATTTTTTAAAATTTGCTCATATGTACCTTCAGCAACAATTTCTCCACCTTTATTTCCAGCTTCAGGTCCTAAATCTATTATATGATCTGCATTCTCCATTGTTTCTGTATCGTGCTCAACAACAATAACTGTATTACCTAAGTCTCTTAATCTTTTTAATGCATCTATAAGCTTAACATTATCTTTTTGATGTAAACCAATAGATGGCTCATCTAAGACGTATAGAACTCCAGTTAAGCCTGATCCTATTTGTGAAGCTAGCCTTATCCTTTGTGCTTCACCACCAGATAATGTTCCAGATTCTCTAGATAAAGTTAAATAATCAAGACCAACATTTAAAAGAAAATCTAAACGTTCATTAATTTCTTTTAATATGTGTTGAGCAATTTTAATTTGTCTTTTGTCTAATTTAACTTCTAAAGATCTAAACCATTCCTTAGCATCAAAAATTGATTTTTCTGTAACTTGGCTTATGTTTAATTCATTTATTTTAACACAAAGAGCTTCATCTTTTAATCGATAACCATTGCATCTTTCACATTTTGTATCAGATTGATATTGAGCAATTTCTTCTCTTTTCCAATCACTATCTGTTTCTAAATATCTTCTCTCTAGATTATTAACAACACCTTCAAAGGTTTTTTTATGCGAATACTTCTCATAGCCATCGTCATAAGTAAATTTAATTTCTTCATCATCAGATCCATACAAAATTACATCCTTAATTTTTTTTGGTAGTTTTGACCATTTATCATCTAATGAAAAACCATAATGTTTAGATAAAGATGCCAATGTTTGGGCGTAATACATTGATGTAGATTTTGCCCAAGGTTCAATAGCACCATCTGCGATAGATTTTTTTTCATTTGGAACAACTAAATTTGGATCAACATTTAATTTCATCCCAATACCTTCACATTCTTCACAAGCTCCATACGGACTGTTGAATGAGAAAAGTCTTGGTTCAATCTCCTCAATAGTAAAACCACTTTCAGGACAAGCAAATTTGGTTGAGAAAATTAATTTTTCAACTTTTCTGTATTTTTTTGGAAGTGTTTCATTTTCATATTCAACAAAAAGTAATCCATTTGCTAAATTAACAGCTGTTTCAACACTTTCGGCTAATCTGTTTCCTAATGATGAATTTATTACAATTCTATCAACTAAGATTGAAATATCGTGTTTAAGTTTTTTATTTAATTCTGGAACACTTTCAATATCATACAATTGGTCATCAACTTTGATTTTTCTAAATCCTCTTTTTTTGTATCCTAATATATCTTTTTTGTATTCACCCTTACGTCCTCGCACGACTGGAGCATATAAATATATTGTAGATTTTTTTGGTAATTCTTTAATCTTATCAACAATTTGACTAATAGTTTGTGAAGTAATTGGTTTACCAGTGAATGGAGAGTAGGGTATTCCAGCTCTTGCATAAAGTACTCTCATGTAGTCGTATATTTCGGTTACAGTTGCAACTGTTGATCTTGGATTTTTAGAAGTATTTTTTTGTTCTATTGAAATTGCTGGACTCAAACCTTCGATTAAATCTACATTTGGTTTTTTCATTTTGTCTAAAAACTGTCTTGCGTATGCAGATAAGCTTTCAACATATCGTCTTTGACCTTCTGCATAGACAGTATCGAATGCTAATGATGATTTTCCTGACCCAGATAGACCCGTTATTACAACAAATTTGTCTTTAGGAATCTCTAGTGAAATATTCTTTAAATTGTGCTCTTTTGCGCCCTTAATAAGTATCTTTTTAAGCATAATTTTAGTTGCTTTAGATTAATAAAATTAATATTCAAGCCTATTAATGTTATAAATAACATTTCAAATATATAAATATTATGGCAGGAAGCTTAAATAAAGTACTTTTAATCGGTCGATTAGGCGCAGATCCAGAAATTAAACAAATGGTTAACGGTAAAAGTGTAGCAAGATTAAGCCTAGCTACTAGTCAATCATGGAAAGATAAAAATACCGGTGAAAAAAAAGAAAAAACTGAATGGCATAGAGTAGTTGTTTTCAATGAAGGACTAGTAAATGTAGTTCAACAATATTTAAAAAAAGGAGCACAAGTATACGTTGAAGGACAACTGACTACTAGAAAATGGAAAGATGAACAATCAGGTCAGGATAAATATTCTACTGAAATTTTAATTCAAGGATACAATTCATCATTAACAATGTTAGGTGGAGGAAATCAAAATTCAATTCCATCTCAAGACAACAAACAAAGTTTTGATGATAGTTCTATGGCTCAAAATGAGTTAGACGACGATATCCCTTTCTAAATAAATGCAAAAAAACGAAGTAACTAAAGATTTAAATATTAAACCAATTTCGATGTATGATGAAATGAGTTCATCATATTTATCTTACGCAATGAGCGTAATAATTAGTAGGGCATTACCCGATATAAGAGATGGACTTAAACCTGTTCACAGAAGAATTTTATATGCAATGCACAAAGGTGGTTTTGATTGGACAAAACAATTTAGAAAATCTGCAAGAATTGTTGGAGACGTAATTGGTAAATACCATCCGCATGGTGATCAAGCTGTATATGATGCATTGGTTAGAATGGTTCAAGATTTTTCAATGAGTGTTCCGTTAATTGATGGTCAGGGCAATTTTGGTTCAATAGATGGAGATCCACCTGCAGCAATGAGGTATACAGAAACAAAACTTGCAAAAATATCTCAATTTTTGATTGATGATATAGAAAAAAATACCGTTTCGTTTAAAAGTAACTACGATGAAACTGAGCAAGAACCCACAGTATTGCCAGCTCAATATCCTAATCTTTTGGTAAATGGAGCCGGAGGTATCGCTGTTGGTATGGCTACTAGTATACCACCACATAACCTTGGTGAAATTATTGATGGAACTTTAGCGCTTATAAAAAATAAAGATATTAAAGTTAAAGAGTTAATGAAGCATATACCTGGCCCTGATTTTCCAACAGGAGGAGTTATTATTGGTAAAGATATTATTCGAGAAGGATACAAAACTGGCAGAGGTTCTTTTAAAATTAGAGGTGAAATAAATGTAGAAAATCTTAAAAATGGTAAAGATAGATTAGTAATTACTTCAATACCTTATCAAGTAAACAAATCCAACTTAAATGAAAAAATTGCAGAATTAGTTAGAGACAAAAAAATTGAGGGTATAAGTGACATTAGAGATGAATCTAATAGAGAAGGTATAAGAGTTGCTATAGATTTAAGAAGAAGTGTCGAGCCAGAAACAATCAAAAGACAACTTTATAAATATACATCCATTGAAACTTCGTTTGGTTTTAATTCATTAGCCATTGTTGATAATAAACCTAAAACATGTTCATTAAAAGATTTTTTAGAGAACTTTTTAAAATTTAGAGAAGATGTAGTCATTAAAAAAACTAAATATGATTTAAAAAAAGCCGAAGATCGTGTTCATGTCTTACTTGGTTTATCTGTTAGTGTAGAAAATATTGATAAAGTAATAAAAATTATTAGATCTTCAAAAAATCCAGAAGAAGCAAAAAATACTCTTATAAAAACTAAATGGAAAATAACAAAATCTGCAAAATTAATTAAATTAGTTGATAGTAAAAATTATAAAGGATCTTACAATTTATCTGAAACTCAGGTTACATCAATATTAGAACTTAGATTACAAAAATTAACAGCTCTTGGAATTAACGAAATTGAAGAAGAAATAAAAAAATTATCTGAATTGATTACAAAGTATAAAAAAATAATAAATTCTAAAAGTGAACTATTAAAAGTAATTAGTAATGAGTTATCTCAAATTAAAGAGAAATTTTCATCTCCGAGAAGAACACAGATTATAGATGCTGTTTTAAACTATAATATTGAAGAAACTATTCAAAAAGAGTCAGTAATAATTACAATTACTTTACAAGGATACATTAAAAGAGGCGCCTTAAGTAATGTTAAACAACAGAAAAGAGGTGGAAAGGGTAAAACAGGGATTAAGACAAGAGATGAAGATTCTGTAGTACAAACATTATCAGTAAATACTCACACATCTGTTTTATTTTTCTCTACAGAAGGATTAGCATACAAAGTTAAAGCTTGGAAAATTCCGGAAGGATCGGCTGCATCAAAAGGTAAGTCTTTATTTAATATTCTTCCTCTAAAAAATCATCAATCAATTAGTTCAATTATGCCATTTCCAGATAGTGATGTGGATACAAAAGACATGCATATCATTTTTGCAACAAGTAAAGGAAAAATTAGAAAGAATAATCTTGAAGATTTTACCTCAATTAATGCTTCAGGTAAAATTGCAATGAAACTTGACGGTAATGATAAAATTATTGGTGTTAAAATTTGTAGAGATGATCAGGATATAATTTTAAGTACTAAATTAGGAAAATGTATAAGGTTTGAGTCTAAAAAACTTAGAGTTTTCAAAGGTAGATCATCAAAAGGTATAAGAGGTATCAATTTAGCAGAAAATGATTCTATTGTATCTCTGTCTATTATTGATCATGACTCGAATAAGAAAGCAAAAAATAAAGACCAAAAATCAGAAATTAAAGCTAAAGAAAAATTCATATTATCAATCACAGAAAATGGTTACGGTAAGAGAACATCTCATTATGATTATAGAGTTACAAATAGAGGAGGAAAGGGAATTATTGGTATTGTCAATTCACAAAGAAACGGGAATGTTTCTTCATCCTTTCCTGTTTTTGAAGGAGATCAAATATTAATTTCAACAAATAAAGGTAGAGTAATAAGAACAGCTGTTAAAGAAATAAGAATAGCTGGTCGTAATACGCAAGGTGTTAGAATAATTAAACTGACTGGTGATGAAAAAGTAGTTTCTGCTATTAAATTAGATGATAATCTTATTTAATGAAAAATATAGCTATCTATCCAGGAACCTTTGACCCAATTACTTTTGGCCATATAGATGTCATTAAGAAATCACTTAAGATAGTAGATAAAGTAATTGTAGGTATTTCAGATGGAAATCAGAAAAATTTCCTATTTTCATTAGACGAAAGAATAGAAATTGTAAAAAGAGCTCTTTACAAAGATCTGAAACTTAAAAAAAATAAGGTTGAGATTATAAAATTTAATACTTTGACAACAGTCGTTTGTAAAAAATATAAATCAAATATCATTTTAAGAGGCTTAAGAGCAGTTTCTGATTTTGAGTACGAATTCCAACTTGCTGGAATGAATAGAAAACTTAATAATCAAGTTGAGACAATTTTTTTAATGTCAGATGTTGAAAATCAAATAATATCATCTAGATTTGTGAAAGAAATCGCTCAACACAATGGTGATTTGAAAAAATTTACGACCAAAAGTACAATTAAATCATTGAAAGAGGTTTATGAATAAATTTTTAAATATTTTAATTATTTTTTTTATTTTTTTATCAACAAATTTAATAGCAAAGGAGAATATAATGATTTTAAAATTAAAAGATGGTGATGTAAAAATTGAAATGTATCCTGATGTTGCACCAAATCATGTTACAAGAATACAAGAATTAGCAGACTCAGGAAAATATGATAATGTTGTTTTTCACAGAGTAATTGATGGGTTTATGGCACAAACAGGTGATGTAAAATTTGGAAATTCATCTTCAAAAGATTTCGATTTAAGAAGAGCGGGTATTGGTGGATCTGATTTGCCAGATTTAAATCAAGAATTTAATGACCTTCCTCATGATAGAGGAACCGTTTCTATGGCAAGATCCTCAGATCCTAATAGTGCTAATAGTCAATTTTTTATATGTTTTAAACCAGCACCTTTCCTAGATAGACAATATACTGTTTTTGGAAAAGTAATAGAAGGAATGGAATTTGTTGATATGATTACAAAAGGTGATGGTGATAACGGAGCAGTTTCAAATCCAGATAAAATTATTAGTTTTAAATCTCAATAATTAAATAATGAATGTCATTAAAAGATTTCAATTTTAATGTTCATCATACTCAAAATTATGCAAGAGTAGGAATTATAGAGACCCATAGAGGCAATATAAACACTCCTGCATTTATGCCAGTTGGCACTCAAGCAACTGTTAAAGGTGTTTTTTTAGAAGATATAAAAAAAACAGGTAGTGAGATCATCTTATCAAATACATATCATCTAATGATAAGACCTGGTGTTGAAAGAATTGAAAGTGCTGGAGGACTTCATGAATTCATGAATTGTGATCTTCCAATTCTAACTGACTCAGGTGGCTTTCAAGTAATGTCTCTTTCGAAATTAAATAAAATTGATAGAGATAAGGGTGCAATTTTTCAATCACATATTGATGGTAAAACTTTTATTTTAAGCCCTGAAGAAAGTATAAGAATTCAAAAAGGCTTGAACTCAGACATAGTGATGGTTATGGATGAATGCCCTAAAAATACTAAAGACTATGATAAAATTAAAAGATCAATGGAATTATCATCAGAGTGGGCAAAAAGATCAAAAGATGCATTTGGAATAAATAACCACAAAGGTTTATTTGGAATAGTGCAAGGTGGATTATTTAACGATCTAAGAATAAAATCCTTAAATAACCTTATTGACATTGGATTTAATGGGTATGCTCTTGGAGGATTGGCAGTTGGGGAAACACAAGATGAAATGTTTGACGTTCTAGATGGAATAAAAGATCACATGCCTAAAGATAAACCAAGATATTTAATGGGTGTTGGTACTCCATCTGATATACTCGGAGCAGTTAAGAGAGGCGTTGATATGTTTGACTGTGTAATGCCAACGAGATCTGGGAGAACTGGTTTAGCTTTTACTTGGGAAGGACAAATTCAAATTAGAAATTCAAAATATAAAAATGATAATACTCCTCTGGACAAAAATGTCACAAAGTTCAATTTAAATAAATATTCTAAGAATTATTTAAATCATTTATTTAATACTAATGAAATGTTGGCATCAATGATTCTAACCCTAAATAACATCAACTTTTATCAAGATTTAATGAGAAACATTAGAGAAAATATAAAACAAGGTACTTTTGATCAATTTCACGATAAGTACATCAATAAATTGTAAATTTTTAACATTGATTAATAAAAAAAAATCAATATAAAAAATGCTTTTTGGGCCGTTAGCTCAGTTGGTAGAGCAATTCCCTTTTAAGGAATGGGTCGATGGTTCGAGTCCATCACGGCTCACCACTTATGCAATAGGTGGATATTTAATAATTATTTCGTTTATCCAATTTGTAATATTGTTAATTCTGTTAGTTGAAGATGGGTGAGTAGACAAAAACTCTGGTGTTTCTTTCCCTTTTTTTGATGCTTTCATTCTTTCCCAAACTTTGATTGTTTCTCTAATGTCATAACCAGATAGCGATGCAAAAATCAAGCCGAGATAGTCAGCTTCACTCTCTTGTTTTCTATTGAAGGGATTCATAATTCCAATTTGTGATAATAAACCCACAGCGTTCATTCCAGTTGTTCTATTAATATTTGAAATTGCACCCTTAGTTGCAACATCTAAAATTGCTGTACCAGTATTTAACAAAACACCTCTGCTTGCTCTTTCAACTGAATGTTTTGCAACAGCATGGGCTATTTCATGACCCATTACAGCTGCCAATCCATCTTCATTTTTTGTTATATCTAATAAACCAGTGTAAACAGCAATTTTACCTCCAGGCATACACCAGGCATTTTTAACTTTCTTTTTATCAATAAGGATATATTCCCAATCAAAATTTACAGTTGGATCGGGTATATTATTTCTATCAAAGTATTCTGATATTGAATATTCAATTTTAGATCCAATTATTTTTATTTGATCTAATGTTTTAGTATCATCACTTAAAGTTTCTTTTTCTTTTACTTTTTCGTATAATTGAGCTGCTTTTGCATTAAGATTAGATTCGGGAATTAATTTTAGTTGTTTTCGATCAGTTATTGGTGCACTACCACATGCGGATAGGCCAAAAGATAAGCAACTGCAACCAAATAAATGTATGAAATTTCTTCTATTCACTTTTTTTCACTAATATATTACACCTTTTTTATAGAAATTTATATGATACTTAATAACAAAATTTTAATAGTACTATTTATACTAGCAGTAATATTTGTTTTATATGCAAGTTACAGTTAATTTATGGCAAAATTAAAAAGAAGAGGTATTTCAATTCTTGGAAGACTTAGAAACTATTTTATAGCAGGAATAGTTGTTCTTGTACCAATAGGTATTACATTATATTTAACTCGATTTTTTATATCTATATCGTCAAAATTAATACCAAGCGAATTAAATCCAAATAGTTATTTGCCTTTTGCAATACCAGGTTTGGAAATATTGTTAGCTATAATTTTTATTACACTAATTGGAAGTTTATCTCTTTCATTTATTGGAAAGAAAATACTTAAAATATTTAATGATATATTAAAAAGAATACCAATTCTTAGAACAATATATTCAGCAATTGGCCAAATGACCGAGACATTGGCACCAAAAAAAGGATCAAAAAAAAGCGTAGTCTTAGTTGAGTATCCTAGAAAAGGTAGTTGGGCAGTGGGGTTTGCGACCAGAGAAAACGATGGTGAAATATCAAAAAAAACAAATACTAATCTTGTTAATGTATTTGTTCCAACAACACCAAATCCTACAAGTGGATTTTTATTAATGTTCCCCAAAGACGAAGTTATTTATTTAGATATGACTTTCGAAGAAGCGTCTAAATTTATTGTTTCAGCCGGTACTTCAGATCCAAAAAAAATTTAAGAAATTTCATTAATTATTGAGGCTCGATCGTATAATTTTAATAATTTGTTATATTTACTAAAATTATCTCCTTTCATTTCCAATCTTTTTACTTCTGCTTCAGCAAGTAAAAATAAATCTTCATTTAATATGGGATCAGCTAATCTAAAATTTTTAATTCCACTTTGCTTAAATCCTAACAAATCTCCATATCCTCGTAATTTCATATCTTCTTCAGAAATTATAAAACCGTCGTCTGAGCTTTTGAGAATATTTATTCTTTTTTTTGCATTTTCACTTAAAGAGGATTTAAACATCAAAATACAGTAAGATTCTTTACTACCACGTCCGACACGTCCTCGTAACTGATGTAATTGGGATAAACCATACTTGTCAGCATTTTCAATAACAATTACGTTAGCATTAGGAAAATCAATTCCAACTTCAATAACAGTTGTTGAAACCAATATATCCAACTTTCTATCTAAGAAATTATTTAAAATTTTATTCCTTTCATCTTTGTCAAGAGAACCATGAATTAATCCAATTCTATTTTTAAAATATTTTTCTAAATACTTAAATTTATTTACAACAGACTGTTGTTCAACTTTTTTTGATTCTTCTATTAAAGGACAAACCCAGAAAATTTGATTTTTATTAGAAATCTCTTTTTTAACAAATCTAATTATTTCAGATATTTTATCTTCTAACTTGCTGTAGGTGACTATTTTTTTTCTATTTTTTGGTTTTTCTTTAATTAAGGTTAAATCCATATCACCATAAGCCGTCATCATCATTGTTCTTGGAATTGGAGTTGCAGACATAACTAGAACATCGCAGTTATTTCCACCTTTTTCAGACAACTCTTTACGCTGACGAACACCAAACTTATGTTGTTCATCAATTATTATTAAACCCAATTTATTATATTCAACTTTTTTTTGAAATAAAGCGTGTGTTCCTATCAGAAAGTCTATTTTACCAAGTTTAAGATTTTCTAATATTTTCTTTCTATCAGCATATTTTGACTTACCAGTTAACATTTCAATTTTTATATTTTTGGGTAGATATTTTTTAGCAAAAGAAAAGTGTTGCTTAGCTAGAATTTCAGTAGGAACCATAAAACTAGTTTGATATCCAGCATTTATACAATTTACTGCAGCTATCATTGATACAATTGTTTTACCAGATCCAACATCACCTTGTAGAAGTCTAAACATTCTACTTTTTGATTTAAGATCTTCGTTTATAATTTTTATTGCTGCTTCTTGATCATTTGTTAATTTAAAATTTAAATCTTGTATCAATTTTTCCTTGCAATCTTTAAAAATTTTTCGTGATTTCTTTATTTTTTTTATTTTCGTTCTTATCTTTGAGGATAATAAAAAATGAGCAAACAATTCGTCAAAAACTAACCTTTTATAATACTTAGATTTTAAAATTTCTTTTGTATCAAGACTGTGAATTTTTAAAATTGCATCTTTCCACTTAATATAATTAAATTTTTTCTTTAAATCATCATTTAGCCATTCATCTAAATCCGGTAATTCCTTTAAAACTTTATTAATAATATTATTGTATTTATTAATCGTAAGACCATCTGTAAGACTATATTTATTTTGAGCATCTAAGATATTTTCATTACTTTCTTTAACCTGAGTCGGATTAGTGATTTGATATTTATTTCTAAAAAAATTAATTTTTCCACTTATTATTATTTCAGTATTTAATGGTAAGATTTTTTTTATATATCCTTCATATGAATTAAAAAAAACACAATCTATTTTTATATCATTACTCTGACATACAACTCGGTTGGGCAATCTTCTTATTCTAGGAAAATTATATTTTAAGGGCGTTAATTTAATGGTTTGTAACTTACCTATTTGTATATCACCAATATTCGTTACTTTTGAATTTTCAATTTTACTCGTAGGTAGATGCCACAATAAATCAAAAATTGTATTTATATTTTTTCTTTTAAATAATTGGCTTGTTTTTTTCCCTATACCTTTAATATTCTGAATATTTGACAATAAATAGTCGTGATCATTCATGATTTATATATATAAAGATTTAATTAATGGTTTCAAATAAACAAAATTTAATTAATAAAATTTTATACAGAGCTCAATATCGTGGAACTAAAGAAATGGATATCTTTGTTAGTAAATTTGTTAATTCAATTATTGATGATCTGGATTATAAAGAACTACTTTCTTTAGATAAGTTAATTAATTTTGATGATGAAACTTTAGTCAATTTAAGTTTAGGTAAATATTCAAAAGACTTTGAAGATGCAGTTATCTTAGAAAAACTTATAGAATTTAAAAAAAAATATTAGTGGCGGAGAGACTGGGATTCGAACCCAGGAAAGAGTTGCCCCTTTGCCGGTTTTCAAGACCGGTGCTTTCAACCGCTCAGCCATCTCTCCTAATTTGTAATAATTAAAATTCTATATTTCATAAACAAAATAGTTTAATTGATCAATATAATGTTATCCAAAAATCAATTTAATAAAGGTATAATTTTAACCGCATTTGGTTCCTTCTGGTGGGGTTTTATTGGAGTTATCTATTTTAAATATATTGCTTTTGCTGGTCATATTGAAGTTGTTCTACATCGAAGTGCATGGACAACTGTTATGCTAATTTTAACAACAATCATTTTATCAAAGTGGAAAAAATTTAGATCAGTTTTTAAAGATAAAAAAAAAATTATGATGCTTTTTTTATCTGGATTATTAATTTTTACAAATTGGGCTGTTTGGATTTATGCAATAGGAAATGATCAAGTTATTGATGCTAGTTTTGGTTATTTCATAATGCCTATAATAAGTGTTTTTTTAGGTTATTTTTTTTTAAAAGAGGAATTAAGTTTTAAAACAAAAATTTCACTTTTAATCGTGACTATATCAATATTGTATTTAGTAATATCAAGTTTTCAATCAATACCATGGGTTGGTTTAATTGTAGCTTTAAGTTGGAGTTTTTATAATTTAGTAAGAAAAAAAATTAATGTAGACACAGATATTGGTTTATTAGTTGAAAGTTTATTTATTTTTCCAGCAGTAATATTTGCATTTTATTTAATTGTACAAAATGATTTAAATGATTTTGATATATCGAATGTTAAATTAATGTTAATATTCATGTTGGCAGGTCCTATGACAGTTATTCCTTTATATTTATATGTTAGGGGTGTCGAATTATGTGGTTTAGGCCCAACAGGCATGGTTTTTTATATAACTCCAACTTTGCAATTCTTGTTGGGTTATTTTTTATATAGTGAGGAATTAGATATACATAAATTAATCAGCTTTATTTTGATATGGATTGCTGTATCGATATACCTAAAAGATTTGTATGAAAAAAATTAAATTATTTGTCATATCAATATTAATTATATTTAATTCTTCAACATTAATTGCTGATGATTTCAACGATTGGAAGGTTAAATTTAAAAAAAGAGCAATGAATGAAGGCATTAGTAAATCAACAGTTAATAATTTAATAGATAAATCAAAGTTCTTACCCGATGTAATAAAGTATGACAGATATCAACCTGAATTCTATGAAGACACAAATACATATATTTCAAAAAGAACCTCATCAAAGAAAGTAAAATTAGGAAAAATTATATTAAATAAAGAAAACAATATTATTAATAAAGTATCTTCTGAATACAAAGTAGATAAAAATTTGCTATTAGCACTCATGGGTATTGAAACTAATTTTGGAAACTATTTAGGTAAAATGGATATCGTTTCTTCACTTGCAACATTAAGCTACGATCAAAGGAGAAGTGAATTTTTTACTAAAGAATTAATTACTCTTTTAAAATTAGTAGATGCAAAAATTATAGATCCAAGCACATTATTTGGATCTTGGGCAGGTGCATTTGGTAATTTTCAATTTATGCCATCCACAATTAAAAATCATGCAATTGACTATAATAATGATGGATCAATTGATCTAAAAAATATTGAGGATTCATTTGCATCTGCGGCAAACTATTTAAGTAATCTTGGGTGGAATGATAATACACCTTGTTTTTATAGAATTAATCTAAATGAAAATATTCCTGACAAATATTTAAATACATCAGCAAAAAAAATTAAAAATGAAAGAAAAGTTAAATATTTAAAAAATTATATAAAAAATTCATCTTTTTTAGATAAATATGACAATTTGACAGCTGCAATAGTTACTCCAGATGCTGAAATAGTTGAAAATGCAAATAAACTTAAACCAGCATATATTATTTTTAATAATTATAAGCTAATCTTAAAGTGGAATAGATCTTTAAGATTTAGTTTAGCAGTATGTACATTAAAAAATAATTTTGAAAATGAAACTTAAGATAATAATATTTTTAGTATTAATATTAACATCATGTGAAACAACTAATAAAAATGTAGTTACCAATAGAGATTTTAAAAATTATTCAAATGATGGTTTTGCTCTTATATTTAATAATGATATTTTCAAAAAACGAATTGTTTCAAAAAAAATTGATCAAAGATCATTAATTATTTTCAATAATAAACTTAAAAAAAATACAGATATAAAAATAACAAATTTGTTAAATGAAAAGTATTTGATTGCTAAAGTAGGAAGCAATTCAAAATATCCAATATTTTATAATTCGGTAATTTCTGAGAGAATTGCATCAGAACTAGAAATAGACCCTGATCAACCATATGTACGTGTAGAAACAATAAATTCTAATAATACTTTTGTAGCAAATAAAGCAAAAACATTTGATGAAGAAAAAAAAGTAGCTAATAAAGCTCCAGTAGACAGTATTTCAATACAAAATATATCTCTTGAAAAAGATAATAATACAAAAGTAAAAAAGATAAAAAATACAAAATTTGAATTTATAATTAAATTTGCTGATTTATTTTTTGAAGAATCTGCAATTACATTGAAAAAAAGACTTGAGGATGAATACAATTTAAAAGACATATACATCAAAAAAATGTCTAAAAATTTATATAGGGTTTATAAAGGTCCTTTTTATAATTTAGGATCAATTAAAAATGTATATAATGAGATAGCTAATATAAATTTTGAAAATATTGAATTAATAAAATTATGAAAATAAAATCACTATTAAGTTTTGTCCTATCATTTTTAATTATAACTAATATTTCTTATGCAAAATTTAACATAAATGCTCGAACTGCAATTTTACAGGACTATTTATCTGGTGAAATTTTATATGAAAAAAATCCTGATGAAAGAATATTTCCTGCTTCTATGACAAAAATAATGACTTCAATCGTTGCTTTTGATTTATTGAAAAGTGGCGAAATCACTTTAGATGAAAAATTTATTGTTTCTGAAAATGCTTGGAGACTATCATCATCTGGTTATTCATCAATGTTTATAATGGTTGGAGATGAAGTTTCGGTAGAAGATTTATTATTAGGTATAATTGTTGCTTCAGGTAATGATGCTTGTGTAGCTCTGGCTGAAGGTATTGCAGGAACTGAGGATGAGTTTGCTTTACTAATGACTGAGAAAGCTCAAGAAATTGGGATGGAAAATACTAATTTTTCAAATTCGTCAGGAATTAATGATGATAACAATTATTCAACTGTTCGAGATATTTTAATTATGTCTAATTATTTAATCAAAGAACACCCTAAATATTATGAGTATTTTAAAATTAAAGAATTTACTTGGAGTAGGACAGGCGGGGATCCAATTACACAAGGAAATAGAAATCCATTATTATATAAAAATATGGGTGTAGATGGAATTAAAACAGGCTACCTTGGTTCAGAAAAATATTCTCTTGCTTCTTCCATATTAAGAAAAGAAAGGCGATTAATAGCTGTTGCAAGTGGTTTTGAAACAAAAAATTCTAGATCAAAGCAATCACAAAAATTGTTAACATGGGGGATTACAAATTTTGATACAATTAAAATAAGTAATGATAACGAATATCTATATGAACTAGATGTTTGGCAAGGAAATAAGAAAAAAGTAAAAGTTAATACAAAAGATATAATTTATAAGACTATTCCAAAAGCTAAAAAAAAATACATGAAAGTGAAGATTGTTTATGAGGGTCCTATACAAGCACCAATAAAAAAAGGAGAAAAATTAGCAGAAATAAAAGTATTATATAAAGATGAAGTTATATCTAATCACGACTTATTTTCTACAGAAAATGTCAAACAGCAAAATGCAATATCAAGGTTGATAACTTCTATCAATTTTTTGATATGGGGCGATGTCTAAATATCCAATTATTATATTTGAAGGCATCGAGGCCTCAGGAAAAACTACAAATTTTAATATTGCTGCAAATTATTTAAAAAAGCGAAAAAAAAGTTTTATAAAGTTAAGAGAGCCAGGTGGATCAATTTTTTCAGAAAAAATAAGAAAATTAATATTAGATAAGAAACTAAATTTAAATAATAAAACCGATTTATTACTATTTTACGCTGGAAGATCAGAAAATTTTGAGAAAATTATTAAAAAAAATTATAAAAAAAAAATAATACTAATTGATCGTTTTACAGACTCTACTATTGCGTATCAACATTATGGAATGAAAATCGATTTAAAAATAATAAAAATGTTGAATAAATTTATAATTGGAAATTTTAATCCTAATATAGTTTTTTTAAGTACAGTAAATTCAAAAAATTTACAAAAAAGACTTAGAAATAGATCTAAATTAAATAGATATGATAAATTTAAACTTAAATTTTATAACAAAGTTCAGAATGGATATAACAAAATATCAAACAATAAAAACAAATATATTAAAATTAATTCAAACACCAATGATATTAACAAAGTAAAAAAAATCATAATAAATAAACTTGAGAAAATAATATAAATGTCTGAATATAAATTAATAGGACATGAAACATATTTAGAAAAATTTGTAACACTTTACGAAAATAATGAACTTCCAAATAAAATTTTATTATCTGGTAAAAAAGGTATTGGAAAATCACTGCTTACTAAAAAATTTTTATATAAAATTTTTAATTCTAATAACGATTACGATCTAATAAAAAACAAATCCCATCCTAATGTTTTAAATATAAAAAAAAATAACGATAAAAAAAATATAGAAATTGATCAAATTAGAAAAATCATAAAGTTTACAAATCAATCCTCCTTTAATAATAAGTCAAGATTTATAATTATTGACGATGTCGAATTTTTAAATATTAATTCATCAAATGCCTTATTGAAAAATTTAGAGGAACCAAATGAAAATGTATTTTTTATCTTAATTTTTAATTCAGAAAAGTTTTTAATAGATACAATTAAATCACGATGTATAGAATTTAAATTAAGTATTTCTAACGAAAATACCAGATTAATTGTGAATAATTACTTTAATGAAAATATTTATGATCAAATAAATTCAAATTTGATAAATTATTATACAACACCTTATTTTTTAATATCATTAATAAATTATATGAATGAATATGAATTATCAGTATCAGAAACCACAGTAGATAATTTATTAGTTAATTTAATTAATAATAAACATTATATTAAACAAGAGTTTATAAGAGATAATTTAAATATGATTATTGAATTATTTTTTTATAAACATATAAACACTACAAAAAAATTATCATACAAAGTTAAAGAATATTATTATTCAAAACTGTCTAATGTAAAAAAATTTAATCTTGATTATGAAACTTTTTTTTTAGAATTTAAGGATAAATTACTAAGTGAATAAAAATTATTTTATAACAACACCAATTTACTATCCTTCCGCAAAACCTCATATGGGACATGCATATTCGAGTATAATTGCTGATTTTTTTTCACGTTTCAAAAAAATTGATGGTTTTAATGTTTATTTTTTAACAGGTACAGATGAGCATGGATTAAAAATACAAAGATCTGCTGAAAAGTTAAATAAAGATCCAAAATTATTTTGTGATGAAATAAGTAAAACGTTCGAGGATTTAACGAAAATATTAAACTTATCTAATACAGATTTTATTAGAACTACAGAAGATAGACATAAAGTATCTGTACAATATTTATGGAATATACTTGAAAAAAATAACCAAATTTATTTGTCTAAATACTCTGGTTGGTATTCTGTATCAGATGAAGCGTTTTATAATGAAGATGAAGTTGAGGAAAAAGAAGGTTTAAAAATTGCTAAATCATCTGGTTCAGCTGTTGAGTGGGTCGAAGAAGAATCTTTCTTTTTTAAACTTTCAGAATGGGAAAAACCGTTATTAGAATTTTATGAAAAAAATAAAGATTTTATTTTACCTGAAAGTAGGAGAAATGAAGTAATTAGCTTTGTTAAAAGTGGATTAAAAGACCTGTCTGTTAGCAGAAAAACTTTTTCTTGGGGTGTAAAAGTACCAAGTGATCAAAATCATGTAGTTTATGTATGGTTAGATGCATTAACAAATTATTTAAGTTCTTTAAAATATCCCGATAAAAATAATAAATTATATAAAAATTTTTGGCCAGCAGATTTGCATATTATTGGAAAAGACATATTGAGATTTCATGCTATTTATTGGCCAGCATTCTTAATGGCTGCAAAAATAGAACCACCAAAAAGAGTTTATGGTCATGGATGGATCCTTACCGGAGATGAAAAAATGTCAAAATCAAAAGGAAATATTTTAGATCCATTAGAAATCATAGATACTTTTGGCCTGGATCCTTTAAGATATTATTTACTTAAAGAAGTTTCTTTTGGTAATGATGGGAATATTTCAGAGGAAAAACTAGAAAATTGTATTAATAGTGATTTAGCAAATAATTTTGGAAATCTCTGTCAAAGAGTACTTTCTTTTGCAGAAAAAAATTGTTCTTCTTTAATACCTGATCACAAATATAATGATGAAGATTTAAAAATTTTAAAACCATTAAATAATCTGGATAAAATAAGATCATTCATAGATAATCAAGATATTAATCAATATATGAGTTTTATTGTTGATAGATTGTTTGCTGCCAACAAATATTTTAATGATCAGGAACCTTGGAAGAAGAAAGATGATAGATTAAGGTTAAATACCATTGTTTATACTGCATTAGAATTAATTAGAAAAATAACTATCTTGCTTTATCCAGTAATGCCAGAAACTTCTGTAAAAGTGCTAAATGTTTTTAATGAAACAGAAAATTTTATTGATTTTAAATCAATTGATAATAATGAAATTTTAAAAAAAGATTTAAAAATGAATAAATTAGATATTTTGTTTAAAAAAATTCAAAAATGATAGACTCACATTGTCATCTTGATCACGAACCTCTTTATTCGAATATTAAAGATGTTATTAAACGTTCTAAAGAAAGTGGATTAAATAAAATTTTAACTATTTCAACCAATTCAAAAAGTTTTGAAAATATTAAAAAGATTATAAATCTTGATGATATAATTTATGGGAGTATAGGAATTCATCCTCATGAGACCAGTAGTGATAATATGGATAAGGAATTTATTGTTGAAAATGCTATTAAATTCAAAAAAATAATTGGAGTAGGAGAGACAGGATTAGATTTTTATTATGAAAATAGTAAAAAGGACGATCAGATTGAAAGTTTTGAAAAACATATAGAAGCCTCTATTGAATTAAATTATCCTTTAATAGTTCATTCTAGAAGTGCCGAAATAGAAACTTTTGATATTTTAAATAGATATAAAAATAGAGATATTAAAATACTTATGCACTGTTTTACAGGTTCAAAAGAGTTTGCTAAAAAAATGATGACATTAAATGCGTATTTTTCTGCAAGTGGAATAATAACTTTTAAAAATAGTGTTGATCTTCAAGAAACATTTAAAATGATTGAAAGTGATAAAATTTTAATTGAAACAGACAGTCCTTTTTTAGCACCTACACCAATGAGAGGTAAAAAAAATGAACCTTCTTTTATTAAATATACATTGAAAAAACTTTCAGAATTAAAATCAAAAACCATTGATGAATTAGAAACTATTACAAACGATAATTTCGAGAGATTATTTTTTCAAAAATGAGCATAAAATTTATAATATTAGGTTGTGGAAGTTCAATGGGTGTTCCGAGACCTGATGGATTTTTTGGAAATTGTGATCCCAAAAATAAGAAAAATTATAGAACACGATGTTCTGCATTTATTAAAACTTCTGATGAAAACATTTTAATTGATACCTCTCCTGACTTAAGACAACAGTTATTGCGTCATAAAATTAAGAAAATTGATAAAGTATTCTATTCACATATGCATGCTGATCAAACTCATGGAATTAATGATCTAAGATCTTTCTTTATTAATAGTAGAAAACAAGTTAATGTTTTTGCCGATAATGACACATCTAAACTTTTAAAAAAAAGCTTTTCATATTGTTTTAAAAGCTACTCAAGAGAATATCCAGCTACTTTAAAATTGAATATGTTAAAAAAAAATTCATTTATTAAACATAAAAATAAAAATTTAAGATTTAAAGCTATTATAGTTAAGCATGGCTCAGTCAATTCTAATTGTTTTATTATTGATAAAAAAATCGCATACATTACTGATGTAAGTAATATTTATAAAAAAGATTTTTCACATTTTAAAAATTTAAAATATTTAATAATTGATTGTCTATGGTATAATTATCATCCTTCTCATTTTAACTTAGAACAATCACTTTACTTTATTAAATTATTTAAACCTAAAAAGGCTATTTTATCGAATCTATCAGCTGTATTAGATTACAATAAATTAAAGAGAGCTATACCAAAAAATGTCATTCCAGCACATGATGGTTTAACTATAGAACTATAGAATTTCTTCTATTTTATTTATGATCTTATTTGATGTAGGTTTTGTAAAAGAAGCATATGTATCTTCTACATTTCCCTGTTTATTGATTAATATTTTATGAAAATTCCACTTAGGAATTGCAGACTTGCCAAAATTATTTTCTGCCCACTTAAAAATCTCATGAGCATCCCTTCCTTTTACTTCTGTAATAGTTGTTAATGGAAAATTTATTTCAAAATTAACTTCACAAAATTCTTTTACTTCACTATTGGTTTTTTTTTCTTGATTAAAAGAGTCTGAGGGCACTCCAAGGACAATAAGACCCTTAGATTTGTATTTATCCCATAATTCTTGCAAATCTTCGTATTGTTTTGTGAAACCACAATAGCTGGCAGTGTTAACTATAAGTATAACTTTATCTCGATAATCTTTTAATTTAATGATTTCTCCATTAATACTCTCTATTTCTAGATTGTAAAAATTTTTCTGATTATTGCTCATTGCTGAATTTTTAAAAAAAAACATTATTATTGTTAAACTTATTATTATTAATCTTTTCATAAACTACTTACTTATTTGGTGTAAGTAGTATTAAGAAATACCCAAATAAAGTGGATAATAATGACCCAGTTAAAACTCCAATTTTAACTCCATCCATATATTGCATATTTTCAACGAATGCCAAATTTCCAACAAATAAGCTCATTGTAAACCCTATACCCGTTAAAACACCAACACCATAAAAATTAAACCAGTTAGAATTATTAGGCATCTGGGCTATTTTCATTTTTATTGAAACATAAGAAAATACAAATACCCCTAATTGTTTGCCAACAAATAATCCTAATAAAATTCCTAATGGAACTTTATCAAGTAAAGATGCAAAAGATAAACCTTCTAATGAAACACCGGCATTTGCAAAAGCAAATAATGGCATAATACCAAAAGCAACGTAAGGACTTATTGCATGTTCAATTTTTATTAGTAATGAAAAGTCTTTGTCTTTTTTTCTATGAGGTATAGTCATTGCTAGCAAAACTCCAGCAATTGTTGCATGAATGCCAGAATTATGAGTAAAGTCCCAAAGAAATATTCCAACAATTAAATAGGGTAAAAATTTCTTTATATTGAATTTATTTATTACTAGAAGAATAATAAATGCCAACAACATTAAGCTTAAATATTTTATACTAAGGTCTCCCGAATAGAATAATGCAATAATTACTATGGCTCCCAAATCATCTATAATAGCTAATGCAGTTAAAAAAACTTTTAGAGATAATGGAACTCTTTTTCCTAATAGAGAAAGTACACCTAAAGAAAATGCAATATCAGTTGCGGATGGAATAGCCCATCCATTCATTGTTTCACTATCTCCAAAATTAATAAAAACATAAAATAATGCAGGTACCAACATTCCTCCAACTGCTGCGATAATCGGAAGAAGGGCTTGTTTTATATTTGAAAGTTCACCTTGTAAGAATTCTCTTTTAATTTCCAATGTTACAAAGAAAAAAAATATTGCCATTAAGGCATCATTTATCCAGTGTAAAACAGATAATTTTAAACCAAAATTATTTATTCCCAGAAATAAATATTTATTCAATGTGGAAAAATATATTTCTGCTAAATTAGAATTACTTACAATTAAAGCTATTATTGCTGCAAAAAGTAAAACAAGACCACTTGCAGCTTCTAATTTGAAAAACCACCTAAATGGTTTTGTAATTATCTGAATCATTTTTACCTGACTAAATCTTTAATAAATAATTTCAAGTCATTTATTACTAAATACAAACTATCTGACATTTGTAATATGCCAGGAAATATAACAGATATCTGATTTTTAAATGTGTCTATAAGCAAAATAAATGCGATAATAGAAATAATAATTAAAAATATTTTTTTAATAATATTGTTTTCTCTTGAAACTGAACTTTTATCAATAGACACTAATTCTTTTGATGTACTCTCTTTTGTTAAAGATTTTTTTGAAATTTTTTTTCTTATTTTTTTTGTCTTTTTTATAGGTTCTTCAACTGGTTCTATATTGATTTCTGATTTATTTTCTTCAATTTGACTTTTATTTGCAGTTTCAGCCTCTAATTTTATTTTTTCTTCTTTTTTATAAAACCACGTATGTTCGCAATTGCCGCACTTTAAAAGTCTACCTTCACCTGGTATTAACTTTTCATCAATATTGAACTTCTTTGAACAAGCTGGACATTCAATGATCATAGATAGTTATATATAGCAAATTTTATAAAATATCCTTTTAAATAGTGATTAATATACTTTGAAATTTTTTTTTTCTACTGTATTAGTACTGCATTCGGGGTGTAGCGCAGCCTGGTAGCGCACTTGGTTTGGGACCAAGGGGCCGTAGGTTCGAATCCTACCACCCCGACCATTTTATGAAAAAAGCAAAAATTTATAAGCCTTCAAAAACTGCTATGCAGTCAGGATTAAAAAAATTCGATAAATGGATTATTGAATATATTACTGATGATCCTGGCACCAATCCTTTAATGGGGTGGGAGAGTTCTACAGATACTTATGGTGAATTAAAGTTAGAATTTTCCACAAAAGAATTAGCAATTGAGTACGCAAAAAAAAATAATATTGATTTTGAAATAATTGAACCTAACAAAAGAAAAATTACTTTAAAGTCTTACGCTGATAATTTTACAAAATAATGTTTAAATTTTTTACAGAAAGAAGATGGTACGGCTGGAGTATATTTGGATCAATCTTCATATTAGTTTCAACTTGGTATCAAGTTCAATTAGATGTAAAAATTAATGAATGGTTTGGTGAATTTTACGATACTCTTCAAAAAGCTTTAACAGAACCTGGTTCAGTCACAGAAACTGAATTTATTGGATATTTGTTTACATTTGCGAAAGTTGCAGGTCTTTGGATTATAATTGCAATTATAACTGGATTTTTTGTATCTCATTGGGTTTTTAGGTGGAGAACTTCAATGGCTGAATATTATCACTCTCAATGGATAAAAGCTCGTTTAACAGAAGGAGCTTCACAGAGAGTTCAAGAAGACACTTTAAAATTTGCAAGAATAATGGAAGGTCTCGGTGTTGGGCTTTTAGATAGTATAATGACTCTAGTAGCCTTCCTGCCAATTTTATGGGGACTATCTAAACAAGTCGATGTACTTCCATGGATTGGTGAGGTTGATCATGCTTTAGTTTGGGTTGCAATAATATCTGCGCTTGGTGGAACAGTTTTATTAGCAGCTGTAGGTATAAAATTGCCTGGTATTGAATATGATATTCAAAAAGAAGAAGCTGGTTATAGAAAGGAATTAGTTCATGGTGAAGATGATCCTATAAGGGCAGCTCCACCAACTATAGGTCAATTATATGATAGAGTAAGAGGTATTCACTATAAATCATATTTTCACTATTTATATTTTAATGCTGTAAAATGGAGTTATTTCCAAGGTATGGTTATAGTTCCATATTTAGCACTTGCACCAACTATAGTATCAGGTGCAATTACATTAGGTTTCGTTCAACAAATAACTAGAGCATTTGGAAGGGTTGAAAATTCATTACAATATTTAGTTAGAAGCTGGTCTACAATAGTAGAATTGATTTCAGTTTGGAAAAGATTAAGTGAATTTGAAGCAAGATTGAAATATAATTCAGAAGAATCCACTGTTGAAAATATTTAATGTCTTTAGATAAAGATCTGATTTATAAACTTGTAAAAGTTACCTCCAGAGCTGCAATTAATTGTTATCAATTTCTAGGCAAAGGAAACAAAAAAATAGCTGATAAGGCGGCAACAGACTCAATGAGAAATGATTTAAATAATCTAGAAATAAACGGAAAAGTAGTGATAGGTGAGGGTGAACTTGATGAAGCACCAATGTTATATATAGGAGAAAGACTAGGAAACGGTAATGGACCGAGTATTGATATAGCTGTTGATCCTCTTGAAGGAACAAATTTTGCAGCGAAAAATATTCCAGGAGCCATATCGGTTTTAGCAATTTCAGAAAAAGGAAATTTATTTAATGCTCCAGAAACGTATATGAATAAAATTGCTGTTGGTAAAGATGTTCCTTTTGATGCTACTGATTTAGATTATCCTCTAAAAAAAAATATTTCTAATATAGCAGAAGCCAAAAATAAAAATATTAAAGAACTAACAGTATGCATTCTTGATAGGCCAAGACATAAAGAGATTATTGAAGAATTAAAATCGTTAAAAGTAAATTTAAAATTAATTTCAGATGGTGATATTTGCGGGGCTCTCTTAGTTACCGATAACAAGTATAATATTGACCTATTTTTAGGTATTGGAGGAGGTCCTGAGGGAGTAATTTCTGCAGCAGCTTTGGATGCTTATGGATGTAAATTTCAGGGTAGATTTATATTTGCAACCGATCAAGACAAGGCTAGGGCTAAAAAAATGGGAATATTTGATCTAAATAAGAAATATGAATTAAATGAAATAGTTAAAGGAGATAGTATTTTTTGTGCGACAGGAATTACCAGCACTGAAATGGTTGGAGCTGTAAAAAAAGAAAATAAAAAATTTATTACAGAAACTCTTGTCACACACAAAGAATCTACAATAGAAATTATAAAAAGTGAGGAACCTATAGCTTGATTATTTTTAATAATTGCAATAGAAACTCCACTTCCGGTCCCTTCGTCTATCGGTTAGGACACATGGTTTTCATCCATGAAAGAGGGGTTCGATTCCCCTAGGGACCGCCATAATGAAATATTTTGTTTATTTAATCATATCTAAAAATAAGCAAAAACACCTTAGCTACGTTGGTTATACAAATAATTTGAAGAAGAGATTGACTAAACATAATGCTTCGAAAGGAGCAAAATTTACTAGAGGTAGAAAATGGATATTAGCCTATAGTATGAGTTATGATTCAAAATCTAAGGCCATGAGTGAGGAATACAAACTTAAAAAAAACTATAAACTTAGAAATAAAATAAAATCTAATTACTTATAAATGAAAATCTCAATTCTACTTCCTTACAAAGAAAATTTTACCCCAAATTATGCAGGTGCGGTTTCCCTTTTTCTAAATGATACAATCAAACTAAGTAAATACAAAAAAAATATTCAAGTGTATGGAAATACTTCTTTTAAAAAAAAATTATTACCTAATTATACTAATTTAAATTTTTCGAAAATATTCTTCAGAAGCAGTAGTAAAGTATATGTAAAAAAATTTCTGGATATTGAAAAAATAAAAAAATCAAATTTAATAGAAATACATAATAGACCAGATTATATAAGCTCTATTTATGAGATAAATAATAATATTGTTCTATATTTTCATAATAATCCACTAGAAATGAAATCATCGAAAACGGTGAAGGAAAGAATTGATATATTTAACAAAACAAAAAAAATAATATTTAATAGTAATTGGACTTTAAATCAATTTATGAAAGGTTTAAATAAAAAATACAACACAGATAAACTTGAAGTTATTAATCAATCTACCAGTAAAAAAATAATTAATTTTAAAAATAAAAAAAAAATAATTTTATTTGTTGGTAGATTAAATGCCTCTAAAGGTTATGATTTATTTGGAAAGGCTATTATAGGTGTATTAAATAATAATCCTTATTGGAAAGCTATAGTTATTGGTGATGAACCTAGAGAAAATCATATTTTTGAACACAAAAATTTAAAAATTTTGGGTTTTCAAAAATATAATGTTGTTACTAAATGGTTTATAAAGTCCGATATTTCAGTTATTTGTTCTCGATGGGACGAACCCTTCGGTAGAACTGCTTTAGAAGCTTCAAGTGCAGGATGTGCTGTAATTATTACAGATAAAGGTGGGTTAAGCGAGGCATCTCCGAAAGCTATGAAAATAAAGTCTTTAACAGTTAAAAATATTGAAAATTCAATAGAAAAACTTATTAAAAATGAATCTTTAAAGAAATCATTACAAAAAACGATTTATAAACATTTTTACTTAACTAATGATTATATTTCAAAAAAAATTGATAGATACAGAGATAAGCTAATTTAAGTTTATTATATTTTAATTTTATTTAATGCATTATTTTTAAATATATTTGCCTCTCTAATATATCTTCTAACCATTTGAGTTGTTTTATGACCTGTCATAGCCATTATGCTTCGCTCATCAGCGCCTGAATCAGCAGCTACTGTTGCAAAACCTGACCTTAAACTATGACCTGCAAAATTTTTGTTTTCGATACCTGCTAACTTTAAATACTCTTTCATTAATAATACTACAGATTGGTCAGTTAATCTTTTATCTGTTAATGATAAACCTTTAGAAAATCTTCTAAAAATAGGTCCAGAATTAATTTTAGAAATTTCTAACCATTTTTTTAGATTTGTAACAGGGCAATAAATTTCATTATCAAAGTAGGGTAGTCCTTTAGTCATTCCTTCTCCAAATTGATCAGTTTTTGATCTTTTAATATTGATTTTTAGGCCTTCAGGAACAAATTCTAAATCCTCATGATCAATTGAAATGAGCTCGGTTCTTCTAAAGCCTCCTCCAAAACCAATTAATATTATTGATTTATCTCTAAGTTTTTTTATTTCCTCATTTTTTTGTTCATTTATTACATTAATAATTGATTTTAAATGATTGATTAATATAGGTTTTTTTCCTTTCTGAATACTTCCTTTGACCCTTCTTATTCCCATTAAATTTTCAACGATGATTGGATGTTTTGTGTCTAGATAATGCCCTTTAAGCTTATGAACCATGCTTATTGATACTAATCTTCGTCTTAAAGTGCTTACTTTTGAGTTTTTAGAGAGATAGGTAAGATACAAGGAAACTATTTTTGGCTCTGTTGGTAATGAATCTAATCCATGCTTAGCGCAAAAAGCTCCAAAATCTTTAAAGTCAGATTTATAAGCTCTTATTGTATTATTTGCCTTTGAGCTTTTAAGGTTATTTAAAGTTGCCTGATGAAGCGATTTTAGGTCTGTTGTCAGTTCATTCATATAATTACTATTGATAACAATTAATTATCGTTAGTAATATATTAAGTGATTTTAAATGTCAAATGAATTAAAACAAAAATTTCATGACTATAGATGGTGAAATTCCTGCAAGCTATTTTTTAATTATATCTTTAGGTTTAACTATATTGAGCTATTTAGTTTACAAAAAAAATGGGAAATCTTTAGAAGTATATTTCTTATCAGTTTTAACAATAATTTTTTATTTATCCTATTTTATTCTTATTTTTGTTGGACCCAGATAGTTTGTTAACGCTATTCACAGCTGTTAAAAACCCTTAATTATCAACTATAAAGTGATACTAATCATATTTGCACTATGATAATCTCTTAAATGAATTAAGAGGCAACTCTTAACTGACCATCTGGGGAAAAATCGAGAGATTCAAGCCCAGAGGGCAGAAAACCACGCAGAGTAGCGCTAAAATTGCGGGGTGGAAGGCATGGCGGTAGCGCATACAACGACGTGCCAAAAAACTACTGATCTTTGTACCTGAAAAGGTGCAGAGATACAGGGTTTTTTCTTTATATGATCCTCAAAGGTACAAAATTTCAAATTAAAGTTTGGGAATACTTAAAAACAATTAAAAAAGGTAGTGTTTTAACCTATTCTGAAGTCGCAAGAGGTATAAAAAAACCTCGAGCTGTTAGAGCTGTAGCTAATGCTATTGGAAAAAACCCATATGCTCCTAAAATACCTTGCCATAGAGTAATCAGGTCCGACGGATCTCTTGGAGGATATTCTGGCAAAGGTGGTATAAAAACCAAGAAAAAACTACTCAAATCTGAAGGAATTTTGCTCTAAAAGCTAGCAATACCAACGTTTTTTTTTATTTTAACAATATTTAGTATTACAATTTTAATTTCCCCTATTGGTTGCAGCTTATAAATTGAAATCTCTAAATAAGCCCTATATTTGGGGCATTAAACGCTATATTCATAAATTGCATTACTTAACTAATTATTAAGAAAATTATTATTTTTTTGTATATTTATATCAATCAATATTAAGGAATTTCCATATCAAATTAAAACTAACTTTTATTATCAATAGATTTATTTTAAAATTTCCTCAAAATTGTTGATTTTATTGAATTATTGTCCCCTATCGCATTATCCAATTTTATTGTCTTTTTTATAATTCAAATAACTGCATATTTATTGATTATTTTTAATTACTTGAGGTTATTTAATTGATTATTTTATAAATTTTATTTCAATCTTTTTGTATTATATGCAAATTAAACTATAAATAAGATAATACATAAAATTTAATAAATACAATAGTTTATATTTAATAATTAAAGTATTACATTAATGTATAGTACATATATTTTACCTATATTTGTGATAATATTCTCTTTGAAAAACATATAACCCTGATGATACAATAATGAAAAGACCGATAAAAGTATATTTATCAGGAAAATCCGAAAACACATAATACCCCAAAATAAGGTTAGTAATTATCTCAAAATAACCAAATGGTGCTAATTTTGAAGCATCAGCGTAACGAAGTGATAAAATAATTAATATGTGGCCTAAACAGGCAAATATACCCATTAAAGCCATCCAAGACCATTGAATTGGAGTAGGATTAATCCAAACAATAGGAACAAAAAAAGATGCGATAATGGCCCCTACTACGCCCGTAATCAGCAATGTGAGTAAAGGACTATCTGTTGAATGTAATTTTCGAGTTATTATTAGATAAAAGCCGTAAAAACAGCCTGTTCCAACAGCTGCTATACTAGCAAGATTGATCTCTATAATTCCAGGTCTTATGACAACTAAAACACCAATAAAACCGACTAATACAGCAGTCCACCTTCTATATCCAACTTTTTCGTTAAGTAAAAATGGAGAAAGAGCAGTTGTGACCAATGGAGCAACGAACGCCAATGTTAATGCTTTTGCCATTGAGATTACAGAAATGGAGTAAAAAAAACATATATTTGCAAAAAATAAAGACAAACCTCTAATTATTTGTAATTTGATATTTTGAGAAAACTTCAATTGTTCCCTAAAAAATAAAAACATAAAAAAAGTTGTGAATACAACTGTAAAAAAATATCTAGCCCAAGTTATTTGAAAGAAAGATAAATCGGATGACAAATATTTTGCAATGGCATCCATAAAGGGCAAAACCATCCATGCGGATAAATTTAAAAATATTGCTTTCATTTAAGCGAAATATTTAAGGGCGATAAATACTGTAATTGGCACTGTAACCAGTGACATTAAAGTAGAAACAACAATTGTGCTGGAAATATTATCTACATTTTTTTTTGGTGAATACATTGAAGCAACCAAATAACATAATATTGCACTAGGCATTGAGGATTGAATTAGTAAAACTCCAGCTGCAAAACCAGATAAATTAAAAAATTTTATAATAAAAAAACCTACAATTGGACCAAGAATTACTCTACCAATTGATGTTATAATTGAGTCTCTCAAAGAAAATACTTTCATTTGGGTTAAAGCAATGCCTAAAGACATTAAAATCATTACAATCATTGCATAAGACAAAAGCATTGTTGTATTAATCACAAAAACTGGCATTTCTTTGCCGTAGTATAAAAAAATAACGGTCAAAATAATTGTATAGAAAGAAGGACTTTTTGCGATTATTGAAAAATCAAATTTTCTTTTTGCAAGAAATATATTGGCAGTAAAATGTAAGAGTATTACCAAAGATGATATAGCTGCAGCTACACCCATACCCAATTTACCATAAGCAAAAAGACATATTGGTATACCCATATTACCTGTATTAGGTAAAAAAAAAGTAGGTAATTCTCTAATATAATCTTTTTTCATAAGAATTAAAAAAACAAGACCAATTAAAGCAAATGATGAAAGTAATATTAATGCGTAGATAAAATATTCAGCAAATATATCAAATGTAACACCTGTAGAAGTAAGAGAAAAAATTACTAAAGCTGGAGTTCCAAAATTTCCAGCATAAGATGTTATAAACGAAGTATCAAAATTTGGATTTTTTTTCCCTAATAAAAAACCAATTCCAACAATAAAAAATACAGGAAATAAAACTTCAAAGAGCTTTAAATAAAGTTCCATTTAAAAAAGTCTTAATAATATAGGGTTTTTAATGATATTTTTATTTGATTTAAAAGATTTAATACATTTCTGATAATCCTTTTCTAAGGATTTGTGAGTTATAATCACAATAGAAGCGGTTTTATTTTTATTATTTGGTATTTGTATTAATCTTTGAACAGAAATTTTATGTTTTGCAAATTTTTTAGTGATTTCAGATAGTACACCCGGTTTATCTTTAACTTCAAGCCTAATATATAAAGCATTGGAATAATTATCCGTATTATAAATTGATGGAGATTTTCTTTTATTATCAGAAATCCCAAAAGGGTATTTGATGTTTCCACGTAAAATTGACAAAAGATCAGACATTAAAGCAGATGATGTTGGGCCAGGCCCAGCACCTTCTCCTTGCAAAACACTCTCTCCTACTGGATTGCCTTCAATTATAACAGCATTCATAACACCATTTACATTTGCGATGTAAGTATTTTTTTTAATTAAACACGGATGAACTCTTTCAAATAATTTATTATTAACAATTTCTGTTATTCCCAATAATTTAATTTTATAATTTAATTGATTTGCAATTTCTAAATCCTTGTATTCTATATTTTCAATACCCTCCATTAAACATTTAGAATTTGAAATTTTATTATTAAATGCTAAAGCAGAAAGAATTTTAACTTTAGCTAAAGCATCGTAACCATTTAAATCTAATTTTGGATTACCTGGTTCAGCATAACCTAATAGTTGAGCTTTTTTTAATACAGTTGAAAAGCCAGACTTAGTTTCTTCCATTTCAGATAATATATAATTACAAGTTCCATTTAATATTCCATATACTTTACTTATCTTATTAGTTGCTAGCCCTTCTTTAATAGTTCTTAATACAGGGATTCCACCTCCTACTGACGCTTCAAATTCTAAATTAACTTTATTTTTTTCAGCAAGTTTAGAAAGATTATTACCGTGTTTAGAAATTAATGCCTTATTAGGAGTTACAACATGAATTTTATTCTTAAGTGCAAATTCTACAATTTTTTTTGATATACCATCAGATTGACCAATGGCTTCAATTAAAATATCAATTTTATTATTTTTAAAAATTTTAAAGGGATCTTTATAAAATATTTTCTTATTAATTCTAAATTTTCTTTTTTTATTAATATTTTTAGCTGAAATTGCAGAAACAGAGATAATTTTTCCAGTTTTTTTTAGAATATCTTTTTTTTTTGTATTTAATTCATTATAGAGATAATTACCAATTTGACCTAATCCAACAATTGCTATATTAAGCTTTTTAGTCATATCATTCATCTAAACTTGGAAAACTACTATTTTTTCCATAATTAATAATTTTATTTTTAAAATCTTCAAAAGAAATATTTTTATCAATATCTAAATTTGGTTTTTCAACCATATCGTCATTTTTTTTCTTTAAAAAAGAACCAAAGTTTTGTTTAGAACAATTATTTAAAAATAAAAAAATTAATAAAATTATCAGTATTTTCATCAATTTAATCCTTCGTCAGACTTATATCCAAATAAAATATTCATATTTTGAACAGCTTGTCCACTACCACCCTTAATCAAATTATCTATTGCTGACAATATAATAATTTTATTCTTATATTTACTCTCACACACAGAAATATGACAGTTATTTGTGTTTATTACTTCATTAGTTCCTAAAAAAGTATTTGGTTTCAAAATTTTAATGAATTTATTATTTTTGTAATATTTTTTTAGAAAAGAATAAATTTTTTCAAGAGAATCATTTCTTTTTAGATCTAAATACATAGTAGTTAATATTCCTCTAAACATTGGTGAAAGATGAGGTGTAAATTGAAATTTTACTTTTTTGCCAGTTTTTTTTTTTAGTTCCTGATCAATTTCTGAATTGTGTCTGTGAAAGGCTAAACCATAAGCACTCAATGTCTCATTTAAAAATTTGTTGTTATATTTTTTATGAACATTTCTGCCTGCACCTGAGTAACCAGATTTTGAATCAATTATGATATTGTTTGATTTAACAATATTTTTATTAATTAACGGTACTAGGGGTAATAAAATTGATGTTGGATAACAGCCTGGACAAGAAATTATTTTATATTTCTTAATACTTTTATTATTTAACTCAGGTAAAGAATAAATACTTTTTTTGATTAATTTAGGAGCATTGTGTTTGATTTTATACCATTTCAAATAATCACTGGCTGATTTAAGTCTAAAATCTGCCGCTAAATCAATTAAAATATTTTTATTTTGTAAATTTTTTGAAATTTTTTGAGCCTCTCCATTAGGTAATGCGGTAAATATAACATCAACATTTTTTAACAACTCTTTATTAAATTTAACAATATTTGGTAGTTTATATTTATTAAAGTATTTATCATAAAAGCTAATTTTCTTACCTACAGAGGTATCACCACAAAGATATTTAATTTTAACTCTTTTGTGTTTAGTTAATAATTTGACCAATTGAATACCTATGTATCCGGTAGCTCCAGCAACTAATGCATTTATCTTAGACATATTGTAATATAACAGTTGTTTAATAAAATGATATTATCTTTTAGAGAACTGATAACTTCTTCTAGCTTTTGCTCGACCAGGTTTTTTTCTCTCAACTGATCTTGAATCTCTCGTGGTAAGTTTTTCTTTTCTAAGTGTTGGTTTTAGATTTTCATCAAATTGTAATAGTGCTCTTGATATACCATGTACTAATGCTCCCGCTTGACCTGTAAGACCACCACCAACAACTTGAGATCTAACATCGTATTCTGTAGATTGATTGATAATTTCAAAAGGTCTTAGTATTTGCATCTTATGAGTAGCTCTTGTGAAATAATCATCTAGATTTTTACCATTAACATAAATTTTACCAGTTCCTTTTTTTAACCAAACTTTTGCAATTGAGGTTTTTCTTCTACCTGTTGCATATTTTGAATCTTTAAAATCTAATTTTAGTTTTGAAGATGTTGATTGATTTGTTTCCATTTTAATTTCTTACTATATTTTTTGAATTAAGTTTTCCAATCTCTATTACCTCAGGGTTTTGTGCTGAGTGAGGATGATCTGATCCTGAATAAACTTTAAGTTTAGTCAATTGTTTTTTAGCTAAAGGACCACCAGGCAACATTCTTTTTACAGCCATCTTTAAAACTTCACCTGGTTTTGAAGATTGTAATATTTCAGGTGTTGTTTCTTTAATTCCCCCAGGATGGCCTGTGTGTCTATAATATTTTTTATTTGAAAACTTGTTTCCTGTAAATTTTAATTGGTCTACGTTTTTAACAACAACAAAATCTCCACTATCCATATGAGGAGTAAATGTTGCTTTATTTTTTCCTCTAAGAATTTTTGATACAACGGTTGCTAGTCTTCCTACCACAGCTCCAGTTGCGTCAATTTCAAACCATTTACTATTAAGGTCATCTTTTTTAAGAAATTTAGTCATAATTGCGGGATTAATACTTATAAATCGATATATTGTCAAACGATATACAGTTAGAACTTAAGTCATTTTTAATAGTTTTAACTAATAAATAAGCTATTAATAAGCAATAATATTAGTTTATAATAAATTCTTAAAATTTAAACAGGAGCAATTAAATGTCAGACAAAAAAGGAATGGATCCAAAAACATATAAGTTCGATACCCTTAGTTTACACGCAGGTTATCAACCTCATAAAAATGCTGGTTCAAGACAAGTACCAATATACCAAACAACCTCATATCTATTTGATGATGTAGATCATGCGGCAGCATTATTTAATTTAGAAAGAGGTGGACACATTTATAGTAGGATATCAAATCCAACAGTTGCAGTTTTAGAAGAAAGAGTTGCTTCATTAGAAGGAGGAACAGCTGCACTTGCTACTTCTTCTGGCATGAGTGCGATATTTCTTGCAGTAATGACACTTTGCGAAGCAGGAGATCATTTAGTTGTATCATCCCAGCTTTATGGTGGAACTGTAAATCTATTTAGACTAACGCTTCCAAAATTTGGTATTAAAACAACTTTTGTAAAACCAAGAGATACAGAAGGATTTAAAAAAGCAATTCAAAAAAACACAAAAGGTATTTTTGGAGAACTTGTTGGTAATCCAGGTAACGAAATAATGAATATGCCTGAGATCGCTAAAATAGCTCACGACGCGGGTATTCCTTTAATGGTAGATGCAACTTATCAAACACCTTATTTGTGCAAACCTATAGAACATGGCGCTGATATCGTAGTTCATTCACTTACTAAATGGATGGCAGGACATGGATCTTCAATGGCTGGTATAATCGTTGAAGGCGGTAAGTTTGACTGGATGCAAAATGATAAATTTCCAACAATGACACAACCATATGAAGGTTATCATGGATTATCTTTTGCAGAAGAATTTGGACCAACAGCATTTACAATGAAAGCAAGAGCAGAAGGCATGAGAGATTTTGGACCTTGTCTAAGTCCTCAGAATGCATGGAATGTATTACAAGGTATCGAGACACTTTCTGTCAGAATGAAAAAGCATTGTGAGAATGCTGAAAAAATGGTCGAGTATTTATTAGGTCACGAAAGTGTTGCTTGGGTTTCTCACCCTAGTGTACCAGATCATCCAGATCATGATTTAGCAAGCAAATTATTACCAAATGGCAAAGGATCAATGATAGCATTTGGTATTAAAGGAGGAAAGGCTGCAGGTGAAGCATTTATTAATAACGTTAAACTTGCATCTCATTTAGCAAATGTTGGAGATACACGTACATTGGTAATTCATCCAGCATCAGCTACACATTCTCAAATGGACGAAGCTACATTAAAATTTGCGGGTTTATCCCATGATATGATCAGATTATCAGTTGGTATAGAAGATATAGATGATATTAAAAACGACTTTGAAAATGGATTTAGAGCTGCTAGGAAACCTAGGCTCGTATCCAATCAATGAAGTTTCAGGTAAACAATAACGAGGTTTATGCTTCTACTGGAGGCAGGCCATTCGATAAGAACAAGCCATTAATAATATTTGTGCATGGTAGTGGGCTAACTCATATGACATGGGTTTTACAAACAAGATATTTTGCATTCCATGGATATAGTGTTTTAGCCTTAGATATGCCAGGTCATGGATTATCAGGTGGTGAAAGTTTAAAATCAATTGAAGACATGGCAGATTGGGTAAGCGATGTAATTGATGCAGTTGGATATAAAGAAGCTTCGTTAGTTGGTCACTCACAAGGATGTTTGGTTACTGTTGAGTGTACGGCAAGAAATCCTGACAAAATAAAAACTTTAAGTTTAATGGGTGGTGCTGGTGCAATTCCAATGAACCCTGAATTATTATCTTTAGCAGAAAATAACGATCCAAAAGCTGTTGAATTAATGATGGACTGGGCTCATGGACCAGCAGGTCATTTTGGTGGCCATCCAGTACCAGGTTTATATCATATTAATACTGGTTCAATGTTAGCTAAAACTAGAACAATAAAAAATACCCTCGGTGTAGATTTTAGAGCATGCGATAATTATAAAAATGGTTTTGAAGCAGCTAAACAAATTAAGATACCTACCCTATCTATACTAGCTACTGACGATAAGATGTGTCCAGTTAAAGAAGGAAAAAAACTAGCTAATTTAATTGAAGGAAGTCAAATAGATATAATCGATAATTGTGGACATATGATGTTATTAGAGGAAGCAGATCGAGTATTAAATGTTTTAAAAAAATTCATAACAACAAATTATCCGGCAAATAAATAATTAAATATCAGAGTTTATGAAAAAAAATTTTAGATTTTTTGATAACAGACAAAAATATTTACTTTTTGTTACAACAACTAATGAAAAGAATAAAATTGCTGATGCTTTAAAACCTATTGTACAAAAATTAAAACCAAAATTTCCTGCATTAAAAATTTTTGATGCAGGTATGGGAGATGGTTCATTATTGATGAGTGTAATGAGGCAATGTCATCAGAAAATGCCCCATATTCCTCTATTGGTAAGCACAAAAGAGATAAGTATGGAAGATGTTAGATTAGGACTTGAAAAACTTCCAGATCGGTTTGTAGAACATAAAAATACAGTATTTGTTATTTCAAATCTGAATTACGTAGAATCAACATCACTTAAATCGAATGATAAAAATAAACAAAAAAAATTGAATTGGAAAATAGTTAAACTTAAAGGGAACTCTTCACTCGATTTTTCAAATCAATTAAGGAGACTAAATCAAGAATTTTTAAATAAAAAATGGCAAATTGAAAGAAATCCTAGAAATGGTAACCCTACCTACAAAGAGCCATCTGTAATTGTAATTTACCGAAAAGATCAAGAATTTTCTTTAAAAAACGTTATTCCAAAAAAAAATAATGGGAAAAATAGTTACGACTTAATCATTGCATCACAACCATATAGATCAAGAATATCTGCAGAGAAAAAAGTTAAATATGTAATTGATCCAATGATAAAATCATTGGATAAGAAAGGTAAATTAGTAGTAGTTCATGCCAGTGGAAATGATCCTGGAAGCAAAATTATTAAGAAAATCTGGCCTAAAGAAAAACCATTTCCATCTCTATACGGATCAATAATTAAATATATAAAAAATAATACTGAAAAAGAAATTCTAAAAAAATTAAAATTTAATAAAAAACAAACGATTAAATATGTTTTGAGAGCATTACCAAATGAAATTAGTGGAGGTATTGCTACATCATTAATATTTTCAGCATGGAATGCTGCGGTATATGTTAATCAGATATCAGATGAGCAAATAATGAATGCTGAAAGGAAAAAATACTACCAAAAAGTTGTAAAAGATATAGTCAATAAAAACAAAGGATTATATTTTAACAATGAGTTGTTTGTAATTGAAAAAAAATAATCAACTAAACCTATTTTTGTATAAAAAATACAATGATGATGTTATTAGTAATATTGAACTAAACTGATGCAAAGAAGCAGTTAAAATACTGGCACCAGACAAAACAGTAAGGATTCCCAATACAATTTGTAATAATATAATTAAACCTAAAATAATTACAGGTTTAAATAAATAAAAAAATTTATTCCGATAAGTTATATATAAAATCAATATAAAAATAATGAATATTAAATATGCTAAATTTCGGTGTAAATATTGAACAAGTGATGGATCACTAAAAGCAGATAATTTAAATAAACTTATAAATTTATTGTCATCTGGAAAATAGGAATTGCCCATTAGTGGCCAAGTGTTATATATTTTTCCTGCATCCATACCTGAAACGAATGCACCGATTATAATTTGTAAAAAAATTAGTAATAAAAAAAATTCAGGTATATAATAATTAATTTTTATATCCTCTATATTTAAATTTACTAAACTTAAATAATTCCAAAAAATTAACGATAAAATAATAAATGCAAATAAAAGGTGAACTGATAACCTGAAATGACTTACATCTATATTATTAACTAGACCGCTCTGAACCATATACCAACCTAAAAGACCCTGAAAACAAATCAAAAAAAAGATAAAATAAAAATTATAAAGTCTTTTAACACCTAATTTGATAGAAAAGAAAATTAGAGGTAACAAAAAAGCCAAGCCAATAACTCGTCCAAAAAATCTGTGTGCCCACTCCCACCAAAATATTACCTTGAATTCACTTAATGTCATTGAATAATTTTGAAGTTTAAATTCAGGAATTTGCTTATAAGCCTCAAAATAAGATATCCATGCATCATTGCTGATTGGTGGAAAAAAACCTTTAAAAAATTCCCATTCAGTAATAGATAGACCAGAATCTGTAAGTCTTGTTAAACCTCCAACGACTATCATTGCTGAGATCAAAATAAACATAATTAGCAACCAATTAGATATGTATATTCTGTATTTTGTATTTATTTCGGTATACATAATTGTTTAAATATAATATTTATTTATAAATCCAATTGATCAAATGTCGCCTGATAAAAGAAAAAAATTAAACATACTAAGGAAGAAATTAGATCTACTTGATAATAAGCTTATAAAATTGATAAAAATTAGGACCAATATAGTTAAAGAAGTTCTTAAACTTAAAACCTACAAACATGAAATTGTTGATAAAAAAAGAATTTCTATAATTCTTAAAAATATAAAAAAAAAATCAATTAAAAATAAAATTGATCCAAAGATAACTAATCGTATATGGAAAAATATGATTATGTCTTATATTGATTTTGAGAGAAGAAACTTCAAAAAAAAATAATTATTTGCTGTGTGGAGGAAGTTTTTTTTCGACAAAAACTTCGTGTTTTCTAGTTGTAGGATTATATTTTTTTGCTTTAAGTTTAACTTTTGCCTTTTCGCCACCAGCAGGTTTTTTAACATAATAAAAAAAAGGACTATCTGGTTTTGCTTCAGGAACTAATCTTACTTTTACGTGTGTTTTTTTAGCCATTTTTTTTTATATTTTTTACAATGTTTGATATTTTATTTAATTTAAATTTTAATTTTTCAGCGTTTATAGTTTTATTATTATTAACGTCAAGGTGAGAATTATTATCATTAATATGTTTTTTTGCCCCTTTTATAGTCAATCCTTTGTCTTTAAGAAGAAATTTAATTTTTTTTAATTTTTCAATTGTCTCATTATCATAATATCTTCTTTTACCTGCAAAAATATAAGGTTTAATTTGTTTAAATTCTTTTTCCCAAAATCTTATTGTATGTGTAGATAATTTACCTGATTTTTTGTCAACTAAATTTAATATTTTTGCTACTTCTCCAATTGTTTTATAACTTTTATTACTTTCATTCATCGGAATTAATAATTTTTTTTATATCATTAGATGGTTTAAATAGAACAACGTTTCTCTCGGATATAATTTTTTTTTCTAATGTTTTTGGATTTCTACCTATTCTACTTTTTTTAAATCTCAATACAAATGTACCAAAATTAGCAATTTTAACTTTCTTTTTTTCAATCAATTCATCTAAAATTATTGATAAAAAATCTTCGATCAAATTTTCAGAGATTTTTTTAGAAAAACCTAATTGCATATAAATTGAATTAATAATTTCTTTTTTTGTTAAATTAATTCTCATTTAATTTATATTTTTTTTAATTTTATCTATGAGGTTACCTTTTATAATTTTTTCACATACTTTTAAAGAATTAGCAAAACCTATTTCATCAGTTGATCCATGACTTTTAATTACAGGTTTGTCTAAACCTAATAATATTGCTCCATTATATAATCTTGGATCTAATTTTTTTTTAAATTTTTTTAAATTTTTTATATTTAATAATGCAGATAATTTTCCTAATAAATTAGAGTTCAAAGCTTTTTTTAATTCAGATGTTATAAAATTAGCTGTTCCTTCAGCAGTTTTTAATGCAATGTTGCCAGTGAAACCATCTGTTACAATTACATTTACGTCTCCATCCATAATATTATTTCCCTCGATATAACCTTTGAATTCAAATAAATCATTTTTTTTTTCATTAAGAATTTGATATGTATTTTTGATAACATTACTTCCCTTCATCTCTTCAGAACCAATATTCAATAATGCTACTTTTGAAGTTTCTTTTTCAAATAATGATTTATGTAATGCTGATCCCATAAGGCTGAAATCAATTAAATTCTTTTCATTACATTCTATGTTGGCACCAAGGTCTAATACAATATTCATGCCATTTTTGTTTGGCCACAAAGCTGATAATGCAGGCTTATCAATTTTTTCAATCATTTTTAAATTTAACTTAGCAATAACAAATAATGCTCCAGTGTTACCAGCTGATACAATTGCATCTGACTCATTATTTTTAAGACTTTCAATGGACAGCCACATACTTGTATCCTTCCCTTTTTTTGCAGCAGATAAGGGGCTATCTGAATCTTTGATTATGTTTTCTGTATGTATAATTTTGTAATACTTACTTAAAATTTTATGCTTATTTATAATTGGTTGAATAATATTTTTATTACCGAAAATATTGTAATAAACATTATATGAAGTTGAGTTGTGAATTTCTATTCCTTTAATAACTTTATTAGGAGAATTTTCACCACCCATTGCATCTACAGCAATGTAAATTGGGTTGTCCATAATAAATCTTTAATCTTTAGGATCTAATACTTGTCTACCTTTATAAAATCCAGTTTTAAGATCCATATGGTGAGAGAGTCTATATTCACCTGATTTTTTATCTTCTATAATATTATTAATTTTAGCTTTAATATGAGATCTTCTCTTACCAGCTCTAGATCTTGTCGTTTTTCGTTTTGGTACAGCCATAATTTAATTTTTAAAAGTTAATATATCTTTTGATAGATTATTGAAAGAGTTTTTTGATAAATAATCGCTATATTTTTCAAAGTAATCTATATAAATTTCATAATTATCCGACTCATCTATATATAATTTTAATATTTTGATTTTTTGAGATTTAGTAATATTTTCCCAATCATTTATTTTGTCTATTATAGAAAAAAGTAAGTTTATATAATCTTTCATTTTTTTATTTATTGAAGCGTCGCCATAACCAATTTCTCTTATTGATAATTCAATTTGTCTAACACAATAATCAAAGAACATTTGCATATTTTTTTTTGTTTCTTTATTTTTGTAATTTTTAAGAAGAAAACTTAAGTGAAAAAAGATAATAATGATTCTATCATAGAAAGTATCTTGTTTTTTAACATTATATAAATTTTTATTTCTGGTTAGTTTTACTAAATTATTGTAAATATTGAAGTAGGTATTATTCATGAAATATATATATATAATTTTTTTTATTTTAATAGTTAACTGTGCTGGAAATAAAGTGTCTAATTACCACGGTTCTAAATTTCTTGATGAGAAGTATAACAAAATTTTTATAAATAAAACAAACAAAAATGATTTATTACTATTAATTGGTCCACCATCATCTATCAGTGATTTTAATAAAAATAAATGGTTCTATTTTGAAAGATTAAAATCTAATCAATCATTATTAAAATTAGGCAAACAAAAAATAAAAAAGAATAATATTTTGATTGTAGAATTAAATAAAGACGGAATATTAAAAGATAAGAAACTTCTTAATCTGGATGATATGAATGATTTAAAATATTTAAAAACCACAACCCAAAAGGAATTCAAAAAAGATGGAATGATGTACAACGTATTTTCTTCTTTAAGAGAAAAAATTAATTCGCCTATTAGAAAACAACAAAAATAAGTTATCCAGCTATTACTGCCAAAAGTAATAAGGCCACAATATTTGTAATTTTTATCATAGGGTTAACTGCTGGTCCTGCTGTATCTTTATAAGGATCACCAACAGTATCACCAGTCACAGCAGCTTTATGAGCTTCTGATCCTTTTCCACCAAATTTACCATCTTCAATATATTTTTTAGCATTATCCCAAGCGCCACCACCTGCCGTCATAGATACTGCTACGAACAAACCTGTAATTATAACACCCAAAAGCATTGCACCAACTGACGACAAAGCAGCAACTTGACCACCAATAGGTAATATAATCATATACAATACTATTGGAGATAGCACTGGTAATAATGATGGAATTATCATTTCCTTTATTGCTGCTTTTGTTAATAAATCAACCAACTTTCCATAATCTGGTTTTGCTTTACGCTTCATAATGCCAGGTATTTTTCTAAATTGTCTTCTTACCTCTATTACTACAGCACCACCCGCTCTACCAACTGCTTGCATACCCATTGATCCAAATAAATAAGGAAGCATTCCGCCAATTAATAAACCAACTACAACAAATGGATTTGATAAATCAAAAGTAACAACAATTCCTTCTAATTGTGATCCTGCTTCTTTAGAAAAATGTTTAATATCCTCAGTGTAAGCTGCAAATAAAACTAGAGCACCTAATCCAGCGGAACCTATTGCGTAACCTTTTGTTACAGCTTTAGTTGTATTTCCAACTGCATCTAATGCATCAGTGGTTTTTCTTACATTTTTTGGTAAATTTGACATCTCAGCAATTCCACCTGCATTATCAGTAACAGGCCCATATGCGTCTAAAGCTACAACCATACCAGCAAGTGCAAGCATAGTAGTTACAGCAATGGCAATGCCAAATAGACCAGCTATTGAATTAGTTAATAAAATTCCTGCTACAATTATTATAGCTGGAACTGCTGTTGCTTCCATTGATATAGCTAAACCTTGAATTACATTAGTACCGTGCCCTGTAGTTGATGACTCTGCTACACTTTTAACAGGTCTATAATCTGTTCCAGTGTAATATTCGGTTATCCAAATCAACAATCCGGTTATAATTAAACCTATAACACCACAATAATATAAGCTCATACCATTAAAAGAAACTCCATTTACAGAATAGTTGGTGTCTAATCCAATTACGTAGTCTGTTATGGGATATAAAACAATTAAAGATAAAATAGCTGTAGCAACAAAACCTTTATATAATGCATTCATTATGTTTTTTGATTTTCCAAGTTTTACAAAAAAAGTACCTACTATAGACGTTAAAATACAAGCTGCACCAATACTTAATGGGTAAACCATCATATTTAGATCAGATACAAAAAATATTGATGAAAGAACCATAGTTGCAACAATAGTTACTGCATATGTTTCAAATAAATCTGCCGCCATACCTGCACAATCACCAACATTGTCACCAACGTTATCAGCAATAACAGCTGGGTTTCTTGGATCATCTTCTGGAATACCTGCCTCTACTTTTCCAACTAAATCTGCACCAACATCAGCACCTTTTGTAAAAATTCCACCGCCTAATCTTGCAAAAATAGATATTAAAGAAGCACCAAAACCTAAAGCTACTAGTGCATTTACAATTTCTCTTTCATCAACACCGGCTGATAATAGGATATAATAATAAACAGCTATAGCTAATAAAGCTAAACCAGCAACCAACATACCTGTAATTGCACCTGACTTAAACGCTATTGAAAGACCTTGAGATAAACCTTTTCTTGAGGCTTCTGCTGTACGGACATTTGCTTGAACAGATACTAACATCCCAACGTATCCTGCTATACCAGATAATGCTGCGCCAATTAAATATCCAATTCCAACTAATATTGAAAATGCAAAACTAATTATAACTAAAACTACAACGCCAACTATAGCTATAGTTTTGTATTGTCTGTTTAAATACGCTTTTGCACCTATTTGAATAGCAGAGGCAATTTCTTGCATCTTTGCATTTCCAGCGCTTGCATTCAAAATTGAAGATCCTGTTACAAATCCATATACAATGGATAATATTCCAGCAAAAATTGTGTATAATAAAATGGTATCAACAGACATATAATTCCTTAAATAAGTGTTTTAGTTATTTTTTAAAATGCGGACATTACAAAAAAGATTATAAAAGGCAATATTTAACTTGTTAGAATACATGAGAATAACCCTGGTATTTAAGGTATTTTATTGGAATTCTCCTATTATCTAATAGGTAATTTTTTGATTTAGTATTAATTTGCCCAATAATAGAAATTTTTTGATTCATTTTAGAGGATAAAGTTTTAATATATTTTCTCTTTGATTTAGAAGCTGTAAATAAAATTTGATAGTCATCACCATTGAATAAATAGTCTAGTTTCTTAAGTTTTTTGTGTTTAATTAGTTGTTTTAAATGATTTGATATCGGGATCTTATCTATATCGATTAAATAACCAAGTTTTTGCTTATTTATTAATTTATTCAGATCAATTACTAATCCATCTGAGACGTCCATAGAGCAGTTTGCAATTTTAAAAAGATGTGAACTAAACTTTATAGGTAAATTAGGTGAATAATATTTGTCAATAAAATATTTTCTTTGATTTGAGTTTAAATTAATTTTCTTTTTTAAGGCTTTTAAACCAATATGACTATCACCTACATTACCGGTTAAATAAATATCATCTCCAATTTTTGCTTTATTTCTATAAACAATTTTATTTGAATATCCTAAGGATATAACTGTAAAACTTAGATTTTTTGAAGATGTAGTATCACCACCTGATAATTTTATATTAAATCTATTTTGTTCATTGGACAAAGATTTGTTAATTAATGACATATTTTTTTTTGTAAAATGTTTTTTGTTACCTGAGCCAGCTAAAAAGAAATAATTTGGTTTTACACCTTTAGCATAAATGTCTGATATAGATGATCTTATTATTTTTCTAATAACAAGATCTGCTTTATTAAAATTTAAAAAGTGTATACCCTCATTGTAAGTATCAACAGAAATAACTAATTTTTTAGTTTTATCAAAAAAAACATCATCATTTAAATTAAGCGAGGATGGATTATTTTTAGTTAATTTTTTTAAATAACTATTTATTAAGAATTCTTCATTCATCAGTTTCTTAATTTCTTTGAAATTTTATCAAGCAAAGCATTCAAATATTTTGTTTGTGATAAATCAATAAAGAAATTAGAGGCATTAAGATATTCTTTAATAATTATTTTTGAAGATATTTTTGGTTTATACATTAATTCAAAAATTGCACTTTTAATTATTACTTGAAAAACCTTATCTAGGTTTGATATTTTTAAATCTTCATTTAAATGATTTGTAATTTCTTCGTGAATAACATCATCTCTTTCAATTGTGCCATTGACTACATCTTTTATAAATTTTTTGAAACGGTGTTTTGGAAAATTTAATTCTACTTCATTGTTATAATATTTGCTGTAAAGCTTTTGTATTATAATAACTCTTGGGTTATTTTTTTTACTAAAATGAAGGGGCATTCTATAACGATAATATTGTTTTTACTGCGATAGCTGCCTCTCTACCTTTTTTACCACGTGCTATAGCTTGTTTTTTATTTAAACAAGTAATTATTCCATTCCCAACAGGTTTTTTTGACGCCAGAGATATATTCATAATTGCATCAGTCGTTGATTTAGATATAAAATCAAAATGAGGAGTTTGACCTTTGATTACACACCCAAGTGCTACAAAAGCATCATATTTTTTTAAATTTTTGGAAATAACTACAGGTATCTCAAATACTCCCGGAACAGAGATTATTCTAATTTTTGCAAAATTTTTTAATTCATTCTCAGCACTTTTAAGAAGAGAGGATGAAATATCTTTATAGTAGTTTGCTTGTATAATTAATACTTTATTCTTCATTTTATTATTTCTTGTTTAATAATCTTGATACCATAACCATCCAACCCAACAACCTTTTTTAAAGTTCTAGTAACTAATATCATTTTCTTTATTTTTAAAGATTTAATTATTTGAGCTCCAATACCATAACTTTTTATTAATTGATCTTTTTCCTTGTTTTTAGACTTTTTATCTTTAAATTCTTTAAGTGTTTGGGTAACAGATTTTAAATTTGGATCTCTTATAAAAATCATAACGCAATTACTGTATTTTTTAAAATATTTTAAGGTTTTTTCGAATGAGTTAGGAATTTTTTGATTAATTAGATAATTTTGAACTACATTAGATGAAATAACTCTAACTCTTGGTGATTTACTTTTATTAACTTTACCTTTAACTAAAGCAAAATGTTCAGAACCATCTATTGAGTTTTCAAAAACATAAATTTTAAATTTTTGATTATTTAAATTAATTGAAGATGTTTTTTTTAATTTAAGAAGATTTTCTTTTCTTAGTCTGTATGAAATTAAATCTTCAATTTTTGCAATATGAAGTTTATGTTTACTTGCAAATTTTAATAAATCATCTCCTTTTGCCATAGAACCATCCTCATTCATAATCTCACATATTACAGCAGCTGGAATTTTGTTGCCAAGTCTAGCTATGTCGACAGATGCTTCTGTATGACCTGCTCTAACTAACACTCCTCCTTCTCGAGAAATAATTGGAAATACATGACCAGGAGAAACTATTTCTTTTTTTAATACATTTTTTTTTGTAGCAACTTTTATTGTTCGTGATCGGTCTTTAGCTGAAATACCTGTAGTTATACCCTTCTTGGCCTCTATTGAAATGGTAAAGGCTGTTTGATTTCTCGATTGATTAACAGGAGCCATAAATGTTAGCCCAAGTTTATTTGCTTGATTTTTATTTAGCGTTAAACAAATTAAACCTCTTCCGTTTTTCGCCATAAAGTTAATTTTTTTAGAATTAACATCACTGGCATTAAATACTAAATCCCCCTCATTTTCTCGATTTTCATCGTCAACAAGAATATACATTCCTCCTTTTTTTGAGATAGAAATAATCTTTTCTATTGGGCTAAATTTATTTTTTATCATTAATAAATTTTTTTACATATTTAGATAAAATATCAATTTCAATATTAACTAAATCATTTTTTTTAATGTTTGCTAAATTTGTAAGTTTTAATGTGTGTGGAATAACCCAAATTTCAAATTTATTTTTCTTTATCTTGGCTATGGTTAAAGACACACCATTTATCAAGATTGATGCTTTCTCAACTAAATATTTATAAAATTTTTTATCAATACTGAATTCATAAATTGTAGATTTATCTACATTTGTTAAATTTGTGACTTTGCTTACTGTATCAACATGACCTTGACAAATATGACCTGAAATATTTTGTCCATACTTTAAAGGTAGTTCTAAATTAACATAATCACCAACATTAGATTTCTTAAATTTTGATTTTCTAATAGTTTCATTTGATAAATAAAATTCAGATATACCTTTTTTATATGATATTAATGTTAGGCAGACACCATCACATGAAATAGATATACCTAATTGCTTATTAGTTAATTTTAATTTTGACTTGATAAAGACATTTATTCCTTTAGCTCTTTTGGTAATATTTATAATTTTACCTTTATTAAAAATTATTCCATTAAACATTTACTGATACCTAAAAAGTTTTTCTTTATCTAAAAAAGTATTAATTTGCGATCTTTTTTTAAATTTTTTAGACAATAAATCAATAAAAGAGTTCAAAGCAACTGAATTATTTAAATTAATTTTATAATCAGCTTTAAATAAATAGAAATCATTTATTAAATTATTGTTTAAAAAAGATTTTAAAAGATTTGGACCCGACTCAAGTAATAAATTTGCATAACCTAACGAGTATATTTTTTTTAAAATTATATTTAAATCAAAAGTATTATTTTTTATTTTCATAAAAATAAGGTTTGCATTTTTATTCTTAAATTTATTAATAATTTTTTTATCTTTTTTATTATGAAAAATATAAGTTTTATTTGAGCTAGGTTTTAACACTTTGGAATTTATTTTAATCTTTAAATCTTTATCAATAATAAATTTTACTGGTGAAAACTTTTCTAAACCTTGAATTCTACAATTTAAATTAGGATTGTCAGAGTTAATAGTTTTATAAGATGTTAAAATTGCTTGATTTCTATATCTTAGTAAATGAGATACCTTATGAGAATGTTCGTTTGTAATTTTTTTTTTAAATAAATAAATTCTATTATTCTTAGAAACAGCTAATTTTCCAGTAACGTATGGAACATCATTAAATTTTGAGAATTTATAATCTTTGTAAAATTGATTTGCCTCATTTTTAATCAAACCAATTTTAGCTAAAATATTATTTTTTTTTAAAACACTTTTTGTTTTTTTTGCCGTTCGTTTATCAAAATCTTCAATGGAATAATTAACTAATTTAATCCTTTTTTTTATAATAATGTTTGTGCAAGGTGGTGTTTTTCCATAATGGATACAGGGTTCTAATGTTACATACATATTTGAATTTTTGAAATTTAATTTATTATTTTTTAAGGCTGCTACTTCAGCATGAGGTCTGCCATTAATATCTGTTTTTCCGTAAGAAATAATTTCATCTTTGTGTGTTACTACACATCCGACCGATGGATTTAGGCCTGTTAACCCTTTATTTTGTTTGGCAAGTTCTAGTGCCAATCTCATGAATGCTTTATTTTTTTCTAAAGATTTATCTTTTCTTAAAGACATCGATTTTATCAACAAATTGAACGAAGTCTTTTTCTTCTCTAAAATTTCTATATACTGATGCAAATCTTACATAAGCTACTGGGTCCAATTCTTTTAATCCTTCCATTACCATTGTACCGATTGTGTTCGAAGAAATTTCACTCTGACCTAGTTCCTCTAAAGACCTTGATATTTTAGATATAAATTTTTCTGCTGTCTCTGTATCTATTGGTCTTTTTTTGAGTGCTACATATATTGATTTTGATAATTTTTCTCTATCAAAAGTAGATTTTCTGCCGTTTTTTTTTACTACAGTTAATTCTCTGAATTGTACTCTTTCAAAAGTAGTAAATCTTTGTCCACAAATACACAATCGTCTTCTTCTAATAGCTGTTCCATCTTCGGTGGGTCTGGAGTCTACAACTGAAGTTTCTCCCTTTTTACATATAGGACAAATCATAATTCATTATCCCAAATTTTTATAAATTGGGAAATTTGAACATAAATCAACAACTTCTTTTCTTACTTCGTCTTCTATTTTTGTATTATCGTCGGGGTTTGATGACAAACCTTTAATTACTTTGGTAATTAGTTCACCAACAATTTTAAATTCATTTAAACCAAAGCCTCTAGTAGTTGCAGCTTGAGAACCTAGTCTTATACCAGAAGTTACCATTGGACTTTCTGTATCGAAAGGAATTCCATTTTTATTACATGTAATATTAGCTCTTGATAAACTTTCAGCTGCAGCATTACCTTTAACACCAAAAGGTCTTAAATCTACCAACATTAAATGGGTATCTGTTCCTCCAGAATAAATCTTAAAGCCATTTGTTTTTAATGTTTCTGCTAGAATCTTTGCATTAGCTAAAACATTAGATATATATTCTTTGAAAGAAGGTTCTAATGCTTCTTTAAATCCAACTGCTTTTGCTGCTATTATATGCATCAGAGGGCCACCCTGATAACCAGGAAATACAGCTGTATTAATTTTTTTATAAATATCTTCGTGATTTGTTAAAATAATTCCACCTCTGGCACTTCTAAAAACTTTATGAGTTGTAGATGTAACGACATGAGCATGATCAACAGGGTTTGGATAACCTTTACCAGCAACAAGACCTGAAAAGTGAGCCATATCTACCATAAAGAATGCTCCAACCTTATCAGCAATTTCTCTAAATCTTTTAAAATCAATCACCCTAGAATATGCACTACCTCCAGCAATTATAAGTTTAGGTTTATTTTCAATTGCTAATCTTTCAACTTCGTCATAATCGATTAATTCAGACGTTTTATCCACATCGTAACTTATTGCATTAAACCATTTACCTGACATTGCAATTTTAAGACCATGAGTAATATGGCCACCAGAATTTAAACTCATTCCCATAAATGTGTCACCTGGCTTTAATAATGCTAAAAAAACCGCCCCATTAGCCTGTGCACCAGAATGAGGTTGTGAATTCGCAAATTTACAATTAAAGAGTTTTTTTAACCTATCGTTTGCAAGTGACTCGGCAACATCAACATGTTCACAACCGTTATAATATCTTTTACCTGGGTAACCTTCGGCATACTTATTTGTTAGAACAGAACCTTGTGCTTCTAAAACAGCTTGTGAAACAATGTTTTCCGATGCGATTAGTTCGATATGATTTTGTTGTCTGATTAATTCTTTATTTACGGCATCAAATATTTCTGGATCAGCTTCAGATAATTTTTTTTCAAAAAAGTTTTCATATTGAGTATTTAAATATTTTTTTTCACTAGACATTTATTTACCTATATTTTTTTAATTCTTCTCATATGTCTACCGCCTTCAAACTCAGTTTTTAGAAAGCTCTCAACACATTTTAAGGCAACTGTTTTTTTAATAAGCCTTTGTCCTAATGTTATAACATTTGCATCATTATGCAATCGCGATAATTTGGCATTTTTTACTGAGTAGCATAAAGCTGCACGTATTCCCTTATTTTTGTTTGCAGCAATAGACATTCCTACTCCTGAACCACAAACAAGTATTCCTACATAATTCTTATTTTTCACCACTTGTTTACAAAGTTTATGAGCAAAATCAGGATAATCAACGGACTTCTTATTCTGTTTTGGTCCCAGATCTTTTATTGGGTAATTTTTATTTAAGTATTTTAAAATATTCTTTTTTAAATTAAAACCACCATGATCTGAAGCAATAAAAATTTTTTTCAATTTAATTAAATTTGTAATTTAAAACACAAGCAACAAGGTGAACTCTATTTTCTTCACCCCCATTAAATGCATTGTGATATTTAGTATTATTAGTAATCCATACAGAGCCATCTGCAGGCATATGTTTTGCAACACTATCAACGACCATTATTGCTCCAGGATTTGTGTATATAGGTATATGAAGCCTTGGCTCGGGATCTCTGTGCCAACTCAATGTTGATCTTGGCTCTTTAAGAAGAAGTCTCATCCTACCTAATTTATACTTTTTTGTTAATTGATCATAAACTTCTTTGAAATAAGTATTTTTAAAATCGTCAACGAATTCTGTATATTTATGTTCATCAATTTTGCTTTCCCTCTGAACCTCAACACCTGTGCTATCAGGTTTAGTCCAATAAATGCCTCTTACATTATTTCCTTTAACAGAATCTGGATCACCTGGAATTTGATTTAAAGGTATACCGGCGAAGTGAGGTATTCCTAGGCTTGTATCAAAACCTTTTATTTTTAATACTTCTTCACAAGCTTGCTTTAATTTTATGATATCAAATTTTACATCTTGTTTTTGGAAATCATTGAATAATTGTGACATCGGAGCTCTACTATCTTATAGACTATTATATTAAATATTACTATTGTCGCATCAAAAAAAATTAATTGATAATGATTATCACAGGTAGCTATCCTAATTTAAGATTAAGAAGATCAAGAAAATTCAGTTGGTCTAGAAGATTAGTTCAAGATAATGATCTATCTTACAATGATTTTATTTTACCCATATTTCTTACTGAAGGAAAAGCAAAAAAAGTTCCCATTAATTCAATGCCAAATGTTTTTAGGTACTCTATTGATAAATTAAAAAGTGTAGTTGATAAAGCACTAAAATTGGGAATACCAATGGTAGCTTTATTCCCTCATACAAATCCAAAAAAAAAAGATGAATATGGAAATGAAGCATTAAATGAAAATAATTTAGTTTGCCAAGCAATAAAATTCATCAAAAAAAATTATAAGAATGAAATTGGAGTAATGTGTGATGTTGCATTAGATCCATATACATCACATGGTCATGATGGAATAATTAGAAAAAATGAAATTTTAAACGATGAAACGTTAGAAATCTTAATTAAACAATCAATATTGCAGGCAAGAATGGGTTGCGATGTGATTGCCCCATCAGATATGATGGACGGTAGAGTTTTAAAAATTCGTAAAGCTTTAGATAAGAATAATCTTAAAGATGTTCAAATTCTATCTTATGCAGTTAAATATGCATCAAGTTTTTATGGCCCATTCAGAAATGCTGTTGGTTCAAAAAATCTCTTAAAGGGAGACAAAAAAACCTATCAAATGGATTTTAAAAACAATTATGAATCATTAAGAGAAGTGGCATTAGACATAAAAGAAGGAGCAGACATGATTATAGTAAAACCAGGGATGCCTTATCTTGATATAATTAGGGAAATTAAAAATAATTTTAAAATTCCAGTTATCGCATACCAAGTTTCAGGAGAATATAGTCTCATACAAAATGCAATTTCAAAGAGTATATTAGATAAAAATTCGATATATGAAAGTTTAGTTTCTTTTAAAAGAGCTGGAGCAAGTGCAATTATAACCTATTTTGCTGATCAAATAAAATTAGATTAATTTTAAAGAATTTTGAAAATTAAATCTTGTTTTTGGAAAATTAAGATTGTTTGGTTTAACTATTGTTTTATCTAAAAAATCTCCGACAATTTTCATAGCATCAAAGGTATCTTCAAAGCTTATATCTTCTTCATCTTTATTTACTAAAAAATTTGGTATAATTTTGTCAGAATTTTTTAATTTATAATTAATTTTATTACCTTCAAAAACTTCTTCTACATAGTCATTAAAGTCTAAATCATATCCAATTAATTTATAAAAGTTTAATTCCCAATTTACAAATTTTGAAAGCCATTTTTCATCTTTTAGTATTTCAAAATATTTGTCAATTAAGAAATAAATCTCACTATTTTTTTCATTCTCTACTGTTAAAATTTTAATCAAATTCATTGTATAAATAATACAAAGTAGTTTTTGCTTATCTTCTAAAAAGTATGGTGTTTTAAATTCATCTATTTCAATTTTTAAAGAACCAATTTTAGATTGAGATTTTGAATTATAATTTATATGTAATTTATTACCTTCGAATAAGTAGTTTTTTAATTTTTTTGAAGTTCCACCAAAAATAATTCCTGAAATTTTTCCATGTTTTTCAGTATAAAATTCAGAGATTACAGAATTTTCATTATATTTAACTTTTGAAAGTAAGTAACCTTTGTCTTGCCAATTCATTATATATTAATAGTTTCTAAAAGTTTCATAGCAGCAGCTTGTTCGGCATTTTTTTTTGAACTACCATCAGCAATAACTGTTTTGCTATTTTTAATTTTTACACTAATTTTAAAATTTGGTTTATGTCTTGGTCCTGTGTTAGAAATAAGTTTATATAATGGCAATGTTTTAAATTTTTTTAATGAGTATTCTTGTAATCTAGTCTTAGAGTCGATTACTGTAACATCTGATAAATTTAAATAATTTTTCCAATAATTTAATATAAATTTTGATGAAATCTCAAAACCTTTATCTATATAAATAGCACCTATCAAAGACTCACAACAATCGGATATAATTTTTTTTTCAATATTGACTTTTTTTTTCTTTTCTTTGTTTCTTGTTAAAATATAATTATCCAATTCTAATTCCTTGCCAATTTCAAAACACTTATTTTTATTGACTAAATTTGCAAGTTTTTTATCGATAATACCTACTTTTTCATTTGGGTATAACTCTAGAAGTTTCTTTGAAATAACAAACCCTAGAACTCTATCACCTAAAAATTCCAGTTTTTCATAATTATGTTTTGAATCGAAACTTTTATGTGTTAAGGCTTGTATCAATAGTTTATCATCTTTAAAGCTAACACCTATTTTTTTTTGTAGTTTGTTTAACTTCATATATTTAAATTATTTTATTAAAAAATCTTTCAAATCGAACTATTTCATTCCATTTGAAAATGTTAAAGATACTTCCTTTCCTTGGATTAGATGAGAAAAATAAAATTTGTGCTTTTCCAACTAAATTATTTTGATTAACATAACCAACCTCAGATAAAAATCTGCTGTCTTTTGAACAATCTCTATTGTCACCTAAGAAAAAATAATGATTTTCAGGAACAATGTATTTATCTGAATTAGAAAATGTTATATCGGTTCTATATGCAGCTAAATAACTTTTTCCATTTGGAAGTTTTTCTTCAAATATATTAACATTAATTTTAGATGATCCGCAATATAACTTATCATTCTTGCTTTTAATTGTTTTTAATACTTGATTAGAGTTTATATATAAATCACCGTCAATAAATTGTATGGTATCGCCTGGTAAACCAATCAATCTTTTAATATAATCTGTGCGATTATCAGCAGGTGTTTTAAAAACTATAACATCTCCTCTTTTAGGATTTTTATTTAATATACGTCCTTTAAAAATAGGAGGACTAAAAGGAAATGAATGTTTACTATATCCGTAAGAAAACTTTGTGACAAATAATCTGTCACCCACAAGTAAGTTAGTTTCCATTGATGATGATGGTATATAAAATGGCTGAATTAATATTGATCTTATAAATACTGCAATTATCAATGCATAAAATAATGTTTTAGTATTATCAATTATGAAATTTTTCATATTTTTCTATTCAAAATAACAAATGCAATTGAGTGGTTTTTTGCATCTGAAAGTGAAAGATGTATATCGTAATTTTTTATTTTAAATTTTTTTTTTAATAAATCTTTTATTTTCTGTGAAATTTTAATTTTAGGAGATCCATTCTTATTATTATATATTTCAATATCATTAAAATTAATATTATTTCTAAATCCTGTACCTATTGATTTAACAAAGGCTTCTTTAGCAGCAAATCTTTTTGCAAAATAATTAGTTTTGTTTCTGTATTTTTTTGATTGATTAATTTCATTCGATGTAAACAGTCTTTTTTTAAAACCTTTAATTTTTAGGGATTTTTCTATTCTTTTATTATCAATAATATCAACACCGTTACCAATTATCATTATTTTAATATTTTTCTAAAATTTGTAATTACTTTTTTCATACCAAACATTATGGACTCTCCTATTATAAAATGCCCAATATTAAATTCCTCTATAGATTTAATTTTTCTTAAAATTTTAGTTGATTTATAATCTAAGCCATGACCTGCATGAACTTCCATTCCTAGTTTTTTTGCTAACGCAGCGCAATTTTTTATTTTTTTGAACTCGACTAAATAGTTTTTGTTGTTTTTAACTTTTAAAGCAAATTTTCCTGTATGAAGTTCCACACACTTTGCATTTAATTCTTTTGACGCAAAAACATCATTAATATTTGGGTTGATGAAAAGACTTGTTCTAATTTTTTTTGAATTTAATTTACTAATTACTTTTTTAATTATTTTTTTATTTTTTGTGATATTTAAACCTCCTTCTGTGGTTATTTCATTTCTTTTTTCAGGAACTATGCAAACAAAATTAGGTTTATATTTTAATGAAATTTTAAGCATTTCATTGTTAGCAGCCATTTCTAAATTTATTGGTACTTTTTTTATTTTTGAAAATATAGCCACGTCCTTATCTCGTATATGTCTACGATCTTCTCTTAAATGAATAGTAATAGAATTTGCTCCAAAATTCATAACTTGCTTTGCATATGAAATTGGATCAGGATGCCCCTCTCCTCTGGCGTTTCTTAATGTTGCTATATGATCTACGTTAACACCTAGTCTAGATTTCATTTTAAATATCTACTTCCAGGTTTTGTAATTGGAATTTTTTTCAACTCAATTGGTAAATCTTTTTTTTTATACGTTGGTATTTCTAATTTAATTTGGGAGACAATATTTTTATCTTTAATTTTTAAACTTGGTTTACTAGATCTATTAATCAAACACGCATATCCAACTACTTTTGATTTATATTTTTTTACAAGTCGAGCACATTCTAAACTTGACTTACCTGTAGTAATTACGTCTTCTACTATCAAAACTTTAGAATTTTTTTTTATTGAAAAACCTCTCCTTAAAGTAAATTTCCCATTAACCCTTTCACAAAATATTGTCTCCTTGTTCAATAAATTTCCCACGACATAACCTATTACAATACCGCCCATAGCTGGTGACAAAATTATATCAATTTTTTTGAATTTCTTTTTTATTTTAGTGCTAAATGATTTACAAAATTTTTCTGATTTTTTTGGATAACTTAATAATTTAGCACATTGAACATATTGGGGTGAATGTAAACCTGAAGATAAAACAAAATGTCCCTCTAAAAGTGCCTTAGTTTTTTTTAAAACCGCTAAAGAATCTTTTAAAGAAAGCATATTTTTTGTTTTTATGTCTAATTATTTTGAAGTTATATTCTTTCTGTTTTAGCTCACTAATAAGTTTTGTAAAGTTTTTCAAATCTTGAATAATTAGGTTGAACTTAAAATTGATGGTTCTCTTAGTCTTTTCTACCATTTCAACGCTTGAAATATTTACATTATTGGTTCCAATCATTGTTGTGACGTCACCTAATATTCCAGGTCTGTCAGGTAAAGACATCCAAAGAGTTGTGTTATATTTTTTTTCTGTAGGCTTGCTGTCTTCTTTGTATTGCCAGTATCTTCTTATAGCAGCTCTAGCTTTGCCGGTTTTAGCGCTGGTTATCCAATGCAAAGAAGGTGAGTCTTTTTTTGATGTTAATATTTTAACTACATCTCCATTTCGTAATATCGATTGTAAAGGACTTTCCTTTCCATTTATTTCACATCCAATCGCAGTATCTCCTACTTTAGTGTGTACAGCATAAGCAAAATCAATTGGACTTGCCTCTTTGGGTAATTTTATAACTGAACCTTTTGGTGTAAAACAAAAAACATTTTCTTGAAACATTTGAAGTTTTGTATATTCAAAATAATGTTCAGGATTTTCATTTTTATCTATAATTTCTACTAGATCTGCTAGCCAGTCATATTCCTTCCAAGTTAATGAGTTAAATTTTTCTGAGGATTTATATTTCCAATGAGAAGCTATACCCCTTTGCGCAAATTCATGCATTTGTTGTGTTCTTAGTTGTATTTCAATAGGTCTTTTATTTGGACCAATCACTGCTGTATGAAGAGATTTATAATTATTTATTTTCGGTGATGAAATGTAATCTTTAAATCTACCAGGTATACAATTCCATTTATTATGAATCACGCCTAAGGTTTTGTAACAATTTTCAACGTTATCTAAAATTATTCTAAAACCAATAATATCTGTAATTTGTTCAAGTGAGGTTCTTTTTTTTTGTATTTTTCTCCAAATAGAAAAAGGAGTTTTTTCTCTAGAATAAATTTTAAAATCGATACCATTTTCATTTAATAGATTTTCAAATTCACCAAGAACTGAATTATAATTAATTAAATTATTATCTTTTATTGTGTCTAATCTATCTTTGATCATTTTTCTTGCTTCAGGATTTAAAATATCAAAAGAAAGATCTTCAAGTTCATCTCTTATTCTATTCATTCCCATTCTGTCAGCTAGTGGAGCATAAATTTCCATAGTTTCTTTAGCAATTCTTTTTCTTTTTTCCTCTTTATCAATAGCCTTCAAAGTTCGCATATTATGCAAACGATCTGCAAGTTTAACAAGAAGGACTCTGATATCTTTAGATGTTGCTAAGATGAGCTTTCTAAAGTTTTCAGCTTTTGAATTAGAAATAGCCTGATTTTCAAAAGCTGAAATTTTTGTAACTCCATCAACTAAATCAGCAACTTCTTTTCCAAATTGCTCTTCTATAGTTTTGTAAGTTGCATAAGTATCTTCTATAGTATCGTGAAGTAAACCAGTGGCTATCGTTGCACTATCCAACTTAAGTTCGGTTAAAATATTTGCAACAGCAACAGGATGAATGACGTAGGGATCTCCTGATTGTCGTTTTTGATCTTTATGAACTTTTACTGCAAAATCATATGCTTTACTTAGGGTTTCCGGGTTAAGAAACTTATTGTATGATTTGACCTTATTTATTAATTCATCAGAATTTAGCATTAATTTATTATATCACTTATTTAGATAACTTTAATACTACTTAAATTATTTTTTTTTAAAGAAGATAAGAGTTTTATTATACTTTTTTTTAATTTTGGGTGAGACCAATTCTTACATATTTCAAACAGTGGCATAAGTACAAAGTTTCTGTTATGCATTCTTGGATGCGGGATCTCTAAATTTATCAATTTTTTATTTGATTTAGTTATCTTTCCATTGAAGTCTAATATATCAATATCACAATTTCTTGGATGATTTTGAGGAGCTATTTTTCTACCTAATTTTTTTTCTATAAACTTAATGATCTTAAACAGCTCAAATTGATTTAATTTTGTTTTTATCAGTAATACAGCATTAATAAATTTTGGAAAACTAGGATCTGGCCATGACTCAGTCTCATAATAACTAGATGTTTTAATAATTTTAATATCATGAGTTTCTAATAAATATTTAGATTTTTCTAAAAAATGTATTCTATTTCCTAAATTAGAACCTATTGATAGATATACATAATTAACTTGAGCGTCTGAAATATCTTGCTTTTTCACGGTTCCAATCTTTAGTTTTTTTGGTTTGTCGCTTATCGTATTGTTTTTTGCCCTTTGCAACTGCTATTTCAATTTTAGCTTTACCTTTTTTGAAATACATTTTAGTTGGAACTAAAGTTAGACCATCCTCATTCATTTTACCTATTAGTTTGTTAATTTCCCTTTTATTAAATAACAATTTTCTTTCTGAGTAAGGGTTGTGATTTGAATAACTGGCTTGTTTATATATAGGTATATGTGAATTAATTAAAAAAATTTCTCCTTCTTTTTCTACTGCGTATGACTCTGCAATATTTACTTTTCCATCTCTTACAGATTTTATTTCAGAAGCTTTTAGCACAATTCCTGCTTCTAAGATTTCCTTAAAGAAAAAATTAAAAGAAGCTTTTCGATTTATTGTAATGATCTTGATGCCAGATGTAGATTTATCACTCATCAATAAGTTTTGCTACTTTCAATGCTTTCTCGACTTCCTTTTTTGTATTTTCAGTTATTTTTACCAAAGGTAATCTTACAGTATCATCGCATAGACCAAGTAATTTAGCAGCATACTTAACTGGTGAAGGATTGCTTTCTATAAATAAATTTTTATGCAACGGTTGCAACATATCATCAAGTTGTTGAGCTTTTTTTAAATCATCCTCATTTGAAGATTTTGATAATTTTTGAAATTCAGAACATAATTTAGGAGCTACGTTTGCTGTAACACTAATTGTTCCAACACCTCCTCGTTTATTAAATTCAAAAGCATTATCATCGTTTCCAGTAAGTTGAATGAAATTATTACCCATTTTTTCTTTTTGTTGATCAACACGATTTAAATCACCAGTTGCATCTTTAACTCCAACTATATTTTTTAATTCATATAGTCTAGCCATTGTTTCAACGCTCATATCAATGACTGAACGGCTCGGTATATTGTAAATTATAATTGGAATTCCACAGTTATCATTAATTGATTTATAATGTTGATATAATCCTTCTTGAGTAGGTTTATTATAATATGGTGTAACAACTAAAGCACCATCCGCACCAGCTTTTTCAGCATGTTTAGTTAATGATACAGCTTCTTCTGTAGAATTAGATCCTGTACCGGCTATTATGGGAAGTTTACCAGTTGCTTCTTTTATACACAATTCAATTGTTCTCTCATGTTCATCATGTGATAATGTTGGTGACTCACCTGTTGTTCCAACTGGAACTAACCCATTTGTTCCATTTTCCAGATGATAATTTATTATTTTTATGTAACTTTCTTCGTCAAGCTTGTTGTCTTTAAACGGTGTAATTAATGCTACATTTGATCCTTTAAACATAATTATTTATAACATAAGTTGTTTGATTTAATAAAATGTATTTAAAATTATTAACAACAATTATCCTTTTTTTCTTATCGTTTCAATCTGCTTTTTCAAATGAAACTATACTTCCTATTAAAAAACCAGATTTAAATGAAAAAAATACAACAAAAAAAATAGCTGAAATCATTCCTCTACCAAAACCATCTGAAAAAGAAGATGAAATTCAAAAGGAAATAAAAATTACTACCACTGAGATATTTAAGAAAATTGATGGTGTAATAATTCCAAAAAATAAGCCTCTAATAGTTAAAGAAAAATTAAGAAAGATAAAAAAACAAAAATTTTATAGCGATAGAGATTTGAAATATGCAAAACAAGCTATTTCATTTATGGAGAAAAGTAATTGGAAGGATGCGAAAAAAGCCGCAAGTAAAGCAAGAGCAAAATCTATTTATGATTTTATTCAATGGAGACATCTACTTACAACTGGAAACAGGGCTACTTTTACAGAATATAAACAGTTTATCGAAAGAGTAAAAGATTATCCAAGGATAGATAGAGTTCGTTACTTAGGAGAGCATAAAATAAATTCTAAAAATCATACTAAAAATGAAATTATACAGTGGTTCGATAAACACCCTCCCTTAAGTGGATTTGGAAAAATGATGCTAGGCGATGCTTTGTTATCAAAAAATCAAGAGAAAGCTATAAATTTAATAAAAGAAGGATTTATTACTGCTGATTTAAGTAAAAATGATCTTATTTTTTTTAGAAAGAAATTTAAAAAATATTTGAACAGTAGTGATTATATTAAAAGAGCTGATTATTTAGCTTGGGAGAATAAATATTGGGACCTTAAAAGAATGTTAAGATATCTACCTAAAGATTATCAACTTTTATATACAGCGAGACAACTGTTAATGAGCAGATCTTATGGTGTTGATAGCGCTATATCGAATGTGCCTGCAAGTTTAAAAAAGGATGCGGGTTTAAATTATGATAGACTCAAATGGAGAAGGAAAAGAGGAAGAGTTGATAGTTCTTTAGAAATTTTACTTAGTATCAAAAATAATAAAAACTATATGGTTCGCCCAGATAAATGGTGGGTTGAAAGATCAATAATTGCGAGATCACTTATTTATAAGAAAAGATATGAACAAGCTTATAAAATTACAAGTAAACATGGTCTATCAGAGGGTGCTGAATTAGCTGAAGCTGAATGGATGAGTGGATGGATTGCATTAAGTTTCTTAAAAGACCCAATTTTAGCAAAAAGTCATTTTACTAAGTTTTATAATAATGTTGGATATCCAATTAGTTTATCAAGAGGTGCTTATTGGCTTGGAAAAGCGAATTTGGCACTAAATAATAAGGAAGAAGCAGATAAGTGGTTTAAAGAGGGTTCAAAATATCTAACAACCTATTATGGTCAATTATCTCATATGAAAATATATCCAAATAAAACTTTTGAACTTAAGGAAAGTACTCAAGTTGATAAAAATTATAATGAAAGTTTTTACAAAAATAAATTAGTGGCAATAGTACATTTATTAGATGAAGTAAAAAAAGATAAATATACGAAACATATTTTAAGATTTCTAGCAAATGACAATGTTTCAGCAGGGAGTGAGGTATTAGCAGCAAAACTAGCAACTGACATCTCTAGATTTGATTTTGCTATTCAGGTTTCTAAAATAGCATCTTATCAAAAAAGATTTCATAACAAATATAATTATCCAGTAATAAGCACTCCAAATAAAGTTGGATCAAGAAAAATCCCAGAACAAGCTTTAATATTATCTATTATAAGACAAGAAAGTGAGTTTGATATATCTGCAAGAAGTAGAGTTGGAGCACAAGGCTTAATGCAGTTGATGCCTTACACTGCAAAGACAGTTGCTAAGCAGGCAAAAGTTTCTTATTCAAAATCTCGTTTAACGACAAGTCCTGAGTATAATATAAATTTAGGATCTTTTTATATTGCAGGTTTAATTCTTGATTATGATGGATCCTACCCTTTCGCTGTAGCAGCATATAATGCAGGACCAAAAAGAGTGAAGTATTGGAAAAAAATAAATAAAGATCCTCAAAAGAAACAAATCGATTATGTTGATTGGGTAGAACTTATTAAGTTTAAAGAGACCAGAAACTATGTTCAGAGGGTTATGGAAAATTACAATGTGTATAGATACATTTTGTCTCAAAAACCAATATTTTTAAAAGATTTTTTTAGAAATAATCCACTCTATTAGCGGCGGAAGGAGAGGGATTCGAACCCTCGGTACACCTTTTCAAGCGTACGGCGGTTTAGCAAACCGCTGGTTTAAACCAGCTCACCCATCCTTCCACGATAATATGTGTAACTTGAAATCATTGAATATTCAATCATATTAAAGTAATTTCTCCAAAATATGAAAAACAAATATTCAGTATTCTCTCTAATAAAAAATGCTTTATCACAGCATGAGAATTGGCAACAAGCTTGGGGAAATCCAGAGCCAAAAAAAGAATACGAAGCTATTATTGTGGGTGGTGGCGGACACGGTTTAGCTACTGCTTATTATTTAGCAAAGAAACATAATTTAAAAAATATTGCAGTTTTAGAAAAAGGTTGGATTGGTGGTGGAAATACTGGGCGTAACACTACAATCATAAGATCAAATTATTTATGGGATGCTAGTGCTGGTTTATATGATCATGCGCTTAAGCTATGGGAAAATTTATCTCAAGAGCTAAACTATAATGTGATGTTCAGTCAAAGAGGTGTAATGAATTTAGCTCACAATCTTCAAGATGTAAGAGATTTAAAAAGAAGAACACATGCTAATAGACTAAACGGAATTGATGCTGTGTGGTTAAATACTGAGGAAGTTAAAAAATTTTGTCCAATTATAAATACATCACCTGATATCAGATACCCAGTTTTAGGTGGAACGTTACAAAGAAGAGCAGGAACAGCAAGACATGATGCTGTTGCCTGGGGTTATGCAAGAGGAGCAAGCGATATGGGTGTTGATATAATTCAAAACTGTGAAGTTAAAGGAATAAAAAGAAATGGTGATAAAGTTGAAGGATTAGAAACAACTAAAGGATTTATAAAAACTAATAAAATTGGAGTTGTTGCTGCAGGTCACTCAAGTGTAATTGCAAATATGGCTGGATTAAAACTGCCTCTTGAAAGCAAACCATTACAAGCGTTAGTTTCAGAACCAGTAAAACCAATTATTGATACTGTTGTAATGTCAAATGCAGTTCATGCCTATGTAAGTCAATCGGATAAAGGCGAATTAGTTATAGGTGCGGGAACAGATTCATATGTTTCATATACTCAAAGAGGTAGTCATAATATTGTTGAAGAAACTTTAAAAGCTATTTTAGAACTCTATCCTATTTTTAGTAGAATGAAAATGTTAAGACAATGGGGAGGAATTGTTGATATATGTCCAGATGCAAGCCCTATTATAAGTAAAACTAATATAAAAGGTTTATATTTTAATTGTGGTTGGGGTACCGGTGGTTTTAAAGCTACTCCAGGATCTGGAGATTTATTTGCTCACACAATCGCAAATGATGAGCCACATAAATTAAATGCAGCATTTAATTTAAATAGATTTGTAAGCGGTGATCTTGTTGATGAACATGGTGCTGCAGCAGTTGCACATTAATAATGTTTTTAATTAATTGTCCATTTTGTGGAGAGAGAGATCAAAGTGAATTTTCTTCAGGTGGCGAAGCTCATATAGTTAGACCAAAACAACCAACTGAACTTAGTGATGATGAATGGGCGGAATATCTATTTATGAGAAAAAATATTAAAGGTATTCAATTTGAAAGATGGAATCATGTTCACGGATGTAGGAAATGGTTCAACGTTGTTAGAGATACATCTAATGATAAAATATTATCTGTTTATAAAATGGGTGAAAAACCTCCTGTAAATTATAAGTAATGCCCAATTATAGAATACATAAAACTGAATATATTGATGAAACTAAAAGAATTTCATTTAAATTTGATGGTAAGACTTATTTTGGATATGAAGGTGATACCTTGGCGTCAGCACTTTTAGCAAATGGCATTCATTTAGTCGGTAGAAGTTTTAAATATCACAGACCAAGAGGCATAGTTTCTTGTGGAGCAGAAGAGCCTAATGCAATTTGTCAAATTGGTAGCAAAAAAGACTTAACTGAGCCAAATGTAAGAGCAACTGAGTTAGAATTGTATGAAGGATTACAAGCAAGTTCTCAAAATTGCTGGCCTAACGTAAAATTTGATATTGGGGGTATTAATAATTTTATATCACCGTTAATTCCTGCAGGCTTTTATTATAAAACATTTATGTGGCCAAAGAGTTTTTGGAAAAAAGTATATGAACCATTAATACGATTATCTGCGGGTTTGGGAAAATCTCCTACAGAACCAGATCCTGATATCTATGATCACAAATATGTTCACTACGATGTATTGGTAATTGGTGGTGGAGTTTCAGGAATTATTGCTGCAAAAATGGCTGCAAAAAATAATTTAAAAACTTTATTAGTAGATGACAAAAAAATACTAGGTGGTTCTACAATTTATCAAAATAATGAGTCTATTAAGATTGACGATAAATTATCAAGTGAATGGTTAAAAATTGAAATTCAAGAAATTAAAAAATTAAGTAATTTAACAATTAAGACAAGAACAAGTATTGCAGCATATCATGGATACAATTTTCTTTTAGCTAAAGAAAATTTAACAGATCATTTACCAGAGGAAAAAAAGAAAAATAAGATTAGACAACGATTATGGAAAATAAGAGCAAAAAAAGTTGTAATTGCAACTGGATCAATTGAAAGACCACTTGTATTCAATAATAATGATAGACCAGGAATATTATTATCTAATTCTATAAACAAATATTTGGATTATTACGGCGTTACCTGTGGAGAAAATATAATATTATTTACGAATAATGATAGTGCATATGAAACTTCAATTTCACTTCATAAAAAAGGTATAATGAATACAATTGTTGATATAAGAAAATCTGCTAGCTCTGAATTAATCAAACAAGCAGAAAGTCTAGGAATAAAAATCTACTTCAATCATGTTGTAACAAATACTTTTGGATACAGAAAAATAAATTCATTAGAAATCATGAAACTATCAGAAGATGGAAATACAACTGTAGGCAATAAAATTAGATTAAGTTGTGACTGTTTAGGAATGAGTGGTGGATGGACACCTATGGTGCATATGCATACTCAATCTGGAGGTAAATTAGATTTTAGAGATGAAGACCAAGTATTCTTACCAAGAGAAAATAGTGAAGATCAAATTTCTGTTGGTTCATGCAATGGAGATTTTGATTTAGAAAATATTATAGATAAAACAGTCAATAAAATTAATAAATTCTTAGATATAGATAATCAAGATTACCAGGATACAAATATAATTTCCTCTAAAGAAAATGATAAAAGAAATATATGGCTTTTACCAAATAAAATACCTTTAGGTAAAACAAAATGTTTTATAGATTTTCAAAATGACTCAACTGCAAAAGATATTAAATTAGCCTTAAAAGAAGGCTTTAGATCAATTGAACATGTAAAAAGATATACAACGACTGGTATGGCAACAGATCAGGGAAAGTTATCTAATATGCACGCACTTGGGATTATAGCTGATACAGCTGGTGTAAAAATGGGTACATTGGGAACAACTACATTTAGGCCTCCATTCACACCATTAACTTTCGGAACACTAGTTGGGAGAAATGTTGGAAAATTTTTTGAAGTAGTAAGAAAAACATCCATGCATGAATGGCATGTGGAAAATAATGCAGAATTTGAAAATGTTGGTCAGTGGAAAAGACCCTGGTACTATGCAAAAAATGGAGAAAATATGCATGATGCTGTTCAAAGAGAAAGTAAAGCGGCACGTGACAGTGCGGGAATCTTAGACGCATCAACTCTAGGAAAAATTGATATCCAAGGAACAGATGCATCAGAATTTTTAAATCGAGTTTACACAAATGCTTGGTCAAAACTTGCAATTGGAAAATGTAGATACGGACTTATGTTAAACGAGGACGGTATGGTTTATGACGACGGTGTTACTACAAGAATATCTGAAAATCATTATCTAATGACAACCACCACTGGGGGGGCCGCAAATGTATTAAGCAAACTTGAGGATTATTTACAAACGGAGTGGCCAGAGTTAGATGTTTATTTAACATCAGTGACAGATCATTATTCTACAGCAAGTATTTGTGGTCCAAATTCAAAAAAAATTCTTAACAAACTTTTTCCAAATTTAGATTTAAGTGATGAAAACTTTCCTCATATGTCATTTAAAGAAGATAAACTTGAAAATATAAATTGTAGAATAATGAGAATAAGTTTTACGGGTGAACTAAGCTATGAAATTAACATAGAGTCGAAATATGGACATTCATTATGGAAAAAGTGTATTGAAGCTGGGAAAGAGTTTAATTTGACACCTTATGGTACCGAAACAATGCACCTACTCAGAGCTGAAAAAGGTTTCATTATTGTTGGACAAGATACGGATGGCACAATGACTCCCTCAGACTTACAGATGGATTGGATTGTAAGTAAAAAGAAATATGACTTCATTGGTAAAAGATCTTTATATAGAAGTGATACTATTAGAGAAGATAGAAAGCAATTAGTAGGACTACTTACAGATGATCCAAAAGAAATTTTGGAAGAAGGTGCTCAGATAGTTTCGAACGTTAAATCAAAGCCTATAGATATGCTAGGACATGTAACTTCCAGCTATTTTAGTCCAAACCTAAATAAATCAATTGCCTTGGCAGTAGTTAGGAATGGAAAAACAATGAAGGGTCAAAAGTTAATTATTCCAATGGAAAACAAAAATATTAATGTGACCGTTTCTGACACAATTTTTTTAGATAAGGAGAATAAAAGACTAAATGCTTGATATTTTAAATCCAAATATTTCGAATATTAATAAAAACAATATCGATATTAATTTATCTGAAGAAAAAATTAAAATTAATATCAGGGGAAAAAATAAAGAATTTTTTACCAAAGTGGGTAAAATTCTATCTATTATTTTACCTTCTGAGTCAAATACCAGTTCATCAAATGAAAACTATGATGTTTTGTGGCTAAGTCCGGATGAATGGATGATATATTTTGATGAAAATAAAAATTCAAATATTTTTGATCAACTTTATAAAGATATTTCGTCTTTAAATTTTGGATCAATTACTGATATCTCTTCACAGTTAATTTGCATAAATATAAAAGGAGAAAATATATTTGAATTATTATCATCCGGATCACCTTTTAATTTCGAAAAATTTAAAAATAATGTTGGTTCATCAACACAAACAATAGTAAATCATATTGATGTAATTCTTCACCACAAGTCAAAGAATAATGTTAATTTATTTGTAAGAAGATCGTTTTCAGAACACCTTTATGAATGGTTAGTTGATAGCTCTAATTTTGTCTAATTTATAATTCAAATAAAAATAAGTATAACCAAGATACATCAAAGAGAAAATCCAATTGAATATTACCCATAACCAAAAAAATTCAGAAAAGTCAGAATTAAAATAAATTGCAGTATAAAATACGACAAATGGAAAAATTCCATTTCTGCAAATATTAGCAATTAATGCGTTTTCAGCTTTTTTTAAAGCCATAAAAAAACCATTTGATAAAAAAAATATTGGATAAGCTGGTAGCACAAAGGCTGAAATCTCTAAATATAATTTTCCAAATTCAACGACCTCTAAATCTTTTGAAAATAATTTTGTTATCTTTTCAGCACCAAAATAAATAATAAAAGAAGAAATAATCATTATAATGAAAGCATATTTTATAGCTTGGAAGTACGTTTCTTTAATTCTTAAAATATTTCGTGCACCAAAATTTTGAGCAATAATTGTTATAATTGCTGTATTTATTCCCAAGATTGGCAATAAAACCACTTGTTCTATTTTGGTGCCAGCCCCATAACCAGCTGCTGCATATTCTCCTGATAAACCTGCATATTTGAAAACAATAGCAGAAGCAATAGAATAACCGCAAATTGAAATTATTATTGGCATAGATTGAAAAAAAATATTTTTTAAAAAAAAAAATTTAGGATTAAAATAAGAAATAAGTATGTTTTTAAATAAATTACTTTTTAAAACTTTTTTGAATATGATTAAAAAAGCGACCGTTTGAGCAATTAGAGTTGCTATTGCAATACCCTTCATACCCAAAGCTGGTATGAAATAAAATCCAAATATTAAAATTGGATTTAACAAGATGTTTAAAAAAAAAGATAATATTAAAGCATTTCTATAAGTTTTCGTATCTCCTTCTGCATGAAGTAATGAATTTAATGCAACAACTAAAATAAAAATAAACGAACCAAGGAAAATGATATCTGTATATTGTAAGCCAAGATTTATTACCTCGTTAGTTGAACCCATAATTGAAAAAAGGTCTGATGCATAATTTAAACCAATAAAAGTAATCAACAGAATTATCAAAAAAGAAAAGAAAATTAATTGGCAGAAATAAATTGAAGCATTTTTATTATTTTTTTCTCCAATGCTATTACCTATCAGTGATGTACCTGCAACTGTGATACCAATAGATGAGGCAATAATAATAAAATAAATTGGAAAAGATTTTGTTAAAGCTGACAAAGCTTCAGGTGATATTTTTCCTGCAAAATATGTATCAGCAATATTATATAACGTTTGAAAGAGTGTTCCTACCGATGCAGGTATCGCTAATTTTTTAATTAATTCTTTGATATCATCACTTAATATATTCATGATATTATTTTTTTGAATTTATCATTTGATTGTGCCTCATTGTGAAACGTTTTATTTGATCATTTGTCAATTTATCAAAACAATTTGGACATGATAGGCCTACTTTATACTTTTTTGATTTGGTTAGTTTTTTATGCAATGGCATTCTACAACCACCACAAACAGTATAATTTCCAATTTCTAGGTTTTTTTTAATAGTAACTCTTTTATCAAAAACAAAACATTCACCATTCCACTTACTTTTTTTTGGATCAGTTTTGTTAAGATAATTTAAGATACCACCCTTAAGCATATAAACATTTTTAAAACCTTTATTATTAAGATAATTAGACGCTTTCTCGCACCTGATACCACCGGTGCAAAACATTCCTATCGATTCATCTTTATTAAATTTTGATAAATAATTTTTAAAATCTCTAAAATTTTTAGTTTCTGGATTAAGAGCATTTTTAAATGTACCAATCTTATATTCAAAAGGTTTTCTGGCATCAATCAGTTTAATATTTTTTTTAGATATAAATTTGTCCCATTTTTTAGGTGATAAATATTTTTTATTAAAAAAATTTTTAAAATTAATTTTTTCATTAATTGGAACTACTTCATCTTTTATTTTAACTTTATTTTTTGAGTAAGGTAATATTTTTGAGTTAAATTTATTTTGAATATCAAATCTATCAATTGATAAGATATTCTTTATTTTTGTAATTGTAAGTTTAATTTTTTTATGACTACCTGATATTGTACCATTAATTCCTTCAGGAGATAATATTATGAGACCTTTAATATCAAGTTTATTAGTTTCTTTTAAAATATTGTTTTTAATAATTTTTAATTTATTAAGTTTTGATATTTTATAAAAAGATAAGATTTCAAACATAATTACCAACAAACTGTAAAACCATCACCAATTGGTAAAATATACTTATTAATAGGTGATTTTTTTATGTATTTATTAAATTCTCTTAATTTTATAGTTAATTTGTCTTTTATCTTAGGATTTGCAACATCTCCTTTCCAAAGTGTATTATCAATTAAAATTATACCCTTTTTGCTTTTTAATTTAAGAGACTGATTAAAATAATTTATATAATTTTCTTTATCTGCATCAATTAATATCACATCATATTTTTCCTTTTTCTTAGTTAGATTTTCAAGAGCAATTTTTCCATTTTCACAAATAAGATTTATTTTTTTATCTTGCTTTGCTTCTTTAAAAAACTTAATTGCCTCATTGTTAGTTTTTAAATTTTTGTCTATTCCAATTAATTTGCAATTCTTAGGTAAAGCAAGTGCAGCAGATAAAATGCTGTAACCTGTAAAAGTGCCAATTTCTAAATATGATTTATAGTTATTAATTTTTATAATAAATTGTATGAAGTTGGCTTGTAGAATTGAAATTTGTAATTTTTTAATATGACCAAGTTTTTCGTTATATTTTAATAACTTTTTTTGTACTTTGTGAAGATTATTTGTATGTGAAAAAATATAATTGATCATATTTTGATCAATTATGAAATTTTTATCCATTCAACTTTTCTTTTAATATTTTGTTTATTAATTGAGGATTGCCTTTTCCTTTGCTTTCTTTCATGGCTTGACCAACAAAAAAACCAAATAATTTATCTTTACCAGATTTGTATTCAGCGACCTTATCTGAATTATTTTTAATAACTTTATTTATCAATTCCTCTATCGCTTTTGGATCACTTTCTTGTTTTAAACCTTTTTCTTTTACTATTATTAATGGATCTTGATCTCCATCTATCATTTGTTCAAATACCGTTTTAGCTATTTTTCCTGATATGGTTCCATCTTTTATAAGATTAATAAGTTTTGATAGATTTTTAGCACTAACTGGGCTTTGAGATATTTCTAAATTTTTTTCATTTAAAACTGCAAATAATTCGCCTGTAATCCAATTTGTTGCTAATTTAACATCTGAATTTTTTATAACTTCTTCAAAGAAATTTGATGTTTCAATGTCAGATACCAAAATTGTTGCTTCATATGGTGATAGATTAAATTTATCTATAAATCTTTTTTTCTTTTCATCCGGTAATTCAGGTATATCTGATTTTATTTTTTCAATTAACTCTTGGCTTATTTCAAGCGGCAATAGATCTGGGTCAGGAAAATATCTGTAATCATGCGCGTCTTCTTTTGATCTCATAGATCTTGTCTCATTTCTTTTAGTGTCAAAAAGTCTTGTCTCTTGATCTATTTCTTTCCCATCCTCTAACAAATCTATTTGTCTATTTGCTTCGGATATTATTGCCATTTGCATAAATTTAATTGAATTAACATTTTTAATTTCACACCTGGTTCCGAATTCAATCTCCCCTTTTAATCTTACTGATACATTAACATCTGCCCTCAAAGAGCCTTCTTGCATATTGCCATCACACGTTCCTAAATATCTCATTATCGATCTTAATTTTTTTATATAAACGTTGACTTCATCTGGAGATCTCAAATCAGGCTTGCTTACTATTTCCATTAAAGCCACTCCAGATCTATTCAAATCGACTAATGTATTATTTGGATCAATATCATGAATACTTTTACCTGCGTCTTGCTCTAAATGTAATCTTTCAATTCCAATTTCTTTTTGACCATTCGGCATATCCAAAATTACTTTTCCTTCACCGACAATTGGATATTTGTATTGAGAAATTTGATATCCTTGTGGTAAATCTGCATAAAAATAATTTTTTCTATCAAAGACAGATTTTTTATTTATTTTGGCTTTAAGTCCTATTCCAGTTTTAATTGCTTGTTCAATACAAAATTCATTTATAACTGGTAACATTCCTGGAAATGCTGCATCTACGAGACTAACTTGTGTGTTTGGTTCTGCACCAAATTTTGTTGATGATTGCGAGAAAAGTTTAGACTCTGAAGTAACTTGAGCGTGCACTTCTAAACCAATTATTACTTCATATTGTTTATTTTCTCTTTCAATAAGATATTCACTATTTTTACTCACTTAACCACCAGTCTGAAATATCATTTTTAAAATTAATCTTATCTTCTAATGCATAAGAAATATTAAGTATATTTTGCTCATCAAAAGGTTTTCCAATTACTTGAAGGCCTAAAGGATAATTATTTTTATCTTTACCAGCTGGTATAGAAATACCTGGTAAGCCTGCTAGATTTATTGGAACTGTAAATATGTCATTCAAATACATTGATACTGGATCATTTGTTTTTTCACCAATTTTAAATGCTGAGCTTGGAGTAGATGGGGTTAAAATTGCATCAACTTTAGAAAAAGCATCATCAAAGTCTTTTTTTATTAATTGTCTCACTTTCTGCGCTTTTAGATAATAGGCATCATAATAACCTGAAGATAAAACATAAGTTCCAATCATAATTCTTCTTTTAACTTCATCACCAAAACCTTCAGATCTAGTTTTTTCGTACATTTCTATTAAATTTTGACCAGTAGATCTAAATCCATATTTAACACCATCATATCTAGCTAGATTTGAAGATGCTTCAGCTGGTGCAACAATATAATAAGTTGGTAATGCGTAATTAGTATGTGGAAGCGAAATATCTATAATTTCTGCTCCGCAATCTTTTGCATATGAGATGCCATTTTTCCATAGCTGTTCAATTTCGTCAGGCATATTGTCAACTCTATATTCTTTAGGAATACCAATTTTCTTTCCTTTAATATCTTTTGATAATTCTTTTGAATAATAATTTCTTTTGTAATCAATTGAAGTTGAATCTTTTTGATCAAATGAAGAGATCACCTCTAAAAGCATAGAACAGTCTCTTACATTTTTCGTCATAGGTCCTGCTTGGTCTAAAGATGAAGCAAAAGCTACAATTCCATAACGAGAACAACTTCCATATGTAGGTTTAAGTCCAACAGTTCCTGTAAATGATGCTGGTTGACGAATAGATCCACCTGTATCTGTTCCAATGGTAACTGGAGTTAAATTTGCAGCAACGGCTGCAGAAGAACCTCCTGAAGATCCACCTGGGACTAAATTTTCTCCTACTGGATTTTGAACATTTCCAAAAAAACTAGTTTCATTTGAAGAGCCCATAGCAAATTCATCACAATTAAGTTTACCAAGAAGTATTGCTCCTTGACTCCACAAATTTTGAGTAACTGTCGACTCGTATGTGGGAACGAAGTTATTTAATATTTTGCTACCTGCTGTTGTTCTAACTCCATTTGTACAAAATAAATCTTTAACAGCAATAGGAATACCTGGTAATTTTAAATCTAAATTGGGATTAGAGTCAAATTTCTTTGATTGATCTATCGCTCTTTCAAAATTATCTGTAACATAAACATTTAATTTTTTCGATTTTTCAGCACGATATATAAATGCTTTTGTAATTTCCTCTGAAGATAGTTTTTTTTCTTTTATATTCGATGTTAATTCGAATAAACTTTGACTTGTTATATCTGACATTATTCAACAACCTTTGGTACAACAAAAAAATCTTTATTTTCTTCAGGTGAGTTTTTTAAAATTTTTTCTCTGATATTTTCTGATTTAATTTCATCTTTTCTAAATCTTAGGGTGGTCTCAGCAATCGATGTTAAAGCTTGAACATTGTCAGTATTTAACTCATTTAATTTTTCTATAAATTCAAATATATTATTTAAGTCACCCTTTAATTTGTTAGCTTTTTCATCATCAATAGAAATTCTTGCTAATTTCGAAATGTGCTTTACTGTTTTAAGATCTATACTCATATGGTAAAAATATTGCCGCAAACTATCACTTAAGTAAATAATATACAATATGATCACAATCGAGGAATTTAAAAAGAAACAGCTAAATACTTCTAGATTAATTGGTCTTGATTTAGGTTCAAAGAGAATTGGTGTAGCTATATGTGATGAAAATCAAAAAATTGCCACACCGCTTAAAACAATAAACAAATCCAAATTTGAGGATCTTATCAATGAATTAAAGGATATTATTAAAGAAAATAATATTAAGGGAATAATTATTGGTAATCCAATAAATATGGACGGAACCTTTGGTAAATCTTCTCAATCAGTCAATGATGTGTCAAAAGCAATATCAAAAGAAATTGATCTTCCAATAAGTCTTTGGGATGAAAGATTATCAACAGTTGGGGCATTTAAATTAACTAAAAATTTAGGTATTAACGTAACCAAAAGAGAAAAAAATATAGATAAAAATGCTGCTGCATTTATCTTACAGGGTGCCATAGATTTTATTAATAATTAATACTTGCATTAATCAACCTTTCTGGCTATAGAGTTGGTTTTAATGGCAACTAAAATCAAAGCTATTAAAATTTCTCAGAAACATCTCCTAGGTATTCAAGATTTATCAATAAATGATGTTAATTTAATCTTAAAAGAAGCTGAAAAATTTATTGAATTAAACAAAAGTAAAAATAAAAAATTAGATTTACTTAAGGGAAAAACACAAATTAACCTTTTTTTTGAACCATCAACAAGAACTCAAAGCTCATTTGAACTAGCAGGAAAAAGATTAGGTGCAGATGTTATGTCAATGAATATAACAAACTCAGCAATTAAAAAAGGTGAAACGCTAATAGATACTGCAATGACATTAAATGCAATGCATCCTGATATAATAGTTATTAGACATCAAGATTCAGGAGCATGTAATCTTTTATCTCAAAAAGTCAATTGTGCTGTTTTAAATGCTGGTGATGGAAGGAGAGAGCACCCTACCCAAGCATTACTTGATGCATTAACAATATTGAATAGGAAAAAAAAAATTCAAGGATTAAAGGTTGCAATTTGTGGAGATATTCTTCATTCAAGAGTAGCAAGATCTAATATTTACTTGCTAAACATGTTGGGTGCCGAAGTTAATATTGTAGCTCCTTCAAACCTTTTACCAAAAGATATAGAAAAATTTGGAGTTAATATTTTTTCAAATATGAAGAAAGGTGTAAAAGATTGCGACATAGTAATGATGCTTAGACTTCAAAATGAAAGAATGAGTAGTTCATTCTTGTCATCTAATAGAGAGTATTATGAATACTATGGACTAACGCAGGATAAATTAGAATATGCAAAATCAGATTCAATTATTATGCATCCTGGTCCAATGAACCGCGGTATTGAAATTGATACAAAACTAGCTGATGACACCAATATGAGCGTTGTAAAAGAACAAGTTGAATTAGGTGTTGCTATAAGAATGGCATGTTTAAAAATTTTTTGTGAATGATGAAAAAAAAATACTTTATTAACGCAAATATAATTGATCCTCATAACAACATAAGTGAAATAGGAGGATTAATAATAGGAGAAGATGGAAAAATTGAAGGTGTTGGCAAAAAGGTGAATAAAAACAATATTCCTAATAGAGAAAAAGTTATTGATTTAAGAGAGAATTATATTTTCCCAGGTATAGTTGATATGAGAGTATTTGTCGGCGAGCCAGGTTATGAATATAAAGAAAATTTTAGAACTTTGAGCAATGCTGCATTATCCGGGGGAGTAACTTCAGTTGTAACAATGCCTAATACTGATCCAATAATCGATAACGTTTCAATAGTAGATTTTTTAAAAAGACGAGGTAGAGATAAATCAAAAATAAATATATTTCCCACAGCATCTCTAACAAAGGGTACTGAAGGTACAAATATGACAGAGTTTGGTCTTCTGCAAAGTAAGGGAATAATAGCATTTACAGATGGAATTAAAACAATTCAGAATACAAGAGTTATGTCCAGAATAATGAATTCAGCAAAAGATTTAGGATCTTTAATAATGCAACATGCAGAAGATCAAGAATTAGCTGAAAATGGCATGATAAATGATGGAATAATTTCGACAAAACTTGGTTTGCAAGGTATCCCAGAAATAGCAGAACTAATAATTATAGAGAGAGATTTAACATTATTAGATGAATATAATTGTCGTTATCACATTTCTCAGATTTCATCAGGAAAAGCAGTTGAAATTATTAAAGATAGAAAAAATAAAGTAAGATTTTCCTGTGGGGTATCAATAAATAATTTATCTTTAAATGAAAATGATATTGGTGACTTTAGAACTTTTTTAAAATTGTCACCGCCACTTAGAACCGAAGATGATAGATTAAGTTTAGTGCAAGGATTAAATGATGGTACAATCGATGTAATAGTTTCAGATCACAAACCTGAAGATGAGGAGCAAAAAAGATTAACATTTGCTCAAGCCGCAACAGGAGCAACTGGTATTGAAACGTTATTATCCTTGTCATTAGAATTATATCACAATGGATCTGTAAAACTTGAAAAAATTATTGCTGCATTAACCTCCAATCCTGCAAAAATTTTGAAAATTAACAAAGGTAATTTATCCGTTGGTAATGATGCAGATTTCTGTATTGTGGATATAAATAAACCTTGGATAGTAAAACAAGAAAACTTGGTTTCTAAATCAAAAAATACGTCAATTGAAAATAAAAGATTACAAGGAAAAGTGACCAATACATACGTAAAAGGGCAAGAGCTTTACAATATTTAAATGGAAATTTTAATTTTATCACTTTTATCATATTTATTAGGTTCTATTCCTTTTGGTTTTTTATTAACAAAAATTTTTTTAAAAAAAGACATAAGAGAAACAGGATCGGGCAATATAGGCGCCACCAATGTTTTAAGAACTGGTAATAAATTTTTAGGTTACTCAACTTTATTACTAGACATTTTAAAAGCGGTTTTGCCAATAATTTATGTTAAATTAAATTATCCAGAATTTATTTACATTTGTTCATTATCTGTTTTTTTAGGACATGTTTTTCCAATATGGTTAAAATTTAAAGGTGGTAAGGGTGTTGCAACATATGTTGGAATGTTGATTATTTTAAATTATTTTTTGGGTATTGTTTTTGGTATTGTTTGGGTAATTACATATTTAATATTTAAATACTCATCATTAGGATCACTTCTTGGATCATTAAGTGTTCCTATTTTTATATTTTTTTATAGCAATGATAACATTATGTTTTACTTCATAATGTTTATTTTAATTTTTTACACTCATAGAGAAAACGTTAAACGCTTGATAAATAAAGAAGAAACTAAGACAAAAATTTAATAATTTGACAGTTTAACTGTTTTAAGTACGTTCTCTAAATATGAATCTAGTAATCGTTGAAAGTCCAGCAAAAGCAAAAACAATTAATAAATATTTAGGATCAGATTATACAGTTCTTGCAAGCTATGGACATATAAGAGATCTACCTTCGAAAAATGGTTCTGTTGATCCCGAAAATGATTTTAAAATGATTTGGGAAGTAGATAGTTTTTCAAAAAAATATTTAAAAGAAATTACAGATAGTGCTAAAGATTCAAAAAAAATTATTCTAGCTACTGACCCTGACAGAGAAGGTGAAGCAATAGCTTGGCATGTAAAAGAGTTTCTTGAAGAAAAAAAATTATTAAAAGATAAAGAAGTTGAAAGAGTAGTTTTCAACGAAATAACAAAAAAAGCAGTTACAAATGGAATAGATAATCCAAGGAAAATAGAGCCACATTTAGTTGATGCTTATATGGCAAGAAGAGCTCTAGATTATCTAGTAGGTTTTAATATCTCCCCCATTCTATGGACAAAATTACCAGGTTCTAAATCTGCTGGTCGAGTTCAGTCTGTAGCTCTAAGACTTTTAACTGAAAGAGAACAGGAAATAGAAGTTTTTCAACCTAAAGAATTTTGGACTTTAAATATAATTTTTAAAAATAACAAAAATGAAAAAATAAATACAACTATTTCACAATTAAATGGAAATAAGGTTGAGAAATTTTCATTTAAAAACAAACAAGATATTAACGACGCTTTATCAAAAATAAAAAATAAAAAATATAATATAACAGATATAAGTTCAAAAACTTATAACAGAAATCCATCAGGACCTTTTACTACATCGACATTACAACAAACAGCATCGAGTAAACTTGGTTTTGGAGCATCAAGAACAATGCAAATTGCTCAAAGACTATATCAAGGAATTGATATTGAAGGTGAAACCGTAGGATTAATTACTTATATGAGAACAGATGGAACTAATATTTCAAAAGATGCGATAACATCTTTCAGAGATTTTATAATGCAGAATTATGGTGATAAATATTTACCAGAACAACCTCTAAATTATAGTGGCAAAAAAGCAAAGAATGCTCAAGAAGCTCACGAAGCTATACGTCCAACAGAAATAATTCGAAAACCAGAAGATATGAAAAAATACTTAAGTACTGATCAATATAAACTTTATAATTTAATATGGTCTAGATCTTTATCATCACAAATGCAGTCAGCCAAATTTGATAGAAAAACCATTACCATCAACTCAGATGATAATAAAAATATATTCAAAGCTAGTGGTTCAACATTAAAATTTGATGGTTTCCTTAAACTATATAAGATCGATGAAAATGATGATGACAATGAAAATATTTTGCCAGATGTTGAAAAAGGTGATGTAATGTTTGAAGATCATATTGATGAACAGCACTATACACAACCACCACCTAGATATTCAGAGGCAAGTCTAGTTAAAAAATTAGAGGAGCTAGGAATTGGAAGACCATCTACTTATGCAAGTATTATTTCAGTAATAGCTAATAGAGGTTATGCTGACATAAATAATAAAAGATTTTTCCCAACTGATAGAGGAAAATTACTTTCTGCGTTTTTAGAAAAATTATTTACCAAATATGTTGATTATGATTTTACTGCAAAATTAGAAGATCAATTAGATGATATAACTTCAGGTAAAGAAAATTGGATAAAAGTTTTAGAGAATTTTTGGAAAGACTTTAATTCTAATGTTTCAGGTGTGAAAGAAAAAAGAACCAGAGAAGTATTAGACCTATTAAATGAAAGTCTTGGATCACTAATATTTGAGGTCGATAAGAATGGAAATATTGATAGAAAATGCAAGCTTTGTGAAACTGGGCAATTAAGTTTAAAAAATAGTTTTAGAGGTGGTGCTTTTATTGGGTGTTCAAATTATCCGGACTGCAAATTTACAAGACCACTATCAAAATCTAAAGCAGCACAACAATTGACACTAGCAGAACCTAAATTCATTGGAAAAAATGACAAAGGTAAAGATATTTTTCTTAAAAATGGAAGATTTGGCCCATATTTGCAATTTGAAAAAGAAATCATAGAGGAAGATGAAAAAACTAAAAAGAAAAAAAGAAAATTAAAGAAAGAAGAAAATAATTTAAAAAATGTTTCTATCCCTAAAGGAATTGAGATTGAAAATATTGATTTAGAAAAGGCAAAATACTTATGCTCATTACCATTAAGTTTAGGTAAAAATCCTGAAAATGATAAGGATATTACTGTGAATGTTGGAAGATTTGGTCCTTACCTTAAATGTGAAAATAAATCTGCTAGACTAGAAAATGTGGACGAATTATTCACAATTGGGTTAAATAGAGCTGTTACATTAATTGCTGAAGCTAAACCAGGAAGAATTTCATCATCTATGATAAAAGATTTAGGAGAACACCCTGAAGATAAAAAGCCAGTTAGAGTCATGAAAGGTCAGTATGGTCCTTACATTAAATACAAATCTTTAAATGCGACTATACCTGAAGAAAAAGATCCTGTTGAATTAACTATGGAAGAAGCATTAATTTTAATTGAGAAAAGAAAAGAATACGATAGAAATAAAAAGAAAAAGAAAGGCAAATAATGTCAGCAGATGAAAATTTAAGAAATTTAAATATCAAATTACCAAAAGCTAATGATCCTGTTGGATCATATGCTGCTACTAGAATATCTGGAAATTTACTATACATATCAGGTCAAATATCAATTGATGAGGATGGAAATTTAATTAAGGGAAAACTCGGAAAAGATTATAATACTGAACAAGGTTATGAGGCAGCTAAAAGATGTGCATTAAGCATAATATCTCAAGCAAAAAAAGCATGTGGTGATGATTTATCCAAAATTAAATCATGTTTGAAACTTACTGGATATGTTAATTCTACTGATAATTTTACTGAGCAGCCAAAAGTCATAAATGGAGCCTCAGATCTAATAAAAAGTGTATTTGATGAAGCTGGCTCACATGCAAGAGCTGCTGTCAGCACTAATAGCCTTCCATTGGGCGTTGCAGTTGAAGTTGATGCAATATTTGATCTTAATTAATTATCTACCAATACTAAAGTAATTTATTTTATTTTTTTTCATTTCAGAAGGTGAATAAAGATTTCTCATATCAAAAACTTTAAAATTTCTTTTTTTGGTAATTTTTTTAAAGTTGAGTTGTTTAAATTCATTCCATTCTGTATGAATAATTATTAAATCCGCGCTTTTACAAGCATCCTCTATATTTTCAGAAAAGTTTATATTCTTGGATTTTAATTCCTTTTTCTTACCTGTTGGTTCATAATAATTTATATATGCACCTTTTCTTGATAAGGCTGGTATCATTTTTAATGATGAAGATTCTCTCATATCATCAGTTCCTGGTTTAAAAGTAACACCCAAAAATGTAATATTTTTATTTTTAATTTTGTTATTCATTATTTTGCTAATTTTGTTTAGTAATAAATTAGATCTTTTATCATTTGAATTAATTACTGATTTTACAACTGAAAGATTTGTTTTAAACATTCGACCAGTTGAAACAAGTGCCCTTGTATCCTTTGGAAAACATGATCCACCATAGGCTGGGCCAGCTCGTAGAAATCTGCTTCCAATCCTTTCATCTAAACCCATGCCAATTGCAACTTCTTTAACGTCTATATTTGATTTTTCACATAAATTGGCTATTTCATTAATGAATGTAATTTTAGTGGCTAAAAAAGCGTTTGATGCATATTTAATTAATTCAGCTGCTCTTCTAGAAGTATGAAAATATCTGCCACCCTTTTTAATTAAAGGAAGATATAATTTTTTCATAATTTTATTTGCTTTGTTGCTGCTTGTGCCTACAACAACTCTATCTGGAAATTGAAAATCTCTAATTGCTTCACCTTCTCTTAAAAATTCAGGATTGGATACAACATCAAACTTATTTTTATTTTTATTTGATTTTAAGATTTTTGTTATTTTATCGCCTGTGGTCACTGGAACTGTAGATTTAGTAACTATTATTTTATATCTGTTTAAATTAGATTTTATACTTTTAATAACGTTAAATACATATTTCAAATCAGCTTTATTATTTTTGGTAGGAGTTCCAACACAAATAAAAATAATATCTGACTTTTTTATTGAGTTAGAAATATTAGTTGAAAATAAAAGTCTTTTTTTTTTTAAATTTCTTTCAACCAATTCTTGAAGACCAGGCTCATAAATTGGTATTATGCCTTTATTTAATTTTTTTATAACTTCTCTATTAATATCAACACATGTAACTGTATTACCCAAGTCTGAAAAACAAGCACCACTAACTAAACCAACGTAACCAGATCCTATTATGCAAATCTTCATAATTTAGAAATTTCAATTCCAGATTTAATATAACCTTTCAGGGATCCACAATCTAAATAATTGCCTCTAAATTTATGTCCGATGAATAAATGTTGATCTAATATCATTCGTCTTATTGCATCTGTAATATGGATTTCACCACCTTTACCTTTTTTTTGATTATTTAGATAATGAAAAATTTTCTTTGATAATATGTATCTACCTATAACTGCATTATTTGATGGAGCATCTTTAGTATTAGGTTTTTCAATTACATCTGCAATTTTAAAATTTAATTTATCAATATTTTTTTTAATTGAATAAATTCCCCAACGATCTACATTGTTTTTTTCGACTTTCATGCTGGCCATTACAGATCCTTTTAATTTTTTGTGAATTTTTATCATATCTTTTGAACAATTCTTTTTCATAATTAAATCATCAGGTAACAACATCAAAAAATAATTATTTTTTATAAATCTTTTAGTTTTAAGTACGGCGTCACCAGTTCCCATGGGTTTATTTTGATAAACAAATTTAATTTTTTTTCTAAAAAAAAGGATTTTTTTGTACTCATTTATTATTCTGGGATCTTTCTTTTTTTTTATAATTGATTTGTAAAAATTATCATTATTGAAATATTTCTTTATCATCTCTTTTTTTTTTGAAATAATAAAAATTATTTCACTTACACCAGCGTCAATACATTCATCTAAAATATACTCAATTCCTGGTTTTCCATTTATTGGAAGCAGTTCTTTAGGAAAAACACTTGTCAAAGGTAACAAACGTGTACCCAAACCAGCAAGGGGAATAATAGCTTGTTTAATCATTAAGATGTTTTACTTATAATCATATTTATTAAAAATGAAAATTTTAAAAAATGTTTTTGAACTAAATAAGGCAGTAAAAAATTACAAATATATTGGATTTGTACCTACAATGGGGGGAATTCATAAAGGCCACGAATCTTTAATAAAAATTTCACAAAAAAATAACAAAGAAACAATAGTAAGTATTTTTGTCAATCCAACACAATTTAATCAAAAAAAAGATTTTAAGAATTATCCTAGGAATATAAGTAAAGATATTTCGATATTAAAAAAACTCAAAGTCAATTATTTATTTTTACCAGAAGTCAATGAAATATATAAAAATAGAATGAAGAATTTCAAACTTAATAAATCTGATAAAATTTTATGTGCTAAATATAGAAAAGGTCATTTTGAAGGTGTATTAAACGTGATGAATAGATTGTTATCTATTGTTAAATCTAAGCATGTTTATATGGGTGAAAAAGATTTTCAACAATACATGTTAATTAAAAGAATATTAGGTAAAAAATATAAAATAAATATTGTTGGTTGCCCTACCATTCGAGAAAATAATAAAATTGCTTTATCTACAAGAAACAAATTGTTAAATAAATCATCTATAAAAAAAGCATCAAAAATAGCTATGAAATTAGATAAATTAAAAAGATTATCAAAAACAAATAAATATGTGGATTTATCAAAATATAAATATGAGCTTGAAAATAAATTTAAAATTAAAATTGATTATCTTGAATTTAGAGATGAGAAAAAAATGAAATTAGATAATTTAAAATCTAAATATAGACTGTTTATTGCCTATCATATTAATGGAGTAAGATTGATTGATAATTTTTGATTATAAAAAATAAGCTCCCACACCTAAGAAAGATACAAATCCAATTACATCTGTTATTGTTGTAACAAATACACTAGAAGAAATTGCAGGATCAATTTTCATTTTATTTAATGTTACAGGCACTAAAATACCAAAAAGACCAGCAACTATCATAGTTAAAACCATTGAAATTGAAATTATTAGGGAGAGCTGGATATCATTAAACCATAGCTGAACTATCAAAGAACTTATAATTGCAAAAATAACTCCATTTAAAACTCCAATATTGAATTCTTTAATAATATTATTCGTAAAATTATTTTTCGTTAAATCCTGTGTCGCTAAAGATCTTACTGTGACAGCCAATGTTTGCATGCCAGCGTTACCACCCATTGATGCTACAATTGGCATTAAAAAAGCCAATACTACCATTTGCTCTATAGTGGCACCAAATAGACTAATGCAATAAGTTGCTAGAAAAGCAGTAAACAAGTTTAATAACAACCAATTAAATCTTCTCTTTGTTTTTGTTATTACTCCATCGGTTATTTCTTCATCACCTACTCCTGCTAATCTAAGTGCGTCCTCTTCAGCTTCCTCCTTTAATACAGTTAGGACGTCATCATAAGCTATCATCCCAACTAATTTGTCAGACTTATCCACTACAGCAGCTGAACTCAAATTATAATTTTCAAATAAATTACCGACTTCCTCTCTATCCATATCAACCGGTATTAGTGTTTGAGATTCAGCCATAATAGACATCATTTTTGTGTCTCTTGGAGTTCTTAATACTCTTGATGAAGGAACTGTACCAATGGGTTTGAATTCTTGATCAACTATAAATATTTCTAGAAATTCTTCAGGAAGTTCTTTATTTTCTCTTAAATAGTCTATCGTTTGTCCTACAGACCAGTTGCTTGGTATAGCTGTAAATTCACGCTGCATTAATCTAGCAGCAGAGTCTTCTGGATAACTTAAGCTTTCAAGTAGTGCAAATCGGTCTTTTGGAGGTAATGAGCTAAGGATCGTATTTTTTTCTTTTTCATCAACATTTTCTAAAATTTTAATTGCATCATCTGACTCTAAATTTTTTAGTATGTTCACTATTGAATCAGATGATAAATAAGCAATCATTTCAGATTGGATAGACTCATTTAATTCAACAAAAACTTCGGGATCAACTTTGAAACTATTTAATTTTATTAAATTTTCCCTATCATTTTGACTCAAATGTTCAATTATATCCGCAGCATCGGCAGGATGCATAGCATTAAACGAATTTGTAATAAATCCAGCATCATTTGAGGCAATTTTGTCTGTGACAACTTTGATGAATTCCTTGTTAAATTCAAAGTTAACTTTTTTATCTTTTATTTTTTTCACTATAGTCATAAAATTTACCTATAATTTAGTTGGCACTATTAATACAAAATAAAAATAATACAATTTTATAATGACAATAGAGATCAAAAAGTCAGTAAAACCAATAAAATATAAATCTGCGATAGATATACTTGAAGATAGATTGGAGCAAATCAAAGTAAATAAAAATAAAGAGCTTATTTGGATACTTGAACATGAAGAGATTTATACAGGTGGAACAAGTTTTAGTGATAATGAGATTTTAGATAAATCTATAAAATTTATTAAAACAAACAGAGGTGGAAAAATAACATATCATGGTCCCGGTCAATTAGTTTTTTATTTTGTGATTGATTTAAACAAAAGAGGTAAGAATATAAAAAAAATTATAACTGCAATTGAAAGGACAATTATAGATACTTTAAAAAATTACAATATAAAGTGTTTTGCTGATAGAAAAAATATTGGAATTTGGTTTGAGCACAAATCTGGTAAAATAGATAAAATTGCAGCAATAGGTATAAAAGTAAAGAAATGGATTGCTTATCACGGTTTTGCATTAAATATCTCTAATGATCTTAATGTTTATAAAAAGATAGTTCCTTGTGGAGTTAGAGATAGAGGGGTTTCAAATTTAATAAAGATTAAAAAACAAAATTATAAAAATATTGAGAATGATTTGATAAAGAATTTTCTATCAAATATTAAAAATTAAGTCTTTTAGTTTTTAACATATTTCTGAAATAATCTGGCGGTGTTGCTCTAAAAGTATATTTTTTCTCATTAATTTTAAATTTTATTTCATAAGAATGTAACATTAGATTTTTATTATTTATTTTTGAGTTATTCGTTGAATTATATTTTTTATCACCAATAATAGAATTTCCTAAATTAAACAATTGTTTTCTTAGTTGGTGCTTTCTACCAGTTATTGGATTTAGCTGAATGAAGGTCGCGTTATTATTTTTATCTAAAATTTCATATTTTGTTTCAGCTTTTTCAACAATTTTTTTTTTATTTTCAAATCTTATTAAATCATCTTTTATTACACCTTTATCGATTAAAATTAATTCACCATTACATATTGCTAAATAGGTTTTATAAACTTTTCTTAATCTAAAAAGCGAAGTGAACAGTTGGGCTGTTTCCCTATTCTTTGCAATTATAAAAGCACCAGAAGTATCCTTATCTAATCTGTGTACAGAGTAAGGCTTCTCATCTCTAAATAAATTACTTTTCGCAAATATATCAATTATATTCTTTTTAGATTTTGTACCACCTTGTACTGAAATTCCTGATTGTTTATTTAAAACAACAAAATTTTCATTATTTTCAATAATTAAATCTTCATTTTCTTTTATAATTTCATTACTGGGATTGTATTTTTTTTTGAGTTGCTCAATTTTTTCCTCAAAATTTAAATTATAAATATTAAGTTTGTCACCAGTTTTAACTTTTTGGGAGCTTTTTACTTTTTTTTGATTTAATTTTAATTTTCCATTTCTTAGGTTTTTTTCAATAAGTCCTTGTGGAATTTTTCCTAGATGATTTCGAATAAATCTATCAATACGCATATCATTAAAAGATTTATCTACATTAATTGATTTTTTCATTTTTATTTTAATTTTTTGCAACTATTGTTTTCTTCATCTAGCCTGAGGTCTTCGCACTTTTTACCTATAGCTATGGAGTCATAATATACAACTGTATCACCTCTTTTTGGAGGATTGCCTTTATGCATTATATTAAACCTATTAATATTACTTTTATATATTCCAAACTTCATATAAGACTGTTTGCTTATATTATTATTAGTCAATCCAGTATAATTAACTACAAGTTCGTTATTAGCCCAAATTTTAATAAAACTCTTATTTGGCCAATCGACAAATTCCATATTAATAACAAAATCATTCCATTTACCTTTTACATTATTTGATTCTAAGATTTTATAAGTGTCAAAACCTCCAAAACTATGATTTACAAAATCTGTCCATTGCAAATCTCCATTTGGAGCAAGTCTAAACATAAAATTTACTGGACCTGCCTTAGAATGTATTTGCCATATAGTATTACTTATAGGAATAGTAAATTCACTATTATCAGGGATATAAATACTAAATTTAAACCATGTATTTTTAGACTTTAATCCTAACATGCTAACTTCAGATCTTTCTCTAAAAGTATTGCACTCATCTGATTTTCTTTGTTGACCGCAATCACCATCACCGTTTTTAAATTTCCAAGCAATTTTGCCAGATCTAACAATTTTATTTTGAATTAACAATCCATCCTTAGGAAAGTTATATAATGGTGACAAGTGCATTCTACATTTTGTTTTTTTTCCATGACTCCATTGGCAATCAATATTTGATAAGTCTATTAAATCTTTTTCATTATCTAAATTAAACCATGGCATATTATCGTCACCTAAGGTATAAAATTTTAAGCCATCAATTTTTGGTGGATTTGCTTTTAAATTATTAGTTATAAAAAAAAATATTATAATTATTTGAAAAATTATATTTTTCATTTAGTTAATATAAAATACTAGATAATTGTTTTACAACATCAATTAAATAAAATATGAATTAAATACTATGCTGTAGCTTGCTTTTTGTCTTCAACTTTTGGTGTATCTTTAGTTGGGTTCTTTTTCTTTTTATCAACTCTTTTTGCTTCAACATCTCTGTCTACAAATTCAATTACTGCCATTGGTGCATTATCACCATATCTAAATCCAGCCTTTATAATTCTCGTATAGCCACCTTTTCTATTTTCATATCTCTTAGATAGAGTTTTTTTAACTTTATTTGTAGATTTAATGTCTTGCAGTTTTGAAATTAAAGTCTTTGTATTAGATAATGTATCTTTTTTGCCTAGTGTAATTATTTTGTCTGCTTGAGGTTTTAAAACTTTTGCTTTGGGCAATGTAGTTGTAATTTGCTCATACTTTATTAATGAGTTAAGCATATTTTTAATCAGAGCTTTTCTATGTTCTGAAGTTCTGTTGAGCTTTTTATAGCCCATTTTATGTCTCATTAGATAGCTTCCTCTAATTTTTTAGATAATTCAGCAATGTTATCTGGTGGCCAATTTGGAATCTCCATTCCAAGATATAATGACATCCCAGTTAATACTTCTTTAATCTCATTTAATGATTTTCTTCCAAAATTAGGTGTTCTTAACATTTCACCTTCTGATTTTTGTACTAAATCACCTATGTAGATAATATTATCATTTTTTAGGCAGTTCATTGATCTTACAGAAAGCTCTAATTCATCAACTTTTCTTAATAAGTTTTTATTAAATTCTGGCTCAGAAGGTTGCTCTTTAATAATAACTTCTTGTGGCTCATCAAAGTTAACAAACATTCCTAGTTGATCTTGGAAAATCCTCGCAGAATATGCAACAGCATCCTCTGCTGAGATTGATCCATTAGTTTCAACTTCCATTGTTAATTTATCGTAATCTAAGGCCTTACCCTCTCTTGCAGTGCTCACTGAATAAGAAACTTTTTTTACTGGACTAAATAGTGAGTCTATTGGAATTAAACCTAGTGGTGGTTCCTCTGGTTTATTCATATCGGCAGATACATATCCTTTTCCAGTGCCTACAGACATTTCCATATGAAATTTAGTATTTTCATCTAAATTACAAATAACTAAATCTGGATTTAATATTTCAATATCAGTAACAGGTGTTATATCAGATGCCTTTATTTCTCCGGGACCTTTGGCATCAAGTATTAATTTTTTTGGTTCTTCAGACGTGCTTTTTAAAGCTAAAGATTTTACATTTAATACTATATCAGTGACATCTTCTCTGACACCTTTAATAGATGTGAATTCATGCAATACACCATCAATCTGGATAGAGGTTACAGCAGTTCCTCTTATTGAAGATAAAAGAATTCGTCTTAATGAATTACCAAGGGTTAACCCATATCCTTTTTCTAGAGGTTCAGCAGTGATCTTTGCAAATGCTTTATCCTCACTTAATTGAACATCTAGTTTTGCTGGTTTAATTAATGATTTCCAATTTTTTGAATTTACTTCTGTTTGCTCCATTACACTCTCCTTTTTTTAGGTGGTCTCGTACCATTGTGTGGCATTGGTGTTGTATCTTTTATTGATATAATTTTAAATCCTCTAGCCTGTAAAGCTCTCAAGGCAGTTTCCCTTCCAGATCCAGGACCTTTAACTTCCACGGATAAAATTTTAATTCCTACATCTAAAGCCTTTGCAGCAGCTGCATCAGCTGCAACTTGTGCTGCGTACGGTGTAGATTTACGAGAGCCTTTAAAACCTTTTTGGCCAGCAGATGCCCAAGAGACTACATTTCCATTAGTATCAGCTATAGATACAATAGTATTGTTAAATGTAGATTGAACATAAGCTATTCCATTTAAAATATTTTTTTTTCCTTTTTTTTTCTTCGAATATGAACTTTTTTTAGGCTTAGACTCTATTTTCTGTTCTTTATTTTCAGTCGCTTCTTTTTTCATTATTTTTTAAGTGGGGTTAATTTCTTACCTGCAATTGCAATTGCTTTTCCTTTTCTAGTTCTAGAATTGCATCTTGTTCGTTGACCTCTTACAGGAAGTTTTTTTCTATGTCTTGATCCTCTATATGTTGCAAGGTCAATTAATCTTTTAATACTTAATGATGTTTCTCTTCTTAAATCACCTTCTACTGTAAATTTTTGATCAATGTATTCTCTTATTTTTAAGATTTGGTCATCAGTAAGCTCATTTACTCTTTTAGATTTTGGTATTTCTAAATCTGTACAGATTTGTTGTGAAAATTTATTTCCAATACCATAGATATAAGTAAGTCCAACATGAACTAATTTGTTTTGTGGTATGTTTACACCTGCAATACGAGCCATAATTATTGTGATAAATTGTGCCTTTTATATAATAAGATTAATCAAAGTCAATGTCTTAAACATTCAAAAAAGCCTCTATTTTGTTGGTTATTTGATCTATCTCCATTGAACCATCAATCTCCTGAAAATTAGAATTTTTTGAATAGTAATCAAGAACTGGTTTGGTGGTTTTAATATAAGTATCATATCTCTTTAATATTGTATCTAAGTCATCATCAGATCTTTTTTCTAAAATTTTTCTTTTTTCAATGCGCTTTATAATTGTTTCTTTGTTTACATTCAGAAAAAATATATGATCTATCTTCTGTTTTGATTGGTCTAATAATATATCTAAATTTTTTGCTTGGCTTAAAGACCTGGGATAACCGTCAAAAATTAATTTTTCTTTTTTGTTTGGGTCAAATATATGGTTTTTTAAAAGACTATTAACTATACCATCATCAACAAACTTTCCTTCATTCATATTATTTATTATTTTTTTTCCTATTTCTGTATCTTTATTTATTTCTTCCCTTAAAATATCTCCAGTTGAAATTTGAAACCCATTTATTTTTTTTACAAGGAATTTAGCTTGAGTTCCTTTACCTGCTCCTGGAGGACCAAACAATATAATATTCACCTACCTACCAAATTTAGTTTTTTTTATGAGTTGTTCATATTGAGCACTCATCATCCTAGTCTGAATTTGCGTAACTGTATCAATTGCAACTACAACAACAATTAAAACTGAGGCTCCACCTAAATAAAAAGGAATTGGATAGTTCGCTATCAAAAATTCTGGCATTAAGCAAACAAGAGCAAGATACAACGCACCTATTGTAGTAAGTCTTGTTAATATGGTGTCAATGTATATGGCAGTACTTTCACCAGGTCTTATTCCTGGAATAAAGCCTCCATATTTTCTTAAATTTTCAGCAGTCTCAGTAGGATTAAATGTTATAGAAGTATAAAAAAAAGTAAAAAATATTATACCAGAAGCATAAAGTAACATGTATAATGGTTGTCCTTGAGAAAAATATGATGAAATATTTAAAAATGTTTCATTTTGAGAAACATTAAAATTTGAAAAGGTCACTGGCAATAGCAATAAAGCTGACGCAAAAATTGCTGGAATCACTCCTGCCGAATTGATTTTTAAAGGTAAATGAGATGAATCACCACCATACATTTTATTACCCATTTGTCTTTTTGGATAATTTATAAGTATTTTCCTTAATGCTCTCTCCATAAATACTATAAAAATTATAGTTGCTACTAATAATAGAAAAATAAAAATAATCATTACAGTTGAAATAGCACCTGTTCTTCCTAGTTCAAATGTTGTTACAAGAGCCCTTGGAATTTCAGCCACAATACCTGAAAAAATAATTAATGATATTCCGTTACCAATACCTCTTTGGGTAATTTGTTCCCCTAGCCACATTAGAAAAATTGTTCCTGCTACTATTGTTGTAACAGTTGAAATTTTAAAAAATATTCCTGGGTTTATAACTAAGTCTGCAGAAGACTCTAAACCAACTGCCAAGCCATATCCTTGTATAGTAGCTAACAAAACTGTTCCATATCTTGTTATTTGTGTAATTTTTTGTCTACCTATTTCACCTTGTGCCTTTAAATTTTTAAAGTAATCTGAAACACCGGTCAGTAATTGAACTATAATTGATGATGAAATGTATGGCATAATACCTAATGCAAATATCGCCATCCTACTTACAGCACCTCCTGCGAATACATTAAACATACCCAATAGACCTTTTTGATTTCCTTCCATCATGACTTGAAGTTGCTCAGGATCTATACCCGGAAGAGGCACAAAAGTGCCAAGTCTATAAACTGCGAGTATAAATAATGTAAATAATATTCTATTTCTTAAATCGTTAGATTGTGTTGATGCACTCATTATTAAGATTGATTTTTAACAGTAATTTGTCCACCAGCTTTTTCAATTTTTTCTTTTGCAATCTTTGAAGAATAATCAGCTTCTATATTAATTTTAGAATTAAAATTACCATTTGATAGAACTTTAAACTTATTAATGGATTTTCTTAATATTTTTGTTTTTTTTAATAAATCGATATTAATTTTTTCATCTATATTAATTTTTTTATTATTAATTAAATTCTGTAAATCACCTAAATTTATTACAGCAATTTTACTTTGTTTTATGGGGTTGAAACCTCTTTTCGGTAATCTTCTGTATAATGGCATTTGACCACCTTCAAAACTTTTAATCGCAACTCCAGATCTTGATTTTTGTCCTTTAACACCTCTACCTGAAGTCTTTCCTTTACCTGATCCAATACCTCTTCCAACACGAATTTTTTTTGATTTAATATTATTTAATGTATTTAAAGATGTCATTATCCTCTTTTCTCAATTATTTCTGAAATTTTTTTATTTCTCAAATTTGAAATATTTTTTGGTGAATTCTGTTTAGATAAAGCTTTAATACATGCTCTAATTACATTATGTGGGTTTGCGGTTCCTAAAGATTTAGCAACTATATCTTTAATACCAAGCACTTCACAAACTGCTCTTACAGGGCCACCCGCAATTATACCAGTTCCTTTAGGAGCAGATCGTAATTTAATTTTACCAGCCCCATCCTTTCCGAATATATCATGATGAATTGTTCTTCCATCTCTTAACGGTATTTGTATTAAATTTCTTCTAGCGAGCTCATTAGCTTTTTTAATTGCATCTGGAACTTGTTTGGCTTTAGCATGAGCAATACCAATCTTACCGTTTTGATTACCAACTACTACTAATGCGGAAAAACCAAACCTTCTTCCACCTTTAACAACTTTTGTTATTCTATTTATGTGAACAAGTTTTTCTACAAATTCTGTATTTTTTTCCATCATTTAAAATTCCATTCCATTTTTTCTCAAAGTTTCTGCAAATATTTTAACTCTTCCATGGTATTTGAAAATACCTCTATCAAAATAAACTTTTTTAATATTTTTTTCATTTGCTTTTTTTGCTAAATTTTCTGCCACAATAGTAGATAGTTCCATTTTATTTTTCTTTAAGTTTTTTATTTCCTTATCAACAGATGAGGCTGAAACTAATGTTATATTTTTTATATCATCAATAATTTGTGCACTAATATTTTTAGTAGATCTTGATACACTCAATCTAAATCTATCTTTTGAAACAGATTTAAGTTTATTTCTGATTCTAAATTTTTTTCTATCTGCTGAAGTTAGTTTCATTATTTCTTTTTACCTTCTTTTCTTAATATATATTGACCTTGTTCTTTAATACCTTTTCCTTTATAAGGCTCGGGAGGTCTAATACTTTTTATTTGAGAAGCAATCATACCTACTTGTTGCTTATTTGATCCGATAATTTTTATGAGTGTTTGCTTTTCAACTGAAATTTTAATACCTTCTGGAATATCATAATTAATATCATGACTGAAACCAAGTTGCATATTCAAAACTTTTCCTTTCAGTGCTGCTCTAAAACCTACACCTGTAAGTTCTAATTTTTTTTCATAACCACTACTGGCACCAACAATTGCATTATTAATAAGGCTCCTACTCATTCCCCATAATCTTTTTGACTTATCATCTATTTTCTTGGGCTTAATTGATACATCTTTACCTTCTGTAATATTTAAATCAAACATATCTAGATCAATATTAACAGACTCTTTACCCAATGGACCCTCAACATTAACTCTATTACCAGATAATAAAACCTTAACTTTTTCTGGAATGGGTATATTTATTTTTCCTATTTTAGACATTAAAATACCTTACAAATAATCTCTCCACCAAGTTTCTTTTTTCTTGCGTCAATATCTGTCATAACTCCTTGCGGTGTTGAAACAATAGCAATACCTAATCCATTATTTATTTTTGGTAAACTATTTGCGCTAGAAAAAATTCGTCTTCCTGGTTTTGAAACTCTCTCAATTGTATTTATAACTGGATTTCCTGAGTTATACTTTAAAATAATTTCTATTGAAGACTTAATATTTTCATTGATTTTATAATCGATAATATAACCCTCAGATTTTAATACATCGGCAATCTTAACTTTAAATTTAGATGATGGTAATGAAACTTTTTTATGGTTTCTTGCTTGTGCATTTTTAATTCTTGCTAACATATCACCTATTGGATCACTTAAACTCATATTTTCCTTTCTACCAACTTGATTTTACCATTCCAGGAATTTTACCTTCTAAACCAAGTTGTCGAAGGGCTATTCTTGAAATTTTCAATTTTCGGTAAACACCGTGTGGTCTACCTGTGATCTGACAACGATTCATAACTCGAACTTTTGCTGAATTTCTTGGTAATTTTGATAATTTTTGTTGTGCTTTAAATCTTTCTTCGAGTGGTAACTTTTTATCCATAATTATTTTTTTTAGTTTTTGTCTTTTTTTATAAAACTTATTAGATAAACTTATTCTTCTATTGTTTTTATTTATTGCACTAATTTTAGCCATTAATTACTCCTTGTTTCTTTAAACGGAAAATTTAAATGTTTTAATAATTCCAAACTATGTTCTACTTTTTGAGATTTAATTACAATTGTAATGTCTAAACCTCTAATTTTGTCAACTTTATCAAAATTAACTTCAGGGAAAATTATATGTTCTTTTACACCAAAGGTATAATTTCCAAATTTATCAAAGCCATTTAAATTAAGTCCTCTAAAGTCCTTTATTCTAGGGAGGGCAATATTTGTTAATCTATCAATGAATTCATACATTTTGTTTTTTCTTAAAGTTACTTTTAATCCAGAATTAGTGTTTTTTCTTGTTTTAAAATTAGCAATAGATTTTTTGAATTTAGTTACTACAGGCATTTGGCCAGTAATATTTGCAAGGTCTTCTTGGCAAGACTTTAAGATTTTTTGATCATTTCCATCTAAACCTAAACCCATATTTAAAACTATTTTTTGAATTCTTGGACCCATATATAAATTTTTATATCCAAATTTTTCTTTTAGTGCTGGCTCTATATCTTTTGTAATAGTTTGTTTTAATCTAGGTATCATTATTTTTTGGCCTCATTTTTATTTTTGTTATTAAATATTGCTAAATTTGAGATATGTATGAAGTTTTCTTTTGATACTATTCCACCCTTCTTTTCTTTTGTGGTTTTCACATGTTTTTTTACCATGTTAATACCTTTAACTTTCGCTCTGTTGTTTTTTCTATCAATTTCAATAACATCACCATCTTTATTTTTATCTTTTCCACTCAATATCTTTACTTTCACACCTTTTTTAATCATTATAAAACCTCTGGAGCCAATGAAATTATTTTCATTTGTCCTCTATTTCTTAGTTCTCTTGTCACTGGTCCAAATATCCTAGTGCCTATTGGCTCACCTTTATCATCTGTTAGAACAGCTGCGTTATTGTCGAATCTAACTTTTGATCCATCATTCCGGTGTATACCCTTTTTCACTCTTACAACTACTGCTTTATGGACAGCTCCCTTTTTAACTTTTCCTTTAGGTATAGCCTCCTTTACTGCCACAACAATTGTATCACCAATACTTGCATATCTTCTTTTTGAACCACCTAAAACTTTTATACATTCAATTTTTTTTGCTCCTGTATTGTCAGCTACAAACAATTCTGTCTGAACTTGTATCATTTAGTATCTCCTATAACTTCAAATTTTTTTGACTTAGAATAAGGCTTGCATTCTTTAATAGATACTTTATCTCCATTTTTATATTTATTATCTTCGTCATGAACGCTATATTTTTTTCTAGCTTTAATTACTTTTTTTAATACAGGATGTTGGTATTTTCTCTCAACTAATACCGTTATAGTTTTATTCGGTTTATCACTCACAACTATTCCATTTAACACTTTTTTAGGCATCTTTTCTCACTATTAATGTTTTTAGTCTTGCAATATTTCTCTTTGTTTCACTAATTTTTGATGGACTTTTTATCTGACCATTAATTTTTTGAAATCTAAAATTAAAAAGATCTTTTTTTAACTTATCAATATCTTTTAAAGCTTGTTCTTTAGACATTTTTTTTATTTCACTTTTTTTCATTTAAATTCTCTTAATAAATTTACATTTTATTGGTAATTTAGCTGATGCTTTATATAAAGCTTCTCTTGCTATTTCCTCGGTTACACCATCTACTTCAAATAAAATACGACCAGGTTTAACTCTGCAGGCCCAGTATTCAGGTGATCCTTTTCCTTTACCCATTCTAACTTCAGTAGGTTTTTTTGATACTGGTATGTTTGGAAACATTCTTGTCCATACTCTACCTTGTCTTTTCATGTGTCTTGTCAATGCAACCCTAGCAGCCTCAATCTGTCTAGAAATAATTCTCTCGGGCTGAACAGCTTTCAGTCCAAAAGCACCATAATTCATCGCATTGCAACGGGATGCATTCCCATGAATTCTTCCTTTATGCGCTTTTCTAAATTTTGTTCTTGTTGGCTGTAACATTGTTATTTTTTATTCCTTTCTTGACTAAATTCTTTAGTAAATATTTCTCCTTTATATATCCATACCTTAATTCCAATAATTCCATATGTAGTTAATGCTTCTGCTTCTGCATAATCTATATCTGCTCTCAATGTATGAGATGGTATACTGCCATCTCTTAACCATTCTGTTCTAGCAATTTCATTTCCACCCAATCTTCCACTACATGATACCTTTATGCCCTTTGCACCTAATCTTAAAGCAGATTGCATTGCTCTCTTCATTGCTCTTCTGTAAGATACACGTTTAACTAGCTGTTGAGCTATATTCTCAGCAACTAAAAATGAGTTTGTCTCAGGTTTCTTAACTTCTTTAATATTTAGTACTATTTCATTTGCACTTAATCTTGACAATTTACCTTTTATTTTTTCAATATCACTACCTTTTTTTCCAATTACAAATCCCGGCCTTGAAGTATAAATCGTGACAAAACATTTTTTTGCTGATCTTTCTATCATTACTTTTGAAACTCCAGAATTAATTACATTTTTTTTAATAAATTCTCTAATCCTAAAATCTTCTATCAAGTAATTTCCAAAATCTTGCTTCTTTGCATACCAAACGGAATCCCATCCTCGATTAATTCCTAGTCTCAAGCCTACTGGATTAACTTTTTGTCCCATGTTCTTTCTCTTTTTGTTTCATTTGTTCACTCAAAACTATTGTGACATTTGAGTATGGTTTCATAATTTCTGCGGCTCGACCTTTAGCTCTTGCCCTAAATCTTTTCATTATAACCTGTTTTCCACAGAACGCTTCTTTAACCACTAAATTATCAATATCGTATTGAAAATTATTCTCAGCATTTGCAATAGCAGATGAAATTGTTTTCTTAACATCTTTAGAAATTCTTTTTTCTGAAAAAGACAAATCTCTAATAGCCATTTCTACTTTCTTTCCGATTATTGATTTAAGTATAGGTTTTAACTTTCTTACACTAGATCTTACGTTCTTGTTAATTGATCTGACTTGTTTTAAATCTATATCTTTTTTCTTACTCATTTTTATTTCTTATCAGCTCCTTTTGACCCACCCTCAACTTTTGCTTTTTTGTCAGCTGGAGTGTGTCCGAAAAATTGTCTTGTTGGAGCAAATTCTCCAAATTTGTGACCAACCATATCTTCAGATACGGTTATTGGTATAAATTTTTTACCGTTATAAATTAAAAAACTAAAACCTACGAAGTCAGGTATTATTGTTGATTTTCTTGACCAGGTTTTAATTGGTTTTTTGTTAGGATCATTTTTAATCTTTTCTACTTTCTTGATTAAACTTTCCTCAACAAATGGTCCTTTCCATACTGATCTTGCCATAAATTATGCTCTTTTCTTCTTTCTTCTTCTTATAATAAATTTATCAGTTCTCTTATTATCTCGTGTTTTTAATCCTTTGGCTGATTGACCAGTAGGAGAAACAGGATGTCTACCACCTGCTGATTTTCCTTCACCACCACCATGAGGATGATCTACTGGGTTTTTAACAACTCCTCTGGTATGTGGCCTTCTTCCTAACCATCTAGATCTGCCAGCTTTACCAATTTTGATATTTTTTTGATCTGGATTTGATAAAACTCCAATTGTAGCTAAAGATCTTGAGTCAATTTTTCTAACTTCACCTGATATCATTTTTATAATCGAATAATTTCCATCTATGCCAGAAATTGTTACAGATGAGCCAGCAGCTCTAGCTATTTTACCACCAGCACCAGGTTGAATTTCAACATTATGTATATCAATTCCCACTGGGATATCCTGAAGTGGTAAACAATTTCCAATTTTGATTTCTGAAGAAGGGCCATTTTGTACGTGATCTCCGACTTTTATTTTTTGGGGAGCCAAATAATAAAATTTTTGATTATCCTCGAATTTTACTAACATTATGTGGCATGATCTATTCGGATCGTATTCAATTCTTTCAACAATTGCCTTCATATCATTCTTTTTTCTATAAAAATCAATTTTTCTATATTTATGTTTATGTCCTCCACCATGATTTCTTGAAGTTATACGTCCATAATTATTTCTTCCTTTTGAAGAATAGTTTGCACTTGTTAATGGTTTAAATGGTTTACCTTTCCATAAACCTTCTCTACTCGTTAAAATAGTGCCTCTGGTAGATTTTGTATAAGGTTTAAAAGTTTTTAAAGACATAATTTAAATTCCAGTTGTTAAGTCAATGTTTTGTCCCTTTTTAAGGGTAATAATTGCTTTTTTAAAACCTTTCTTCTTAACTTTTTTTCCTCTAGTTGATTTTACTAGTGTTTTTTTATTAATAATATTAATTTTTGTTACATTTACTTTAAAAATTTTTTCAATTGATCCTTTTAATGATTTTTTATTGGCACTATGAGGAACTTTAAAAATAATTTTATTTTGTTCTGACAAATTTGTCGACTTTTCAGTTACAACTGGAAATAAAATTTTATCATATAAACTTAGTTTATCCATTATTGATACCTTTTCTCCAATTCTTTTACCGAACTCTCAGTAAAAATAATTTTTTTATATTTAACTAAATCATATGCACTAAAATGGTTTGCATCTGTTAATTTAACATTAGGAATATTTTTAATTGATCTTAATATGTTATCTTTTGATTTTGTATCAACTATTAATAATGAATTGTTTGCATCAAACTTCTTTAAAAGTTCAAACATTTCTTTTGTTTTTTCAATTTTTTTTCCAAAATCGTCAAAAATAATTACGTTATTTGAATTATTTTTTTCAGTAATAAGGGAGGCTATACTCATTTTTTTTTCACTCTTATTTAATTTTCTAGTTTTATATTTATCTTGACCTTTTGGTCCATGAGCAATACCCCCACCTACAAATATAGGAGCTTTTTTACTTGAGTGTCGTGCATTACCAGTGCCTTTTTGTGAGTAGATTTTAGACGTTGAGCCAGTAATTTCATTTCTTTGCTTTGTTTTTGCTTTTCTACCTTTAAAATTTGCGTTTAGTTTATAGATAACACCGCTCACTAACTGATTATTAACTTTGGCGCTAAAAATTTTATCTAGCACTTCAATGCTCTGTTTTTTTCCATCAATGCTTAATTTATCTAATTTCATTTATTTTTTCTTTTTATCAGCTGATTTTTTTTGTTTTTCAATTAGCTCAATCTTTTCATCAATTGACATTCGGTTAATATCTTTGACTGATTTTCTAATTAAAACTTCTGTATTTTTTGATCCAGGAATAGAACCTTTTAAGTATAGCAAATTATTTTCCTTGTCAGTTTTTATAACTTCAATATTTTGTATAGTTCTAATTTTATCTCCCATATGACCAGCCATTTTTTTTCCTTTAAAAACTTTACCTGGATCTTGTCTTTGGCCTGTCGAACCATGAGATCTGTGAGAAATTGAAACACCATGTGAAGCTCTTAATCCACCAAAGTTGTGTCTTTTCATTGCACCTGCAAATCCTTTACCAATTGTCTTTGATTTAACATCGACAAACTTAACATTCTCAAATATTTCTAATCCAATTTCATTTCCTTCTTTAAAATTATCAGTATTTTCTAACCTAAACTCCTTAAGAGTTTTTTTCGGTTCTGTATTTTTTTTAGCAAAATAACCTTTCATAGCTTTAGTTAATTTTGAGTTTTTAATTTTTCCAAATCCTATTTGAACTGCGCTATATCCACGGTTTTCTTTGTTTATAACGTTAATAACTCTACCAGTTTCCATCTTTAACACGGTAACTGGAATAGACTGACCAGTTTTAAAAAACTCTCTAGACATTCCTATTTTTTTTCCAATTAATGCTAAATTATCCATTATATTTTAATCTCCACATCCACACCCGAAGCTAAATCAAGTTTCATTAGTGCCTCAACTGTTGCAGGTGTAGGCTCAATAATATCTATTAATCTTTTATGAGTTCTTGTTTCGAATTGTTCTCTACTTTTCTTATCAATATGTGGTGATCTTAATACAGTGTATCTCTCTATTTTTGTTGGTAGAGGTATTGGTCCTTTAATATTAGCTCCCGTTCTTTTAACAGTATTTACGATCTCCTCAGTCGACTGATCCAAAACCTTGTTGTCGTAAGCTCTTAATTTTATTCTAATATTTTGTTTATCCATTATTAACCTGTTTTCTTAGTTACCTCATCCTGAACATTTTGTGGAACCTTATCGTAATGATCAAAAAACATAGAGTACTGAGCCCTACCTTGTGACATTGACCTTAAACTGTTTATATAACCAAACATATTTGCTAACGGCACCATAGCAGTAATTACTGTTGCATTTCCTCTCTGCTCCTGAGTATTAATTTGACCTCTCCTGCTATTTAAATCACCGATTACATCTCCCATGTAGTCTTCTGGAGTTACAACTTCTACTCTCATCACTGGTTCCAAAAGTTTTAAAGTTCCACGAATACATGCTTCTTTAAAACATTGTCTTGAGGCTAGCTCAAAAGCTAATACACTAGAGTCAACATCATGGTGTAAGCCATCTAGTATTGTAACTTTATAATCTATTAGAGGAAACCCAGCTAATATTCCACCATCAGCAATTGTCTCTACGCCTTTTTCAACACCTGGAATAAATTCTTTTGGTATTGCACCACCTTTAATTTTACTTTCAACCTCTCTACCTTTGCCAGGTTCTAATGGTTCAACAGATAATTTAACTCTAGCAAACTGTCCAGCTCCACCACTCTGTTTTTTGTGTGTATAATCAAACTCAGCAGCACCTAAAATTGTTTCTCTGTATGCAACTTGAGGAGCTCCTACATTTGCTTCAACTTTGAATTCTCTTTTCATTCTATCAACAATAATATCTAAATGTAGTTCACCCATTCCTTTAATTATTGTTTGTCCTGACTCTTCATCTGATGAAACTCTAAATGATGGATCTTCTTTAGCTAATCTTCCTAATGCCTCACCCATTTTTTCTTGATCGGCCTTTGATTTTGGCTCAACTGCAATTTCTATAACTGGATCTGGAAATTCCATTGGCTCAAGTAATACTGGTGTATCTTTATTTGCTAATGTATGTCCAGTTATTGTACTTTTTAATCCTGCAAGAGCAACTATATCACCTGCACTTGCTTCTTTAATATCTTCTCTTGAATTAGCATGCATTAGAAGCATTCTTCCAACTCTTTCCTCTTTATCTGAAGATGTATTATAAACTCCAGTTCCAGATTTAACTGTGCCTGAATAAATTCTTATAAAAGTAAGACTTCCAACAAACGGATCAGTTGCTACTTTAAAAGCTAAAGCAGAAAAAGGAGCACTATCCTCAAACTTCATTTCAATATCCTCATCTGATCCAGGTTTTGTTCCCATTATAGATCCAAGATCTTCTGGACTTGGCAAATAATCTACAACTGCATCTAATAATGGTTGAACACCTTTATTTTTGAAAGCTGAACCAGTTAAAACTGGAACAAACTCAAAATTTAAACATCCTTTTCTTACACACTTTATTAAATCTTCTTGTTTGATTTCCTCACCGCTTAAATAGGCTTCCATTAGCTTTTCGTCCTGCTCTACGGCAGTTTCAACTAATTCTTGTCTGTATTTGTCACAAATTTCTTTTAGATCATCAGGTATATCTTTTTCTTCCCATTCAGCGCCTAGATCTTCATTTTTCCATACAATTGCTTTCATTTTAACTAAATCAACAACTCCTTGTAATGAGGCTTCTATTCCTATTGGAACCTGCATAACTAATGGTTTAGCTCCAAGTCTATCTTTAATCATATCCACGCATCTAAAGAAATCTGCACCAGTTCTATCAAGTTTATTAACAAAACAAATCCTAGGAACTTTATATTTATCAGCTTGTCTCCAAACTGTTTCAGATTGTGGCTCAACACCAGCAACACCATCAAATACCGCAACAGCACCATCTAAAACTTTTAAAGATCTTTCAACTTCAATTGTAAAATCAACGTGGCCTGGAGTATCAATAATATTAATTCTATGTTCTCTCCAAAAACAAGTAGTTGCAGCTGAAGTTATTGTAATACCTCTTTCCTGTTCTTGCTCCATCCAATCCATAGTAGCTGCTCCATCATGCACTTCACCAATTTTATGACTTTTACCTGTGTAGTATAAAATTCTTTCTGTAGTTGTTGTTTTGCCAGCATCTATATGAGCCATAATGCCAATGTTTCTATATTTATTAAGTGGATGAGTTTTTGCCATATTATTTACCATCTGAAATGTGCAAAAGCTTTATTTGACTCTGCCATTTTATGTGTATCCTCTTTCTTTTTTATTGCTGAACCTCTTTTTTGATATGCATCAAAAATTTCATTAAATAATTTGTCGGACATTTTTTTATCTTTTCTTTTTCTTGATGCATCAATAATCCATCTTAATGCTAATGCTTGAGATCTTTTAGCTTTAACTTCTACTGGAACTTGATAGGTGGCTCCACCAACACGTCTAGATCGAACTTCTACAGTTGGTCTAACATTATTTATTGCATCATTAAATACTGTTAAAGGTTCGTCTTTTGATTTTGATTTAATTTTATCAATTGCATCATAAACAATTTTCTCTGCTATAGTTTTTTTACCATCTAACATTATAGAGTTGATTAATTTTGGAATTATTACTGATTTATATTTAGGGTCTACAATTGGAATTTTTTTAGGAGCTTTTCTTTTTCGAGACATTATTATTTACCTTTTTTCGTCCCATATAATGAACGTCTCTGTTTTCTGTTCGCAACACCTTGGGTATCTAAATTACCACGAAGTATATGATATCTTACTCCAGGTAAGTCTTTAACACGTCCGCCTCTTATTAATACTACTGAGTGTTCTTGTAAATTATGTCCTTCTCCGGGAATATATGCTGTAACTTCAAAACCATTTGACAATCTAACTCTTGCAACTTTTCTTAGTGCCGAGTTTGGTTTCTTAGGAGTAGTTGTATAAACTTTTACACAAACACCTCTTTTTAAAGGTTGTTTTTGCAATGCCGGAACTTTATTCCTAGCAATTTGCTTATCTCGTCCTTTTCTTAACAACTGGTTAATTGTTGGCATAAAAATTTTTATATAAGTTTGATTTTAGAGGAAATAACTGTCAGGTTATTTGTGGCAGCGTTTAGTGCACTAGTCACTACATTCCAACCAAAAACACGCACAAAATACTATAGAAATCCCATTTGTCAAATTAAAAGACATGAGAAAATGATGATTTTTTATTGATTTACGGGGCTTTCTGCTTGCTCAATTTTCTCGTTCTCAGCAATGAATTTTTCATCGTCTAAACGAGCTTTCTTGTTCCACAAATTTTTAACAGATCCAGTTCCAGCAGGAACTAATCTACCAACTATAACATTTTCTTTTAATCCAGATAACTTATCTACCTTACCTTTTATAGCAGCGTCTGTTAAAACCCTTGTTGTTTCTTGGAAAGAAGCAGCTGAAATAAATGACTCAGTTTGAAGTGAGGCTTTAGTTATTCCCATTAAAACTCTCTCTCCAACAGCAGGGTTTTTACCATCTTTAATTAGTTGCTCGTTCATGTTTTCAAATCTTATTCTATCAATAATTTCTCCTGGTAGTAATGAGCTGTCGCCTTGAGTTTTTACTTCAACTTTTTTCAGCATTTGTCTTAATATAACTTCAATGTGTTTATCATTTATAATTACACCTTGTAGTCTATAAACATCTTGTACCTGGTTTACGAAATATTCAGTTAATTCTTCAATACCTAAAATTCTCAGAATATCGTGAGGCAATGGTTGACCATCTAACAAATATTCCCCTTTTTTAATTTTTTCACCTTGATTAAAATTAATATGTTTTCCTTTTGGTATTAAATAACTTGAAGTATCACCATTTTCAGATTCAATTGTTACTCTTTGTTTGCCTCTTACCTCTTTACCAAAAATAACTTTTCCATCATTCTCAGCAATAATTGCGCTATCTTTTGCTTTTCTTGCTTCAAATAATTCAGCAACTCTTGGTAGACCTCCTGTAATATCTTTGGTTTTTGTAGTTTCTTTAGGAAGTCTAGCTATTACATCGCCAGCTGAAATTTTTTGTCCATCTTTAACAGATAATATTGAATCTGGAACTAAGTAGTATCTTGCTTCATTATCATCAGCTTTTTTAACAACATTTCCTTTTGCATCTCTCAGAGTAATTCTTGGTTTTAAATCTGTATTTTTAGATTGAGTTTTCCAATCAACTACTGCTTTAGTAGAAATTCCAGTTGCATCATCAGTTGTCTCAGCAATTGATACACCATCTAATAAATCTACATAATTTGCTATTCCATCTTTTTCTGCAATAACAGGTGTTGTGTATGGATCCCATTCACATATTTTTGATCCTTTTTTAACTTTATCTCCATTTTCAAAGAAAAGTTTCGATCCATATGGTACCTTATATGCAGCTACTTGTAATCCATTATCATCTTCTATTGATAATTCTGTATTTCTTCCCATTACAATCAAATTCTTTTTTGAGTCTACTAGTAGATTTGTATTAACTATTTTTAATATACCATCATTATTAGATACAATTTGAGAGTCTTGCTTGACAGATGCGGTCCCTCCAACGTGGAAAGTTCTCATTGTAAGCTGAGTTCCTGGTTCACCAATAGATTGAGCTGATATCATTCCAATTGCTTCACCAACATGTACCATTTTACCTCTTGATAAATCTCTACCATAACAAGTGGCACATACACCTTCTTTCAAACTACAAGTCATTACTGAGTAAACATTCAAGTTTTTTACACCTGCAGAGTCAATTTTTTCACATGCCGCTTCATCGATCATGCTATTCTTCTTTATTAAAACTTCACCTGTTAATGGATTTTTTACATCTTTTGCTGTTACTCTTCCTAGAGCTCTTTCTGATAAGCTAACCATTATATTTCCACCTTCTAAAACCTCTGTAAGCTTTATAAAACTTGGGTTATCACATTTAACTTGAGTGATAGTTAAGTCTTGGGCAACATCACAAAGTCTTCTTGTTAAATATCCAGAACTTGCTGTTTTCAATGCAGTATCAGCTAGTCCTTTTCTCGCACCATGGGTAGAGTTAAAATATTCTAGAGCAGTTAAACCCTCTTTAAAATTAGATGTTATTGGTGACTCAATAATCTCACCAGATGGTTTAGCTATTAAACCTCTCATACCAGCTAATTGCTTCATTTGAGCTGCAGAACCCCTTGCTCCACTGTCTGCCATCATAAATACTGAATTAATTTTTAGACCATCTTCTGTCATTTCTGTTGCAGAAATTCTTTTCATCATTTCAGATGCGACTTTATCTGTACATTTTGACCATGCATCAATAACTTTATTGTATTTTTCACCTCTAGTTATTAATCCTTCTGCATATTGATTTTCATAATCAGAAATTAGTTTTTTTGTTTCATCAATTAATTGTTGTTTGTTATCTGGAATAACTAAATCATCTTTACCAAATGATATTCCAGCCTTAAAAGCATGTTTAAATCCAAGATCCTTTAATTTATCACAAAATATTACTGTACTTTTTTGACCAGAAAATCTGAAAACATGATCGATAACCTCAGATACTATTTTCTTAGGCAATAGTCTATCAACTAAAGCAAATCTATTATTTATATTTTTAGGAATTAAGTTTGCTAACAAAAATCTTCCAGCTGTGCTAATATGTTTTTCATATTTAGTATTACCCTTTTCATCGATTGTTGCGAATCTCGAAACAATTCTTGAATGAACTTTAATTTGACCAATTTCTAATGCATGTTCAATTTCTGAGGTATTTACAAAATATCCTTCAACTCTGTCGGTTTGGTATGGTGGCTGAGAGAGATAGTAAATCCCCAAAATCATATCCTGACTTGGAACAATTATAGGTTTTCCATTTGATGGGCTTAAAATATTGTTTGTAGACATCATTAATACTCTCGCTTCAAGTTGCGCTTCCAAACTCAATGGAACATGAACCGCCATTTGATCACCATCAAAATCTGCATTAAAAGCAGCGCATGTTAAAGGATGTAGTTCTATTGCATTACCTTCAATTAATTTTGGTTCAAAAGCTTGAACACCTAATCTATGTAGTGTTGGGGCTCTATTTAATATAACCGGATGTTCTCTAACAATTAATTCTAAAGCATCCCAAACTTCATTTCTCTCTCTTTCAACAAGTTTTTTTGCTTGTTTTATTGTTGATGCCAATCCAAGTTTATTTAATCTTGCATATAAAAAAGGTTTAAATAATTCTAAGGCCATTTTTTTTGGAAGACCACACTCATGTAATTTTAAGTCTGGCCCAACAACTATTACAGATCTTCCAGAATAATCTACTCTCTTACCTAATAAATTTTGTCTAAATCTTCCTTGTTTACCTTTAAGCATTTCTGCTAATGATTTTAGCGGTCTTTTTCCTGTTCCTGTTATTACTCTTCCTCTTCTTCCATTGTCAAATAATGCATCAACTGACTCTTGAAGCATTCGTTTTTCATTTCTTACAATTATGTCGGGAGCTTTTAAATCCATTAATCTTTTTAAACGATTATTTCTATTTATAACTCTTCTGTATAAGTCATTTAAATCAGAAGTAGCAAATCTTCCTCCATCTAATGGAACCAATGGTCTTAACTCAGGTGGGATTACTGGTATTGTTGTTAAAATCATCCATTCAGGTTTATTTCCAGTTTCAATAAATGACTCGATCAGTTTTAATCTTTTAATTGATCTTTCTTCAGAAACTTTTGATTTAGTCTCTTTAATTGATTTTATTAATGCTTCTTTTTCTTGTTCTAAATCTATAGACTTTAGTATTTCTAAAATTGCTTCAGCTCCAATTCCCGCAGTAAAAGACTCTTCTCCAAACTCATCTTGGTATTTTATAAGTTCTTCCTCACCTAAAAGTTGGTTCTTCTTAAGACCAGTTAAACCTGGCTCAATAACTATGAAATTTTCAAAGTAAAGGACTCTTTCAACCTCTTTGAGCTTCATATCTATAGCAAGAGATATTCTACTTGGTAGCGATTTTAGGAACCATATATGCGCAACTGGTGTTGCTAAATTTATATGTCCCATTCTTTCACGTCTTACATTAGATTTTGTTACTTCAACACCGCATTTCTCGCAAATAATTCCTCTGAATTTCATTCTCTTGTACTTACCACAAAGACACTCATAATCTTTTATAGGTCCAAATATTCTTGCACAAAATAATCCATCCTTTTCTGGTCTAAAAGTCCTGTAGTTGATTGTTTCGGGTTTTTTAATTTCTCCATATGTCCAAGATTTAATTTTCTCAGGACTAGCAAGTGTAATTTTAATACTACTGAAATTTTGTGCCTCTGAAATTTCTGATGATTTAAATAGATCTGTTAATTCTTTACTCATACTAATTTAGCTCCACATTTAGTGCTAGAGATTTAATTTCTTTTACTAAAACATTGAATGACTCTGGTATACCAGATTCGAAATTTTCCTCACCTTTAACAATCGTTTCATATACTTTAACTCTGCCAGCAACATCATCAGACTTAACGGTTAATATTTCTTGCAATGTGTATGATGCTCCGTACGCTTCTAATGCCCAAACTTCCATTTCACCAAATCTTTGGCCACCTAATTGAGCTTTTCCACCTAAAGGCTGTTGGGTTACTAGACTGTATGGTCCTGTAGATCTTGCATGAATTTTGTCTTCTACAAGATGGTGAAGTTTTAACATATAAATTGTTCCAACTGTTACTGGTCTATCAAATTTCTCTCCTGTTCTCCCATCCCAAAGTGTAGTTTGTCCTGAATTTGGTAATTCTGCTAATTCTAACATTTTTGTAACATCTTTTTCTTTAGCGCCGTCAAAAACTGGAGTGGCTATAGGCACACCATGTCTAATATTAGAGCATAAGTCCTCAAACTCAGATGAATTAAGTTTATCTATATCCCCATCGAAAATTTCTTTACCATATACATTTTTCAAGAATGACTTAATTTTTTCTGTTTTTTCAATTTTCTTTTGGTTGTCGTTCACTAACTGATTTAACTTTTCACCTAATTCAGTACAAGACCAACCTAAATGTGTTTCTAATATTTGACCAACATTCATCCTGCTTGGAACTCCCAATGGATTAAGAACTATATCAACAGGTTTACCATTTTCTCTGTATGGCATATCTTCAACTGGAACTATTTTACTTACTACACCTTTATTTCCATGTCTTCCTGACATTTTATCACCTGGTCTTAATCTTCTTTTTATTGCAACAAACACTTTAACCATTTTCATTACGCTTGGTAATAGATCGTCACCCTGTCTGATTTTTAAAACTTTGTCTTCAAATCTATCTTGAATATCCTTTTTAGCACTATTGTACTGATCTTTAATCTGAGACAAAGATGATAGTTTATCTTGTTCTTCAACAGATATTTTAAATAAATCTGAAGTAGGTAAATTATTGATTACTTCTTCTGATAAAATAGTATTGGCTTCAACATCCTTTATTTTTTTATTTATTTTTGTTCCGTTTAATATAGATAAGAGTCTTTGTTTAATACTTCTTTCTAGTATTTCCTCTTCGACTTTTTTGTCTTCTTGAACACTTTCAATTTCAGCTCTTTCAATAGTTATTGATCTCTCATCTTTATCGATACCGTGCCTATTAAAAACCCTGACATCTACAACAATTCCACCACTGCCACTTGGCATTTTTAAAGAAGTATCTGTCACATCTATGGCTTTCTCACCAAATATTGATCTTAATAATTTTTCCTCTGGACCTGATGCCGTATCACCTTTAGGTGTTACTTTACCAACCAAAATATCGCCTGGCTTTACTTCAGCTCCAATATATACAATACCTGACTCATCAAGATTTTTTAATGACTCCTCGTTAACATTCGGAATATCTCTCGTGATATCTTCCTCTCCTAATTTCGTGTCTCTAGCCATTACTTCGTATTCTTCAATATGAATCGAAGTGAAAACATCATCTGTTACACATCTTTCCGAAATTAAAATTGAGTCTTCGAAATTATATCCCTGCCAAGGCATAAAGGCTACAGTCACATTTTTGCCTAAAGCTAGTTCACCAACTTTTGTTGAAGGACCGTCGGCTATAATATCACCAGATTTTACTTTATCGCCAACTCTAACTAATGGTTTTTGGTTTATACAAGTGTTTTGATTAGATCTCTTGAATTTTTGTAGATTATATATATCTACGCCAGATTTCGAATAATCTTTCTCACTTGCTGCTTTAATTACTATTCTTTTACCATCAATTTTGTCAACGACTCCATCTCTTCTTGCAACGATAGTAACTCCTGAGTCTAACGCAACATCACTTTCTATTCCTGTTCCAACAAGTGGAGCCTCTGGTTTTAATAATGGCACAGCTTGCCTCATCATGTTTGAGCCCATTAACGCTCTATTTGCATCATCATTTTCTAAAAATGGAATTAACGAAGCTGCCACTGAAACAAGTTGTTTTGGAGAAACATCAATATAATCAATATTGTCAGGTTTGGCCAAAATAAAATTTAAATTTTGTCTACAAGACACTAGCTCTTCAGTAAATTTTCCGTTTTTATCAATTAATGAATTCGCTTGTGCAATTGTAAATTTTGTTTCTTCCATTGCTGAAAGATATTCAATGTTATTTTGAACTATTCCATTTTTTACTTTTTTGTAAGGACTTTCTATAAATCCATACTTGTTAATTTTTGAATAAGTAGATAAACTATTTATTAATCCAATGTTTGGTCCCTCTGGAGTTTCAATTGGGCAAATTCTTCCATAGTGAGTAGGATGAACGTCTCGGACTTCAAATCCTGCTCTTTCTCTGGTTAAACCACCTGGCCCTAGGGCAGATACTCTTCTTTTATGAGTGATCTCAGAAAGTGGATTAGTTTGATCCATAAATTGTGATAATTGAGAAGTTGCAAAGAAATCTTTCAAAGAAATAGTAAGAGGTTTAGCATTGATTAAATCTTGCGGCATGGCTGACTCAACATCTAGTGTAGTCATTTTTTCTTTAATAGCTCTTTCCATTCTATAAACACCTATACGAGCTTGGTTCTCTACAAGTTCTCCTACAGATCTTACTCTTCTGTTTCCTAAATGATCAATGTCATCAACTTCATCTTTGCCATCTCTAAGATCAAGCATTTTTTGAATAATTGCTAAAATATCATCATTTCTAAGAATTGTAATTTTATCTGAGCAATCTAATTCTAATCTTGAATTCATTTTTACTCTACCAACATCTGATAAATCATATCTGTCAGAGCTAAAAAATAAATTGTTAAATATTTGCGTTGCAATTTCTATGGTTGGAGGTTCACCAGGCCTTAGAACTTTATAAATCTCCGTAATTGCATCATTTTTATTTTCGTTTTTATCGTTAAAAATACTTAATAATAAATAAGGACCCTTATTTATTGAATTAGTTCTAGAAATATCGAGGCTTTTAATATTTGCCTCCAATATTTTACTTATGATTGTTTCATTTAATTCTGTACCGATTTTAAATATATCTTCACCAATTGTTATATCTCTATGTAAAAACTTGCCATAAAGTGACTCACTCGATACAAAAATTTCTTTCAGACCATCATTTGAAAGTTTTTTGGCAGTTAAAAAATTTATTTTTTCACCAATTTTGACAACAACTTTATTATTTTTTGCATCAATTACTTCTTCAGAAAAATTTTTAGCTTTATAATTTTCTGGGTCAAATTTTGTTTTCCACTTATTAATATTTTTATCATACGTCAAAGTTTCTTTATGATAAAACTCATCAACTATATCATTTTTAGAAAAACCTAAGGCCTGTAATAGAGTAGAGACTAATATTTTCTTTTTTCTATCAATTCTAAAATATAACAAATCTTTTACGTCAAATTCAAAATCCAACCAAGATCCACGATTAGGAATGACACGGCAATTAAATAATAATTTACCACTTGCGTGTGATTTTCCTTTATCATGATCAAAAAAAACACCAGGACTTCTATGCATCTGGTTTACTACAACTCTTTGAACACCGTTGGTAATAAAAGTTCCGCTATTTGTCATCATGGGGACTTCACCCATATAAACTTCTTGTTCCTTAGCTGATAGAATATCTTTTGTATTATTTTCTTGATCTATTTCATAGACAACAAGCCTTAAAGTGCATTTAAGTGCAGCAGAATAAGTTAAGCCTCTTGCTATACACTCCTCAACATCAAACTTTGGTTTTTCTAATTTGTATGAAACATATTCAAGTGTTGCTTTGTCATTCAAATCCTCGATTGGAAAAATACTTTTAAAAACCCTATCAAAACCCTTTACAAGATGTTGTTCAACATCTTGTTTAAATTCTGTAAGTTCTTTATATGAATTTTTCTGAACTTCTATAAGATTAGGAATGGATAAACTTTCTTTTAGTTTACCAAAACTTTTTCTTATATTTTTTTTTTCTGTAAAAGATAATTGCATCTCAGTTACTGATTAATAGCTTTAACCAGCAAATAATCCTATCTAATTTATTTTAGTTCTACTTTTGCGCCAGCTGCTTCGAGTTTTTGCTTAATCTCTTCTGCTTCTTTTTTATTAACACCTGTTTTGACTTCTTTCGGTGCACCTTCAACTAAATCTTTTGCCTCTTTAAGACCTAAAGCAGTAATAGCTCTAACCTCTTTTATAACATTAATTTTTTTATCTCCAGCTGCAGTAAGCATAATTGTAAATTCATCTTTTTCTTCCGCTGGTGCTGCTCCACCTGATGCTGCTGGTGCTGCTGCTACAGCTGCTGCTGCAGTCACTCCCCATTTTTCTTCAAGTTGTTTTGAAAGTTCAGCTGCTTCTACAACAGTTAAACTTGATAAGTCATCTATAATTTTATTTAAGTCAGCCATAGTAATTCTTGTCCCTGGTTATTTTTTTGATTTTTCGAGCGCTAAAATAGCGATTTTTGACGCCGGCGCAAGTAAAATACTTGCTATTTTTTGTGCTGGAGACCTCAATATTCCCACTATTTTTGCCCTAGCCTCATCTAATGAAGGTAGAGTAGCTACATTTTTGACGCCAGCGACGTCTAAAATGTCAGAACCCATGATTCCTCCTAGAATCTTTAAACTTTCATTTTCTTTTGAAAAGTTTGTTAAAATCTTTGCTGATGTTATTGCGTCTTCTGATAACGCTACAGCAGTGGGACCTGAAAACAGATTTGATAGTTCTTTACATCTTGTTTTTTCTAATGCCAATTTTGTTATTCTATTATTTGTAATTTTAAATTTTATGCCATGTTCTCTCATTTTAGCTCTTAAGTCATCAAGTTGGTTCATTGTCAAACCTTGATAATGAGTGACAATTACAGCCTCAGACTTTTCAAACTGATTTGACATATCAGATATATACTGCTTCTTTTGTTCTTTATTCATCATAACTAAATACTTTTTCCTAATTTAATTTTGTAAGAAACACCCATCGTTGAGGATATGAAAGCTTGTTTAATCAAATCACCTTTGATTGTATTATTTGATTTTTCCTTTTCTAATGCATCTATTACTGCATTAAAATTCATCATTAACTTATCGTCAGCAAAAGATTTATTTCCTATACTCACACCTATATTTCCATCTTTATCATTTCTTATTTCAACCTGGCCAGATTTTGCATCGGTCACGGCTTGCTTGATATCATTAGTTACTGATCCTAATTTCGGATTAGGCATTAAACCTTTCGGGCCAAGAACTTTTCCTAATTTTGACAATTTAATCATCATCCCGGGAGTGCATATTAATTTTTCAAAATTTATATTTCCTAACTTTATTTCTTCTATAAGTTCATCACCACCAACAAATTCTGCTCCAGCATCTTTTGCTTCTTGAGATTTATTCTCTTCACAAACAACACCTATTTTTACTTTTTTCGAACTACCTCCTGGTAAATTAATAACTGTTCTAATATTAATCTCATTTTTTTTTTGCTTATTATTAATTTGCAGACTTAGGTCTAAAGATTCGTCAAATTTTGTTGTACAATTTTGCTTTAAAATAGGAATTAATTTATCCAATGACTCAGATTGTAAATCTCTAGTTTTTTCTGGAAGTTTTTTATATCTTTTTGATGACATTATTCTACAACCTCTATACCCATAGATCTAGCAGATCCAGCAATAATTTTTGCAGCTTCATCAACATCATGTGCATTTAAATCTGCCATTTTTTTTTCTGCTATTTCTTTTAATTGTTTCTTGGAAATCTTAGCAACAATATTTCTACCAGGTTCTTTTGAACCACTTTTTAATTTTACAGCTTCTTTAATAAAATGAGATGCTGGTGGCGATTTAATTATAAAATCAAACTTTTTATCTTTATATACTGTGATAATTACTGGAACAGGTTTGCCTGCAAAAGATTTTGTTTTTTCATTAAAAGCTTTACAAAAATCCATAATATTTATTCCTCTTTGACCTAAAGCTGGTCCAACTGGAGGTGCTGGATTTGCTTGGCCTCCATTTATCTGTAATTTTATATATCCACTTATTTCTTTTTTTGCCATTAGCTCGCCTTTTCTACCTGACTATACTCCAAATCAACTGGTGTTGGTCTACCAAAAATAGATACAGACACTTTTAATCTTAATTTATCTTCGTCAATATCCTCAACTAATCCACTGAATGACGCGAAAGGTCCATCTATAACCTGTACCTTTTCACCCACATTATATTCCACGCCTGATTTAGGTTGTACAACTCCATCCTTAATTTGACCAAGTATTTTTTCAATTTCTTTTTCAGAGACAGGAATTGGTGTTCCTTTTGTTCCTAAAAATCCACTCACTTTTTTTAGATTTTTTATCATGTGATAAATAGTGTTATCCATTTCACTTTTTAGTAAAATATATCCAGGGAAGTATTTTTTTTTTCTTTGAACTCTCTTTCCCCTTTTAACCTCTGTAATATCGTGGGTAGGAACAATAATTTCATCAATTTTATCTGATAAATTTGCTTTCGTTGCTTCTTCTTTTATTTCTTGAGCAACTTTATTTTCAAAACTAGAGTGGGATTGAACAATATACCAATTTTTCATTACAGATTAACCTTTAAAACTAATTCTAAAAAAAATTGAAGAACTTGATCTAATAAAAGAAAAAATAAGGCTGCTACAATAGCCATAGCAACAACCATTAAAGATCCTTGTATAACTTCTTTACCGGTTGGCCAGGTAACCTTAAAAGCTTCTTGCTTTACATCTTGTATAAATTTTAATGGGTTCTTCATAATTTTAATTTGGCAGGAGCGGAGGGAATCGAACCCCCAACCTCCGGTTTTGGAGACCGGCGCTCTACCAATTGAGCTACACTCCTATGGAGTTTACTCTATAATTTTAGTTACTACTCCAGCTCCTACTGTTCTACCACCTTCTCTAATAGCGAAGTTTAATTTTTCAGCCATCGCAATAGGTGTAATTAATTTTACTGTAAACTTAGCATCATCACCTGGCATTACCATTTCTGTGCCAGCTGGTAATTCTACCTCTCCTGTTACATCTGTTGTTCTAAAATAAAACTGTGGTCTATATTTAGTAAAAAAAGGTGTATGTCTTCCACCTTCTTCTTTTTTCAATACATATGCTTGAGCTTCAAATTTAGTGTGAGGAGTTATTGAGGCAGGTTTACATAATACTTGACCTCTTTCTACATCTGTTCTTTCAACACCTCTTAAAAGTGCACCAATGTTGTCTCCTGCTTCCCCAGAATCTAGAAGTTTTCTAAACATCTCTACACCAGTACATACTGTTTTTTTTGTTTCTCTTATTCCAACAATTTCTATTTCATCACCAGTTTTGATTACACCAGACTCTACTCTTCCTGTAACAACTGTTCCTCTTCCTGAGATTGAGAATACGTCCTCGACAGGCATCAAGAAATCTTTATCTTTTGGTCTATCTGGTTGTGGGATAAATTCATCTACGGACTTCATAAGCTCCATGATAGAATTTTTTCCAATCTCATCATCTCTGCCTTCCACAGCAGCTAATGCTGAACCTTTGATAATTGGAGTTTTATCACCTGGAAATTTATATGATGTTAATAAATCTTTTATTTCTTCTTCAACAAGTTCTATCATTTCTTTATCATCTACTTGATCAACTTTGTTTAAGTAAACAACTATAGCTGGAACTCCAACTTGTCTTGCTAAAAGAATGTGCTCTCTAGTTTGTGGCATTGGGCCATCTGCAGCATTTACAACTAAAATTGCACCATCCATTTGTGCAGCACCTGTAATCATATTTTTTACATAATCTGCGTGTCCTGGACAATCTACGTGTGCATAGTGCCTTTTCTCTGTTTCATACTCTACGTGAGCAGTTGAAATTGTAATTCCTCTCTCCTTTTCTTCTGGAGCTTTATCAATTTGATCATAAGCAGTAAATTGCGCACCGCCAGTCTCTGCTAATACTTTTGTGATCGCAGCAGTTAATGTTGTTTTACCATGATCAACGTGACCTATAGTTCCAATATTACAGTGCGGTTTGTTTCTTACGAACTTTTCTTTTGACATTACTTGTTTACCTCTTTTATTTTTTTTTCTTAATTAATTTTTTGGAGCGGGTAAAGGGAATCGAACCCTTACATCCAGCTTGGAAGGCTAGCGTTCTACCATTGAACTACACCCGCAACACCCAAGTACACTCCATGTTATAAAAAAAATTATTGAGTGGTGGAGGGGGAAGGATTCGAACCTTCGAAGACCGAAGTCAACGGGTTTACAGCCCGCCCCATTTGACCGCTTTGGTACCCCTCCTTAATAACATTTTAGGGGGAAGCACCCCATGCTCAATAAAGCTTTAAACAACATGCGTTTTATATATTTTTATTGTACAAATGCAATACGTGAAATATATGAAAATAGCTTAAAAATTAGTGTAAATTCAACATTTATCATGAACAAATCATCTTTTTTTGTAGTCGGAAAACATGCTGTTATAGAAGCATTAAAAAATCCTGAAAGAAAAGTTTTAAAAATTTTTTTAACTGAAGAAAGTAAAAAAAATATACATAGAATTAGCCCGAGAAAAAATCTCCTTAAAGATTTAAAGATTTATTATAAGACACGAAAAGAGCTTGATAAATATTGTTCAAAAGACGAAATAACTCATCAAGGATATGTTGCTGAAATAGAGCATTTTGAAAAAAAAAATTTAAAAGAATTTATCAAAATAAAGAAAGATTTAACTTTCGCATGTTTAGATGAGGTAACAGATCCTAGAAATATAGGCTCTATAATTAGAAGTGCTGCGTCATTTGATATAGATGGAATAATTATTAAAGAGAGACATTTTCCATCAGAGAGTAAAATGATGTATAAATCTGCAAGTGGTTGTATGGAACACATAAATATATTCGAAGTATCAAACATAAATACCACTCTCAAATTCCTAAGGGAAAAAAATTTTTGGATTTATGGTTTTGATGCAAACAGTGAGAAAAAGTTTAACGAAATTGAATGGAACGGAAACAATATTTTATTATTTGGTTCTGAAGGATTTGGTATGCGAGAACATACAAAAAAATATACAGATTTTTCTGTTAAAATAAACATTAACAAAAATATTGAGAGTTTGAATATATCTAACAGTGCTGCAATAGTTTTTCATCATATAAATCAATATAAAAATAAAACTTGATAATATTAAAAATCGTAATACAAAACCATCAATGCCCTTGTAGCTCAGCTGGTAGAGCAATTGATTTGTAATCAATAGGTCCGCGGTTCGAGTCCGTGCGGGGGCACCATTAATTAGTTTCGTTTCTTAACTGTTCAATTTTAATTTTTTTTTGAAGACTTCTGTTTTTATCAAATATTAAATTAAATTTAATTTTTTTGTTAGTTTTAATAGATATTGATTTTGCATTTCTTACCTCGACATTATCAGCAACGGCACTTATGGGTCTTTTTATATGATTTAAATTCTTAATTGTGATTTTAGATTTATCACTAACTATTTTTCCTTTCCATCTCCTGGGTCTAAAAGCACTTATAGGACTTATAGATAACTTATTAGAGTCTATACTAAGAATAGGACCATGAACAGAAAGGTTATAAGCTGTACTGCCAGCAGGTGTTGATACCAAAACACCATCTGAAATTAAATGTTTTATAATTTGTTTTTTACCATTTGAAATAGTTAATGATGCAGTTTGTCTACTTTGTCTAAGAACTGAAATTTCGTTTATCGCTATACATTTTTTAATAATATTTGATTTATTTTTCACACTCATTTCTAATGGAGATATAGAGACCAATCTTCCTTTAATTAACTTGTTATAGTTTGTTTTTTTAGAAAATTTATTCATTAGGAAACCATAGTTTCCTGAATTTATTCCATAAAATGGTTTTTTATATTTATTATATTTTTTTAATGTTTCGAGCATAAAGCCGTCACCGCCTATGACAATTATTAAATTAGATCTTGATAATGAATGGGTCTTTATTCTTTTTAAAACTGCATTTTTAATTTTAGATGATTTAGAATTTTTATCTGAAACTATAAAAGGATTAACCATTAGTGGTGCCCTCGGCCAGACTCGAACTGGCACTCCCAAAAGGGCAAGGATTTTAAGTCCTTTGTGTCTACCAATTTCACCACGAGGGCATTTATAAAGTTCATCGTTATATATATTAAAATTTATATCTCAACTATATTAAATTGTATTGATATTCTCTAGCTTCAATTATTTCTTTTTGTAAATTTAGTTCAACATCATCTAATCTTATAAATTGATCTTTCATTATGTCATTCTTTAAGACTGCATTATCAGTATAACCCATAGGTAAAATTCTTTCTTGTTTAGATCTTTTGGATGAAATCAACCTCCCCCTTGCACAATAACCCCCTTCTCCATCAAGTTTTTGTCCTGCCTTCAAATCTTTTTTTGCGACACTAGCTATCTCAGCATTAAAGTTTTTTGTATGACCTGTAGCCTTATTATCAAGCACTATAGAATAAATTGATTGAGCTAATTCTAATCCGATATAATGATAAGGCCTCCAAATAGCTGAATAACTTCCGGAAGAATCTGTTACCATTCCATAGTCTTTAAAACAGTTTTTCACATACTCATTTTGAGCTTTAATAACAATATACACTCCCCATCTAAGATCATTAGGGATATCTTTTTTATCTAAATCTATGCTTGAAATAACTTCTACTTGACCAGAGTGATCTAATAAACCTCCCTCAGATTTTGGAATTAATTTTTTAGCAATGTCATAAACTCCGATTGGAGGATATGTTAATCCACTATTTGGACATTTTAAGTCTGTAGCATTGCTAACGGCGCACATTTCAATTGATGATTTATCCCCACATAAAAAACTATTAAACATTTTAGGATTCATCCCAGATTCATTTTCCGCTCTTTCTTTAGTTAAACCATAGTGTCCCCAAACAGTTTCTGGTGTCGAATATTCAAATGATGGATGATATTTTGTCCCTTTACCTGCACATATAACTTCAAAACCATTTAATTTTGCCCATTCAATTTGTTCTAATATTAATGATGGTTGATCACCATAAGCCATTGAACAGATAACATTATTTTTCTTTGCTAAATCAGACAAATACTTTCCACATAAAACATCTGCCTCAACATTAACCATTATTATATGTTTTTTGCTTTCTATTATTTTCTTTGCATGTAATGTACCTTCTATAGGGTTGCCTGTAGCCTCAATAAATACATCAATTTCTCTGTTAAAAACTTCGTCTAAATTGTTTGTAAAATTAATTTTATCTATAGTTTCGTTAGATAATCCACTTTTTAGACAATTTTTTTTGGCTCTATCAATATCAATTTCAATTATAGAGTCTAAAATAATTTTGTTTAATTGATTGTATTGGGCAAGAAACATAGAAACAAACTTGCCACAACCAATAAAGGCAACTCTAATTGGTTTTTTTAAATTTAGAAGTTTTGAGTATAAATACACTATTCTATTTTAATAAGAAAAAAATAATAAACCAATAAGATAATAATCCAGAAATAATTGTAGCAATTACATTTCTTGAATAAAATCCAATAACTAAGGCAACAATTGCACCATATATTTTTGGATCTGTGATTTCTACTAATGAACCAAAATCATTAAAAAAAACTCCTGGAAAAATTATTGCTGGAAATACAGCTGCTGGGACGTAATTAAGAACCTCTTTAACTTTTGGTCCAAGCATTTCTCTATCAATTAAAGCTACCATAGCCATCCTAGAAAAATAAGTTACAATTCCAGATACTATAATTGAAAACCAGGTCATTTTTTTAATTTCAACATTACAAAAGCTGCAATTAAAGCAACAATTGGAGATAATATTATGTAAGATTTGAATGGGGCATCAAATAATATTAGTGAGGCAAATCCAGATACCAACATCACAAAAACATGATCTAATTTTCTCAAGTCATTTACAATAATTGCTAAAAAAGTAAGAGGGATTGCAAATTTTAAACCTAATTCTTCAGGAATAAATGACCCCAATATAATTCCACTAATTGTAGACAATTGCCAACAAAACCAAAGAGTCACCCCTGTACCAAGTATGTAATAATGTGGATTAGATAAATTTTTATTATGTCTTAAATACTTGTTAGACTCTGCAAAACCTTGGTCAACAATAAAATAAGATATAAATAATTTTTTTATAAAACTTAGTTTTTCAAGATATTCAGATAAAACTGCTCCGTATAACAAATGTCTCGAATTAATTACGCCAACCGATGTAATAGCTACTAATGATGAGGCTCCACCTGACAAGAGTTGCATAAATATTATCTGTGAAGCGCCACCAAAAATAATCAATGAAGTTGCATAAACTAAAATTGGATCAAAACCTAATTCAACACCAATAGCTCCAGTTATAATTCCAAAAGGAATTACTGATAACATATGAGGTAAAACAGCAACTATACCTTTAAAAAATATTTTTGATTTTGAAAGCATTAATTAAAAATTCACTAAAGCTTTTTTGAGATATTTTTTATCTAATTTACAATCTTTATAGCCCTGCTTAACAACGTTTAGATATCTTTCTGTGGGATATCTAAAAATTGTTTTTTTAGGCATGATATAAGTCATCACAGTATTGTTGTAATACTTAAAATACATTTTTTTATAAAGAATTGGATAATCTTCATAAATATCTAGTTTTTTTTCATCACTTTTTGATATCTCATACAAACCACCAGGCACAATTGAATTATTTTTCTTTTCTATATCTGCTGCACGATACTTGCTTCTGAAATTAAGTGTATATCCTTTTAAATTTATCTTTTTAATAAATTTGGAATCTTTACATCTTCTTTTCATTTGAAAGTGATTTAGATTACTTCCGTAAGCAAAATAAAGCATAATTATCTCTCAACTATTTCAATTTCTTTATCTTTAACAAACTTAAGTATTTCTGAATTACATTTATCAATTTTTGTTTTATCTACTGATCTGACAACAATTGATACCCCTAATTTTCCAGCTTTAAAAAAAGGATAACTTCCAATTTCAACTTCAGAATTATTATTTTGGACCTCTGTTAAAGATTTAGCTATTTCACTCTCAACAGTTCTTAAATTAATTGTTTCACTCAATATTGGTTCACCTCCAACCAAAAGGTTGTTTAAACTTCCAAGCATAGCTTTCATAATAGATGGAACTCCTGGAAGACAAAATACATTTTCAACATAAAAGCCAGGCGCACCACTAGATGGATTTAAAATTAAATTAGCGCTAACAGGCATTTTAGCCATCTTTTGTCTACCTTCATTAAATTCTCCTGGCTTATAATAATTTTCTAGTATTGAAAAAGCCTCTTTATGGAAACCGTATTCAATATTAAATGCTTTAGAAACAGATTCTGCTGTAATATCATCATGGGTGGGCCCTATTCCTCCCGTTGTAAATATATAAGAATATTTTTTTCTCAGTTCATTAACTGTATTTATTATAATACTTTCATCATCAGGAATTACTCTAACTTCTGCTACAGGTATGCCTAATGAATTTAACCAAATAGCTAATGTACTTGTATTAACATCTTGTGTTCTGCCTGACAGAACTTCATTACCGATAATTAAAATACCAGCATTTATCTCTTTTTTATTTTGCATATGTAAATATAAGTAAATTTATATGAAATTTACAAATAGCCTTATTAAAGGAAAATTATTAAAAAGATATAAAAGATTTTTCGCCGATATAAAAGTAAATAGCAAAATTATAACGGCACATTGTCCTAACACTGGATCTATGCAGGGTCTCTTGGATGAAGGAAATGAAGTATTAGTTACAGAGCACAATGATCCAAAAAGAAAACTGAAATTTACATTAGAAATTATTAAAGCAAAAAAAAGATTCGTTGGGGTAAATACTCATAGAGCAAACAAAATCGTTAATCATGGATTAGAAAATAAATTAATATCAGAATTTAAAACAATTAAAAATATTAAACCAGAATTTAAATTCAGTGATGATACAAGATTTGACTTTTTATGTGATAATAATTTAATAGAAGTAAAGAATGTTACATTATTTAGAGAAAATGATATTGCAGAATTTCCTGATGCAGTAACATCAAGAGGAACAAAACATCTAAATATGTTAATTAAATCAATTAAAAAAGGATATAAACCATATGTCTTATTTTTAACGCAAATTCAAAATATAAATAATTTTAGAATTGCAAAAGATATTGATCATATTTATTTTGAAAACTACGAAAAAGCAAAAAAAGCTGGAGTAAAATTTCTCGCTTATAGATGCAAACTTAGTTCTAAAGAGATTAAAATTGAAAAAAAAATTAATATTATAGATGAGCGATTATAAAGAAAAATTTGAAAAGATGAGAGTTGCTGGAAAGCTTGCATCCAAAACTTTAGACATGCTAACAGATTATATTAAACCAGGAGTATCGACAGATAAGATTGATAAATTGGGTTATGAATTTATAAAAGATAATGGTGGCTATTCAGCTCCGTTATTTTACAGAGGTTTTGAAAAATCACTCTGCACATCATTGAATCATGTTGTTTGTCATGGAATACCCTCTGAGAGAATTTTAGAAGATGGTGATGCAGTTAATGTTGATGTGACAGCGGTCATTGATAATCATTATGGGGATACGAGTAGAATGTATGAAATTGGAAATGTACCAGTTAAAGCAAAAAATTTAATTGAAACAACCTATGACTCATTAATGAAAGCAATATCAATTTTACAACCAGGTAAAAAACTTGGTGATATAGGATTTGAAATTCAATCTTATGTTGAAAGCAAAGGTTATTCAGTAGTAAGAGATTTTTGTGGGCATGGTATAAGCAATGTATTTCATGAACCTCCTAATATACTTCATTATGGATCTAAAAATACTGGCAAAGAACTAATACCTGGTATGACTTTTACTATTGAACCAATGATAAATTATGGAAAATATGACACAAAAGTTTTAAATGATGGGTGGACAGCAGTAACCAAAGATAAATCACTATCAGCACAATTTGAGCATACTGTTGGTATCACTGAAGATTCATATGAAATTTTCACAGAATCTGTTAAAGGTTATACGAGGCCCCCATATAATTAATGATATCAAGATATTCTAGAAAAGAACTTGTCAGTATTTGGTCTGAGGAAAATAAATATAAGATTTGGCTAGATGTAGAAATCGCTGCAGCTGAGGCAATGGAAAAATATAAAATTATTCCTAAAGGAGTTGCATCATTAGTAAAAAAAAAGGGTAAAATAAAAGTTAAAAGAATTCATGATATAGAGACAAAAGTTAAACATGATGTAATTGCTTTTTTGACATCAATTACAGAACAAGCCGGTCTTAAAGCAAGATACCTTCATCAAGGAATGACGTCATCTGATGTTTTAGATACAACTTTAAATATTCAATTGGTTCAATCAGGAAAAATTATATTAAGAGACATTGATAAAATTTTATCTGTTCTAAAAAAACAAGCAAAAAAATATAAGCTAACTCCATGTATTGGAAGAAGTCATGGAATTCATGCAGAACCGATTACATTTGGACTAAAACTAGCATCATTTTATGAAGAATTTAAAAGAAACAAATTAAGATTAAAAGATGCAATAGAAAATGTATCAACATGCGCAATTTCAGGAGCGGTAGGAACGTTTGCTAATATTGACCCTAAAATTGAAACCTATGTTGCAAAAAAATTAAAATTGAAACCTGAGCCAGTTTCAACTCAAATTATACCAAGAGATAGGCATGCACATTATTTTGCAGTTCTTGGGATTATTGCTGGATCTGTTGAGAGAGTAGCTACAGAAATAAGACATTTGCAAAGATCTGAAGTTTATGAATTGCAAGAATATTTTTCAAAAGATCAAAAAGGCTCATCTGCTATGCCTCATAAAAAAAATCCAATATTAAGTGAAAATCTTACAGGACTTGCAAGAATGGTAAGAAGTTATGTAATTCCAGCTTTAGAAAATATTTCTTTGTGGCATGAAAGAGATATATCTCATTCTAGTGTTGAAAGAAATATTGGTCCAGATGCAAATATAACTTTAGATTTTGCTTTAGTTAGATTGTCAGGAATTTTAGACAAAATGATTGTTTATCCAAAAACGATGATAAAAAATTTAAACTTAACAAGAGGTCTTGTTTTTTCTCAAGAGGTAATGTTAGAACTTACTAAATCAGGCTTTGCTAGAGAGAAAGCGTATAGATTGGTTCAGTCTCATGCAAAAACTAGTTTTGCAAAAAATATAAACCTATTAACACTTTTAAAAAGTGATAAATCGATCACTAGTAAGATAAGTGAAAAAAGATTAGATAAAATCTTTACTTATGACAAGCACTTAAAAAATGTAAATTATATATTTAAAAGAGTATTCAAATAATGAAAAAAGGAAAAAAATTATACGAAGGTAAAGCAAAAATAATTTTTGCAAGTAATGATAAAAAATATGTTATCCAACATTTTAAAGATGACGCAACTGCATTTAATAATCAAAAAAAAGCAGTTATGGATGGAAAAGGAATTTTAAATAATAGGATTTCTGAACATATATTAACTCAGTTAAACAATGTTGGTATCAAAAATCATTTAATCAAACGTTTAAATATGAGGGAGCAACTCGTTCAGCATGTTGAAATTATACCTATTGAATTTATTGTAAGAAATATTGCAACTGGGTCATTAACTAAAAGATTAGGTATTGAAGATGGAACAGTCTTAGATAATCCATTAATAGAATATTGCTTAAAAGATGATGATTTAGGAGATCCCTTGGTAAGTGCTGAACACATCTTAACATTTAAATGGATGGAGACCGATGAATTAAACTTAATAAATAAAGAATTAAATAGAATTAATGACTTTCTTCAAGGCATGTTTAGAGGTGTTGGAATTAAACTTGTAGATTTTAAGGTGGAATTTGGAAGATATGAAAAAAATGGAAAAAAAGAGATCATACTTGCGGATGAAATCAGCCCAGATACCTGCAGATTATGGGATGTAAATAGTGATAAAAAATTAGATAAAGATAGATTTAGAAAAGGTCTTGGTAATCTAATTGAGGCTTATCAAGAAGTTGCAAGAAGATTGGATATTCTTCATGAACAATCAAATATAAGACCGTTAAAATACACTAAACCACAAGCAGTAAAGATTAAAAAGAAGTAATGAAAATTAAAGTAATTGTAACTCTTAAAAATGGAGTTTTAGATCCTCAAGGAAAGGCAATTCAGCAAACTCTTAACGGAATGAACTTTGGTAATGTTGAGGATGTAAGACAAGGTAAATATTTTGAAATTGAGGTTAAAGAGAAAGATGAAAAAAAAGCAAAGTCTTTAGTAGATGATATGTGTAAAAAGCTATTGGCCAATCTTGTGATTGAGGATTACAAAATAGTTTAATTAATGAGATCATCAGTCATTATATTTCCAGGATCAAATTGCGACAGAGACATGGATGTGGCTCTAAAAAAATTTGGTTTTAAAAATCAAATGGTTTGGCACAATGATCAATCTATTCCAAAATCAGATTTAATAGTATTGCCAGGTGGCTTTTCTTATGGTGATTATCTGAGATGTGGTAGCATAGCCTCAAAATCAAAAATTATAAAATCAGTGATTGATTTTGCTAATTCTGGAGGTCTAGTACTAGGTATTTGTAATGGATTTCAAATCTTAACTGAAACTGGCCTACTAAATGGAATTTTACAACAAAATAAGTTTCTAAATTTTATATGCAGCAATGTTTATGTAAAAGTTAAAGATAAACAAAATAAATATTTTAAAGATTTAAAAAAAGATCTTTTAGAACTTCATATTGCCCATAATGAAGGAAATTACTTTTGTAGTGATGATGAATTAAAATCGTTAGAGGATAATAGTCAAATAGCTGTTACGTATTGCGGAGTAGATGGCACAGAAAATGAAAAAACTAATCCTAACGGAGCAATTAAAAATATAGCTGGAATATTTAATAAAAACAAAAATATATTGGGAATGATGCCTCATCCTGAGAGAATGATAGACAAATATTTATCAGGTGAAGATGGTTCATTATTTTTCAAAAATATTTTAGATAATTTTAAATAATGGAAGTTACAGAAGCAGTTGCAATAGATCACGGATTAAAAAAAGAAGAGTTTTCTAAAATATGTGAACTTCTGAAGAGAACACCTAATTTAACTGAACTTGCAATATTTTCTGCAATGTGGAACGAACATTGCTCCTATAAGTCTTCTAGAAAACACTTAAAAAAAATGCACACCAAAGGAAAACAGGTCATTCAAGGACCTGGAGAAAATGCGGGTGTCATTGATATTGGAGATGACGATGCAATTGTATTTAAAATTGAAAGCCATAATCACCCTTCGTTTATTGAACCTTATCAAGGAGCAGCGACTGGTGTTGGTGGAATTATGAGGGATGTATTTACAATGGGAGCAAGACCAATAGCAAATCTAAATTCAATTCATTTTGGTTCACCACAACATAAAAAAACAAGAAATTTATTAAGAGGAGTTGTTAAGGGTATAGGTGGATATGGTAATTGTATTGGAGTTCCAACAATTGCTGGCCAAACTACTTTTGATGAGTCTTACAATGGTAATATATTAGTAAATGCCATGACCCTTGGTTTAGTAAATAAAAATAAAATTTTTTACTCAAAAGCAGCTGGATTAGATAAACCAGTAATATACGTAGGTTCAAAAACTGGAAGAGATGGAATTCATGGTGCCAGTATGGCTTCCGCAACTTTCGATGATAAAATTGAAGAAAAAAAACCAACAGTTCAAGTTGGAGACCCATTTACTGAAAAATTATTACTTGAAGCGTGCCTAGAATTAATGGCTGATAATTCAATTATTGCAATTCAAGATATGGGTGCAGCAGGATTAACATCCTCAAGTGTGGAAATGGCATCAAAAGGAAATCTTGGTATTGAATTAAATCTTAGCGAGGTTCCTTGTAGGGAAGAAAAAATGTCTCCATACGAAATAATGTTGTCTGAAAGTCAAGAGAGAATGCTTATAGTTCTTGAAAAAGGAAAAGAAGAACACGCGAAGAAAATATTTGATAAATGGAACTTAGATTTTGCAATTATAGGTAAAACAACTAATTCAAAAAAAATAGAATTAATATTTGATAATAAAAAAGTTGCTGAAATACCAATTGATCTTCTAGCTGAAAATGCTCCAATTTATGATCGTCCTTGGAAAAAAACTAAATTACCTCAAAAATTAAAATTTGATAAAGATGAATTTAAGTCTCTAAAACTATCAGATTGTCTAAAGAAGATTTTAAGTAATTCAAATATTTCTGACAAAAAATGGATATGGGATCAATACGATCATACAGTAATGGGTGATACAATTCAAAAACCTGGAGGTGATGCTGGTGTTGTTAGAGTTCACGGGACCAATAAAGCGGTAGCAGCATCAGTAGATTCATCCGCATTATATTGTTTCTCGCATCCATTGACTGGAGGAAAACAAATAGTTTGCGAGAGCTATAGAAATCTTATTTCGGTAGGAGCCAAACCTATTGCTATTACAAATTGTTTAAACTTTGGAAATCCAGAAAAAGAAAAAAATATGGGTGAATTTGTAGAATGTGTTGAGGGAATTACAGAAGCAAGTAAGTATCTAGATTTTCCAGTCGTGTCCGGAAATGTTTCGTTTTATAACGAAACAAAAGATAAAGGTATCAAGCCTACGCCAACAATTGGAGGTGTAGGGCTAATCTCTGACTATCAACAAATGCTTACTATGGATTTTAAAACTGAGGGAAACTTAGTTTATGTAATTGGTAAAACTGATGGGCATTTAGATCAAAGTATTTTTGCAAGAGAGCTTTTAAATGAAAAAAAAGGTCCACCCCCAACCGTTAATTTATTTAATGAAAAAAACATTGGTGAGACTGTATTAGATTTATCTAGAAAAAATCTTATTGTGAGTTGCCATGATGTATCATTAGGTGGAATTTTAACAGCATTATCAAAAATGTGTATTAAAGGAAAAAAGGGAATAAAAATTAATTCACTTAAAGGTTTAACAAATAAATATGAATATTTCTTTGGTGAAGATCAAGCTCGATATATTGTTGAAATACCTAAAGCTAGTTTGAAGAAGGTAAATGATATTTTAAACAAATATTCTGTACATTTCGATGAATTAGGGACAGTTAATGGACAATCCATCGAATATAAAGATGACATCAATTTGCCTATTGAAGAATTGGCAGATGCACATAAATATTGGTTAAAGAAGTATATGGATAGCTAATGGCAATGGATTTAAAAGAAATTGAGAGTTTAATTAAGGAAGGATTACCTGACGCTAAAGTTGAAATTCAAGATTTAGCGGGTGATGGAAATCACTATTCTGCTACAGTGACATCATCTGAATTTTCAGGTAAAAGTAAAATAGAACAACACAAAATGGTATATAATTCTTTAAAAGGTAAAATGGGAAATGAGCTTCACGCTTTAGCAATTAAAACAAAGGAAATTTAAATGGAACAAGAAACAAATGATTTAATAAAAAGTGAAATTGAAAATAACGATGTTTGTCTTTTTATGAAAGGTACACCTGATGCACCTCAGTGTGGATTTTCAATGGCAACTTCAAATATTTTAAAGGTTCTAGAAGTAAATTTTAAAGGTGTAAATGTTTTAGCTGATCAAAAGCTCAGAGAAGGTATAAAGGTATTTAGTGATTGGCCAACTATTCCTCAACTATATGTTAAAAATGAATTTATTGGTGGATGTGATATAGTAAAAGAAATGTTTGAAAGTGGAGAGCTTGCAAAACTTTTTGAGTCTAAAGGAATAAATTTTAAAGCAAAGAATTAATTATCTAGAATAATATTCAATTACTAAGTTTGGTTCCATAACAACTGGATAAGGAACTTCTTCAAAAGATGGAATTCTTACAAATTTAACTTTTTTATTCTTTTCATCTAATTGTAGATATTCTGGGACTTCTCTTTCCTTATTAGCAAGTGCAATATCAATCAAAGCAAGTTGTTTAGATTTATCTCTAATTTCAATAGTATCTTCTTCTTTGACTTGATAACTCGCGATATTTACTTTTTTTCCATTTACTTTTACATGACCGTGATTAATCAATTGTCTTGATGAAAATATAGTGTTTGATAACTTTGATCTATAAATTACAGCATCCAGTCTTCTTTCTAATAATCCGATTAAGTTTTCAGCAGTATCACCTTTTTTCATGATTGCTTTTTTGTAAACATTTCTGAACTGTCTTTCATTCATGTTTCCATAATAAGACTTTAATTTTTGTTTTGCCTGAAGTTGAATTCCGTAGTCTGAAGGTTTTCCAGCTTTTGTTTGTCCATGTTGTCCTGGAGGATAGGCTCTTGTATTAAAAGGACTCTTTGGTCTCCCCCATAAGTTAACTTTTAATCTTCTATCTACTTTATGTTTAGAGTTTAATCTTTTTGTCATTAATAGGAGGCTTTATAAGCCTAAGTTATGTTTTGTCAATCAACCTTTTCCTTGCTTAAACCAGCAAATACACTCGATAAAATACGAGTTTCTTTTTCTGAAAGATTGAGTTTATAGAAAATACTTCTTAAATTTTCCATCATGATTGGTTTTTTTTCAGGTGGGTGAAAAAAATTCTTATTCTCTAAATTGTTAATGCATAAATTTAACATTTTTTGAATATCGGTTTTAGTTGCACTTTTTATTTTTTTTGACTTTTCAAAGGTAAACTTTTTATTTGAAATTAGTCCACTTACTATTTGTGCTACAATAATTAGACTATGAGACAAATTTAAGGATCTAAAATTCTTATTACTTGGGATTTGTAAAGTATAATCAGCATAACTGACTTCATTATTTGATAACCCAGATGCTTCTGATCCAAAAAGAAAACCAACCTTTTTTTTGTAATTAATCTTATTTAGATCAGTTATTGAAATGTGTTTAATATTTTTATTTCTAAATCTTGCTGATGTTGCAACCAATATATCTAAATTGCTTAATGATGTTTCTAAATTTTCATATACTTTTGCTTTTTTAATAACATCTTTTGCGCCAACAGATGTTGCAATAATTTTGTCATTTGGAAATGATGGTTTAGGATTAACAACTGATAGATTGGTAAAATTAAAGTTTTTTAAAGCTCTAGCACAGGCTCCTATATTTTCTGACAACTGAGGTTTATGTAAAATGAAAGTTATATTTTTTAATGACATCAAGTACTTGCCGGAGCATTATCCTTGAAAAGCTTATAATCCAAACTATCAACTAAAGCTTTAAAAGATGCATCAATAATATTTGGAGAAACTCCTATTGTGAACCAATTACCATGTTTTGAGTCTGCACTTTCTATTGAAACTCTAGTAACAGCTCCAGTTCCTGTGTTTAATATTCTAACTTTATAATCAACTAATTTTAGATCTTTTAAGTATTCTGAGTATTTTTCAAGTTTATTTACATTTTTTCTAATTGCATTATCTAAAGCATTAACTGGTCCGTTGCCCTCGCCTTCACATAATATTTCATGACCATCTACTTCTAGTTTTGCTTTTGCAAATGATATTACTTCTCCAGTAGAATCTTTCTTGACAGAAACATCATATTCATTAATTGAAATATATCTTGGTATTTCACCCATCAGTCTTCTAGCTAAAAGTTCAAAAGATGCATCAGCACCATCATAACTATATCCTATGAACTCTCTATCTTTTACTTCATGAAGAAGTTTTTTAATCTTTGGATCGTCTTTTTTAATATTAATGCCAATTGCATTTAATCTAGACATTATATTAGATTGTCCTGATTGATCAGAAATAACAATATTCCTAGCATTACCTACTTCATCAGGATTAATATGTTCATAGGTTTTTGGATTTTTTTGTACAGCTGATACATGCATTCCACCTTTGTGTGAAAATGCAGATGCACCCACATAAGGTAAATGTTTATTTGGCTTTCTATTCAATATTTCATCTAATAATCTTGAACATTGAGTTAAATTTTTAATGTTTTCTGGTTTGATATTAATTTCATATTTGTCTGAAAAATCTTTTTTTAAAAAAAAGGTTGGGATCAAAGACATCAAATTTGCATTACCACATCTTTCTCCTAGTCCATTAATTGTACCCTGAACCTGCCTTACTCCTGCTTGGACAGCTACTAAACTATTAGCAACTGCATTTTCGGTATCGTTGTGAGCATGAATTCCAAGATTTTTACCAGGTATATGTTTTGATACCTCTTCAACGATTTTAGAAATTTCGTGAGGTAATGTCCCCCCATTAGTATCACATAAAACAATCCATCTTGCACCATTATCAAATGCTACTTTTAAACATGATATTGCATATTCAGGATTTGATTTATAGCCATCAAAAAAATGTTCAGCATCAAACATAAATTCTTTACCTGAATTAACTATATGCTTTGCACTCTCGCTTATATTTTCTAAATTTTGATCGTTTGAAATACCTAAGGCTACTTCCACATGAAAATCCCAACTTTTACCAAATAAACAAACTGATGAACTTTTTGAATTAATCAGAGATGACAACATTGGGTCATTTTTTGCACTATGCTCTGATTTTTTAGTCATACCAAAAGCTGTAAGATTTGCATTTTTAAAGTTCTGATCCTTATTAAAAAATTCTGTATCTGTTGGATTTGCTCCTGGCCAACCACCTTCTATATAATCAACTCCTAGGTTATCTAAAGATTTAGCGATTTTTTCTTTTTCATTTAATGAAAAGTCAACACCTTGAGTTTGTGCCCCATCCCTAAGTGTAGTATCAAATATATAGATTTTTTCTTTGCTCATTTTAATTTCCACGAGGTTGTACCATCTTTATCTTCAATTAAAATACCCTTATCTAAAAGATCTTTTCTAATTTTGTCAGCTAATTCATAATTTTTTTCATCTCTTGCTTTATTTCTCTCAACTATTTTTGAGTTAATTTCATCCTCTGACACAGAAATTGTATTTTTTTTTGTTTGAAACCACTCTTCAGAAGTATCAGTTAATAGACCTATGAAGTTGCAAGCTTTTACAAAAGTTGCTTTATCTTCGTTCGTTCCGTTTAAAGCTTTACTATATAAAGAATGTAAATTAGCAATATAGCCAGGAGTGTTTAAATCGTCATATAAAGGATCTAATAATTCATCTGGTAATATTGTGCTTTTATGAACATCAGAATAGGCCGAATACCATTTGCTTAAGGTCTTTTCACAATCTAATATTAGTTTTTCATTCCAATCTAATCCTTGTCTATAGTGAGCACTAATTAATGCTAGTCTTAAAACTTGGCCATTATATTTTTTTTTAAAATCTTTTATTTTTAATATGTTTCCCTGAGATTTTGCCATTTTTTCATTTGAAAGAGTTATAAATCCATTATGAACCCAATAATTTGCAAACGAATTTGTTTCATTTGCACATCTTGATTGAGCAATCTCATTTTCATGATGAGGAAAAATCAAATCTCTACCGCCACCATGAATATCAAATTCTTCCCCTAAATATCTTTTTGACATAACCGAACATTCTAAATGCCAACCTGGTCTACCTTTGCCCCAAGGAGAATCCCATGAAGGCTCTTTATCTGTTGACGGTTTCCATAATACAAAATCTTCAGGATTTTTTTTTATTTTTGAAACCTCTACTCGTGAACCAGCTATTAATTCATCTAACTTTTTATTAGATAGTTTTCCATAATCACTAAATTTGTTAACTTCAAAATAAACATGTTTATCCTTTGAGTATGCAAAACCTTTTTTCTCTAGTTCTGTGATCATTTCAATCATTTGTTTTATGTTTTCTGTTGCCTTTGGTTCGCTATTTGGTGCTTCGCATTTTAAGTAATTACAATCATTATGAAAACTTTCAGTAATTTTTGAAGTTAAGTCGTTTATAGAAATATTTTGATCATTAGATGCTTTGATTATTTTGTCGTCTATGTCTGTTATATTTCTGATATATTTTACAGATGTTGATCCATATCTATTTTTTAAAATTTTATAAAGAATATCAAAAACAACTAATGGTCTGGCATTACCAATATGTGGATCATCATAAACAGTAGGACCACAAACATACATGCCTATGGATTTTTCATTTTTGGGAGTAAATTTTTCTTTCTTACCACCTAGACTATTAGTTAAAAATATATCTTTAGCCATACAACTAGGAATATACTTAAAATAGAGATTTGTGAATCTATTTGATTAATTAGGAATTTTGCATACTGGAATTGGTTCCATTTTATGCAAATTTGCACTTCGAATTGAATTATATTTATCTCTATTTACAGAATTTTCATTATCCATTGCTTCTTCTAATTCTTTATATGACAAGCCAAGCTGTCCCTCATCAGTACGACCATCATCCCATAAACCATCTGTAGGAGGAGCATCAATAATCTCTTTTAAAATTCCAAGTTCTTTACCAAGTTCCCATACCTCAGTTTTATTACAATCTGCTATTGGAGAAATATCAACTCCGCCATCACCATATTTTGTATAAAAACCAACTCCAAAATCTTCTACTTTGTTTCCTGTTCCGACAACTATCCCATTGTTTGCTGCAGCTACTTGATAAAGCGTTGTCATTCTTAATCTTGCTCTAGAGTTTGCCATCCCGTGCTCACTACCAAAATTATTTAGTGTTCCTTCAAATGATTTGAATAAACTGTCTAATTCTAATGTGTGTCCCTCTACATTGCTAAAATTTTTCTTTAACCATTCTTGATGCGCCAAACTTAGATCATGTTGTGCAGATTTTTGTTTAATAGGCATTGATAAAACAATTGTTTTTAAACCAGTCATTGCACTTAATGTACTTGAAACAGATGAGTCAATTCCACCAGAAATACCAATCACTAAAGATTGAGCTTTTTTTGGCATAGAATTTACATAATCTGAAATCCAGTTTTTAATGTGATTCACTTTATCTTTGGGTGTCATAATCTAAATATAAGAAAAAAAATTTATTTTTAAACTGTTAAGATGCCGCTTTAATTGCAGATTTAGAATACAAACTATTCTTTTTTATCTCATCTGAAATTAAAAACGCCAATTCTATAGCTTGATCGGAGTTCAATCTAGGATCACAGTGTGTATGATATCTGCTTGATAAATCCGCATCGGATATTTTTTTTGCTCCACCTGTACACTCTGTCACATCTTGCCCAGTCATTTCAACATGAAGACCACCTGCATAGGAACCTTCTGCTTGATGAACTGCAAATACATTTTTAACTTCACTTACAACATCATTGAAAGGTCTAGTTTTAAAACCAGTAGTTGATTTAATTGTATTGCCATGCATAGGATCACACGACCATACAACATTTAATCCTTCTTTTTTTATTCCTCTAATTAATTTTGGTAAGAATTTTTCAACGTTTTGATGACCAAATCTTGAGATTAAAGTTATTTTTCCTTTTTCATTTTTAGGATTTATAACCTCACATATTTTTGCGATCTCATCTGGTTTTGATGTTGGACCACACTTGATTCCAATTGGATTTTCTATTCCTTTACAAAACTCAACATGTCCTCCATCTAATTGTCTAGTTCTATCCCCAATCCAAACAAAGTGAGCTGAAGTATCGTGATATTCACCAGTAGTTGAGTCTACTCTTGTCATGCTTTCCTCAAAAGGTAAGTGTAAAGCTTCATGCGAAGTCCAAAAGTTAACAGTGTATAATCTATTATTAAAATCAGATGTAATTCCACAAGCATCCATAAAAGCTAATGCATCTGCTATTTTATCTTCTAACTCTTTAAATTTTTTAGCTTGTGGACTTTTCTTAATATAATCTAAATTCCATAAATGAACCTTATTTAAGTCAGCAAAACCACCTTTTGAAAAAGCTCTTAACAAATTTAAAGTTGAAGCTGACTGAGAATAAGCCTTAAACATTCTTTTTGGATCAGGTCTTCTAGCTTTTTCATTAAAATCTATTGCATTTATATTATCTCCCAAATAACTTGGTAGTTCTTTATCACCTTGTTTTTCAGTTGGTGCACTTCTTGGTTTTGAAAATTGTCCAGCAATTCTTCCAAGTTTTACAATTGGTAAAGATGCTGAGTAAGTCATCACTAATGCCATTTGAAGAATAACCTTAAAAGTATCTCTTATATTGTCAGGATGAAATTCCGCAAAACTCTCTGCACAGTCCCCACCTTGCAATAGAAACGCTTTTCCATCATTTACCATTGCTAACTGATCTTTCAAATGTCTTGTTTCGCCTGCAAAAACTAGAGGAGGAAAAGTTTTCAATTTATTTAAAACCATCTCTAATTCCTTCTCATCTTCATATTGAGGAATATGTTTAACAGGGTATTTTCTCCAGCTATTTATTTTCCAATTTTTCATCTTCAGGTTGAACCAATATCATAAATATATTATTTTTGAAATGCGAAATCTTGATTATATAATAAGAACAATGTTCAATTTATTGATTAAATTATCCAAAATATTACTTCTATTGTTGTTAGGCACATCTCTTTTGTATAGTTCAGAAAAAACTTTGACTAAAGAAGAAAAAGCTAGTTTAGAAGTTTACTTAGTGATTGATCCAGAAAGCTCAGATCCTATTTTCACTCGAGATATAGACAATCAAATAACATTTTCAAAAAATAGTTATTCAGTAAAGAGAGGTAAAATTCAATCAAATGCATGCTTATTAATAAATTTATCAAAAATTGATTTTTGGAGCTATTTACATGAATATTGGAATGAAAAAGATCAAAATTATTTTTTGGTCGACAGTATTTATGAAGAATATGGTATCAAAAATGTAGCAAAAATATTATCTCTGGATGGTAAGAGAGCACTAGAAGAATTTGCAAAAGAAAAAGGTTTGGAATTAGAGGTAACAACAACCTGTGAAAATCAAAAAAGAGGCAACACCGTTTCGTTACACAAAGATCAAGCTAATGTATTTTTTATCCCTAATTATTTTTATCATTTTTTAGCAGAAAAAAATAACCGTAAAATTAAAATGATAAAAAATACAGATATATTGATTACTTATGATTTTGACTCTATAAAAAAGTTATCTGACGAATATGCAAAACTAGTTGATAAAAAAAATAAAACAGAGGAAGAATTAAAAATAAAATATAAAGAGTACGCTGATAACAAATCTAAAGAAATCACAGGATCTCTTTATCTTACGACAGATGAATATAGTAATCAAAAATTCTGTACCTTAAGTTATAAAGGAAAAGATGCAGTATCAGTCATAGGCTACCGTTTAAATGGAGATGAAATAGTAACAAGCTTGAAGTTAAAAAATTACTTAACAGAAAAAAAAATAACACTGAAATATGAAAAAAATTCAAATTATTTTAGCAGAACTTTTGACAATATAAATGATGCATTTTTAGAAATCAAAGCATCTTTAGAGAATAGAGATTACGATTTTTGTAACTTTTTTGTTGATTACCCTGAAAATATTTTAAAATTAAAAAAAGCAATTGAAAGTCAAACTAAATATAAACCTATACTTGGCCAATTATATGAATATAAAATTACTAGTAATAAATATGCCAAAAATAAAGGTTATTCAAGTTATGATGAATATTCTTTTGCATATAAAATTGATGCAAGTAAAAATCAACTAAAGGCACTAAAAAAGTACGGTATAAGTAACAATGATGATTACACAAAGATTCAAAATGAAATTATTTCATCATCTTATTCAACATCAAAAAATATCAAAACAGTTTTGTCATATTTAAAAGATAGCGAAGATGCTAAAAAAAAAGGGTTAGATGTAAATACATTTAAAAAACAAAGACTTGAAGAGGAAAAAAAACAAGCAAAAATAGCTTCAGAGAAAGCTAAGAAAAGAAGAGAAGAGTTTGCGAAAGAATATCCTTATACTGCAACTTTAAAATGTGGAATGAGTGGAGGCTCTCACATAAATATTGTAGCTTGTTTTGTAGGTGGTAAATATAGTGCAGAAACTAGTCTTGAAATTAGGAATGGTGAAACTTTTAATTTGTATAAACCATATAATTTAATGCAAGCAGGCAATGAAACACGTGACGGTTTAGAGATTAACCTAAAGAAAAACTTTAAAATCAAAGCTCAAAATTCCCATGAAACATTAGTTTTGTCATTGGAAATTAAAGAAAACTCAACAGGAAGAAGTATGTATAACGATGCAGCAGGCAAGTACGGCGTTATACATGTCTCAAATTAGCTACTATTTTAATAAAATAAATTATTAGAGAAGTATTATCTTATTCCACTGTGACTGATTTTGCCAAATTTCTCGGTTTATCTATATCATATCCTTTATCTAATGCAGAGTAATAAGCTAACTTCTGCAAAGGTATAGTAGTCAAAAAAGGAATGAGTTCATCAGATATGGCATCAACTTCTATTTGCTCCCATATATTTTCTGAATAAATTTCATCAGTACTTTTATTTGTTATTAGTAAAACTTTTGCGCCTCTAGATATAACTTCTTGCATATTTGAAATAGTTTTTTTGTAATGCTCGTCTCTTGGAGCAATTACAACTACTGGCATACCTTCTTCTATAAGTGCAAGAGGTCCATGTTTCATTTCCCCTGCTGGATAGCCTTCAGCATGAACATAAGCAAGCTCTTTTAGTTTTAAAGCGCCTTCAAGTGCAATTGGATATGAATAACCTCTGCCCAAAAACATTGATCCTTTAGAATTAGCAAAATCTTTTCCAAGAGTTTGAATTTTATTTTCAATATTCAATGTATTTTTTGCAGATTTAGATAAAGACAGCAAATCTTTTATCTTTTTTTGGTAATCCTTTTTATCAATTGATTTTTGTTCATAAGAAAGCTTAGTACATAATAAATAAAGAACTAACATTTGTCCTAAGAAAGCCTTTGTTGATGCAACACCGACTTCCGGACCACAATGTATTGGTAAAACTAGATCAGCGTCTCTTGCAATTGAACTTTCAACAACATTTACTACTGCACAAGTTTTAACATTATTCTTTTTGCACAAATCTAATGCTGCAAATGTATCTGCGGTCTCTCCAGATTGAGAAACAAACACATATAAACAATCCTTTTTAAATTTAATTTTTCGATATCTAAACTCTGAAGCTATATCAACACTGACATCTAAACTTGTATTTTGCTCAAACCAATATTTAGCAACAAGGCATGAATGATATGCAGTTCCGCATCCAATTAAAACCACTGATGAAATTTCACTTATTTTCCAAGGAAAATTATAAATATTTATCTCTTTATTATGTTTGTCTATGTACTCATTAATGCAATTTTTTAAAGTAATCGGCTGCTCGTCTATTTCTTTGGCCATATAATATTTGTAATCTCCTTTTTCATAATTTTGATCATCTTTAGAAAGATTTAAAATTTTTTTATTAACTTTGGTTCCATCAGCATCAAAAAATTCAACTTGATCTTTTTTTAGTATGCAAAACTCTCCATCATTTAAGTATGAAATTTTATTAGTCATAGACTTTAATGCATAAGAGTCTGATCCAAGATAGTGTTCTTTTGGACCATAACCAACTGCAAGTGGAGAGCCTCTTCTTGCTCCAATTATTAAGTCTGGTTGGTCTTTGAATATTATTCCTAATGCAAAACTACCATGCAATTTTTTTAAAACTTTTATAATTGTATTTTTTAGGTTATTTTTTTTTAAATAATCAGTTACTAAATGAACTATTACTTCTGTGTCTGTTTGAGATTTAAACTTATAGCCTTTGTTCTCTAATAATTTTTTTAGAATAGTTGAATTTTCAATTATACCATTATGAACTACAGATACATGTTCTGACGAATGAGGGTGTGCATTTATTGAACTAGGTTTTCCGTGTGTTGCCCATCTAACGTGTCCAATACCAATAGAGCCAGATATTTTTGTTTTTAAAATGTTTCTCTCTAAAGTGTCTACCCTGCCCTCACATTTTACCTCATTTATATTTCCATTTGAAAGAGTTGCTATGCCTGCAGAGTCATAACCTCTATACTCAAGTTTTTTTAATGAACTTATAATTCTAGGTGTAACCTCTTTAGAGCTAGTAATTCCAACTATTCCACACATTACTTCTTATCACCTTCTGTAATTTTTTTTTTCTTTTTGCTTTGGTCTTGTTAGTGCTAGTGACCCTTTAGTTACATTTTTTGTGATTACTGATCCTGCACCTATAACACTTTTTTCATTTAAAGTAACTGGTGCCACTAAAGATGTATTTGAACCTACAAATACTTTATCTTTAATATTTGTTTTACTTTTTTTTCTTCCATCATAATTACAAGTTATTGTCCCAGCTCCAATATTAACATTGCTTCCTACCTGAGCATCACCAATATATGACAAATGATTAACTTTAGAATTTTTGTTTATTGTAGTTTTTTTTACCTCAACAAAATTTCCAATTTTTGATCCAGATTTAATTTTTGTCCCAGGTCTCAAACGTGCGTATGGACCTACACTCACATTATTATCTATTTTAACACCTTCAAGATGAGAGAAAGATAAAATTTTGACATTGTTCCCTATTTGAACTTTATCAGCAAAGACAACATAAGGTTCTATCTCTACATTTTTTCCAATTTTAGTATCTTTAGAAAAAAAAACTGTCTCAGGTCCCTTCATTTTGACACCTTTTTTTAAAAATTTATCACGAAGTTTATTTTGTAAATTTTGACTATTCATTAGATAGTTGTATATAACTGGGTATTAATTTAATTAATTCACAATTTATTTCTTATTAATACTTTTTAAAATGACACAAAAATTCACAGTTCTTTTTGATTTAGATGGAACATTAATTGATACAGCACCTGACCTCATGAATGCGCACAATCATGTAATGCAAAAATTTGGTTACGAAACTAAGTCTACCGATGAAATAAGAAACCTAGTAGGTAAAGGTGCAGCCTCTATGATTGGTAGATCTTTATGGAATCAAGCTAGGAAAGAATTAAAAAAAATTGATGATGAAAAAATAAAATCTAAAATGGTTGATGAATTTGTAGATTACTATGGAAAAAATATTGCAGTAGAGAGCAAGCTACTTCCTGGAGTTTTAGAATTTCTTAAATGGTGTAAAAAAAATAATATTTCAATGGCTGTTTGCACTAATAAAACTGAACATTTGGCTGTAGATCTTTTAAAACAAATAAATGTATACGATTATTTTGAATACGTTGCTGGATATAATACTTTTGACTATTGTAAGCCAGATCCAAGGCACTTAACAAATGTAATTGAAATTATTCAAGGTGAATTAAAAAAATCAATAATGATTGGTGATAGTGAAACTGATTCTGAATCTGCAAAAGCTGCAGGATTACCATTCATATTAGTTGAAGATGGATACACTGATAAAACTATAAATGAGATATATCATAATCATTTGATAAAAGATTTTAATGGTATTGAGCAAATAATTAATAAATACCTTATTAATTAGTATTGATTAAATCTTAATCAAGGAGTATTAAATTTTCTCAATGATTAAACATATTGTAAAAGTTTACCCTTCAAAAGAAAATTTACCAAAAAAGAAACAGCTAGCTTGGAAAATAGCAGAGATAGCAAGTGATAATGCTAAATTAAATAAAAATTCAATAGAAATGGTTATTAATAGAATTATTGATAACGCTTCTGTTGCTATAGCTTCCTTAAATAGAAGACCTGTAATATCTGCAAGAGAAATGGCAAAAAAACATATTAGAAAAAATGGAGCTAATCTTTTTGGCATAAATTCAAAACTTAAATTTGATTGTGAGTGGGTTGCGTGGGCAAATGGAACCGCTGTTAGAGAATTAGATTTTCATGATACATTTCTAGCAGCTGATTACAGCCATCCTGGTGATAATATTCCTGCTCTATTAGCAGTGGCACAACAATTAAAAAAAAATGGGAATGATTTATTGAGAGGAATTATAACTGCTTATGAAGTTCAAGTTAATCTTGTAAAAGCTATTTGTCTTCATAAGCATAAAGTTGATCATATCGCTCACTTAGGGCCAAGTGTTGCCGCTGGTATCGGATCAATGTTAAAGTTAAATACAGAAACTATTTATCAAGCTGTTCAACAAGCATTACATGTGAGTGTTTCAACAAGACAATCAAGAAAAGGTGAGATTTCAAGTTGGAAAGCGTATGCTCCAGCTCATGCAGGAAAATTAGCAATTGAAGCTGTTGATAGAACAATGCGAGGTGAAGGAGCTCCAAGTCCTATTTACGAAGGTGAAGATAGTGTAATAGCGAGAATATTAGATGGAAAAAATGCTAAATATTATGTTCCTTTGCCAAAAAAGAATGAGGAAAAAAAAGCTATTCTTGAAACATACACAAAAGAATATTCAGCTGAATATCAAGCTCAAGCATTAATTGATATTGCAAAAGCTCTTAATAAAAAAATAGATAATTTAAATACAATTAAAAAAATAGATATATATACAAGCCATCATACACATTATGTAATTGGAACTGGAGCTAATGATCCACAAAAAATGGATCCAAATGCTAGTAGAGAAACATTAGATCACTCAATAATGTATATTTTTGCTGTAGCTTTAGAAGATGCAGATTGGCATCATGTAAGGTCTTATACTAAAAAGAGAGCAAATAAAAAAAGTACAATTAAAATATGGAGATGCATTAAAACTCATGAGAATAAGAAGTGGACTAAGAAATATCACGATCCTGATCCAAAAAAGAAATCTTTCGGTGCAAAGGTTATAGTAACATTAAATAATGGAAAAAAAGTTATTGAGGAATTAGAAAGAGCAGATGCTCATCCTTACGGAAAAAGACCTTTTGAAAGAATAGATTATATAAATAAATTTAAAATTTTAACAGAAGATATAATTTCTAAAAAAGAAAGTGATAGATTTTTAAAAGATGTTCAAAATTTAAAAAAATTAAAAAACAATCAACTAATAAAATTAAATATTGAAGTGAGTAAAAAATATTTAAAATCAAATAATAAAAAAGGAATATTCTAGTGCACTTTGTTGAAAAAAAACCTGAAGATAAAAGAATGGATTTAGATAATAAACTTAAATCTAGTAAAATTTTAAGAATACCCGGTGCATATAATCCATTAACAGCAAAAGTTATTGAAGAAATTGGATATGATGGGGTTTATGTATCTGGTGGTGTTATGTCTAATGATTTAGGTTATCCAGATATAGGGTTAACAACTCTTAGTGATGTCAGTAACAGATCAAAACAAATTGCACGTGTTACAAATCTTCCGACCATTGTTGATGTAGATACAGGTTTTAAATCTTGTAAAGAGACTGTTCAAATATTTGAAAATTTTGGTATTTCAGCAATTCATTTAGAAGATCAAATTGAACAGAAAAGATGTGGTCATCTAGATAATAAAGAATTGATATCGAAAGAGGATATGACAAAAAAAATTAAAGAATGTGTAGAAGCAAAATCAGATAAAAATTTTAAAATCATTGCACGTTCTGATGCTAAAAGTGTAGAAGGTATTGATAAAATGATTGATCGTTGCAAATCTTATATTGATGCTGGTGCAGAAATTGTTTTTCCAGAAGCATTAAAAGACGAAGCCGAATTTGAAAAAGTTAGAAAATCATTAGATTGTTATCTTTTAGCTAATATGACTGAGTTTGGAAAATCCAAGTTGCTAAATTTTAAACAATTAGAAGAACTTGGTTACAATATTGTAATTTATCCAGTTACTACACAGAGATTAGCGATGAAAAGTGTTGAGGATGGTCTACGTGCCATTTTTGCGGATGGACATCAAAATAATATTATAGATAAGATGCAAACTAGAAAAAGATTGTATGATCTAGTTGATTATGAAAAATACAACTCTTTAGACGAAAAGATATATAATTTTAGTACAGAGGGACACGAATAATGAGTGAAGAGGTTAAAAAAGGTCTATTAGGAATTGTCGTTGATGAGACAGAGGTTTCTAAAGTTATGCCTGAGATCAACTCATTAACCTATAGGGGTTATGCTGTTCAAGACTTATGTGAATTTTGTAGATTTGAAGAAGCTGCATATCTTATTTTAAAAGGTGATTTACCAAATAGTATTGAACTAAGACAATTTGAAAAAATTGAAAGAGGACACAGAGATTTGTCGAAAAATCTTTACGAAATAATTAAACACATGCCAAAAAAATCTCATCCTATGGATGTTGCTCGAACAGCAGTTAGTGTGATGGGATTAGAAGATAAAGAAACTACAGACAATTCTCAGGAAGCAAATACGAGAAAAGCGTTAAGAATTTTAGCTAAAACTCCAACCGCTTTAGCGGCGTTTTATAGAATTAGAAAAGGTAAAAAGATTATTAAACCAAAAAAAGAATTAACTTTTGCAGAAAACTTTTTCTATATGTGTTTTGGAAAGGTTCCTCAAAAAGAAATTGTAAAAGCTTTTGATGTATCTTTAATTTTATACGCAGAACATAGTTTTAATGTTTCAACTTTTACCGCTAGAACAATAACAAGTAGTTTATCTGATATTCATGGCGCTATAACAGGAGCTATAGCTAGTTTAAAAGGACCATTACATGGTGGAGCAAATGAAGAAGTTATGCATATGATGAATAAAATCAAAAAACCTGGGAATGCACTAAAATGGATCAATAATGCTTTAAAGAAAAAAGAGGTTGTGATGGGATTTGGGCACAGGGTTTATAAGAGTGGAGACTCAAGAGTTCCAACCATGAAAGAGTATTTCAAAAAAGTTGCTAAGATAAAAAAAGATAAAAAGTTTTTAAAGATTTACGATATTGTTGAAAGAGTAATGATCAGTAAAAAGAATATTCATCCAAATGTAGATTACCCAACAGGACCTACTTATCATTTAATGGGTTTTGATACTGATTTCTTTACACCAATATTTGTAATTTCAAGAATTACTGGTTGGTCAGCCCATATAATGGAACAACATTCATCTAATAAATTAATTAGACCTTTAGCTAAATATAAAGGCAGCAAATATCGAAAAGTTATGCTTTTAAATCAAAGATAACTATTTAGACAATAACTTTCCTAATATTCTAATATCCTTAACTTTTTCTAAATTCCTTACTGTATCAATAATTTTTTTTGATTTAGATAAAGGCCATTTAGCAAATTCTGTACAACCAAGAAACTTATCTGCAACTTCATCGTAAGTCATTGGTATTGCGGGACTACCTTTTCCAAAATCACCTCTTCCAGATATTTTTTTTCCATTTTTTAAATAGATGTCTATTATGGTTGTCATTTTATCGTAGCCTGCAGCTTCAGCTATTTTGTTTTTATAAAAATTCACTTTTTTAAGCATTTGTTGAACATCAGATTTATTGATTCTTTTATCTTGATATTCAGGAATGTATGCTCTTCTATCAATTAAAAGTATTGCCATAGAATACTCCATACTAAATTTAGCTTGAAACTCATTTTTTGGTCGATGATGTATCAAAGCATTTTGCATGTTATGGTTTGTGCCAACGTCAACTTTAATAATCTGCTCGGGTTTAATGTCATGCTTTTTAATTAATTCTAGCATCTTTGTCATTCCGGGATGAGTTAAAGAACCACAAGGATGAGGTTTAATAGAAATGCCTGGAGACTTAAATGTCCATGGTCTTCCAAGTTTACCTTTTAATGCGTTAATATCGTATCCACCTCCATGGGCTTGAAAGAAACCTCTTGGAGATTCTAAAATTTTATCAGTTGAAGACCACCCATATCTCACTAAATCACAAGCTATCACTCCACTCTCTGCCGCTCTACCTGCGTGCAGTGGTTTTGTCATTGTTCCAAAATTTTCTCTTAATCCAGCGCTAAGAGAGGCCGCAATCCCTAAAGATCTTAAAATTTTGTTATGATCATATTTTCTAATTTTAGCTGCAGCAGAGGCTGAAGCAAAAGTTCCACAGGTTGCTGTTGAATGAAAACCATGTTGATAATGACGTGGAGACATGGCTTCAGATATTTTGCATTCCACATCTACTCCAATTAAATATGAGTTTAAAAAATCTTTTCCATTAATTTTATTTACTTCGCCCTCAGCAAAAGCGCTAGGTAAGCAAGGTGCTGTAGGATGTGTTAATAAGCCATAAACCCTATCTTTTGCTACGGCTAACTGTGTATCATCATAATCGTCAGAATGTATTCCTACACCATTTGCCAAAGCTGCAAAGTGCGTTGGAACTTTCATTTTTGAACCAATAACTGTTGCCTTCCCTTTTGCTGAACTTTTTTTGATATGTGCAAATAAGTAATTACCTGTTCTTGCAACTGAACCTGATAGTGCCAAACCAAAACCATCCAAAATATGTTTTTTTGCTAACTCAACAACTTCTTTTGGAATATTTTTAAATTTTGTTTTATGAACAAAGTTAGCAACGTATTTTGTTAAGTCCTTTCCTCTTTTAGATTTAATATTAGGTGTAAAAGCTTTAGTCATTATTTTCCTTTCATTATTAGATTTTTAATAGGTCTGTAAAATAAACTTAAAAAAGTTAATGTAAAAAATACAAGTACAATTGGCCTTGTGAAAAACATAAATATATTTTGGTCAAATATTATGATTGATTGAGCTAATGAATTTTCCACTAATTCGCCTAATACAATTCCCATAATTATTGGTGCTGGAGAAAATCCTGATCGTCTTAAGAAAAATCCAACAACACCTGAAATTAGCATTATGTAAACATCTACCATGGACTGAGATAATCCATAAGATCCAACAAGACAAAATACAAACACAGATGGCCATAAATAGCCTCTTGGTATTAAAGAAATTCTTGAGAATATTTTGGCCCCAAGCAATCCAAAAATTAAAAAGATAAAGTTTGCTAAAAGCATTCCATAAAAAATTGTGTAAAGCAGATCTGGTTGCTGTTCAAACAAATATGGTCCAGCTCTTAATCCATGAATTTGAAATCCTCCAAGAATTACTGCTGTAGTTGCTGAACCTGGAATACCTAAAGCAAGAGTTGGTATCATTGCACCACCTGTAGCGGCATTATTGGCTGACTCTGGAGCTGCAACACCTTCTATTTCTCCTTTTCCAAAGTTATCTTTATTTTTTGACCATCTTCTTGCCTCGTTATAACCAATCATTGCGCTAACTGTTCCGCCTTCAGCTGGAAGAATGCCTATAAAAGTTCCTATACCCGATGATCTTAAAATTGTTTTAACACAACTCTTAAATTCTGAAATTGAAGGAAGTTTTATTGCTGAAAACTTAATTCTTTCTAAAAGTAATTCACTTTTTGATGCTTGGACTAATATCTCAGACATTGCAAATAAACCAATTAATACAGGAACAAAGCTTATCCCTTCAAAAAGTTCAGCAACCCCAAATGTAAATCTTGAAATACCAGTTGTAAGGTGAACTCCGATTGTTGCAACAAATAAACCTATCAAACCTCCAATAAGATTTTTAACAGGAGATTTTGAGCTTATAGAGGCTAACATTGATAATCCAAATATTGCCAATGCAAAATATTCTGGAGGTCCAAATTTATATGCAATTCTTGCTAGTGTTGGTGCAAAAATAATTAGGACAGCCAAAGAAATAATTCCACCAACTACACTAGATACTGCAGCCATCCCTAAAGCTTTACCTGCCTGGCCCTTCTGAGCCATTGGAAAACCATCAAAAGCTGTTGCAGCAGCAGGTGGAGCGCCAGGTGCATTAATTAATATAGCTGTAATTGATCCTCCAAATGTACCACCACAATATAATGCTGCCATAGCTGCAATTGCTTGACTGGGTTCTAAATATATTGTGAATGGGAGTAGCAATGCAATGGCCATTCCTGAACTTAATCCAGGAAGAGCACCTATCAACACTCCAACAATTGTAGATCCTAATATTAAACCAAATGTTGTTGGATTTAAAATTAATGAGATATTTGACAAAATTTCCATTAATAAAAATTCCTAATTATAAATTCTTCTAATATCCCTTGAGGAAATTTTAGTTGAAGTACAAGTGTAAAAAAAACAAAAACAAATATTGATATAGTTAAAGAATAAAAAAAGATTTTTATATAATCTTTCCTTTGCCATAACATGGGTGTAACTAAAGTGAATAAAAATATAGAAATTAAAAATCCAAGTTTATCTGCTATTAAAACTATAAATAATGTATAACCAAATGTTACAAAGGCATTTCTACGAATTAATTCTTTTTTATCAGACTTTAAATTTTTATTCTGAATTAACTGAAATATAGATAAAAAAATTATTAAAGAAAAAATTAATCTTGGCATCATTGTAGGTTGCATTCCCTGAGCTAAAATTTCAGGAACTTCATCAAATGTAAATGTGTATGCAAATAGTGCGACTGATATAATTATAATTATACTGAGAATTTTTATATCTTTTATCATTTTGATTTAAATGGGGGTTGTATAACCCCCATTAATTATTTGAAATTATTTAGCTAAACCTAAACTTACTAAAGCAGCTCTTGCTTCTTTGTAAATAGATTTAATTTCAGCATCCCAAGCTTTAGCTCCAGCAACACTTGATGCATCCAAACCAGCACCTTGTAAATAGTTTTGGTAAACTGGATGTTTCATTGCTTTAAGGAATCCTTTTTCAAGAGTATCAATAGTTTTTTGTGGTGTACCTTTAAGCACAACAACACCTCTAACTGTAGCAAAAGATGCATTAATACCTTTTTCTTTTAAAGTTGGTGTATCTGGTAATGCAGACATTCTTTCATCTGCCATTACTGCTAGTACTCTCAATTCACCTGCATCTAATTGATCTTTACCTTCATCTAGGTTTAATCCAGCAGCTTCGATTTGATTTCCTACTAAACTAGTCATTATCGCTCCACCACCTTCGAATGGTACAAAAGCAATTTTTGTTTTTGCTTCCCTTGCGAATATTAATCCTGAAATATGATCAACACTTCCTACGTTAGTACCACCATATTTAATTGGTTTTTTTTGACCAGCTTTAATTAAATCTTCAATTGTTTTGTAAGGACTTTTTGCATTTACAAATATTACAATTGGGTCAACTGTAGTTCTTGCAACACCAACAAAATCATCAATTGTCAGCTCCGCTTGTCCTCTAGCCATTCTAAATAAATGAGTTGGCGTAATAGCTAGTACTGTATGACCATCTCTAGGCTTCGATTTTACGTAAGCCATTGCCTTATTACCTGCATCACCTCTTTTTGGAGTGATGTAAGCGTTATTTTTAAGATTTTTTCTTGTTCTAATTAACAACATTCTTGCAGTTGTATCAGTTCCTCCACCTAAACCGGCGTGAGTAACAACTTCAATTGGTTTAGATGGAAAACCATGACCGTCAGCAACGGCAACATTTCCCAAACCAATGAATGATGTAACTACTAAAATAGCGCTAAGTAACAAATTTAACGTTTTTTTCATTGTTTTCCTCTCGTAAAGTTAAAATTTATATAATCAAAGTGAAATTGCTAATACAAGGACCATTTGACCACACCCAAATACGATTATTAAATAAAAGTAACTAAATATTTGATTTTAGTTTCTCTTTATATAATGAGATACCCTTTTCGACCTTATTCTTATATGATTTCTTAAAACCTTCTAATTGCCAGCCTGAAAGTCTATTCTCAATTTCTTTCAAATTATTATTTTTCCAATTATCTGTTGTATCGGGATCCTTCCAGATTTTTTTCTCTTCATCAGATCTTCCACATCCATAACATAGACCTGATACTGGATCAGTTTTACAAATACTTATACAGGGACTTACTATCACTTAATCCTAGGAAAAAGCGTCTATCCAATTACCTTGTGTAGATGCTTTTGAATATTCAGTGGCTCTACCTTCAAAGAAGTTCATATGCTCTACTGCATTTAACATCGTGTCTAACCATGTTAATGGATTTTTCTGAACATCATATATTGGTTCAAGACCTAACTGAGTTAATCTTCTGTTTCCAATGAACCTTATATAATCTTTAACTTCTTGAGCAGTTAAACCTTGCATTGGACCCATTTCAAAAGCTAGATCAATAAATGCATCTTCATGTTCAATTATAGTTCTGCAAGCTTCATAAAGTTCTTTTTTAAGTTTTGGTGTCCAAATCTCAGGATTTTCTTTAATGAACTCTTTAAAAATTCTAATCATAGAATTACAATGAAGAGTTTCATCTCTTACCGACCAAGTAACTATTTGACCCATTCCTTTAAGTTTGTTGTGTCTTGGAAAGTTTAATAAAATTGCAAAACTTGCAAACAATTGAAGACCTTCTGTAAAGGCACTAAATACTGCAACAGTTTTTGCGATATCCTCTTTTGAGTTTACATTAAAGTTTTGCATGTAATCATATTTATCTTTCATCTCTTTGTATTTCATGAAAGCAGAATATTCTGATTCTGGCATTCCAATTGTATCTAATAGATGTGAATAAGCTGCTACATGGACTGTCTCCATAGAAGCAAATGCTGTCATCATCATTAAAACTTCTGTTGGCTTAAATACAGTTGTATAATGTCTTAAGTAACAGTTGTTAACTTCAACATCTGCTTGAGTAAAAAATCTAAAAATTTGAGTTAATAAATTTTTTTCTGATTCAGAAAGATTTTTTTGCCAATCTCTAACATCATCACCAAGTGGAACTTCCTCTGGTAACCAATGAATTCTTTGTTGAGTTAACCAAGCATCATAACACCATGGGTATCTGAATGGTTTATAAACTGGGTTCTCAACTAATAAACCCATTTTTTTTGGTTCTATAATTTTTTGTTTTGTATCATTTAGACTTTCTACTGACATGATAAACACTCCTCATATTCTGGTTGTTGATTTTCTTGTTTCTTAGATTTGTAAACATTTGCAGTTACATCTGTAGAATTTGCATCGTTTACGTTTTCCGCTCTTTGTATTGATTTAGATCTGCAGTAATAAAGGCTCTTCAATCCTTTTTTCCAAGCTTGGAAGTGGATTTGATGTAAGTCCCTTTTATGAATATCTGCAGGTATAAATATATTTATTGATTGTGCTTGTGAAATATGAGGTGTTCTATCTGCACCTAACTCCACAATCCATTTCTGGTCTAATTCAAAAGCAGTTTTAAACACGTCTTTTTCTTGTTGAGTTAAAAAATCGAGATGAGAAACTGATCCTTGATTAGTCGTGATACTTGACCATGTTTCATCATCATTTTTACCGTGTTTTTCTAATAATTTACTTAGATATTTATTTCTAACATTAAATGATCCAGACAAAGTTTTGTGTGTGTAGCTATTTGCAGCAATTGGCTCTACACCAGGGGATGTTCCACCACAAATAATTGAAATTGAAGCAGTAGGAGCTATTGCAGTTTTATTTGAAAATCTTTCATTAATTCCATAATCTGCTGCATCTGGACATGCACCTCTTTCATTAGCCAAATCTTTTGAAGCTTGATCAACTTGTTTTTGAATGTTTTCAAATATTTTTTTATTCCAAACTTTACTCATTACAGACTCGAAGGGGATCATTTTTTGTTGGAAAAATGAATGAAGTCCCATAACACCTAGACCAACACTTCTCTCTTTTAATGCTGAATAAACTGCATCACTAAATGACTCAGGTGCTTTTTCAGTAAAGTCCGTTAATACATTATCTAAAAATCTCATTACGTCTGGAACAAAGTTTTCATCGTCTTTCCATTCATCATAAGTTTCTAAATTTAAAGATGATAAACAACATACTGCCGTTCTATCTCTACCCTCTTTATCAATTCCTGTTGGTAAAGTTATTTCGCTACACAAGTTAGATGTCTTAACAGTTAAACCAGCAAGCTTATGATGTTGAGGTATCATTCTATTAACTGTATCAATGAAAACAATGTAAGGTTCTCCAGTTTCAATTCTTGCAGTTAATAATCTAATCCATAAATTTCTTGCTGAAACAGTAGCTTGTACTGAATGATCTTTTGGACTTTTTAGTGCCCACTGTTCGTCTAACTCAACAGCTCTCATAAATGCATCTGAAACTAAAACACCATGGTGTAAATTTAATGATCTTCTATTTGGATCACCACCTGTTGGTCTTCTCATTTCAATAAATTCTTCTATCTCCGGATGATCAATTGGAAGATAACAAGCTGCTGATCCTCTTCTTAAAGAACCTTGACTGATCGCCATTGTCAAAGAGTCCATAACTTTGATGAAAGGAATAATTCCTGAAGTTTTTCCAACTCTTCCAATTTTTTCTCCAATGGATCTTAAGTTGCCCCAATAACTTCCAATACCTCCGCCTTTGGCAGCCAACCAAACATTTTCACTCCATAGATCTAATATTCCAGTTAAGCTATCCCCTGCTTCATTTAAGAAACAGGAAATTGGTAAACCTCTTTTTGTCCCACCATTTGATAAAACTGGTGTTGCTGGCATGAACCATAAGTTACTTATGTAGTTGTAAAGTCTTTGCGCGTGTAAGTTGTCATCTGCATAATGACTCGCTACTCTTGCAAATAAATCTTGGAAAGACTCGTTTTCTCCAAGGTATCTGTCGCTTAGTGTTGCTCTTCCAAAATCTGTTAAATTGTTATCTCTAGATCTATCTATTTTAATAGTTATCCCTTTAGAATTTTGAAACAACTCTGTGTTGTTATTTAGTGAAAATAAGTCTGGTCTTTTGTCATTATTGCTGATTTTTTCCGCTGGTTTATAATCAGAGACAGCCTTCCTGATTGCCTGAGACAATATTTTGTTCATTAAACTCCCTTTTTTATCTTTATACTAAAAAATCTAGTAAATAACTAGATATAGTGTGTAGATTTACCTGATATACTATATAAATTGTAAATCAATAGAACATTTATAGAACTTATTAAATATTTATCAATAAAAATTTAAAAAAAATGTACATATATCCACATGAATAATTCGGGAAAAATTGATCCATACGGCTTTCGGGAATATGACGCACGATGGGTATACGAAAAAGACATAGATGATGATGGAATCGTTCAACTCGGTAAAGGTCTCGGAACTCAAATAATTAATCATACAAACAAAAACAATCCAAGAATTATAGTTGGCCAAGATTACAGGTCTTACAGTGAACATATCAAAGAAAAATTAAAAGAGGGTTTAGTTTCAACTGGATGCAATATAGAGGATGTAGGATTATCTTTATCCCCTATGGTTTACTTCGCACAATTTAATCTAGACTCAGATGCAATTGCAATGGTTACAGCTAGTCATAATGAAAATGGTTGGACGGGTGTAAAAATGGGTATCAAAAAAGGACTTACTCATGCACCAGAAGAAATGAAAGAACTAAAAGATATTACACTCCATCAAAAATTTATTAATGGAGAAGGCAACGTAAAAAAAATCGATGGTTTTCAGGATATATATAAAAATGATCTAATAACAAAAAACAGATTAAATAAAAAAATTAAAGCAGTTGTTGCATGTGGTAACGGAACAGCAGGGATATTTGCACCAGAAATTTTAAGAGGTATTGGTTGCGAAGTCGTTGAACTTGATTGCAATCTGGATTGGACTTTTCCAAAATACAATCCTAATCCTGAAGATTTAGAAATGTTACATGCAATTTCAAAAGCTGTGAAAGATAATAATGCAGACATAGGATTTGGATTTGATGGTGACGGAGATAGAGTTGGTGTTATTGACGATAAAGGTAACGAAATTTTTTCAGATAAAATAGGGCTTTTAATTGCTAGAAATCTCTCAAAAGATCATAAAAATAGTAAATTTATTGTTGATGTAAAATCCACAGGTCTATATTCAAATGACAAAGTATTAAAAGAAAATAATTGTGAAACAATTTATTGGAAAACAGGACACTCTCATATCAAAAGAAAGGTAAATGCTGAAAAAGCTTTAGCTGGATTTGAAAAAAGTGGACATTTCTTTTTTAATGAACCTCTAGGTTACGGATACGACGATGGAATAAATTCTGCAATCCAAGTTTGTAAATTACTAAATAAAAGTGAAAAAAGGATTAGCGAAATTCTCAAAGAAATACCAATAACTTATCAAAGTCCTACAATGGGTCCATACTGTAAAGATAGCGAAAAATATGAGGTTATTGATAAATTGGTTGAGGAGATTAAGAAAATTAAAGAAGATAAAATTAAAATTGATGATCAGGAAATTAATGAAATACTAACAGTAAATGGAATAAGATTTTCTTTTAAAGATGGATCCTGGGGATTAATAAGAGCATCTTCTAATACACCCTCGTTAGTAATAGTAATTGAAAGCGCAACTTCTGAAAAAAGAAAGATAAAAATCTTTGAATTTATTGATAATTTAATTCAAAAAACCGGTAAAGTTGGGGATTACGATCAAAAAATTTAAAATTCAACTATAAAGAGTTAAGAAAGTTTTAGAGAATCGATTAATATGTAATTGAGGTGGCGGAGGGAGACTGAAACCACCTCGTCTCCTAAGTCACTAAAAATCTATATAAAAATAAAGTACCAATAACATAAAGAAAAACACCAAATAACCTTTGTGTTTTAACTCTATCTAAATCTTGTACTGTTTTTGCTCCAATCCTTGCCATAAATGTGGTTATTGGGACAAAAATTATAAATGCAGGTATATTTATAAATCCAATGCTAAGTGGGATATCGGCTTTTAACATCATGCCAGATGTAAAAAATCCTATTGATCCAAACAAAGCTATTATAAATCCAATAGCTGCAGAGCTTCCTATTGCTAAGTTAATAGGATAACCAAAGTATCTTAGTATAGGAACATTCATCATAGCTCCTGTAATGCCCATAGGAGCAGATATTAATCCTGACAAAAATCCAAATATTATTCTTGGGAAAATATTAAATTTTTTCTTAATTTTTTTTTTCTTTTCACTTTGTAACAATAAGTAAGCTCCAAAAAAGAAAACAACGGCAGAAAAAAAGAATAATAAAGTTTTAGTATTCATCAATGCTGCCATCAATGTTCCAGAGAAAACTCCAATTATCACAAATGTTCCATAATTTTTAATAATATTAAAATCAACAGCATTATACTTTCTATGAGTTAATACTGAGGCTGTAGCTGTTAAAATTGTTATTGAAAAAGCTGTCCCTACAGACAAATGCATTAAATAATCTTTATCTATATTAAATGCTTCAAATACAAAAAATAAAAATGGAACTGAGATTAATCCTCCACCAATACCAAAAAAACCTGCAAAAAAACCAACCGGAACAGCGGCTGCCATCATTAAAAAAATAAAATAAATATTATTAATCTCTAAAAGGGTATTATTCAATTTGCCCTGCCGATATACTATGTGGATTAAACTTTACTTTATCCATTATGTGATCAATTTTCTTAACATCGGCATCTCTTACACACATATTTTCACTTAAATATCTTTTCCAAAAACTTGAACCAGTTTGGCCATGAAATAAGCCAAGGGTATGTCTCATAATTTGATTTAATCTTGTACCTTTTTTTATCTCTTCTTTTACATACTCAATTAGTTTCTCAACAACTTCTTGTCTTGTCAAAACTTCACTATTGTTAAAAATTTTATTTTCAATATCTGCTAACATGTAAGGAGAATGATAAATAGATCTTCCAATCATAACACCATCAACATTATTTAAATGTTCTTTAATTTGATCAGTAGAAGTTATGCCACCATTTATAATTATTTCTAAATTTTGAAAATCTTTCTTTAATTTATTTACATATTCATATTTTAATGGTGGGATATTTAAATTTTGTTTAGGTGTAAATTTTCCTAACATTGCCTTTCTGGCATGAATTATAAAAGTTTTAACACCTGTATCTTTCAAAATATTTATAAAATTATATAAATTTTCATATTGATCAACATTGTCGTATCCAATTCTAGTTTTGACAGTCACGGGAAGTGAAGTTTTTGATATCATAGAACTTAAGCAATCAGCTACAAGATTAGGTTCTTGAATTAAACAAGCTCCAAATCTATTTTTCTGAACTTTTTTACTTGGACAGCCTAAATTCAAATTTATTTCATCATAACCAAATTCTTCACCTAAATATGCTGCATTTCCTAATAGTTTTGGAGAAGAACCACCAAGTTGCAGAGCAACAGGTTTTTCTCTCATATCAAATTCTAATAGTTTCTTTTTATCTCCTCTATCAATAGCTTCTGATACAATCATTTCAGTATAGAGAAGAACGTTTTTACTAATTAGTCTTAAGAAAAATCTTTCATGTTTGTCTGTGCAGTCCATCATTGGAGCAACAGAAACAGTTCTATTTAAACTAGACATATTTTTTGAGTTTGCTTGATATATTAATTTTTTTTTCGTTTACATACTCTTGATGATTTTGTTCAATTTTCCCAAGTTCATATTTGTAATTAACCATTATTCCAAATGACCTTTTAAATCCTACATCAGAAACGTTAGCATTAACTACGATATCGTCAATTTCAGCTCCATTTTTTAAATGAAACCTGCACACATCATTTATAGGAAAACCTAGATCATTTTTTTGTACAGCTAAGTAATTTAAAGCAAGTTTTGTAAGTAAATCTTTATTATCAATAAATTTTCTATCTCCAATTTTAAGATCTAATGATTTTAAAAACTCAACTTTTACAAAATTATCTTTTTGTACTATTTCACTAATTTTCTCATTTTCTGAAGATTTTACCCAATCTGCAAAACCTTGCATGGGTGATAAGGTGCCAAAATTTTTAACATCAGGTAACTCTTCTTGTAACTCATATACCACTCTCTTGATTAAGAAGTTACCAAGCGTAACTCTTGAAAGACCCTCTTGACAGTTGCTAATTGAATAAAATGTAGCTGTATCATAATTTTCATTTTTTCCATCATTAGGTCTTGTCAATTCTTGAATAGATTTTGCCAAACCTTTCGTTAGTGCAATCTCAACAAAAATTATTGGTTCATCTTCTAATGCTGGATGAAAATAAGCAAAAAATCTTCTATTTTCTCCTAATCTAATTTTCAATTCGTTCATATCTTTCATTGAATGAACTTTTTCATATTTTAATAATTTTTCTAATATTGCAGCTTTTGTATCCCAAGTAATTTTTCTTAATTTTAAAAATCCAGGATTGAACCAATTTTTAAATATATCAATCAAATCGTAATCTAATTCTTTTAATTCAGGGTTTTTTAATAAAAAAATTTGTAGATCTTCTCTTAAAGAAACAATCTCAGCCGTTCCATTAGGAGCCATGTTTAATCTAACAAATAATTCTTTTCTAGTTCCTGATGTAATTCTTGATAAATTTAAAATTGATCTACTATTTTTATTTTCGGTATAATCTTTAATAGCATTGTCAATATTTGCTGTATCGGGTTTATATTTTTCATTTACTTGAAGCAAGAATCTTAATTTATCTTCATGAGATAAGTTATGATATCTAAAAAGAATATCTCTAGCTAATGTGATTCCAAATGCTGCTCCTTTAGATGATAACAAATCATCACATAGCTCAATCAAATCCCTTTTTTTAGAGAATTTTTTTAGTGATTTTTTCTCTAAAATTTTTTGACCGGCATCTGCAATCGTCTCAAATATTCTTTTTATATTTAACATGGCGTTTTTATATATTAAAAACCTAAACTTTTACCCATTATTTTGTCAGGTAACCAAGTCACAATCTCAGGAAAAATACACAAAATAAGTATAGCTAAAGCCATAATTATCATAAATGGTATAGATCCTTTTAAAATTTCTGACAAACTTACATCTGGTGTGATGCCTTTAATTATATAAAGGTTTAGTCCAACGGGTGGAGTAATAAGACCAATTTCCATATTAATTGTAAATACAATTGCAAACCAATACGGATCAAATCCGAGTTGAGTTATAACTGGTAATAATATTGCTGAAGTCATAACAATAACAGCAACTGGTGGTAAAAAGAAACCCGCAATCAAAAGAAATATATTTATTAAAATAAATACCACCCATTTATTGGAGCTCATCTCTACCATGCTTTGAGCTAAGGATTGAGTTACATAAAGTTGTGATAATGTGAAAGCAAAAAGATAAGAGGCTGCGATGATAAACATTATCATCACACTTTCTTTCATGGAAACTTTAACAATGTTCCATATTTTTTTTGGCTGATAAATTTTGTAGACAACAGCAATCAAAACAAATACTAAAAAAGCTCCAACTCCTGAAGCCTCTGATGGAGTAGCAACACCACCATATAAAACATATAAAACACCAGCAATGATTGCTAAGAATGGAAGTATCCTTGGTAAAACTTCTATTTTTTCTTTGAAAGTTGGAGGCGTTCTATTTTTTAAAGCTTTGGCTGAATCTTTATCTATAAAATAACTATGTATCAGTGCCCAGATGGCAAACATACCTGCAAGCATAAATCCTGGTATCAATCCGCTTAAAAATAATCTTCCAATAGATGTTCCAGTTGCAATTCCATAAACAATTAAAACAATACTTGGAGGAATTAATACTCCTAAAGTTCCGCCGGCTGCTATGGTTCCTGTTGCAATTTGATCTGAGTATCCTCTTTTTCTCATTTCAGGAATTCCCATAGTGCCAATTGCAGCACAGGTTGCAGGACTTGATCCACTTAGTGCAGCAAAAATTGAGCAAGCTCCTATATTAGAAATAACCAAACCTCCAGGTACCCTCCATAACCATCTGTCCAATCCTGTATATAAATCTTTTCCTGCTGGGGAATTAGCAACTGCCATCCCCATTAATATAAACATTGGTATTGAAAGTAGGACAAACGAATTTAATCCCGCATAGAAAGTTTCAGCAAAAACATCTAGCATTTGGAAACCTTCGAAAGCAACTAAAAGAGCTATTGATACAAAGCTTAAACCAAAAGCAATTGGTATTCCCGAAAATAAAACTATCAAAGTAAAAACGGCAACGATTATTGCAATTATTAATGGATCCATTAGTTAGCATCCCTTTCGTCTGTAAGTTTAATAATCTCTGCTATATATTGTAAAATCATTAATGCAGCACCTATCATCATAGAAGAATATGGTACCCACAATGGAGGGTCCCAAACTGTTCCTGTTGAATAATTTTTAGTAAACGCTTCCTCAACCATTAAAAAACCAAAATAGAATAAAATTAAGAAAAATAATAAACTGACTAATGATGTAAAAATTTTAAGTCTTAAAATATTTTTCTTTGATAAAAAATCGTAAATCCACTCCATGCTTACATGAGCTTTCTCACTTAAAACATATGCACTTCCAATAAATGTTGAAGCAACTAGGAGCATTGTAACTAGCTCAGTTTGCCACGTTATTGCTCTTTGAAAAAAGTATCTTTCAAAAACTAATTCAACAATGACAAGAATTGATAAGAGTAAAGCTAAAACAGCAAAAGCTCCGCAAGCTCTTGCAACATAATCACAGAATTTTAAGTATTTTTCTTTCATAAAAAAAACCCCTACTTATAGAGAATAAATAGGGGTTCTTTATATATTATTTTATTTAACTGCTAAAGCCATTTCCATTAGCTTATCGCCACCTGGAACTTTTTCAGCAAAAGCTTTGTGAGATGATTTTATTGCAATATCAACCCATGCAGCATGATCATCAGCATCCATATACACTAATTTAACACCTGCAGCTTTGTATGCTTCCTCAAACTTTTTATCTAAGTTTTCTACTTGAGCTGTCATATATTTCTCAGCAACTTTTCCTGCTTTCATTAAAGCCACTTGTTGGCTTGAATTTAATGCATTGTAGCTTTTCTTAGACATTAAAATTGGCTCATACATAAACCATAAACCAAATTTTCCTGGAGGAGTTGCACATTTTACTTGTTCATATATTTTGTAACTCACAAAACTTCCTGAACTAGTATTTGCACCTGTTAACACACCAGTTTGTAATCCAGTATAAATTTCAGATGATGGCATACTTTGAATACCTGCACCAGCAGCTTCTAACATTTGGTTGAAAGCTTTTCCTGCAGCTCTCATCACTTGTCCTTTAGCATCACTTGGATTTTTGATACATTTAGTTTTTGATGCGAAACCACCACCTAACCATGCATCAGATAGTACTACAACACCAGCATCACTGATTATTTTTTTAATCTCAGTCATCATTGGACCTTTATTAAATCTCAATGCATGCTCATGATTTTTTACAGTTCCTGGCATTAATGTAGCATCAAACTCCGGATGGAATTTTGATGCATAAGCTAATGGGAAAGCAGAAATATCTAATTGACCTGTAGTCATAGGTTTCCACTGTTCTTTTGGCTTGTAAAGTGACTTAGCTGGATAAATTCTAATTTCTAAATCAACGTTTGCTTTTTTTACTTCATCAGCAATAATTTGTACCATTTCATGACGTGGGTCAAAAGAGCCATCAGCTCTTGGTGTACCTGGCCATTGGTGACTTGCTTTTAATGTAACTGCGTATGCAGATCCTACTATTGAAAAAGCTATAATTATTGAAGACAAATATAATGTTATTTTTCTTAACATAGTTTTCCCCTTTTTATTTATAATGATGATATTAAATTGAACTTGAGCAGAAGAGTCAATATAAGGAAATGACGTACTTAATTATGGATGGTCCTTTAAAAAATTTATTAGTTGTTGATCTTACTAGGGTTTTAGTGGGTCCATATTGTACAATGATTTTATCTGATCTCGGTGCACGTGTAATTAAAATAGAAGCACCAGAAATTGGTGACGATTCAAGAAAGTTTGGACCTTTTGTAAAAGACTATTCAGCATATTTTATGTCACTTAACAGAGGAAAAGAAAGTATTGCTCTTAATTTAAAAAATGAAGATGATAAAAAAATCTTTGATAAAATTTTAGCAAAAGCAGATATTTTAGTAGAAAATTTTAAACCAGGTACTTTAGAAAAATGGGGATATGGTTGGAAAGATGTAAGCAAAAAATATCCAAAATTAATATACGCATCTGCATCTGGTTTCGGTCAGACTGGCCCTTTAAAAGAATTACCCGCTTATGACATGGTCGTTCAAGGAATGGGTGGACTGATGAGTGTTACAGGTCATCCAAATAGTGAACCAACAAGAGTTGGAACATCAATTGGTGATATTACAGCAGGCCTTTTCACTGCGATTGGAATTAATGCAGCTTTGTATGATAGACAAAAAACAGGTAAAGGAATGTTTATAGATGTTTCAATGTTAGACTGCCAGATTGCGATTTTAGAAAATGCAATTGCAAGATATTTATCTAAAAATGAAATTCCTAAACCGATGGGATCTAGACATCCTTCAATCGCTCCGTTTGAGGCATTTAAAACAAAAGATAGTTATATAATTATTGCTGCAGGTAACGATAAATTATATGAAAAACTTTGTGAAGTATTAGGAATACCTGAGATGGTGAGTGATAAAAGATTTAATACCAATTCACTCAGATGTGAAAATATGAATGAACTTAAATCAATTTTTGAAGAGAAACTTTCTTCAAAAAATACTTCTGAATGGGTAAATGAGATGGAAAAATTAAGGATACCTTGTGGACCGATATTTAATATTAAAGAAGCGGTAGAAAATCCTCAAGTCGAAGCAAGAAACATGATTGTTAAAGCTTATCATAAAGTAGTTGGTGATTTTAGATTAGCAGGCAATCCTATAAAAATGTCTTCATACGAAGATAAAAGTACTAGAGGTGACATTCCTGATCTTGATGAACACAGGGAACAAATTTTAAAAGAGTTTTCTTAATTAAGAATTATTTTCTTCGTCGCTTACGTTATCTGAAACTTGTTCTTCAGCTTCTGAAACTTGATCTAGCGAAACGTCATCATTTTCTTCAGCTTCACTTGGGGCTTCTACATTAACATCAGGTTGAGCTGATGGTGATAATTCAGCAAGATCTTCTTTTGAAACCTGAATTTTTTCAGGAATTTTTCTAGCTCTTTTAGAAGGGAGAATTGGTACACCACTTTTTGAGATTTCACCTTTGTATAAATTCTCAAAATCATCACCAATATCTTCATCTTCTTCAGCAGTATCATCAATTTGTTCTACATGTTTTCTTAGTTTGTAAACTGCAGCTTCAGTTAAATCTGGAACTTTAATTGTTTCTTCAGCTATTTCTCTTAAAGCAATAACTGTGTGTTTGTCGTTATCTCTATCTAGTGTAGGTTCAATTCCTGAATTCAGTTGAGTAGCTCTTTCTTTAGCAACCAAAACTAATTCATAAGGGCTATCTACTTTGTCTATACAGTCTTCAACGGTAACTCTTGCCATGAGCGATTAAATATACTCCAGGATCAACAAAATCAAGTGTTTTATACTAAAATTGGATTTAATTTTTTTCTAACTAAAAAAAGAAGAATAAAAGAAATAAGTATATAAAGTGCAGATATTATAGCAATTTTCTCAATTGAAAATCCGATATCAATTAAAATACCAAAAAGAGCAGTTCCAAAAGCTGTTGAAAAAACCATAAGTGCAGTGGTCAAAGCTTTAATAGATCCAATATGCTTTACACCATAAACTTCAGCCCAAGTAGAAGACCCCAAAACGTTTGCTAAACCATTTGATATTCCAATTAAACCTAAAAATATAAATGCAGTAAATTGCGCATCAAAATAAATAATTACAAATGTCGATAGAAATAAAGGAATATTCATAAATATTAAAAGTTTTCGACTTGTGAATTTATCAATTAAAAAACCAGATATTAGAAGTGTAATTACTGAAAATACTGAATAAGACATAAAAGACTGAGCAATTACAAATGGACCCCAGTTTTTTGATTCAGTAATAAATGATTGGTAAACAAATACACCAGTTGCAATCCAGGGCATAGCTAACATATTCATGCTTACTATATAAAATTTGTAATCTTTTATTACTTCAATTCTTTTCCATTGCTTGATATTTTCCTCTTTAAATTCTTCACCTCCTGTGCTTTCTCTCGTATCAAGTTTAACAGTTCGAACTAAAAAGAATGATGCAATAGGTAAAAATATTAAAATTAATAAAGCAATTACTGTCCAAATATTTTGCCAAGTTGTTAATGACAACAAAAATACCACTAAAACAGGTAAAATAAATTCAGCACTAGATAAACCAAACCAGCAAATACTTAATGCCCTACCCCTTGATTTTGTGAAATATCTTGAAACTGTTGTTGTTGCAGTATGAGACATCATTCCTTGACCTGAAAATCTCATTAAAAAAATTGCAATGAATAAAAAAACTATTGATGAAATTTTTGAAAAGAAAAAACAAGAAAAAGATAAAAGTAATGTTACATAGATTGAAAATCGGAAAATATTTATATCATCAATTTTCTTTCCAACCCAAATAAGTAATAAACTACTGCACAATGTTGCAGATGCATATATTGAGCCAAATTGTCCATGAGTTATTGATAGTGTCTCTCTTATACTTGTATTGAATATTCCAAGAAAAAAACTCTGTCCAAAGCTTGAAAAAAATGTAAATATAAATCCAAATACAATTACTTTTAAACTTAAATTTTTAAACATAAAAAAATATGACTTCTAAAGTTGCTTTCATAGGTCTTGGTGTAATGGGTTATCCAATGGCAGGATATATATCAAAAGCAGGACATAATGTAACTGTTTTTAACAGAACAAAATCAAAAGCAGAAAAATGGATTGGTGAATACAAAGGTAATATGGCTGATACACCATCTGAAGCTGCTAAAGATGCTGATTTTATTTTTACGTGTGTTGGAAATGATGATGATTTAAGACAAGTTTCTTTAGGTGATAATGGGTTATTTCATAATGCTAAAGAAGGATGCGTATATATAGATAATTCAACAGTGTCTGCTGAAATTTCTAGAGAACTTTATAAAGCTGCAAAAGATAAAGGATTTGGTTTTTTAGATGCTCCTATATCTGGAGGACAATCAGGTGCTGAAGGTGGGATATTAACTGTCATGGTTGGTGGAGATGATAGTGATTTTAAAAAAGCGGAGCCAATAATTGATTGTTATAGTAAAAAAGTAACTTTAATCGGACCATCGGGCAGTGGACAATTAACTAAGATGGTTAATCAAATGTGTATTGGTGGTTTAGTTCAAGGTTTATCTGAAGCAGTAAATTTTGGAATTAATGCAGGTTTAGATATGGATAAAGTTATGGAAACTATTTCAAAAGGTGCAGCTCAGTCATGGCAAATGGAAAATAGATATAAAACTATGGTGGCAGATAAATTTGATTATGGATTTGCTGTGGATTGGATGAGAAAAGATTTAAAAATATGTATTGAAGAAGCAAAAAGAAATGGTTCACCTGTACCAGTAACTGAAATTGTTGACGGTTATTATGCTGAAGTTCAAAAAATGGGTGGAAACCGTTGGGATAGCTCAAGTTTAATAGCTAGATTAAAAAAGAAAAAGTAATTGTGTCTACCACTGTTCCCTACTACGAGGATTTTTCCGAAATAAAAAAGAAAATTTGGTTAATGCTAACTGATGCAGTTACTAATAGGTCTTCACCATTTAGAATACCTGTTTTTTCGTGTGGAAGTGAAGATAATATTGAAAGTAGAATTGTTGTTCTTAGAAAATCAGATGAACAAAATAATACAGTACAATTCCACAGTGATATTAGATCTGATAAAATTAAAATATTAGAAAAAAACCCAAATTCATCGATGTTATTCTACGATAAAGATGAAAAAATACAGGTTAGATTAAAAGTTGAAGCAATTATAAATCACAATAATGATATAACAAAACAATCTTGGGAGAAAACTCAACATATTAGTCGAAAATGTTACTTAGTAGATAATGGACCAGGTACAGAGTCTGATATTCCAACATCTGGTTTAAAACCTGAGTTAGATAATTTTGATTACACAAAAGAACAAAGCGAAGAAGGATATAAAAACTTTACTGTTATACAGTGTAAAATTAAATCTATTGAGTGGTTATATTTAGCTGCAAAAGGTCATAGAAGAGCTAGATTTGACATTGATAATAGTAAAGATACTTGGTTGGTACCGTAATGAAAAAATATGAAGCTATGGTTTTGTCATGTATGGATCCAAGGTTTCAGCCAAAAGTTTTTAATTATTTAAAAAAAAAGAAATTAACTGGAAAATATAGCTCATTTACTATAGCTGGAGCAGCCATTGGTGTAACTTCTAAAAAATTTAAAAAATGGCAATCAACATTTTTGGATAATTTATCAACTTCAATAAAGTTGCATAATATAAGTAAATTAATAGTAATTAATCATGAAGATTGTGGTGCAGCTAAAATAGTAAATGGAAAGAAAATATTTAATTCAACTATTGAAAATAAAATTCACAAGGATTCTTTTAAAAAAATTAAGTTAACTTTAAGTAAAAAATTCCCTAAATTAAAATTATCTTTTAAAATATTAACATTAAGAGATTAGATTATTTAATGACCTTTTGGATTTCAATTATACGCTCTATTGGCCTGTTCGTTATTAAATAATTTCATAACTCCAGTACCAGCTCTGTCCCAATAATTAAACTTACACCCAGATCCACCACTTCTATAATTCCACTTACCTTTTTTAAGATCGCTTATCTGTTTTTCTCTAAGTTCAACAAGTTTTTTATGATTATATTTTCCCCACTCATTTAAACATATAAGTTTAAACGGATCATAAGGATCTTTTGATGTTGGAGTTAAATAAACAGTATCCTCTCCTTTTGGACAACCTTCAACATCATGAACATAAGCTTTTCCAAAAAACATATGTTTTGCATCAGTATCTTGGCCGCTTGAAAAATGAGCTTTTTTATTCATACCTGGGACACAAGCAAAACCTCCCCCCATCGCATGATGCACTTCATGAAGAGCTGTTTTAACCATATTATTTATATTTTTATTATGTTTATTTTTAAGAAACATTGATGCCATTCCAACACCACCTTCTCCACCATCAACACTCGTTACATCAGCAAAGGTAAAATAAACTTTTTTTGGATTATTAAATCCATTTAACCAAAGGTAACCACGATAATTGTTATTTATATGTTTATGAAGTTCTTTTCTTTTTTTATCTAACCTTATAAAGGTAACATCTAATTTTCCATCTTTTCGATAATCGTATTTATATTTTTTTACACCTGAAGATCCTTTTGTTTTTTTACTAAACTTTTCAACAAGAGCGTTCATTTTGTTAGCGTATTCTTCAATTTTACCATTTATATCTAGCTCACGATCTTTATCACTGGCTGTCAGCATGTATATGAAATGAATTTGATAATCATCATTTACATCAGGTTGATCCTCAAAAAATCTTCCTGGTTTTTTATCCATCTTTGCATTTTTTTCTTTTAGCATTTTTGTTTCTGCTATTTTTGTTTCTAATGCGGCCGATGCTTTAGCCTGGTCATATTTCCAAACAATTTCTTCATTTACTGCATACAAATAACATTCTTTACCACCAGTATATTTCTTAGAATATTTCATGCATTTTTTGTATGTTTTTTTATGAAGATTCTCTAAATCTTTACCTTTATTATGAGCATATGAATAGCTACCAGAATCACAACTAGCATAGAAAACAAAGTTTGTTTTTTTTTCTTTAATTTTTTTAAGTGATTTTTCTATATGTTTTTTGTAATTATATTTAAATGCTCCAGCACACTCTCCTTTAATAGAAGTTACTCCAGGCTCATTAACACCTGCATAAGCATAACCACTGAACAACACATTAAGAATTAAGAATGTAAAAATTAAAAATACTTTTTTCATATTGTTAAATACCTTTAATTATTATATTTGTTCCCTCAGCATTATCTAGTCTTATTTGCTTTATTGGTTTGTACTCTTCAGAATTATACCACTCTAGTGCTTTTTCATAACTAGGGAATTTAAGAACAATGATTCTTGGAAATTTAGTTTCACCATCAAATATTTGATATTCACCATTTCTAACTAAAAATTCTCCATCAAATTTTTTTACAATTGGATTAACTTTTTCAATGTACTCCTTATAATTTTCTGGATTAGTTACTCTTAATTGTGCAATTACATACCCTGCTGACATATTAAAAAACAGTTTTTACGTATCTTTTCCAATTATCTTGGTAATGCTTTGCGTTCTCTGTAATTTTACCTATCTCTTCGTCTGTAAGTTTTCTTACTACTCTCCCAGGTGATCCCACAACTAATGAATTGTCCGGGATTTCTTTATTTTCAGTGATTAATGCTTTAGCACCAATGATGCAGTTTTTACCTACTTTTGCATTATTTAAAATGACAGCTCCAATACCTATTAAACTATTGTCTCCAATTGTACATCCATGAAGCATAACGATATGACCGATAGTTACGTCTTTACCAATTCTTAAAGGGCAGCCTGGGTCAGTATGTAGAACGCTCCCATCTTGAACATTTGAACCTTCTCCGACATGAATATTTTCATTATCCCCTCTAATTACAGCATTAAACCAAACACTGGAGTTTTTTTCTAATGTGACATCTCCAATAATAGTTGCATTTGGCGCTACCCAATTTTCGTCAGAGTTTTTTGGTTTTTTATCTTCCAAATCGTAAAACATAATTTATATATTATTACATTATGCCTATTAAAACACCAGTATGTGATTTTGGAAAAAAAGCAGAAAACTTTGAATTACAATCTACAGAGAACAAATTAATATCTTTAAATGATATCAAAGGTGAAAATGGAACTTTGGTAATGTTTATTTGTAATCATTGTCCATATGTAAAAGCAATTATTAGAGATGTGGTGGAGGACTGTACTAAGCTTAGTGATTTAGGAATAAATTCAGTTGCAATATGCTCTAATGATCCAATCAATTATCCAGAAGACTCATTTGAAAAAATGATTGAATTTGCAATTAAACATAAATTTAATTTTCCTTATCTGATTGATGAAACCCAAGAAATTGCAAGAAAATATGATGCTGTATGTACCCCAGATTTTTTTGGTTATGATAAAGATTTTGGTCTTCAATATAGGGGGAGAATTAGAGAGTTAAGGGAATTAAAGCCTGTAAGATCAGGAGATAGTGATTTATTTTTAGCTATGAAACAAGTTTCAGAAACAGGCAAAGGTCCTGAAGAACAATTCCCAAGTATGGGTTGTGGTATTAAGTGGTCATCTAATTAATGTATTTAATAATAACAACTACATTTCCTCCTGATGTTGGTGGTATGCAAAATCTAATGTGGGGATTGGCTAGATCCTTATCAAAAATTGATATGGTTAAAGTTTTTGCCGATTATCACGAAGATCATAAAAAGTTTGATGATAAAGTTTCATTTACAATTGAAAGAGTTAGTGGAGTTAAATTATTAAGAAAATATAGAAAATCTCTACTAATAAATGAATATTTAAATGAAAATAAAAATGTAAATTGTATCATTGCAGATCACTGGAAAAGTTTAGAACTTATAAAATCCCCAAAAAAGAAAATATGTCTAATTCATTCTAAAGAAATTAATCACCCTAAAGGATCTAGATTAAACAAAAAAGTTTTAGAAGTTTTAAATAATGTTGACCATGTGGTGGCAAACTCAAACTTTACGAAAAATTTAGCGATTAGTCTTGGAGTTGAAGAAAAAAGATTAATAGTCATAAATCCAGGTGTAGATCCTGTTGAAGAAATTCCAAAAGACGACCTTAAACAAGCAGAAGAAATGCTAAAAGGAAAAAAACAAAGACTAATTACTGTTTCTAGATTTGATAAAAGAAAAAATCATGAAAAAGTTATAATGGCTATTCGGAATTTAAAAGAGAAATACCCTGATATTACATACACTTGCGTAGGATATGGAGATGAAGAAGAAAATTTAAAAAAATTAGTGATAGAATTGAAACTTGATAAATATGTAAATTTTTTAAGCGATATATCTAATGAATTGAAAAATGCATTAATTGCAAAATCAAATATTTTTATAATGCCATCAATAATTCACAAAACCTCAGTTGAAGGCTTTGGAATTTCTTTTATTGAGGCTGCACAATACGGGGTTCCATCTATAGGTGGTAAAGATGGTGGTGCTTCTGATGCAATTGTTCATAATCAAACTGGATTAATTTGTGATGGTAATAGTTTAGATGAAATTTATTCAAGTATAGATAATTTATTTGAGGGTAATAAATATATTCAATTTGGAAAAGAGTGTAAAATACACTCTGAAAATTTTCTTTGGGATAAGATAATTGAAAACTACAAAAGAATCTTGTAAAATTACTATATGCTAGATAAATTTAATGGAATAATTTATTTAAGTATTTTTATTGTACATTTTATCGTTTACGCCGTTTACGCTTTCAGAACAGTAGTTGCAACAAAGTCCTTTTTAGATCAATACAATATAGATCATTCTGCAGCTGTGATGGTTAGATTTTTTGGAGCACCATTTATTGCATCAATTTTAGTGGCATTGTACATAATGTTAATTAAAGCAGATGGGTTGGCAGGAACATGGGGTTTCTTTACATTAATTTTTGCACAAAACGTTTTATATTTACTTATTGGAATATACACAATTTATATCAATAAGCTTGGACATAACGAAAAAACAAATAGCGAAGGTGTCATTGCATCGGGAGTTTTAACAGTGCTTAGTGGAGTTCTTTGCTACGGTCTAGCTGATAAAATTTATATTTAACTTTTTTTTCTAAAAGTTGAAAATATTTGCCAACCAACAATTGTTACTGTTATCAATAATATTATTAGTGTTATAGGTCTATCCCATAAAAAATTTGGTGAACCATCACTTATTAAGAGTGATCTTCTCAATGTTTCCTCCATTAATCCTCCGAGCACAAATGCTAATATTAAAGGTGGCATGGGAAAATCGTAGAGCCTTAAAAAAGTTGCAACTACAGCAATACCTATCATTAAAAAAATATCAAAATTGTTAAATGACATTAGATATATTCCTGTTACTGAAAAAAATAAAATTAAAGGAATCAAGTAATTTCTAGGCACTGCTAAAATTCTAGCGATATAAGGTATTAAAGGTAAATTTAAAATCAAAAGTACTACCATGCCAATGTACATTGACATAATAACCGACCAAAAAATTTCAGGGTTTGTTTGATAAAGTCTTGGTCCAGGCTGAATACCAAATCCCAAAAGAGCTCCGAGCATTACAGCAGTTGTTCCACTTCCAGGAATTCCCAATGTTAGTAATGGAACAAATGAACCAGAGCAAGCCGCATTATTTGCAGTCTCAGGTGCTGATAAACCATGAACACTACCTTTTCCAAATTTTTGTTTTTCTTCCTCATTTACATAATTTCTTTCCATCCCATAAGCTAAGAAAGACGCAATTGTTGCACCCGCGCCAGGTAAAACACCAATTAAGAAGCCAAGTATTGAGGACCTAGGTATTGTTTTGGCCATTTTTATAGTTTCTTCTTTATTTACTTTAATTGAGCCTAATTCTGTTAGTGAGATTTGTTTTGCAGCTCTGTTAGGGTCTTTTCCTCTAAAAATAATTGTTAGAGCTTCACTCATTGCAAATGTCGCCATCACAATTAATACAAAGCTTATTCCATCAGTTAAATTCATATTGTTAAAGGTAAATCTTGTTATATCTGACAATGAATCCTGACCAACTGTAGCTAACATTAATCCTAAAACAACCATCATCATTGCTTTTAAAAACTGTCCTTTAGATGAAAATGCAGAAATTGCAGTTAATCCTAAGATCATTAATGCAAAATAATCAGGTGATCTAAATGCTAAACTTACTTTTGATAAACTAGGTGCTGCAACTAATAAAAAAATTGCAGAAATTGTTCCTCCTGCAAATGAACTATAAGCTGCTATTGCTAGAGCCTTACCTGCTTTACCTTGTTGTGCCATTGGATAGCCATCAAATGCAGTAGCAACAGTTCCTGGTATTCCTGGTGCATTTAATAAAATAGAAGATGTAGATCCTCCAAATACTGCTCCATAATAAACACCTGCCATTAATATTAGACCAGTTGATGGATCAAAGCCGTAAGTAATTGGTATCATTAATGCAATTGCAGTCATTGGACCAAGTCCAGGCAACATTCCAATTATTGTCCCAGCAAAACAACCAACCATCACCATTAAAATATTTGTTAATGATAACGCAGTTGATAATCCAATTAATATTCCTTCGATCATCCCATAACTCCTATGTATTTTAAAAAAGGGTCACGAAGATAAATATTTAGTAAACCATGCAACAAATACATAAATGCAGCAACAAATGGGAAAGATAAAATAAACATCAGTCCCCATCTTCTTTCACCTAAGAAATAGTAAGATGCAAAAAGAAATAAAGAAGTTGATATAAAGTATCCAATTTTTAATATTACAGCAGCATATATTAGTGAGATAATAATTAGATAGATTATACTTTTATAATCTAAGTGTTTGTGATTTACCTCTGTAGTTATTTTCTCAGGTAAAATTATTTTTAAACTTGATAAAATTATTCCTGCCCAACCTAAATATATTGGAAAAGTCCTAGCATTAAATGGTGCGTTCTCATCGAATGCAAATACTTGAATGTTGTAAGCTGTGTATAAATAAAAGACTGATAGAACTAAAAAAAGCAGTGAGATAAATTTTGTGGGACTTATTCTCACTGCTTTACATTCTTTAATAATCTATAAAGATTATATTACTCCAAGTTTTTTCATCAGAGCTGTCATTTCAACTGTTTGTTTTTCTAAGAACGCATCAAATTTAGAACCTGGGTTATAAATATTTACCCATGCATTTCTTTTTCTAACAGCTTCCCACTCTGGTGTTTTTTGAACATCGCCAAGCATTTTAGAGATTTTATTATAATCACTCATACTCATGCTTTTTGGTGCAAAGAAACCTCTCCAGTTAACAAACTGAACATCGTATCCTTGCTCTTTTAATGTTGGAGCTTCTGGTGCATCACCTACTCTTTCAGGAGCAGTGATACCAATTATTCTTACTTGATCTCTAGCACCCATTACTTCACCTAAACCCGTTGAAAGTATTTGAGTTTCTCCAGATAAAAGTCCAGCAAGTGCCTTTCCACCAGCATCATATGGAACATAAATCACATCGTTAGGATTTGCTCCAGCTGCTTGGAAAGCTAACGCACCAATTAAATGGTCCATGCTTCCTCTTACAGATCCACCAGCCATTTTTATTGATTTTGGATCTTTTTGATATTGATCAACTGCATCTTTGAAATTTTTGATTGGTGAATTTTTTGCTACAACTATTGCACCATAATCTCCAATTACACCTGCAATTGGTTTAACATCTTTATAAGATAATGTACCAGTACCTTTTACATAACCTTTATGTCTTGTAATAGATCTTAACACCAATGGTGTTGACTGAACTAAAACTGTGTCTTTTGGAGCATTATTGATTAGGTAAGCTAAAGCTTTACCACCTCCGCCACCTGACATGTTTTCAAATGATGCACTTTTCAAAAAACCAGCTTTTGTTAATGCTTCTCCAGTACCTCTAGCAGTTCCATCCCAACCACCACCAGCACCACCTCCAATTAAAAAATGTAATTTTTCAACTGCAAATGAACTTGTTGATGAGAATAGAAGAAAAGCAGAGAATAAAACTGAAATAAAAGTTTTAATTAGTTTCATTATTTCCTCTCTTATTATATTTATGAAACAACCATTAAACATAAGTTATAAATTTTAGTCAATGCTCAAATATAATTTTTCCAAAAACATAAAGGAATATTTTTTAGCATTAGTTGGCAGTTATAAAGCTCTATTTATAGGACTTGTTGGTGGATACTTAGGTACTTTAATTAACCTACCTTTGCCCTGGTTATTGGGATCCCTAGGGTTAAATTTATGTTTCGCATTTACAAATTTTAAAATAGTTTTTCCAACTAAATTATTAAATCCTATATTTTTAATTGTTGGTATAATTTTGGGTGGAACTTTAAACGTAACATTATTGTATAAAATTCATTTATGGATTTTTTCATCAATAGCGATGTTAATCTGTACAATAGTAAGTACAATTCTTGCCGGTTATTATTTTTTTAAAGTTTGCAAATTTAGTAAATTCATTTCAGTTTTGGCAGCTCTTCCAGGTGCATTTGTTCCAATATCTGCAGCTTTATTAGAATTTGGTAAAAGCAAAAATGATAAAGGAGTTTTAATCCCTCAGGCTACAAGGGTAATATTTATTGTAAGTTTTGTTCCTATTTTTTTTATAAATAATTTAGGCTTTTCAGAAATGTCTGGTTACAATTATGAAAATATCTATAACGAAAGATATTTTTTAGAAATATTATTTTTATTAATTATCTGTTTCATTTTTGCAAACATCTTGAAAAATTATAAAATTCCATCACCTACATTAGTCGGTGCAATGGCTTTATCTGGCACTTTTTACACCTTTGAAATAGTTAATGCCAGATTTCCAGATGCTTTTATAAATATTGCGTTTATATTCCTTGGAACAGCTTTGGGTACAAGATTAAATGGATTAAAAATTAAAGAATTATTATTTTTTATATTTCATGGAATTATTGTTAGTTCAATTTTGGTAATTGTTGCAATGATAACTGCTTATTTGCTCACTTATATAGGGTTTGAATTTATCCCAACTTTTTTAAGTTTTGCTCCTGGAGGAATTCACGAAATGGTAGTTATTAGTGTTGCTTACAATATTGATCCTATCTTTGTTAGCTACCATCATTTTTTAAGAATTTTCATAATAGTTTTATTTTTGCCTTTTTTGTTATCGAAATTTAGAAAAACTAATTAATGGCTTCTTGCATTCTTTGAAAAACTTTATCTGCAGAAAGTTTAGTCAAATCAGAAACTTGAATTGCTCTAAAATTTTCTCTTTCAATACTAACTTTTTTTGCTGTTGTATGTGACCCAAACAAAACCAACCCTTTTGCATTTAAATGAGCAGCCATGTGTGCTGGTCCAGTATCATTAGCAACTACAAAAGAACTATCTTTTATCAAAGCAGATAATTGGGAAATATTTAAAGCTCTTTCGTTGTTAAGTATTATTTTAGCGTTTATTTCATTTGCAATTTTAATTTCATTTGGTCCAGGTGCTATAACTAATTGATATTTATTTTCAAATTTTTCTTTAATTTTCTGAATCAGTTCATTGTAAAAAGGCCATCGTTTGATTGTTAAATGAGCAGATGAAAAAGGAAATAAAACTATATATTTTTCAAGTTTGTAATTATTTTTAATATCTGAAATATCTTCACAACTCCATTCAAAATTTGGTTTTAAAACATTTTTAGTTACTAAGCCTGATTTATTTAATTGATAATTAAATCTATATAAGACTGGATCTTTATCAAATTCTTCTTTTGTTTTTTCTTTTGGCAATGTGGTTATAGAAGATGACCAAATTTCTGGACCAGAATGCGGATGTAAAATTTTTTTATAAAATCTTGATCTGCTAGAATTTTGTAAATCATAAATTTTTGAAAATTTATGATTTTTTATTTTTCTCATTAAAAAATATAAATAAATTAAGTTAAATCTAGATTTACGCTTGTCTATTATAACATCTTTTATAAATGGGTTTTTTCTCAATAATTCATAATAAGGTTTAGTTGATAATATATATAAATCATCTTCTTTATGATTTTCAAATATATCTTGAATCGCACCACTTGCCTGAGCTATATCACCTAAAGAGCCATGTTTTATAATAAGTATGTTAGACATATTTTTAACAACTTAACATAATATAAATTTATATGAATAAAATTTTAGTAGAAGTGTCAGTTGGTGAATTGTTGGATAAAATTTCGATTTTAGAAATTAAATCTGAAAAAATTAAAGATACTGAAAAACTTAAATATATAAAAGATGAATATGATATTTTGAAAAATCAATTAAGTGAAAATATTAAAGATTATAAAGAAATTCAAAGTTTGTACGTTTCTTTAAAAGAAATTAATTCAAAGCTTTGGGTAATAGAAGATGATAAAAGACTTTGCGAAAAAAATTCTGATTTTGGTGACAAATTTATTAAATTATCAAGAGATGTTCATTTCTTAAATGATGAAAGGGCAAGATTAAAATTAGAAATAAATAATAAAACTGGTTCTAAAATAAAAGAAATTAAGGAATACACTAAATATTAATTTTGTTCCCAATCAAATCTTTGAAAAGAATCAAATATTTTAAAAATACCTTGCGACCATTGACTACAAACTTTTGAAAATTCTGGGTCATCCATATTTAAGCATTTAAGTGATGCTATTTTAATTTCATCTTTTTTGATAACAGCAAAGTCTATTGGCGGTCCAACTGTTAAATCACTTTTTAATGTCGAGTCCATTGATATTAGTGCACATCTCGATGCATCACCAATTGAGACTCTTGGTGTGATTACTCTATCTAAAATGGGTTTTCCATATTTTACTTCTCCAATAACTAAATATGGTTTGCTATCTGCTGGACGAATATAGTTACCTTGCGGGTAAACTAAATATAACTCTGGTGGTTGATCTTTTATTTGACCACCAACAATAAAGGTTGAACCTAGTAAAACACTATCAGTATTAATTCCTTGAGGCGAGGAATGTTCAATATTGAGAGAACCAATGTAAGAAGCAATTTGCTCAAAATCACTACAGGTATTTAAATTCATAATGCCTGTTTCGCTTTTTAAATCTTTTTTTATTGAATTATAAACCGCTTGAGAAGTTCCAAGATTTCCTGACGTAACAATTACTATTGTTCTATCTCCAACATCGTGCGTTAACATTTTAGAATATATATTCACATTGTCTAATCCAGCATTTGTTCTAGAGTCTGATGCAAAAACTAGTCCTGTTTCTGTTTTAATGCCTATACAATAAGTCATAATAAGTTAAATATTTAAATTATATGTGATTACAATAAAACCCATTTATTTCATATCAGATATCGAATTTAATCATTTGCTTATTTAACTCTTATGTAAAAAAATTAAGTTAATATGTCTGATTTTTGGAAAAATTACGATTCAAAATCAACTTTTGATGGATATATCAGTAAAGAGAAGAAGCTAAGAAGTCATGCCAAGATCATTGCAGGTATACTTGAAAAATATGGTAAAAAAAAATTACAAGAGATTGAAAAAAATTGTCAAAGTACAATAAGTGCTAGAGGAATAAATTTTAGAGTATATGCTGCAAACAATAGAGCTGAAGAGAAAAAATGGCCGTTAGATATCATACCTAGAATTATACCAAAAAGTCAATGGTTAAAGGTTTCAAAAGGACTTGCACAAAGAGTTAAGGCGTTAAATTTATTTATCGATGATGTGTATAATGCAAAAAAAATATTTAAAGATAAAGTAATACCTAAAGAATTAATTTTTAATTCTCCTTTGTATTTAAAAGAATGTGAAGGATTCTCTCCAAAACACAAAGCATGGTCTAATATATCTGGAATAGATCTTATAAAAAATATTGATGGAGATTTTTTGGTTCTAGAAGATAATTTAAGAGTTCCATCTGGAGTATCATACATGCTGGAAAATAGGATGGTAATGAGAGATATTTTTCCAGAATTATTTACAAGATATAAGGTTTCATCAGTTCATCAATATGCAAATAAGTTATATAATTGCATGACAGAGTGCATTCCGAAAAAAACTAACAATCCACACATGGTTTTATTGACACCTGGTATCTATAATTCTGCTTATTTTGAACATTCCTTTTTAGCGGAACAAATGGGAATAGCATTGGTGGAGGGTAAAGATTTATTTGTTGAAAACGATCATGTTTACATGAAAACAGTAAAAGGTCCTTTAAAGGTAGATTGTATTTATAGACGAATAGATGACAATTTTATGGATCCAAAAATTTTTTTCAAAGGATCCTTATTAGGTGTACCTGGTGTTTTCAAATGTTGGAGAAAAGGAAATGTTGGAATTATTAATGCTTTAGGAACGGGAGTTGCAGATGATAAAGCAGTATATTCTTATGTCAATAAAATGATAATTTACTATTTAGGTGAACAACCAATTATTGATCAAGTTGAAACTCTTCTTTGTGGAGATAAAAAAAATAGAGAACATGTTATAGATAATATTTCTAAGTATGTGGTCAAACCTTCAAATGCGTCAGGTGGCTATGGAATTATGATTGGTCCTAAAGCTTCTAAAACAGAAAAAGAAGAAATGATAAAAAATATCAAAAAAAATCCTAGAAATTACATTGCACAACCATTAGAGATTCTTTCTACTGTTCCCACAATTACACCTGATAACATTGAACCAAGACATTTAGATTTAAGACCGTTTATTTTAACAGGTAAATCAACTTATGTTACAACTGGTGGATTAACCAGAGTTGCTTTAAAAAAAGGTAGTACAATAGTTAATAGTTCTCAAGGTGGTGGATCTAAAGACACATTGATTGTTGATAGTAGGAATTAAATTAAACTTGGAATTATTTTTCTTAAATCCATAGAAAGCTTAGGATTTATTTTTGAATATATCACTCCCTTGCCTAATTTTTTTAATGCCAAAATTTTCCCGTCTGGTGAAATAATTACTGTATGACCAAATGTTTCTCTTTTAGGGGTATTTCTACCAGTTTGAGCTGGCGCGAAAATATAACAAAAATTTTCAATAGCTCTTGCTCTTAAAAGAGTTAACCAATGTTTTTGTCCTGTAAACTTTGTGAAAGCTGAAGGAACAGCTATAAAACTCAAATTTTTTTTTGATAAATTTCTATAAAGTTCAGGAAATCTCAGATCAAAACAGATTGTAAATCCTATTTTGCCCCAAGGTAAGTTGGCAGTGACTAATTTATTTCCCGCTTTAAAAGTTTTACTTTCTTGATGTTGCTCTTTATTTGGAATTTTAACGTCAAACATATTAATTTTGTCGTAATATTTGACAATTTTTCCATTCGGTCCAACCAGTATCGATCTATTTCTGAGTTTATTTTTAACCTTAACACAAATTGATCCAAGTAAAATCCATTTCTTATATTTTTTTGAAACATCTTTAATTTTTTTCAAAATTGGATCTTTATTCATTTCAAATGAATATCTAAAAAGTATTTCTCTACTACTGGACATCAAGGAAGAGGTTTCGGGTGTAATAATTAAATCAGATTTGTTTTTTATAGCTTGATTTACGTATTTAATAATATCTTTAAAATTATTTTGATAATTTTCTCCACTAGATAATTGTATACAAGCTATTTTCATGTTTGAAATCCATATTTTTTTTCTAAATATTTAATTACATTATGAATTATAAAAGTCATAAACAAGTAAATACCACCTGCCACAATAAATACCTCAACAGGCTTAAATGTTGTTGAAATTATATATTTAGCAACACCAGTTAAGTCCATAAGTGTGACTGTACTTGCCAAGGATGTACCTTTAAGCATTAAAATAATTTCATTACCATAAGCTGGCAAAGATTGTTTAATTGCAATAGGAATTTGTATTTTTGTAAAAATAATTTTTGAAGGTATCCCTAGGCTTCTTCCAGCTTCTAAATATCCAGGTTTTATAGTTTGAAAAGCTGATCTCAATATTTCTGATGTATAAGCACCAGTATTTAATGAAAATGCTATTATCGCACACCAATATGGTTCTTTTAAAACTACCCACAAAAATGTTGTTCTTAAGTATTCAATTTGACCTAATCCGAAATATATTATGAAGATTTGAACCAATAAAGGTGTTCCTCTAAAAATATATGAATAACCGTAAGCAAATTTATTAATCAACTTATTATTATTCATTCTTAAGATTGCAAAACCAAATCCAATAAAAAGACCAAGAATTAGAGATACAGATAGTAGTTTAAGAGTAATCAAAGTTGCGTTTAACAACTTAGGAAAACTACTAATCATTAATTCAATATCCATTAATAACCTTTGCTGTATTTTGTTTCTAATCTATTTAATAATTGCATACTTAAAAATGTAAGCATTAAGTATAAAACTGCTGCGAATGAGTAAAAAAATAACGGATCTCTAGTTGAGCCAGCTGCAATATAGGATTGTCTCATAATTTCAACTAAACCTGTTACAGATATAAGAGAAGTATCTTTTAATGTAATTTGCCAAACATTACTTAAGTTTGGTATTGCTAGTCTTAGCATTTGAGGCAAAATAATTTTAAAGAAGTAAATATATTTATTAAAACCTAAAACTTTTGCAGCTTCGAACTGACCCTTATCGATTGATTGTAGGGCTCCTCTAAATACTTCGGTTGAGTATGCTCCCGATATTATCCCTATTGAAAATGAACCAGTTAAAAAAGCATTAATTTCGATGTAATCATTATAACCAAATATTGAAGCAACAAACATGATTGCTCCACTTCCACCAAAGAAAAATAAATAAATTACTAGTAGCTCAGGTACACCTCTAATAACAGTGGTATATGCATTACCAATAGAATTAAGAAATTTATTATTAGATAATTTTAATGGAGTAAATAAAGCAGCAAATATAAAGCCAATTATCATTGCAGTTATTGAGACCGCAATTGTCATTAAGGTTGCAAAGAATAACTCGTCTCCCCAACCTTTATCACCAAAATATAGAAGTTCCATAATATAGGTGGCTAATTATAGCCACCCATAAATAATTTATTACATAGAAGCGTCAAAACCAAAATGTTTTATAGCAAGCTTACTAATAATGCCATCATCTCTAGCTTTATCAATTGCTGCATTAAAATCATTTAAAAGTTTAGAGTCACCTTTTCTAATACCTACGCCAACACCATTACCAAAATCTCCACCTGCAAATGTTGGTCCAGTTAATACAACTCCTTTACCAGATTTTTCTGCATAATCTGTAAAAGCAACAGCCGCAGCTAGTGCTGCATCTATTCTGCCAGCAGATAAATCTAAGTTTACTTCATCTTGAGTTTTGTAAGTTCTAATTTTTACAGTACCCATTAAACCAGACTCTAGAAAGTTCTGGTGAATTGTTGCTGTTTGAACACCAATAGTTTTACCTTTAAATGCTTTGGTCAAAACGTCTAGTGTTGCTTGTTCATCAGCACTTACGTCAGATAAATTTATAGCTGACATTGTTTTAAGGCCTTCGTTTTTCGATCCTTTCATAACAGCTAATGATGCAACTTCATCAGCATAACCTTGAGAAAAGTTTATTGTTTTCATTCTCTCACCAGTTATTGACATTCCAGCCATGATGGCATCAAATTTTCTTGAGACTAAAGCTGGTATCATTCCATCCCAGTCTTGCTCTACAATTGTACAATCATGATTCATAATTTTGCATAATTCATTTGCTAATTCGACTTCAAAGCCAATCAAATTTCCAGCTGAATCTTTAGAATTCCAAGGTGGATATGCGCCTTCGGTTCCTATTTTAATTTGATCTGCAATTGAAGAAATTGTTATAAATGATGATATTAAAATACCAAGTCCTAATACTTTTAATTTTTTCATTTTTTCCTCCAAAAATTTTGAAGATTATTTCATAAAATTATTGTTTTAAAAAGAAAAATTAATGATTTATTGACGAGGAAAAATTCCAAGAACAATCGAAACTTGGTATATAAACTCTTGAAAGTTTTGTGTTTCCAAAATTTTTGTTAAAAACATTTAACCAATTTTCAACTTGTTTTGGTTTTTTGTCTTGGCTTCCTACTTGAGCGGTAATTACACCTTTAGGTTTTAAAATTCTTTCTAAAGATGACATATTTTTTGCAGCCAAATCTATACAAAATTGATCATCATTTAGATCAACAAATATTTGATCATAAGTATTGTCTTTAACATATTTAATACTTTCAAAAGCATCTCCCCAAACACATTTAACTGAATTCTTTTCGGTAGCTTTCTCACCAATTTTGCTAAGATGTTTATCACATACATCAACAACCTCAGGGTCTAATTCATACCAATCTATAAAGCCAAAGTTTTGTGAAATACATTCTCTTGCAACACCACCGTCACCTCCACCAATAATTGCAGCTTTTTCTTTGTTTGAATTTAAATTAAGACCTGAATTTACAAAGGTTGAGCTATATAAGTGTTCATCACTTTCAGCTACTTGTATCTCATTATCAATAAATAAAGCTTTTCCAAATTGTTCTAAATCAAGTATTTCAATATATTGACCAACTTTAGATTTAAAATTTTCTAAAACTCTATTAACAACATATGATTTTTTTAAACCTGGAGAACTATAATTGTCATGATAAAGATCAATAGTATCTCTATTAAATTCTTTAATTATGATATTTGTATGTTCCATCTCGTCTTTTATTATATCGAGAGAAACTTTTGGTGATACTTTTCCACATGTAAAAAAATCAAAGCTTACAATTTCTTTTTCTGGGAAAGTATGAAAACTAATGTGGCTTTCAGCAAGCAAAGCGACCAATGTAAATCCTTGTGGCTCAAATTTATATTTAGAAATTTTTAAAACTGTTACTTTTGCTGCTTTAGCAATTTTATAAACTAACTTTTCATAAAATTCAGGAGTATATTCCTTTTTAGTTCCAACTATATCCAGTGTTATATGTTCCCCAACTTTTTCCATAAGAATCTAATATATATCTTTTTTAACTAACGAAATTTTTTACTTCTTTCAAACAATAAACTATTATAATAATTTATCGAGGATAAACATTGAAAAACAATTGGTCAGAAAACGAAGCTAAAAAATATATTAAAAAGTATAAGAAATTAGGTCATTCTGAAGATATGGCTTTAAGAGTTTATACAACTAGGCTTCTAGGAAGAAATCCAGAATTGGTGTTGCATGGCGGTGGCAATACTTCAGTCAAAACCAAAATCAAAGATATAGATGGTAAATATTATGATGTTCTTTGCGTAAAAGGCAGTGGATGGGATATGGCTGAAATTGAACCGGCAGGTTTACCAGCTGTTAAATTAAATCCATTGCTCAGTATGAAAAAAAAGAAAACGCTCTCTGATGATGACATGGTTGCTTTTCAAAAAAAAAATTTGATAGATACAAAATCGCCTAATCCATCAGTTGAAACTTTTTTACATGCATTTTTACCATTTAAATTTGTTGATCACACTCATTCAGATGCAATTATGAAAATCACTAATAGACCAAATGGAGAAATGCTATCAAAAAAAATATTTGGTAAAAAAACTGCAATAGTGCCCTATGTAATGCCAGGATTTAAATTAGCTCAAAAAATAAATGAAGTTTATTCTAAAAACCCGAACATAAATTGTTTAATTTTATTAAACCACGGCATTTTCACATTTGCTGATAATGCAAAAGATGCTTACAGTTTAATGATTAAGTATATATCTGATGCTGAAAAAACTTTAATTAAACTAAAAAAGAAAAAAATAAAACAGATAAAGAAAACTAAATTTAATTTCTCAACTGCAGATATAGCTCCTATATTGAGAGGTCTTTTATCTGAAAAAAATGATAACAAATTTATCTTAAATTTTAAAAAAAATAGTAAGTTAGATTATTTTATTAATGGTAAAGATATAAATAGGTATTCAAATGAAGGAACGGCTACTCCTGATCATGTTATAAGAGTTAAACCATTTCCTTTAGTAATATCACCAAAAGTAAACTGTACTTTGGATGAATTTAAAAATTTAGCTGAAAAGAAATTCAAAGAATACCGGCAAAAATATAAAAAATATTTTGAAGTTAATAAGAAAAAAACTAAAGAAAAAAAGGTAATGCTTGATACATCTCCTAGAGTAATTCTAGTACAGAATTTTGGTTTATTTACAGTAGGAGATACCTTAAAAGCTGCAAAAATTGCAGGAGATTTAACTCAAACTAATGCCAATGTAATTTCAAGTGTTGAGGAAACATCCAGATATAAATTTTTATCGAAAAAAGACTTATTTGATGTTGAGTATTGGTCCTTGGAACAAGCAAAATTAAATAAAGCAAAAAAAGAATTACAAGGCAACGTTGTTGTAATCACTGGTAGCACTGGTGAAATTGGTAAAGCAACATATAAATTATTCAAAAAATATGGAGCTGAAGTTGTTTTACTTGATATAAATAAAAGTAAGATAAATGATTTGCAGACTAAAATAAGTGATCTTTGTATTCACTGTGATGTAACCAACAAACAAAGTGTAAAAAAAGCATTTAGTAAAATTTTGGAAATATATGGAGGTGTAGACATTTTAATATCAAATGCTGGTACTGCTATAGGTGGATCAATTGCAGAAGTTAATGATGAAATACTTCGAAAAAGTTTTGAAGATAATTTTTTCTCACATCAAAATTGTGCTTCAGAGGCTGTAAAAATTATGAAAAAACAAAATATAAATGGATGTTTGTTATTTAATATATCAAAGCAATCAGTTAATCCTGGTAAAAATTTTGGACCATATGGATTACCTAAATCTGCTCTTTTAAATTTGTGTAAACAATATGCAGTTGATTATGGACACCTTGGTATTAGATCAAATGGTGTTAATGCTGATAGAATTAGAAGTGGTTTATTAAATGATAAAATGATTAAACAAAGAGCAAAGGCAAGAGAAGTAACCACGGATCAATATATGAGTGGCAATCTATTGTTAAGCGAAGTTAAAGCAGATGATGTGGCCAAAGCTTTTTATCATCTTGCGATATCAAAAAAATCAACTGGAGCAGTACTAACTGTAGACGGTGGAAATATTGCAGCTTCTTTAAGATAATTAATAAAATAACTTTTTTAAACCCTCAGACGAAGCATCGCAAACTCCTTTTTCTGTTATTAATGCGGTAACATATTTAGCAGGTGTTACATCGAAAGCTAAATTTAATGATTTGCTTTTTTCAGGATATATTAAAACTTTATCAACTTTATTATCTTTGTTAATCCCATCCACATGAGAAAGTTCTTTTGGATCTCTTTCTTCTATTGGAATATCTTTAGAGTTTTTTAAATTCCAATCTATAGTTGAACTTGGTAAAGCAACATAAAAAGGTACCTTATTATCATGAGCTGCAAGAGCTTTTAAATAGGTTCCAATTTTATTACACACATCTCCGTTAGATAATGTTCTATCTGTTCCAACAATACACATATCAACCTGTCCTCTTTGCATTAATATTCCACCTGTATTATCTGCTATTATAGTATTTGGAATTTCTTCTTCATTAAGTTCATATGATGTAAGGTTTGCTCCTTGATTTCTTGGTCTAGTTTCATCTACCCAAACATGTATTGGTATTCCTTTTTTATGTGCATGATAAATAGGAGAAGTTGCCGTTCCCCAATCTATTGTAGCTAACCAACCTGCATTGCAATGTGTGAGAATATTTACGGTATCTTTCTTTTTATTATATATATCTTCAATAATATTTAATCCATTTTTACCAATACTTTTACAAAATCCCTCATCCTCTTTACAAATTTCTTTAGCTTCATTGAGTGCAACAAAAAATAAATCTTCAGGTTCAACAAATGACAACTTGTTATTCATTCTATGAACTGCCCACTGAAGATTTATAGCCGTTGGTCTTGATGCAACTAATTCTTCTGAACTTTTTTTTATAAATTCTAAACTGTTATTTTCTTTTATAGCTAAAACCAATCCAAATGCAGCTGTACCTCCAATTAATGGAGCACCTCTCACTTCCATTGTTTTGATAGCATTTATCGCGTCTTTAACTGAACTTAATTCTTTTATTATAAATTTATGTGGAAGCTTTGTTTGATCTATTATTTTTACAACCTGTTTTTCTTCATCAAACCAAATTGTTTTATATTCAACACCATTAATTTTCATTATTTTAAATTATCAATAAAAAATTTGCTGGCTATTACAGCAGTTTCTCTACCTTTATCACCACCAGTTGTTGTTCCTCTTGAACCACATGTTTTGTAAAGTTTAACATACAATTTTCTGTATAATTTATTTGCTTCTCCTGATTTAGCAGATGCTTTTTCAAAATCTTTTCGCCACTTTTTAATATCCATTTTAAATTCTTTTTTCATAACATCAGATAAACTTTCAGATATAAAACCCTGATCATTTAATTTCCAACCATCTGGTGCATATAATTCACATTTGTTGAAATGAACACATCCTTTACATTTATTTGCAGGCGCGTCATTGTAAAAATCATGGTGCCATCCATCTTTTACAATTACCTCGACATCTGCACCTTCTTTTTTTAATCTTTCTGCATATCCTACACAAAATTTTGCAGGTGTATAATCATCTGCACCACCAAGTAAAAATAATAATTTAGTTTTTGTAGGAGTTGGATTTTCAAATCTCATATTAAAACAATCTGGAGCCATTGGTAATGATGCAAGAAAAAATTTATCTTTTCCAATTACTGCCTCTGAAAATTTTTTTTCAGCTGCCATGTATGAAGCTGTTCCACCTCTAGATAAACCAGTGATACCTAATTTTGTAGCATTAACTCGAGGATGTTTATCTAATATATCATATGCAACTAATGCATCTAATTCTCCCGCGTTAACTGAGACTTTACCTTGATTTTCATGAACATTTTCTGTTCCCCTGCTTGTAAAATTATCTATCTCAAAAATACCTATGTTATTTTTTAATAATTGATTTTTAAAATCATTTCGCCAAGACTGCCTAGGAGATGTAAACTCACTGGGCCCTCCACTACTATGCACGGTCACAACAACTGGTAAGTTTTTTCCCTCTTTAGGTAAAATTAACTTCCCAGATACTTCAACCGGAGAGTTAACATAAGATCCATTTATGATTACTAGAGGAATACCTGGATTGTAACTTGTAAATTTAATTATTTCTTCGGTTGCCTCGCTTAAATACTTTAAAGGAGTGAAATGTGGTGGACGATCAACTTTAAAAAACCTACCTTTACATCTCCAAGGTTTATCAAATGGCGTTCTAGCTTTTAAGTTTGCTTCATTTCCATTAATAAATTCACCTTTAATTTTTAATCTTTCTGAACCCCACTTCCATTTCCAACTTTCTGTAATAGAAACCTTCTTATCTTTAATTGTACCCTCAAATTTTATATTTTTTCTACCCCAGTGCTTATTATCAAAAGGTCCTAATTGAAATTTGTTATTTTCAACATTTACAACATAAGAAGATTCGTACCATTCACTTCCACCTTGTTTGCAAAGAAGATCTATTTTCCATGAATTAGGATATTCCTCTGCAATAAGATTATTATTCCAAAGCAATGATAAAATAATAAAAATTATAATTTTTTTCATTTATTAAGTACCCTTCCTGCTATTGTTTTTAATTTATCTTTAGTTTTTTGAGTTCTTTTTTCTGGAGCCGTAATTATTGCTACATCTAAACAATTATTGGTTGGATCATTTGGATAAATGTGATTTTCAAAGTTCTCTATCAAATTTTTAATCATATTTTTAGCTTTTGCTGCATTATCTAAAAGTACTTTTATAACTTGTTGAACATCTACATTTTCATGATCTGGATGCCAACAATCATAATCTGTTACCATCGATACTGAAGCATATCTGATTTCAGCTTCTCTTGCTAGCTTAGCTTCTGGCATATTTGTCATTCCAATAACATCTGCTTTCCATGATCTATATAGGTTTGACTCTGCTAATGTAGAAAATTGTGGACCTTCCATTACAACATAAGTTCCACCTCTTTGATAAGGTATATTTTCTTTTTTTATAGCATCTTCGCAAGCATTCATCAGCCCATTTGAGGTTGGGTGTGCCATTGATACATGCGCAACAATTTCATCATCAAAAAAGGTTTTATTTCTTGCAAAAGTTCTATCAATGAATTGATCAACTATAACAAATTTACCTGGGGGCAAATCTTCTTTTAAAGATCCAACGGCTGAAACAGAAACTATATCTGTGATACCTAGTTGTTTAAGAGCATCAATATTTGCTCTAAAATTTATTTTTGATGGAGAAATAAAATGACCTTTTCCATGTCTTGGTAAAAAATAAATTTCTTTATTATTATAATTAACTTTTAATATTAAATCTGAGGGTTTCCCCCATGGAGTGTTTAAATCTAAAGTTTCTCTATCTTTAAACTCTTCAACATCATAAAGCCCACTTCCACCAATAATTGCTAATTTATTATTTGCCATAATACATTTTAGATTATAATTAAGTTTTATGGATTTAAAAGAACATATTAGATCAATTCAAGACTATCCTAAAAAGGGAATTCTATTTAGAGACATCACAACTCTCATAAAAAATGAAAAGGCATTCAAAGAATGTATTAACCAAATTGTTGAAAGATCAAAAAAATTCCAGTTTGATAAAATTGCAGCTGTAGAATCTAGAGGCTTTGTTTTTGCATCAGCTATTTCTTATATACTTGATAAACCATTCATAATGTTGAGAAAGAAAAATAAATTACCAGCTGATGTACATTCGGTAGACTTTGAACTTGAATATGGAACAGCCACAATAGAGGTTCATAAGGACTCATTCGATGAAGGTGATAAAGTCTTAATAATAGATGATTTAATTGCTACTGGTGGTACTGCAGAAGCAGCTGCTAAATTAATAGAGATATCAAAAAGTAAAGTGGCTGGATTTATTTTTGTAATAAATCTTTTTGATTTAGGTGGTACAGATAATCTAGTTAAAAAGGGGTATCCAGTTGAAAATCTTTTAGATTTTCCTGGACATTAATTTGCGCTCATTATTGCTTGGAAAGGTCCACTTCCAATATATAATTCGCCACTCTCATCAACAAGGTGCATTCCTTCACCTACATTAAATGTCATACTTATAGATGTAGTATCTGAAGTAATAACTACTGGATTTGCAAAAGCAACTAACCCCTCGAGTTTGTCTACTTCACCTGTGTTTGCGGCTCTGTGACCATTACTATCAACTAAATACCCAGTGATAGCAGCTGTAGTTCCATTTATATTTTCAACAAAAGCTTTTGATGAAAATGCATCCGAGGACGCGCCAAATTGAGCTAAAGTTTCTACAAATTTTCCTGGAGTTATGGCGCTTGCACCACAAACAGAACTATTATTATGAGTACTACCTTTTGCGTGTGTTCCTGAGCCAGCCACTGTTCCACAAAAAACGCCAGAACCTCCTGTCATTCCATCCATTGATGCTGCAATCTCTCCTGCCCAAGTTATACCAAATGTATTATCCATAAAAGCATAACCATGAGTATAAGTTCCCTCTGGAGGTCGGGTGTAAGTGCCATCTAAAACTATCTCTTGTCCTTGCGATACGGATGCTGTTGATCCACTTGAATTATCAAAAATTTGCGAACAATTTGTTAAAACAACTGTCGATGTAGTTGTAGCTTCCGTTGGAGAAGATGTGCATAAATATAACTTATAAATAACTACTTCATAGAGAGTAGGAGTTGTGTCACATCCATCCTCTATAGAATCATCAGCACCAGTTGTTCCATGTTTTACAACTCCAGAATTAATTGTACATGCTTCGGCCCTATTAGAGTTAAACATCTCAAAAATAAAAATTATAGATAAAATTAAAAATAAATATTTAATATTTTTCATTTAAAATCCTCCTGCTTTAACAGTAAAACCTGTTCCTTTTTTTTTTATGATATTGTCTCTTCTAACCTTCTCGTACATTCTATCTTTCATGGAAATTCTCTCAAAGGCCTCACTACTAAATAAAGACTTACCAGGATTTTTTATACTATTACTATATCTAAGATTAATAAAACTTTGATCATTGTGATGATCATAATCAGTGTGGCCAATTTCAAATGATAAACCAGAATTTGGTACTTTAATTTGAGTAGAGAATTCTAAACCTTGGAAATCATTTCCACCAGAGACTTCAAAATCGAAAGCTTTCAAATAAACTTTCGTAGATGGTACATATGGAAGATGTGCGCCTAATTCAACATCAAATCCATCGATAGCCTCTTCGTCTTTACCATTTTTTCCTTTTTTACTAGAGCTTTGAGCAAAATACTGGTTATAATTTAAATCTAGAATGGAAGATTTAATTTCAGCGCCTATGCTAAATCTTTGGTGTTCATAATCAAATTCATAATCATAAAAAGCATTTAAACCAAATAATATGCTTTCATCATTAGATAAATATCTTTGCCCAAGTCCTATATTAAATGTTTCTCTGTCACTGTCGTGTAAAAATAGAGATCCTTGAAAAAAGGATAAGTCTGAATTATCTTCTGAAAAAATCTTAAATGTTTGTATTCCTATTTCTGGTTTAATACTTTCAATTTTTTTTATTGAAAAATCTGTATTTTCAAAATTCTCCTCTAAAAAGCTTTCCAAAGAAGAATAAAACCTATCTACTACTTCATCTACTTTAGCAAAAGAAGCTGAGACAAAAAGCAACTGAAATATTAGAATTTTTACTAAAAATTTCATAAATTATTTATAAAGATATATGTAACAAATAAAAGGATTAAAAATGGTAGCGGGAAGTGGGATCGAACCACTGACCTCGGGCTTATGAGTCCCGCGCTCTAACCAACTGAGCTACCCCGCCTTAAATAATTGTTGGTTTATACTACTTTTATTTTTTGATGCAAACAAGATTTATGTAATTTCTGATCTGAGTGTAATCAGATTGTGATCCTTTTTTTAAAGGTAAAATTTGATTTTTGTCCCGCGTCTAAAATTATTTAAATTATTTTTCTGTTAATATAACTTGATTGCTATAATCTTTAAGGAGTTTTCCATTTACCTTAATAGGCTTTGGTATTCCATAATTATCATAAGCTTTTATAAATTTTGTTTTTGGACAATGATATTCTTTTTGCATTAAATCTGCCATAGACTTATCAAAACCAAACACAACGATATCTACATCTTTCATATTCCTAATATTATTAATGTATAGAGTTAATGACTTATCAGTCAAATGAGCAACTTTTATTGCATCATCATCGGGTACATAGCTATTTAACATTTTTAAACAATTACTTTGAGCAAAAGTTTTGCTACTCAAAAATAAACCCAGAACCACGATCCCTAAAAGTTTTTTTCATATTAAAAATTTAATAATTCTCTAAAGTAATAACGTGGACTAAAAAAATATTCGAAACTCATACCTTTTGTGAAAATCATCAAAAATATACCTACGCATATGTATAGTATTAATATCGATAAAAGATAAGTTGAGATAAAAGTAAAGAAACCTTTTGGAATTTTTAAATATTTTTGTAGATAAAATGCATAACAATCTTTAAACGAATTATGTATTAGATGGTTCAAGATAAGAAATAATAAAAAAGCTATACCTTCCATTATCTGCAATAACCTCTACCTAATGTGCTGTATGAGCCATTTTTTTTTATAGATACAACTATTTTACTTAATCCGTTCACTTTAAAAACTGGACAGAAGTATTCAGCAATAGCATTATAGTTTTTACCAGACACATCAGGCATCCATATCCAAAAAATTTTGTAATTAGGATCCCCTCCAACCTCATCATGACCAAATTTAGCTTTAGTTACCACTGCATTACTTTCTATAGCATTAATAATATTATTTTTAATATTATCAGATAATGCAAATCCAACATTGCTGAGCAATAAACTTAAAACTACAACGACTAAAAGTTTTGTGATCCAATTATTTTTCATAACAAATAGATTCTACCACTATGATCTATTTGTGATCAATATTTTATTAATTGTAAATAATGATTGTTTATGAGGGCTCTTAAACAATAGACCTCGGGCTTATGAGTCCCGCGCTCTAACCAACTGAGCTACCCCGCCAATAAATTTAGTAATTTATATAAATTTGGTTTGAATATACAATATAAATAATAATATTATTTTTATGACCCAGTTTAGCAATAAATTAAATAAAAAGTTAACAATAGTAGTGCCTTATAGAAATAGGCCAAAACAATATGAAATTTTTCTTTTTCATTCAAAGATATATTTTAATGAAGATAAATTAGATAAATATTTAAATTTAAAACTATGTTTTTTAGAACAAGCAAATGATAAACCATTTAATCTAGGCTCTCTTAACAACGCAGGTTTTCTAATCAATGAAAATTATCTTGATTACATAGTTATAAATAATGTTGATTTTTTACCTATGATAACTGACTACAGCTATTCTGAAAGTCCAATGCTACTCATTAAACATGGTTATAATAATCTCCCAATTGTACCTTCAAAAGATCGTAGATTAATTGTCAAATCTCCTAAAAGAGAGAATGTTTTTTTAGGCTCAATTTTAATACCAAAAAATATTTTCAAAAAAGTAAATGGCTACTCAAATTCGTATTGGGGATGGGGATTTGAAGATACCGACATGAAAAAAAGGCTAGATACAAATAATATCAAAATAGATTATAGAGATGGTTTTTATCAGCCACTGATTCATGATAATTTAGGTTACGACATGAATGAAGAGAAACAAGTTGTTCCATCTGAATATCATATGAATAATCAAAAAACTTTTAATGAAAATTGGAAAGATGATCAAAATTATTTAAATGATGGTATAAATAACTTTAGTTACAAGGTTATCTCAGATGAAGAAGTATACAAAAACTTTAGAAATAATGCTTTGTTTGAAATCAGACATATTAAAGTTGATTTTTAAATAAAATTTACTTTTTATTTTTGCGCTCTTTTTTTAGTTTTCTCTTTTCTTTAAATGAAAGTTTGGGTTTTTTCGTTACACTGGAATCTTTAAATGATTTTCCACTATACCTTTTTGACATTTAATTAACTTAATAAATTTATAGTAAATAAAAAAGTGAATACTGAAGCAAATGTCGAAATAAATATTGCTTTTATGATATTTTCTGGGCTTACATTGTATGCAGAACACATAACAATTGAGGTGGCACCACAAGGACCAACACTGACCAATAAAGCTCCAGCAAAATTAACTGGATTGGATAAATTGAAGAAAGTATATCCTAAAATTAATAGTATCAAAGGAGATATAATTAACTTTAATATTGAAATTGTAATGGTTAAATTATTAAAAACTTTTTTTGAGTAAAAAGATAGAATGATGCCAATTGCAAATAAACCAACTGGCATTACACATGCTGCCAATCTTTGAAGAATATACTCAAATGGGGTTTCGTCTATATTTATTTTTAAAATTCTTATTATCAATCCAATTAATATTGCTAATATCATAGGATTTAATATTAAATTTCTTAAAAACTGAAATAATTTAATTCTTTTTTTTACAGTAAGCTCTAAAAAGAAACTAACTATGGATAATAAAACTACACTATCCATTAAAATAATACCTGATATTTGAGTTATTGTACTTCCTTTAAAGAATATTTCTGCAATAGGTAAAACTAATATTACGTGATTGGATAAAGCAACTGTTAGGGCCCAAATAATAGATTCTTGTATTGATCTTTTAAAAGTATTTTTAGTTAATAAGAAAGCAAATATTCCACTCGTTAATTGCATTAAAAAATATGATGAAATTTGAGACACGTCTATTTCACCAACATCACTTTGTGCAACAAGTTTTATGATTAAAGCTGGTACCGCTATATAAAATGAAAATAAATTAAATATTCTAGCCTTCTGTAAATCAAATATCTTAATATATCCTAAAAGATAACCAATAAGAGTAATACCTATAAATGGAGTTAAACCTAGAAATACCTGAAACATTATTGGACAGTAATTCTATGCATAATTCTATTACCTTTAAAAGCTGTTGCTTGATGAAGCATAGATCTATTATCCCAAATGGCTAGTTGGTTCTTTTCCCACTCTAAAGAATATTGAAAACTTTTTTTTAATTGGTGTTTAAATAAATAAGTTTTTAATTTTTTATCAATTTTACTGTTATTAAAACGAATAAAGTGTCCTGGACTACAATATAAAGTGTATTTACTGTTTATTTTTCTTATCAATTTATGCTTTGAAATAAGTTCTTTGGCTTTTTTTCCCTTTTCTTTCTCTCTTTCCAATCTTGTTACTGAAATAGGTCCTTCTGATGAAAATATGCATTTTTCATTTTTAAACTTTCTTTTAAAATTGGCTGGTAGCTTTTCGTAAGCTAAATATTGAGAACAGAAATCAGTGTTTGCCTTACCTTTTTTTGGAACTAACTTAGATAGTAACATTGTAAATCTAGGTGGCTTTTTGGTATAAATTGAATCTGTATGAAATTGTTCACCAAAACTAGGCCCTTTATCAGTAGATTTTCTTTGAACAACGGTTATTTGAGGATATTTTTTATTCAATCCTTTAAGTCTTGGATAGTTTGCAAGTTTTCCAAATTTTTTTGCAAATTTTACATAATGATCAGAATTTAATTTTTGGTTTCTAAAATAAATCATCCCATATTTTGAAAGAGCAGATTTTATTTTTTTTAAAGACGAATTGTTAATTTTATTTAAATCACAGACTAATTCTGCACCTATATTTTTTTTATTAGGAATAATTTTAAGCATTTTTTAAAAAGAAACTTTTTAAATGTTTAATCGTTTCTTTGGGATTCTGCTCTGGTATAAAATGTCCTGATTTAACAGCAACTCCAATAACTTTTTTATTTGAATATTTTTGCCAAATTTTAATTGGTTTAAATTGTTTACCTATAACACCATTTTTTCCCCATAAAACTTGAACAGGAATATTTAATTTTTTCTTTCGATCATGTCTGTCATGATCAAGATCAATAGTAGCAGATGCTCTATAATCCTCACATGATCCATGTATTCTCTTTGGTTGCTTAAAGCACTTTAGATAACCCTCTTCAACTTTTCCAAATTTATGATTCCCGGACCATTTATCTAAGCAATTCTTCATCCATTTTCTAGGATCGCTCATTATCATTCTTTCTGGTAGCCACTTTGGTTGAATTAAGAAAAACCAATGGAAGTAAGCTTTTGCAAAATTTCTAGTAGTTAGTTCATACATATCTAATGTTGGACAAATATCTAAAACACTGAGAGCAAGCACATTTTTTCTGTGGTCTCTTGCCAATCTATGAGCAACTCTTCCACCTCTATCATGGCCTGCAACAAAAAATTTGGGGTATCCCAATTTTAACATCATTTGTTTCATGTCACTCGCCATTTCTCGTTTTGAATAATTTAGATGTTTATTATCAGATGGTGGCGCTAAACTATTTCCATAACCTCTAAGATCAGCAGCAACAACTGTGAAACTTTTAGATAACTCGGGGGCTGTTTTATGCCACATCAAATGAGTTTGGGGATATCCATGAAGTAATAATAAAGGCGGCCCATCTCCTTTGATTTTGCAAAAGACTTTGCCTTTTTTAACTTCTATAAATCTACTTTTGAAATTTTTAAACATTAATTAATAGTTGTTATACAAATTTTTTAGAACATTTGCTATTTGTCTTTGACACAAAATGTTATTGTGTTAATTTTTATCTTCTCAAAAAATAAAGTGAATAATAAAAAAATTATATATGATGTAGGCGCTAATAATGGTGATGATATTGAATATTATCTAAAGAAGTCTGATCTAGTAATTGCAATAGAGGCAAACCCAAAATTATGTGAGATTATTCAAGATAGATTTAAAACTGAAATTGAGAATAAGAAACTAATAGTTGAAAATTGTGTAGTCACGATCCTAGATGATGAGACTGAAGTGCCCTTCTACGTTAATCATAGCAATCATGTTCTAAGCCAGTATCCAAAACCATTAAACATTGGTGAATTTGATGAAATATCTTTACCAGCAAAAAACATAATTAGTATTGTAAAAAAATATGGAGATCCATTTTATATAAAGATAGATGTTGAACACTATGACCACAAAATTTTAAAAAAGCTTTTGGAAAATAAAATAATTCCAACTTATATTTCAGCTGAGGCTCATAATGTTGAGATTTTTCCTTCTCTTGTAGTTTTGGGAAACTACAATTCTTTTAAAATAGTTGACGGTAATACTGTTTCAAAAAAATATAAAGATCATAAAATACAAACATTAAATGGCATTGAAGAGTATTCATTTCCTCATCACTCAGCGGGACCTTTTGGCAATGATATTCATGGTCCCTGGATGACTGCACATAACTTTTTTCATACACTTGGAATTATTGGACTTGGTTGGAAAGATATTCACGCTAGTAAAGCAGATGCATCAGATCCAAATTACAGGCCCCCTCCACAAGTAAATATTTCTGTAAAATTATAACTTTTAAATTTGTTATAAAACAACGTTAATAAACTAAATTATTAAATTGAATTATCATTCATTGAATGTATATCTTCATTTTTGTGAGAATTGAAGAAGAGCTAAAACTAGATTATTCCGACGTACTTTTTAGACCTAAAAGAAGCACTCTTAAAAGTAGAAAAGATGTTAATTTAAAAAGAACCTATCGTTTTAAATATAGCAAAAACGAATGGTCTGGAATTCCTATAATGGCAGCTAATATGGATGGAGTGGGTGTCCTTGGTGTTGCAGAAAAATTATCTGAATACGGAATGATTACATGCTTAACAAAACAGCACGATGTTAAAAAAATAAAACAGTTTAAAAAAATTAAATCAATATATCCAAATGTAGCTTTAAGTATTGGAACAAAAAAAGAAGATTTTCAAAATTTAGATAAAGTTTTAAAAGAATTTAGTTTCATTAAATTTATATGCATTGATGTTGCAAACGGTTACTCAGAGCATTTTAGTAAATTTTTAAAATCTGTTAGAGATAAATATCCAACGAAAACAATCATAGCAGGTAACGTTGTTACTGCTGACATGACTCAAGAATTAATTTTATCAGGTGCAGATATTGTTAAAGTTGGAATTGGACCAGGTAGTGTCTGTACTACACGAATACAAACTGGAGTTGGCTATCCTCAGTTAAGTGCAGTGATAGAATGCGCTGATGCTGCTCATGGATTAGGTGCGCATATCATTGCAGATGGTGGATGTACATGTCCAGGTGACGTTGCTAAAGCATTTGGTGGAGGAGCTGATTTTGTTATGCTTGGAGGAATGTTTGCAGGTCATGATGAAGGTAAAGGAAAATTAGTAAAATCTAATGGCTCAAGGTATGTTGAATTTTATGGATCTAGTTCTGAAACTGCAAATAACAAACATTATGGTGGACTATCAGACTACAGAAGTAGCGAAGGCAGAACAGTAAGAGTTAAGTACCGTGGTAAAATTAATGATACCATTTTAAATATTTTAGGTGGTGTGAGAAGCAGTTGTACATATGTTGGTGCACCCTCTTTAAAACAATTAAGTAAGTGCACAACTTTTGTCAGAGTTACTAAGCAATTTAACGATACATTCACTAAATAAATGAAAGAATATTCTATTGCTTCTATTGCTGGTGACGGCATTGGTAAAGAAGTCGTTCCTGAAGCACAAAAAATATTAAAAGAAATTTCTCAGCAACATCAATTTAAATTAAATATAGAAGATTATGATTTTGCATCATGTGATTATTATGAAAAGCATGGTAAAATGATGCCAGATGACTGGAAAGATAAATTAACTAAACACGATGCAATTTTTTTTGGTGCTGTTGGCATGCCAGATAAATACCCTGACCATATAACACTTTGGGGATCATTGTTAAAATTTAGAAGAGAGTTTGATCAATTTATTAACTTAAGACCTGTAAAACTTTTTGAAGGTGTAAATGCACCATTAGCTAATAAAAAACCTGGTGATATTGACATGATAATTGTTAGAGAAAATACTGAAGGAGAGTACTCATCAGTTGGTGGAAGAATGTATCAGGGAACTGATAGAGAGGTTGTTATTCAAGAAACAGTAATGTCAAAATATGGAATAGATAGAGTTCAACAATTTGCTTTTGAATTAGCTAAAAAAAGAAAAAGAAAAAAACTAACAAGTGCTACGAAGTCCAATGGGATATCAATAACAATGCCTTATTGGGATGAGAGATTTAACGAGAATAAGAAAAATTACTCTGATGTAGAAACTGATCAGTACCATATTGATATATTAGCAGCTAGATTTGTTTTAAGTCCTGAACGCTTTGATGTGATAGTTGCATCGAACCTTTTTGGAGATATTTTATCAGATCTTGGACCGGCTTGTACTGGAACAATTGGAATTGCACCGTCAGGAAATATAAATCCTACGAATAAGTATCCATCATTATTTGAACCTGTACATGGATCTGCGCCAGATATTGCGGGACAAGGGATAGCTAATCCAGTGGGACAAATTTGGTCAGCTGCAATGATGTTGGATTACTTAGGTGAAAAAGAAGCTTCTGATAGAATAGTAAAATCTATTGAATTAACTCTTAAAGATAAAGACAGTCGAACAAAAGATCTTCAAGGCTCAATTAATACAGAACAGTGTTCAAAAAAAATTTTAGACAATCTTAGTTCAGTCTAAAATTTAATCAAAACTATGAATTTATTAAAAAATAAATCTATTACTAAAGTTATAATTTTATCTATATCAGGATTTTTTATTTTAGTTTGCCAAGACTCTACAGCAAAATATCTTGGAACATTGATGCCATTAAATCAAGTAATTTGGGGTAGATTTTTTTTTCACTTTGTTATTATTTTAATTTTATTTGCAATATTAAAACCTAAGTTAAACTTAAAAAGAAATTTCAATATTAATATCATTAGATCGATCCTCATGGTTTTTGCTACTTTTTTTTTCATTCATTCTTTACAAAAATTTGACCTTGTAGATATCTATGTAGTTTTCTTCTCAGCTCCTTTAATAGTATCAATTCTCACAGCATTATTTTTAAAAGATATTCTTTCACCCAAAGGTATAATTTTAATGTTGTTAAGCTTTGGGTGTATAATTTATTCAATGAGTCCAAGCATGAAGGTTTTAAGTTTAGACTTAATTTTTCCTTTGGTACCACCAGTATGTTGGGCTTTATATCAATTTTTTACAAAATTTATTTCTGGTAATAATGATCCTTTAGTAGCGTTATTTTATGCTGCTGTTGTAGGGGCCATTGTTTTCTCTATTTATGTAATGTTTGACTGGACACCAATTGATAATAAGAGTTTGTGGATTTGGTTAGTATTTCTAGGGGTATTAGGTTTTACTAGTCATCTTTTAATTATATTTGCAATTCAGCTATCAAATTTATCTTTTGTTACTAATTTTCAATATTCACAGTTAATTTGGTCAACATTAATAAATTTTTACATATTTGGAGTACCTTTTGATTTTAATAAGACTTTTGGAGTTATTGGAATAATAGTTTTTGGAGTTTTATTTGTTCAGGCTGAAAGTAGAAAAAAGAAAATTAGTTCTTAAAATCTTTATCATTTAAGGGTTTTTTTAATACCTCAACTGGATATTTTTGTTTTTCAACTTCAATATATATATTTTTGTCTTTTAATGTTTCAACTGTATTTCCAGAATTGACATATCCAAAAGAAAGATTTTTATCATAACAAAAAGAATAGTTTCCTGAAGTTGTTCTACCAATAATTTTATCATCCATATAGATAGGTTCTTCATGTAATAAAAGAGGCTCACCAGGTTTGCTGTCTTTAAGAGTAAACATCATCATACTTTTATCTAATTTTTGGTCTTTAATTTTTAATAGAGCGTGTTTTCCAATAAAGTTTATATTTTTCTTATAACTAATTGCAAATTTTAAACCTGCTTGATATTGATTTTCTTCTGGTGAAATATCATGTCCCCAGTGAACAAATCCACTTTCCATTCTCATAATATCCATTGCATGCATTCCACAATGAGATAGTTCAAAGTTTTTTCCTTCTTCAATCAGAATTTCATATAAATCCTTAGCAGAGCTACTATCAACATAAAGTTCAAAGCCTATCTCACCAACATAAGATAATCTTTGAGCCCATACTTTAATCTCTTTTGGTTTTCCCCAAGGAGTATTTGAATCAAATATAGTTATGAATTTTCCTGTTCCAAATTTAAAATTTTCATTACTGAAATCATATTTGCAAATTTTAGAAATCATTTCTCTGCTCTTTGGACCAAATAATCCTAAGCAACAGAATTCCTCTGTAACATCAGAGAATTCTACATCTTTGTCTAAATATTTTAATATATGATATTTATCATGTTCTCTTGTTGCTGCTGAACTCACAATTCTAAAATAATTATTATCCATACATACAACAGTTAAATCTGTTTCTATTCCTCCATCTTCATTCAGCATATGAGTATATGTTGTTTTACCAATTTCATTTTTAATGTTAGCGGTACATAACTTTTGAAGTTCTTGATGAGTTTTTTTCCCTTTTAAGTCAAACTTTGAAAAAGTTGAAAAATCAAAAAGTCCAACATTTTTTCTTGCATTTAAAGTTTCATGCTTTGCTGATGGGTACCAATTTTGATAATTAAAACTATATTCATACTTAGGTTCTTTACCATTTAATGAATACCACATTGGTCTTTCAAATCCTCCTGCAACTCCAAAACAAGCTCCAGCATTTTTTAATTCCTCGTGATAAGGTAAAAGCTTTTGATTTCTTGATGTATTGTGCTGTTTAAATGGCCAATGCATTCCATACAAATCACCTAGTGTTTCTGTTACCCTTTCCATAATAAAGTTTTTTGAAGAGTGAAATTTTTGAAACCTTTTAATATCTAATGAAAATAAATCCTCATTTATATGTCCGTTCATCATCCATTCAGCTGTTACTCTACCCGCTCCTCCTGAGCTAGCAATTCCTATGCTATTAAAACCACAACATGTATATAAATTTTTTACTTCAGGAGTTTCTCCTAATAAATATTGCGTATCTGGGGTGAAAGACTCTGGGCCTGAGAAAAATTTTCTAATTCCTGCACTTTCTAACATTGGTAATCTATGAAATGACTTTTCTAAATACGGTTCAAAATGATCAAAATCATCAGGAAGTTCGCCAAAAGAAAAATCATCGGGCACTCTTCCAGTCTCCTTAAATGCTGGTTTTGCATTTGGTTCAAAGATTCCAACAAGCATTTTCCCTGCATCTTCTTTCAAATATAAACAAGCATTATAATCTCTCAAAACTGGAAGATTTTGAGGTAAATCTTTCATTGGCTCAGTGATTATATAAAAATGTTCATTTGGGTATAAAGGAACGCTAACATTAATTTCTTCGCCTAATTGTCTAGACCACATTCCTGTGGCCATAACTACATACTCACAATCTATAATACCTTTTTCTGTCTCTACTCCACTTATTCTTGAATTCTTTGTAAGTATTTTGTTAACAGGAGTTTTTTCAAAAATTTGAGCACCTTCCATTCTTGCAGCTTTTGCAAGAACGTTAGTAACTCCAACAGGATCTGCTTGTCCATCTTTTGGCATGTAAACGCCACCTACAAGATCTTCGCTATGGATTACTGGATATAATTCTTTTAGTCTTTTATGATCTAGAACTTCTACTTCAACGTCAGACAATTGAGCCGTGGTTGCTTGTCTTAACAATTCTTGCATTCTTTCTTTGGTAGATGCAACTGTGATTGCACCATTTTGCTTCATTCCAGTTGATAATCCTGTAGTCTTTTCTAATTCTTTATAAAGATCTAAAGAGTATTTTCTAATTTTGGTAATTGTAGATGATGCACCTAATTGACCTAGAAGACCTGCGGCGTGCCAAGTAGTTCCTGATGTTAATTGATCTCTTTCAAGTAATATTACATCTTTCCATCCAAATTTAGCTAAATGATAAGCGCAAGATGTTCCTGCAACACCTCCGCCTATAACTACTACCTTAGTACTTTTTGGTAACTCCTTCATACTTAATGAGATTTATACAATTAAATTTAAAAGCAGACAATATGATCGATATGGATGGGTCTTTTTATACCAAATTTTTCATCAACTTCATGTTGATGAATATGATGTGAATGAACAAAAACTGGTATTAATTTGTTACTTGATGTTTTTAACGTATAAATAAAATTTGATCCTCTGAATTTTCTATCTACGACTTCCAGTTTTAGATTGCTCGCATCATCATGCTGTAAGTCCTCTGGTTGTATTAATAGTTTTACTTTAGATCCTATTGGGAACGGTCTAGCGAAATTTCCAGTTATTGTGCCTAAATCTTCATTTTCAAGACTTTTTGGACTGGTAACTTCTGCTGGTATTAATGTACCTCTATTTAAAAAATTAACTACTTCTTCTGAATTTGGTAAATGATAAACATTATATGGATCATCATATTGCTTTAATTCACCATCTAATATTATTCCACATTTACTGCCTAGATAAAAAGCTTCATAAGAATCGTGTGTTACAATTATTGTTGTTATTTTAGAATTTGTTAAAATTTGCTTTAATTCGACTTGAATTTCCTCCTTAAAACTTTGATCTACATTAGATAATGGCTCATCAAGCATTAATAAATCAGGTTGAGAAACTAAAGATCTTGCTAGAGATGCTCTTTGGGCTTCGCCAGCACTTATCTCATGCGGAAATTTATTTAATATTTTGTTTAAGTTTAAAAAATTAATTACATCTTTAGTTTGTATTTTTTTATCATCTTTCACTCTATCTGAGCCAAGATTAATATTTTTTTCTATATTGTAATGAGGAAATAAGCTGTTCTCTTGAAATGATAGAGCAATATTACGATTTTCTGGTTCGATATGAATATTTTCAGAAGAAATTGTTCTGCCTTTTAGATTAATTTTACCTTTATTAATTTTTTCTAAACCTGCAATAGTTCTTAATATTGTGGTTTTACCTATGCCTGAGGGGCCAAGTAAACATACAATTTCACCTTCATTTTCAATTTTTAAAGAAACGTTATTTACTTTATTTTTCCCGCCAGCAGCAAAAGATACATTTTCAATTTCAAAAAAATTATTAGCCATTAGTCTTTCAAAATAAATTTAGACGTAATCAAAATAAATGTACTTGCAATTAATATCAAGAATAATGATGGAACTGCTGCAGCCTCTAAGAGATCTTGAGATGCAAAAATATATGCTGTTGTAGCGAATGTTTCAAAGTTAAATGGTCTCAATATCAAAGTTATAGGTAATTCTTTTATTACTTCTATAGTAATCAATATCCCTATAAGAAAAACAGAATTTTTTAAATAAGGAACATGAATTCCTAAAAAAGTTTTTATTTTCGAGTAACCAAGAAGATAAGAACTTTCATCAATTGACCTATTTATTCTTTCATAACCGGTTTTCAAACCGTTATAAGCTAGTGAATAAAATCTTATAAAATAAACTATCACTAAACCAAAAATAGATCCTATAAATATTTTCTTAATAGAATTAAATTCAAAGGCTTTAACAAAAGTATTGTCAAACCAAGCAATAAAAGTGATGAATGCTACAGCTAAAATTACACCAGGAATTGCATAACCAGTAATAGAAAATGTTGTAAGATAATTTAAGAATTTACTTTTAGTTACTCTGTTTCCATAATTTGAAATAAATGAAAAAATTACTAGAACTACACTTGATAAAAATACCAAGTAAATTGTGTTTATAAATAATTGAAAAGTATTTAAATCAAATAAATTTTTTGGAAAAATTATTGTCCAATACAACATTTGTAAAACAGGGAATAAAAAGCTGATTAAAAAAACTAAAAAACAAAATCCGAATGCTAAAGAACCTTTTGAAAAGTTTAATTTAATTTTCTTCTTTTCTTTAATTCCTCCCTTAACTGGAGAGTGATATTGAGCTTTTTTCCTTGAGATATTCTCAATAAAAAAAAGTCCTAATATAAATAATAGCAAAAAAAATGAGAGCTGATTTGCAAAAGCTAAATCATCAAAAGATATCCATGAATCATATATTCCAGTAGTAAGAGTTGCTATTCCAAAAAATGATACTGCTCCAAAATCTGATAATGTTTCCATAGCAACTAATGCTAAACCCGCAACTATAGCTGGTCTTGCAGATGGTAAAATGATTTTAAAGAAAGATTTATATTTTGAAAAACCTAGATTTTGTCCTAATTCTATTAAATTTTGAGACTGATAATGAAAAGATGCTCTAGTTAAAACGTAAACATATCCAAATAGTGAAAAAGAAATAGATAAAATAGCACCAAGCATACCATCAAATTTTGGAATGGATTGATTATATTCACCAGGTCCAAATAAAGATTTCAATATTGAGTATAGTGTTCCAAAGTTTTCAAAAAAAGCAGTTAATGAATAAGCATAAATGTAAGCAGGTACTGCAAAAGATAATATTAAAGCCCATTTAAAAAATTTAACGCCTGGAAAATCATAAAATGAAACTACATATGCACTGCCAACACCTAAGAATAATGTAAGAACCAAAACTCCTAAAAGTAATATTAAGGAATTATAAATATATTCAATTAAAAATGTATTTTTTAAAATATCAAAGTAATTAGTTGTTTCTTGGAAGAAACTTGCAAACACAGTTAAAATTGGAATTGCAACAACAAATGAAACTAAAAATGAAGAAAGGTACCAGGAATTAAATTTCATATATTATAATCCGCCTTATAATCATGAAAATCAAATGTGCCCATGGCTTAGGAGACCAAACCATAGGCACAAACTTTAGAAAATCAAAAATTAAATACTTTTAGGATATGCGGAACCTCCTTAGTTTTAATTTCAGACAATTTTCTATTATTTACACGTTTATTGATTTTTTCACACTCCGAAGCACATGCAGGACAGGCTTTGGAAGATTTATTATAATCAACTTCCGTAGTAAATTTTTTTTTAACAGCTATCATTTACTTCCAACCGGCAGCCAACATTACTTCTAATGCATCTGCTTGTTTTGCACCGTATGACTTAACACTTGTTTTTGTGTCCATTACAAAGTTCATCTCTTTGCCTGGAACTAAATCATTAGATGTTACACCACCGATCATTGGATACTCAAACGTATTATTTACAATGTGATTTTGAGCCTCTGTTGATAATAAAAACTCAACTAATTTTACAGCATTAGCTTTGTTTGGTGCATGTTTAAGCATACCAGCTCCACTAATATTAATGTGCGTTCCTCTATCTTGTTGATTAGGGAAAAAAGGCATTACCTTTTTTGCCGCTTCTTGTTGTTCAGCACCTTTTTTTCCAGATAACATCAATGCATGATAATATGTATTTGCAACAGCAATATCAGCTTCTCCAGCCGCAACAGCCATGATTTGAGCACGGTCGTTACCTTTTGGAGTTCTAGCCATGTTTGCTACAACAGCTTTAGACCATTCTGCAGTTTTAGCTTTACCATTATTCTTAACTAGTGAAGCAACTAAAGACTGGTTATAAATGTTGTTAGATTTTCTTATTACTAATCTACCTTTCCATTTTGGATCAGCTAGACCTTCGTAAGTCATGCCATTTAGTTCATTTGCATTTACTCTTTCAGGTGAATAATAAATTATTCTTGCTCTCTTAGCTATTCCAGTCCATTTAGCAGATCTAAATTGTGCAGGTACAGCATCCTTAATAGCTTTTGACCAACCAGCGTTTTGCATCATGCCTTTGGCTGCAAATGCACCTAATCTTCCAGCATCAGCTGTGATGTATAAATCTCCAACACAGTCTGCTCCCTCTTCTTTAATTCTTTTTTGCAGGGCTTTATCTTTACCTGATACTACGTTTACTTTAATTCCTGTTGCTGCTGTGAACTTTTCATATAATTGAATGTCAGAATCATAGTGTCTTGCACTAAAAATATTGACCTCAGCTGCAATCGTAAAACTTGAAATTAAAGCAAAAAACAATGAAATTATTGTTAATTTTCTCATTCTACTCCTTAAATTTATATTTATATTAAACGTAATTTGTCCTGCAATGCGGATGATAACTATTCTCAATGAAAATGATTATCAATTGCAATATTGTCGCAATTGATAATCAATCGCAATTAGTACTGTTTTTTGGTTAAATTATTTAAAATTCCCACTCAGAAATTTTACTGTAAAGGAAGTTTCTAAAAGCTTGAACTCTAGCAACATTTTTAAGTGATTGAGGATATACAAAGTGTGCCTCGGTAGTTGGACCTTGAACGCTTGGTAAAACTTTAACAATATTTGGTTGTTTCACAGTTAAGTAATCTGGAATTGCAGCTAGTCCTACACCGCTTTGAACAGCTAATAGTAAACCATAAACACTATTCACTCTCATTACTGTTTTTCTTTTTTTATTATCTTTCATTCCAAGTTTTAATGCCCAATCTGGATTATAAACTGGAGATGGAGCTCCTCTACCAAATGAAATAAAGTTGTGCTTATTCAAGTCATTAACTGTCTTAGGATATCCATGTTTTTCTAAGTATTTTGGTGATCCATAGATATGATAGTTGATATCAATCAGCTTTTTTTGAATATAATTAAGTTGTTTCGGTCTTCTCATAAATATTCCAATATCTGCTTGTCTTGTGCTTAAATCTAACTCCCTATCATCAAATATGAGTTCAACTTCAATTTCTGGATTTAATTGCATAAATTCTTGTATTCTTGGTGTTAACCAGGTTGTTCCAAAACTAACAACGGTTGTTACTGATAGTTTTCCGGATGGTTTATGTTTTTTATCTCCTAAAGTTGTTTCTACCTCTTTTAATTTGGAGATAACTTCGTGAGCTGTTTTAAATACATATTCTCCATTTTCAGTTAGTGTTAAACCTCTAGCATGACGTTCAAATAATTTAACTTTTAAATCTTCTTCTAAAGATTGAATTTGTCTACTAATTGCAGATTGACTTAGATTTAGTATTACTGTTGCACTTGTAAAGCTGCCAGCTTCAGCAACTGCATGAAATATCTTTAATTTATCCCAATCCATTATTTATTTACATCCACTACTATTTTATTTTTTAAATTTCCTTTTAATATATCAGGATAGATATTTAATAATTCTTCTAACCCAATAGTATTTACTGATTTTTCTAAAATATTAAAATCTAGCAGAGCAGGAAATTCTCCCCATACAAACTCTTTTCTTTTTTTACTTATGTTAACTGAGTCTACACCCCATAATTTCACTGCTCTTAATATAAATGGAATTACTGATGTATTTAATTTATTACCACTAGCATTTCCACATATAGCAACAATTCCTTTTGGTTTAGTTTGAGCTATTGCATTAGATAAAATGTTACCACCAACGGTATCTACAACTCCATCCCATGTTCCTTTATCTATTAATCTTGCTTCACCCTCAAATTCTTTACGATCTATAACGTTTTTTGCACCAAGTTCTTTTAAGTAATCTGCTTTATCTGGTTTACCAGTTATAGCTGTTACATTAATTCCCATCTTTGCAAGAACCATTACTGCTACCATACCAACTCCACCTGTAGAACCTGTTACCAATACATCATTTACTTTTGATTGCATCAATAGTTCCTCTCTTGCTTTAACTGCAAAGGCACATAACAAACCTGTAAGACCAGCAGTTCCTAAAATCATAGCTTGTTTATTTGTCATTCCCTCAGGTGTTTTTGTAATATGATCTTTTTTAACTTTTGCGTATTGAGAATATCCACCATCAAAAAGTTCTCCTGCTCTACAACCTGTTAATATAACTCTGTCTCCTTCTTTAAATTCTTCACCATCTCCTTGTGCAACAGTTCCAGAAAAATCAATACCAGGTATTCTTGGATACTCTTTCACTAATTTACCACCATCTTTTAGTATCATTGCATCTTTCCAATTAAGATCGGAATAATCTATCTTAACTAGCACCTCACCATCTTTAAAATGATCTAAACTTAGTTCTTTGACTTCTCTTGTAAAATTTTCGTTCTGATTGTTTATTATAACTGCTTTAAATGAGTCCGCCATGTTTATCAGTAAATATTATTTTGCAATAAATCGCAAATATCTATTTTGATAACTTAAATCGTCTTTAAACTGTCCAAGATAAAAATTTGTAACTGTGGTAGCTTGCTCTTTTTTTATACCTCTCATAGTCATACACTGATGAGTTGAATCTATTGTTACCGCAACTCCTTTTGCATCCAACGACTCCATTAAAGTATTAGCGATCTGAACAGTTAATCTTTCTTGTGTTTGTAATCTTTTAGAAAATACTTCTACAACTCTTGCTATTTTACTTAATCCTACAACTCTTTGATTTGGAATGTATGCTACATGAGCAATTCCTATAATTGGTGCCATGTGATGTTCGCAATGACTTTGAACTGAAATATTTTTCTGAACAACCATATCGCTATAGCCTTCAACATCACCAAATGTTTTATCTAAAACTGCTTTAGGATCTTCTTTGTATCCCTTGAAATATTCTTTAAATGCTTTTGTTACTCTTTTTGGAGTTTCCAATAAACCTTCTCTGGTAGGATCTTCACCTAACCACTTAAGAATTTTAACGAAAGCTTCTTCAGCTTCCTTGTCTGTTACTTCGTTAATTTTTTTTTCGTTTTCGTTTTTTACTAATTTCATGACGTGCTTTTATATATATAAAACCTTAATTTTAAAATATTTATTATATTTATTATTATGTTAGATAATTCCACATATATGTTTAAAAAAAGAGAAAATGTAGCAGAAATAGAAGAAGGCAAGCTTTTATCTCCTAAATTCGACAATGATGGATTGATTCCAGTCATTACAACATGCTCAAAAACAAAAGAAATATTAATGCATGGGTATATGAATGTCGAAGCCTTCAAGTTAACTATTGAAACCAAAGAAGCACATTACTGGAGCAGATCAAGGCAATCAATTTGGCATAAAGGAAAAACAAGTGGGTTTGTTCAAAAAGTAAAAGAGATTCGAATTGATGATGATCAAGATGCAGTGTGGATGACTGTAGATATTGGCGAAGGTTCTAGTTGCCACGTTGGTTACAGATCCTGTTTTTACAGATCTGTTCCTTTGGGTAAAATTGATAATGCAAGACAAATCGAAATGAAATTTGAAGAAGAAGAAAAAAAATTTGATCCAGAAGTTGTTTATAAAGGACAACCTAATCCAACAAAAATATAAAAAATTAATGAAAGTTTTAAGTCCGTTTGGACCAAAAATTGCTGTTGTTAAAATTCCATTAAATTTGGTAAAAAAAATTAATGATGAAGTTGAAAGTATTATCAAAGATAAAAAAAAATTGAAATCAAATGACTACTCAAAAAAGTTAGTAGGTCAAGTTGAGCAAGAAATCGAATTAAAAAATAAATTTATTAAAAAAAATTTAAAAAGTTTTATTTTTAAAAGTGTAAATCAATATTTAAAAAAAAATCTTAATAAGAAGTCAAAAAATATTAAAATTAAGAATTTATGGGTCGTAAGACAATTTAAAAATGATTATAACCCTGTACATTTTCATGATGGCAATGTTTCTGGAGTTGGTTATTTAAAAATTCCAAACAATTTAACAAAGGGACATAAAAAAATTAAAACTAACGGAACAATTGATTTTATTTATGGTTCTAAATCTTTTTTAAATAATTCTATATTTAATCATAAACCAAGAGTTGGTGATCTTATCTTATTCCCAAATAATTTAATGCATACTGCATATCCATTTAAATCTGATGGTGAAAGAAGATCATTTTCTTTTAACATAGATATTGATAAAAAATTAACAAGATTGTTTCATGGCTGATAAACAAAAAAACGTTTTAGACGAAGACTTAGAGTTATGTTCAAATGATCCTTTAACAGGATGGTATAGAGACGGATGTTGCAATACAGATGAAAATGATCATGGTGTGCACACTGTTTGTGCAAAAGTAAATACTGAATTTTTAGAATGGTGTAAAGAAGCAGGCAATGATTTAATTACACCTCATCCTGAGTTTGGTTTTCCAGGTTTAAAAGATGGAGATAGTTGGTGCGTGTGTGCAGGCTGGTATGCTCGAGCTTTAGAAGCTGGAAAAGGATGTCCAATTTATTTAAAAAAAACTCATAAAAACACTTTAAAGCTTATTCCAATTGAAACCTTAAAAAAGTTTGCAATCGATTTATCTTAATTACATATTTCCGTATTTAGGTCCACCTCCGCCTTCTGGTGTGACCCAAGTAATATTTTGAGATGGCTCTTTAATATCACAAGTTTTACAATGTATGCAATTTTGTGCATTTATTACAAATTTTTGAACAGAATTTACTTCTTGAACTTCATAAACTCCTGCTGGACAATATCTTTGTGCAGGCTCATCAAATTTTTCTAAAGTATATTTTATTGGCAAATCTGGATCTTTAAGTTTTAAGTGGACTGGCTGATTATCATCATGAATTGTACCTGTTAAATAAACCGAACTAGTTTTATCAAAAGTAATAACGTTATCAGGCTTAGGATAGTCAATTTTTGGCATTTTATCTGCTGGTTTTAAAGCTTCATGATCAGCGTGTTTATGCTTTAATGTGAAAGGAAGCTTTCCTCTAAATAAAATCTGGTCAATTCCAGTAAATAATATACCTACAATTAAACCCCAAGAGAAACTTGGTTTTACATTTCTCGCCTCATATAATTCTTTGTAAACCCAACTTTCTTTAAATTTTTGTTCATATGTAGATAAATTTATATTTTTTGTAAGATGCTCATAAATTGTTTCTGCAGCGATCATTCCACTTTTCATTGCAGTATGAGACCCTTTTATTTTAGGCATATTTAACGTTCCCGCGTCACATCCAACTAACAAAGCACCTGGCATAAACATCTGAGGTAAACTCTGTATACCTCCCTCAATTAAAGCTCTTGCGCCATAAGTAATTCTTTTTCCACCTTCAATTATTTTTTTTATATCTGGATGAGTTTTAAATCTTTGGAATTCATCGAAAGGTGAGAGATGAGGATTTTGGTAATCTAATCCAATTACGTAACCAAGAAAAACTTGTTTATTTTCTGCATGATACATAAAACTTCCACCGTAGGTGTTATTGTCTAAAGGCCATCCAGCAGTATGCATTACTAAACCTTCTGTATGATTTTTTTCATCTATCTCCCAAATTTCTTTAAAACCAATTCCATATTGTTGAGGATTTTTACCTTTATCCAACTCAAACTTCTTAATTAATTCTTTTCCTAAGTGACCTCTGCATCCTTCTGCAAAGACTGTAACTTTTGCATGTAATTCCATTCCTGGTTCATAAGTATCTTTTTTATTTCCCTCTTTGTCGATACCCATATCTTGAGTTGCAATACCTTTAACTGATCCATCATCATTATATAAAACTTCACTTGCTGGAAATCCTGGGAATATTTCAACTCCTAATCCTTCAGCCTTCTCTGCTAACCATCTACAAAGATTTGCAAGACTTATAATATAATTGTTATGATTTTGTTGAACCTTAGGAAGCAGCCATGTTGGCCAACTTAATGATTTTTGTTTTCCTAAAAATAAAAATTTTTCTTTTGTAACTTTTGTTTTAATGGGAGCATCTAATTCTTTCCAATTAGGTATTAGTTCGTCTAAAGCACGTGTTTCAAACACGTTCCCTGATAAAATGTGTGCACCTATTTCAGATGCTTTCTCTAAAAGGCAGACATTAATATCTGGATTTAACTGCTTTAATTTAATTGCAGTTGAAAGTCCTGATGGTCCGCCACCTACGATGACAACATCGTATTCCATCACTTCTCTGGACATAATGATAATTTCTTACAGTATTTGCTATTTTTGTATAGTGTTTAATTTGTTCAATTCTGACAAAAACTGAGGAAGAGCCTCAAAAAGATCTGCTTCTAATCCGTAATCTGCGACACTAAAAATTGGAGCTTCACCGTCTTTATTTATAGCCACAATAACTTTGCTTTCTTTCATTCCTGCTAAGTGCTGTATCGCACCTGAAATTCCAACTGCAATATATAAATCTGGGACTACCACTTTACCCGTTTGTCCTACTTGATGATCATTCGTAATATAACCTGCATCAACTGCTGCTCTAGATGCACCAATTGCTGCATTAAGTTTATCCGCAATATCACTTATTAATTTGAAATTTTCGCCATTTTGCATTCCTCTGCCACCAGAAATAACTATTCTAGCTGTTCCAAGCTCTGGTCTGTCTGACTTAACTTCTTCTTTCTTTAGAAATTTAGTTGATGAACTAGCTTCTGCTGGATCAGATTTTGTAATTTCAGCAGATCCACCACTCTTATCAGCAGGGTCAAACGACGTCGGTCTAATAGTAACACATTTTTTTTTGTCATTACTTTTAACCGTAGCAAAAGCATTTCCTGCATAAATTGGTCTTAAAAAAGTATCCTCAGAAATAACTTTAATTATATCGCTCACTTGCGAAGTATCTAGTAATGCTGCAATTCTTGGCATTAAATTTTTGCCAAATGTATTTGCTGAGCTTACAATATGTGAATAACTTTCTGCATGCTTAATTATTGCTGCTGTATAATTTTCAGCAATGTAGTTTTCATAAATTTTATTATCAACGTGAATAACTTTTTTTACATTTGGAACTTCAGATAAAGATTTTGCAACATCATCAGCTTGATGACCTAAAACCAAAACATGAAGATCCTCATTTATTTGAGAAGCTGCAGTTATAGCATTATAGGTAAATGGTCTAACCTCTTTATTATTATGTTCTGCAATTAATAATACTGACATTTAAATTACCTTAGCCTCATTTTTTAATTTTTGCACTAATTCTTCTACACTAGCGACTTTTATTCCAGCTTTTCTTTTTGGTGGTTCCTCAACTTTAATTTGTTCGATTCTAGGATTAATATCAACTCCTAAATCTGAAGCATTTAACTGTTCTATTGGTTTTTTCTTCGCTTTCATAATATTTGGAAGCGAAGCATATCTTGGTTCATTTAGTCTTAAATCACATGTAACAATAGCTGGAACATTTACTTCAATAGTTTCTAAACCTTCATCAATTTCACGAGTTACTTCTAATGCATTATCTTTAACTTCAATTTTCGATGCAAAAGTTGCTTGAGGCCAATTTAATAAAGCTGCAAGCATCTGACCAGTTTGATTACAATCATCGTCAATTGCTTGTTTTCCCATAAACACCAAATCAGGATTTTCTTTTTCTACAATTTTTTTCAAAATTTTTGAAACTGCTAATGGCTCAATCACATTATCAACTTTGACATGTATTCCCCTATCCGCTCCAACAGCTAATGCTTTTCTAACAGTTTCTTGAGCTTTTTCTTCACCGATTGTAATTGCAACTATTTCTTTAGCTTTGCCAGCCTCTTTAATTTTTACTGCTTCTTCTATTGCATTATCATCTGGTGGATTTGTTGACATTTTAACGTTGTCAGTAACAACACCAGAACCATCTTCTTTAACTCTTATTTGAACGTTGTAATCAATAACTCTTTTAACTGCGACTAATATTTTCATTAAGCTCTTAATAAATTGTTTTCTGGATCGTAAGGACTTTCATCTAAAATTGTAGCATCATATTTCTCACCTAATATTTCAATTTTAAGTTTTTGTCCAACATTTGCTAATTCTGGTTTAACCATACCTAATGCTAATGATTTTCCAATTCTAAAACCAAAATCTCCTCCTGTAGCTCTTCCTATAACACTTCCATTTTCATAAATTGGATTGTTGCCTAATACATCTGCATCTTTTGGATTATGAACCTCCAAGGTAACAAGTTTGTTATCAAAACCTTTTTCTCTCCACTTGTTTAATGCTTCAAGTCCAATAAAACTTCCTTTATTAGGATGTATAAATCTATCAAGACCACTTTCATAAGGTGAGTATTCTATTGATAGTTCTGTTCCAACCAATTTATACGATTTTTCTACTCTCAAACTATTCATTGCTCTAATACCATATGGCTTTAGTCCAAGATCTTGTCCTGCTTCCATAAGTTTATCAAAAATGTGATTTTGATATTCAATTGGATGATGAAGTTCCCATCCTAATTCACCAACAAAATTAACTCTCATAGCATTTACTGGTGCGTACCCTACATCAACCATTTTTGCACTTAGCCATTTAAAGTTTTCATTTGAAAAATCATCTTTTGAAACTCTTTGCATTAACTCTCTTGCTTTTGGACCTGAAACAACCAAAACTCCATTACTATTAGTTAAATTTTCAAACTGCACTGAACCGTCTGAAGGCATCCATTTTAAAATCCAATCATGATCTAATCTTTGGAAAGCTCCTGCTGATACTAAATAAAAGCTATCATGTGACTCTCTCATAATAGTAAATTCAGAATGAACTCCGCCTTTAGTATTTAAAGCATGACATAAATTAATTCTTCCAACTTTTTTTGGTAATTTGTTTGCAACTAAATTATCTAAAAATTCCTCAGCACCAGGTCCTTTAATTCTACATTTTGCAAATGCAGTCATATCCAAAAGACCAACATTTTCTTTTACATTTTTGCATTCTTTTTCCATTGCATTGAACCATTTTGATCTTCTAAATGACCAATCATCTTTTTGCTCCATTCCATCAGTTGCAAAAAAATTAGGTCGTTCCCATCCAAATTTTTGACCAAACACTGCTCCTAAATTTTTCATTCTGTCATAACATGGCGCTGTTCTTAATGGTCTTGCTGCTGGTCTTTCTTCATCAGGAAAGTGGGTTATGAAAACGTGACTGTAGGCTTCTTCATTTTTAGCTTTTAAATATGATTTAGAGCAATAATCTCCATACCTTCTTGGTTCAACACCAAGCATATCAATTGTGGGTTCACCATCTACAATCCATTCAGCAAGTTGCCATCCTGCTCCACCTGCTGCAGTGATACCAAAACTATGACCTTCATTTATCCAAAAATTTTTCAATCCCCAAGCAGGACCAACAATTGGGTTACCATCAGGTGTATAACAAATTGCACCGTTATAAACTTTCTTAACTCCTACCTCTCCAAACGCAGGGACTCTATGTATTGCACCTTCAATGTGTGGAGCCAATCTATCCAAATCTTCCTGAAATAATTCATATTCAGAATCTTTTGATGGTCCATCTACATAACAAGCTGGTGCTCCATCTTCATATGGTCCTAAAATTAATCCACCTGCTTCTTCTCTCATGTACCATCTGCTATCACTATCTCTTAAAACTCCCATCTCTGGTAGTCCATCTTTTTTTCTTTTTTGAATTTCTGGATGAGGTTCAGTAACAATGTATTGATGTTCTACTGGGATTACTGGAATATCTAAACCAACCATCTTTCCAGTTTGTCTTGCAAAATTTCCTGAACAAGAAATAATATGTTCACACTCTATAGATCCTTTATCTGTTTCAACAACCCAACCATCTTTGGTTTGTTTCATTCCAACAACATTTGTATTTCTATAAATTTCTGCTCCTCTATTTCTTGCGCCTGTAGCAAGAGCTTGTGTTAAATCTGCTGGTTGAATATATCCATCTTCAGGGTGTTGTATTGCACCTACTAAATCTGATGTATTACATAATGGCCAGATTTCCTTAACTTGGTCTGGAGTTAAAAATTTTACATCAACACCTATTGTTTGAGCAACACCTGCGTATTGAAAGTATTCATCCATTCTATCTTTAGTGCTTGCTAATCTAATATTTGATACAACGCTGAAACCTACATTTTTACCTGTCTCTTCCTCTAAAGTTTTATATAAATTGACAGCATACTTATGAAGTTGTCCTACAGAATAACTCATATTAAATAGTGGTAATAAGCCCGCTGCATGCCAAGTTGAACCTGATGTTAGTTCTTTTCTTTCAATTAAAGCAACATCTGACCAACCTTTTTTTGCTAAGTGATAGAGTGCGCTAACCCCTACTACTCCACCACCAACTACAACAACTTTTGCTTTGGATTTCATTCTCAGATTCCTACTAAATTTTAATTACTAACGAAACAAAATTCTATTATTCATCATCTGCGTCACGCCAGCCCATTCTGAACATTAAATAAGCGGCAACTATAACGGAAATTGTACCTACTACCATGCCAATATTAATCCCAACTTCACTTCCCCAAAAATACCACCCAAGTTGAGTAGATGAAATTGTTGGAAAGCATAATATAAACATTAGAATTGCGTACCTAATATACATTGGAGGCTTTTTCATTATATTGATGATCCCATTGGTATTGGTTGTGAAACCGCTGTTGTTAGCCAGCAATCTAAAAGATTGCCTTCTTTATTATTCTTTTCAACTTTCCATTTAAATTTAAAATATTGTTTGTCCTTATCCAAGACAACAACTTCATAAGTTGCCATTGCACTTGATTTGTAAATTTCAGTTACTGTATTTTCTTTGTGATCAATCAGCATCGAGTATGAAGCCCCTTTTAACATTCTTTTAAATCTATCTAATGGACCTGTCATCCTTTGATTATTTGGATGTGCAAACTCCCATGTTTGCTCAATCCCTCTATCTTTATATGGACTGTCATTTTTCATTAATGCCTTTAATTGAATTAAAACAACTTGTTTTGGATCTATATTCACACTTGGTTTTAAAACATCGGCAAATGAAGAATTAAAATAAAAAAATGTAATTAAAAAAAATAAAATTTTGAATTTCATGTTTTAAATTTATCTTAAATTTAAAATGAAATAAAAGGTCTTAATATCACACTTAATAATTTGATATTATATAGTTTTGAATAATCTATCGTATTCGTTTTTAATACATTTATTAGAGATATAATAAATTTTATTTTGAGAGACTAATTTAGCTGCATTTTCGTTGTGAATTCCTAATTGCAACCATAATACATTTGCACCAATTTCTATTGTTTGTTTTGCTATTTCCTCAGCCTCCTCACTAGGTCTAAAAACATTAACAATTCCAACATGATCTTTAATATCCGTTAGTTTTTTATAAACTGGTTCACCATGTATAATTTTATTATCTGTTACTGGATTAACAGGAAAAACTTTGTAACCTGTATTTCTTAAATATTTCATTATTATATTGGAAGTTTTTTTTGAGTCTGGGCTTGCTCCAACAATTGCTATCGTCCTATAACTTAAATATAGTTCTTTTATTTTTTCATCTAAAAGTGTTGTATCCATAATTTGATTTAAATTTTAAGATCTAGTCGCGGTTTCCAAAATGGTCTGAAGAGTTCAATTTTTGGACATCTATTCATAACTACTTTTAAACCTGCATCTTCAGCAATTTTTGCTGCATCATGATTAATTACACCTATTTGTCCCCATAATACTTTTGCTCCAATTGATATTGCCTCTTCAGCAATTCCATAAAGATCCTCAGATTTTCTAAATACTTCAACCATATCAACAGGTCTATCGATAGCAGATAAATTTGGATAAACTTTTAAATTTCTAATTTCCTTTATACCTGGTTTAGGATTTACAGGTATCATGTCATAACCAGTTTCATGCAAAACTCTTAGCACACCATAACTAAATTTAGTTTTATCTGGACTAGCACCAACCATAGCAATTGTCTTAACTGAGCTTAAAATATCTTTTAAATATTCAGCGCTATAAGGTTCGTTGTGGTTCATGTTTATTTTTTTTCTTCCTTTTTACTCGCGATATCTGCTTTTAATTCATGAGGTTCTAAAGGATCTAGGAAAGGATTTCGATACAATTTATCATGACTTTCAACTCCTATCTCAATTGTGCAATCTGTTTTTGCTTTAGCAACACATAAAATAATATATCCATCATTGATTTGTCTATTGTTTAAAGCAACTTGAGAACGTTGATCTACTTCTCCATTAATTAGTTTAGCTGCACATGTAATACATCCCCCATACTGACATCCGTATGGAAGATCGACACCTTGATCTCTTAATTCGTTTAATAAAGGTTTTTTTCCACTGACTTCAAATGCACTGTTATTTCTGTTTGAGATTGTAATCTTTGTCATAGCCAGATGTCGCTTGTGCAATCTCCACCTGGATATCTACTTTCATGGCACCTACTAGGTCCATTTGGTTCTTTACCAAAATCAACAATAAAATCTTTATTAATTTTCATCCCACCATTTTCAACATCACAATCAATCATAATCATTGCTCCACCCTGCTTTCTTATTTCAGGATAAAATTGATTATCCCATGTAGAAAATAATGATGTTGTTACATACATTCTTTTACCATCTAAGGATAATTGATACATTTGAGGTCCACCAGCAATTTTGACACCGTTTACTTCTGGAGCCTTTCCTAACAATCCACCCATCCAAACTTGACCAGTTAATTTAGGTTTGTGCGGATCTGAAATATCATATTGCCTCATATCTCCATGAAGCCAATTATTTATATAGAGATATTTATCATCCATTGAAACTAATATCGCTGACATAACTCCAGGTACAGGGATTGGCCAATCAGGATGTGGTTCATTTTCAACATCAATTATTTTTTCCCATTCCCATTTTCCCTCTTTTGATTTCCAAAAATGAATTACATTTGCGCTTAGCGCTGCACCGCAAAATCCATGACTACTGTCGGGATTATGCATAAATTTTACTTCTAATGGTATTAAACCATCTTCACCTAAATACATTGTTTGAACTGGCTCTTTTTTTTTAAAATCCCAGACATGAAGTCGTCTACCATATTTCAAATGACCAACTTCCTCTAAATCAAATCCAGGCATAAAAGTATTAGGAGCCGCCCATTCAGAACTAACCATCACATTATGTCTTGGTTGGTACCAGAAGTCATAACTAAAAGGTATGTCTCCCATTGAATTTTCCCATCTACCTACAATTTCAAAATCTTTATTCAAATGTAAATATCCTCCTGGTGCTTCTCCTCGAGCGTCTCCAAGAAAAGAAATGATAATTTCAGAACCTAGGCAATGAACTGTATGTGGTCCTGATAAATTAGTTTTTTTCTTTATTTCAGATCCATCTACTACTTTATGTATTTTTGGAGCTCTAGGATCGGATGCAGTATCAACAACATAAATATTATTTGATCTAACACCTGGAACTAATAAATATTTTCTGCTCATGTTTGAGTCACCATGGCAAGAAGAACATGCATTCCATCCCATGTGATGCAATTCATCACCAATACCTGGCATTTCAAGTCTATGAATTACTTTAGAATATGTGGGGCTTTGAGGATCAACATCGACAGTTGCTAAATAGTCTGGTTTTTGTATTCCCGTCCCTGTGTAGATAGCTATTGTATATAAAAGCTTTTCTTTTGGCGCTTTTATTGCTTCTGCAGGACTAGCATATCCAGGACCACAGCATCCATCCATGATTGATTTTCTCCTTTGATTACAACTTAAACTTTTTTTTAAGTGACTTCAACTTAATGGTTATTTGTTTTTCCAACTTGGATTTCTTTTTTCAATAAAAGCACTAATACCCTCTTTGGCATCATAAGATGACATATTAAGTGTCATCATCTTACTTGTGTAATCATAAGCTTTACCTAATGGCATTTCTAATTGTTTATAAAAACCTTTTTTACCTATTTTGATGGTTAAATTTGATTTTGAAGATATTTTTTTTGCAATATCTAAAACTTTTTTATTCAAAGTTTTTGGACTGTAATGATCATTAATTAATCCAATTTCCTTTGCATATTTTGCACTAATTGGATCACCGGTAAGTAGCATTTCCATCATTCTTTTTCTACTGATTTTTCGACTGACAGCGACCATTGGAGTACTGCAAAATAATCCAATTTTTACTCCAGGTGTAGCAAATGTTGCTGAGTTTGTACTATATGCAAGATCACAACTTGCTGCTAATTGACATCCAGCTGCGTAAGCTGCTCCATGTACTTTAGCTATCACTGGTTTGTTTCCTTCAACAATTTGCATCATAAGTTTTGAACAAAGTTTAAACAGTTTTAGATGATTAGATCTATTTTTTATACCTCTTACCTCTTTTAAATTGTGACCTGCACTAAATCCTTTGCCAGCCCCTTCTAAAATAATAACTCTAGTTTCTTTATCGTTATCTAATTTTTTGAATGCTTTTAATAAAGACGAAAGAGTATTGTATGATAAGGAATTATAAGTTTTTGGATCATTAATTAAAACTCTTTTAACACCCGGTGATACTTTATTTATTTTTACAGTCACTTATTTTAATTTACCTTCTTCTCTCATCTTGGCTCTAATTTTAGTTGCTGAAATTTTTTGGATTTCTTCAGACAAAACTATTTCTTCAATTTTATATCCAACACCTCTTCCATAACAAATATTTGTAATATTAGGGACAAGCATAATTTTGAACCTGCCCTCAAACTCTGGATTAAGTTTTTCTTCAATATTTTTCTTAACTGTTTCAAAATCAAATGGATTATCATCAACACCTTGTACATCTCTAATTTGAATACATACTTGTCCTGTTTTTTTTATAATTTCCTTAAATAGAGTATAGTGACCATCATGAAACGGTTGCCATCTTCCTAACATTTGAGCAGTTGGTTTTTTATTGTCCCATTGATACGTCATTTTTTTATCTCCTTTAAAATCTTTGGTGCCCAAGACTTAGCATCTTGCGATGTAACATGAAAATCATATTTTTCTGGTTTAACAAACATTTTATTAGTGTCATCAAACCTACCTTCTTTTATAGTATCTACCCAAACTACATAATCTGCAGGAAATAAACTTCTTGCCTTTGGAGTTGGGCAAATAAAATCCGCAATCACATAATTTCCTTCATCTTTTAATTTTAATGCAAAGTCAGCCATTCTTTTTGCTTGTCTTGTTCTTCCCTCTTCTGAAAAATCCCAATCGTTTGCAGCTTTTCTTACTTCATCTGCATTTAATCTTTTTGCATTCAATAAGGGAGCAAGTTCATCAGCTAATGTAGTTTTCCCTGCGCCTGGAAGTCCCATAATTAATATAATTTTCATTTTTAGGTTTTAACTTTAAATTAAATTACCAGCAACCCACTTATGAAAATGATGTGTAGGATTGTCCATCTTTGGAGAAAAATTACCACCATTATAAGCTGGAGAGTTTCTACCTATTTGCATACTTTGAATTATATCTACATCTTCTTTTTGAATATCTTCCCATTGTTTGTGATTTTTTTGTCTTAGGGATTTATATTTTGTTGAATTTGCTGCTTCATCTCCTACATAATAAATTTCCATATGTTCTATTGTAAACTCATGATTGATTGGCTCTAACCAATAAGCATAATAATGATCTTTGTGAATTCCTAACATTACGTTAGGAAAAAGTGCTACGTACTCAGCTATATTTTCTTTATCTTTCGGCCAGTTAGGGAAACAAGGAAACTTTTCATTTCCTTCAAATCTTGGATTGTAAACAACTGTTCCTTGTCCAGCGAAACGATTTGGCAGTCCTTGAATATGATAGTGATCCTCTAATTTTGAATAAGAATTTAAACCTGGATGTACCCAAGGCAAATGATAGCTCTCACAATAATTTTCAATTGCAAATTTCCAATTACATTTTGCATCTAATTTAAAATAACCATAATCATTTGCATGATAAATTAATTCTCTATCTTTCAAAGGCCAAAATTTTGCCCATCTTTCACTTAAAGGACTAATGTAATCCTCAAATGAAGTTTCATTGTTGTTAATATTAATCATAATTAGATCTAACCAAATATATGATCTTATCTCTTTTAAATTACTTTTTGATTTATCAAATTCAGGTGTTTGATGAATATTCATGCCTCCTATGTGAGGTGTAGCAATTAATTTTCCCTCTAAGTCATATGACCATGAATGATATGAGCACCTCATAACATTTCTAATTTTGCCAGCTTCTTTAACTAATTTAACTCCTCTATGACTACAAATATTATGAAAAACTTTTATTTCTTTATTTTTTGTTCTAACAATAAGCAAAGGTATTCCAAGTAAATCAATTGGTTTTACATCCCCTGCATCTGGAATTGAACTTCCTACTCCTATTACTATCCACTTATCTTCAAATAATTTTTTTCTTTCAATTAAAGTATATTCTTTACTGATGTAACATTCATTTGGTAAACCATGAGCTTCACTAATTGGTTTCGATACAATATCTAACTTTTGTTTATCTATAATATTGTAAATTTCTGACATGGCTTACTTTATCACTTGATATAACCCTAACCAAGCATTTACATCTTTACTTGCAATGTAATCTGACTTAAAAAATTTTATTTCTTTCCATTTATTTTGCTGTTTAAGTTGTTCAATTTTTTTATCAAAACCATATTCTTCATGTATTCCCTCATTTATAGTAAAACAGATAAATCCATCATTCTTTGTAATCCTGATAAATTCCTCCAAAGCTGGTGGCTTGACATGTCCAAAAGTAAATGTACCAACGCACATAACAGAGTCATATTCGTCATCTTTTTTATTAATGGGTTTATTCAAGTCTACTTGTTCAAGCTCTTCATAAAGATCATTCGGTACCAATTCTAATAACTTTTTCGAAAGATCTGCCCCATGAAAATTTTTAAAACCATGTTTTTTTAATTCAACACCGACCAATCCAGTACCACAACCAGCATCATAAATTTTTGCATCTTTATTTTTCTGAAATTCTGAAAATACTTTTGTTGTTTCTTTTGGTCCTGTGTAATTCCAATCGACCATATCCTTGTCATATTTATTACCATCACCCCACTCATCGTAATATTTCATTACTTGATCGGTGTCTTTTAACTTATAAATGGGAATTTTATTACCTACGTCTTTTTGCGCCATGATAAAACTTACTTCACTTTTAATAAAAAAACTCCAAAATAATTTTTTTTATCAGTAAAATATTTTAAGACTTTAAAGCCAGATTTATTAACTAATTTAACAAAGTTATTTTTTGAATATTTATGAGAATTTTCAGTATGAATGATTTCATCTTTAGTAAATTTAATATTCTTTTTATTAATTTTTAACGTGAAATTTTTTTTCGAAATAAGATGCATTTCAATTCTATTTTTTTTTAAATTGTAGAATGCTTTATGTTCAAAATCTTTAGTTTGAAATTTTGAATTACAAATTTTGTTTACTACATTTAATATATTTTTATTAAATTTTGCTGTAACTCCCGATTTATCGTTGTAAGCATTTTCAAGAGTTTTCTTATTTTTGATTAAATCAACCCCGATTACTAAATAAGAATTTTTGCCTATAATTTTTGAAAAATTTTTTAATATTTTTTTTGCATTTTTGGGTAAATAATTTCCTATTGTCGATCCTGGAAAAAAACTGACTATTTTTTTTTTATTTTTTAAAATTTTATTTAATCTATTGGTCTGACTAAAGTCGGCACATATTGCTGTTACCTTTAAATCTGAGAATTTTTTTGCAATTATCGATGCATTTTCAAACAAATATTCCTTACTAATATCTATAGGAATATATTCTTTGGGTTCACTTAATGAATTTATAAATTTATTAATTTTTTTATTTGAGCCACTACCAAATTCTACAATTGTTGAATTGATTGGTAATTTCTTTCTTATCTCTTTTTGTGAACTACCTAGTATTTCTAACTCTTTGTTTGTTGGGTAATATTCTTTAAGGTTTGTAATTTTATTAAATAACTTTGAACCTTTCTCATCATAAAAATATTTAGGTAGTAAATATTTTTGTTTTTTATTTAATAATCCTTGTAAGATTAATTTTTTATCATCTTGAATTTGATTGTTTATGTTTATTAATTTTAAATTAGTCACTAGATGTCATCAGCTAGTCTGACACCACAAAACTGCCAAGTATCACTTGGGTAAAAGAAATTTCTATAAGATGCTCTGACATGATTAATAGACGTAGAATGTGAGCCACCTTTTAAGACAAACTGATTACACATGAACTTATTATTATATTCTCCTAGATTTCCTTCATAAGGTTTATATTTTTTGTAAGGTGTGTAATTACTACTTGTCCAAGCCCATAAATTTCCGTAAACATCGTCTGCTTTTTCTTCCACTTCATGGAAAATTTTATTTTCTAAAAAATTACCTTTTTTCTCAGATTGTTTTAAAAAATACTCTAGTTCAAATTCAGTTGGTAATCTTTTGTTTTTATATCTTGCAAATGCATCTGCTTCATAGAAACTTATATGAGAAACTGGCTTTTCATTATCAATTTTTTTTACACCGTTTAATGTAAAATAATTATTATTATCTATCCAATACATTGGTTTTTGTAATTTGTTATTATTTACAAAATCCCATCCATCAGATAACCAATACTCATGGTTTTTATATCCTCCATCATTAATAAATTCTTTCCACTCTCCATTAGTAACAAATGAATATATTTTAAAAGGATCTAATTGTGTTTCTGATACTGGTAATTCGTTATCGTAACAAAAAATATCCTCGTTATTTCCATATTTAAATTTTTTACTAGTTTCTAATGTCAATTCATTTTCTTCTTTAGCAGTTGGTTTATCATCGTTAGAATTATAAGTCGGCATCAATGGATTGTTGTAAAAAATATTTTTAATATCCATTAACATTAATTCTTGATGCTGTTGTTCGTGATTTGAACCTAGTTCAACTAAAAATGATGTCCTGTTATTTTTTGTCCTTTTTAAAAAATCAATAATATTTTCAGTTACATAGTGTCTATATTTTACAACATCTTTTAAGATGGGTCTATTTAGTGAACCTCTCTTATTTCGAGGATTGTACTCACCCACAGAATTATAATATGAATTAAATATGTAATTGTAATCTTTGTTAAAAGGTTTGTAACTATCATCTAATTCTGACAAGATGAATTTTTCGAAGAACCATGTGGTGTGACCAAGATGCCACTTAAGTGGGCTAACATTTTTGCTGGGCTGTATGACCATATCCTCAGCCTCTAAGTTTTCGCACAGAGATAGCGTTTGCTGTCTTGTTTTGGAGAATAATTCTGTAATTTGAGATAATTTATTTTCCATGACTAAATTTAATTAAATTTTCGGATCATGACAATGGGTTACAATGTGTTCAGCTGTTTAATATTTTTATAGACACGGAATATAAAACAATTAAGAATTTGGTTATGAATTTTTCTTTAGAAATAGGTCCTAAAACTGATTTAAGTACATTGCCTAAGGTAAAAGATGTTTATGTTACAATGCTACCTGGAGGTGATTATAAAGAAACTGCTCAACAATCTGGAGAGTTAGTTAAAGAGGGATTTAATCCAGTTCCTCACTTCCCAGCAAGGTCAATAAATGATGAAAATCAGCTAAAAGATTATGTTTCTAGATGTAAAGATTTGGGTGTTAAGCAGGTCTTGGTGATAGGTGGAAGTCGTGACCCGATCGGAAAATTTGATAGCTCATATCAAATGTTAGAGACAGGGTTTTTTGATGGCATCAAGATTGGAATTGCTGGACATCCCGAGGGGAGTCCTGATATATCCGACTCTGATTTAGAAAAAGCTATGATAGATAAAAAGCCTTATGCTGATTATATAGTTACACAATGGCTAATGGATACTCAGCCTATTATAGATTTTATCTCAAAACAAACAATACCAGTTCATGTTGGAATAACTGGGCCAATGAAAATATCTAGCTTAATTAAATTTGCTAATATTGTAGGGGCAAAAAATTCCATTAACTTTCTTAAATCTAATTTTAGTAAGGCGTTAGATTTATTGAAACCTAAAGACCCTAATGATTTAATTGGGAAAGTTAAATCGCATACTGATTATTTCCACATTTATACATTCGGCGGCTTGAAGGAAACTAACAAGTGGTTGAAGGAGAATAACTATGTCTAATGAATTTGACTATAGTAAACTAAGACATACAACATCAGTAGATCAGTCTGATAGAAAAGTACCATACAATTTAAGGCAAAGCGGACCTACTAAAGTTGAGATGCTAATATCAACAAGAGTAAGGAAATCTCCATACTGGCATTTATCTATGAAAGCAGGATGTTGGAGAGCAACTGTTTATAACAGAATTTATCATCCAAGAGGTTATGTTAAACCTGAAGATGGTGGTGCAATGGTTGAGTACGAAGCAATTAAAAACCATGTAACAATGTGGAATGTTGCAGTTGAAAGACAAATACAAGTTAAAGGACCAGATGCAGAAAAATTTGTTGATTATGTAATTACAAGAGATGCTACAAAAATTTCTCCAATGAGAGGAAGATATGTAATTTTGTGTAATTCTTATGGAGGAGTATTAAATGATCCTATTCTTTTAAGAATTTCTAAAGATGAATTTTGGTTTAGTTTATCAGATAGTGATATAGGATTATATCTGCAAGGAGTAAATGCAGATGAAAGGTTTAATGTTCAAATTAATGAAATAGATGCTTGTCCTGTACAAATTCAAGGTCCTAAAGCAAAAGCTTTGATGAAAGATCTTTGTGGAAGTGAAGTTGATATTGATAACATGCCTTTTTATGGATTGGCTTCTGCAAAAGTTGGTGGAAGAAGTTGTATAATTTCTCAAACAGGTTTTTCAGGCGAGTCTGGATTTGAAATATATTTAAGAGAAGCAACTTTATATGCCGAAGATATGTGGAATGCTGTTCTTGAAGCAGGTAAAAAACATAACTTAATGGTAATTGCTCCTGCACACCATAGAAGGATACAAGCTGGAATTCTTTCATGGGGACAAGATATGGATCATGAGCATAATCCATTTCAATGTAATCTTGGATATCAAGTTTCTTTATCTGGTAAAGGTGAATGGAACAAAAAAGCAGATTACATTGGTAAAAAAGCTCTCGAGAAAATGAAAGCTGATTTAAAAGCAGGTCATAAACCTTACAAACTTCAATTAGTTGGACTTGAATTAGGAGGAAAACCTATTGAAGAATATGCTCCAGATTTTTGGTTAATTTCAGAAAACGGCAGTGAGCCTGTAGGATTTATAACTTCTCCATGGTATCACCCAGAAAAGGGGAAAAATATTGCTATGGGATATGTTCCATTTGATGGCACGCTAAATGCAAATGGTTTTCCAAGAGGTAAGGTTGGATCGAAATTTAAAGTCCATCTACCAGAAAAATATTCTGATAAACCTGGGGAACCAGTTGATGCAGTTGTAGTTGATATTCCATTTACAGAATCTTACAACGCAAATACAAGAGAAGTAGTCAGTAAGTGATAAAAATTTTTTTAGGGGGAATTTAATTCCCCCTAAATATGACGAAAACCTTTTTCATAGTTGTTTGCATTATAATCGCTATTGCTCTAATAATATTCCCATTAATCGTTTCATATAAGGCGCAAAAAAAAAATAAAGATAATTAATGTTTGCTCAGTTTTTAGATATTGTTTTTAAATCGTTAAAGCTTGATAAAACTCTTTATAGAACTCCAAGATATTATGGAGAAGCTGGAATTTATTTTGCAATTCTTATCATGATTTTAGATGGGGTTGCTGGTGCTATTGCAGCGAACACAATTGTTAAAACGTCTGTTGGTATATCTGGTTTAACAGCATTATTAACTTGGCTGGTATGGGCAATTTTTATATTTGTAATTGGAGTTAAAATTTTTCCTGATAAAGATAGAAAAATTCCATTTAAAAGAGTCCTTATAGCCGTTGGGTACGCACATGCTCCAGGACTAATAAGATTTTTTGCTGTCACGCCAGAATTAGTGCTTTTAATTATTTTTCTTACCCAATTTTGGATTTTTGCTTCATTAATCATTGCAACACGACATATTTTAAATTTAAAATCAAATTTAAAAGCATTTGGAATTGTATTTTTGTCTTTTTTAATTATTTCTTTTTTGACAATTTCTTTCGTAATGACAAAAATTAATTCGTTACCTATTAGTACGAATATTTAAAGTGGAAATAAAGTTTTTGATGTTCTGCAGGAGTTACAAAGTTTATATCCTGTGAGTATTAAATTTTGAGTTACTGTCTCATCTTCTTTTTTACATTCATCACAAATATCATTTAATTCATTTTTATCTGATTTGTCCGATTTATATTCAAAGTTATCAGTCATTATCTGTTAATCCTGCTCCTGCAGTTTTTTGTTTTAATTCATCTGTTTCTTCAACAAATGTGTTTTCAGATAATTTTGTTAATTCTTTCCAATCTTCGTCGGAAAAATTATTCTTGTTTTCTAAGAATTGGATTTTAATTACATCGGCTTTTTCTACAACCTCACTACTTAAATAATTTGAATAAATTGATTGATTGAAATTTAATAAAAATTCTTTTTGATCTATCTTTAAAAAAATTCTCTTTCCTGTTATTTCCGAAGATCTGCTGACAAACGGCAAAAATATCAATGGGTAAGCCATTTTTTCAATTTCTATATCATTTAGTTCTTGGATAGAGATAGATTGATCAAAAAAACTTAATCCAAGTTTAATTGGACAGTAAAAGTTTTGAGGTCTGTTGCTTTTGTTAAAAGATTGGCAATTTTCAAACTTCTCATTATTAAAAATCTTAAAATATTGGTTTATATGTTTTATTCCTGGTAAACCAAATAACTCGAGTTGCTTGATGTTCTTTCCTATTTCTTCTGCAACTCCCCAGGAGAAACCTTTCGCTTTTGTTGAACGTTTAACAATCGTGTCAATTTCACTATAACTTCTCATTAATTACTTTAGTTATATATCCAATATTGATTAAATGAATTCAGTTCATTTGGTAATGGAGCTCCTTGAAACATACAAATCCTTAACCATTTATCAGATCTTGGATCAAACTTTACCGCCCCAAAAAAAGATAGTTTAAGTCTTAACATATCAATAGGAACTAATTTTGAGCCAATGGTGTTATCTTGAATTTCAGAATATGGATATTTCTCTGTTATAAACACTCTTCTTACAATATGTCTTAAATCATTGTTCTGTACTAGAAAATTGCCAATCTTTAAGCTGTTTTTTAATGTAAAAATAGTTTCATAAAGTTTTTTAATATCTCTAGCAATAGCTGTAGGCTGCTCAAGTTCTGAGCCATTATCTTCAAACCGATCTCCAATCCTAGGTTCTTCTTTATTTTTTGAAATGAACCAAAATTTTTTATTGTTTTCATTTTTTGAAAAATCAATTTTTAAAATATCTGAATAATTTTTTTCAATTATTTCTCTTAGGTCATTTATAGTTCTGTCTACAGGTATATTAAAACTACTATCCTCGTCTGAACTCATTTGAGAAATCAAAGGATCGGTTATTTTATTATATGGTTCCATCATTATAGAAACCAAATACTCAACTCCTTCTTCGGATAAATTTTCCTCCGCCCAATTGTATAATTTGTCGAATATATAAAAATTTGATTTATGAATATTGTCTTTCAAATAATTGATTAAATTTTGTAAATCATTAATTAAATTCTCAATTTTCTTCTTTTGATATTCACTATCAGTATTCCATGAAGTTACATTTTTTAAAGATTTTGTTAAACAGTTGTAAAAAATTTTAAACTCTTCTTCTGATACTTTTTCTATTTCTCTTATTTTTTTTAAAGCTGTTTCTTTAGCTAGAATCCAATTATTTAACAATGAAGGGTGGTTTACAATAAATGGTGCCATTCCCAATCCAGTTGAATTACCAATTCCTAAATTTCTGCAAATATCCAAGTTCAGTTCTACAGCATCTTTAGGATTTTTATGTTTTGCTATATGATTTACTTGATCGAAAGTGAATTGTCTTACAAGATAAACCAACATCATTTCCAATCTAAAAGGACCATTTATTTCATCTCTATTTTTAATTCTAAACCTGTCTGCTAATCCAAATTTTCCTGAGCCATATACTGCAGTTGTTCTGTACAAATATCCAACTTTTGAAAGCTCATTAGTATTTGGCTGGATACCTTTTGATAAACACTCAACCACATAATTAAATGCTCTAACTGATCTATTTGCTCTTGAGAGAGTTAGTTCTTTATAAGAAAGTCTACCTACTTCTTGTTTAGGGACATTTTGTGAAAGTCTATCAATATCAATTTTTGAAGGAATGCCATCATACAAAGCAAATGCAGCATCCCATTTAGTTGCTATTACTCTATCAGATCTTTCCTCATCTTTAAGCTCATTAGCAAAACAAACTAAAGAATATGTTTTTTTATCTTTTGAAAATGAATAAATAGCTACTCCATATCCCCTATCATTCAAGTCAAACAAATCTCTGTTATATTTCCAATCTTTGAACTCATTTAAAAATGATCTTAGAAAAGATAATTTAGATTGATGAAACGATCCAAGCCTAGAAAGTTTCATTACAATTTTAGGATCTCTTAGTGGAACTTGCATTAATTAATTCCTTTATAAAAATTAAACCAGTTATTGCCAAGTATCTTATTTATCTCTTCTTCGTGAAAACCTTTATTTTTTAGTTCTGTGTTTATATTATTAAATCCTCTTGCATCCAAAAACCAATCTGGTTGTTTTGGAAAACCAGGTTTATCTTTACTGCCTTCACCAAAATTTTTTGATTTTGACCAAGTTCCATTTCTCATCCACTCAACTACACTGTCTGGTTGGTTCAAACATAAGTCTGATCCTATTCCAACATTATCAATACCCATAATTTCAACTGTTCTTGCAACCATTTCACAAAAACTTTCTATTTTACAATTTGTTCCATCTTTTAAATGGTGAGCATACAATGATAAACCTAACATTCCTCCACTATCAGATAAAACTTTTAATAATTCTGTAGATTTATTTCTTTTAGCTTCAAACCAAAAAGTAGGATTTGCATGAGTGATTGCAATTGGTTTTTGGCTAATTTCAATTGCATCAAGTGTACTTTTCTCTGCTGAATGAGACATGTCAACAACGATACCTACTCTATTCATTTCTTTAATAGCCTCTTTTCCAAAATTAGTAACTCCGCTATCATTTTTTTCATAACATCCAGTGGCTAATAATGATTGGTTGTTATAAGTTAATTGCATAAATCGACAACCTTGTGAATGTACTTTTTCTATAAGACCTATGTCATCTTCAATTGGAGAACAATTTTGAAATCCAAAAAAAATTGCAGTTTTGTTTTCTTCTTTTGCTTTTGTAATATCATTGTAGTTATTGCCTAGAAATATAAGATCTTTATTTTCTTCAAAATGTTTATTCCACTCATGTATTCTTTGTTGTAATTCATCGTAGTCTTCATGATAAACTAACGTTACGTGAACCGCATTTAATCCAGCTTTATTATTTATTTCAAAGATTTCTCTAGACCAATTACAATACTGAAGATTATCAATTCGATAATTCATATTTGGTATACACTATTATTATTATTATGATTGTCACTAACTTAAACTGTCCTTAGCTAAAAATTGCAATTTAAGGGAAATATCTGTAAATTGATATTGGTTTCATGAAATACAAAAAAAAATCACATAAAGTATCAATTGTAATGGGCAGTCAGTCTGATTACAAAACAATGAAAAATTGTTTAAAAGTTCTTAAGATTTTAAAAGTTAATTATGAGACAAATATCGTCTCTGCACACAGAACGCCTGATAGACTTTATACCTATGCAAAGAAAGCAGAAAATAATAATATTTCTATTATTATTGCTGGGGCCGGAGGATCAGCACATTTACCTGGTATGATTGCTGCTATAACTAGAATTCCAGTCATAGGTGTTCCCATTGAAAGTAAAAAGTTAAAAGGTTTAGACAGCCTACTATCAATTGCTCAAATGCCAAAAGGAATTCCTGTTGGTACAGTTGCTATTGGAGAAGATGGTGCAATCAATGCTGGTTTATATGCTGCTTCAATTATAGCTACGTATGATAACAATGTAAAAAAAACACTTTTAAATTGGCGAAAAAAACAAACATCAAAAGTAAAAAAAAAACCAAAGTAATTAATGTCTAAACCTGATCTAGGAATAATAGGTGGAGGACAATTAGGAAGTCTATTAGCATCTGCAGCAAAAAAACTTAATATTAAAACGGTTATTTTATCAGATGATAAAGATGCACCCGCAATCAATTTTGCAGATGAATTTATTTATGGAGACTACCAAGACATAAATATTATCAATAACTTTTTAGAAAAAGTGGATCTTGTTACTTATGAGTTTGAAAATATCCCATATGATATATTAAAAAAAATTAATGAAACCAAATCTGTATTACCAAGCCCCGAAATAAATAAATTAATTCAAAATAGAATGACTGAAAAAGAGTTTTTAAATAAAAATAATATAACTACAACACAGTTTGTAAGCATAAAAGATTTAGATGATATAAAGATAAACGATAGATTAATGCCTGGTTTATTGAAAACTTGTACACTTGGTTATGATGGAAAGGGCCAATATAAAATAAATAATGCAAATGATTTAAATGAAGATTTTGATTTTTCAAAAGGTTACATCTTAGAAAAAATAGTAAATTTAAAAAAAGAAATTTCAGTAGTGGTTACAAGATTTGGTCACCAAAAATATGAAATTTATGATCCAATTGAAAATTATCATGAAGACCAGATTTTAAAACACTCCAAAATTCCCGCTGATATAAGTGATGAAATTAAAAATAAAGCATTGGACTGGGCAAAAACAGTGGCGGAAGAGCTTGATTATATTGGTACTATGTGTGTTGAATTCTTTATAGATAAAAATAATAATTTATATGCTAATGAAGTTGCACCAAGAGTGCATAATTCTGGACACCTAACTATAAATTCACACAACATTAGCCAATTTGAAAATCATATCAGAGCTGTATGTGGACTTGAAAAATTAGAAACAAAAAAAATTTATAATGCAAAAATGCTTAATTTGATTGGTGAAGAAATATTAGAATATAAAAATAAAAAATTTAAAGAAAATGAATTTTTTTATGATTATTTAAAAAAAGAAGTTAAAGCTAAAAGAAAAATGGGACATTTAACAACTATAGAAAAATAGTTTTAAGATATAGTTTGTATCAAAGAAATATTATTATTTGTGGGTTTGTTAACTTCTTTTGAAACTTCATGAAAGTTTAATTTCGTTTTTTTACACTCTTTCAGAAAACTCGATCCTGTTAATTCAAGATTTAAATATCTATTAACATCATTTTCATTAATTATAACAGGCTGTCTATGATGTATTTCTTTAATATTTTCATCTGCATCCTCGGTTATTAAACAAAATTGATCATTGTCATAAATAGCCGCTAAATACATAAGCTTTTTATCCTCTCTTAAAAAATAATAAGGTGTTTTATTTTCTTTTTCTCTTTTCCATTCATAAAAACCATCTGCTACAGCTACACATCTATGTAATCGAATTAATTTTTTAAAAGACACTTTTTCATCAATAGTTTCTAGTCTTGCATTTATTAAAGGTTTAAAATCTTTTTGCTTAGCCCAACTAGGTACTACTCCCCACTTTAAATTTTCTAGAGTATTTCCATTATTATATTTTTTAATCACAGGTAATTTTTGAAATGGGTGTGCATTATAATTTTCATTATCTTCAACTTGTATAGCTGACTTGACAAGTTTTTTTGTTTTTGTAACTGGGCTAGTTATTACGTATCTTCCACACATATTTAATTTTCTTGGTTTAATCTAAATTTAGATTATATGTTTTTCAAAACTATGAAATCAATAGAAAATAATTTTGATGATCCGCAAGTAAATGAGTTGCTAACTAAGCATTTTATTGAATTGAGATCAGTTTCTCCTGAGGGGAGTTCGCATGTATTAGATATACCTGGATTAAAGAATCCAAGTATAAAATTCTGGAGTTTGTGGGAAAATAATGAATTAATTGGTTGTGGAGCTTTAAAATTATTTGATGAAACGCATGGAGAATTTAAATCTATAAGAGTTTCAGATAAATTTAGAAATAAAAAATATGGTGGAAAAATAATTTCACATCTTATTGAAAAATCTAAACAAATAGGAATTACTAAACTAAGTGTCGAAACTGGTGCAGGTGATTTTTTTGCACCTGCTAGAAAACTTTTTAAAAGTTTTGGTTTTAAAGAGTGTGGGCCTTTTGCGCACTATAAAGATGATCCTAATTCGTGTTATTATTCAGTAGATATTTGAGGAGTTTAGTTTGGAAACTGATAAATCTAGACCATTTGTATTATATGTTGCTGAAATTATTTATCGAAAGATATATGAAATCAAGATTAAAAATCCAAATTTAACTAATATTCAAGCTTTTGAAATATTTATTGCATCAGAAGATTATAATGAAATTAGTTCAGGAAATTTTCATGATAAGTGGTTTAAAGAACTTGAAAGCAATGACTACATAGATAAATCTACAAAAAAAAAGATTAATCAAGAAACTATAAGACTTTTACAAATACAAAAAGATACTATGATTAAACAATTAATGAAAATCCCAAAATTATATTATGCAAAAAGTCACTTTCCTTTGGAATTATCTCAAAGAGCATTTGATCATTTGTGGAGAGTTTGTGAAAGTTATGAACTTTGGTGTAAAGAAACTAAACAAAATGGATTAATATTATTAAATTTAACAGAATAATTTATGAGTAATAAAATTTTGAGATTTATAGATAGTACTCTAATAGATTTAGGAAGACAGTTTAAGTGGACCTATCTCCCACCATTGATGATTTATCTTGCTGCTGGTATTTCAGGACTAACAGGTATTGTTGGAACTTTTTTCGTTAAAGACTATCTAAACTTATCTGCTGCTTTTCTTGCTGGACTGGGTTTTTGGGCTGGAATTCCATGGGCATTGAAGATGCCTTTGGGTCATCTTGTTGATCTAATCTGGAATAAAAAAAATTACATGGTTTTTGTAGGAGCATCCTTAATCTCATTAAGTTTAATTATAATGTACGGTTTAATAATTCATACTGAGTGGATGTCATCAATTCTTTCAGTAGAAACATGGTTTGTGATCAGTGTTTTGCTTGCTCCGATTGGTTATGTTGTGCAAGATGTTGTAGCTGATGCGATGACTGTAGAAGCAGTTCCTTTAGTTGATGACACTGGAAATAAATTTTCAAGAGATGAAATCAAACTTATGCATACAACAATGCAAACTCTTGGAAGATTTGCTATAATTGGTGGAACTGTTTTAGTTGCTTTAGCCAATGTAATTCTCTTTAAAGGAGTAGACGAACTTGAACAAACAGATAAGATAAGTTTATACGGTTCAATTTATATATATGCTTTAATTATTCCAATTGTATCTGTACTAGGAATATTTCTTGCTTCATATCTAAAAAATCAAAAGAAAAGAAAACTTATTGAACAAGGTTTAGAAGGTGATCAAGATTATGCTCCTTCAGAGAAAACTGAAGTAAACTGGTGGATATTAGGTGGAAGCTTGGTTTTTGTTATTTTCACTTTAGGTATTGGATCATTCAAAGTGCCTTTTGCTCAAGAAATTGTTTTCGTAGGTTCAATGGCAATTATTCTATTTTTAATGAATAAATTAGTTAAGGAACTTCCTCAGGATTTAAGACTTACTGTTGTAGGCACAGCAATAATAATTTTTATTTTTAGAGCAATGCCAGGACCTGGTCCAGGTTTATCGTGGTTTGAAATTGATGTACTTGAATTCAATGAACAATTTTTTTCAGTATTATCTCTTATAGCTTCAGTTTTAACGCTTGTTGGTATTATTTTATTAAGACCATTTATGGCAAACAACTCAATAGCTAGAATAATAGTGATTTTATCTGTTGCAGGCGCCATTTTGTTTTTACCAAGTGTGGGAATGTATTATGGATTTCATAATTGGACATCATCAATTACTAATGGAGTTGTTGATGCCAAGTTTATTGCAATATTAAATACTGCACTTGAGTCACCTTTGGGACAAGTCTCAATGATACCTTTGCTTGCATGGATTGCTAAAAATGCGCCTTCGCACTTAAAAGCAACTTTCTTTGCAGTATTCGCATCTTTTACAAATCTTGCTTTATCAGCAAGTGCTTTAGGGACTAAATATTTAAATGAAATTTATGTTATTACTAGAGAGGTAAAAGATAAGGTAACAAACGCTATTCTTACAACTGCAGATTATTCAGATCTAGGTATATTGTTGATAACAGTAACGCTTGTAACTTTAATAATTCCAATTGTGTTTGTGGTTATAATTCAAAAAACTAAATTTAAAACTTCAGAATAATTTTTATTCAGCTTTATAGCCAAATTCTAAACAAGCATCAGTTATTGAATGATAAAGAGATTCACCAAAACTTCTTAAAGCAAATATTCTTACTTTTCTTGGATTTGAACTAATAAAATCAATAGTTATTGTAATTGCATGAAAAGCAGAATTAGAACATTTTCCTTCATCAAGACCATCTAAATTTAACGGACAACCTTTTTTCAATACTTCATCTACCAAAGAACCTTCTAATTCAAGTATTGTTCTTGAATGAGATAGATCTGTTAATGCAAAATCATCATGACTTAAGCTCTCTAAAATAGATTTTTCTATTTCTTTATTTTTTGAAACGACTAACCAATTATCAGGTCCCATCCATAAAATTCTTGTATTAGTATTTGAAGATACCAAGAGTGTCTCAGGTAAATTTAAATTATCTATTTTTATTTTATCAATACTAATTGAAGATTTTTTATATTTAACAATTTGATAAATCAAAACATCTTTGATTTCTTTAATATGTATTAACTCATCTTTGCTATCGTGGTTACCAAACAATCCATGTTTATGAATATTTTCTAGTGCAGAAACATTTTTCATGATCTAACTCTTTTTCCTTCTGGGTCAACATAATGTGAAGATATAACTTCTACTTCAATTGATTTATTTTTTAATGGTGATACCGCAAAAAACTTTTTACCTATCATGTTTTTTCCATCTTTCATAATTGCTAGGGAAAATGGATTATTATTTTCTACACTCCAACAAGAAGAAGAAACGTGACCAAGTTTAGGGTTTGGTAATTTTGCATTCTGATCTTGAACAATATGGGATCCTTCAGGAATACTAGACTTTCTATCAATTGGAATAAGTCCAACAATTTTTTGTCTACTCTCAACATTAAATGCTTTTCTTCCTAAAGAATTTTTGCCAATAAAATCTTTTTTCTTTGAAACTAATCCATTTAGTGAAACATCTGATGGGATTGTTCGGCCATCTAATTCTGGTCCTGCAACGTGACCCATTTCAATTCTTAATGTTGATAAAGCTTCAGTTCCGTAAGGCTGATTTCCAAATTCTTTTCCTACTTCCATCATTTTCTCCCACATGAACATACCATGATCTGATTTGACATTAATCTCATATGCAAGCTCACCAGAAAATGAAATTCTAAAAATTCTTGATGGAACACCAAAAAATTCTGCTTCTCTATAGCCCATAAAAGGCAAAGCATCATTTGATACGTCTAGGTCTGGATATAATTTTGATAACATGTCTCTAGATTTAGGTCCAGCAATTGCAGCTCCTGCCCATTGCTCAGTTGTAGAGACAACATTTACGTTTAATTCTGGCCAAACAATTTGAAGATAATATTCTAAATGAGATAAAACATTTGCAGCTTGTGCAGTTGTAGTGGTCATATGATAATGATTTTCTGAAATCCTTGTTGTTGTTCCATCATCCATCACAATTCCATCTTCTCTGAGCATTAATCCATATCTTGCTTTTCCAACAGGTAATTTCATCCAAGCATTTGTATAAACTCTATTTAAAAATTCTGCTGCGTCTGAACCTTTGATATCAATTTTTCCTAATGTTGTTACATCACAGATACCAACGTTCTCTCTAACATTTTTTGCCTCTCTCTTTGAAGCTTCAAATAAAGTTTCATTTCCTTGTTTGTAATATCGAGGTCTCTTCCAGGCACCTGCATCGACAAAAACAGCATTATTTTTCTCATGCCATTCATGCATTGGGGTTTTTCTTGTCGGCATATATTCCATACCTACTTCACGACCAACTATTGTCCCGATTGTAATTGGTGTGAAAGGTGGTCTAAATGTTGTGTGTCCTACTTCAGGAACTATTTTATTTTCTATATTAGATACCAACTGAAGACCATTTAAATTACTTGTACGGCCTTGATCTGTTGCCATTCCAAGAGTTGTATATCTTTTGACATGCTCTATTGATCTGTAACCTTCTCTTAGTGCGATTTCTATATCAGAGACAGATACATCATTTTGAAAGTCAACAAATCTTTTTGGATTTTCATTTTTAGGTAACGGCATACACCAAAATTTATCATGAGCTCCATATTTCTTTTCATTTACATTTGGAATTGTAATTTCAGTTTTAGTTTCTGTAATTTTTGCGGAAAGATTTGAACCATTTTCAAAACCATGTTTTAAACTTTCTTCTAATGTAAATGATCCATTTGCTGCACCGACTGATGTCTCATGTTGTTTTTTCTTATCTGGAATAAATGCATCAATTTTTTCTTCATACTTAAGTTTATTTCCTGATTGTGATGCTAAATGAACAGATGGTGTCCAAAATCCAGACACGCAAATGCAATCACATTCTATAGTTTCAATTTTCTCAAAAGAATTTTTATCTTTATTCAGTTTACCAATTTTTGCAGATTTAACTTTTTTGTATCCATTAGCAACAATAACACCGTGAGAAAATCTTATATCAATTCCCTTTGATTTAGCTTCATCAATTAATTCTGATGAATGTTCTTCTCTTGTATCTAATATAATTGGTTCAACATTATTTTTTTTGAACTCTAAAGCTGTTTCATATGCGCTATCGTTATTTGTAAATATTAAAGGTTTCTTTCCAACCAATACTCCGAAGACTTTCATATATTCTTTCGCAGCTGCTGATAAAAAAATTCCCGGGGTATCATTATTACCAAATACAATCGGTCTTTCAATTGAACCAGTTGATAAAATTGTTTCTTTGGCTCTAATATACCAAAGTCTTTGTCTTGGGGTGAATTTTGATTTTTTCTCTAAATGATCACTAACTCTCTCAAACATTACCAGCATGTTATGATCATAGTAACCAAAAACTTGAGATCTATTTTTTACAGTGACATTAGGCATAGATTTTAATTCAGTAATTATTTTTTCCGCCCAATCTTTTCCTGATAAGTTATCGATGCTTACATCATCGGTTAAAAGTGTTCCTCCAAATCTTGGTTTATCCTCAGCTAAAATTACTTTTGCTCCATTTTTTGCAGCAGCATAAGCGCTTGCTAATCCAGATGGTCCAGATCCAGTAACCAATAGATCACAATACTCAAATTTATGTTCGTATCTTTCTTTATCTTTTTCTATTGAAGCAACCCCTAATCCTGCAGCTTTTCTGATGAAAGGCTCATAAATTTTATACCAAAAACTTTTAGGCCACATAAATGTTTTGTAATAAAAACCAGCAGGGAAAAACATTTTTAAAAAATTATTAATTGCACCGATATCAAAATTTACTGATGGCCAACAATTTTGGCTCGTTGCCGATAAACCTTCAACAAGCTCCATTTCTGTTGCATTAACATTGGGTTCTGAATGACCATTGAATTCTACTTGAAGCTTTGCGTTTGGCTCCTCTACTCCTGCACCAAAAAATCCTCTAGGTCTATGATACTTAAAACTTCTACCAACTAGGTGTATTCCATTTGCAATCAAAGCAGATGCAATTGTATCACCTTCATATCCAAATAATTTTTTACCATTAAAAGTAAAAGATATTTTTTTGTTTCGATTAATTAATCCCTCTTTATTTAATCTAAATGGTTGGCTCATCTTATTTCTTCTGTGACTTTTGCTGTTTGGAAAATTTCATGTGTTGCGGTGTCTCTTTGCACCTTAATCCATTGTCTACATCCAGCTATATGTTGCCATAACTCTATATGCTTCCCTCTTGGACTTTTTCTCATATAAACAAAATTATCCCAATCTTCACTTGATACTTCTTCATTTATATTAGGTCTTTTTACAGTTGCATCACCTCCATATGAAAATTCTTTTTGTGCTCTTAAACCGCAATAAGGACATTTGATGTATAACATTTTTTAACCAATCCAGGTTTTAGTTCCTAAACCTTTTTCATCTAAAAGATGGCCTGTAGAAAATCTATTTAATCTTAATTCTGAATTTAATTCATGAACTTGATCTTGTGCAATTGTATGAGCAAATGTCCAACCTGAGACAGGAGTTGATTTAAAACCTCCATAACACCATCCGCAATTTAAATATAAACCTTCAATATGAGTTTTATCAATTATTGGAGAACCATCCATAGACATATCCATGATTCCTCCCCATGTCCTTAACATTTTTAATCTACTTAAAAATGGAAACAAAGCTAAGCCACCTGTCAATACATGTTGTATAGTTGGCAAGTTGCCTCTTTGAGCATAACTATTATATCCATCAAGATCACCACCCATTACCATCTCACCTTTATCTGATTGACTTATATAAAAGTGGCCTGCACCAAAAGTTACTACTCCGTCTAATAATGGTTTTACAGGTTCTGAAACACAAGCTTGCAGTACATGAGTTTCTATTGGCAGTGTCATATTTAATTTTTCAGCTAATATATTTGTGCTACCCGCAACACATAATCCAACTTTTTTTGCTTTAATATCTCCTCTTGAAGTTCTTATTCCTTTTATCTTTCCGTTAACAACATCAAAACCATTGACCTCACAGTGTTGTATTATATCTACTCCCATATCATCTGCTTGACGCGCATATCCCCAAGCAACAGCGTCATGTCTTGCTGTACCAGCGCTTGGTTGCATTAAGCCTCCAAAAATTGGGAAACGTACTTCATCACTAAAGTCAGCCATTGGAATTAATTTTTTAACTTCGTCTCTATCCAATAACTTTGCATCTATTCCATTTAATCTCATAGAGTTTCCTCTTCGAGCATATGCATTCATTTGAGCATCTGAATGGGCTAAGTTTATTATTCCCCTTGGAGAAAACATCACATTAAAGTTCAGTTCTTGACTTAAGTTTCTCCATAAATCCATTCCAAATTCATTAAATCTTGCATTAGCATCGTACATAAAATTTGATCTTATGATCGTTGTATTTCGACCAACATTTCCACCACCAATCCAGCCTTTCTCAATGATAGCTACATTTCTAATATTATGTTCTTTTGCTAAATAATATGCAGTAGCAAGACCGTGTCCTCCACCTCCGATGATGACTACATCATATTCACTTTTTGGTGTTGGATCTTTCCAAGCAACTTCCCAATTTTGGTGATTGGAGAAAGCGTTTTTGATTAGACTAAATACTGAATATTTCTGCATCCGTAAGTTTTATAAAATTAAATATAAGTTTTTGCTAATTTTTTTTATATATATTTTTTAGATGTTTAAATACGTGACAAAAAAGGATAGTAATTCTGCTCATTAATAAGTAATTAAATTTATGTCAAAATCAGATATCCAAATTGCACGAGAAGCAAAAATGAAACCCATAAATGAGATTTTGGGTAAAATTAATGTTCCAGACGAACCAAGTGCTTTTAGTCCTATGGGACGTCATATTGCTAAAATAAATTTAGAATATTTAGATAGTTTAAAAGATAAACAAAATGGAAAATTAATTTTAGTTACTGCTATTACTCCAACTCCTGCAGGTGAGGGAAAAACTACTACGTCAGTTGGTTTAAATGATGGATTAAATAAAATTGGTAAAAATTCTATAGTGTGTTTACGTGAACCTAGTTTAGGTCCTTCATTTGGAATGAAAGGTGGAGCAGCAGGTGGAGGATATGCTCAAGTTGTTCCAATGGAACAAATCAATTTACATTTTACGGGGGATTTCCATGCAATTACATCTGCTCACAATTTATTGTCAGCGTTAATTGATAATCATATTTATTGGGGAAATAAATTAAACATAGATGTAAGAAGAGTAGTTTGGAGAAGAGTTATGGATATGAATGATAGATCTTTAAGAGCTATCAATATTAATTTAGGAGGAGTTGCTAATGGTTTTCCAAGAGAAGACGGTTTTGATATTACAGTGGCATCTGAGATAATGGCTATCTTTTGTTTAGCAAATGATCTTGAAGATTTGGAAAAGAGAATAGGTAATATTACAGTTGCTTATACTAGAGATAGAAAGCCTATTTTTGCAAAAGATTTAAATGCTCATGGACCAATGACTGTTTTGTTAAAGGAAGCAATTAGACCTAATGTAACTCAAACTTTAGAAAATAACCCTGCCATTATTCATGGTGGTCCTTTTGCAAATATTGCACATGGATGTAACTCTGTGATAGCAACTAAAGCAGGTTTAAAACTAGCTGATTATGTTGTAACTGAAGCTGGATTTGGAGCAGACCTGGGAGCAGAAAAATTTCTAGATATTAAATGTAGAAAATCAAATTTAAATCCTGAGTGTGTAGTTATTGTTGCAACAATTAGAGCATTAAAAATGCACGGTGGTGTAGCTAAAGATGATTTAAAAAATGAAAATGTAGATGCGTTAAAAAAAGGTTTAGTAAATTTAGAAAGACACATTGAAAACGTAAAAAAATTTGGTTTACCGGTAGCGGTTGCTGTTAATCATTTTGTTGCTGATACTGAGAATGAAGTAAAAGAGTTAATAAATGCTTGTGATAATATGGGAGTAAAAGCTACTTTATGTACTCATTGGTCAAACGGTGGTGAAGGAACAAAAGAACTTGCCGCACATGTTGTAGATTTAATTGATCAAAAAAAAGCAAATTTTAAATTTTTATATGATGAAAAAACACCTTTGTTGAAAAAAGTTGAGACTGTTGCAAAAGAAATTTATCGAGCAAACGAAGTTGTTGCAGACAGTAAAATAAAGGATCAATTAAAATCTTTTGAAGAAGCAGGTTATGGAAATTTACCGATATGTGTAGCTAAAACACAATATAGTTTTTCTACTGATCCAAATGCAAAAGGTGCTCCAACAGGTCACTCATTACCAATTAGAGAAGTAAGATTATCTTCAGGTGCAGAATTTATTGTTGTTATATGTGGAGCCATTATGACAATGCCTGGACTTCCAAGAGTTCCTGCAGCAGACTCTATTAAGCTTAATGAAAAAGGTGAAATAGAAGGCTTGTTCTAATTTAAATTATTTAGCCAATTTTCTAATTCTCTCATTCTTGCATCTTTATTAGAAATTTTATTTTCATCCTCTATAATTTTTACGTGAGAGTCTATTTCCATTTGGTCAATAAAGGCTTTTTTTTCTAATAGTCGATCTCTCCTAAAATGAATTAAGCTTATCATTTTGGCATAGGTTATCTCTGGGTGATATTGAATTCCCCATATATTTGTTGAACCAACTTTAAAATTTATACCCATGACTTTATTTATTGGGTTTGATGAAAGTAATGTAGAGCCCTCGGGTAATTTTACAACTTCATCAAAATTAAACGCAGGAGTATTAAATTTTTTATTTTTATTTTTATAAAGTGGGTGTTTAAGTCCGTTTTCATTTATTTCTACATCATGAGCTATTCCTCTGTGAGCACCATTGGGGCATTTCTTTACTTCACCACCAGCAACGGTCACAGCAACTTGCATTCCCCAACATATTGCGAATATATTTTTTATATTCTTTTGGCATTCCCTCATAAAATTTATTTGTCTTCTTATTTCTGGAGTATCATTGTAAATATTTAAACTACTACCACCCCATATCATTCCATGATATTTAGTTAAATCTTTAGCTACTTCTTTAATGTTTTCATCTGAAGAAGGATTAACAACATCAATATCTAATTGATCTGTAAAATAACTGATACTGTCTTTTAAACTTTCAGTGTGAGTTTTAATTCCACCATCAGTAAAGCTTTGATTTTCTTCTCTAAGATTACCTTCAACTATAAGAATTCTTTTCATTAAAATAATTTACCTGAAATACTATGTTCATAAAGTGCTTTCATGTCATCCTTGCTCATTGTCCTTGGATTGGTAGAAGTTGAAGGATCTTCTAATGCCATAACTGATAACTGGTCTAAATTTATTTTATTTACATCAACAATTTCTGATAATTTATGCGGTATATTTAATTCTTTTCTTAGTTCTAAAATCCACTTTAAAAAACTATCAAAACTTTTATCGAGTTCGAGATAATCACATATAGAAATTATCCTTTTTTCAATCATATCTTTGTTAAAAGTTAATACATAAGGCATAAAGATAGCATTTGATAAACCGTGGTGAACATTAAATTGTGCATTGATAGGGTGGCTTAAAGAATGAATAGCACCAAGCCCTTTTTGAAAAGCGGTAGAACCCATACTAGCTGAAGCTAATAATTCTGCTCTAGCATTTAAATCTTTACCGTTCTTAACTGCTTTAATTAATGAGTTTTTAATTAACTTCATTCCCTCAATCGCAATTCCATCAGCCATCGGGTGGAATCCTGGTGCACAAAAGGCTTCTAAATTGTGTGCCAAAGCATCCATACCTGTTGCTGCAGTCAATCTTGGAGAAAGATCTAAAGTTAAATTAGGATCTAAAATTACAATTGAAGGTAAAAATTTCGGGTGGAAAATAATTTTTTTTATACCTGTTTGTTTATTGATTATAGCTGATGCTCTTCCAGTTTCTGATCCTGTCCCTGCTGTAGTGGGTACAGCAATGATAGGTGCAATGTTAGTTTCATCTGCTCTTTTCCAATAATCACCTATATCTTCAAAATCCCATATTGGTCTAGACTGTCCTGACATAAAAGCAATAGCTTTACCTACATCAAGACCGCTGCCACCACCAAATGCAATAACTCCATCACAACCTAATTTTTTAAACTCCCCTACTCCCTCTTCCACATTCTCGCCTACAGGATTACCTGAAAAATTTGAAAACACTTGAAGATGATTAAAGGTTTTTTTTAAATCTAAAATAATATCTTGAACCATTTTTAGATTAATTAAATCCTTATCTGTGACAAATAATGGTTTATCGATTTTTAGATTTTTACATGCTAGGCTTAGATCTTGAATTCTGTTCTCTCCAACCCAAATTGTGGTCGGATAATTCCAATTAAATTTCATTTTTTTTATTTACTAGGTCTAAGTATAAAGCAGCACTCCAAGAAAAATTATTTGCACCCATAACTGATCCATCTTTACAACTATAGTATTCGTGAAATCCTTTATTTTCAATTAAAGATATTGTTTCATTTTTAATTTTAATTGAATACTCTTTATCTTTGTTTTTTATACCTTGATAAATTAACCAGTTGCAATTTATCCATACAGGACCTCGCCAATATCTTTTCTCTTCAAAACTTTCATGATCAGGTTTTATAGTAGAAAAAAAATATTTCTCATTTAAATTGTGATTTTTTAGATTATTTATTATTTTATTATTTAATTTATTATTTTTTAAATCCGCAATTAAAGTAAAGTAGTTTGTAATCGAAGGTATTAAAATATCTTTATTGGTATTTAAATCTCTAGAAATAAATTCGTCAATATCATGATTATATAATTTAATTATTTCACTTTCACTTTTTGCAATAAATAATTCAATTTCTTCAAAATTTAATTTAAATTTATTTAACAGCTCAATTAAATCTTTATTTGCTTTTAAAAAAAGTGAATTAAATCCAACATCAACTACATTAAATATTGACAGTTCATAAAGTTTATAAGGGTCATAATTAACATCTCTAAATTGATCTCTTATAGTAACATATCTGTCATAATCTATTTTAAGAGGTCTTTCATCAGAATTTGAGACTTCTAAATCTCTTCTTTGATAATTAAGCTCTTTATCTACTGATATATTATTCATAGGTTCATCCCAAATTGGTGAATTATCATAACCGCTTTCCCATGGATGCAAAATAGATACTAATCCGGTTTTATTAGGATCTCTAAATTTTATAAACCATTCATGAAATTTTTTTATTTTTTTAAGAATTTTTAAAATTCTAGAATCTTGATCAGCATTAAGTTTATTATTTTCTATAATTTTCTTTAATACAATGGCTAGCACAGGTGGCTGAGTAATTCCTGATGATGGTATGTTTTTTCCACATTTCCAAGTAGTATGATTAGGAAAATAAGATGTATCCTTATCATGAAATAGAATATGGGGCACCATCCCATCATCCCATTGACCTTCAAGTAATGTTTCTATTTCCTCTAAAGCATAATCTATATTAAAATAGGAGTACCCAAGAGCTATAAAAGCTGAGTCCCAATTCCATTGAGCCGGATAAAGTTTATTATTAGTAGGAAGAGTGTAACCTTTTTTTCTGTTACCCAACAATATTTTTTTTGCCTCTTCTATTCTATTTGACATTATCCTTTGACACTTCCTGCGGTAAGACCACTTACTAAATATTTTTCAAAGTAAACAAAAATTATTAAAATAGGTAATGTTACTACTACAGACCCTGCCATCAAATATTGTCTAGGAGTTTCAGCTCCAACATTAAGAAACTGAATTGCTCTTGATAATGTAAATGTATTAGGTCTATCTAAAAACATTAACGAAAATAAAAATTCATTCCAAGCTATCATAAATACATACAAGGCTACCGATGATATTGCAGGCAAACTTAGCGGAAGTATAATTTTAAAAATTATACCAAGCCAATTTTGACCGTCTATTATGCCAGCTTCTTCAAGTTCTTTTGGTATACTTTTGAAGTAACCCTGCAGCATATAAATTGCTACAGGTAGAGTTGTAGCTGTATAAACTATTAGTAAACCTTCAATAGAATTTCTTAAACCTAGTTGACTAAAAATTGTATACAAAGGTATCACCAAAACTATTGCTGGAAACAAATAGATTATCAATATGGATGTTGATAAAAAATTTTTCCCAAAAAAGTTAAGTCTTGCAACTGCATAAGCAGCTGGAATTGCAAAAATTAATGTTATAATTACAGTTCCTAAAGAGACAATTGTACTCGTCAGCATATATCTTCCGAAATTGTAATCTTTGAATACTACAAAATAAGACTTGAATAATTCTGGTAAACCTCGGGCAAAATTAATACTAAAGTCTAAGGGGTTTAATAATAATAATGCTTGAGTTTTGAAGCTTGTAATTAACATCATATAAAAAGGAAAAAGAATTACAAAAGAAAACAGTGTAATTCCAAACAATGTTAAAAAATTAAAGAATAATTTTTGAGAAGAATGATTTTTTGACAAAAAGTTTTTGTCGTAATCTTTAATATTATTGAAAAAAAATAATGATATTAAGAATATGCCAAAACTGTACCAAATTGGTAAATTTATAGAGATAAAATAATCAAAGATAGAAAATAAAAGAGCAAGTATAGTAATTTTAATATTTAAATTTAATTTTTTTCCAATTAAAAGATTTATTAAACATAGAACTATTCCAAAGGTAAATAATTTATTAAAATTAAAATTTGTTAATTCAATTCCTTGTAATGTAACTAAGATTTTCCAAATACAAATTAATGAAAACAAAAATAATGATGAAATAAAACAATAAGTGAATATATTTTTAATTTTCATCAGCTCTTTTTCCTAAAAGTTTAAAATAGATAAACATAAAAATTAATAGAAACACTACAATCACAATAGAAACTGCAGAACCCATACCTATATCCCCGATTGAAAAACCTTGTTGATATACATTTATTGGTAATGTTCTTGTACCTGATGCCCCGCCAGTAAGTAAGAAGATGTCTTCAAATTTATTAAAATTCCAAATAAATCTAATCATAAATAGAATTGAAATCACTGCTAATATCTGGGGCAAAGTAATATTAAGAAATTTTTGAATAGGATTTGCACCATCAACATCAGCTGCTTCATAAAGTTCTTTAGGGACTGCCTGAAGACGAGCAAGAATAAATAAAAACGCTAGAGGAAAATATCTCCAAATTTCAAAAATTATTACAGTTGTTAATGCTAACCTTAATTTAAAATCGAAACCAAGGATATTTAAAGTTACGTATTTTTGTCCTAGTAAATTTATTGGTCCATCAATAATTTGATAATTAATTAATAAATTATTTAACGTTCCACTTGTTGGATCAAGTAAAAGTTCCCAGGTATAAGCAAGAGCAACAACTGGTGCAACATAAGGAAATAAAAGAACACTTCTCATAAATGTTCTTCCAAAAAATTTTTGATTAACCATTTGTGCAGCCAAAATTCCAAAAACTATTGCGCCTATGGTTCCAAAAAAAGTATAATAAAAAGTTGTTGATAATAGATCTATGAAAGCTTTATCTTTGATTACTTTTTTAAAATTATTTAAAGTAAATTCATAAGTTAGTAATATATTTTGTGATTTACCTGATAATTTAGGTTTGTAAGATTTTATTTCCTTCTTAGAAATTTCTTCATTATTAGTATTTTGAAAAACTATTTCTAAATTTTCTCGGTATTTTTTTGGCCAATTACCTAATTCACATTTAAGTAAATTTGATTTAAATTGACATTTATTATCTAAATCTATTGGTTCTATACTATCTGGATATTTATCTTTAAATTTTACATTAGTAATTTCTTGTGTAAGAGAACTATTTCTTAATTTATAAATTACTTTTATTTGATTTGGATTATCCTTAATTAATTTTACTAATTTTTTTGCTCTTGGTTCTGGAATTCTTAAATCTTTAAGTTCTACATTTTTAAAACTTATCCAAATATTAGAAAATATTGGAAATAAAATTATAGAAAATACTAAAAGAACTGATGGTAATATTAAAAGATAAGCTGTTCTTTTTTCAATTTTTGCAAGTTTTGAACTCATAAAAAAAAGCGGATAATTAATATTACCCGCTTTTTTTAATAATTTAAATTACTAGAAGTTAGCTAGCACAGTATTAATTTCATCTACTGCTTCATCTAGCGTCAATTGATCGTCAATATATTGTCTAGTGATTCTATTTATAAACTTATTGTTAATAATTTTAGATGCTCTAGATAGTTCACCTTCTTTAACACCCCATCTATTAGCAGTATCTAAACCAGCAACTATATTATTAATTACATCTGCTGAATATAGATCTGTTAAAGGAGCTTTTCTATCAACACCTACTGGCAGTTTACTCCAAGCTGTTGTGAATGCATTTGAATCACTTGCATTACCTCTTCTTACAGGGAACTTACCTTCTGGTGCTATAGATAAAGTACTTGTGTATCCTTCATCCATTGAATAAAGAATAAACTGTTTAGCTTCATCAGTGTCTGCATCTGCAGTTACACCAAAGTATCTAACATCTGCCCAAGCTGCACCTTTTTTATTATTTGGTCCACTAAAATTAGTTATAAAACCAGTTTTGGATGCTAATTCAGGTGATGTAGGATCACTATTAATTGTCGGCGGAGCTGAGTCTCTTAAACCAGCTAATTCATCCATGATAAATGGTGACCATATTATCATTGGTGTTTTACCAGCAAAGTAAAGTTCTCTTGATTGTTTCCAATAAAGTTCTCCTGGAGGACTAGCTTTAGCTAATTTTTTATAAAACTGTAAAGAATTTTTTAAAGCTCTTCCTTGTTTTTTTGTTCCACCCTTTTTTACAATGTTTACACCATTTGCAAGCATAACATGTTCCAAAACCTGACTCATAAAGTTTTCATCAGTTTTAGTTGCCGCAACAAATCCGAACATCTCGCTGCTAGATAAAGCGTCTATTGCTTTCTCTATATTTGCATAAGTTGTTGGTGGTTCTAAACCAGCAGCTGCAAATAAATCTTTTCTGTAAACGACCATTTGAGTCCAGCCATCTACTGGCACAGCAGCAATTTTGCCACCTTTTTTAGCCATCTTTAAAGCACCAGGAGCAAAAGTTTTCTTTCCAAGTGAATTAACAATATCATTATTTGCATCGACGTCTAAAATTCCTGCTTCAGCCCATGGTAATACATACTGAAGTGTATGATAAATTACATCTGGAAGATCTCCTGCTGCCGCTGCAGCTGTAGCTCTTGTTCCTAGATCTTTTTCATCAATAGGAATAACTTCAACTCCAATTCCAGTTTTGGCTTCAAAGGCTTTTGCCATCTCTTCTTGCTTAGCCATCCTTGCTGGTTGAGTTTCTGTAGTCCAGAATTTGATATCTGCAAATGCAATTGAATTAAAAACAAAAGCTATTGCAGAGATTGTTATTAATATATTTTTAAACATATATTCCCCTCTTTTTTCGTGTTTTCTAAAGTTATTTAAAAATTAACACATAATGAACATTTAAAAGAAGAATAACAAGTATGTAATTTGCACAATACTACCTGAGATTGATTTAGGAATTTTTAAAAGAGATACCTTTATTATCAAATAAATGGCAACGAAATGGATCAAAACCTATTTTGACAGTATCACCTACTTTAATATTCGTGTCCCCATCAGTTTGTACAACAAGAGGATCTCCCTCTTTCTCTAAATATAAGTATGTTCCTGACCCTAATTTTTCTACAACGAAGACTTTACTTTCCCATAATGAATCTGTTTTTGCATTTAATATCAAATGCTCTGGTCTTATACCAATTTTTATACTGTCCCCTTCTTGAGTATTTTCAGAAATTTTTGGTACATTTAACTTTCCAGTCCCCATTATATCTACTTCAGAACTTTTTGAACTTTTACTTAAAATTTTACTATCTATAAAATTCATTTTTGGAGATCCAATAAAACCACCAACAAATAAATTATCTGGGTTATTATATAGGTTCATGGGTGATCCCTTTTGTGAAACTATCCCTTGATCTAATACAACGATATCATTTGCGAGTGTCATTGCTTCAGTCTGATCATGAGTTACATAGATCATTGTTGCATTAAGTTGATCATGTAATTTTGCTAATTCTACTCTCATTTGTACTCTTAATGCTGCATCTAAGTTAGATAATGGTTCGTCGAATAAAAAAACTTTCGGTTTTCTCGTAATAGCTCTACCTATAGCTACTCTTTGACGTTGTCCTCCAGATAATTGTTTGGGTTTTCGTTCAAGATACTCTTCTATTTGTAGAATTTTAGCAGCCTCCATTACTCTTTGCTCTATCTCTTCTTTTGATTTTTTTTCAATCTTTAAGCCAAAAGCCATATTATCAAAAACTGTCATATGCGGATAAAGAGCATAAGATTGAAATACCATTGCAATATTTCTTTCTTTAGGTGGTAGATCGTTAACAACTTTATCATCAATAGATATTGTGCCAGAGTTGATTTCTTCTAAACCAGCAATCATTCTTAAAATTGTAGATTTACCACAACCACTTGGTCCTACTAGAACAGTAAAAGACTCGCTCTTTATATCAAGAGAAACATCTTTGATAACATGTGTACTTCCAAAATATTTATTTACTTTATCTATTTTAATACTCGCCATTTTTAATTTAATATTAATTTTTTATCGTTAATTATAGATTTAATTAATTTTATCATCAAAGGGATTTTTTTTTGTTGGATTTTTTTTAGTATAAATGGAGCAATTTCTCTTGCAAGTTGCTCTCCCTCAACAGTTTCATTTGGCATAAATTTTCTTTTGGCATTATTAAATGTATAGCCTTGCCCCAAGTACCCTCCCATTTTACTATTTCTACCTCCAGCAGCACTGACGTATAGATCTCCAACTCCAGCTAATCCAAGAGTGGTATCAATTTTTCCTTTAAAATATTTAGTAATATATATCATCTCATTAATAGATTTTTTGAATAAACTTGAGGACATATTTAAACTATCTCCAGCTCCAATTATCATAGAATAAATATTTTTTATTGCTGAGCAAATTTCTATTCCAATAATATCTTTTGAAGTCTCTGTTATGTAATATTTTGTAGAAATCATTTTGCATATATTCTTTGCAGTTTTTATATTTTTATTAGCAACAACAACGCTTGTTAGTTTTTTATTAGAAAGTTCTTTTGCTAAACAAGGCCCTTTTAAGACAGATATATTTATATTTTTATTATTTTTTTTTATATCTTCAGAAATAGTATAAATTTTTTGCTTTTTTTTATCATACTTTAAGCCTTTAGTAAGAATTAGAACTGGACTTTTGATTTTTGATTGTTTGAATTCTTCACTTATAAATTTTATTCCTGATAAACTTAAAGCAACAACAACTAAATCATATTTTTTTTTTAATAAGTTTGTTGAATATTTTTTATATTTTAGCTTACTAGGTAAATTTTTTTTCAAACTCGAATGATATTTATTATTTGAAGATAAATTCTTAATAAAAACTTTATTATATGGCTCTGTTATTATTACTTTGTTTCTATTATCAATACATGGAAAAGTAAAAGCCGATCCCATTGCTCCTCCACCTATTATTAATATTTCTTTCACTAGTTGATAAATCCTAATTTTTTCTTCATTTGATTTGACCATTCAACTAACAATCTATCTGCAGTCAAACCTATAAATGCGACACACAATCCTATTATTAAACCTTTGCCCCCATCACTAAAAGACAATGCTCTAAATATTTCTTGCGACAAGTCAACAGTTCCAATAAATCCAGCTATCATTACCATAAATAAAGCAAACATTAATGTTTGATTTGCACCTAGTATAATTTCTGGAAAGGCTAAAGGCATTTTTACTTTCCATAATAATTGTCTTTCTGTACATCCAGAGGTTATAGATGCCTCTATAATTTGTTGTGGAACATTTCTTAATCCAAAAACAGTATATCTTATCATTGGTATTGAGGAATATATAACTATTGCAAATATTGCTGAAACATCACTTATTTGAAATAGCATTATTGCTGGAAGTAGATAAATAAATGATGGGAATGTTTGAAAAATATCACAAATATTTAAAACTAACTTTGTTCTGCTCTCTTTCTTTGATGCCCATATCCCCAAAGGAATTCCAATAAGTGCACATATTACTAATGATGCAAATACCATATATAAAGTAATCATTGCTCTTACCCAATAACCAGATGATGCTATAAAAAATACGAATAACATAACTGTTAATGCTAGTCTCATTTTACCAAGCTTCCAACCAATTGCTCCAACAAATAAAATTACTCCAGTCCATGGCATAGATTGAAATACAGCTTTAAGGGGCATCAAAAAATATATTAACATCCAATCTCTAAATATTCCTAACGGTACAAACAAAGATCTTGTAAATGATTTAATGGCATTATCTAAATATACAGATGCTGAAACTGTTAACTCCTTTGGATATTCATTAAAAAATGGAAAAAGAAAAACTAAGATAGAGCAAATTATAATTGCAAAAAAAGTTGCACACAAATATGGATTTCTCTTTACAAAATTTCCCTCTCTTCGTTCTGGTTCTTTTAATGCTAAAGCTTGACTATACCTATCAAGTGTAATTGCGATCAAAACAACTGCAACACCAATTTCAAAAGCCTCACCTAACCTTAAGCCTTGTAATCTAATTAACAAGTCATGACCTAAACCAGGTTGTCCAATAAATGCTGCTATAACTATCATTGCAAGGCATTGCATTATAACTTGATTTATTCCCAGCATAATTGGAGATCTAGCTGCCGGAATTTCAACTTTGAACAGCATTTGCCACTTTGTGCAACCAGCCATTACCCCAGCTTCTTTTATTTCTTGTGATATATTTTGTAATCCTAAAATAGTTAATCTAGCCATTGGTGGAAATGCAAATATTACAGTAGCAATTACTCCAGCTTTAGTCCCTATTCCAACAAATATAACTACTAGTATTAAATAAGAAAAATGAGGCAATGATTGTAAAATATTTAACATTGGCCATAGAAAGTTTGCAAATTTTTTTCTCTTGACCGCAAGTATACCCAAACACAATCCTATTAATGCAGCCAAAGGTGCAGAGACAGAAATGGCTGCTAAAGATTTCATTGATAATTCCCATATTCCCCGTTTACTAAATAATATTAAGTACGCAAAACATGTTCCACCCAACAATGCCAATCTCCAACCTCTCAAATAAAAACCTAATATTACTGTAAGAGTTATTATAAATATCCACGGTAAAGGTCCTATTTCGTAGCTTGGAAAACCTTTATGCAAGACTGCTTCTGTAAAATCTAAAAATTTATCGACGTAGTTTGCTATACCTCTTGTGAAATCTCTAAAAGTAAACAAACCGAAAATTTCATACTTTCTTAGAAATTGAATTAATGCGTTTGTCCAATCTACAAAAGGTATAAATCCATCTATTGATCCGCATCCTCCCAAGCAACTTTTTGGAGGTATATAAGCCCAATGTGGTGTTTTAGATGAAATCGTATAATTAGGAACAATATAACGAAGCAACCATAACAAAAAGAATGGTCCAAAAATAAATAAAAATTTTCCCTTAAAAATGGTTTTAATTTTATTCATTCTTATCTTCTGCAAATAAAGCTTTGATTATTTCTTTTTTGCTTAATGAACCAATAACTTTTTTATTTTCATCAATAACAGAGTAAGATCCTTCGGATTTTAAAACTTTTGATGCGATTTTTTCAATCTTTTCTTTACAGTTAACAGTATTATCATAGAGTTTTTTATCCTCATTATTCATAACACTTTCAGCGTTTAATAACTTAGATCTAGGAATATCTTTTGTAAATTCTGCAACATAATCAGTAGCTGGTTTTGTGATTAATTCTTCAGGAGTGCCTACTTGGACTATTAATCCTTCGTACATTATTGCTATTCTATCAGCCAATCGTATAGCTTCGTCAAAATCATGGGTTATAAAAACAATTGTCTTTTTAAGCATATTTTGAAGTCTCAAAAACTCGTTTTGCATCTCTTTTCTAATCAATGGATCTAAAGCTGAAAAAGGTTCATCTAAAAACCAAACATCTGGTTCAACTGCTAAAGACCTTGCTAGTCCAACTCTTTGTTGTTGACCTCCCGAAAGTTCTCTAGGATAATATTTTTCTCTACCCTCAAGACCAACTAATTTAATGACCTCTTTTGCTCTATCTTCTCTTTTAATAGGCTCTATTCCTTGCACCTCTAAAGGAAATGCAACATTTTGTAAAACTGTTCTGTGAGGTAATAAAGCAAAATGCTGAAATACCATTCCCATTTTATGTCTTCTTATTTCGATTAACTCTTTATCGGTAGCTTTTAATAAATCTTTACCCTCAAAAAAAACTTGACCATCAGTTGGTTGAATAAGTTTAGACATACATCTTAATAATGTTGACTTACCAGATCCACTCAATCCCATAATAACCAATATTTCTCCAGTTTTTACATCGATAGATGCATCTCTAACCGCAGGTATATATTTATTTGATTTTAGTTGTTCGGTTGATGGATTATTATTATTTTCTTTTAAAAACTTTTCTGGATTTTCTCCATATAATTTCCAAATATTTGAACATGAAATTTTGATTTGATCATCCATAATAAAAAAATTTAAGAGAGCTTAACATAAAATAAAAAAAAAACGAACCGACTTAAGATTATGTCGGTTCGTTTATAAATAGACTAAAAATTATTTAATCCAATTGCTCCATTTAGATTTGTGATCATCTAACCATTTTTGAGCAGCTGCTGATACTTCTAAACCATCCGTGTCCTTGTAGTTCGCCATTTTGTCAATGTCTGGACCAGAAAAATTCATCTGTTTCAACAACTTATATCCCGCAGGATGATTTTTTTTGAAATCAGCATTGACTGCTAATTTTAAATAACCACTTGCTGGGTTTCCACAATCATAAAGTGCAGTTTTATTGATTCCCCATGAAGGATCCTTTGTACAAGCTGGATCGTGTTTAGGAAACTCAACAAACTTACCTGGATATTTTGCACCGATGAAATTTGGTGACCAGTTAAAAACAACTACAGCTTTTCCTTGCGCTACACCTGCATCTAATTCAGCCCAAATTGCATCTGCAGAACCTGCATTTTTAACCATGAAGTTCATTCCTAGAGCCTCAACTTTTTCAGCATCATGTTTTAACCAATCAACAGGGCCACCGATAAACACTCCCTTACCTCCAGAGTCTGCTCTTGCAAAAAGATCTGCACATTTATTTAGAGCTTTCCAATCTGGAAGACCAGGACAAAGTTTTTCAACATGGTTTGGATACCACCAGTCCTCTCTAGTTACAGCATCGTGAGTAAGAATTTCTTCAATTCCACCACCAGCTTTTGCTTTTTCATAAGATGCTCCAAACGCACCTTCCCAAATTTCATGAACTAGATCAATATCACCGTCTGCCATTGCTTGGTATACTGCTTGTGAGTCCATATTAATATACTCTACTTTCTCACCTACCATTTTTAGCAATTCACCAACAACTTCAGCTCCAACTAATTGACTTGACCAATTGTGTGTTGGGATCTTAACAACTCCGCTTTTATCTGCATTCGCACCTGTAAAACTTAGAGCAAATGTAATCAAAAAAGCAGAAATTATTGATAAAAGTTTCTTCATTTATTTCTCCTCTCTTAATATATTAAGTGTTTAATTATCCTTAAATTTAATCTTACAGTCAACAGAAGTTGGTACTAAAATTTATATATACAATTAATCAGTACTGATTTATTCTTAAACATAAGTAATCATTGATTTAAAATGTTAGAAGAAAATTTAAGAATAAATGAACCTGGTTTAAATGTTTTACCACCTGGGGTTGAAAGATATGTAATTAACGGTGGTGGACTTACAGGAGTTCAGATTTTTCCAGATGATGAAATTGAAATTATTAATAATGAAGGAAATCAAATTTGCGAAATAGTTGTTTTTAATTCTGATGGAAATTCAGATCCATCGATTTTAAATTTAAAATCATCTAAATCAGGAGATGATATAATAAAAATTTTAAATAGAAATGAAGAGAGTTCAAAAATTGCATTGCGTCAACTAGAAAAAAGAAATCTTAAAATTGCAAAATCTAAATCTTCAATCCTTTTTGATAAAGACACACCACCAGGAGAAAAAATTAAAATAAGTTCAAAAGATAAATGTTATTGTATTTTTTCTGCCCCTGGAAATGATATGTTGGTTCATGAACAAAATCCACCAACAGAATTAACTTTATTTATTAAAAGAAATAATATTGTTGATTATAAAGAACATAGAATAATTCCAGATCCAATTTTTGATCCATTAGACGAAAAAAATATTGCAAAACAATCAGCGATTTCTTTTGAAGTTAAAGAAGGAGATTATATTCAAATAATTTGTCCAACTGGTAGACAATGTTCAGATTTCGTTGCTTTTGATACAGCTAAATTAGGTAAAGGTATAGAGAAAGGTTTAGATTGGCAAACAACCAGAACCTTTATGGGTAATACTTTTCCAGGACCAGGATTATATTCAAAATTTTATGATACAGATCATGAACCTTTAGTAGAGGTGATAAGAGATACTGTTGGAAGACATGATACTTTTAATCTTGCTTGTACATCAAAGTATTACGAAGATGCTGGTTATTTTGGGCATCCAAATTGTTCAGATAATTTAAGTGGTGCTATGGAAAATTTTGGCGTTAATAGACAAAAAGGATGGCACGCTATAAATTTATTTTTTAATACTTCGGCAGGAGGTTTAAATACTGTGCTTTCTGATGAATCATTTGCTAGACCTGGAGATTATGTAATATTAAGAGCTTTAAAAGATTTAACCTGCGGAACATCAGCCTGTCCAAGTGATATAGATCCATGTAATTCATGGAACCCTACAGATATTTTTGTTAGAACTTATGAAAAAAAAAGAGAATTTACAAAATCTTTTGCATTTAGAATGAAACCAGACTCAGAATTAAAACTAACAAAAAACACAGGATTTCATGAGAGAACTTCTAAGTTAACAAGAAACTTTGTTGATGCTAGAGGATATTGGCTGCCCAATGATTACACTAAACACGGAGTAGTAAATGAATATACAGCGTGTAGAGAAAAAGCAGTTTTAATTGATTTATCTTCTTTAAGAAAATTTGAAATATTAGGTCCAGATGCGGAAGAATTGATGGACTATACTTTAACTAGAAATGTTAAAAAATTGTCAGTTGGACAAATTGTTTATTCTTCGATGTGTTATGAAAATGGATCTATGTTTGATGATGGAACATTGTTAAAAATGAGTGATCATGGATTTAGATGGGTATGTGGTGATGAATACGCAGGTGAATGGTTAAAAGAACAGGCAAAAAAGAAAAAATTTAATGTTTTAGTTAAGAACTCTACCGATCAAATAAATAATATTTCTCTACAAGGACCAAATAGTAGAAAAATTTTAGAAAAGTTTATTTTTACTCCACCAACACAACCTTCTATTTCAGAATTGCAATGGTTTAGGTTTACAATCTGCAGAGTAAAAGAGCTTAGCGGAATTCCATTAATGGTTTCTAGAACTGGATATACAGGCGAGTTAGGATATGAAATATGGTGTCATCCTTCTGATGCACCAGCGGTTTGGGATGTGCTTATGGAAGCTGGTAAAGATGAAGGATTAATACCTGCCGGTTTTGGAGCATTAGATTTATTAAGAATTGAAGCTGGACTAATATTATTTGGTAATGAATTTGACGGCCAAGTTGACCCTTTTGAAGCTGGTGTTGGATTTACGGTTCCTTTAAAAACAAAAACAGCAGATTTCATTGGTAAAGAAGCATTAATAAAGAGAAAAGAAAATCCGCAAAAGAAATTAGTTGGATTAGAACTTGTAGGCAAAGAAAAAGCTAATCACGGTGATTGCGTTCACATTGGAAGATCCCAAGTTGGCGTAGTTACAAGCGGATGTCTATCTCCTACTTTGAATAAAAATATTGCTTTGTGCAGAATTGATGTAGGTCATTCAGAAATAGGTATGAACGTTGAAGTCGGTAAAATTGATGGACATCAAAAAAGAATACCTGCTAAAGTTGTTGGTTTCCCGCATTACGATCCTCAAAAAACACGTGTAAAATCTTAATGTCAAAATCATCAAAGGATTTACTGGAATTTTGGGAAGATCAAATGAAACTGTCCCATACATCCAGTAATTACTTTTTCAGAAAGTCTCCTTCACATTATCACATGATGTTAATTGTGATGAATTCCTATAAATTAAATGAAAACTTATCTGTCGAAGAACTTAAGACTAGACTTTTCAAAACCTCTAGACCCAAATCTGCACTCATGATCAAAGAAGCTTGTGATAAAGAATTTTTTTACCTCGAAAAAACCGGAAATGACCATAGAAAAAAGTACGTTTTACCTACACAGAATTTTGTTAATGAATTTAACGAATATTTGAAAACTCTGAAAAATTTGAGTTTTTAAATAAAATTCACACTAATATTTAGAATTTATATAAATTATATATAAAAATTATTATATTCTTTCCTTTGCTAAAAAATTAAAGTTCGTTCATGTCGTTACCGACAAAAGCAAAAGTTGTAATAATTGGTGGAGGAATTCACGGGTTAAGTACTGCTTGGAAACTTTCCGAAAAATATAAAAATCCAAACGATGTAGTTGTCCTAGAAAAAAAAGACACTGCTGCAGGTGCAAGTGGAATTGCATGTGGAGTTGTTAGAAATAATTATTTTCAACCAGCAATGAGAGAATTAATGGCTCATTCAGTTAGTGTTTGGGAAAGTGATCCAGAGGCATTTAAATATAATGCTGTTGGCTATATGCAAATTTCTCCGGAAGTAATGCATAAAGATGTTGCAAGTATTTATGAACAACAAAAAGCAATTGGATATGAATCAGAATTTATAGAAGGTGAAAAAGATTGCATGCAATATATGCAAGGAATTTTTAGTGATTGGCAAGCAAAAGGTATTACATCAGTCTTGCATGAAAAAAAAGGTGGATATGCATTTAATAAGGATTCAATTAAAGCACTAGAGAAAAAAGCAAATTCAAACGGTGTAAACGTTCATAAAGGAGTAAAGGTTACAGGTTTTAAAAGAGGGAGCAACAGCAATGCAATTACTGGCGTAGTTACAGACAAAGGTACAATTGATTGTGATCAGGTAGTTATTGGAGCAGGACCATGGGTAAGAGATTTTTGGAATATGTTGGAGTTGCCAAAAACTACTAACATAAAAGATACTAAAAATGGAAAAATGCATGAAGTTGAAATGTGGAAGTACTGGTTTTTACAAGAAGGTGTATTAGGTGTAGATGCAGATTATTTAAAAACTAATGAAGGTAAAGCGCCTCCAGTAATTCATGTTGATACAGATGCACCGCTTTATTCTGATAAAGATGGTAAAATAATTACAGAAGACTTATGGGGTATTTATTATAAACCTGATATTGAAGGATTGGGAGTTCAAGGTGGAACATCACCTTACATTGTTCAAAAACATTTTGATGAAGTTAATGTTGATCCGTATGGGATAGATTCTCCAGAATATCAAACCACTGATAAATTTTCTGATATGTGGACTTCAGCACTTGCACATATTCAGAAACGTTTTGTTGGTAAATCTCATCTGTATAGAAAGGGACCATCAGGAGGATTGGGTTGTTTGACACCAGACTCATTCCCAATATTCGATAGATTTTTTGAAAATGTTTACATGATTGCAGATGCAAATCATGGTTATAAAATGATAGGTGTTGGGCACCTTGTTGCACAAGAAATTTTAGGTCATGAAAGTGAATTATTAAAACCGTTTAGATTCGATAGATATGAAAAAGGAAAACTTCATCCCACATCGAACAGTCCGTTTCCTTGGAGCTAATTTATCTAAGTAGACAAACGTTTTTTTTTCAGTTACCTTTTTGATCTGAAAATTCAAAGGGGGAAGAATGACGGATCTTGAAAAACATGTAAACCAACCAGGTAGAGCTAAACTCGTCAAAAAAGTTAGAGAAAAAATAAACGAATTAGGAATTACTTATATCTATTATCAATTTATTTCAGTAACTGGAAGAGTTGTTGGAAAAGGAATACCAGCAGACCACTGGGAAAGAACTGCAGAAAAAGGTTTTCAATTGGTTTATGGAGCAACAGCAAACTTATTTTTAGATCGTCATAATAATTATATTGGTTATGGTCCAGAAGCTATGGAATTGGTAGGAATACCTGATCCAGAAACTTTTGTTCAATTGCCTTGGGATAAGAGAGTTGGAAGAGTTTTTGTTACATGTTTTAGAAATAGAGAAGAAAGAAAAAATCCAGGTGGTCATTTAACAAGTGACTGCAGAGGTAATCTTAGAATTTTCATGAATGAGTTCAAAAAGAAACATGGATTAGAATTAAGAGTTGGAACAGAGCCTGAAATGATGTGGTTAACAAAAAATCCTGACGGAACTCCAACTGGTCAAGGTTTCTCAAAACCTTTCTGTTATCATATTGATCAATTTGAATCATTAAGACCTGTGTTTATGAAGGTTATTGAATATGCAAAAGCGATGGGTCTTGATATGATCCAAGGTGATCATGAAGATGCTCCTGGTCAATTAGAGCTTAACTGGACATTTGATAATGTTTTAAGAAATGCTGATAGATTATCTACGTATAGACAAATTTGTGCTCAAGTAGCAAGAGAACATAATCTTATAGCTTGCTTTATGACTAAACCATTTATGGGAGTTTCAGCAAGTGGATGTCACACCAACATGTCTTTGTGGAAAGGTGGAAAAGTATCAGTAAACAAATTGGGTAACAAAAAACTTCCAGGTGTAGAAGAAGTCTTTAGTTATGTATCCGGTGGAACTAATACTTTTATGCCTGACACTAAAGATATGCAATTGCCTGGAAAGATTGGATTACAATCAATTGCAGGGATAATGAAACACTTACCGGCTTTAACAGCAATTGGTTCTTCGACAGTGAACTCATATAGAAGATTATGGGATCAAGGTTTTTGGGCACCAGTATATGCTGACTGGGGTTATCAAAATAGAACATGCGGTCTAAGAGTATCTGCTCCAGGTAGATTTGAGTACAGATCAGTTGACTCTATGCATAATCCATATTTATTAGGTGCTGCATTACTTAAAGCTTGTGATGAGGGAATATCTAAAAAAATGAAACCAGCTAAACCTGAGTCTAGAAATATATATGAAGCTCAAAAAGCTGGTAAAGATGTTAAAAAACTTCCACTAAGTTTAGGTGAGGCTTTAGATAGATTGGCGGAAGATGATGTTATAAAATCATCAATGCCAGATGAGATGTATAAAGTATTTAATTGGTACAAACGAGATGAGTGGGAAAAATTTTTAGGTGCAACAACACAATGGGATCTTGATACTTATCTGGATTGTTTACCATAATTTAATAAGGAAATTATATGTGCGGAATAGCAGGATTAATTCATAGAGGAAATACATCAAATGTAGGTTTTGAACTCCAAGGAATGCTTCAAGCACTAAAGCATAGGGGTGAGGACTCAACTGGATATGCTTTGTATGGAAAAACTGATGGAGAAAATTTCATCATGCGATTTAAGGTTGGTGAAAATGTTGCAGAGGGAAGCTCTTCAGTAAAAGAAGATGTATCAGTTTATGATGAAAGAAAAAAAATTGTTGATTCTTATCTTTCTGAGCTAGGTGCTAAGGTGATAAAAGAAGATAGAATTCTTCCTTATTCATTACGATATGAAATTCAGTATGACAAAGATTTAATGGAATTTTCTCAAAAAATAGAAAGTGTTGAAGGTGTAGAAATATTATCTATGGGAAAATCTCTAGAAGTAATTAAAGATCTAGGAAACGCTGAAGTTGTTTGTAACAGATATAATTTAGATAAAGTTGTTGGGACACATGCAATTGGTCATGCTAGGATGGCAACAGAGTCGGGAGTGGATATTAAATCTGCTCACCCATTTTGGGGTTATCCTTTTAGCGATGTGTCAGTTGTTCATAATGGACAATTAACAAACTATTGGAATAATAGAAGAGTATTGGAAAACAAGGGCATGAGATTTATGTCAGAATGTGACTCGGAATTAATCGCTGTATATCTTGCAGAAAAAATGAGAAATGGAGCTACATTAGAAGAGGGAATGAAAGAGTCTCTCGTCGGTTTAGATGGGGTATTTACTTATTTTGTTGCTACAAAAGATAGTTTAGGAATGGCGAAAGATACAATGGCTGCAAAACCACTAGTATTGTATGAGTCTGATGATTTAGTTGCAATGGGGTCAGAGGAAATTGCAATAAGATCAATATTACCACAAGAAATCGAAACTTATGATCCTTTTGATGGAGAAGTTAAAGTATGGCAAATTTAAAAACATCAGAAAAAAAAAGTAAAGCTCAATCAATGGGACTTCATACAGAAGTCTTAACTGGAAAAACACAACAAAAATTTTTTAATCCAGATGAGGCTGAGAATTTTTATTACTTTGGGACATATGATGTAGATTTTAACAAAAGAACTGAAATTGACGTTAAGAACATGGATTGTCGTGAAGCAAATAAAAAAATTGATGAATTAATGAAAGATGGATACGGAACAATTGTAATAAAAAACCCTCAAGGGAAACATAGTTTGGGGGTTGGAATTCTCAATAAATTAAATTTAATATTTGAAGGTAGCTTAGGATACTTTGGATGTGGATCAATGGATGGTCCTATAGTTAGAATTAATGGAAGAGTGGGATGGTCATGTGCAGAAAATATGATGGCAGGAAAAGTAGTAATTGAAAAAAATGCAGGTTCATGTTTTGGTGCGGCAATTAGAGGTGGAGATCTGATATGCAAAGGAAGCGTAGGTGCCAGAACAGGAATTGATCAAAAAGGTGGAACAATAATTATTGGTGGAGATGCTGGTGCTTTTACGGGTTTTATGATGCAGAGAGGGCGAATTATTATTCTTGGAGATGTTGGAATAAATTTAGGAGACTCTATGTATGATGGGACAATTTTTGTAGGTGGAAAAATTGGATCATTTGGTAGTGATGCTGTCGAAGCTGAGTTAACTGATTCAGATCAAGACTGGCTTAAAAGAAAATTAAAGGTTGCGGAGATCGGAGAAAACTTCGATGTTTCTAAGATGACCAAAGTTGTAGCAGGAAAAAAACTTTGGAATTACGATGCTCTTGAACCTACAGAAAAAAAAGGAGCAATTTAAATGGCAAAGAAAAAAAATGGTAATGGAAAGTCAAACGGACATTCTAATGGTAATGGAATAGCTTCAAGAAACAAAAGTTTGTTAGGACACAACGCTATTTTTACTCCAGAGGTTATGGACGACATTCATATCAAAGCGGAATTAGGAAGATACAGAATGAGAGGAATGGCTTTGATGAAAAAGATACCTACTTTCGATGATCTAGTTTTCTTGCCAGGTACATTAACAAGATTTGTTATTGAAGGTTACAGAGAAAAATGTGAGACCAAAACTATTATTGGTCCAAGATGTGAAAATCCAATTGAACTTGATATTCCAGTTTACATTACGGGAATGAGTTTTGGAGCTTTATCTTATGAAGCAAAAACTGCATTAGCTAGAGGTGCTACAATGGCTGGTAGCGCAACATGTTCTGGTGAAGGTGGAATGATACCAGATGAGAGAAGATATTCAGAAAAATGGTTTTATCAGTGCATACAATCAAGATACGGTTTTAACCCACACCATGCACAACTAGCTGATGGAATTGAGGTATTTATTGGACAAGGACAAAAAGTTGGAATGGGTGGTCATTTGATGGGTCAAAAAGTTACTGACCAAGTTGCAGAAATGAGATCGCTACCTGCAGGTATTGATCAAAGATCTCCAGCAAGACATCCTGATTGGCTGGGTCCAGATGATTTAGCTTTAAAAGTTCAAGAGCTTAGAGAATTAACAAAAAACAAGGTGCCAATTCAATTAAAACTTGGAGCAGCTAAAGTGTATGATGATGTAAGGATGGCAGCAAAATGTGATCCAGATTCAATTTATCTTGATGGAATGGAAGGTTCAACAGGTGCTGGACCACACATTGCAGCTGCAAACACAGGTATCCCAGGAATAGCAGGAATTAGAGAAGCAAGAAGAGCTTTGGATGATGTAGGTAAAACTGGAAAGGTAACTTTAATTTATGCAGGTGGTGTTAGAGATGGAGCAGATATGGCTAAAGCTTTAGCACTTGGTGCAGACGCAATTGCAATCGGAACAGGCGCAATGGTGGCATTAAATTGCAATAAAGAAATACCAGAATCTAATTTTGAAAAAGAAATGGGTGTTCCCGCAGGTCATTGCTATCACTGTCATACTGGTAGATGTCCAGTAGGAGTAGCTACTCAAGATCCAAAATTAAGAAAAAGATTAAATCCTGATGATGCAGCATTAAGAGTTTATAATTACTTGCATGCGATGACATTGGAGGCTCAATTGTTGGCTAGAGCATGTGGAAAAACAAATATTCACTCGCTAGAACCAGAAGATATGGCTGCATTAACAATGGAGGCGTCTGCTTTAGCTAAAGTGCCTCTTGCAGGAACAAATCATACAGTAGGAGTTAAAGATTTCCATAAAATCTAATAGCAAATATGCCAAAGAAAAAAGGTAAGAAAAAAGTCAAATCAAAAGAGATCAAAGGTCAATTAGGAAAGAAAAAAGAGACTGCTAGAGAAAAAATGATTGGCCAAACAATTGGTTATCGATATGACGTTAATCTTTTGCCTGACTATAGTCGACTCACTCCATTTTTAAAAAAATATATAGAAGCTATGGGTTGGGATGATCTTAATTGGTTAGAAGATGTTCATATGGGATATGAAGAAAATAGACCTGCTGTATTCGATAGAAATGCTAACGGTTGGGTAACGATACCAAGTAAAATAAAATTACCTAATAATCAGCAGGATAGAGATATGATAGCTAGAGAATTATTGGTAAAGTTTCAAATGTCCCCGAATCATCCTCTGGTTGACCTTAAAAAAGCATATTTAAAATTCTAATTTCAATTTCAAGTTGATAAAATAATTATTAACTTCTACTTTTTATAAATAAAATAAAATTGTCAGCGTAAAAAAAATTTCATAGAGTCTATTAACTATTAATAGGAGAGAGAAATATGACTGATCAATTAGGTGCTCTCACAACCTTATTTACAGAATTTTACTATTGGGTAACTGTGGTTCTTATGTTTTTGATCCACGTGGGATTCTGTATGTATGAAGTTGGGGCATCTCGTTACAAACATCACCAACACACTCTTATGAAAAATACAATGCTGATACCACTGGTAACAGTCACATGGTTTTTCTTTGGTTGGTGGATATACTGGGCATTTCCAACAGGACCCGGATTAGCTCCTTCGATTATGACCGAAAGTACTGGTCTAGTTCTTGGAGGTGGATTTGGTGGAAATGATCTTGCTAATCCTACAAATGCATTGATGGCCGTAAATCTTAATGATCATATAATGGGTGTCTTCTGGGCAGCCTTTTTATTATTTTCATGGACTGCAGCTTCAATTGTATCTGGAGCGGTTATTGAAAGGATAACTACTTTTGCATTTGGAATACTTGCAATTGCAATTGGATCTGTTTTCTGGACAATAGATGCTTCATGGGGATGGCATTTTGATGGATGGATGTTAAAAATATTAGGATATCACGATGCTTATGCTTCTGGAGTAATTCATGCAATTGCCGGAGGTTTTGCCTTAGGTGTTCTAATTGTTTTAGGACCAAGAATTGGAAAATTTTCATCTAGCGGAGAACCAAGAAACATTGGACCAAGAAATCCTTGGTTAGTGACTGTTGGATTATTCTTAATCTATACAGGTTTTTGGGGCTTTTACGCTGCATGTAATGTTCCGATTTATGATCTTGGACCTGAATATGGTATGGAAGGTGTAACTTTCTTTACTGCAACGAACATCTACCTAACTCCCACCACACTTAGTGGAATAACGATGAACTTTTTAATGTCGTTATCTGGAGGGTTGTTAGCTGGGTATGTGGTCTCGAAGGGAGATCCTTTCTGGACTTATTCATCAGGACTTGCGGGAATAATATGTGCATCTGCAGGTAATGATTTATATCATCCAATACAATCAATGATAATCGGTATGATCGGAGTAGTTATAGCTTACAAAATGCATTACTGGGTCGAGAAAAAATATAAAATCGACGATGCAGTTGGAGCGGTAGCTGTTCATGGTTATGCTGGATTTGTTGGTCTTGTAATATGTGGTTTCGTTTTAAATGGTTATCCTTCATCTGGATACAGTGTTGGAGCTATGTGGGATGGAACTAATTATGCAGCAATTAATCCTCTTGGAATGTTTATCGGCGCAATAATAATGTTTTTTGTACTAGGTATGCTTCCTGGATATATAATTGCAAAAGTTCTTCACGGAATGGGTAAATTAAGAATACCAAGAGAAGTAGAACTTGCAGGACTTGACTATACAATTATGGAAGAGGCTAAAGAAGACGAAAAAGCTGTAGTCTCGGCCAGTAGATAAAGGAGGTATGTAAATGGCAACAGTATCAAATTGGATAGATCATTTAAGTGCCTCTGAGGTACAAGGATCTGTCTATCCAGGTGTTGGTTCGGAAGGAGTGCTAGTTATAATAGCAATTCTTATTTGGGTTGGCTGGCATGTTATTTCATCTAAACAAGAAGATGGTAAGATGAATGCAATTGTCAGAAAAAAACCAAGTGCTAACGACTGGAAAAGCAATATAACAGACGGTTAAAACTTTTAAGAGGGCGCATGAAATACTGTGCCCTCTTTTTTTTTAATGCAAAATTCTGAAGAAAATAATCAAAATGAAAATAAAACTCCTAGCAAAATGGCACGTCTTGCATGGCCAAAAGCAAAGTATGGAGTAATTATAGCAATATTAATTATTATTGGTGTAAATTTAATTTATTACAAAGATTTCTTTTTATCATTTTTTAAATAATTGTGTTACGTTATTAGATGGCAAAAAATTTATTTAAAATTTCAAAACAAAAAAAAATTAAATATTTTTTAATAAGTTTTGTAGATTTATTTGGTGTATTAAGATCAAAATTGGTTCCTGCTCATGCGATAAAAGATATGCAAGCAAATGGTGCTGGATTTGCTGGATTTGCAGCTTGGTTAGATATGACGCCAGCTGACTCTGATATGTTTGCAATACCTGATCCTGACAGTTTAATTCAACTACCATGGAATAAAGAAGTTGGTTGGTTGGCTTCGGATTTATGGATGAATGGTAAACCAGTCGATGCTTCACCAAGAGTGATGTTAAAAAAACAAATAAAAAAATTATCTGAATTAGGATACAGCATGAAGTCAGGTGTGGAGTGTGAGTATTTTTTGATTTCTCCTGATGGGAACACAATTGCTGATAATAGAGATACTCAATCTAAACCTTGTTATGACCAGTCTTCATTAATGAGGAGATATGAGCTTATAAAAGAAATTTGTGATTGTATGATTGAAATGGGATGGGGTCCTTATCAAAATGACCACGAAGATGCTAATGGGCAATTTGAAATGAATTGGGATTATTCAGATTGTCTAAAAACTGCTGATAGACACACTTTTTTTAAATTTATGGTTAAAACTATTGCAGAAAAGCATGATTTGAGAGCAACATTTATGCCAAAACCTTTTGAAAATTTAACTGGTAACGGATGTCATGCACATATTTCTTTATGGAAAGGAAAGAAAAATATCTTTCTTGATAAACATGATAAGCTTGGGCTAAGCAAGACAGCTTATAACTTTTTAGGAGGCATCATGAAACATGCTTCATCCTTATCTACTTTTTTTAATCCAACAATAAATAGTTACAGACGAATAAATGCTGCACCAACAAAATCTGGTGCCACATGGTCTCCAAGTAGTATATCATATACAGGAAATAACCGTACACATATGATAAGGGTTCCTGATCCAGGAAGATTTGAATTAAGACTTATGGATGGATCCGCAAATCCTTATTTACTTCAAGCTAGTGTATTAGCTGCAGGAATGGAGGGATTAAATAAAAGAATTAATCCTGGCAAACCTCTTTTTTGTAATATGTATGAGGATTATAAAAAATATCCAAACCTTTCTAAATTACCAAATGAACTAAAAGATTCTCTTGATAAAATTGAAAATAATAAAGAAATGAATAAAGCATTTGGAAAAGAAGTAATTAAAAGTTATGTCAAGTTAAGGACTTCGGAATTAAAAGATTTTAATGATAACGAAAAATTTGATAAGTCCAAACCAATTACAAAATGGGAAAGACAGAATACTCTAGACTGTTAAAGTGAAAAGCTTTGATAGTTATAGAAAATGGAAACTTGCAAAATTTATATCGAATAAAAATTATAATTTTAATCGAAACCATATTTTAAATATCATTTCGTCAAAAATAATCACTGACGCGTTTAATTCTATATCTAAGTGGAAAAACTATAAAAAAACACCATTATTAAAATTAGAGAAACTAAACAAAAATTTAAAACTTAATAATATTTTTTACAAAGATGAGTCGAAAAGATTTCATTTAAAATCATTTAAAGCTTTAGGTGGAGCATATGCTGTAGAAAAAATATCTAAAAGGAAAAAAAATATAATAATATCATCTGCAACAGCTGGAAATCATGGTAGATCAGTTGCTTGGGGCGCTCAAAGATTGGGTTTACAATGTAAAATATTTGTTAGTCAATATGTAAGTGAAGCAAGAGTAAAAGAAATTGAAAAATTTGGAGCTGATGTAATTCGAGTAAAAGGTAATTACGAAAACTCATTAAACGAGTGTAAAAAATTATCAAAAAAGAATAATTGGAATATTGTTCAAGATGTATCTACGAAGAATTATAGTTATGTTCCTTTGCTAACTATGGCTGGTTATTCAATTATGATTAAAGAAATTTCAAAACAAACTACGCATTATATTACACATATATTCCTTCAAGCTGGCGTTGGTGGCATGGCAGCAGGTGTAGTTGCAGGAGTTGCAAAATATTTCAAGAGAATTCCTAAAATAATAATAGTTGAACCTGATGGAGCTGATTGTGTACTTCAAAGCATAAAAAGCAAAAGTTTAAAAAAAATTAAAATAAAAAAAGAAAGTATAATGGGTGGTATGTCATGCAATGAAATGTCTCTCATACCTTGGCATATATTAAAAAAGGCTAGTAATTGTTGTGTCACTGTAAATGACTCAAAAGTTCCTAAAACTGTTGCAATGCTTAAAGACAAGAAACTGAGTAAAAGATCAATAATAGGTGGTGAATGTGCTACGCCAGGAATTATCAGTCTTATAAGTCTCTGTAATAATCCTAAAACAAAGAAATTAATAAATCTTAACGAAAAATCTAACGTTTTAGTTATTGGATGCGAAGGTAATGCAGATGTAAAACTTTATAAACAATTGCTATCTAAAGGCAGAAAGTAAATTATATGTCAAAAAAAGCTGTTGTTTGGATAAGAGACGATTTTAGAATAAAAAATAATACTGCATTATCTTATGCAACAAATAATTACGATACTGTCACAGCATTATATATTTATAACAAGGAAAATTTTGATGATGTTAGAGAAGCTCAAAAATGGTGGGTAAATAAATCTTTAATTAATTTTAAAGATGAATTAATTAAATACAATATTGAATTAGAATTAGTATTTTCTGATGAGATAACTTTTTTTAGTAAAGTCAAAGGCAAACAAGAAATTTCTATATTTTGGAATAAAATATATGAGCCATCTCAATTAAAGTTAGATAATGATCTCATTAAAATTTTTGAAAAAAACAAAATACTTTCAAAATGCTTTAAAGGAAATGTTCTTAATGAATATAATAATGTTACAAAAGATGATGGAAGCCCTTATAAAGTTTATAGTCCATTTTGGAGAGTTGGAGAGCAAATTTACTTAGATAGTATCCCAAACAAAACATTAAAAGTAAAAAAAGTTAAGAGCAAAATAAAATTATTCAAAAATAATAATGTTCCAGATCAAATTTTACCAAAGAAAAATTGGTATAAAAAATTTGAAAAATATTGGGACCCAACAGAAAAACAATCCGAAAAATATTTAAATGAGTTTGTTGAAAATAGAATGTTGAAATATGGAGTTGACAGAGATTATCCAGCTATAAATGGTTCATCAAAACTTTCGCCATTCATTAGAAATGGACAAATACATGTAAGTAACATTTGGGACAAATGTTATAAATATAAATCAAAAAATATTAGTGTTAAAAAATATCTAAATGAATTAGGCTGGAGAGAATTTTCACATAGTTTAATTAATTATTTCCCTGAAATGCTAAAAGGTAATTTAAGAAAAGAATTTGATAAATTTCCATGGGATAAAAATGCAAAAAATTTGAAAGCTTGGAAAAATGGTATGACTGGATACCCAATTGTTGATGCTGGGATGAGGCAACTTTATGAAACAGGTTGGATGCATAATAGAATTAGAATGGTAGTTGGTTCTTTTCTTGTAAAACATTTAAGAATTAATTGGAAAGAGGGTGAAAAACATTTTAGAAATTGTTTGTTAGATTTTAATGAAGCAAACAATGTTGCACAATGGCAATGGGTTGCTGGCTGTGGTGCAGATGCAGCCCCTTATTTTAGAATTTTTAATCCTATATTGCAGGGTGAAAAATTTGATAAACAAGGTTTGTATGTAAAAAAATGGGTACCTGAACTTGAGAGAGTTCCAAGTAAATTTATTCATAAACCATGGGAAATGGAAACAAAATATCAAGAAGCTATAAAAACTAAAATTGGTTCTGATTACCCTTCTCCAATAGTTGTACATGAAGAAGCCAGAAATGCAGCTCTCAAAGCATTTCAAACTTTAAAAAATTAATCTCCAATAAAATGATGAATAATCAGCCTTTTTGTAGAAGCTAACCTATGTTCAAAAAGGTAAATTCCTTGCCAAGTTCCCAGCAAAAGTTGTTTGTTTTTTATACTGAGGGATATTTGATTGTTAGTTAAAGCTGACTTTATATGAGCTGGCATATCGTCCTTACCTTCTATTGTATGAATATATAATTTATTATCCATTGGAGCAATTTTATCAAAATAATTAATTAAATCTGATTGAACATCAGGATCAGCATTTTCTTGAACAATTAAAGATGCACTAGTGTGCTGTATGCTTAAATTTAAAATACCATTATTAAAATTATTTTTATTTATCCAGTCTATGGTTTGATCGGTAAATTCATATAATTTTTGACCATTTGTTTTAAGTTCAAGATTAAAAAATTCTTGTCTCATAAATTCTTTTTAGATGTTAGTTCAAATAATCGGCTAATTGTACGCTTAAATGGTTTTTCCAATAACCTTGATGATGTGAGTTTATCAATATTTTGTTCTGCACTAATGGCCATAGGTATATTTTGATCATACACGATATCTAAAAAAGTAATAAATCTTTGTTGTTGATTTGAATTTAAATCATTAAATGCTGGTACATTTTCCATAACTATAAAAAGACAATTTTTTACTATTTTAATATAATCTTCTGATCCTAAATTTTTATCACATACTTCTTTAAAAGTTAATCGAACAATTCCATCATAAAAATTTTTTAAAATAAATTTTCTTCCTTTGATGTTTAAAATCTTTTCTTTTAAAACCTTATCTTTAGTCATCACTCTAAATAATTTGTTTATTTTAAAATTGTTTTCTTGATTTAAAGGTGAGTAATATCTTTGAGTTTTATTGCCTTTGGACTTTCTATAATCATCATCTATATTTAATTGATATTCAAATGATTGCTTTTGCATTATTTTTATAAAAGGTTTGAATTGATCTCTTTGCAACCCATCTTTATATAAATTTTCAATTTTTATATTAGATGTTACAATAATTTTT